>NZ_JBIUZS010000003.1:0-595175 GCF_044745165.1 Kluyvera sp. NPDC087067 | reverse complement strand
GACACGGGAGTCCCGGTCGTCTGGCCACTGTTCATCACCTGGAACGGTGTCCCCTGGCTGTTCAGTGCCCCCGGACCACTCTGCGCCGTACGTCGTGCCTCCGCCGGGTTCGCGCGGGCGCCAGAAGATCCCGGACCACCAATATACGATGAGGTCGGAGAAGCGGAAGATGCAGCGCCCCCTGTCACACCGCGAGCCCGTCCGTTATCGACTCCCGGTGATGAGGTGCGTTCAGGGTTTTGTGTCCCCGTTCTGCGCGATGCCCCGCCTGCAGTCGTATTGCTACCGCCGCTCTGTGACGAAATCGAAGGCGTATTATTTCCGACGCCCTGCGACGAGTCCGTAGTACCGGTTGACGCCGGCGTCCCCGTCGTCTGGCCACCGTTCATCCCCTGGAACGGTGTCCCCTGGCTGTTCAGTATCCCCGGACCACCCTGTGCCGTACGTCGGGCCTCCGCCGGGTTCGCGCGTGCACCTGAAGATCCCGGACCGCCGATATACGATGAGGCCGGAGAAGCAGAAGGTACTGTTTCTTCCTTCACGCCGCGGGCCTGTCCACGATCAGGGCTCTGAGATAAGTCCTCGGTGCCCGTTCCGCGCGATGTCACGCCCGCAGCCGTATTGCTACCGCCGCTTTGTGACGAGCCCGGAGCGGTATTGATTCCGGCACCCTGTGACGAACCCGGAGCCGTATTGATTCCGACGCCCTGTGACGAGCCCACAGCCGTATTGATTCCGACACCCTCCGACGAGCGCGAAGTACTGGTAGACACGGGAGTCCCGGTCGTCTGGCCACTGTTCATCACCTGGAACGGTGTCCCCTGGCTGTTCAGTGCCCCCGGACCACTCTGCGCCGTACGTCGGGCCTCCGCCGGGTTCGCGCGGGCGCCAGAAGATCCCGGACCGCCAATATACGATGAGGTCGGAGAAGCGGAAGATGCAGCGCCCCCTGTCACACCGCGAGCCCGTCCGTTATCGACTCCCGGTGATGAGGTTCGTTCAGGGTTTTGTGTCCCCGTTCTGCGCGATGCCCCGCCTGCAGTCGTATTGCTACCGCCGCTCTGTGACGAAATCGAAGGCGTATTATTTCCGACGCCCTGCGACGAGTCCGTAGTACCGGTTGACGCCGGCGTCCCCGTCGTCTGGCCACCGTTCATCCCCTGGAACGGTGTCCCCTGGCTGTTCAGTGCCCCCGGCCCACCCTGCGCCGTACGTCGTGCCTCAGCCGGGTTCGCACGAGCGCCCGAGGAGCCCGGTCCGCCGATATACGATGAGGCCGGAGAGGCAGAAGATGCAGCCCCCCCTGTCACACCGCGGGCCTGTCCGGTATCGACTCCCGGTGATGAGGTGCGCTCAGGGTTTTGTGACCCCGTACTGCGCGATGTCCCGCCCGCAGCCATATTGCTACCGCCGTTCTGTGACGAGCCCGGAGCCGTATTGAGTCCGACACCCTGTGACGAGTCCGTAGTACCGGTAGACGCCGGCGTCCCGGTCGTCTGGCCACCGTTCATCCCCTGGAACAGTGTCCCCTGGCTGTTCAGTGCCCCAGTACCACCCTGTGCCGTGCGCCACGCCTCAGCCGGGTTCGCGCGGGCACCCGAGGAGCCCGGACCGCCGATATACGATGAGGCCGGAGAAGCAGAAGGTACTGTTTCTTCCATCACGCCCCGTGCCTGTCCACGATCAGGGCTCTGAGATAAGTCCTCGGTGCCCGTTCCGCGCGATGTCCCGCCCGCAGCCGTATTGCTAGCACCGTTCTGTGACGAGCCCGGAGCCATATTGATTCCGACACCCTGCGACAAGCGCGAAGTACCGGTTAACGCCGGTGTCCCGGTCGTCTGGCCACCGTTCATCCCCTGGAACGGTGTCCCCTGACTGTTCAGTGCCCCCGGACCACCCTGCGCCGTACGTCGTGCCTCAGCCGGGTTCGCACGAGCGCCCGAGGAGCCCGGTCCGCCGATATACGATGAGGCCGGAGAGGCAGAAGATGCAGCCCCCCCTGTCACACCGCGGGCCTGTCCGTTATCGACTCCCGGTGATGAGGTGCGCTCAGGGTTTTGTGACCCCGTACTGCGCGATGTCCCGCCCGCAGCCGTATTGCTACCGCCGTTCTGTGACGAGCCCGGAGCCGTATTGATTCCGACACCCTCCGACGAGCGCGAATTACTGGTAGACGCCGGCGTCCCGGTCGTCTGGCCACCGTTCATCCCCTGGAACGGTGTCCCCTGACTGTTCAGTGCCCCCGGACCACCCTGCGCCGTACGTCGTGCCTCCGCCGGGTTCGCGCGGGCGCCCGAAGATCCCGGGCCACCGATATACGATGAGGCCGGAGAGGCAGAAGGTGCAGTGCCCCCTGTCACACCGCGAGCCTGTCCATTATCGACTCCCGGTGATGAGGTGCGCTCAGGGTTTTGTGACCCCGTACCGCGCGGTGTCCCGCCCGTAGCGGTATTACTACCGCCGCTCTGTGACGAAACCGAAGGCGTATTATTTCCGATGCCCTGCGACGAGTCCGTAGTACCGGTTGACGCCGGCGTCCCGGTCGTCTGGCCACTGTTCATCCCCTGGAACGGTGTCCCCTGGCTGTTCAGTGCCCCCGGCCCCTCCTGCGCCGTACGTCGTGCCTCCGCCGGGTTCGCGCGTGCACCAGAAGAACCCGGACCGCCGATATACGATGAGGCCGGAGAAGCTGAAGGGGCTGCCCCCCCTTTCACACCGCGGGCCTGTCCGCTATCGGAGCCCTGAGACAATGTGCGATCAGGGTTTTGTGACCCCGTACTGCGCGATGTCCCGCCCGTAGCTGTATTACTACCCCCGCTCTGTGACGAAACCGAAGGCATATTGTTTCCGGCACCCTGTGACGAACCCGGAGCCGTATTGATTCCGACGCCCTGTGACGAGCCCACAGCTGTATTGATTCCGACACCCTCCGACGAGCGCGAAGTACTGGTAGACGCGGGAGTCCCGGTCGTCTGGCCACTGTTCATCACCTGGAACGGTGTCCCCTGGCTGTTCAGTGCCCCCGGACCACCCAGTGCCGTACGTCGGGCCTCCGCCGGGTTCGCGCGGGCGCCCGAGGAGCCCGGACCACCAATATACGATGAGGCCGGAGAAGCAGAAGGTACTGTTTCTTCCATCACACCGCGTGCCTGTCCACGATCAGGGCCCTGAGATAAGTCCTCGGTGCCCGTTCCGCGTGATGTCCCGCCCGCAGCCGTATTGCTACCGCCGCTTTGTGACGAGCCCGGAGCCGTATTGATTCCGACACCCTGCGACAAGCGCGAAGTACCGGTTAACGCCGGTGTCCCGGTCGTCTGGCCACCGTTCATCCCCTGGAACGGTGTCCCCTGGCTGTTCAGTGCCCCCGGACCACCCAGTGCCGTACGTCGGGCCTCCGCCGGGTTCGCGCGGGCGCCCGAGGAGCCCGGACCGCCAATATACGATGAGGCCGGAGAAGCAGAAGGTACTGTTTCTTCCATCACGCCGCGTGCCTGTCCACGACCAGGGCTCTGAGATAAGTCCTCGGTGCCCGTTCCGCGCGATGTCCCGCCCGCAGCCGTATTGCTAGCACCGTTCTGTGACGTGCCCGGAGCCGTATTGATTCCGACGCCCTGTAACGAGCCCGGAGCCGTATTGAGTCCGACACCCTCCGACGAGCGCGAAGTACTGGTAAACGCGGGAGTCCCAGTCGTCTGGCCACCGTTCATCCCCTGGAACTGTGTCCCCTGGCTGTTCAGCACTCTCGCGCCACTCTGCGCTGTACGGCGGGCTTCTGCCGGATTCGTGCGTGCGCTTGAGGAGCCTGGTCCGCCGATATACGACGAGGTCGGTGAGGCGGAAGGTATAGTGTCCTCTGCCACTCCGCGTACCTGCCCGCTACCGGTTCCCCTTGAAGATGTGCGCTCAGGATTGTGCGTCCCAGTACCAACCGATGCCACGCCCGGAGCCGTACGGGTCCCAACGCCCTGTGACACACCCGAAGTACCCATTGATGCCGGAGTCCCACTCGTCTGGCCACCGTTCATGCCCTGGAACTGCGTCCCCTGGCTATTCAGAACTCTCACGCCACTCTGCGCCGTACGGCGGGCCTCTGCCGGATTCGTGCGTGCGCTTGAGGAGCCTGGTCCGCCGATATACGAAGATACAGGAGACCGGACTAATGTAGGATTGCCATCCGTACCGCTCGCCTGGTCAGTACGATCGGTAGAGACGGTGTTCTGTTCATCTTGACGCATAGATTCAACGGCGGGTCCCGTCGCCGAATCTATAACATCGTGCCGCAGTTCATTCCCAACATCGCCAATATCACCCGAATCACGGCTAACTGATTGGCGCGGGGATTCCACGACTGATGTTGTCTGACTCTCCTGCTCAGAATGATCGGGCGTATGCTGTAGCGAACTGTCAGAAACATTCGCCATCGCACGACGTTGAGGATTTTGTAGCGGGTGAGCAGGTGAATCCATTTCCTCAGGCAATGTTCCTACCCCTACCGACGCTAATTGCGGAGCAATAGGATCATCAGTGTGGGTCGCATCGGGGGTTGTCATAGAGGCAGGTTGACTTTCAGAGGCCGTGCCCGGGCTCTCACTCACCTTGTTGCCTTCATGGTAGGTGAAATTAAACGGAGCATTAATCGTAACGTGGACACCCGGTTCTTTCGAAGGCTCTACTTTAACCTCCGGGCCTGGGCCTGAATCGGCGGCATCATCCGCTTTGGGTTTCGCAATATCCGCTAGCGCATTTTTAAGCAGATCAAATGTTATTGACTCCTGGCCGAGTCGGGTCTGAGTCTGCTCAAAAGAGGATAAATGATTGCTACGATTAATAGTGCTTAGGATAGAATCGTTTTCCTCAATTGAATCCCTGAAAAGGTTGTTAGCGCTAGCCATCACCTCAGCACATTCATCTTGCGTCAAACCCGCCTTTATTAGTGATTCACCAATACGATTGGCTATTTCGACATTGTAACTCAGGGCGGAAGATTGCTTATCAAGTGCAATAAGTTTACTGCAGATTTGCTTATGTTTATTTAAGGCATCTGCATGTTTACTCGACCCAGCCGCTGGGGAGTTTACTCCCACACCGTTCTTAACAATGCTGGAGATAAAGGACCGAGTCACTTTATTAAGTTCTGTAAGCGTCTTACTATCGTCTGGTGACAGGCGTGACTTAATCTCATGACGAATAGTCATAAAATCTTCAACAGATTTTAAAGCCTTTGAATTGCCCATACCGCTATTATTTTCAACAAGAGACTTGAATTTCGCTAGCGTTTTTTCTGACAATATGAAAGTAGACGGGGATTCTTTTATTTCATTAAACAGCGCATCCTTTGCCGTAGTCGCTTTATGAACAACAAATTGCTCACCGGTGGGCAAGCTCTTTAATGCATTTACAATTTTCTCGTTTAGCGGGATACCTCCCTCAGCACGAGAGTTCAGCAAGACCTCGGCGTGATTCTCCACCGATGCCTGACTTAGCTCGCCGCTTGCTGGATTTTCGGTTCTTTTCGCCGAATCCGTTTCGCTTTTACCTATTACACTCTGCACTAGTGATCCTGCATGAGTTATAAGATTAGAAACAGATTGATAGTGAACACCAGACTGTTTCACGGCATCTTCAAACACAAGCTTCAGATTGCTATTAGAAACGCCAGTCAGGTCCCTAAATGGTCCCCGTGCGGAAGAAGTAGAGTTATTGAATGATAAACGAAATGATGCGGCCGCCGCGCTTGAAGAAGGTATCATAACGACTCCCAATTAAATATTAAAGAAGGACTTGTCAGACTCTAAAAGCTGAGAAATAGTGCTGCTCAATATTTTGACTAAATTATCAAATGTCGAGTTTGCATTTGAATATTTCTGTGTCAGAGACTGCATGCCTGTTTGCACAGAATCCTTAACAATATCGACACTACTTTGGTATGCTGCCCACTGCGCCGAGTTAAGTTTTTTATTGTTGTAATCGTTATAAGAGCTATTTTTCAGATTTTTAACTGATGATAAATCAATTCGAACATTATTCCCATCGACGCACTTATCAGGGTCCAACCCCATCTCTTTAGCCCAGGCTTTTGCCTCCTCAGGGGAGGAACCGCTAAATAAGATTCCAGCATCACCGCTGTACTTATCAATTACAGTTTGTAATTCGGCAGCAAAACCTCGACCATCAAATTTAATATCTTCATCATCAACCGTGATGTATTTTTTCAGGTTCGCCATCACCTCTGAGAAATCAGCGTAAAAGCTGGCATAGGCTTCCACCGCTTCCTGAAAAATATCAAGATAGCCTTCGCCCATTGCGGCAATGGCATCAGCCACCGCATCGCAAATCTCTTTGCTGCTTGAGGTTGAATATTCACTTTCCTTAACCACATCATTGAATACGCTGATAAGATCATCAGACTCTGCGGCCGAGGTATCATCAGCAGATTCCTCTGCAACCGGAAGCGTGGAACGGGTGAAGGCAGCGGCCGTCCTGGCGGACTTGAGGAAATCCTTATCAGCAGAGGTCAAAACCGCTGGCGTTTCATCATTCATGCTGGTCTCAGCTGCGTTAACGGGCGAAGACAGCCCTGCCGCGACACCCGCTAACAGTGCTTTCTTTTGCTCAACAGCCAGCTTTGTCATGGCATTTTTTGCCTTGATGACTTCAATCGTTTGCTGGAAATCTGAAATTTGTCCGTTTTCAACCAACTTACCCAGTTTTGCGACGTCATCAGCGGTTGATGGCGTTGGTTTTAAAAGTGCCCGGACAACGGAATCCGGCAACTGGCTTTTAAGAGTGGTGTGGGGCAACGGCGCCGTATCATCTGTCGATGTTAGGTTTTGGTTATTTTCAACAGACGATTCACCTTCCAGCGTTTTGTTCAATAACCAAGCCGGAGTAATGGGGTTCGACGTAATATGATCAATTGGCATTTTTACTCACAAAAGCCCCCTTAAACAGGGGGCTGGGCTGAATGATAACTGGAGGGCTAGCCTTTCAGGTTAGCGGTCATGGCTCTAACGGTGCCCGCACGGTTGGCAAGGATCTGATTAAGCAACTGCATCAGTTCGGCCTTAAACTGACCAATGGCCTGCTGTTCGCGCTCATCAGATTCTTTACGTGAGGTAAAGACGTTTTCATCTGTTTTCAGAATCTGTGCGTGCGCTTCAGCATTTGCTTTATCAACATAGCCGTTAGAAGAAGCCAGGCCGGCGACCGACTGTCCGCCCTGACCTAACATCATCCCCTGCATTTGCAGTTTGTTTGCATCGTTCGCGCGCAGTTGCTGCTGCATGCTTTCTTCTGAAGAGTCATGCTTCAGTCGATTAGACTCTTTCTTCAGCAGCTTAATATCAGAGGCATCCTGAGAGGTCATCTTATCCAGTCGCGCACGTTTGCCTGGCGTTGCATTGGCACTCATGGAGTCGGATTGACGTTTAAGGTCATTAGATTTAAAACCGTGTGTCTTGATCGCCTTGTTTGAATTATTGAGCGCCTTGCCCTGAATAGCGCCGGAGACTGCCGTCGACGCTAACGAAATGCCGGCCTGTTTATCCACCATCGTTTTGTTTTCGATACCGGCCTGAATAGTTTGCTTAGAGCTCATCTCACCCAAGCTGCGCGCCATGATATTATTTGCACTAGACTGTTCACGCATAATCGACTGGTTATATTGCGCAGCCAGGCAAATCGTTTGCAGAACCTCTGCGGCCTTACCACTGAAGCCATTAGCGATAGTCGAAATATCGAAACCGCTCTTATTCGCCAGCACAACCAATGAATCGTTCATTTGCTCCATGGCTATCGAGGCTTCAGACTGGGTGAGATTAGAAATAGAACTTAATGCCTGTGAAACCTGTTTAGTGAAGGCCTCTGGGTCGGCCTGCACTGGGCTAGGTACAATATCAGGAGCGGTGTTTTTAAGCGATTCTGCGGTCACCACATCTTTTGCTGCGCTGTCAACAAATACAGGCGTAGCCGTACTTTGCGCAATCTCCTGCGATTTTAACGGCGCCGACTCGGCCTTCTTGATATAGGTATTATTATCGAGATTAGTTAGCGGACGCTGTGATACAACAGAGTTAGAAATAGTAGTCATAATATATCCCGAGTAAAATTAAGCTTTCATATTTTTAATAACAGAAGCACCGGCCGCAGCCTGGTTTTGCAGCATATCAGAGAGCGTTAGCCCCATTTTCTGCACTTGCTCCTGTTCTTGTTTGAAACGTGACAAATAACTGGAGAGAATATCACTCAGTATCTTCACATCCGTTTGCGCGAGCTGGAAACTAGCTAATGCTTTCTGAGCTTCAAGTTGAATATTCGCGATATTCATTTGCATGCCAGACTGAATAATGCCATTAGAGGTATTAACGCCGACATTCGCCATCATGATATGGTTCATATTAATCTTGCTAAGATTATTCAGAACGGCCGAGTCACTGTTCTTAAGGAAGCCAGAAATATTTTTAGTGACGCTCTCGCTAACATTTTGAATGGTTTTTGAAATCTGCGCACTCACCGCTCTCGCAGCAGTTGCACCCTGCTTCGCCGCATTTTTTACCAGCGTCGGAATGAGCTTATTTATCGCTTTAGCGATAGCCGCCTTCACCGTTTGAACAATCGCAGAGGTCATCGCCTGCGACATTTTCTCAATTAGGAATTTTGCCGCACTTTTGGCGACGAAGGCCACTGCCACAATGGCGGCAATCGCTACCGCCGCGGTTACCACAGTGTGGATCGTGTCCATCATGTTAGCGCCGGTGGCTTTATCAATAGCATTCAATAGCAGCCCCAGCGGTGTCATATCAAAGATCTTGCTGACAATATCACCGAGAACATTCATTAGCGGCATAAGAACATGTTCCATAAGAGGATCCATGATCATGCCAGTCAGCGATTGACCGGTAATCGCTTCAACAATTGGGTCGGCAACCATCAGGGCGATACCAATGGCCATCAGCGCAGCGCCGCCGCCGCCAAAAATGGTCGTAATCGCGCCGAAAGCAATAGCCAGGCCACCTAAAATTTTGCCGATACATCCTGCCGTTTTCTGCGCTTCCTCGGCTTTACGTACCTGCTCTTCATATTCATCAGATTTACGCTTCATTTCGGCCTGACGGGCCTGCGTTTGCATCTTGTTGATCTCAAGATCATTTTTAAGCTTTTCAGAAGAAACATCATCCATCTTCATGATGAACTCGGTAATCAATTGGATCATGATTGCCGTGCGGGTGAGTGCCTGTTCTGAATGCTGTGCTGCTGTAGAGCTCGCGGTATCGTTAACCTGAACATTGCTATATTTAGCGTTCATCTCTGCCGTTTTGGCGTTGATGGTATTGAGTATCTTTTGTCCAGCGTCCAGCGCTTTATCGAGCTTACTCTGGGCAGTAGACATGGCTTGCGAAGCCTGAGTTAACCCCTGCTGGGCTTCAGCAACGGCCTTTTTCGCTTTTTCAATGTCTTCGCTTTTCGCATCTGGGTCGTCGAGTAAGTTATTCAATGTATTTTGCGCATCGGTTAACTTACTGTTAGCTTTCCCCCAATCCGATTTCGCCGAATCAAACACATCCTGCGCGTTATTAATCACGTCAGACTGGGCATCAAACTCATCCGTTAACTTGTCAAGTTCGGAGGATAATTCCTGCGCCTTCTGAATATTGGCATTGGCCTGTGCATTAAAAACAGCTGCCGCGTTAGCCAGCTGACTCTCATTCATCGAGTTACTGATCGAGTGATAACGCAACATTGTCAACAGCATCTGAGATTTATTGGTCAACTTATTCTCAGACTGCCGAATAGCGGGTCGGTCAATCTCAGCTTCGATCTCCTGAGCAATTTCATCAGAAACACCCGTCGCAATTTCATCCATGCTCTTTTGCTGCGCGATAGAATTAAGGCGCGAGCCTTGAGTGCTGGAAATATGCGTTTTGTGACGAATGCCTTCGCTAGAGACAGTGGTATTGACCACCTTCCCAGCAGAGACATTATTAGATAAATTTAAACTCATATAATTTCCTTATAACTTATTAGCTTTCAGCACATAAATAGATACTATACAATTACTCCTCCACCTCCTGAGTCTCCTCAATATTTTCTTGTTCAAAACGATTACTACGAATGGTTTCCATATACACCTTCGCTTTTTTAACCAAGGCCTCGTCTGGACAACGCTTACAAATAATCTCAAAGCTTTGTAGAGCTTTGACGAAATTGCCCATTAATAACTGGCACTGCCCTGAGTAAAAGACCGGGTTGAAATTATTATCAGCCATCACATACGCCAGCGCGTAAAAATCGCAAGCTTTAGTGTAATTTTTTTTCAACTGGTTGACGGCCCCTAACCCAATGAAATAGTCGGGGTTCTTAAGATCATACATACAGAGAAAGTTGAAAAAGCTCTCTGCTTCGTCCAATCGCCCTTCCTTATAATACTGGTAAGCATGGGCATAAATGTTTTCCATGGTATTATCAGGGATACCATGGATCTCTTTTAACGTAGCACCATGCTCCAGGGTAGCTGTAAGAACTAAGGACGCTTCTTGCTCGGTAATATCTTTTTTGATCATTTATATACTCTCAGATTACGTCATCACCGACTGATGACAGCATTACAACATAAGGATTTAAGGCGTACGCATAAAGAACGCTCATTCACGTTCAGGAGGGGTAACGTGTTCACTCTTCCAGGCATTCTCAACCTGTTCAAGCCAGATTAAAACTTCAATAACTTCATCTAGTTCCTCAAGGCTAACAAAGGAATATCGACGGTGCGTTTTGAATATGCGCCGGGCAAGATGGATGTTTTCTACAACCGGTACACCCACTTTCTCCGCATAGGCGCGGACGGCCAGGGCGCGTTGGTTGGTCTCCAGTACAGAGATAAATGGAATCCCAACCACTTCAAGGTTGACGTAAATACCGACCGCAATGTGGGTTGGGTTAGCGACTATAACCTTGGAGTTTTCAATATCAGATTTCACCTGGTCGGAGAGCAGTTCCATATGCAGTTCTTTGCGCTTAGATTTAATCTCAGGATCGCCATCCTGCTCTTTGTGCTCTCTTTTCACCTCTTGCTTATCCATTTTCAGATCTTTTATGTGCAGAAAATATTCAGCAAGCGCATCGAGAATTAACACCAGTAATGCGCAACCCAGGCACAGATAAACCAACGCACCAAATAATTGGGCCCATATTGGGAACATATTGATGGTATGTGTATTTACCTGAGCGAAAACTGTAACTTTATTTTTATCCCAAAACATGATGGCTGCGCATACAAAGCTGACCAAAAACAATAATGATTTGATGACATCTTTTACGGTTCTCAAGCTAAATAATTTCTTAAAGCCATTCACCGGGTTAAGCGCTGAAAAATTAAGTTTAAGAGCCTTGCTGGCAAGCAAGAACCCCGTTTGCAGGAGCGCAGGTAGCGCCGATGCCACGATGCAGAGCAATAAAAAAGGTAGAAATATCTTGATACCGGTCCAGAAAACGGCTTTAGCATACCCCTCCATGTCATTAGCAAAGCCGTTTTCAATGACCCTGCGTAGCAGGGTCATAAATTCCACAGCGTCATGCGTATTAATGAGGTATTGCACACCAAGGAGTATTAAGCAGGAGATGATTAGGTCTTTGCTTTTAAAAGATTGCCCTTTTTCGGCGGCTTCTTTTTTCTTCTTCGGTGTTGGCTTTTCAGTTTTACTTCCTGACATTTACCCCTCGACTGGTTACTTAATAAATTGTTTTAACTGACCATCCATTTAAAATATCCGGGGCTAATTGTAGCGACATGATTTTCCCTGGAATGATTGGCGTGAAGTACAGAAGCAGAAGGAAGAATGCGATGATGCTTTTCACAGTCAAAGCTAATGCAAAGGCATTAAGCTGTGGTGCAAATCGAGCAAGTAGGCCAAGACAAAGCTCGGTAAGCAAAAACATGATGATTAACGGACTGGCAAGTACAATCGCATGGCTAATGACCAGGGTAATAAATTTAACCACCAACATAAAACCCGGCATTTCCATTTGATAAGGGCCCCACAGAATATAGCTCCTTTCAAAAACTTCCAGTAGCAGTAGAAGTCCGCCATTTTGTAACACAACCACGGCCGCAAATAAGTTAAAGAAATTAGCTAGCTCAGAGGTATCAACACCAGAAAGGGGATCAATAGAACTACTTAACGTCGCCCCGCGCTGATTATCGATAAAACTGCCGGTTGCATGAAGCACCCAGCATGGCAAGCACAAAAAAAAGGCGATAATCAGCCCTAGCATTAGCTCCTTAGCAATAAGAATCAAAAACCAGACATTGTCAAAACCGGCGATCGGTGAACCAGCATAAGGCCACAGAGAAACGCCAACTAGCATGGCCACCGGCATACGAATAGCTCCGGTCAGGGTGCTGGAGTTAAAAAAGGGTAATAAGATAAAGGCCGGCATAACTCTCGCCGAGGCCATTGCCATCTCATATAACCATCGATGCACATCGAAAAAAAGTAGCGTGTGCATCGTTAGCTTACCATTGCCATACGGATCACCTCTTTAGCAAACCCGACCAGCACATCGCCATACCAGCCTGTAACCAGGAACAGGCACAATGCCACGCTTAATAGTTTCAGGCCGAAGGGTAATGTTTGCTCCTGCAACTGCGTTACTGTTTGAAAAAGACCGACCAGCAGGCCAACAACCGTTGCCACAATAATTGGGAGCGCCGAGAGTATCAGGATCAGATACAACGCTTTATTACCCGCGTATGCGATTTCATTCATTGTTATAAAGACCTATGAAGTGGCCAGATTTATATATTGCAAAACCAGACCCTTAGATAATAATGTCCAACCATCCATGACCACGAAAAGCACCAGCTTTATGGGTACCGATATTGTCACCGGACTCATCATCATCATCCCAAGAGCCAGCAAAATACTGGATACCAATAAATCAATAACCACGAAAGGCAAATAGATATAGAATCCTATCTTAAAAGCACTTTTTATTTCGCTGAGGGCATAAGAAGGCAGCAACGATATTATTGACGGTTTTTCCTCTTCCTCTGCGGCGCCCATTGCATCTTTATCTCTTTGCAACTGAACGCGTTCAAAAAATTGCGTAAGTTCAGGGTCAGAATATTTTTGCAGATAGTCTCGGTAGCTATCCAGGCCATGCTCAATAAAATACGCCACTGATTCTGGATTACTGGTATCCATATCAGAACGTTTATATTCTTCATAACCTCCCTTAACCACTGGCATCATTACAAAGAAAGATAATGCCAAAGCGATACCGTTTAGCGTCATATTCGACGGGATTTGTTGCAGACCGAGGGCGTTGCGTACCATCACAAATACGATCGAGAATTTGATATAGCAGGTCCCACAGGCAATGATAAACGGCAGCAGCGTGGAGAAAGCCAGAATGGCAATCAACGAAATATCATTACCTTGGATCATCATTGACCTCATGGCACAACTCTTTAATTTCTACGCCAAATCGCTCATCGAACCATACCAACTCTCCTCTCGCTACAACTGCACCGTTGGCTGTAATCTCAATGCTTTTCTCAGCATCAAGGTTACAAGGCAAAATTTCACCTTGGTAAAAACCTTCAAGTTCCTGAAGACTGACGGTGCTGGTTTGTAAAACAAAACCAAGTTGTATCTTGACCTTATTTACAGGCACTAATCCTTTTTTTTCAGCCGAACTTGATGATTCGTCGGCAACGACAAAGTCGGCGTTTTCGCTGTATTCATGGCTATCTTCAATATCAAACATAAAACCTTCCTCATTGCGGACAAATTTAGCGAGAGACTCACCGTTAACTTTCATTTTGTTTTCAACATGGTTCACCAGCAAAACATCGCCACGACGAATTTTTTTCAACAGCTGATAGCTGATAAAACTATGCCCTATTTCAAAAAACAACGTGATGGGAACACGGGTAATATCCAGTGTCCTTTCACGCTCAGGCGGAGAAATAGCGTCCGGTCGTTTACCGTTTAACCACATTCGGCCATGCGGAAGTACACATGAAAACAAAGCCGCAATGGTTTTCGAGTTTTCCACCAGACCCAGACTTTCAACGCGTTGATATTCAAGCCCTGGGGGCAACCCCACTAACGGTTCAGTGCAGTTGAGAAACAATGTTTTCAGCTGTTCGACAGTGCAGGATATGCTGGCCATACGAGCCTGCTGCGGCATAAAACTGGCATACCAGTCCCGAAGATCAATAAAGCCTTCCCAACGGCTATCGGTAATGAAATGCAAAAGTGGCCCTTGCGCTTCAATACCTTGCTCAAATTGGTAACCCTGAGAATTCCAGTAGGCAATATATTGACTCCAGGCGCGTTCTTCACTGGAATAGCGCCGCAAATGTTCTTTGATCACACCGGTTCCTCAGCATATTTTGGCGGTTTATTGCCACGGGATTGCTGCTGATCTTGTTCCTCCTGGAATACCCACAGCGGCTGATCGCGCCCATCCTGGCCCCCCTGATCGGCAAGGCGATCCTGGACAAGGTTATCCGATGGGTTGAGCACTAACGGCAAACCCTGCTGGGCAGAGAGTTGCACATTGACACGATGGCCACTTCCCCATTCCGAAAAATTGTAAGTCAGGTTGCTGCTGCCCTTAACGGGTTCGGTCGCTACTGTGCGGCCAGCATCAACGCCCTCAGCATTGCGTAAGAGCGTCTGCGGAGTCCCTCTTTTCAACACTGCGCTCTCTTTCATCTCAACGTGACGTGCACCGTGCTGCATCGATTGCGGCGGTGTAAGTGTCACATCATTTCTCTGAGTGAGCGGCTTATCCGATACATCGCTATGATCCTGCTCAACCGTCGGTCTGCTATCAGCTTGTCTGGCGACTTTGATGCTCTCCACTACGGCCACTGGCGTCGTGACACGACTCTCAGAATGGGTTCTGGCCCCTTCGCTAACCGCAATTTTTGCCAAAGCTGGTTCTTTAGCAGCCTTTTTAACCTCTACGTTATCTTTCGGTTCCGCTGGTTTATCAATTTTTAAACCCTGCTCCACGGCAGGCTTTTCGCTGACAGGCAGACGCCCCGTCATCACTTTAGCGATGGCGGTTGGCGCAACAGCATGTGCTTTAGGACTCCGCTCCGTGGGCTTTTCATCATGCCCACGCAAAGCAATTGAAAGGCGCAGCAATGAATTCTGCTGCATCATGCCGCCAATTAACGCAGTGGGTAATCCCAGCGGGACATCTTTATCCTCAACTTTCTTCTTTCGAACAATATCATCGAGCTTTTTGGATTCACCTGAAACAGGATTGGCCTGCGAATTTTTGGGATAATTATTTACGTTATTTATCGTTGCCATGACACCCTCTCTTCAATTTCTGACTCTTCTATTCGCACATCACGTAGCCGCCTTTCCCGGCGTTCCCTTACTCTTAGAAAATCATATTTGTCAATTTTCTTAAGAAACAGTTTCTTTTTTTCACAGAGCGTTTCCTTATCTTTTTCACAACGCTCTTTTTCTAAAATAACCTGGGATACCTGCATTTTCATATCAGCAAGCTTTCGTTTTAAAACACCCTGACGACGCTGAATTGCCAGCAGTTTTTCTTTATTAAGAACGCCCTGTGGATATAGACTCTGGCTAAGCGACTTCACCGCATTCATATCCTGATGGATATCCGATATTTTGCTGACGAGGCTCTTGTGCTTACTCTCATTTTTTGCGATCAGAAAATCATTCTGTTGTAACTTAAATTCCGAACGCACAATCAATGAATTTATTTTACGACGCAAAATGTCTCATCTCCTGGAGGATATGATTAAAACTGGCATGCTCATCACCGCGTTGACGAAGCCACGCTAATAGCGAATCGCGCAGCTCCATTGCGCGATCGTTCTCCGCATTCTCACCGGGCTGATATTCCCCGAGATCGACGAATATTTGCAGCTCTTCTATTTTGGCCAGAATACGTCGTACGGCGCCGGCCAGCTGTAGGTGTTCAGTGTCACAAACCTGGCTTGAAACCCTACTGACGCTATTGAGGATATCAATGGCCGGATAGTGGTTTTTGGCGGCAAGCTTACGGCTCAAATACAGATGCCCATCAAGGATCGAGCGAATTTCATCAGCGATAGGATCCGGCTCATCATCACTTTCCAGCAAAATGGTATACCAGGCGGTAATACTGCCATCACGGGTACAACCTGGCCGCTCAAGCAGCTTCGGCAGCGCATCAAACACCGAAGCCGGATAGCCCCTTCGCGCCGGTGACTCGCCGGAGGCAAGCGCGACATCACGCAGTGCACGGGCATAGCGGGTCATCGAATCAAGAAACAGCACAACATTCATTCCTGAATCGCGGAAATATTCGGCGACGGTCGTGGCAACCAACGCGGCATTGCAGCGATCCAGTGACGAATAGTCTGAGGTGGCATAAACCAGAATGCATTTATGCCGATGCTCAGATTGGCGCAAGGCTTCTGAGAATTCGGTCACCTCCCTGCCACGCTCGCCAATTAAAGCGATAATGAAGACATCCGCCTCGGACTGTTCAATCAGCATATGCATTAACGTAGTCTTGCCGCAGCCAGCGGCGGCAAAGATTCCCAGTCGCTGACCAATGCCACAGGTCATAAGCCCGTCAATTGCACGTACGCCCGTTAAAAATGGCTCACGGATACCGACGCGGTCCTGATAGGACGGCGGAGCGGTATCAACCGGGCGAACCTGCCTGGCAGAGCTTACATTCTGCTCACCAAATCGCTCGACAATATTTCCGGCCGGGTCGAGTACACAACCCAGCAATTCATGACTTACGGTAACTGAGAGCCCCGCTCCGGTCGGGCTAATCACAGCATCCCGCGATAAGCCCTGAGCGGTGCCGATCAAACTGAGGATGGTTCGATCGGCGTGAAATCCTAGTACCTGCGCTCTGGCCACAACTTCCGGTTCATCCCAGCTACGGCGAATTTCACAAAGCTCTCCCACTTTTACCCCGGGTAAAAGTGCTTCGATCAAAGGGCCAGACAAACGCAGAGGATGGGCCTGCTGCCGTAATAGCATTCCAATGGTCATTAGCGAATAAGCCCCAGAAAATCTTCCTGGTGGCTAAAGAATTCGTCCAGCGCATCAGCAAAACGCTGGCTGCTCTCAAGGTAGCCAGGATGTACCATTCCGCGAAGCTCGAGGTAGCCATCATTTTGCGTTAACTGGAGCTGTCCTGTGATTGAAAACTGGCAGCCGCTCATGATCTTTTCCAGAATCGCACTGGCGCTATGATGCAAAAGGCTGTCATGAGCCTCACAAATTTTTGACCAGATCCAGACACTGTCATCCACCATGCTAATTAACAGACTTGGCGAGTTCTCAAAATCGAGAGAAATCGTCGAGTGGGCATCAAAATCCCCCAGTAGCGATTCATCGCAGCCACTTTCAATGAGTGCAACGCGAACTAAAGAAACAATATCAATATTCATTACTGTTAACTCCTGTTAAATCGTTTTTATGACATTTATAGATACGCTGTCACTTATTTCACCGAATGACATAACTTCCAGATCTTTGAAACGTGTTTCAATAAAACGCTTTAAGAAACGACGAATATCAACTGAAGTCAGGACCACCAAATCACGGCAGGAAATAGTTACTCCATCCATGGCCAGAGCGAATTTATCCATTAGCTCATCCGACACGGCGGGGTCGAGATTTAGAAAAGTACCCGCCGATGTATTACGAATTCCTGTCCTTATGCGCTCCTCAAACTCACCGGATAGCATGATCACCTGTAAACTGTTCGAGTGTGCAAATTTATGGCAAATATAACGGGACATGGCGCCACGAATATGTTCAACCAGTGAGATCACATCCTTTTCTCTGGGGGCCCAAAGGGCTATAGCTTCCATTATGAGCTTCATATTACGCACCGAAATTTTTTCACCTAAAAGTCTTTGCAGAACTTCAGAGATCCTTTGCACGGTGGCATGACGCATAACTTCTTTCATCAAGTCTGGATATTTTGCCTCAAGCTTATCGAGCATATTTTTGGTTTCCTGAACGCCAAAATATTCATTAATATGGCGAATAAGAATAGCCGCGAGCGTATGGTAAACCTCGTCTATGCTGTTTCTGAGCTGGTAGCCTAATTGAGTTAACGTCTTACGTTGACGCTCATCGACCCATACCAGATTATCAATAAGGACAAATGGGATGCCCATTTTCTCGATCTCTGGTGAACTATTTACCACATGATAATGGTTAAATTTGGTTCGGAATTGTTCCGCCTTAATTTCATTAATAAGCAACGTTACGGTATCGGGTTCAATATTGACCGATGATTTCAAGGTGAACTCAGGCAAATTAATGCCATAGTCGATAAAGAACTGGCTGCGATAGCGCTGTGCAAGCTTATCCTTTTCGAATAGTTCGAGATCCTTCTCATTAAGCAGAATAATCAGGGGCACCGTTTCCGAGGCGATGCTATCAAGATCGGTAAGCATGCCCAGCGAGCTTCCTGATTCATCGGGTTGAGCATCAGGGTCAAAACTGCTGACAGGCGTCGAGTCCGTGGCGGTGCTGCTGCCCTTTTTCTCTTGTTGAAGCTGATAATAAAACATGCCAGCCAGTGCGAGTGCCAATATAACGAATACGGCAAGCGGAAAGCCTGGCAGACTACCAATACCAAGCGCGATAATTGCGCCAATCAGCAGCACCGTTGAATTTTTAAATAACTGCCCAACGATAGTACGGCCCATATTATCGGCCTCGCCATTCACGCGAGTAACGATAAAGCCCGCGCCAATGGCGATAAGTAATGCTGGAATCTGAGCAACTAAACCATCACCGATAGTCAGCATGGTGTAGGTAGACAGAGCGGTGGACATATCCATACCGTGCTGCGAAACACCGACGCTGATGCCGCCAATAAGGTTAATAAAGATAACAATAATGCCCGCGATGGCATCGCCTTTAATGAACTTCATTGCACCATCAAAGGAGCCATAGAGCTGGCTTTCGCGCTCAACGACACTGCGTCGCTCTTTTGCGTCATCAGCATCAATTGACCCCGCACGTAAATCAGCATCAATGCTCATTTGCTTGCCAGGCATACCGTCAAGCGAGAAACGAGCCGCTACCTCCGCAACGCGTTCGGCCCCTTTTGTAATCACCATGAACTGCACGATGGTAACGATCGCGAAGATAACGAAACCAACGACTAAGTTATCGCCGATAACAAATTCACCAAAGGTGGCGATAATATCACCGGCATCTGCATCATTGAGGATCAAACGGCTGGTGCTAACCGATAAAGCCAGGCGAAATAATGTCGTAATTAATAGCACCGAAGGAAACGTTGAAAAATTAAGAATACGATCAACGTAAAATGATGCCAGAAACACGAGTATCGACAACACCATATTCAAGCCGATCAAAAAATCGACAAGATAGGTCGGCAGAGGTATCACCAGCATTGAGATGATGACAACAATCAGAACCAGAATAAATAGTTCCGGGTGTCGTCTTATCTGATGTAAAAACTTATTCATTATTATTCATGCTCTTTAAAGATTTGTGCATCAGCGGCGTTACGCCTTTCAACATTCTCATTGTGTAGTGCTTTATCAATGAGCTTTTCAAAATACATCAGCAAATCATTTCTTTCACCAAGCGATGTAAATGCTTCACACGGCAGCTTTTTACAATTGGTATAGACTGATTGTAAAAAACGCGCCTGTTCTGAACGTTTTACGAAACGTAGATAATCACCCACGGTTAAAGTCAGGAGCTCATTAATATCCTGTGGGCCACGTAATATGCCAAACATAAAGAACAACCACGACCGTACATCATGATTAACCTCTGTGACGGACGGATCGCTAAGCACATTCTTAATAAAAAGCTCATCACATGAACGGATTGTTTTTATTTGTCCGATACGCCCGAGCAAATAGCTGAACTCAACATGGCTGCAACTGGGGTCGGCGGAATCAATATCTGAAAGAACCGCATCCTCCATAAAATTAACCACGATGCTGCGAGGTTCGACGCCAAAAGTCGTAACCCAATCTTGATACACCTCAATTTCGTGATCTTCACTCTCCAGAAAGCTGCGATAACTTTCGCGCATTATTGCCGGATTCATGTTCAGCGTCTTGCCAAACAAACGTGCTTTCAATGCGACGTTGATACCCGCTTTAAGCCGCTTAGGATCGGCTTCCTTTTCAACCTGGCTTAATAATTTCTTCAGGCGTTTGCGTACAACTTCATCAAGCTCTCGGCGGCGAAGCGTTTCACGTAACACCAAAACCAGATCACTATCATCAGGGAAAAGTGAACGTGCATGGCGCAGCATATTTTCAATATTTGCGCCCTTCTCCCCTTTCATAATTTTGACAAGCTGATCGGCTTTTGGGAAAACATCCTCATCCAGTACCTGGTCAAAACTACTTTCTGCCGATGCCCCCGTTTTTTTATCGTAGTCACGACGGCTGCGGAATTGTGACATAGCCGCAGACATTTCATCCGTCGCGCTGGCAAAACGCTGTAATAGAGCCGCTGGCGATTCGTCCTCGACTATCGCCCCATCGTCACTGGCTAGCGCGTTTTTAATTTCATTCTGATCCGAAAGCGTCTGCTTTTCCGTCGACAGTTTGTCCCTGCGCTGCATATATATTTGCAGCGACGGGCTGTTATTGTTAATTCCTAACGCCATTTTTGGCTATCCAGGTAGTTTGTCATCCAGTTTTGTAAATCATCGCGTGAGAAGTCCTTCTTCATCTCAGCAATTTGGCTATGAGCATCCGGTGCTAATGGCCCATCAATTTCACGCGGCTGTATCAGAAACACGCGCACCATATTTGAGCCACGGTCACGCTTATAGCTAAATAACTGCCCTAACCAGGGGATATCGCCGAGCAGTGGGATTTTCCCTTCTACTTTTGATTCTTCATCCCGCGTATAACCGCCAATAAGCAGACTTTTCCCCTTCGGAACCCTGGCCACGGTGCTGATCTTAGTTCTGCCTACTTCAGGCAGATCGTCGGTGCCGGTGCGGGCATTATCAAATTGATTGCCATCCTCAACGTTGAGCATCATTTCTATCTCTCCGTTTTCAGTAAATCGCGGCAGTACGCTTACTAGCGTTCCGTAGGTCACATTTTCCAACTGAGCCGTGCGTTCACCGACGAGTTTTGAATAGAACGTTCTGCTGTTATCGAAGATCGCCGGAATATTTTCCTGTGTCAGAATCATGGGTCTGGAAACGATATTGGCTTTATTTTTTTCGCTTAGCGCTAAGGCCGCAGCCATAAAACTCGCACCATCAATGGTGCTGGATCCGCCATTTAGCGACAGTCCAAAACTGTTGCCGACATTAATGCTGCCTGACCACTCAACGCCAAGATTGTTGAAGGCTTCCTTTTGCAGATCGACTATCCATACTGAAAGCTCAACGTGTCGCTTAGGGATATCTAAGGAATTAACCAAATTACGGATATAAGAAACTTGCTCAGCGCTACCCCGGACCAAAAGACTATTGGTTCCAGGGTCGGCGATAATACTCATACCATGGCCGGTCGGCAGTGCTTTCGTTTCGGTATCCACGTGTCTGATTTCACCGGCGTCAGATTCATTGGTATCGCCGGGAAATGAATTAAGCAACAGCGGTTCATCCTCTTTGCGCGGGCTCGTTTGCACCACGCCACCGGGTACATCTCCGTTAGACATCACACGGTTCACCACGCTGGCAATGCCAGGAATGGTAATTTTATCGCTACGGTAGGTGTATTCACGGTCGTCAACGAAAGTATTGAACAATGGGATAACCGCTAGGTTTTCCCGCCCATCGAAACCATCACTTTTGCGATCCAGAAATTTTGCCGTGTTACCAATTAAGTCGATATAAATAGGTGGGCCAGACACGTAAAATGTCTGACTACGATTATCAGCTCGGATTGGGTAGCGAGTATCATAGAGCCCTGAGGATTTCAAAAAATTAACCACTACGTTCAGTGAGGTATTTTTCAACACGATAACCGCATTGCGAATTTCCGAGGAATCATAGATATAAATAGCCTGATTATCGTTATACCAGATGAGACTCAGTTGATTAGCCACGGCATCGACCACCTGCTCAGGACGTGACATATCAAATTCACCGCTTATTTTCTTGCGTGCGGCAATTTTACTGATAACAATAGGCTTGTGCATGGCCGAAGATAGGGCATCAAAAATGCCTTTTATCCCCTCATTGCGTGCAACATATCCTTGCTCAGCGGGTGTATTTGCCATGCCCGTATTCGGTATTATTGTCGTCATCAAAGCTGCGATCAAAATGCAGGCATTGGGGTATTTGTTAAATGTCATCATTAATCAGCTCACGTGTAAAACTTTTTTTAAATTTCTCGGCGATACGCCAAATGCCTCTTTGACCTCATTGGAAAAGTGAGACAGCGATGAGTAGCCATGATTCATCGCAATAGTAGTCAGGTTATGGTTTCCTTCCAACATATCAAATAAAGCTCGAACTAATCGCCAATCACGCAATTCAACTTTCGCAGTTTTGCCCAAAGCAGTTCTGGCCAGCCGTCTGAAATGAGAGGCGGATAAGCCATAACGCTCGCACATTAATCGCAAGTGTTGGGTGTTATTACCGCAAGACTCATCAAGTAAAAATTCGACCAGGTTATACCATTCATTATGTTGTAATATACTGGAGAACTGACTAACTCCATCAGTATTCATAAATATTTGGTTTAAAAACCAGTACTCCACTTTTCTCATTGAGGGACGAGCCCCTAGCTCTGCCGGTAAATAACCATAGGAGCTGAATTCATCGTAGCTTTTTTTATGATTACGAGCCCGGTCAATAAAAACCTGTAATTTTACAAGAAACGGAAACTTAACGCTGCTGTAATATAATAGCCCGGACTCAATAGTCAAAGTACACGGTTTCAGGACCAGCATCCCTTGCTGGTTTTCACCGATAAATTTAACCGACTCCTGCGCGCGAGAGGATATAGTAAGATTGCAACCATCACTTCCGGTGGCGATATAAAGCAAAGAATGCCCTACAAAGGTAATCTCATCCCCAGCAGCCAATCTATTGTTACGGATAGCAATTTTCATCATAAGTTCTTTTGCGAAGAAAGATATAATCACTATAGTGTTTCGGAGCACCATAATCATGACGAAATTATGATGGTAAAATCATTAATCTTAAAACCTCTCATTATATTTAAATCGTAATTCAGTCATAAATGTATTCGACGATGAAATTCCTGTAGGGGAATTTTAAGACGTTCGCCAACGGGCCGTTGATAAATCTGCCATACCTGCCGCGCATACTTCATTCGCATGTTGTAGCGCCCCTTGGCAGCTCCAGCGTTATAGGCCCCCACAGCTTCCCAACCGTAACCATAGATATTCACCATATCTTTCAGAATGGATGCCCCAACTAATAATGAGACACAGGGGTCATTCACCAGCATTGACTCGCTGATGCCCTTTTTACTTAGTCGATTAAGGTGAATACTATTGATTTGCATTAATCCATAATCATGAGTGCCATTTTTGTTTTTGCCAATCGATGCCGGATCCATTCTTGACTCTACCTGTGCAATGGACTGCAGAAGCCTGACCTCAATATTGAATCGTTTAGCGGTAAAATCCCAGCAATCAGCATGAACATGACGAATGAACGGCACAGTAAGAACAACTGCCATGATCAATTTCATCTCTTTGCTAACTCTCTCTTACATCCAGTCGATACTATTGCGTATTTTAAGGGGGTGATAAGATACTTCTTTAAGTTCATTTAAACGGGTATTGAGTAACTGTTTATGCCTGCCACGCAGAGTATTACGCTTATCCTTAGCATAAACATGATAGGTTTCATCAGAAATATCATCCAAAGCTATATCGTCAACCGAAATCTCCTGTAAGCTGTTTTCCGGAGCTTCGTTTTCTAAGAGCTGCTGGCTCTGAATTTTATGTTTCAAAAACTGAACGCGGCCTTTAAAAGCAGATGACTGACTCAGTTTTTGTACTTCATCAAGAAAAACCCTATATTGCCCTTTGACAAAAAAATGCAACGCATAATAATAGATGACAAAATCATCATCCGGCGCTAGATAATTGGCCTGAGCAAAATAATGATGAGAGCGCTCACCCTCTTTATCAATGCTTTTCACTACCCCCATCAAAGCCAGCGCTCTGGCATTAAATGGGTCAACCATCAGCAGTCCATCAATGATCTTTTTTACCTTATAAATCAATTTATAAACATTGCTATCACCAGACAAAATGAAGCCTAGATAACACTCTGCAAGCTTTATAATTCCATCAATTTGATGAGTTGCACAGTTTGCATTTTTGAGCAATACATTAACCGTAGTGGTAAGGCTGGAATGGCTGTAATCATCAATCAGATAATTGACTAAAGAGTGATGCAAATGCGTTTCTTCTGGAAAATCTGTACGTTCAAACGTCTGATGATCATCATTACTGCAGAATTTTTTTCTGAAATAGCGCTGCATGCGGTGTTTGAAATAAGTATAGTTGCGTTCTTTTAGATGCGAACTCTCCAGTGTTATCCAGACTAGCTGGCCACCGTTCACGCGGTTGTCGATGCTAAAGTTAATTATTTTTTCATTATGATCAACATCGGTAAGTGTGTAATAGACAACATACATTGGATTATGATGTTTTATAAACTTCTCAAAATCCACAGGGTTTCGACATTTGCTCAATAAAGCATAGGGGTAAATATTGACATCTTGAGGCAGGATCTCAGAAAACATCTCGTAGACATCAATAAATGCCAACTCGGAAAATATCCCGGAAGGAAAAACCGCCAACATATCCTGGGTATTATTTTTAACACCGGGGCTCAAAGATACCGCAGAAGCGAATGCATAACCTTTACCATATATCGTTTCTATAAAACAAGAGTTATCATCCTTATCTAAAATTTTCCTTAATGAGTAGATGCATCGGGTTAGTGATTCATCGCTCACAATGCCGCCGTTCCAGACCGTCTTGATTAAAAACTCTTTACTTAGAAGCCGTCCTGCATTTGCCGCAAGAAGACTCAGAATGTGTAACTCTTTTGGTGGAATAGGTATCACACGACCATTTTTTAACAAAACCTCGTTGAATTTAAGACAGTAGTCACCAAAGTAGTATTCAGCTGGAAATTGCTTCTCCCATTCATTATCGAACATTTATGACCTCCTTTTGTGGCTGGGAATCCTGAGTTTGACCGATAAAAAGGCTGAACACATACGTATTCAACCATGTCTATTCTTAGTGCCAGATTTGTACTATTCCATTTTTCCCACACCACATGTAGCCAGTGAGGAGATTATGTTTTTTATTTTCATTTCTTAGCCATGCCAACCAGAAGCAACACATTAAAAATTATTTTATTATTCATTTTGATGTCCCCCACTGATTACGAAACATCCGTTAATAAAATGCTTTTTCTTTTCATCACCATTTATTTATTTGCATCGGCTATATTTCATGCTGTGTTTTGTTTAGTTCTTCCCGCAAAATGTTAATTACTCTTCTGTATCTTTATTTGCTTCAGCAAACCACTGTTCTGGTTTTTGCTAACATGCTTTTCAATATCAGCTCCAGCAACTTCCGTTTGAATCGCATGAATATTTAAGAATTATTTTTGGAGTGAGCATGCATATTATTATCCTTTGTTGCATCAAACTATTAAACTTAGAGTCTTGTAAGTTATAATAATTACCAATACCCGACTACCAAATTGCGCTCATTTGGTTCATAACCAGTCATGGCGAAAATCGTTTTTTTAAAGTTATCGGTACAAAGAACAATGATACTCATAAATTACATTTTTATAAGGAGATGCAATATACCTGGTATCAGTACTCGTATTAGTGCTTTTTTCGGTAATGGCAGTGCTAATCTTAATATATCTGATTTTTATTACACCAGGAATGAACTAACCAAAGCGGATAAATTATGCCGTAGAGCTGAGTCAATTATTGGCAAAGATTTAAAGAAAGCATATAATAGTTCAACCAGCTTTGACATTGCCAAAACTAATAAACTTCATGATTTAAACAAGCAGGCAATTTACCGCAGAAAAGATCTGGATAAACGTCTTGACGCTTTAAAACCATCTGGCATCGATAATAATAAAGCTACCGTTAAAACAAAATCATCTTCCGTGTCAGGGGAGCAAAAAAAACTTACGATCGAAGAACATAATCAGCAAGCAATGGCTATTAAGGATTTGGCTAAAAGTCCTGAACACATCAAGTTTATTAAAGACAATATGATTATGCTCTGTGATAAAATTGTCCATACGCAAAACCTTGAAGATGGGCAAGCACGTCGAGTGGTTACCGGTTTAAAAAACTTTAAACATCTGGATACCAACCCTCCTCACCCCGTTCATTCTTACACGGCTTTACTTGCAGAAAAATTTGATGGCGTCACCTTTAAGGATCTTGGAAACGAGGAATTTTTAACCCACGATCAGAAGCAAGCGATCATTAACTTTTTGCCACGCATTAAAACGTTCGTAGAATCTTCTTGCTAGAGCGGCTGGTAAGCCTGTGAAGGCCGGTTACCATTACAACGAAAAATCCACGCAATTGCGTGGATTTTTATTCCTCACCCGACTCTCACGATGAGATTTTATAGGCATTAAGCTGCCGCGTTTATGCCGAAAAACCGACAATAAATTCCTGCAAATCATCCCCCTTAATGGGTTCAGAAATATAGTTCCCCTGGTAAAACGTAATACCAGATTCACTTAATATCTTCGTTTTCTCAAGGCTATCGACCCCTTCTGCAATACAGTAACGGTTAGTCAGCGAGCAGTAATAAGACAGGCTTTTCACCAACGCCAATGCCTCTTCATCCTGGTTCAATAGATCAACTACGCTCATATCCAGCTTGTAGCCGTCGAACTGAAATTTTCTCACCGGGAAAATAACGCTATTAGTTGAGTAGCAATCATCAAGTACAATGCTGAATCCTTCCTCCTGCAAATGCGCAAGATTCTGTATGGATTGCGTATTTTGATAAAGATCGTTACGCTCGTTAATCTCCAGCACAAATTTTTTCACCCAGTCTGGTGAGTGTAGCTGCTTTTTTGCCGTCTCCAGCATTCTGACAAGCCCCTCGTTCTCAATCGTTGAGGATTCAATATTGATTGAGAAGAAGTACCTGCCTTCGTATAAATTGATACAGCTCACCGTCTTTTGAATGAGAAAGGCAGTCAGGATTATCCACACATAGGTCGAGTGTAATCTTGGTAAAAATTCATCTGGCTTTAAAATCTGGCCTTTGCTATACCAGCGTATTAAGATTTCAAACCCTTCCAGCTGATGAATGCCTTTGGTGACTGGCTGGAAGACAACAAAAAGCTCATTACAGTATAAAGCATGTGCAAACTCCCTTTCAAAGGCAGAAAGCTTATTCAACATAGTCATCTCTCCTGTCGCCATGTCCGTTTTATCCCGGGAGCTTGAAAGCATAAATGGCAGCACCCCCGCCATTTTCTTGATACCTGAAAGCCGCTGGTTATAAAGAGTCTTTTTACTGACCCCCACAGCAACGGCCTGTGCTGCTATGTCACAGCCATAAAAAGAGTCGATTAACACCTGCATTTCCTTTTTTGATAATCCATCCTTTTTGTTGTCATACTGGATATTGCCATATTTACCGAGAAAGAAATTCTCTGTCGCCGCTACCTGCTTTAGATAAGGACAATAACGTTTTTCGGACAAGAGAAGCTCCGCGAGCTTGTCACATGGCAGATCCGATGGCGCAGAATAAATAACTAAACGCTCAACTTTATTTTTAACCACTTGTGCTCTTATTACACTCCATAGCCATGATGCAGGGATACGGCTGATGATCAGCACCCAGAAAATATGGCTTGAGTTATTGAATAGTGAAATCAAATAACGCAGCGTTGATAACATCCAATAAGGATCATTGGGAATATAAACCACCACGCGTTCACCCTCCCCAATTATAACGTTCGGGATGTTTTCTTGATTTTCGACATCCAACACCTCTACATTATTTTTTTCATCTAGCATGGCAAGCAGGCCATTGGTGGTCATAGAACATGGTGACAAAATATAGTCGACACATCTATTCGGGGAGTCACTTACATTCTTAGAATACATCCTTGCCTCATTCATTCTATGAGAATCAATTTCACCTGGCTCAGTCGTATTGAAAACAGCACTTTCATGGATTATTTTATAAAATGCGTTAATCCACTTCTCGCTAATTTAAAATAACAAACAAAACTTTAATGATATTTAAATAATTCCTGACTCAAGATATTAGTTTGAGATAATACTAATGGCGTAATTAAACGCAGCGAAACAGGACCTGGCTGATAAGATTTTTCCTGGATATTGCTTCTCTGGAGAAGGCGCCCCTTCAGCAGTAACATGACCTCCCCAACTTCGCAACGCAAAGAGACATCATTAACCAGATTATAAAAAAACCATAAGTCATTGTATTTATTAACATAACATTTAACTATTATGAGCAACAAATAGAAAATAACAAACTTTATAGTGGCATTCATATGTTTTAGGATTTTTCCCAAAGAATCTTTAATGCTCGAAGTTTTTTGGGACGAATCTGATTTTATGTAAAAAATATGAAAATATTAAAGTTATCGGAAAGTTAGACTTATCATAAATCGCGCAGCTTTTAAGCAACCTCGTTATAACCAAACATACGGAAATGACTTAATGCAGGATATTAAAAAGGAGAGAATGAATATCATTGTCATAAATAAACCGCTCAAGTTACAACAACAAATTTAAATGATGATGGTTGTTTAAAACCATGCATCAAGTTTCACATAGCACCAGCTGCTGTAAACAACACAGTCTAACCTAGGAAAAATTATGCAAACCAAACTCCTGACGCTTTCACTTGCTATTATTTCGGCGTCTGCCATGGCAGCCTCTAGCAATACCGTACAGTTTCGCGGTGAAGTTAACTCACAAACATGTTCAGTCAATATTAACGGGAACCCAACAACGCCCGTAGTATTACTACCAACCGTGTCAACGGCGAGCCTCGGTACTGCTCAGGCTACGGCAGGTGCAACCAAATTTACCGTTAACGTGACCGGATGCAATTCGACTTCGGCGGCGACAATCAAAACCGTTTTCGCGGGGAATAATATCTCCAGCGCCGGGAACCTGGCAAACACTGGCGGCACTGCGACAGGTGTCTCTATTCAGATACTGGATAGCGATGGCTCCACCCCATTGAATTTTGTGAATGGCTCAACGGTTCAAACCTCCTCGTTTACCAAGGCGTCAAGTGATACCACCGCCTCACAGGACCTGACCGCACGCTACTATGCAGAAACGGCCAGCGTCACCGCAGGAACCGTTATTGCTTCAGCGCAATATTCTATCACCTACCAATAAATCCACGGGCACATAGCAATATGTGCCTGACAAGAAGGTTAAGATGTTTTTCAAGACTCTCATTTCAATTCTGTGTGTCTGCGCGACGGCTTTTCCCGCCGCGGCCAGCGTCGTGATGCAGGGTAATCGCGTCATTTATGATGCGTCTTCGTCACAAAAAACCGTTAAATTCACCAACAATGACGATTTTCCCTACATTGTCCAGGTTTGGGCTTCGGCTTCTGAAGATAAGCAACCTGTCGCCAATGAGAATATTCCCTTTGCTGTCTCTCCGGGTATTTTTAAGATACAGGCCAAACAGGATCAGAACATTAGCCTGCTTTACACTAATGCCAATCAAAAAATAGACAAAGAACAGGTCTATTACCTTCACTTTACTCAGGTGCCGTCAATCATCGCCGGTGAGCGTGATAAAAACAAACTGGTTCTCATTGTAAATAGTGTGGTGAAGATTTTCCTGCGCCCAACGGATCTGGCAATTTCTTACGATAAAATGTTTGATCACATTCGTTATACCATGTCACCTACCACGGCTGGCTGTGATGTAATTATCGATAATCGTTCTCCCTATTATTTAAATAGTATTCAGCTTACGACCAAGCAGAATTCAATGACGAATAATACGGCAATGAAAATGATTGCCCCTTTATCCACCTACACCCTGCACACTACCTGTAATCATTCAGGGGCAAAACCAGAATTCAGCATTAATTTTATCAATGACTATGGTGTTGTGCAAAAGCAAACACTAAAAGAAAAGTGATAAGCATCGATGAAGAGCATGTCAAAACAAGCTGTGTTAATTATTGTCACGTATCCGCTATCGCTTTTCGCGAATGCGGATACCAATAAGCCAAACACAAATGAAAATGACTATGTTTTTGATGCTACGCTCCTTAAAGGCAGCGGTCTCCCGGTTGATGATATTGTTAACTATCTCGCCAACGATAAAATTAAGCCCGGCACATACTCTATGGATGTGCAGCTTAATGGTGTTTTTTTATTCCACGATAATGTTATTTTCCAGGCGAAGGGAAATGACACATTACCCTGTTTTTCTACACGACAACTCTCACAGTTGCCTTTAAAAGAGCAAATACCCGAAAACGCTATTGATGGTTGCGTTGCGCTACAAGACTATGTCCCTAAGGCAGGCTTAACGACGGACATGCGCAAAATGTTAGTTGAAATCAGCCTGCCCGAAACCGAACTTAAAACGCTGCCTCGGGGCTACGTTAATCCTGAAGATCTTAACGTCGGAGAGACAATGTTTCTCTCTAACTACAGCCTTAACCAGTATTATTCCCGTTTTAATACCTCAGGGGCCAGCAATTATTCGTCTTCCTGGGTTGGACTCAATAACGCTATCAATTTGGGTTCCTGGCAGTTCCACCAGCAAGGCTCATGGTCACATAGCAACCCGGGACGCACTATTTGGTCTACCAATCGCGCTTATGTGCAAAAGGCGATTGTACCCCTCAAAAGCAATTTAGTGATTGGGGATAGCTACTCAACCACCAATCTGTTCTCCGGTATTGCGTTTCGCGGCGTGGCACTGAGCTCTGACGATCGCATGTTGCCGCAATCACAGCAAGGATACGCCCCGGTTATTCGCGGCGTCGCAAAGAGCAACGCGAAGGTAACGGTAAGCCAGGGTCAGGCCATCATTTATGAGAGCACCGTCCCGCCCGGCGCATTTGAGATTAACGATCTCTACCCGGTCTCCTACTCCGGCGACCTGGTCGTGGTAATAAAAGAGGCGGACGGCACCGCGAACACCTTTACGGTTCCCTACGCCGCGGGCCCGGAATCCGTTCGCCAGGGCATGTTTAAATATTCGACGATCCTCGGACAGTCACGTTATGTCGGTGACGACGATCCCTTTGCTGAATTAAGCGCACAGTACGGTATTAGCAATACGATCACCGCCAATATGGCCAGTCGGGTTGCGCAAGGATATGTGTCCGGCGTTATCGGCACCGTGTATTCATCCTCATTCGGGGCCTTTGGCCTCGACTCTACCTTTTCTCAGGCCAGCTTGCCTGATGGCGATCAAAGCGGATGGATGTTCCATGCCAGTTACAGCAAGAGAATTGTCCCCACTAACACCACCATAGCGATCGCGGGCTACCGTTATTCCACCTCGGGCTATCGCGATCTCTCCGATGTGCTTGGGATACGTCACTCATGGAATGAGGATAATGCGCAAAATTGGATCTCGACCACGCTAAACCAATCTTCCCGCTTTGAAGTGTCGATAACTCAGGACCTTGACGCGCTGGGCAGCGTCTGGCTTTCAGGATCGTCTCAGGAATACCGGGATGGGCGAAATAGCGATCGGCAATATCAGTTCGGTTACAACAAGCAGTTTGCTAATGGCGTCACGGTAAACGCCTCCATTGCGCGTACCCGATACAGCGAAGCGTCAAGCACGGCGATTGATGGCTCGATTGGCTATGACAACTACATCAACAACTATTATACCGCCAATCAGCAGACCCTAACTTCGCTGTCTATTTCGATTCCATTCGGTGTAAGCCGCCAGCATACGTTGAGCAGCACCTACACCCAGCAAAAAGGGCTTGGTTCATCGCTACAATCGACGTTATCAGGCGTCACCGAGAGTGAGCAGCCTATCAGCTATGGTCTAACCTACTCGCGGGATTACACGCACAGTAATGCCGTTGGGGGAACGTTGCAAACCTCCACCAGCATAGGCTCACTTCAGGGCACGTTGTCACACGCAAAAAGTTATTCTCAGGGTTCCGCAGGGTTACAGGGGGCGCTGGTCATCCACAAGGATGGCATTACCGCCGGGCCGTATCTTGGCGAGACCTTCGCCTTAATTGAAGCGAAAGGCGCGAGTGGCGCGAAAATTTCCGGCAGCCAGAATACGACGGTTGATAGATTTGGATTTGCCTTAAGTCCGTCCGTCGCCCCTTATCAGTACAACAATATTGCACTGGATTCTGCGAATATTAATTCGAATGCGGAAATTGTCTCAGGCAGTCAGCGCATCGCGCCGCTGGCGGGTGCCATGGTACGCGTGAAATTCAGCGTGCTGCATGGTTATCCGATGCTGATTAACATCCGTTATGTCGACAATATTCCTATCGGCGCGACGGTCTACAACAAAGAAAATAATCCTGTCGGCACCGTGGGCCAGAATAATCAGGCGTGGGTCCGTAACGACAAACTTATCGATAATTTGACCGTTAAATGGGGAAGCAATCAATCCTGTACTCTCCATTACGCTATTTCTGAGCCGGAAGAAAACGCCGCTATTATCAAGACTCGTGGAGAATGCAAATAATGACGTCCCTAAGACCCTCCCTCCTGCTCGGGATAGTGATTATCCTCTTATTAACCCTGACGCAGGCGCAGGCCACTTGTACCCGTAAATCCTCTATTGATGCCGGTTGCGATAGCTGCGGTGTGGGGATTGGCCTGGGCAATGTCAACATTACCAGCGCTTATTTACAGCCTACGGGAACCCCTTTAGGCAGTACGGTATTTAGCATTACGACGGCAACGCGTTACAGCAGTAGCGGCGCAGGCGATCTGGTGCTCTATGAATGTGATGCCACCGATGCCGGGAATATTTATGAGGTCTTCGCCACCAATGGCGACGATCGCGTCGGAGGGTATTACGACCTGGGCGCGACGGACGGCAATCCCAATTACTATGCCACCTATTTCCCCTATGTCGGTATCAAGCTCACGCACATTAATTCAGGACTGCCTTTTACCCGCTACTGGCAGCAGTACCCTATCACCCAATATGCGACGGTCGGCAGTAAGATTCAGATACGCGTAAAAGATTTTAGCGCCATTCGCGCCGACCTTATCAGAATCAGCACCTTGCCCGGTGCCGGGAAAAGCTACTACTGCGGTGCCTACAGCGCCAGCAATCCTTATGCCGGTATGGCCTCAGCCACGGGTACATCGAGCTATAGCTGTATTCAGCCCAATGGTTATGTCACCTTTAAAGGCCCCGGCATTGCCACTGATACCATTGGCTCAGACTCTGCTGATAACTACTCAACCTGGGGCACCGGGCGCTGGATAGCCATGGGCATGGGGACATCACCGGTTTCAACGCTGACGCATACCGCCACCTGTGTCGCCCGTAACGTCACGCCCTTAGTGCTATTACCCACCATCAGCATTCAGTCGCTGGAAAATGGCGGCGTGTCGCAATCCAATTTCACCGTCTCTATTGAATGCGATAATTCCGCCGTCTCGGGCGTTTCATCAGGGGGCACGGCGCTGGGGCTCCAGGTGCCTTACGAGAGTTACTTAACGGCCAAAAATCTGGGCTTAGTGAATGCCTCTGGCGGCGTCAGTTACCTACTATCCGATGGCTACGGCACCGACGCCACTATCGCTACAGGCGTCGGCATCGCATTGGGCAATGCGGCAACCGGCACCACGATGAATTTTTTAGGCTGGGGAGTGTGCACGTCACTGGGTTGCCCAAGCGGTAATGATGTGGGTTGGTATTCGGTGCTAAGCGGCGCCTCTTCCTCAGGCAGCCTGGCTTCCGGGTACACCAGCTATAACACCGTTCTCACCGCAACATTGAAAAAATTACCGGGACAAACCGTCACCACCGGGAAAGTCAGCGCTAAGGCCTACGTTTGGGTAAGGGTTCAATAATGTTCAAAATCGTCTGGTTCAGTCTGCTGCTGGTGACGCTCAACGGTTATGCCGGAATGTTGGTAGATAAAACCCGCGTTATCTTCCCCGAGGGCGAGGTGACGCAAAGCATGAATATCATGAACGTTAATAACTACCCATCTTTCGTTCAGCTTTGGGTCGACTCCGGTGAAATTAATAATTTCAAGCAGAGCGATGACGCCCCATTTTTGCTTATTCCCCCAATTTTTAACCTGCGGGCCAATGAAATTAAGTCAGTTAAAGTGATTTATAACGGTAATCCCCTCCCGTCGGACAGGGAGAGTCTTTACTGGATCAATATCTATGAAGTACCGGCGGTCAAAGAGACGTTAAGCCAGGAGCAATTTCTGTTGATGTCGATGAAAACGCAGATGAAAGTGATTTACCGTCCAGCATCGCTTAAGGCGAATGTTGATAAGGCTTCGCAATCCGTTTCCTGTTCAGTTCAGCATGCCGATGTCCTTTCCCTGGCGTGTCGCAATAACTCGGGATATTTTTTATCCTATAAAGACATCCATGTCATTGCTGACCACCGGGTCTACAAGGCAACGACCGACCTCGACTTAATGCTAAAACCGTTCTCAGAAAATCATTTTACGCTGGTGGAAATCCCCGTTTCTGCGGCTGGAAAAAACAATCAGATAGACTTCTTTTTGATTAACGATAAAGGCGAAGTGAATACCCTCAGCCAAAAGTTGTCGCCTTGAGTGACGGGTTAATCTTTTATTCTCAGCGCGTCTTTTACAACCAAACCATTGTCGATACGCATTTTTGTATTCCAGCGTCGTCTGGCAAAAGTTATTATCCTGAAAAATAGATAACAGGATAGCAAGATGTTAACAGACACGGCGGCCTCACCACGCAATGAGGCCAGGACAGCATTTCGCTCGGGTATTATGGCCTGCTTGCCGACCATTCCCGGTTACTGGAGTATCGGTTTTGCCGCCGGAGCTATCGGGACGCTCGCAGGCTTCACTACCCTTCAGACCGCCCTGCTCGCCACGTTTTTATACGCGGGCTCGGCGCAGTTCTTATTTTACTCACTGTGGGCGGCCGGTGCAGAAACGATCTCCGTGGTGCTGAGCGTACTGCTGGTGAATTTACGCTACCTGCTGATGAGCTCCGCGATGAGCGTCTATTTCCGTGAGCAAACCACATGGCAAAAAGTCATCAGCGGCCTGCTGTTAACCGATGAAACCTTTGGCGTTGCGGTGCAGCACGGAAGCCCGGAAAGTAAAGTCTCTTTTGCCTGGATGCTGGGTTTAAACGTTGCCGCCTGGCTGAACTGGATCCTGGCCTGCATCATCGGCGCGGGACTGGCGTCAGCCCTCCCCCCGGCGCTGATGGAGGGACTCAGTTTCAGCCTGGTATCGATGTTTATTGGCCTGGTGCTGATGATGTGGTTTGCCAGCCGCCGCAAGTTGCTGGAGTCATTCAGTATTGCTATCGCGGTGATTATCACGCTTAGCCTGTCAGGGCATACGGATACCAGTATTGTGGTGATCGTTGCAGCCTCCGTCTCCGCAAGCCTTGCCACGCTGGGTCTGCGGTGCTTTGCGAAAAAGGAGCGCTAGCATGGGGAGAAATATTCTGTTGGCGATTCTGGCCTCAGCCACGGTTACCGCTTTAATGCGCGTCGTTCCCGTGCTCCTGCTGTCGCGCTTTCGTATGCCGCCTGCGCTACAACAGTGGCTTAGCTTCATTCCTACCGCCATTATGGCCGCGATTATTGCCGCAGAACTACTGGGGAAACCGGCACTCACCTCGGGCGGTATCAGCATTTCCTTACTAGCCGCCGCCATCGCCACGGTAGTTGGGATCCTAAGCCGCAGTCTGTTTGCCACCGTGATAGCCGGTATGGTGGCGTTTACCGGGCTTAGCTATCTGCTGATGTAATGGTCAGGCCCGGGGTTAACCGGGCCTGCGCTTATTCTGCCGCTACCGGCTTCACGCGCACTCCGGCAAACACCACCAGCATGGCCACCACCAGTAACACTCCGCTGGCGGTAAAGACGCCGCTGGCCCCGTTCATATCAAAGACCAGCCCGCCGCCTGCCGCTCCGGCGCTTATCGCCAATTGAATGGAGGCAACCAGCAGCCCACCCGCGCTTTCCGCCTCGTCTGATACCGTGGTCGCAAGCCAGGTTGACCAGCCCACCGGCACCAGGCCAAAGGCAAATCCCCACAACGTCACTAATAGACCATCAATCAGCGCCAGATGCCCAAAAGTCACCATCAGCAGCGCCAGCACGCCCATCGCAAACGGCACTAAGGCCAGGGTTAAGCGCAGATTCCGCGCCAGCAGATGTCCGGCAATCGAAGTGCCGATAAAGTTTGCCACCCCGAATCCCAGCAGGATCAGCGAAACGGTTTCTACGCTTGCCTGGCCTACCGTTTCCAGGAAAGGACGCAGATAGGTGAAGAATGCGAAATGGCCGCTGAAAATAAAAATGGTCGCCAGCAGGCCGCCAATCATTCCCGGACGGCGCAGTACACGCAATAGCGTACTCAGACTGCCGCTATTTTCCGGCCGCATGGACGGTAAAACCCACAGTTGCCACAGCAGCGCCAGCGCTCCGGGCACAACGCCCAGAATAAACACATTACGCCAGCCAATCAGACTGCCGAGGTAACTGCCTAACGGTGCTGCCACCACGGTCGCAATCGACACGCCGGCGAAGATAATCGACAGCGCTTTCGGCACGTCTTTTGCCGGTACGAGGCGTATGGCCGTCGCCGTCGACATCGCCCAGAATCCCCCGATAGCCACGCCCAGCAGCAGTCGGCCTATCAATAAAACGTGCAATGAGGGAGCAAAGGCCACCAGCAAACTCGAAATGATTTGTAGCAGCGTAAAGAACATCAACACCCAGCGGCGGTCGATACTTTTGGTGGCGGAGGTAATCAGTAACCCGGTCACCAATGCCACTAATGCTGTCGCCGTCACCGTCTGGCCCGCAAGCCCTTCGCTTACTCCCAGACTTTGCGCCATAGGAGTGAGAAGGCTTGCCGGTAAAAATTCAGCCGTAATCAGGCCAAAAACCCCCAGAGCCAGCGACCAGACGGCTTTCCAGGCCGGTTTTGCAGGTGCCAATGGCCCGCTTGTTGCGGCATACGAATTCATTTGTGACTCTCCAGTTATCAAAGTGTGATATACATCGCAAAGCATAGAAAGTTCTGACTGGACGATCTATGATGGATAATCTTCAATGTTTGATAATTCGTCCGGAGTTAAGCCGATGGCCCTCAATCCCCCCGATATGATAAGCGAGCTGCTGCGTGGTATGCGTCTTTCCGGCGTGAGCTATCGGCGGTTTGAAGCCAGCGCCCCGTTTGGTGTCGCATTCGGTGATGTGCCCGGCAAAGCCCAGTTCCATTTCGTCAGTCGTGGCCCGGCTATTTTGCGGATGCAAAGCGGCGCACAATTTACCTTAAACGGCGGCGATGCGGTCTTTATTCCTCATGGCGAGTCCCATGCCTTAGTTTCAGATGAGGCGGCGACGGTGACGCCAATAACCGATTTCCCCAGCGAACCTATCTGCAATCAGGTGCAGGATATTCACTGTCAGGGCTGCCCAGATAATGCCAAGGTGGTTATCTTCACCGGCTGTATGGATTTCGAGCTTGGTGGAATGCAGCCGCTGGTCAAAGCCATGCCGGAGGTGATGATGGTCAGTAGCCTGATGTCTACTCTGCCGGAAATACAGCCGCTGCTGGCGGCGATGGAACGTGAGTCGCTAAATCGTCAGGTCGGTTTTGCCGGGATCCTCGCCCGTCTGGCCGATGTGGTCGCCGCGCTTATCGTCCGCGGCTGGGTCGAAAATGGCTGCGGCAAAGGCACCGGCTGGATTCAGGTGTTGCGCGATCCGCGACTAAGCCAGGCCATCTACGCCATGCACCAGCGGCCCGGCGTAAACTGGAGCGTCGCGGATCTCGCTAAAGAAGCCGGAACCTCGCGCTCCGTCTTTGCCGAGCGTTTTCAAAGCGCCACCGGAACGACACCGGCAAAATATTTAGGCGAGCTGCGCATGCGGCTGGCTATCCAGTATATCGGCCAGGAGCAGCAGGCTATTGAAACCGTCGCACTGCGTCTTGGCTATGGATCGGTCGCCGCGTTTAGTCGGGCATTTAAGCGCGTGGTCGGACATTCACCCGGCACGCTGCGGGACGTTAGACAGGAGGCATAACCGCCAGGCTCAAATAGGCGGCGACTGCCGGATTAGGCTCCTGCTCACGGCAAACGCGCATCAGATTGGCATTCAACTCTTCATCCTCCAGGCGTCGGTACACCAATCCGGGAATGGCAACCTGCTGCAGCGGAGCGGGTACAAGCGCCAGCCCCAGGCCGGTTGCGGCCATCGCCAGAACGCTGAGCGTACTGCCCGAACGGTGCGCAACGTGAAGATGGTCACCCAGCTTTTGGCTGAGCTTCAGGAATAGTTGCTCTTCCCCATCATGCGCTTCATACAGAATCAGCGGCTGCGCTGCCAGCATCTCGACGCGAAGACTTGATTTCGCCGCCAGCGGGTGCCCATCATGTAAAGCGACAAACATTTCCCATTGGCCCAGCCGTTGCACCACCATGCCCGCAGTATTGATATCGCTGGTTTGTGGCAGATAGCCAATATCCAGTTGTCCCGAGGCGATGGCTGCAAGCTGCTGCTGAGGGGCGAATTCGTTGATAACCAGCACCGCATCGGGATAGGCCTGATGAAAGCGGCGTAAATCTGCCGTCAATTGACCGCTGAAAATCGCATTCCCGGCAAATCCTACCCGTACACGGCCAGTTTCACCACGCATCGCTCGGCCGACGGTCAGTCTGGCATGTTCAGCCTGCGCCAGCGTCCGCTGCGCTTCTGCCTGCATCAGCCTTCCGGCATCCGTCAGTACAACCCGTCGGCTGGTGCGGACAAAAAGCGGCCCGCCAAGCTCTTCCTCAAGCGCTTTAATCTGCATACTCAGCGCCGGCTGGACAATATTAAGACGCTTCGCCGCACGACCAAAATGCCCCTCTTCGGCGACCGCCAGGAAATATCGCAGATGTCGGAGTTCCATATCGCCTTTAACCAATCAATAAAAATGATTATTCAGTAAGATCAATATATTTGAATTAATCGCTTTTGGCGACCAGACTCTCTGTTATCCATAGACAGGAGATTGAAAATGCCAACTACCGATAATGACCGCCAGCAGTTAAACGACCTGATGAATGGCTGGATCCACCGTGACTTAGGGGAGTGGGATCAGCTGCGCAATGTGTTTCACCCGGACGGGACGATTGAGATTACCTGGTTTGAGGGGCTGGCCAGTGATTTTGTCGACGGTTCGATGCGCATGGGCGCTTCCGATCTGCGCACCAAACACCTTATCGCCTCACCCTGCGTGACCTTTAATAGCGCGGGAAATAAAGCGCTGCTGGAAACCAACGCGATGATTATTGCCGAGAACGTAAAGCTGAATCTGGGATGCGAGTGCCATAACCGTTTTTACGATCTGGCTGAAAAGAGAGAGGGTCAGTGGAAGCTTTTTCATCGTCAAAGCATCTACGATATGGGCACCTTTACCTTTCCACAGGGTATTGTGGAGATAGACCCGGTCACGGTCGCAAAATATCCGCGAGAGTATGCGGCGTTGGCATATTTACTGGAAAAAAGCGGTTTTCCACTTGGTCGGGTGTTTGCTACCCGCGGTAGTGACCTTGAGAAAGAGATGAAAGCCGCCGCGCAACGTTGGCTTGCGCGCTAAGGCTATTTAGCGCAGACAGCCTACGTCATCGCCATGCGAGGTAGACTGTCTGAAGGCGTTCGTGTTCTGCCACCCACTCAGAGATAGCTAATAGTCACTTCCTGTAATTCTGGGTGGCCGGGCAATGAACGCTGGCTTACCTTCGCAATATTTTGCAGCGAAAACTCAGCGCTGTCTGGATTAACGGTGACACGCTGGGTACTTTGCGAACCATTTCGATAACAAGAGAACTGCAGCTGCGAACGCTGTATTGTGGCACTGCAAGCTCCTTCAACAATCTCACCGACAAAATGTATCGTTCCTGAGTTTGATTGAGTTTTTGCCTGGGCTACGGTGCTCAACATCAGACCGATAGCGGTGATACACATAATTGATACTATTTTCATATTTCGACCCCACATCCTGTGAGAATTATTAACATCCGCAATATTGCTGGTGCTTCACTTACGTCGCTCTCGTTGTACCATGAAATAAAACGAGATTTCCGTCACTATATCGGCCAGCCTGGGTCACTGCTATCCGACATTCTTCGTATTCGCCTGCATTTATTATGCTAAAAATCAATTAAAATTAAGAATAAACTTATTATGTAAATAATGCGCAGCGGCTTGTCAGGAAATATTTAGGATTGTCATCGGAGCTCAGTGTGATAGGGTAAAGTATCACTGCTAATACTCAGGAAATTATTTGCCAAAACGCTTCTGTTTTACCCTTTTTTCATCGCAAAAATAACCTACCAATTCTCGCTTAACACGTAAAAATAATAAGGTTACTACTATGCAAACACCGACGATAATCGCCATCACACTGGCAGCATTACTCACCTCACCCGCCACTTTTGCAGCTGACCTGCCCGGCAAGGGCATTACCGTTCACCCCGTGCAGAGTCCCTTACCGGAAGAAACCTTTCAGACTGAAATAATCAACCGCGCGCTAAAGCAGCTTGGCTACGATGTCGCACCGATTGAAGAGGTGGAGTATAACGTCGCCTATACGGCTATTGCCTCGGGTGATGCCACCTATATGGCGGTTAACTGGATGCCGCTGCAACAGGATATGTATAGCTCGAGCGGCGGTGATAAGAAATTCTACCGTCAGGGGACTTATATTAGCGGCGCGGCGCAAGGTTATTTGATCGATAAAAAAACAGCCGACAAATATCACATTACGGATATTTCACAGCTTAAAGATCCCAAACTTGCCAAATTATTTGACGCCAACGGCGATGGTAAGGCAGACCTCGCCGGGTGTAACCCCGGCTGGGTTTGCGGGTCAGTCATTGATACGCAAATTAAAGCGTATGGCCTGACGAATACGGTGACGCAAAATCAGGGCAATTATTCAGCGATTATTGCCGATACCCTCACCCGTTATAAAGCCGGTAAGCCGGTGCTGTATTGGACCTGGACACCGTATTGGGTCAGCGATGAATTAAAACCGGGTAAAGACGTGGTGTGGTTAACGGTGCCATTCTCGGCAAATCCGGGGTCGCTTAAGGATCTGAATACCGAATTACCGAACGGCAAAAACTACGGTTTTGCGGTGAACAACGAGTATATCGTCGCCAATAAAGAGTGGGCCGCGAAAAACCCGGCGGCGGCGAAGCTGTTTGCGGTAGCAAAATTGCCGCTGGCCGATGTTAACGCGCAGAACCAGCTGATGCATAAAGGTGAGTCCAGTGCCGAGAACATCCAGCAGCATGTTGATGGCTGGATTCATGCGCACCAGGAGACGTTTGACGGCTGGATTAAACAGGCGCTGGCGGCAAAGTAAGGTGAATTCCCGGCGGCGCTGCGCTTGGCCGGGCTACATGACAACATCCAGGTTGGTAGCCCGGGCAAGGCGTTTACGCCGACCCCGGGAAGTGAAGCCAGTGCCGGGATGATGGCGGGAGCCATTCGCATCAGAAGACCTTTGACGGCTGGATTAAACAGGCGCTGGCGGCAAAGTAAGGTGAATTCCCGGCGGCGCTGCGCTTGGCCGGGCTACATGACAACATCCAGGTTGGTAGCCCGGGCAAGGCGTTTACGCCGACCCCGGGGTTGCACAGGCTATCGTTTATTCCATCACGCGGGCGCGTTTAATGCGCGTCTCTTCCTCGCTATGCGTGGCGTCCACCAGCGTAAAGTTAAAGCTTACCTCGGTATGCGGCTGGTTAATTTTGCGTTCCTGCGAAAGCGTGTCGTCGGTGATTTTTATCGGGTCGGCAATCAATTCTTCGCGGGTTGCAAAGGCGAAATCGTCCCACAGGTAGGCATCACCGTTCAGGTTAATTTGCGTGGTCAGATGCTTGTAACCGGGAGCAGAAACGAAGAAATGCACATGCGCGGGACGATTACCGTGGCGGCCTAAAGCGGTCAGCAATTTCTGCGTCGGGCCATCCGGTGGGCAGCCATAACCGCACGGCACGATGCTGCGCACCGCGTAACGCCCATCAGCCCCAGTTTCAATCCGGCGGCGTAAATGGTATTCACTTTGAGACGGGTCGAAGAAGGAGTAGCCGCCGAGCGTATTGGCGTGCCAGATATCGACAATGGCACCGGCGACCGGATTACCCTGCAAATCCGTTACCTGGCCGTGTAACCACATCGGTTCTCCCGGCTCCTGGCCGTCGTCCATCCGCGCATACTGCTGGCTCAGCGGCGCCCCCGCCACGTACAGCGGCCCTTCAATGGTGCGCGGCGTCCCTACCTCATTGCCGGCCGCGGCCTCTTTTTCATCGGCGCGGATATCCAGATAGTGCTCAAGCCCCAGACCCGCCGCCAGCAGCGCAGACTCTTTACGCTCGCCCAGCTCGTTTAAGTAATTAACCGCCAGCCAGAACTCTTCATCGCTGATATCAAATTTCTTAATCGTCTGGCACAGGTCGCTCAGTACCTGATGCATAATCGCTTTAAAACGATCGTTGCCCTGTTCGGAATTTAAGCCACTGCTGATGGCCAATAAAGATTCCAGTTCGGTTTGTTTGGTCGGATTCACTGACATTGCGTGTTCCTCTTTTTTTGTAGGGTAAGGGTTATTGTTGTTAGTTCACGGACGAGGGATGGCGGCACAGCGGCTGCACTGAAATCGCCATAAAGGGATACAGCGGCAGCGCGGTCAAAATGTCGTGCAGTTCCTGATTGTCGGCGACATCAAAAATGCTGACGTTGGCGTAAAGCCCCGCCACGCGCCAGATATGCAGCCATTTACCTTCACGTTGCAGGCGCTGGGAGTAGGCCTTTTCTTCAGCCTTAATCGCGTCGGCCTGCTCTTTGGGCAGCGAGGCCGGGATATTGACGGTCATTTCAACTTTAAACAGCATGCAGATGTCCTCTATTTTCGGGTGTAAAAACGCAACTTGTCGCAGTCAATCTCAACGCCTAGCCCCGGCCCCTGCGGTAACGAGACCTGCCCCTCGCGGAAGTTAAGCGGCGTGGCGACGATGTCGTCTTTTAGCAGCAGCGGGCCGAACATCTCGGTTCCCCACTGCATGTTGACCGTTGACCAGGCATGCAGTGAGGCCACCGTCCCCAGCGTGCCTTCGAGCATGGTGCCGCCATACAGCGCCACGCCTGCCGCCTGCGCAACGTGCGCCAGTTTTAGCGCCTGTGCCGGGCCGCCCGCTTTGGCAATCTTCAGCGCATAGGCACCGCGAAAACCGCCGCTTGCCAGCGCATAGCCGTCAGAGCTGGTGGAAACCGCTTCATCGGCAAGAATGGGCACGCTGAAACGCTGGCTCAGGGCAATAAGGCCCTGCCGGTCCCACAGCGGAATCGGCTGCTCAATAAGATCGATACCGCCTTCCTCCAGTGCGCTCATCCCTTTCATTGCCGTGGTGAAATCCCAGGCCTGATTAACGTCAACGCGCACGCTGACCTCCTCGCCCAGCGCCGCTTTAATCGCCAGCGCATGGCGCACATCGGCGTCCAGCGTTCGCGCGCCGATTTTCAATTTGAAGGCGTGGTGACGGCCTTGCGCCAGCAGACGTTTCCCTTCGTCGATATCCTGCTGGGTATCACCGCTCGCCAGCGTCCACAGCACGGGAAGCTGCGTCGAGATGGCCCCGCCCAGCAGCGCACTGACCGGCAGCCCTAACGCTTTGCCCTGCGCATCAAGAAAGGCCGTTTCCAGCGCCGATTTAGCGAAAGTATTGCCCTTGACGCTGGCGTTCATCGCCTCGGCTAATGCCGCTACGCCGCTAAAGGTCTGGCCGCACAGCAGCGGTGACAGGTAGTTTTCAATCGCGAGTTTCATCGCCTCCGGGCTTTCCGCACCGTAGCTCAGGCCGCCGATAGTGGTGCCCTCGCCCCAGCCGATGACGCCTTCAGCACACTGCATACGCACCATCATCAGGGTCTGGCAGCCCATCGTCGCCATCGACAACTTGTGTGGACGGACGGTGGGGATATCCACCAGCCAACAGGCCAGTGATTCAATCGTTAACATCTGTTGCTCCTGCTTTTATCGATTTGGAGGGAGTTGGCGGCAGGCTTCTGAGCGCAAGCCACGCCAGCAAGGCGTAGACGATAAGCAGCAGCGACACCGGCCACGAAGCGTCAAAGGCCATCAGTAGCGCCACCGCCAGCATCGGCCCAAGGCCGCCGGAGAATATCGAGCCCACTTCATGCCCCAGCGCCAGCCCGGAGTAGCGCACGCGCACCGGAAAAAGATCGCTCATAATGCACGGCTGGGTACCGGTCATGGCACCGTGGCAAACCGGCAGTCCGAGGAACATCGCCAGCATAATGAAGCCGAACTGGCCGGTGGACAGTAGCCAGAAGAACGGAAACGCCATGACCAACAGGCCAATCACGCCGATGTAATAGACCGGTTTCAGGCCAATACGATCGGAAACCGCGCCCCAGAAGAGGATAGAGAAGAACTCAATCAGCATCGCCAGCGTCACCGCGCTGATAATCTCCCCGGTCGCGATACCGACGTGTTTGGCGTAGACCACCGAGAAGGTGAAGAAAATATAAGATGCGCCGTTTTCCGGCAGACGCAGCGCAATGGCCTGTAGCAGCGCCTTAGGATGTTCACGCACAAGGACAAGCAGCGGGATGTTTTCGTGCTTGTCCTCCGGCTTCGCCCTGGCAAACACCTGGCTCTCACGGATATTTTTACGGATGTAAACGCCCACGAGGAAGATAACGATGCTCAGCAAAAACGGCACGCGCCATCCCCAGCGCATGAAATCATCGTCCGGCAGCTGTTGCACCAGATAGAAGGCGAACGCCGACAGGACAAATCCTCCCGCCACGCCCATCTGACTCCAGGCGGTATAGAAGCCACGACGCGACGCTGGCGCATTTTCACTGAGCATCAGTACGCCACCGCCCCACTCGCCGCCGGAGGCCACGCCTTGTAAAAATCGCAACGTAATTAGCGACACCGGCGCCCACAGGCCAATCTGCGCATAGGTGGGTAGCAGACCAATCACAAAAGTGGTGGCGCCCATGAGCGTCAGGGTCATGATTAGCGTCATTTTGCGGCTATAGCGATCGCCTATATGCCCAAACACGATGCCGCCGAGCGGCCGGGCGAGGAAACCGACCGCGAAACCGGAAAACGCCAGTAATGTCCCCTGGAGCGGGTCACCGCCCACCGGGAAGAACAGCGGGCCAAACACCAGCGCCGCCGCGGTGCCATAGAGAAAAAAGTCGTACCATTCCAGCGCATTGCCCAGCACAGAGGCCACCACCAGCTTGCGCATTTGCTGGGCATCCTGACGGTTTTCGCCCGTTGCGACGACGGTTTCAGAAACGACATTGCTCATCTGTCAGTCCTCTTCTTAGCGTCAGGCTTCATGACCGACGGCGTGGTAGCCACGATTGAAATAGACCAACCCGCGCGCCCGCTCGCTGATGCGCAAAGCCTGCACACGACAATAAAAGACCGAGTGGCTGCCAACCTCATGGCAGTCGCTAATCAAACAGTCAAAGCTGGCAACCGACGAACTGAGCACCGGCGCACCGCTGGCTAAAACCTGCCAGTTGTCATGGCAAAATCGCTCTTCCGAACGCAGGCTGGCGTTCGCAAATACGCCGGAGAGCGCCTGGTGATCGCTTGACAGCACGTTGACGCACAGCACGCCGTTTTGCTTAAAATGCGCGTGGGCGAACGAGTTGCGGTTCATGCATACCAGCAGGGTTGGCGGCTGGTCGGTCACGCTACAAACGGCGGAGGCGGTAAAGCCAAACTTGCCCGCCGGGCCGTCGGTGGTAATCACAGAGACCGCGCTACCTAGCTGCGCCATCGCATTACGGAATTCGGTTTGCAGAGTCATAAAGGATCCTCAAAGATCGATAATCAGACGGGCGCTTTTGGCCCGCGAGCAACACAGCAGGATCTGATCGCCATCGGCCTTCTCTTCGTCGGTCAAATAGTGGTCGCGATGATCCGGCTCACCTTCCAGCACATCGGTCAGACAGCTGCCGCAAATGCCCTGCTTACAGGAGACGCAGACCTTCAGCCCTGCCTGCGCCAGCGCCTCGACGATGGTCTGGTTGGCCGCCACCTGGACGGTGATACCGCTGGCAGCGGCCACCACCTCAAAGGGTTGCCCGCCGGTTTCCACCTCTGCGCTAAAGCACTCCTGGTGGATTTGTTCAGGCGAGTAACCGTGCGCTTTGGCCCGGTCGCTGACCGCCTCCATCAATCGTGACGGGCCGCAGGTATAGACGTGCGAACCCTCCGGCACATCGCACAGCACCGCATCCAGATTTATCCGCTGCTCATCGCTAAAGTGCAGGTGCACCTGTGGCGCATAGGCGCACGCTGCAAGCTGCGGCAAGAATGCCGCCAGGTCGCGGGTGCGCGCGCAGTAATGCAGGGAAAACGAACGCCCGGCGCGGTGCAGTTCTGCCGCCATCGCCAGCATGGGCGTGATACCGATGCCGCCGCCTATCAGCAGGCTATGTGCGCTATGTTCCGCCAGCGCAAAAAGATTGCGCGGTTCACTAACCTGAACCACATCGCCTTCACGCAGCGCATGGGCTGCCAGCGATCCGCCTTTCGATTGACTGTCTTTGAGTATGCCAAGCTGATAGTGATGGCTGTCCTGCGGGTCGCCGCATAGCGAGTAAGGACGAATCAGTTCGCCGGGTAAATACACGTCGAGATGCGCCCCGGCCTGAAACGCGGGCAGCGTAAGACCGTCCGGGTGTGCCAGCGTCAGTAGCACCACTTCCCCCTGCAATTCGCGACGGATAATTTTGAGTGTCAGCATTTCGCCCCCTTAACGCATAAACAGCCCGCCGTTAATGTCCCAGGTTGCCCCGGTGACAAACGACGCGTGTTGAGAGGCCAGCAGCGCGACGGCGTGGGCGACAAACTCGGCCTCGCCAAGCTGGCCCACGGGGATCATTTGCAGTAGCCCGGCCATTTTGTCTTCCGGCACCAGTGCATGAACGGTCGGCAAATCCATCGGGCCCGGGGCGATGGCATTCACCGTGACGCCGGATTTCGCCAGTTCGCGGGCGAACACTTTGGTGAGCGTCAGGATCCCGCCTTTCGACGCGGCGTAGTGCGCGCCGGAGGCCGTGCCGCCGTTTTGTCCGGCAAGCGAAGCAAGATTGATAATGCGACCGTAGCCGCAGCGCGCGAAGTAGCGCCCCATCGTCTGGCAGCCGACAAAGGTACCTCGCAGGTTAGTGGAGATAACCCGGTCAAATTCATCAACGCTAATGTCCATCACCGGGGTTGCCAGGGTTAGCGCGGCGTTATTCACCAGCACCTGTAGGCTGCCAAAGCGTTCAAGGGTAGCGGCCAGCGCACGGTCAAAATCTTGCGGTTGACGAATATCCAGCGCGAGTGCCAGCACGCGCTCGCTATCACAATGCGCGGCGGCAGCCTTTACGCGGTCGGCGTCAACGTCGGTGAATACCACCTGGTCACCCTGTGCCAGAAGGTGTGTGGCGATGACATTCCCCAGCCCGGATGCCGCCCCGGTGACTAATACGGTTTGCGTCATAAATGACTCCTCAGAGGATGTAGCCGATGCTGTGCAGCACATCGTCGCTATTGACCAGACGGATAACCTTTTGGCTGATTCGCCAACCGCTGGCCTGCGGTTGCAGATGCCAGGTGATATCGGCGGCATAGTGGCGGCTATGGCCTTTGCGGTGTTCCCACAACGACTGCGCGCCCCGCACGACCACTTCATTTTCGCTGGCTTCCAGCAGCCGAAAGCGCGACAGCGTGCGCAGCGTTCTGGCGCGCGGTGTGGTGGAAATAGATTCGCCGCTGTACAGGCGTTTCACCCGCTTAGCGCGCATTTCGTGGTCGTCACAGGCGTAGTTGAGCGTATTTTTAAAATCGGTTTCCTGCGGGTCGATAGGCACCACGTACAGGCCATCGTGCAGCCAGAGATCGAGCCACGCGTTAAACTCCCCCTGGTCCAGCAGATCGCCTTCGAGGTTTATCACCGCAATGGCGTTAAACAGTACAGATTCTGCGGTCGTCATTTATTCCATCTCCGTCATCAGTTTTTTCCACTGCTGATAAGCCGCGCGCATGCCGGTTTCGGCGCTGACGTCGCTGCGCAGGCCATCATCGGTACGGTATTCACCCGCCAGACCGCGGTTTAACATGATCCACAGGTCATTGCCTGAGGTGGCCCCGCGCTGAACGCGCTCCCACGCCTCGGAATCGTCCGGCGTGCCAAAGCCCATCGGCCCCTGGAAGTGTTCATGCAGACGTAAACGTGCCTGGTTAGCGATTTCCGGGCCGCCGTCCATGGTGATCACCGCATGATGAATTTCGGTTTCGTTGACCGACAGCGGTTGCAGCACGCGGAAGAACGCCATCGAGCAGGCGATGTTGGGGAAAATATTGAGGTTAAAGCCGGAACCGCCGACGGCGCGTACAATGCGGCGAACCTTCTCTTCGTCGTGTTCTGCGCGCAACGCGTCAGCCAGTTCAGTGAAACGCTCGGGGATCGGCGCATCGAGATTGGCCTCCAGATCCACCAGTTCCGGGATCATCACCATTACGCTGTGGCCGTTACCGAGGTCCTCGACGTAGCCGCTGCCGTCAACAAAGTTGAGCATCTCTTCGGTCTGCTTATCGACCGAGCTTAAAAACGAACGGTGCACCACCGGGAAGTGATAGCCGTCAGTGGTATTCTCAAGCTGAATTTTCCAGTTGCCGGGGAAGCGGAATCGGTGTGCCGGGCCGGTTTTGATCGGATATCCCGCGCCCTGCTTCATAAACAGATCCATCCACTTTTTCGCCGCGCCGAGGAAATCTTCCAGCGGCTCAATGCGATCGTTGAAGGTGGCGAAGATCATTCCCGCATACTGTTCGGTCCGCAGGGACACCAGCCCCAGCTCACCCTTTTCTAACTGGTCGGCATAGCTTTCCGGGTGTGGCACGCCGCGCAGGCTGCCGTCCAGCGCGTAGCCCCAGCCGTGATACGGGCAGACAAAGCTGTTGGTTTTGCCGCTGCGGTGTTCACACACGGTGGCGGCGCGGTGACGGCAGCGGTTGAGTAGCGTATGGACGGTGCCTTTACGGTCACGCACCACAATCACCGGCTGGGTGGCAATCTCGGTGGTTTTGAAACTGCCGGTTTCCGGTATCTCGCTGGCATGCGCTACCCATACCCAGGTTTTGCCAAATACCCGTTCCAGCTCGAGGGCAAACAGCTCCTCTGAGGTGTAAAGCGAGGTATGTACGCGGTCGTGTTGCACCAGCGACGCAATCTCGTCGCGGCCTGGCGCGGCGGGCGTGGTGGTGTCGATATTTTTCACATTAATGGTGCTGTCACACTGCATGTCCATTCTCCTGGCCGTCTTTGACGGTCTGATGGTTTTCTGGCACCGGGAGTAAATCCTCGGCGTGCCAGTGGCTAACGGGGCGACTAAACAGGTTGCGGGTGGTGAAATGGTGCATCACCATCTCACCCGCTTCGCGACGGAAAGAGACGTTGAGTTCGGCGGCATTGAGGTGCGCCCCGCCCGCGCTAAAGGCGGAGGTTTGCAGCATCAGCCAGCGACCTTGTAGCTCACCGCTCGCCGCGTGTCTCAACGACTCGGAACACAAGAAGTGCGCGTTCATGGCGAAATGCGCGGGCTTGCGAACGTATCCAGTCATCATGGCCACAATGGCTTCACGCCCCAGATGACGCCCCAGCCGCGCGGCGTAAGGTTCGCCAACGCCTTCCCAGCAGGCATCCGCGCTGAACAGTTCGCCAATCGCGCGCACCGTTTCGGCATCATCTAGCCGGTCGCACAGGTGCATGTAGTCGCTAATGCAAACGCGTGCGGCCTGCTGGTCTTCAAGCTGCTGTAAACGCAGGGCATCCTGAGAGGTCATGGCGCGCTCCGTTAGCCCTGAATGATCAGTTCACGCCCGACGCGGGCTTCGATTTTGCAGTACTTCCACAGCTTGCTGCCGCCATCGCCCACCGGCGTGGTACGGAACAGGTTGCAAACCGCGGCGACGTTTTCCAGCGCCTGCGCGTCGGCCAGGACGTAGGTCGTCCACGGTGCGGTTGTCGAGGGGCCGACCATCAACTGGTCGTCATCCATATTGCCAATCACCGTGATCCCTGGGGTTTCATCGATGCCTTTCATCATCACGCCGAAAGCGGCCCATACCTGCTTCGCTTCCGCCGCGCTGGCGTCGAAAAAATTCTGGTTCACGCCGATACAAAACAGCACGCGTAAGGTTTTTAACTGGCTCATGTAGTGCTCCTTAAGGAAAAAATCACAGATAACCGGGCTGCGGTTTGCCGCCAAAAAAGACGGTGCCCGCGTTGAGATAAGAGAGATCGCCCATAAAGGCGTGTTGGGTAATGACCATGGTGTCGCGGACATAGCGCTGTAGCGGGCTGGTCATGGTGACGCCGCCCATACCATTCAGCGCCAGCGCCTGACGGGCCACCTCGGCGGCCACGCGCGTGACGTGAGTTGACGACAGGCGTAAGGCGTTAATCTGTTCGCAGCTGGGATCGTCACCGCTTAGCAAGCGCTGCCAGACATCATCAATAGCGTCGTAGAACCAGGCGCGTGCCGAGCGCAGGTCGGCTTCACAGCGGGCAATTTGCATCTGCGCCTGCGGCCGTTCGGCCAGACGCGGTGCGCCGGTCACCGACTGCTGGCGGTGGGCAATCGCATAGATTTCGTTGAGTGCGGCACGCGCCACGCCGAGCGCCACGACCGACAGCACCTGGGTCGCCAATGACAGCACCGGATAGCGGTATAGCGGCCCTTCGAGATTGAGCACGCCGCCGCGAATAAAGGTCCACTCGTGCGGCACAAATACGTCGTCCACCAGCAAATCGTGGCTGCCGGTACCCGCAAGCCCGACCGTATTCCATACCGGGTCGATCTGTACGCTGGCGCGCGGCAATACCGCCATACGCGGCAGCGGCTGTTCACCGTCAGGCAAGATGCCAACACCTAATACCGATGCGCCCATGCTGCCGCTGGCAAAGCTCCAGCGTCCGCTAACGCGGTAGCCGCCGTCGGCCTGACGGGCCTTTTGGGTGGGGAAAATGCCGCCGGCAAAAACCACGTCCGGGCCGTTTCGATAGAGTTCTTTTAAGGTGTCAACGGGCAGCGCGCCGAGGTAAAACGGGCTCATGCCGAAGCTTGCCACCCAGCCTGCGGAGCCGTCCGCCGTAGCAATCTGCTCGATCAACTCGCAAAACTGCGCCGGGGAACATTCGTCACCGCCGTAGATTTTCGGCACCAGCGCACGGTAGACGCCAACCTGCTGAAAACGGCTAATGATGTCGTCAGAAATATGACGTTGATGTTCAAAATCTTCGCTTCGCGACGCAACTTCACTCAACAGCGGCGCTAGAGCTTCACGGATTAAGACGGCAGACATGGCGTTCTCCGGGTAGTGGTGGCGACCGGTCGCAGGGCGAGCGCAGCCGCAATGAGTCGAACTCACTGAGTCATTAGGAACCAGGCAAAGAAAGAGTGTGTGGTTAGCGTCGTCGTCGCGACAAAAGCCACTCGGCGGCCTGCACCAGTAAGCCTTCGGCGCCTTTGCGGGCCACCAGCTGGAGGGCTATCGGACGACCTTTTCGCTCACCTGCGGGCAGGGTTATCGCCGGATGGCCGCTGAGGTTGAACGGGCGCACCAGTCGGGTCAGGCTGACGACGCTTAGCGGGTCACTGGCCTCAACCAGCGTGGGCGGCAGTTCGGGTAAGGTGGCCAGCGCCAGCAGCGGCGTTTTCGCCAGCAGCGCATCAACATCGGCGGTGAAGCGCTGCCGCACGCGCTCTGCGTCATCAAGCGCTTGTGGAGTAACCGCTTCACCGGCGCGAATGCGGGTCGCCACATCATCAGAGACGGCGCCGGTGGCTAACAGCGGATTGAGCGCCAGCCAATTTTCGCGGCTGATAAGAGCAATTCCGGCCTGATGAGCATCGACCAGGGTAACCAGTTCACCACGATGAGGGTAAACGTGCGCATCGGCGAGAAACGCCAGCAGCTGCGCGTCTATTTCAGGCAGTGCTGCGGCGATAAAGGTCATTTCTGGTAGCGTGTCCAGCGGCGCATCGACCGGGAGATCGAGACGCTTCAGCACCTGACGCAGTACATCCGCCTGCCGCGCAAAAAGGCCCACGCAGTCCAGCGAACTGTCAGCGGGCATCACGCCCCGGCGGCTTAAAACACCATAGCCGGGTTTGAGCCCCAGAATACCGCAGCAGGCGGCGGGCATACGCACCGATCCTCCGGTGTCGGTTCCCAGCGAAAAATCGACCTCACCGGAGGCGACAACCGCCGCCGAACCGCTTGAGGATCCGCCGGGGATCAGCGCAGGATACAGAGGGTTGATCGGCGTTCCGCCCCAGGCGTTGATCCCGGTGACGCCAAACGCCAGTTCGTGAAGCGTGGTTTTCCCGCGCAACGTGCAGCCGTTTTCCAGTAGCTTTGCGACCACGCTTGCATGTTGTCGCGCAGCCGGGCTTTCCGCCAGCGCCGGGCACCCGGCCAGGGTGCGGTATCCCGCCACGTCCAGCGTATCTTTAACGGCAAAACTCAGGTCGCCCTCGCCGAGGGTAAACCGTTCGACAAACCCATCGCTCTCATAAACTGGCTGCATGATTAACACCTTAACCAGAAATAATGAATCATATTCAGGCAAGCAGTCGATGCTGCTTTTTTGTCCTGACTAACGTTTAATCAATACTGGCAAATTTAGATGAATATTCAAGTAATATTTCACGTTATTTTTACCGAGCCGCAACAAGTTATTAACCATGAGCATGAAAGGGTTACTCATGCAGTTTGATGAAATATAAAGCAAAATTCGGCATAAAGGCAGGTACAGTCGCCGGGTAACGAACCGGCGACAGATGTCAGAAAGGTTTTTATTTACAGAGGGTTAAGATAAAAATCTACGCAAGTCACAATTTTGTCATTGTGTCCTGCTGGCTCATAATTCATTGAGGTTATCGAGCACTTTCGCCAGCGACTGGTTCATTTTTTCGACCTGGCTTACGCTCATTCCCTTAAAACCTTTGTCGAAAATTTTGCCCACTAACGGCATCGCTTCGGCCACTTTCTGCTTGCCGGCGTCCGTAAGCATCACCACCGTCACCCGGGCGTCACGCTCGCTGCTGCTGGTGGTAACCAGACCATCATCGCGCAGGCGGCCAACGATTTTGGTGACCGTCGGCATTTTCGCCAGCGCATATTCGGAGATTTGTGAAATGCTCGCTTCACCGTACTGGTGAGTGATCATCAGTACGCGAAAGCGCGATACGTCGAGGGCAATCTTTTTCAGGGCGATTTCGACGGTTTGGGTATAACGCGCATAGACGTTGACAATCCAGTAGAACGGAAAATCTTCACGGTGAAATTCGTTCTCGTCAGGCAGGCCTTCCGATATTTTTTTTGTATGACGCATGCGTTTCCTTACCCCAATCTGCAACAGATTTTTCGATTATACCCTGTGTCTGAACGCCCGTCCTGAAGCGCTTTTCCGCCACATGCTCCACAGTGCCTGATTTACGCGACACAGATCGCATTATGATTCACAAACGACGAATGAATAACAATTTCGTATCATTTTTGACACATAAAGTTGACAGCCATTGTGGCTATTTTCTATACGTTAGCAGCCTGTCTGATACTCATACTAATAAACACAATGTGGAGCTTTTCATGAACGATAGCCCTTCTACGGAGCACAATCGCTCCGGGCCTCAAGCCCCAATGCCTCTCAATCCTCGCCAGCAGGCGGTGATCAATAAACTTTTTCGCCGCTTAGTCGTTTTTTTATTCATTCTGTTTGTTTTTTCCTACCTCGACCGGATCAACATCGGCTTTGCCGGCCTGACAATGGGCAAAGATTTAGGCTTAACCAGCACCATGTTTGGCCTGGCCACCACGCTTTTTTATGTGATGTACGTGGTGTGCGGTATTCCAAGTAACGTGATGCTGACTATCGTCGGCGCGCGGCGCTGGATTGCGATATTGATGATTGTGTGGGGAATTGCCTCCACCGCGACCCTGTTTGCAACCGGGCCGAAAAGTCTGTATGCCCTGAGAATGCTCGTCGGGATTGCGGAAGCCGGTTTCCTGCCCGGCTTGTTGTATTACATGACCTACTGGTTTCCGGCACACTATCGCGCCCGCGCCAATGCGCTGTTTATGATTGCCATGCCGGTGACCATGGCGCTGGGGTCGCTCGCTTCGGGTTATATTTTAAATATGGACGGCCTGCTTAATCTGAAAGGCTGGCAGTGGCTGTTCTTGCTGGAAGGTTTTCCGTCGGTATTGCTGGGACTGGTCGTGTGGTTCTGGCTTGATGACAGCCCGTCTACCGCAAAATGGTTGACCGAGGAGGATAAAGCCTGCCTGAACGAGATGCTGGAAGCGGACAAGCAGAGCGCATTGCAGACGCAAAGTGCGATTGCCGCGGCGTCTGTCGGGCAAAAAAGCATCTTTCGTGAGTTATTCACGCCGGTGATTATTCTCTACACCCTCGCCTATTTCTGTCTGACCAATACGCTAAGCGCTTTGAGCGTCTGGACTCCGCTTATTCTGCGCAGTTTTAATGCGGATAGCAGCAATGTGACCATTGGTTTACTGAGCGCCATTCCGCAGGTGTGTACCATTATCGGGATGATTTGGTGGAGTAAGCGTTCCGACCGCCACAATGAACGCAAGCTGCACACCCTGCTGCCGTATTTGTTTGCCTCCGTCGGCTGGATGTTGACCGCCACCAGCGTGAATCCGCAACTACAATTTACCGGTATCGTGATGGCATCGATGGGGGCATTTGCGGCGATGGTGATCTTCTGGACGACGCCGGACAGAGTGATGTCGCTGCGTGCCCGAGCGCTGGGAATCGCGGTGATAAACGGCACCGGCATGACCGGCGCGGCGCTGGGGCCGCTGCTGATGGGCTGGATGAAAGATGTCACCGGCAGCTTTAACGCGGGCATCTATATGGTGGCCGGGTTCCTGGTGCTGGGGGCGATTATTGTGGCGTTTATTCCGATGAAAGCGGTCGTGAAGCCGATTGCTCGCACCGGCGCTTCACCGGAGTCGGCGTAATGACTCTTTAATACCAATTGTAGGCCGGATAAGCGCAGCGCCATCCGGCGTCGTGCGGCACCTTGCCGGATGGCGCTGCGCTTATCCGGCCTACAGGGGTATTACCCGCTTATTAGAAGGTGTAACTTGCTCCAACCTGCACCGTACGGTCACGGCCAATCCAGCAGTTGGTGCTGTCATAGCAGGTTAAGGTCTCTTTGTTGGTCAGGTTCTGAGCGCTGGCTTTGAGCACCAGTCCGTTCAGGCTGCTGTCCACGGCAGACATATCGTATGAAACCGACATATCATACTGCGTGGTGCCACCCAGTTTCCCTTCATCATTATTCGGTGAAATCTCCATCGGCCCGGTATAACGCACCCCGGCTCCGACCGTCAGCCCACGCACCAGACTCTGGTCAAAGGTATAATCCCCCCACAGGTTGAAGGCATTTTCCGGCACCTGCGTCGGGCGTTTACCCTGATAGCTTTCATCTTTGGTATTGATGGCATGCGTGTAGGCATAATTCGCGATCAGGTTGATGTTGTCGGTCGGACGGCTGATAGCCGACAGCTCCGCACCCTTCGACTCAATCTCCCCGGTCTGACGATAGGTAAAGCTTGGGTCCGCACTCAACACGTTTTTCTGCCGAATATTAAACACCGACGCGGTAAAGGTGGTCGCATAATCGGCCAGCAGATATTTCACCCCGCCTTCCACCTGCTTGCTGGTGGTGGGTTTCACCTGTTCTGCCGTCAGCCCGCGCGCGGGTGAGACCGGTTTGAAGCCTTCGGAGTAGCTGATAAATGGCGATATTCCGTTGTCAAAAGCATACAGCGCACCCAGTCGCTTGGTGACGCGGTCTTGCGAAATCCACTCTTTTTTATCGCTATTAAGATAATCAGTGGTGCCGGACTGGTAATCGTCATAGCGCAGGCTGGCGAGGATATTCAGGCCACCGTAGGCGACCTGATCCTGCAAGTAGTACCCTTTCTGATTATAGGAAAGACGGTTTTTCTGCGCGGTATAAAGCCCCAGCGCATCTTCATTCACTAATCCGTAATTCGGGTTACGCATATCGATGCCAGGTGTTGCCGATGCATAATCATAATCGTAATGTGAATTGAGTTTCTGATAGTCAAACCCGGCCAATAGGTGATGCTGCCAGTCGCCCAAAGCGACGGTACGTGTCACCTGGTTATCAATGTTGAAACTGTGCAGATCCTCATTGGTGGTATAGGCAAAACGGTTGAGCTCATAAACCGGGTTTCCCGCGTTACCGGTGGAGTAGATACTTTGCTGATGGGTATCAATATCAAAGTAACGCGCTTTCTGGGTGATCCCCCAGCCGCTATCAAATTCATGTTCGAAGCTGTAGCCGATCATCCATTGACGCTGCTTAAAACCGCTCCATTTGTCACCCGCAAAATCGCGCTTGTTGGCATAACTGGAGCGCAAATATGAAAGCGGCAGGGGGTTCGACGGCGTCAGGCTTGGCGTGTTTTGTGCCAGCGCATCGAGGGTTAAGCGCGTTTTATCGCTCGGCTGCCAGGTGACGCTTGGCGCCACCAGATAATCCTCATAGCGAGTGGTGTGCGGTTGATCATCGCCTTCCGTCGCTTTGCCCAATAGACGATAGCTCCAGTCGCTGTCGCTAATCTGGCCGGTAGAGTCGAGATACCCCTCTTTGAGGTTGCGCGTGCCGGTATTGAAGCCCATTTCCGTGCGCGGCGTGGTCTGCGGTTTTTTACCCTGAATATTCACCAGCCCGCCCGGCGAGCCGTTGCCATAGAGCACGGAAGATGGCCCTTTCAGGATATCGACGCTGTCAATCAACAGCGGGTCGATACGCGCTTTGGTATTCCCGGTCACGTTATACGGCAGCTGCAGGCCATTGTAGAATTCGTTGTCGACGGTGAAGCCGCGAATTTTATATTCGCTCATATAGCTCGTGCTACCGCGCGTCTCGGTTGAAACGCCCGGCGCATAACGAAGCACTTCGTTGATTGAGGTGGCGTGACGCTGGCTGATTTCATGCTGGCTTAGGGTGTTTATCACCTGTGGCGTTTTACTTTCCGCCACCGCCGATTTAGTCGCGCTGTTGGTCCAGCCCGCTAGCTCACTGCCCTCGCCCGATGCGGTAACCACCATCGTGGACTCTTGGGCATGCCCCTGCGTGGAAAGCGCTAACGCAATCATCCCGGAAAGCGTACAAACGCGAAAACCTGTTTTTTTCATTATGGTTGTGCTCAATGCAAATCAGAGAACGATAATTATTATCATTGCTGTTTGCAATTCAACACCAAAATAAGAAGGGGTATAAAAATGTGATGGAGTTAACGCTTTTGAGAAAGTGAAACGGCCCCGGACGGGGCCGTCTGAAACATTTAATCGCGGCGAATTAAGCGGAATACCGCCAGCACCACAATTGCGCCGACAACGGCGACGAGGAAGCTGTGCAGGTTAAAACCACTGACGCTGCCGCCCAGACCAAATGTGGTCGCCAGCCAGCCGCCTACTACCGCACCAACAATCCCGAGGATACAGGTGAGAAAGAAGCCCCCCCCATCACGTCCCGGCATCAGCATTTTCGCAATCACACCGGCAATAAGACCAAAAATAATCCACGCAATAATACCCATTTTCCCACCTCTTAGTTCCATTAACATCAATAAATAGCGCCGTCATTCTGCGCCGCTAATGTTTCAAGTATAGGTAATTGTTCTTAAAATACCTGGTAAGACGATGATATTTTATGCGGAAAAATACGAATTTTGACATAAGCACTGTCTTAAGCGCCACAAACTACCGAAAGCAGTAGGCGTGCCAGGTTTTTTCGCTAAGGTGCTGAAGTTCTTTTATTCGACGCCGATAGTGATTTAAGAATCTGCCATTCTGGAGCCCTTGCCGGTGAGTGAGCACAACGCACAATTTCTTAAGCAAAATCCGTTAGCGGTATTAAATGTCCTTCGCGATCTGCAACACAATAACGCGGCACTGCGCGTGAGTTGGGCATCGAGGCAGTTTATTAGCCGTATTCTGGAAGTGACCCAGCAGCGTCTGGTTATCGACTTTGGTAGCCGTGAAGATGATAACAACGCGGCGGTAACGGCGAGGAATATCGCTATGGTCGCCGAGACGAACGGCGCAAAAATTGAGTTTACGGTGCCGCACATGCAGATCGAGAATTATCAAGGTCTGCCCGCCTTTGTGATGCCCACACCGCCCGCGGTATGGTGCATCCAGCGCCGCGAATATTTCCGCATTTCCGCGCCGCTGCATCCCCCCTATTTTGGCAAAGCCACGCTGGCAGATAAAAGCACGCTGCGCTTCCGGCTGTTTGATTTATCTTTAGGCGGTATGGGCGCGCTGCTGGATGCCCCGCCGGCAGAAAGCCTGGTGCCGGGTTTACAGCTTAAAGAGATTGAGCTTGATATGGGGCAATGGGGAAGATTTCGCTGCGATGTTGAGCTACTCGCCATTAGCGAGCGTAAAGTGGTGGATAGTAAAGGCGAAACGATTGCCACTCCGCGTCTAAGCTTTCGTTTTCTGCATATGAATCCGGTGCTTGAGCGCACGCTCCAGCGAATTATTTTCTCGCTGGAGCGTGAGGCGCGGGAACGGGCGAATAATGTCCGCTGATTACATCGCGTCCATCGCTTTCTTCACTTTCCAGATATAGCGCGGAGCCTGAGGTGCGGGATGATTTCTCACCACATGGTCGAAGAACTCATCCGCGTCCAGATCGTTAATCTCTTCTATCGCCTTTTTCCGATTTGATGAGAAGGTTCGTAACAGCGCCCCCGCTCCGTTTGCATAGGAGACCATCAGCGCATATTGCATCACCTCAGGATCGTTAATTCCCGCAAGCGATCCGTGTTCCAGAATGCTCAGGTAAGCGGCCCCCATGGAAATATTACGCTCCGGGTTTTTCAGCTCACTGGTGGAGGGTTGTCCGCTCCAGCCCATATGACGATATACATCCAGCCCGGATGTTGAGGCTTTTAACTGCATCAACCCTACCGCGTTAGATTTGCTGACAAGGTTCGGGTTACCGCCGGATTCAACGGCAATAATGGCGGTGATAAGACGCGGACTGACTCCCCATGCCGTACCGGCTTTTTCAGAAATAGGCATCCACTGCATCGCACGCTTCACCGGAACCTCTGGGTTCCACGGCGGATCGCGGTAATCCGATTTAGAGCTACACCCTGCAAGCAATACAATTAAAAAAGCAAACCATCTCAATTTCACGCTTCTATCCTTTTAGCTGAACTTTTGCTGCTGCTAATGACAACCACCGGCTCAGGCGGCATGATACCCGTTTCATTATCAGCAAGGAAATGCCATGTCTTCGTTTCATCTCATCGCCCCTTCCGGCTACTGCATCAACCAAACGGCCGCGCGTCTAGGCGTCGCGCGATTAGAAGAGGCAGGACATCAGGTAACCCAGACCAACATTATTCAACGCCGCCATCAGCGATTTGCCGGCAGTGAGGCTGAAAGGCTGGCCGATATTAATGACCTGGCTTTGCTTAGCGGCAAAAACCAGATTGTGATGCCGGTGCGTGGCGGTTACGGTGCAAGCCGTCTGCTGGCGGATATCGATTGGTCAGCGCTTATCGCGCGTCAGCAACACGATCCGCTGTTAATTTGCGGTCACAGCGATTTCACCGCCATCCAGTTTGGGCTTTTAGCCAAAGGTAACGTGATCACCTTTAGCGGCCCAATGCTCGCGGGGAATTTCGGTGCGCCAACGCTCGATAGTTTTACCGAAGAACACTTCTGGCGCGCGCTACGAAACGCCACCTACACCGTCGAATGGAAGGGGGACGGGCCGGATTGCGTCGCGGAAGGTACGCTGTGGGGCGGCAATCTGGCGATGATCAACTCTCTTATCGGTACTCCGTGGATGCCTGAGATTGAGGGCGGCATTCTGGTGCTCGAAGACATTAACGAACATCCGTTCCGCGTGGAACGGATGCTGCTACAGCTGCTGCACGCTGGCATTTTGCCACGCCAGCGCGCCATCGTATTGGGCAGCTTTAGCGGCGCGCAAACGAATGACTATGATGCCGGTTACTGTCTTAATACCATGTATGATTACCTGCGTTCGCGGCTGTCGATCCCGGTCATAAGCGGTCTGGATTTCGGCCATGAACAGCGCACCGTCACGCTGGCGCTGGGCGCAAAAGCGCGGCTTACCCATCAGGTTGCGCATTCAACGTTAACCCTGAGCGGTCACCCGGTAATAAACGAATAAAAAACGATTGTTGCTGCTTATTAATCCAATGTTTATGTGCTAACTATGGTAACGTTTTGTCACGAGTTAGTCCGTTACGGGGAGTGCGTGAACATTGGACGCCACGGCAGTCATTAGTCTTTTTATTTTGGGTTCGGTCTTAGTAACCTGCAGTATTCTATTAAGCTCATTTTCTTCTCGCCTCGGCATCCCGATTCTGGTGATTTTTTTAGCCATAGGCATGCTGGCAGGGGTCGATGGCATCGGCGGTATTCCCTTCGATAACTACCCTTTCGCCTACATGGTCAGTAACCTCGCGCTGGCGGTGATCCTGCTTGATGGTGGTATGCGTACCCAGGCCAGTTCCTTTCGCGTCGCTCTTGGCCCGGCGCTGTCGTTAGCCACCGTTGGCGTGCTGATTACCTCCGGGTTAACGGGGATGATGGCGGCCTGGCTTTTTAAGCTGGACATCATGGAAGGCATGTTGATTGGCGCGATTGTTGGCTCAACGGACGCCGCCGCGGTCTTTTCGCTATTGGGCGGTAAAGGGCTTAATGAACGTGTCGGTTCAACGCTCGAAATTGAGTCCGGTAGCAACGATCCGATGGCGGTATTTCTGACCATCACGTTAATTGAGATGATCCAACAGCACGAAACCGGGCTGAGCTGGATGTTCCTCGTACACATTATTCAACAGTTTGGATTAGGCATTGTCATCGGCCTCGGCGGCGGTTATCTGCTGCTGCAAATGATAAACCGCATCTCGCTACCCGCGGGTCTTTATCCGCTGCTGGCATTGAGCGGCGGGATCATGATTTTCGCCGTCACCACCACGCTTGATGGTAGCGGTATTCTGGCGGTATACCTGTGCGGCTTCCTGCTTGGCAATCGCCCCATTCGCAACCGCTTTGGCATTCTGCAAAACTTCGATGGGCTGGCGTGGCTTGCGCAAATCGCTATGTTCCTCGTGCTGGGGCTGCTGGTGACGCCGTCGGATCTGCTGCCCATTGCCATTCCGGCGCTGCTGCTTTCAATGTGGATGATCTTTATCGCCCGTCCGCTGTCCGTATTCGCCGGGCTGCTGCCGTTTCGCGGCTTTAATCTCCGCGAGCGGACATTTATCAGTTGGGTGGGGCTGCGCGGCGCGGTGCCGATCATCCTCGCCGTCTTCCCGATGATGGCCGGGCTTGAAAATGCGCGACTGTTCTTTAACGTGGCCTTCTTTGTGGTGCTGGTTTCTTTGCTGTTACAGGGCACCTCGCTTGGCTGGGCGGCGAAAAAAGCGCGGGTCGTGGTGCCACCGGTCGGCTGGCCGATTTCTCGCGTCGGGTTGGATATTCACCCCGATAATCCGTGGGAGCAGTTTGTGTATCAGTTGAGCGCCGATAAATGGTGCGTGGGCGCAGCGCTTCGCGACCTGCATATGCCGCAGGAAACACGCATTGCCGCGTTGTTCCGCGATAATGTGCTGCTGCATCCCACCGGCAGCACGCGTCTGCGCGAAAACGATATCCTGTGCGTTATTGGTCGCGAGCGTGACCTGCCGTCGCTGGGAAAAATGTTTAGCCAGTCTCCGCCGGTGGCGTTGGACCAAAGTTTCTTCGGCGATTTTATTCTGGAAGCGGAAGCAAAATTTGCCGACGTGGCGCTGATATACGGGCTGGACGGTGGCGAAGAGTTCCGCGATAACCAGCAGTCGCTGGGCGATCTTGTTGAACATCTGTTAGGCGCAACGCCGGTGGTCGGTGACCAGGTAGAGTTTGCCGGAATGGTGTGGACGGTCGCTGAGAAAGAAGAAAATCAGGTGCTGAAAGTCGGCGTGCGCGTGGCGGAAGAAGAAGTCGAGTAGTCTGAGGTTGCCGGATGGCGCAAGCTTATCCGGCCTGTAGTAGGCCCGGTAAGCTCACGCCACCGGGCAATATGTTACACCGTCACAACTGGTACACGCGGCGCTACGGCACACATCAATTCATAACCGATAGTCCCGGCGCTTGCGGCCACCTCATCAATTTTAATCTCCTTACCCCACAGCTCAACCGGTGTGCCAATACCGGCGTGGGGGCATGGCGTTAAATCCACGGCCAGCATATCCATGGAAATGGCGCCGACGGTGCCGGTGCGAATACCGTCGACCAGGATCGGCGTTCCATTGGCGGCAATGCGCGGATAACCATCCGCATAGCCACAGGCAACGATGCCAATCCGCTGCTCTTGCGACGTCCGATAACGGCTGCCGTAACCGACCGCATCGCCCGGTTTCAGATTCTGAATACCAATAATCTCGCTGCTTAGCGTCATCACCGGTTTCAGGCCGCTGTTGGCGATATCCTGCCACTGGCCGGACGGCGACGCGCCATACAGCACAATGCCCGGCCGCACCCAGTCAAAATGAGTCTCCGGGTGCCATAATGTGGCGGCCGAGTTTGCCAGCGAACGCGGGCAGTCCAGACCTTCCGCAGCCTGTTCAATTTGCCGCATTGGCGCCGCAACGCCATCGGCGTTTTCCGCCTCGGCAAAATGAGACATCAGCGTCATCGAGCCGACGTTACTCATCCCCCGCAGCTGCTGCCAGACGCTGTTCACCTTGTCCGGGGCGAATCCCAGACGGTTCATGCCGCTGTTCACTTTGACGTAGACATCTATCGGCGCATGTACCCGCGCATTTTGCAGCGCTTTAAGCTGCCAGTTGCTGTGGATGCTGGTGGTTAAACGGTACTTATCAAACAGCTCCAGTTCATCGGCATGGAAAAAACCTTCGAGCAGTAAAATCGGTCCCTTCCAGCCCCGTTCCCGCAGCAAGATGGCCTCTTCCAGGTTAAGCATCGCGAAACCATCGGTCTCGCGCAGGGCATTCCACACCCTATCCAATCCGTGACCATAGGCGTTAGCCTTGACCACAGACCAAATTCGGGCGCCACCTGCCGCCCGGCGAACAATCGCTAAATTATTACGTAACGCCTGTAAATCGAGGCTGGCGAGCACGGGACGTGACATGCCTTCTCCTTATTGATGTGCGCCATGCAAATGCTGCGCGCGCGCCGGAGTGAATCCCGGAGAATAGCGAGCAACGCTAAGATCATCATAGGGGATAGCAGGCGTTCTGCCAGACATCAGGTCGCTAAGCAGTTGTCCTGAACCACAGGACATCGTCCAGCCCAGCGTGCCATGTCCGGTATTAAGCCAGAGGTTTTTGAAAGTCGTCTTGCCGACAACCGGCGTACCATCAGGGGTCATCGGACGCAGCCCGGTCCAGAAAGTAGCCTCAGAAATCTTGCCACCGCGTGGGAATAAATCGCCCACCACCATCTCCAGCGTTTCGCGGCGAGGTTGCAACAGTTCGGTGTTGAAGCCGACGATTTCAGCCATGCCTCCCACGCGGATACGATTATCAAAGCGGGTAATGGCAATTTTGTACGTTTCATCAAGGATGGTCGACACCGGCGCACCGCTCTCTTCGACTATCGGAATGGTCAACGAGTAGCCTTTTAACGGATAGACCGGAATGTCCACCAGCCCTTTGAGCATCGACGTAGAATAGGAGCCGAAGGCCATCACGTAAGCATCGGCTTTCACCACTTCATCGCCGCATTTCACGCCAACGATACGCCCACCGTCTTCAATCAGGCTATCGACCGGGGTATTAAAGCGGAACTGTACCCCCGCCTGCTCGGCCATTTTCGCCAGTCGTTGGGTAAAGAGCTGGCAATCGCCGGTTTCATCATTGGGTAAGCGCAGCCCGCCGGTCAACTTGTGGGCAACGTCGGCAAGCGCCGGTTCCACTTCAGCAAGACGTGAGGCTTCCAGCAGCTGATACGGAACGCCAGCATCCTCAAGAACGGCGATGTCACGGGTGGCGTTCTCATACTGTTGCGCGGTGCGAAAGAGCTGTAAAGTGCCGCCCTGGCGACCTTCATAGCTGATTCCGGTGGTGTCACGCAGGGTTTTCAGGCAGTCACGGCTGTATTCCGCCAGGCGCACCATGCGGCCTTTATTCTCCATATAGTGGCGCGTGTCGCAGTTTCGCAGCATCTGCCACATCCATTTGAGCTGAAAACCGGTGCCATCCAGTCGAATTGCCAACGGCGCATGACGCTGGAACATCCATTTGATCGCTTTTAACGGTACGCCCGGTGCCGCCCACGGCGCGGCATAACCCGGCGAAATTTGCCCGGCGTTAGCCGCGCTGGTTTCGAGCGCCGGTCCCGCTTCACGGTCAATCACCGTCACCTGATGCCCTGCCTGACTTAAATACCAGGCGCTGGTCACGCCCACTACGCCACTTCCCAGTATGACAACGTGCATAGCCACTCCAGAATCAGTAAAAGAACAATCATCTAATTACAAATTGATAACCTAGATGAAAATATTATTCAACATACGCTTTTTTTATGGTGACTGAAGTCACAGAGCGCCCATTTGGCGGGGAGGGATAGAAATTGATATCTCCTGCTGTCCGATATTTTTTGTCAGCATAAAATCCTGCGAACACGGCAAATATTCCTCCGTAATATGAATAAATCATGTCGAAAAAAAATGGCGGTTGTTACAGATTTTCTGCGGTGTTCTATTCTTTATTTGAGGCTCTCCGCACAGAGAGGGTCGCCAACAATGAGGGCGCGCTAATGGCTACGATTGACTCGATGAATCAGGACACGACTCGTCTGAGCGATGGACCCGACTGGACGTTTTCGCTACTGGAAACCTACCTGGCTGAAATTGACCGGGTGGCGAAGCTGTACCGACTCGACACCTATCCGCATCAAATCGAGGTCATTACTTCCGAGCAGATGATGGATGCCTATTCCAGCGTCGGGATGCCGATTAACTATCCGCACTGGTCATTTGGCAAAAAGTTTATTGAGACCGAGCGCCAATATAAGCACGGACAGCAGGGGCTGGCTTACGAGATAGTGATCAACTCCAATCCGTGTATCGCCTATCTGATGGAAGAGAACACCATCACCATGCAGGCGCTGGTTATGGCGCATGCCTGCTATGGTCATAACTCTTTCTTTAAAAACAATTACCTGTTCCGCAGCTGGACCGATGCCAGTTCTATCGTCGATTATCTGCTATTCGCACGTAAGTACATTACCGACTGCGAGGAGCGCTATGGCGTTGATGAAGTGGAAAGATTGCTCGACTCCTGCCACGCATTGATGAACTACGGTGTGGATCGTTACAAACGTCCGCAGAAGATTTCGTTGCAGGAGGAGAAAGCGCGGCAGAAAAGCCGTGAGGAGTATTTGCAAAGCCAGGTCAACACCTTGTGGCGCACCTTACCAAAACGCGACGAGGAGAAAGCCGTTGAGTCTGCTCGCCGTTATCCATCAGAGCCGCAGGAAAACCTGCTGTACTTTATGGAGAAGAACGCACCGCTGCTGGAGCCGTGGCAGCGTGAGATCCTGCGCATTGTGCGTAAAGTAAGCCAGTATTTTTATCCGCAAAAGCAGACCCAGGTGATGAACGAGGGGTGGGCCACGTTCTGGCACTATACCATCCTCAACCATCTGTACGACGAAGGTAAAGTTACCGAGCGTTTTATGATGGAGTTTCTGCACAGCCATACCAACGTGGTATTCCAGCCGCCGTATAACAGCCCCTGGTACAGTGGGATTAACCCCTATGCGCTGGGTTTTGCCATGTTCCAGGATATTAAACGCATTTGTCAGAATCCGACGGATGAGGATAAATACTGGTTCCCGGATATCGCCGGTTCCGATTGGCTGACCACCCTCCACTTCGCCATGCGTGATTTTAAGGACGAGAGCTTTATTAGTCAGTTCCTGTCGCCAAAAATTATGCGTGATTTCCGTTTGTTTACCGTGCTTGATGACGATCAGCATAACTATCTGGAAATATCGGCCATCCATAATGAAGAGGGTTATCGGGAGATTCGGGCGCAGCTTTCTTCGCAATATAACCTGAGCAATCTGGAGCCCAATATTCAGGTGTGGAACGTTGATTTGCGTGGCGATCGTTCGCTAACGCTGCGCTATGTCCCGCATAATCGCGCGCCGCTGGATAAAGGACGTCGTGAGGTGTTAAAGCACGTGCATCGTCTGTGGGGATTTGATGTACATCTGGAGCAGCAGAATGCGGACGGTAGCGTTGAGCTACTGGAACGCTGCCCACCGCGGCCAAATGCGCTCTGATATCTGCTCGAGGATGTGAGCGCGGTATTGCCGGATGGCGGCTTCGCCTTATCCGGCCTACATAACCGGTAGCCCGGACGAGGTGTTGACGCCGACTCCGGGATGGCGGCTTCGCCTCATCCGGCCTACATAACCGGTAGCCCGGACGAGGTGTTGACGCCGACTTTGGGATGGCGGCTTTGCCTTATCCGGCCTACATAATCGGTAGCCCGGACGAGGCGTTGACGCCGACTCCGGGTGAGCTCGGTGCTAATCCCGGCGTCGCGTTGCTCGGCCGGGCTACAAGGGTATTAACGGCCGTGGATTGCCAGGTCGCCCGGCAGATTTTTCTGCATACCGTGCCAGATTTCGCCACTCTCATGACCATAGCGGCGCACCGTCTCATACACCTTATCGTGATCGCCCTGCTGACAAAGCTCAGCAAGACGGTGATAGAAACCCAGTGCCAGGCTGCGCGCTTCGGGGCTTGAGAAGTAATGGCGACCCAGTCGGGTATACAGCCCTTTCATGCCGTTTAAAATCAGCCCGTAGATCGGGTTACCAGAGGCAAACGCCAGGCCACGGAAAATACTGTAATCCAGCTCGGCAAACGCGTCAGCGTAGTCTTCCACCTCGCGGGCGGTCGCCAGAACTTCCAGCGCTTTATCCGGGTGCTGACGGAACGCGGTACGGATATAAATCGTCGCGATATTGGTGCGGACAGAAAGCAGATTATCAATAAGCTGCGGCACGCTATCGTGATCGAGGCGCGCCAGCGTTTCCAGGATATTCAACCCGGAGGTTTCCCAGAAATTGTTTACTTTAGTGGGCTTACCGTGCTGAATGGTCAACCAACCATCGCGCGCCAGACGTTGCAACACTTCACGTAAGGTGGTGCGAGTGACGCCAATCAGTTCAGAGAGTTCACGTTCAGCAGGGAGAATTGAGCCAGGGGGAAAACGGTTATTCCAGATGCTCTCAACAATATACTCTTCAGCGAAACCCGCTGGGCTTTGCGCCTTAATGACCATAGTAAAAATTCCATTACACAGCGTTGCAATTACACTCATCATACCAGAGGCAACATACAGCAGATAGCCAGGGTATTAATAAAAAAGGGATCGCCGTTTCATTTTTTACATTTATTTTTAATATAGGAAATAAATCTTCCTGCGGGGCGTTTTCTGGTAGTCACCGCGAATAAATGGTAAAAAATGACATCTTTTCAGGAGGAAGACGATTGTCATGGAAATCTCTTACGGTCGCGCCTTGTGGCGTAACTTTCTTGGTCAGTCCCCAGACTGGTATAAACTGCTGCTGATTATTTTCTTAATCATCAATCCGTTAGTCTTTTTAATTAATCCTTTTGTCGCCGGGTGGCTATTGGTGGTGGAGTTCATTTTCACCCTGGCGATGGCGTTAAAATGTTATCCACTCATTCCGGGTGGCCTGCTGGCGATAGAGTCAGTCTTTGTCGGCATGACGTCAGCCAACCACGTGCGCGATGAGATTGCCGCCAACCTGGAAGTCTTGTTACTGCTGATCTTTATGGTCGCGGGCATCTATTTTATGAAACAGCTGCTGCTGTTCATCTTTACCCGCCTGCTCCTTAACATCCGCAGTAAACGGCTGCTGTCGATGGCCTTTTGTCTCGCCGCCGCGTTCCTCTCCGCCTTCCTTGACGCGCTGACGGTCGTCGCGGTCATTATCAGCGTCGCGGTGGGTTTCTACAGCATCTACCATCGCGTCGTCACCTCAAGAACTGACGATGACGATATGCTCGACGATAGCCACATCGACAAACATAACCGTGAAGTGCTCGAACAGTTCCGGGCCTTTTTACGCAGCCTGATGATGCATGCGGGCGTGGGTACTGCGCTTGGCGGCGTGATGACCATGGTTGGTGAACCGCAGAACCTGATTATCGCCAAAGTCGCTGGCTGGCATTTCGGGGAATTCTTCCTGCGTATGGCACCGGTGACGCTGCCGGTCTTCGTTTGTGGGATCCTGACCTGCTTCCTGCTGGAAAAATGCAAAGCCTTTGGTTACGGCGCTGAATTGCCGGAGCCCGTGCGTAAGATCCTCCATGACTTTGACCAACGCAGCCGCAAACAGCGTTCGCGTCAGGAGACCCTGCGTCTTATCGTTCAGGGGATCATTGGCGTTTGGCTGGTGCTGGCCCTGGCGCTGCATCTGGCGGAAGTGGGCCTGATTGGTTTGTCTGTGATTATTTTTGCCACGTCATTAACCGGCGTGACCGACGAACATGCCATCGGCAAAGCCTTCACCGAAGCGTTACCGTTTACCGCCCTGCTAACGGTCTTTTTCGCCGTCGTGGCGGTGATTATCGACCAGCATTTATTTGCCCCAATTATCGATTTCGTCCTTCAGGCATCGCCTCTTGCGCAGCGTTCGCTGTTCTATCTGTTTAACGGCGTGCTGTCATCGATATCGGATAACGTGTTTGTCGGTACGGTGTATATTAATGAAGCGAAAGCGGCGTTGGATAACGGCGCGATTAGCCTGCCGCAGTTTGAGCTGCTGGCGGTCGCTATCAATACCGGAACCAACCTCCCCTCGGTTGCCACCCCTAACGGTCAGGCCGCGTTCCTGTTCCTGCTGACCTCTGCGCTGGCACCGTTAATCCGTCTCTCTTATGGCCGAATGGTGTGGATGGCGCTGCCCTACACCCTCGTGCTAACGCTGGTCGGCCTGGTGTGCGTTGAGTTCACTCTTCAGCCAGCCGTCGACTGGATGATGAATCACGGTTTTCTGACGCTACCCGCTATGGCCCACTCCTGACTCTGAGTCGATTCATGCCCGGCGAATTTGGCCGGGCATAAATTATCCATTTATGAATAATTACGTATAGCCAGATGGCAGGGCTAACGTTTTGGTTTACACTGCGTTTTCTACGCTCGTTCCAGGGAAATGATTATGTTGCGATATTTAAACCAGAGCTCACGTGGCCGCAGTGCCTGGTTATTAATGGCGTTAACCGCTTTTGCGCTTGAGTTGGTGGCACTATGGTTCCAGCATGTGATGCTGTTAAAGCCATGCGTACTGTGTATTTATGAGCGTTGTGCGCTGTTTGGCATTATGGGGGCGGGTTTAGTGGGTGCGATTGCGCCTAAAAGTCCTCTGCGTTATGTCGCCATTGTTATCTGGATTTACAGCGCATTCCGCGGTTTGCAACTGGCGTGGGAACACACCATGATCCAATTGCATCCATCGCCGTTTATGACCTGTGACTTTATGGCCCGCTTCCCAAGCTGGCTGCCGCTGGATAAATGGCTGCCGCAGGTGTTTGTCGCTTCCGGCGATTGCGCAGTGCGTCAGTGGGAATTTTTATCGCTGGAGATGCCGCAATGGCTGGTCGGCGTATTCGCCGCCTATCTGATTGTGGCGCTTCTGGTGCTGATTGCCCAACCGTTCAAACCGAAAAGACGCGACCTGTTCGGCCGCTAATTATGTTCAACTGCCAGCGGCATATTCTTTGGCGCTGGCAGGTATTCTTACCGCTTTGGTGCCTTAGTGACCCAGTGGCTTGTGCCGTGTAAAAGCCTCCAGCCAATCATATTTCTTACGGGTGCCCACTTCCTTTTCACCCTCTTCAAGCTTAATGATTAGCCGTCGCTTATTAATATCTTCCTGATTAAAGAAATAGGCAGCCAGTCTTAATGAAAGCGCGTCGTACATAGCCTGAGCAATATCTTCACCCGTTTCGGGATCATATTTATCATACTCATTCTTGATATCCTGAAAATCCTGATTCATACGTGCTCCACCAGCAAATTAAGTTTCAGTATGATTTAGAGGCTAAGGATTTTCCACCGTCTATGCTCAGTGACGCATCAATCCGCCCACTCGGGTTTGTTTAAAATATGATCCTGCCAATCGTGCACTTCGGACTCTTTCACCGCAATATGGCGCACGGAAATACGCTCGCCGTGCATCGCGGCTTTGGAACCGGCAATCAGCGGATGCCACTGGGGTAGCGGCTGCCCTTCCGCCAGCAAACGGTAGGCGCAGGTATGCGGCAACCATTCAAAGGTTGGCAGATTGTCACGCGTGAGCTTGATGCAGTCCGGTTCATATTCAAAACGGCGCTCGTAGTTACGGCACTGACAGGTTTTGATGTTCAGCTGTTTACAGGCAACGTTGGTGAAATAGATTTCATCGGTGTCTTCATCCATCAGCTTGTGCAAGCAACACTGCCCGCAGCCGTCACACAGCGACTCCCATTCGGCGTCAGTCATGTCGTCAAGGGTTTTGCTCTGCCAGAAAGGTAATTCGCTCATCAGGATGTCCACATCAAAAATCAGGTTGCACCTTATAACCAGTCTGGCACAGGGATGCAAGTTTTGCCGCCCGATAAAGGCGGCAAGAAGGGGTTACAGTACGCGGGTAGTGAGAGACAAACCGTTAAACTGGACATCCAGTTCATCACCGCTGTGCAGCGGGCCAACGCCTTCTGGCGTACCGGTGAGCACCACGTCACCCGGTTTTAAGGTAAAGAAGCGGCTCATATAGGCAATCAGCGGGACGATTTTGTGGATCATATCCGCCGTGGTGCCCTGCTGGCGAATATCGCCATTTACCATCAGGCTGAGCGTGGTATTTTGCGGGTCGCCTTCAAACGCGGCCACCGGGATAAAACCGGAGATCGGACATGAATTATCGAATCCTTTGGCCTTTTCCCACGGCTGGCCGGCTTTTTTCATTTTGCCCTGCACATCGCGCAAGGTGAGATCGAGCGCCACGCCGTAGCCCGCAATGGCTTGCTGCACGTGATCCGGCGTCGCCTGGCGCAACGTCGCGCCAATTAACACCGCCAGCTCAACTTCATGGTGTACCGACCCAAGCCCCTGCGGCAGAATCAGCGGCTGACGTAAATCGCACAGCGCCGTTTCTGGTTTAATAAACAAAACGGGTTCTTCCGGCGTGGCGCTGCCCATTTCCTGGATGTGTTTTGCATAATTACTGCCAACACAGACAACTTTGCTTACCGGGTAATCCAGCAGAGCACCCTGCCAGTTATGATGCTGATACATGCTTTTCCCTTACTCGTTGTTCAACCATGGACAAACATTGGCCGGAAGTCAGTTCGCTACTCGCCTTTATTTTGCGCGGCGGCCAGATGCTGTTTTAACAAATTTTCGGGCGGTGGCGGGATCTGCAAATAATATCCCTGCTCGACCAGCGCCTTTTTCACTTTTTCCCAATCGGCATTGACCGGTTTCTTGCGACCGTCCAGCGGTAGCACCATAGCCAGCTGCGGCTGACCGAAGCCTTGCATAAGCTCTGCCGGTACGCGGGAGAAATCGTCTCTTTTTTCGACATACAAATAGGTCTGGTCGCGCTTAGAACTACGATAAATCACACAAAACATACTTTATACTCGGAATTAGGACTGAGGTTACTTGCTTGAATATATTAGTGACTATAACATGACTGACAGTCTTCGGAATATCATCGTGCGCGGTGCGATGGTAAATAGCAAATTGAGTAAGGCCAGGATGTCAAACACGCCAATCGAACTTAAAGGCAGTAGCTTCACCTTATCAGTGGTTCATTTGCATGATGCAAAACCCGAGGTTATTCGTCAGGCGTTAGAAGACAAGGTTGCCCAAGCTCCGGCCTTTTTCCGTCATGCCCCTGTCGTCGTTAACGTCAGCCACCTTGAGGAATTCACCCAATGGCGCGCAATTCAGCAAGCGATTATGGCTGCGGGTTTGCGTATCGTTGGCGTCAGCGGCTGTAAGAACCCCCAATTTAAGGCTGCCATCGATCAGTCCGGTCTTCCTTTACTTACTGAAGGTAAAGAAAAAGTGGCTCGCGCACAGCCCGTTGAAGTTCCGCTGCCCGTTGAGCCTGAGCCAACTGTTAATTCGATCACAAAAACGCGAATGATTGATACGCCGGTACGTTCCGGTCAGCGCATTTATGCGCCAAACTGTGATCTGATTGTTACAAGCCACGTAAGCGCAGGCGCGGAACTTATCGCCGATGGTAACATTCATGTGTATGGCATGATGCGGGGTCGCGTTCTGGCGGGTGCGAGCGGCGACCGGGAAGCGCAAGTATTTTGTACCCACCTTGCCGCAGAGCTAGTCTCTATCGCAGGGGAATATTGGCTGAGCGACCAGATCCCAGCCGAATTTTATGGCAAAGCGGCGCGTCTGTATTTAGATGAAGCCGCTTTGACTATTCAACCGTTAAATTAATCCCTTTTTAACAAGGAATTTTTATGGCACGCATTATTGTTGTGACTTCAGGTAAAGGGGGCGTGGGTAAAACCACCTCCAGCGCGGCCATCGCGACTGGTTTGGCGCAGAAGGGAAAGAAAACGGTCGTTATTGATTTTGATATCGGTCTGCGTAACCTTGACCTGATCATGGGTTGCGAACGTCGCGTTGTTTATGATTTCGTTAACGTTATTCAGGGTGACGCCACCCTGAATCAGGCACTCATCAAAGATAAACGCACCGACAATCTTTATATCCTTCCTGCTTCTCAGACTCGCGATAAAGATGCGCTGACTCGCGAAGGCGTCGAGAAAGTTCTCGATGAGCTGAAAAAAATGGAGTTCGATTTCGTGGTCTGTGACTCCCCGGCGGGGATTGAAACGGGCGCGCTGATGGCTCTCTATTTCGCCGACGAAGCGATTATCACCACCAACCCTGAAGTGTCGTCCGTACGTGACTCCGACCGTATTCTTGGCATCCTGGCGTCAAAATCACGCCGCGCGGAAAATGGTCAGGAGCCAATCAAAGAGCACCTGTTGTTAACGCGCTATAACCCAGGCCGCGTCAACAAAGGCGATATGCTGAGCATGGAAGATGTGCTGGAGATCCTGCGCATTAAACTGGTCGGCGTGATTCCAGAAGATCAGTCCGTGCTGCGCGCTTCAAACCAGGGCGAACCGGTCATCCTGGATGCGGCGTCTGACGCGGGCAAAGCCTACGCTGACACGGTAGATCGTCTGTTGGGAGAAGAACGTCCTTTCCGCTTCATTGAAGAAGAGAAGAAAGGTTTCCTCAAACGCCTGTTCGGAGGATAACTCATGGCATTACTCGACTTTTTTCTCTCACGGAAAAAGGCAACCGCCAACATTGCTAAAGAACGCCTGCAGATCATTGTCGCGGAACGCCGCCGCAGTGATGCAGAACCGCACTATCTGCCGCAGTTAAGGAAAGACATTCTGGAAGTGATCTGTCGATATGTACAGATTGACCCAGAAATGGTCACGGTGCAGTTAGAGCAAAAAGACGGGGATATTTCGATTCTGGAACTCAACGTCACGCTACCGGAAGCTGAAGAATCTAAATCCTGATTCTGGTGGTGAAGAAAAGGCGCTAATGATAGCGCCTTTTTTGTTTTGCGACGGTGGTGTGATCCCGGGGTCGCTTGCGCTCGCCCGGACTACATAGGTCGGTAGGCCTGATAAGCGAAGCGCCATCAGGCAGATTCAGCGCGCCATTGCCGGATGGCGGCGTAGCCTTACCCGGCCTACGGATAGTGTGTCATCACGGGGTCGCTTGCGCTCGCCCGGGCTACATAGGTCGGTAGGCCTGATAAGCGAAGCGCCATCAGGCAGATTCAGCGCGCCATTGCCGGATGGCGGCGTGGCCGGATAGTGTGTCATCCTGGGATCGCTTGCGCTCGCCCGGGCTACATAGGCCGGTAGGCCTGATAAGCGGAGCGCCATCAGGCAGATTCAGTGCACCATTGCCGGATGCGGGGATTTAACGCGGGTATTGCGCTAACAGCTTATCCAGACGCCCCGCCAGCAGCTCGCCGCGCCAGCCGGAGATCATTTCCGGTGCGGTGGTGCGTGGTTTTAATTGCCAATGCCAGTTCAACAACTGGTTAATCTGACGGCGTGACGCCAGCATTTCAGCACTCATTCCGCTCTCCTGCCCTACTTCCTGCACCAGCGCCTTAATCTCTTTAAACGCTTTACGATAACCGGGCATATCCATCAGGTTCAGCAGAGGTTCCGGCAGCGCCTCTTCTGGAAGCGCCTGCGCTTTCTCGACAAGACTGAGCAAGGTTTTACCGTGGAAGCGGATTTCACTGCCAGACAGCCCCAGGCTATCGAGCTCACCCAGGCTACCCGGCATATAGCGCGCAACGCTCCAGAGGTGTTCTTCGCGAACAACAAAATTCACCGCCATATCGCGATCACGCGCCTTACGCAAGCGCCATTCAGCTAACAGCTGCAGACAGGCTAACTGACGGGTACGCAGTTGGCTGGCGTTGGTAATGTCGCGCCAGGCATCACTCGGGTCGACAATCTCCTGACGGCGCTGCTGCATAAGCTGGCATTCATCAAGTGCCCAGGCAAGACGTCCCGTCTGCTCGGTCTCTATCATCAGTTTGTGGGCAATCGGCAGCAGATACCACACATCCGCGGCTGCGTATTCGCACTGGCGCGCGGTCAACGGGCGCGCCAGCCAGTCGGTGCGGGATTCGCTTTTATCCAGCTCAACGCCGGTAAATTCGGCCACCATTGCGGCAAAACCCCAGGACATTGGACGGCCGCAGAAAGCCGCCAGAACCTGCGTGTCGATAAGCGGCTGCGGCATCGAGCCGAAGGTGTTCATGAAAACTTCCAGATCTTCACTTCCGGCATGCAGGAATTTAGTGATATTGCGGTCTTGCATAATCGCCTGGAGCGGCGACCAGTCGGTAATATCCAGAGGATCAATCAGCGCCGTGCGCTCACCGTCAAACAGCTGAATGAGCCCCAGCTGTGGATAGTAGGTACGGGTACGGACAAATTCGGTATCCAGCGCCACGGCGTTAGTTTGACGAACCGCGTCGCACAGGGTGCTGAGCGCGTCGTTGGTGGTGATCATCTGATAGTTCAAATCATACTCTCTTATATTGCGCCAAAAAAAACGCCAGCAGAGCTGGCGTTGGGCATCATGACTCGTGACTTATGCCTTATTGTCCACTTTGGCACGGGCTTCGTCACGTAATTCTCGACGTAAAATTTTGCCGACATTGGACTTCGGCAATTCTTCACGGAATTCAACCTGTTTCGGGACTTTGTAACCGGTAAGCTGGCGACGGCAGAAAGTGATCAACGCCTCTTCGGTGAGCGCGGCGTCTTTTTTCACCACAAAAATCTTCACCGCTTCACCGCTGTTACCGGACGGCACGCCGACGGCCGCCACTTCCAGGACGCCGGAATGCTGCATCACCACGTCTTCAATCTCATTAGGATAGACGTTGAAACCGGAGACCAGAATCATATCTTTTTTGCGGTCAACGATTCGCAGGAAGCCCTCGGCATCCATCACCGCAATATCGCCGGTATGCAGCCAGCCGTCTTTGATGATTTCATCGGTCGCGTCCTGGCGTTGCCAGTAACCTTCCATCACCTGCGGTCCCTTGACGCAAAGCTCTCCCGGTTCACCGGGCGGTACTTCGTTATCGTCATCGTCCACCAGCTTCACCTCGGTTGACGGCACCGGCAGACCAATGCTGCCGCTGTGGTAGTCGATGTCATGCGGGTTGACGCTGACCAATGGCGCACATTCGGTCAGGCCATAGCCTTCTAGCAGATACTGGCCGGTGAGTTTTACCCAACGATCGGCAACCGACTGGTTCACCGGCATCCCACCGCCCGCAGACAGATGCAGGGTTGAAAAATCGAGCTGCTGGAAATCTTTGTTATTAAGGAGCGCATTGAACAGCGTGTTGACGCCGGTCATTGCTGTAAACGGATATTTCGCCAGCTCCTTCACAAGCCCGGGGATATCACGCGGGTTGGTGATAAGAATATTTTTGCCGCCCAACTCGATAAACAGCAGACAGTTCATGGTCAGCGCGAAGATGTGGTAAAGCGGCAGCGCGGTGATGACGACCTCTTTGCCTTCATGCAGCAGCGGCCCGTAGGTCGCTTTTACCTGCTCAAGGTTGGCAAGCATATTGCGGTGGCTTAGCATCGCCCCTTTAGCCACGCCCGTGGTGCCGCCGGTATATTGCAGGAAGGCAATATCCTCCGCCTTCACAACCGGCTTCACATACTGTAAGCGGTAACCCGTGTGCAGCGCGCGGCGAAAAGAGATGGCATCCGGCAGATGGTATTTTGGCACCAGCCGTTTGATGTATTTCACCACGAAGTTCACCAGCGTGCCCTTGGCGGTGGAGAGCTGATCGCCCATGCGCGTGAGAATCACATGCTTGACCGAGGTCTTATCGACCACTTTTTCCAGCGTATGGGCAAAATTGGAGACGATAACGATCGCTTGTGCGCCGCTATCGTTAAGCTGATGCTCCAGTTCGCGGGGGGTATACAGCGGGTTGACGTTAACAACGATCATGCCCGCGCGCAAAATACCAAATAGCGCCACCGGGTATTGCAACAGGTTAGGCATCATCAAGGCAACGCGATCTCCCTGTTTAAGCCCCAGGCCCTGCTGGAGATAGGCGGCGAAAGCACGGCTGCGTTCTTCAAGTTTACGGAAAGTCATCACCTCGCCCATATTGACGAAGCCAGGCTGGTCCGCATAGCGCGTGCTCGCCTGTTCAAACAGTTCTACCAGGGATTGATAACGGTCAGGATTGATCTCTGCCGGAACATCAGCAGGATAACGGTTGAGCCAAACCTTTTTCAAAGCATCACCTCTAAAATACGTATTCGTCGTCATCACAACCCCAAATGATAAACTTTCATTAACATAATATTAACTCAGCGTACCAGTTTGAAAAATACTCAGAATTCAGGTTGCGAAGCGCGTCACTCTTTATTTTTTTTATATCCATTACAAAGAAGAAACAGCGGTCGAGCCGCTGTTTCTTTTTGTCTGTATCACAACATACTTTATTCCGTGACGACGTTACGAACCTCTGCGGGGCCGGTGTTATACCAGCCCCAACCGCCGTAACCGTAGCGCCATGGATGTGGGCCAAAGCCCCACGGGTCGATAGGCTGTGGCGGCATGACCACCTGCTGGGCAACATGCCAGCGTTTGTAGCCCGTCGCCTGAACGTGCAGGAAGGTGTATTTCGTCCCTCCCACTTTGCCTTCCAGCGTACCGACAATTGGGCCGACGACCGTCACCAGCTGTCCACGGAAATCAACCGGATCGAGGAAGCCGTTGATGTCGGCAAAGATTCGCCCGCGTGAAGCTTCACCCAGCGTTGGCCGTGCGCCGCTGTCCAGTGGGACGGTGGCTATCTCCAGACGAGTATGGCCCTGCTGGTTTTCAATTCCCACGACCGTCCCGCCAAAGCGAGACTCCTGGCCCACGTACAACTGCGGCGCAGACATCACGCGCACCAAATCCTGCTGCGGTGTCGGGCTGCTACCCTGAATGGCATCCGGTACGGTGACGCAGCCGCTTAACGCGAGCGCAATAAGCCCAGCGATAGCCCCGCGAAAGACCCTTTTATTACCCGCCATGATGCTGCTCCTGTTCTCAATAATTGTGTATCTATCTACTGAGATTCATTCACGGCCAGGAAGTTTCTTCCACGCAACTTCATTTCGCAAATAAACCGGCTCCGCTTTGTCCACGGCGACCGTTTTACCCTGTTCGAGCAGTTGGCAAGCTATCGGCAACATATCTTCGGCTTCAGGTAACGTGACGTTACCGTCGGTCAGCGTGACGTTTGCGCCCTGCACCATGTCCGGCCACGCGGCCCAGCCGGTGCCAACCATCGCCCATTCGCCTTCAAGCTCGGTGAGGCGCTGCTGTACCGCTTCCGGTTTCATTACCGCTTCGCTGGCTTCGCCCTGCCAGACACCCTGCGCATCGCGCTGGTATTCTGCCCAATAAACCTCGCCCATTCGCGCATCGATAGCGGCGAGGACGCGCGTTGCGCCCTGCTTGCGCCATGCGCCTTGCGCCATGGTGGCAAGCGTCGACACACCGATCATCGGCAGCTCGGCCCCCAGCGCCAGCCCCTGTGCAATACCAATACCGATGCGCACGCCGGTAAAGCTGCCCGGCCCACGGCCAAACGCCAGCGCGTCGAGATCGGTCAGGCTAACGCCGCCTTCGGTGAGGATATCCTGCACGATAGGCAGGATACGTTGGGTGTGTTCCCGAGGACAAAGCTCGAAGTGAGCACAGGTAGTACCGTCATTCCACAGGGCAGCCGAACAGGCTTCCGTGGCGGTGTCGATGGCCAGAATTCGCATGATTAGTCGCGCTCTCGCAGTTACGGATCAATAAAATGGCGCGCATCTTATCACATTCCGACGCACATTACCGCGCCGATGGCACCGCCAAAAAACGTACCGCACGGCGAATGTCACGGGTGCGCGGCGCGGGCGGCAGGCTCGCCAGGAAGGTGGCGCCGTAAGGACGCATCACCAGACGGTTGTCGCAAATCACCAGTACGCCGCGATCGGTGACGTCACGAATCAGACGACCCACCCCCTGCTTAAGGGTAATGACCGCATCCGGGAGCTGCACGTCGTCAAACGGATCGCCACCGCGCAGGCGGCAATCCTCCATGCGCGCTTTTAGCAGCGGGTCGTCCGGCGAGGTGAACGGCAGCTTGTCGATAATCACTAATGACAACGCGTCGCCGCGCACGTCAACCCCTTCCCAGAAGCTGCTGGTTGCCACCAGTAAGGCGTTACCGGCGCTGACAAATTGCTGTAGCAGCTGGCCTTTACTGGTTTCCCCTTGCAGCAAAACCGGCAGCGTCATGGTGGCGCGGAACTGTTCCGCCAGGTCACGCATCATGGCGTGCGAGGTGCACAGCATAAAGCAGCGACCGTTGTTCGCCTCAATCAGCGGACGAAGCATCGCCGCTAAATGACGCGCCGCGCCCGGCTGATTAGGCAATGGCAGGTTACGCGGTACGCACAACAGCGCTTGCGTGGCGTAGTCAAAGGGGCTGGGCAGTAACATCGACTCGGCTGATTCAATGCCTAGTCGTTCGGTAAAGTGATGGAGGTCGTCGTTTACCGACAGCGTGGCGGAGGTAAAGATCCAGCTTCCCGGCTTTGCCGCCATCACTTCTTTAAATTTATCGGCCACCGTCAGCGGCGTGAGCGCCAGCGTAAAGTGGCGGGAGTTGCATTCGTACCAGTAGCTGTATCCCGGCGTGTTGATCTCTTTTAACCGCTTTAGCCGCGCGCGGTAAAGGGTGGCGCGTTCGAAAGCGACATCCAGTAAAGCCGAGCGGCCGAGGGAGAGTTTTGCCACGTCGTAGCAAAGCTCGAGGGCATCATCGAGCAACAGTAGCGCGCGTTGCACGTTATTATCCGCCAGCAATTCGCGCAGATTGCCGCGATAGCCGGGGTCACCAACTTGTAAGCGAAAATCCTGCGTCGCCTGCGCCAGGCGGTCGGCGCATTTTTGCAGCTGCTGGGTATCTTTCACTTCCGTGCGATACGCGATGGTGACATCTTTCGCCAGATCCAGTAGCTGACGGCTGGAGAGCGACTGGCCGAAATACTGGCTGGCGATGTCCGGGAGCTGATGGGCTTCATCGAAGATCATCACCTCAGCTTCGGGGATAAGCTCACCAAAACCGCCCTCTTTGACCACCATATCGGCAAGGAACAGGTGATGGTTAACCACCACCACGTCAGAGTCCATCGCCTTTTTACGCGCTTTGACCACAAAGCAATCCTGATACAGCGGGCAGTCGCTGCCCAGACAGTTGTCATTGGTGCTGGTCACCAGCGGCCACGCCTGGGAGTCTTCCGCTACGCTCGCACAGGTGCTGATATCGCCATCCGTTGTGTGGTTGGCCCAGCTGCGCAGCATAATGACGTCACTTAACGTCTGCACCGGCAGGTCACCGCCCGCCAGCGCCTGCTGCTCCAGACGTTCCAGACACAGATAGTTTGAGCGTCCTTTGAGTAACGCCATTTTGCCGGTAAAGGCTAACGCTTTGGCGACGGTGGGCAAGTCGCGACTGTAGAGCTGATCCTGCAACGCCTTCGAGCCGGTTGAGATGATCACTTTTTTGCCTGCGCGTAACGCAGGCGCCAGGTAGGCGTAGGTTTTACCGGTTCCCGTTCCGGCTTCTACCACCAGCGGTTGCCCGTCTGTAATCGCCTTCATGACGGCGTGCGCCATCTGGCGCTGCGGTTCACGCGGTTTAAAGCCGGTTATCGCCTGCGCAAGCTGGCCGTCTGCTGCAAAATCGTCGGTCACATTACCCCCTGGAAAAATTCCCAGTGATTATGTCAGGCGAATCCCGCTTATGCCAGCCGAAGTCGTGACGCCGCGTCGACAATGTGGCAGTCTTAGCGCGTTTACGTGATCTTAAAAGGAAAATGAAATGACAATTATACGTATTGATGCCGAAGCGCGTTGGTCTGACGTGGTGATACATAACAACACGTTGTACTACACCGGCGTGCCGGAAAACCTGGACGCCGACGCTTTTGAGCAGACGGCGAATACGCTGGCGCAGATTGATGCGGTGCTGGAAAAACAGGGCAGCAACAAGTCGCGTATTCTCGACGCCACCATTTTCCTGCCGAACGGCGAGGATTTCGCCGCCATGAACAAAGCGTGGGATGCGTGGGTGGTGGCCGGTCATGCGCCGGTGCGCTGCACGGTGCAGGCGAAGCTGATGAACCCGCGTTATAAAGTTGAGATTAAGATTATCGCGGCGGTGTAAACGCCTCGCCCGGGCTACTGGCCCCTGTAGGCCGGATAAGGCGGCACGCCGCCATCCGGCAACGTGCGCCTGACGCCTGATGGCGCTACGCTTATCAGGCCTACATGTGCTGATATGTAGCCCGGCCAAGCGTAGCGCCGCCGGGAATGCACCGGGTTATAACCCCGGGCACCACATCAACTGTTCTTTTAGCTGCAACGTCTCCTGCGGCAAGCATTTCAGCGCATCACGGTAACTTGCCGACTGTTTCGGATACCCGCGCACCGACTGCAACAACACCCGCAGCGCGCTATCCCAGACGATCCCCTGTAAATCGCTGTACGGCCACAGGTCGGGTTCGCGCACAAACGGCACCAGATAATCAATCCCCTGCTTTACGCCGCGCCCGTCGCGAATGGTATTCCAGCGGTCGAACTCAACGTGCTCGGCGTAGCGGTTAAGAAGCAAATGCGCCTCCAGGTTAAACAGCGAGTAGTGGAACGGAATGGTGCGCTCCAGCTCCATCGTCTGCTTACCGTCCTGGTCGATTTGCGCCGCCATCCGCTGGGTAATGCCCTGCTCGATGATGCGCGCCGCCAGCCCTTTATCGCCATAAAATAGCGCGTTCACCGTGCGCTGCGCGTCGTACCATGTACCGTGGTTGTTGTGCCACACATATTCGGAATGACCGATTTCGCTGTAGTACATCCAGTGGTTAAAATCGCGGAACCACTGATGCAGGCCGATAATGTCGTCAGTATCCAGCACGCTGGCGGCATTAATCAGCCCGATGGTATCGACCACCATCCACAACAGCCGCGTATCGATAAGCCCGGTACCGCGCCCGGAGACAATTCCCGGGATCGCCTGACCGTAGTTCAGATGCGGATTCATCCGCGTCTCACCATCGAGGAACCAGCAGCGGATTTGCACCGCCGCCGCCTGCGCATACTGACGCTGGCCGGTGAAGTACCACGCCAGCCCCAGCGTCAGGCAGCGCTCGCACATGCGGATAATACGCGAGGTATCGGTGTCGTTGTTTTCGCACTGCGGGTTGATATGCCCGTCGCGGCGAATGTACGGCAGCCCGTTGGGCCGCCGTGGGTTTGGCCACCAGTAGGTGCCCAGGCTGTAGTAATCGTGCGCGTCGCCGCTCGCCGGACGCAGCTTCTTATGCACCACGCTTTCCGGCGGCTCACGCTTAAGCGTATCCGCCTCCGCTACCAGCTTGCTGAGCGCTAGCTGTAGCGGGGAGAAGGGCTGCTTCAGCCCCGCGCGCGCATTTTCCAGACAGGTTTCATCAAGGGTGTACAGCTTCATCGCCACCTTATTCTTCCTCCAAACACGCCACGCGCAGACCGCTTTGCGCGTCAAACAAATGCACGCCGGAGAGTTTTGGTTGCAGCCAGATGGTGTCACCCTCTTTAACCGGCAGACGCTGTTTGAACACCGAGGTGAAGGCACCGCCGCCGGTATCGCAGAACAGCTGCATATCCGAGCCGGTATTCTCCACCGCCGTCACTTTCGCCGCCAGCGCATCGTCACGGGCTTCATGCACCACGTTCACCTGCTCCGGGCGAATGGCATACACCACCTGTTGACCGTTTTTCACCTGCATTCCGGGCGGCAGCGCCAGCAGCGAACCATCTTTCAGGCGCAGGCTGGTGGCGTTTGCGCTCAATACCACCTCACCCGGTAGCTGATTGATTTCCGGCGAACCGATAAATCCTGCGACAAACAGGTTAGCCGGCTGGTCGTACAGCTCAAGCGGCGTTCCCGCCTGCTCAATGCATCCATCGCGCAGCACGACGATCATCTGCCCCATGGTCATTGCTTCAATCTGATCGTGAGTCACGTACACCGAGGTAGTTTTCAGGCGGCGATGCAGCTCGCGGATTTCGCCGCGCACCTGGGTACGCAGCTTGGCATCGAGGTTCGATAACGGTTCGTCGAACAGGAATACCTGCGGTTTACGCACGATAGCCCGCCCCATCGCCACACGCTGGCGCTGGCCGCCGGAGAGATCTTTTGGCAGACGCTCCAGCAACGGTTCCAGCCCTAGCAGCCCCGCCGCTTCGTTGACCTTCTGGTTAATTTCCGCTTTCGGTAATTTAGCCATCTTCAGGGCAAAGCCCATGTTTTCGCGTACCGTCATTTGCGGATACAGCGCGTAGCTCTGGAACACCATCGCGATATCGCGCAGTTTCGGCTCAACCTCAGTGACGTTACGTTCGTTAATGTGCACTTCACCGCCGGAAATTTCCTCAAGCCCCGCAATCATGCGCAGCAGCGTAGATTTACCGCAGCCGCTGGGGCCGACGAGAACGCAAAATTCACCGTCCGGGATAGTCAGCGACACATCTTTAATCACGTGTGCATCACCGTATGACTTGCGCACGTTATTCAATACAACAGATCCCATCGGTAACCCCTTATCCTTTGACCGCGCCGGACATAATCCCGCGATTGAAATGTTTTTGCAGACCCAGATAGACGATGATGCTTGGCAGCATCGCCAGTAGCGTAATGGCGATAAATATGTTCGGCGTGATGCTCTCATCGGTACGCAGCGTGCCGAGGATCACCGGAATGGTGTTCAGGCTGTCCTGGTTAACCACAATCAGCGGCAGCAGGTACTGGTCCCAAATCATAATGAAGCCGAAGGTCACCACCGTGCCGAGCGCTGGTTTTACCAGCGGCAGAATGACGTGGAAGAAAATCTGCCATTCGTTCGCGCCATCAATACGCGCCGCCTCCTCAAGCTCTTTCGGGATGGCTGACATAAATTCGGTCAGCACGAAGATGGAGAACGCCCAGCCCACCACCGGCAGAATCATCCCGAGGTAGCTGTTGTACAGCGATGCATCGATAAACGGCAGCCGCCAGTTGATAATCATGTACAGCGGAATGGCGATAACCTCTTCCGGCAGCATCATGGTCGACAAAATCACAAGGCTCACCAGCGCCACGCCGCGAAACTTCTTACGGGCCAGCGCATAGGCCGCCAGCGCGCTCACGGACACCTGGAGGATGGTGCCGAAGAACACCACCAGAATGGAGTTCAGCAGGTACTGCCAGACGCCGATATCCATCCAGGCGAAGATAAAGTTGTCGAATGAGAACTGATTTGGCCAGGCTAACAGCTCGCCGGGCTTTACCGGCGCGCCGCTAAAAGCGGTCGCCACGATGCCCCAGAACGGCCCGACAAAGACAATCAGCAGTAACGCGTAAATACACCAGCGCCCTGCGGTATCCCAACGTTTACTTAACATCACGGCTCCTTAGTAGCGTGCGATACGCTTTTTCAGCGTCAGATGACAAATCGTTAAGAGCACCGTGAAGGTGAATAACAGGAAAGACACCGCCGAGGCGTAGCCATAGTCAAACTGCTCAAAGCCCAGCTTATAGATGTGGGTCATGACCATTTCCGTCGAATTAGACGGCCCGCCGCCGGTGGTGGCGTACACCTCAGCAAACACGCGGAAACCACGGATAAAGGAGAGCATCAGCACCACCGACAGCGCCGGGATCATCCCAGGCAGCGTGACGTAGCGCAGGCGGTTCCACCAGTTGGCACCGTCTACGTTCGAGGCGTCGTATAAATCGCGACTGATCCCCGCAAGGCCGGCAATGAAAATCACCATGTTGTACGGCACCGCTTTCCAGATGTGCAGCAACATAATGACCCACAGCGCCTGGTCGGAACTGGCGAGGAACCCCTGATCGGCGACACCAAACCAGCTCAGAATGTGGTTCATTACCCCGTTGGGTGTCGGGTTGAACAGAATGCGCCACATTTCAGCGACAATCGCTGCACTGGTGACCGCCGGTAAGAAAATGGCGGTACGAATAAAGCGCAGATGGCGCGCCGGGCCTTCCAGCAGCATCGCGAGGAAGAAGGCCAGAATGGCGGCGGCGAACATCGTCACCACCACGTACAGCAGCGTGTTAACCACCGCTGCATGCAGTTCAACGTCGCCGAAAGCGCGGGTGAAGTTGGCAAAACCAACCCACTCGTTGGGCTCATTAAAGTTAACCTTGTAGAAGCTCATCACCAGACCCTGAATCATCGGGATGAACTTAAACCAGCTAAAAATAATCAGCGCCGGAGCGAGGAACAGCCAGGGGATCAGCGCCCGCTTGCGTTTGGCCGTCAGCCAGCCGGTCGCGTCAGGCGAAGCGGCTTGCTTTAGCGGCGCGGACTTCGTCTCATGCAGAGTCATTACGCGTTTCCTCACTTAGCCAGCACGTTTTGTTTTTCAAGCTCAGCGTTGACCTTGCCGTCAATCGTTTTCAGCTCGGCGGAAATGTCGCTGTTGCAGTCGGCAAAGATGCGGTTGAAGCCATCGGCTGCCACCTGACGTACCGGCGTCCAGTTAGGGATCTGCGGCACATAGCGGCCCTGCTCGTTGTACAATTTGGCGAAGGTTTCCCAACGCGCATCCTGATACACCGCTTTGACGTCGACGTTCTTATTCACCGGCAGGCGAACCACCGGGATATGTTTGCTCCCTTTGCCCATGCCAATTTCCTGACCTTCCGGGGAAATCATAAATTCAACAAACTGGCGCGCGGCCTCTTTCTGCTTGCTGCTCTTCATCATAAAGACCGTGGTGCCTTCCGCGAGGGTAGCCTCGCCTTTCGGCCCCACTACCGGCACAACCTCAAAGTTGTCTTTGCCAGGGTCTTTATCAAACAGCGCAATGTGATACGGGCCGCTGAAGAACATGCCGCTTTGGCCTGAACGGAATGACGGAATAACATCGGCGGTGGTGGCGTTAATTGCGCCCGGCTGAGTGACCTTTTCACACATCATGGTGCGCATAAAGGTCATGGCCTGTGCCACTTCGGGGGTGTTGAGCGAGGCGCTGAATTTACCGTTATGGTCGCTGACAAAATCGCCACCGGCCTGCCAGATAAAGCTGCTCATAAACCAGCTGGCGTAGCCGCGCGTCGTCGATGCCGGGACGATAAAACCGTAGGTATCATTTTTGCCGTTGCCGTCCGGGTCTTGTGTGGTAAAGGCTTTGGCGAGGGTCTGGATATCATCCCAGCTTTTTGGCAACGGTAAGCCCAGCTTTTCACGCCAGTCTTTGCGCACGAACAGGGCGAAAGTTTGCGCTGAGGTCGGCACGCCATAGTATTTGCCGTCGATATAGCGGGTGCTGTTCCAGGCCGTTTGATACAGCTGGTCGCCGCCGTTTATCGCTTTCGGGTCGATTTCCTCAGCAATGCCAAGCTGGATAAACTGCCCAAGCGAGGCGGCATCATTGAAAATCAGATCCGGCAGCGCGTTACCCGCCGTGGCTCGCGCCAGGCGCTGCTCAAAGTCAGTGGTCGCGTTGAAGTATTCGATTTTGATGCCGGTTTTTTCTTCAAATTTCTCGGCCTCTTGCTTGTAAATATTTTTCGAATCGTTGCTTGCGCGGATCCAGACGTTAAGGGTCGTGGCGGCGTAGCTCTGCCCGATGCCAAGCCCCAGAGCGGAAAGGAGTAATAATGAACGTAATTTATTCGCAGACATGATTGCATATCCTTTATTGTTGGGCACAAAGGTAATTAAATTCGCAATAAATGCATTTTCAAATGAAATGAATAGCATTCTGTTATTAATACAAGATGCGTAAAAATTATTTTCAATCATTAAATAGAAATGTATTTTCTAATACAACCACACAAAAAAGAAATTGCATTTCAAAAATCAAAAAGTTGAATCAGATCACACTGAAAAGTGACAAGAAAAGTGACTTAGATATTTTACCCTTTAAAATCAATATGATGATATTTTCCGCAATTTGTTAAATTTATCAACAAAAATAGAAAAACGCTAAATTCTGTGACTCACGCTGCATTAAATACGTCATTTTTTATTCATACCAATAAGCTTGATGTTCATCACAAAAAAAATCACTTTGTCTTTTACACTGCACGGCATCGCTTTCTTAAACACTTTATTTTTAATTAAACCGCCTGTCTCTTATGCCTCTAAAATACGCGGCAGGTATAATTGTGTTGTTATCTTTTCTCTTATTTGCAGAAGGGTTATCACGATGAACTCAATACCTCGCCCTGGAATATTAGCGCTTGCGCTACTGTGTTCCGGCCTAAGCACATCGCTGTACGCCGCCGAGCCTTATACCCTTGATGGTAAAGATCTGGCGTTTAGCCGCCAGCAAATAGCCGCCAAAGATCCCCTTTTTGTCCAGGCACAAAGCGCGCTGTTAAAAAAAGCCGACCTCGCCTTGAAGCACCCGCTGTTTTCGGTGATGGATAAAACGCTGGTCGCCGCCAGCGGCAACAAGCATGACTATTACAGTTTCCCGCCGTACTGGTGGCCCGATCCCAATACCAAAGACGGGCTGCCGTACATCCGTAAGGATGGTCAAACCAACCCGGACGCCAACAGCGATGCCACCGATAAAAATCGGTTGGTGAAGATGAGTAACGACGTCTCCACTCTGGCGCTGGCGTGGTATTTCTCTGATGACAGTCGCTATGCGCATAAAGCCGCCGAGCAGATTAAAAACTGGTTCCTGAATCCAGAAACGCGCATGACGCCAAACCTGCAATACGCCCAGGCGATCCCGGGCATAAATACCGGACGCGGCATTGGCATTATCGACAGCCGGGCGCTGGTTGAGGTGGTGGACGCCATCGCCCTGCTGCAATCTTCAGGCGCATTGAGCGAGTCTGAAGTGGCGGAGCTTAAAACGTGGTTCGGCGAGTTTTATCACTGGATGACCACCAGCCAGAACGGTTTTGAGGAAGAAAACTGGCATAACAATCACGGGACTTATTTTGATATGCAGGCTGCCACTTTTGCCCTGTTCAGCGGCAAAACCGACGAGGCGAAAAAGCGTCTGTATGTCACCCAGCTGCGGCGCATTGCCGGACAGTTTGATATCGAAGGTCGCCAGATGGCGGAGCTTGAGCGCACGCGTCCGTGGCATTACAGCAACTTTAATCTTGAAGCCTACAACCGTCTGGGGCGTCTGGGCGAAAAAGCGGGCGTCAATATCTGGAACTTTACCCTCGACGACCATAGCCTGCGCAAGGGCTATCAGTACATCGCCGGGTTTATCAATAGCGATACGCCGTGGCCGTGGAAAGACCTCGACAAAATGGATGATAAAAAAGCGCTGCGTAATATTGCCACCGCCGCCCATGCCTGGCCGGATGACAAGTTGTTCCGCGAAAAAGCACAGTGGCTGCGCGCAAAATATCCCGACGATATCACCACGCTTATCGCGCCGCTTTCGGCATCGGCAGAGGTCAAGGATAACCACTGATGAAACAATTTTCTGGGCTATGGCCCGACATTGCCAGACGTGCAGCCGGCAATAACGGTCTGATTGAACAGCTCGTGAAGAGTGCACAACCGATGCTTGACGCCGCCGTTCGTATCCCGCAAACCGGGATTGCGAGCTGGAATCTGTACTATTTTTGCCCGCACCATGGGGTGCGGCTTACCTGGCAGGCGGACGCTCCTGATCAGCACGCCTGCCCGGTTGACGGTGAGATTTTTAGCGGCGAGCCGTGGGACGGCGCGTGGTGGCGTGAGATGAACGGGCGCAACGCCAGCGCCTGCCAGCAGTTGGGGCTACTGTGGCAGTTGACCGGAGAAACACGCTATCGCGATAAAGTCCGCACCTTGCTGATGGGCTATGCGGATGTGTATCCCGATTATGAAATTCATGGCGATATTCCCCACAACGGCCCGGGCAAAATGAATGCCCAGACGTTATGCGAAGCGAACTGTATTCTGGAGATGGCGCTGGGCTATGATTTTATTCGTGACAGCGTCACATTCAGTGAGCGGCAGCATATCAGCGAAAATCTGCTGCGCTGCGCGGCGACGTTTTTACGTAAACATCGCAGCCCGCAGATTCATAATCACGAGGTGAAAATCAGCGCCGCGCTCGCCGTGCTCGGGTTTGTCCTTGAAGATGAAGAACTTCTGGAGTTTGCCGTTAATCAACCCTACGGTCTGCGCTGGCAGCTAGAGCATGGATTGCTGGCGGAAGGTTTGTGGTTTGAAGGGTCGGTGCACTACCACTATTACGCGCTACAAGGATTCTTCGCGTTCGAGAAACTGGCCCGTGGCACCCGCTGGAGCCTGATTGATGGCCCGTGGTATCAGCCGATGCTCAAGTTTCCCCTCGCATTGTTGCTGCCGGATGGCACCTTCCCACGGCTGAACGACTGCCTTGCCGGGCAGGAGAAACTGCACCACCGGGATCTCTACGAGTTTGCCTGGTTTATCTGGCACGACCCGCAGTACGCCGCCGTGTTGCAGTTTACCGATGAGATGCCTGACGAGCGTGAAACGCTGTTATGGCGCGACAGGCCGCTGCCGGAAACCACGCCCGCGCTGATCCCGCACGAGTCGCTGTTTGCCCCCGGCGCCGGTATCACCCTCTGGCGCCGACCGCAGCATGCGCTGTTAATTAAGCACAGTCCGTGGGGCGGTGAGCACGATCATTATGACCGGTTGGGGCTGATGCTATGGCAGCGCGATGGCTGGCTACTGCCGGACTTGGGCACCACCGGTTACGGTGCCCGGATGCATTATGACTACTATAAAAACAGCGCGACCCATAATACGCTGACGGTCAATCAGACCAACCAGCCTCCGGCGACCCCGGACGTGCTGGGCTGGCATATGGGCGAGGATTATCTCTGGCTGGATACGGAAGTTGACTGGGGTAAACCGCCACCGGAACTGAACAGCCATTCGCGGGTAGAGTGGGACGTTGATGCCTGGCGCGATGTCCGCTTTCGCCGCCGTTTACTGTGGCTGGACGATGTGCTCATCGACCTGTCGACGGTGGAAAACCCGCATCGTCAGCAGCTCGACTGGACGCTCCATCTGGCGGCACAGGCGCTGGATCAAAGCGGCACGCCGCAGCCTTTCTCCCTAAGCGGGCCGCTGCGGCAGATGACCGACTCTACCATGACGCCGCTGCACGGCTGCCAGCCGCGCCACTTCTCACGCAATGGTAATACGGTGGCGCTGTGGTTGGCTGGAGACGGTGAGCTGTGGCAGGGGCTGGCTGCGGATAATCCGGCCATCAGCGATCTTAGCTATCTGGTGTTGCGCAATCACCTGCCGCAGGCGCGGTTTGTCTGTCTGTGGGATTTGGCGAAATCGGCCCCGTTAACCGAAGTGAGCGTGCATCATACGTCCGTGGGGACGCAGGTTTCTTTCTGGCGCGGCGAGCAGGTGGTTCACGTCACGCTGGACGACGATCCTGCACAGCTGCCGGATGTGATTTTCTAGGGCCGCGCCTTCTGGCAGCGGAAGGCGTCTTTAGCGTTTTTCAACGGTTATCATGCTGACGAAAGGATAGTACTGCCAGGGCACGCTGCCGCCCTGCTGGTACATTTTAGAGATGGTGCCATCGAGATAGAGCATCTGCTGCACGTTAAGCCGGGATTTGGCGTAGCAAGCAAAATCATAGAAATTGGTTTCCCGAGCGCTTTGCATAAACACCACCTTCCCCTGCGCGTTAATGCCAACGCCGTTGCGCAGCTTACGCGAGGTGGCCGACGGTTTGAGCCGCCAGTTGATAACGCCGTTTTCAATCAGCATCGGGCCGGACTGAACGGCATAATCCATGCCTTTGGTCGACTTAAGCTTATCCAGGCTAACGATACCCGCCTGCTCGCCACGCAGATAAAACACGCCGCCGGGTTTGATAAAGAAATTACCGCCGCCGGAAGCGCGGTTCACCGCCACCTTTTGCTGGCCCTTTTCGATATACAGCCCAAGCGGTGCATAGGTTTTATCGTAGATACCGCCGTTCATCGCCATCCGTACGCGACCGTCGCCGTTGATGGTGGAAAGCAGCGCACGCAAGGAACCATAATCCTTGCCATCGGGTTTACGCCAGTACATGGCAATGCGTTCCTGGTGGGGATCGGCGGTGTAACTTTGTAACGTCAGGGTTGCATCGGTCAGCTGACAGGAGGTCTGTGCGGCGGCTAACGCAGGCATGATAGCCAGCGCCAGCGGCAAAGATTTCAACAAGCGCGCGACTGGCTTACTCGTCCTCGTCTTCACTGGCCGGGTCTTCATCTTCATCCTCAAAACGGGCAATAATCTGCTCACCGGTGTGGTTTGCGCGAAGCTCTTCGGCCACGATCATAATGGCCTGCCCGCTCGGCATCCCTTGCGCCATCAGTTCGTGAATGCGGTCAACGGCTTTTTGCTGCTGTTCATGGTTTAGTGAAGGTAATCCTGCAAACATCATTGACTCCTGCTACATTGTGGGCGCTTATTATTCCATGCTGCCCGGATATTCGCCATAGGCGGCACAGACAAGGCTTGATTGAAAAACCATGTTACTCCCTTCAACCCTGACACTTCCCTGGCAACCCGACGCCGCAGAAGTCTATTTTGCGCCATTGAGCGCCTCGCCGTGGGCGATGCTGCTGCACTCCGGCCATGCAGACCATCCGCACAGCCGCTACGATATTGTCGTGGCACAACCGTGTAAAACGCTTGTCACGCACGGTGATATCACCGTAGTCAGCGATGCGGACAAAACCGAAACCTCTCATGACGACCCGTTACGCTTATTGCAACAGGCGCTAGAGGATTGTTCGTTTAGCGACACTCCGCTTTCGGATCTACCGTTTATTGGCGGGGCCGTCGGGCTTTGGGGTTATGACCTTGGACGCCGTTTCGAGAGTTTGCCACAATGGGCAGCTCAGGATATTAGCGTGCCGGATATGGCGGTTGGCATTTACGACTGGGCGCTGATTGTCGACCATCATCGACAGGTCGTGACTCTGCTAAGTTACACGGACGTGAATGCGCGTCTGGAATGGTTACAGGCGCAGCGTGCGCCGACCGCCCTGCCGTTCGCACTGACTTCACGCTGGCAGTCGAACATGAGTCGCCAGCAGTACGGTGAAAAATTCCGTCAGGTGCAGGCTTACCTGCAAAGCGGCGACTGCTATCAGGTCAACCTGGCGCAACGCTTTAAGGCATCCTATGAAGGGGATGAATGGGCGGCATTTGTACGCCTGAATCGCGCTAACCGCGCGCCGTTCAGCGCCTTTTTGCGTTTCGATGACAGCGCCATTTTGAGCCTCTCCCCTGAGCGATTTATTCAGCTTGAGCAAGGCCAAATCCAGACGCGGCCGATTAAAGGCACGTTACCGCGCTTAGACAACCCAATAGCTGATGCCGAACAGGCCGATCGTCTGGCCCATTCCGCGAAGGATCGCGCAGAGAATCTGATGATTGTCGATTTGATGCGCAACGACATTGGCCGCGTCGCCGTACCGGGCAGCGTCCGGGTGCCGGAGCTATTTGTGGTTGAACCCTTCCCGGCGGTGCACCATTTAGTCAGCACCATTACCGCAACGCTGCCTGCCGAGCTTCACGCCACCGATCTGTTACGCGCGGCGTTTCCCGGCGGCTCGATTACCGGCGCGCCGAAAGTGCGGGCGATGGAAATTATCGACGAGCTTGAACCCCATCGACGCAACGCATGGTGTGGCAGCATTGGCTACCTGAGCGTCTGCGGCAACATGGACACCAGCATTACTATCCGTACCGTCACGGCGTCAGAAGGAACGCTTTACTGTTCGGCAGGCGGAGGCCTGGTCGCAGACAGTGAAGAAGGTGCTGAATATCAGGAAACATTTGATAAAGTGAATCGTATCTTATCGCAACTGGAGTCATAACCATGGACGTCAACGCGCTGGATCTGGATGATTTTCTTTCCCGTTTTCAGCTACTGCGCCCGCAGGCCACCCGTACTGCGTTAAATGCTCGTCAGGCCGCGGTGCTGATTCCGATAGTCCGCCGCCCGCAGCCCGGCCTGCTGCTGACGCAGCGCTCCGCGCGTTTGCGCAAACATCCCGGGCAGGTGGCGTTTCCCGGCGGTGCGGTGGACAGCAGCGATGCTTCACTGATTGCCGCCGCCCTGCGTGAAGCCCACGAAGAGGTGGCCATTCCACCGGAATGCGTGGATATCATTGGCGTACTGCCTCCCGTGGACAGCGTCACCGGTTTTCAGGTCACTCCGGTGCTCGGCGTCATCCCGCCCGACCTGCACTATCACGCCTGTGAAGACGAGGTGGCTTCTGTTTTCGAGATGCCGCTTGCGGAAGCGCTGCGCCTGGGGCGTTATCATCCGCTGGATATCCATCGCCGGGGCAATTCTCACCGCGTCTGGCTGTCGTGGTATCAACACTATTTTGTCTGGGGCATGACCGCAGGCATCATTCGTGAGCTGGCACTACAGGTGGGTCTGAAACCCTGACTATACTTATGATGGTCATCGGTGTTCTGCATTAGTAAAACCAAGGCTATTCATTAGTTAAATTCATGTGAATAGTTAAGCCGATTTCCGGGTTCCCTCATACACTATGCGCAGTTATTACATCGTTGCCGCAACGGCGCGGCAACCCTGTTCAGGAGTGTTAAAGTGATTAGTCTATTCGACATGTTTAAGGTGGGGATTGGTCCCTCATCTTCCCATACTGTAGGGCCGATGAAGGCTGGCAAACAGTTCGTCGATGATCTGGTCGAAAAGGGACTGATAGATGACGTGACGCGCGTTGCCGTCGACGTCTATGGTTCACTGTCCCTCACCGGTAAAGGCCACCATACGGATATCGCTATTATCATGGGTCTGGCGGGCAACCAGCCGGATACCGTTGATATTGACGCCATTCCCGCTTTTATTCGCGATGTCGAAACTCGCGGGCGTTTATTGCTGGCACAAGGCCGCGTCGAAGTCGATTTCCCCGCCAATGACGGTATGCGTTTTCGTAGCGAAAATATGTCGCTGCATGAAAACGCCATGCAGATCCACGCCTGGGCGGGTGAGACGCTCGTCTACAGCAAAACCTATTACTCCATCGGCGGCGGTTTTATCGTTGATGAAGAGCACTTTGGTAAAGAAGCCAGCAACGCGGTGCAGGTGCCCTATCCGTTTGCTTCCGCCACTGAAATGCTCGGCTACTGCAAAGAAACCGGGCTGTCGCTGTCCGGGATGGTTATGCAAAACGAACTGGCGTTGCACAGTAAGCAAGAGATTGAAGACTATTTTGGCAACGTCTGGCAGACCATGCGCGCCTGTATCGATCGTGGGATGAATACCGAAGGGATTCTGCCAGGGCCGCTACGCGTGCCGCGCCGCGCTTCAGCGTTACGTCGTTTACTGGTGGCAAGCGATAAACTGTCTCACGATCCGATGAACGTGGTTGACTGGGTTAACATGTTTGCGCTGGCGGTTAACGAAGAGAATGCCGCCGGTGGCCGCGTGGTGACGGCGCCAACCAACGGCGCCTGTGGGATCGTTCCTGCGGTACTCGCCTACTACGATCACTTTATCGAACCCGTTACACCGGAAATCTATATCCGTTACTTCCTGGCATCCGGGGCCATTGGCGCACTGTACAAAATGAACGCATCGATTTCCGGGGCCGAAGTGGGCTGCCAGGGTGAAGTTGGCGTTGCCTGCTCTATGGCGGCCGCCGGTCTGGCTGAAATTCTGGGCGCCAGCCCAGAGCAGGTCTGCGTGGCGGCAGAAATTGGCATGGAGCATAACCTGGGGCTGACCTGCGATCCGGTTGCCGGTCAGGTGCAGGTGCCGTGCATTGAACGTAACGCCATTGCGTCGGTGAAAGCGATTAACGCCTCGCGTATGGCGATGCGTCGTACCAGCGAACCGCGCGTGTCGCTCGATAAAGTTATTGAGACCATGTATGAAACCGGTAAGGACATGAACGCCAAATATCGCGAGACCTCTCGCGGCGGTCTGGCCATTAAGGTGCAGTGCGACTAATCCGCCATTCCACCCACCCGTGATACGGGTGGGTGATTTATTTATCTCTTTTTTCTCACTATTCTCTCTTCCCTCTACACTTGCTTTATCGTCACTGATATTTTCAGTATCAATACCTCTGAACCGAGCTTCGGACATGCGAAATGCACAATGGGTTATCAGGAAGTATTTACGCCAGCGAATCGCCGTTTGTGTGATTGTCGCAGTCTGTGCTTTTGCTATTACGCTGGGCACCCGATTTATTTCACAGCGCGGTATAAATCAGAATCAGATAGACTCGCTTATCCGCCATTCCATTGACCGAATGGATACCCTGTTGATTCCGCTGCAAACGCAGCGTGCTGAAATGTTGGCGCTGGTTGGGCAGCCTTGCGAAGCGATTCATTTGCCGTTGCGCAAACTGGCGGTCGCGTTGCAAACCGTCCGCTCTATCGCCTTGGTGAAATCAGGCCAGCTGTACTGCTCAAGCGCGCTAGGTAAACGGGATGTGGCGATACATTCCCTACAGGCGCAGCTACCCAGCCGCACGCCGCTGCTGGAGCTCACCACCGATCACTCTTTGCTAAAGGGTACGCCGATCCTCATCCAGTGGTTTCCCGCCTCAGCAGATGGTAAGGACGGGGTGCTCGCCTCGCTCAATATTGACTTAATCAGTAATATTATTCTCGAGTCCTCGCCGCCGCTGATTGACCAGATGAGCCTCAACGTGGGGAAGCTCTATTTTCAACATGAGACGGGGATCACCGACCGCTTAGTTTCTGCAAACGATAAGATTTACAGCCAGCAATCCGCACGTTTTCCCTTTAGTATTAGCGTATTAAGTCCGGGCCCGGAACGCTTAGCGCTGCAGAACTTGTTGTCAGAACTGCCGCTCGCAATCATCATGAGCGTCCTGTTTACCTGGATTGCCTGGCTGGTGACTGCGGGCCGCCTGAGCTTTACGCGTGAAATCAGCATGGGCATCGCCCGAAAAGAGTTCAGCCTGTACTGCCAGCCGCAGATGGATGCGCGGATGCAGCGCTGCATCGGCGTAGAAATTCTACTTAGATGGCATAACCCCCGCGTGGGCTGGATAGAGCCGGACGTGTTTATTCCGATTGTCGAAACACAGAACCTGATTATTCCGCTGACACGCTATGTGATCAGCGAAACGGCGCAACGGCTGCATCTTTTCCCTCAGGATCCCAACTTCCAGATAGGCATTAACGTTGCAGCGGCGCATTTCAAGAACGGGCGCTTGCTGCAAGACCTACAGCCATATTGGTTTAACTTCCAGCCGATTCAGCAGTTAACCGTTGAGTTGACCGAGCGCGAAGCGCTGCACGATGTGAACTATCAGATGCGCAGCGAGCTGGGGAATCAACAAATCAAGCTGGCGATAGATGATTTCGGTACGGGCAACAGTTCACTGTCGTGGCTGGAAATGCTGCACCCGGACGTGTTGAAAATCGACAAATCCTTTACCCAGGCGATTGGCACCGATGCGGTGAACTCGACAGTGACGGATTTGATTATTGCCCTTGGGCAACGATTGAATATTGAACTGGTGGCAGAGGGGGTGGAGACGCCGGAGCAAGCGAGTTACTTGCAGCAACATGGCGTTCATCTGTTACAGGGATATTGGTTTGCACATCCTATGCGCATTGAGGAATTTCCTCAGTGGCTGGCGGAGCGAGAACAATAGATATTCTAACGGATCCGGGAAGCACCCCGGCCGCGCAAAGCGACGCCGGGAAGCTCGGATGCCAATCCCCGGGGTCGGCGTAAAACGCCTCGCCCGGGCTACCGGTCGCTGTTACTCTTCTTCGTCGTGTGCTGAAACGAGTTTCACTACACGCACCTGATCGACACGGTAGTTATTGGCCTGAGTCACGGTGATCTGCACGGCAGGCAGTTCAACGCTTTCACCGACCAGCGGGATTTGCCCATTGACCGCAATGACCAGCCCTGCGACAGTGGCATAATCATTGTCTTCATCAACAAGATTTTCCAGCCCCAGCGTCTGTTGCAGCGCATGCAAATCGGTGGAACCTTTCACCAACCAGCCGTTGCCATCGGCAACAATTTCCGGCGTTTCATCGGCGTCCGGGAATTCACCCGCAATCGCTTCCAGAACGTCAAGCGGCGTCACCAGCCCCTGCACCATACCAAATTCATTGGTGACCATGACGAAGCTACCGCGCGCGCGGCGTAAAACGCCCAGCAGGTTGATAGGATCCAGCGTATCCGGCACGATTATCGCCGGGGAGGCTGCCGCTAACGCCAGCACGTCTTCCCCCGCTTCCAGCGCCACCAGCAGCTCTTTAGCCCGCACGATACCGACAATCTCATCAAGCTCACCCCGGCAGACCGGGAACAGACTGTGCGGCGACGACAGGAGCTGTTCACGGATTTGATCCGCGCTGAGATCCGCATCCACCCAGCTAATTTCACCGCGCGGCGTCATAATACTGCGCAGCGAGCGTGAGGCCAGCGTCAGTACGCCGTTTATCATGTAGCGTTCTTCTTCAACGAACGCCCCTTCCGGTACCGGAACGTTTGTCACATGACCTTCTTCCACCGCGGAAGAGACCGGTTTGCGATTGCCCATCAGACGCAAAATCGCATCTGCCGTACGCGCACGCAGCGGCATCGTCGACTGGTGGCGGATAAAGTTACGACGTGCAATCTGGTTAAACAGCTCGATAATTATCGAGAAGCCAATCGCGGCGTACAGGTAGCCTTTCGGAATATGGAAGCCAAACCCTTCGGCCACCAGACTCAAGCCAATCATCAGCAAGAAGCTCAGACACAGCACGACAACCGTAGGGTGCTGGTTGACGAAACGGGTCAGCGGCTTTGACGCCAGGAGCATCACACCCATCGCGATAACCACTGCTGCCATCATCACCGGCAGATGGTTCACCATGCCGACCGCTGTAATCACCGCATCCAGCGAGAACACCGCATCGAGGACGACAATCTGCGCCACGACCACCCAGAAGCTGGAATAGCCTTTCCCATGACCAGAGTCGTGCTGTCGGTTTTCGAGTCGTTCGTGGAGTTCCGTCGTGGCTTTAAACAGCAGGAACAGACCACCGACCAGCATAATCATGTCTCGGCCAGAGAAGGTGTGCCCCCACACGCTAAACAGCGGCGCGGTCAATGTCACCATCCAGGAAATCACCGAGAGCAGCCCCAGACGCATAATCAGCGCTAAAGACAGGCCGATAAGACGGGCTTTATCTCGCTGTTTTGGCGGAAGTTTGTCTGCAAGAATGGCGATAAACACCAGGTTATCAATACCGAGAACAATCTCCAGCACAACAAGCGTGAACAGCCCGACCCAGATTTGCGGATCCATTAGCAATTCCATAAATCACTCCAACGAGAGACAAGACGAGTCATCGCTATGTCATGTTTAAGCGTGACGATACCTGACGATAGAACAGTGTGGCGCGAGATGCCGGGAGGTGTGCCGCACAAGCGGGCAGATGCGAAAAGGCGTCGGTGACGATCCATACTTCGGGCTGATGCCCTATACTCCTGTGTTATTAAACGAAACGTTAACATACCAAAAATAACCGTGATTCTGGCAAAAATTTACCAGTCTTTGCAAAATGTAAGGTGATTTTTTACACCGCAAAATAATTGCGACCCTTTAACTAAATTACGGATCTTCATCACATTAATTATTCTTTCACTGTCTAAAATAATTCTCGGTAATTATTGGTTTATCTCTCTAACCCTTGTCTGAATCGATTCGGTAACGAAATCGGCTCAAATTGTATCAGTTAACCTGATACACATGATAATAACAGGAGGTAGCAAGTGACGATTGCTATTGTAATAGGCACACATGGTTGGGCAGCAGAACAACTGCTGAAAACGGCAGAAATGCTGTTAGGCGAGCAGGAAAACGTTGGCTGGATCGATTTCGTGCCTGGCGAGAATGCAGAAACGTTAATCGAAAAATACACCGCGCAGCTGGAAAAGCTTGATACCAGCAAAGGCGTGTTGTTCCTTGTTGACACCTGGGGCGGTAGCCCATTCAACGCGGCTAGCCGCATTGTTGTTGACAAAGAAAACTATGAAGTCATTGCAGGCGTCAACGTACCGATGCTGGTCGAGACCTTCATGGCGCGTGACGATAACCCAAGCTTTGATGAGCTGGTTGCATTGGCGGTTGAAACCGGTAGCGAAGGCGTGAAAGCGCTGAAAGCAAAACCGATTGAAAAAGCTGTTGCCGCACCGGTTGCAGCTGCGCCAAAAGCCGCTGCCCCAGCAAAACCGATGGGCCCGAACGATTACATGGTTATCGGTCTGGCACGTATCGATGACCGTTTGATTCACGGTCAGGTTGCTACCCGCTGGACGAAAGAGACTAACGTTAAACGCATTATCGTGGTCAGCGATGAAGTTGCTGCTGATACCGTGCGTAAAACGTTGTTGACTCAGGTTGCTCCTCCAGGCGTAACGGCACACGTTGTCGATGTCGCCAAAATGATCCGCGTTTACAACAACCCGATGTATGCGGGCGAACGTGTGATGCTGCTGTTCACTAACCCGACCGACGTTGAACGTCTCGTGGAAGGCGGCGTGAAAATCACCTCTGTGAATATCGGTGGTATGGCGTTCCGCCAGGGCAAAACCCAGGTAAATAACGCTGTGTCCGTCGATGAGAAGGATATTGAGGCCTTTAACAAGCTGAACGCCCGAGGTATCGAGCTGGAAGTGCGTAAGGTTTCTACCGATCAGAGACTGAAAATGATGGATCTGATTGCCAAGATAGCGAAATAACCGCTGAGGCGCCGTTTTTAGCCTTTCATTTAAGTTTGCATAAGCAATAGGAGAAGTACAATGGAGATTACCACTCTTCAGATTGTGCTGGTGTTCATCGTCGCATGTATTGCCGGTATGGAATCAATACTCGATGAATTTCAGTTCCACCGCCCGCTGGTCGCCTGTACGCTGGTCGGTATCGTTCTTGGGGACATGAAAACCGGTATTATCATCGGTGGTACCCTGGAAATGATCGCCCTGGGTTGGATGAACATCGGTGCTGCCGTTGCGCCTGATGCCGCACTGGCGTCTATCATTTCTACCATTCTGGTCATTGCAGGTCATCAGGGTATTGGTGCAGGTATCGCCCTGGCAATCCCTCTGGCGGCAGCCGGCCAGGTTCTGACCATTATCGTTCGTACGATTACCGTGGCATTCCAGCACGCAGCGGATAAAGCTGCCGACAACGGCAACCTTACGGCGCTGTCCTGGATTCACGTCTCTTCCCTGTTCCTGCAGGCGATGCGTATTGCTATTCCTGCCGTTATCGTTGCTGTCTCCGTCGGCACCAGCGAAGTACAGAACATGCTGAACGCGATTCCAGAAGTCGTGACCAGCGGTCTGAACATCGCCGGTGGTATGATCGTGGTAGTGGGTTATGCGATGGTCATCAACATGATGCGCGCAGGCTACCTGATGCCGTTCTTCTACCTCGGTTTCGTTACCGCAGCGTTTACGAACTTCAACCTGGTTGCTCTGGGTGTGATTGGCGCAGTCATGGCTATCCTCTACATCCAGCTGAGCCCGAAATATAACCGCGTTGCAGGCGCGCCTGCGCAAGCGGCTGGTGCTAACGATCTTGATAACGAACTGGACTAACAGGTGAGCGAAATGGTTGATATGACTAAAACTACCACCACCGAGAAAAAACTCACCCCGAGTGATATTCGTGGCGTATTCCTTCGTTCTAACCTGTTCCAGGGTTCATGGAACTTCGAACGTATGCAGGCGCTGGGTTTCTGCTTCTCAATGGTACCGGCAATCAAACGCCTTTACCCAGAGAACAACGATGCGCGTAAACAGGCCATCAAACGTCACCTGGAGTTCTTTAACACTCACCCATATGTTGCAGCGCCAGTACTGGGCGTTACGCTGGCAATGGAAGAACAGCGTGCTAACGGCGCGGAGATTGACGATGCTGCCATTAACGGTATCAAAGTTGGTCTGATGGGGCCGCTGGCAGGCGTGGGCGACCCAATCTTCTGGGGTACCGTGCGTCCGGTATTCGCAGCGCTGGGTGCGGGTATCGCGATGAGCGGCAGCCTGCTTGGGCCACTGCTGTTCTTCATCCTGTTCAACCTGGTACGCTTAGCAACCCGTTACTACGGCGTAGCTTACGGTTACCGTAAAGGTATCGATATCGTTAGCGATATGGGCGGCGGCTTCCTGCAGAAACTGACTGAGGGGGCATCTATCCTCGGCCTGTTTGTCATGGGGGCGCTGGTGAACAAATGGACACACGTGAACATCCCGCTGGTGGTTTCAACCATCACCGGTCAGGATGGTCAGACGCGTGTGACCACCGTGCAGACTATCCTTGACCAGCTGATGCCGGGTCTGGTACCGCTGCTGTTGACCTTCGCCTGTATGTGGCTGCTGCGTAAGAAAGTAAACGCCCTGTGGATCATCGTTGGCTTCTTCGTCATCGGTATCGCAGGTTACGCTGTCGGCCTGCTGGGTCTGTAATATCTGAAGTACGCCGGGGGCCATTGCCCCCGGCTTTTTTATATCTGGAGGCTTAATGACATTAACGGATCTGGTACTGGTTCTTTTCATCGTTGCACTACTCGCTTTCGCGATCTATGACCAGTTCATCATGCCCCGCCGTCATGGCGCCACCCTGCTCTCCGTACCCCTGTTGCGCCCTGGTCGAGTAGACAGCGTGATCTTCGTCGTGCTGATTGTCATTCTGGTGTACAACAATGTGACCCATCACGGCGAATTAATTACCACCTGGTTATTATGTGCGCTGGCGTTAATGGGCTTCTATCTATTCTGGATCCGCAGCCCAAAGATTATTTTTAAAAGCGAAGGATTCTTCTTTTCTAATGCGTGGATAAAATATAGCCGCATCCAGAAAATGAATTTATCTGAAGATGGCGTACTGGTCATGCAATTAGAACAACGGCGTCTTCTGGTTCGCGTAAAGAATATTGACGACCTCGAAAGGATTTACAAACTTCTCCTTAACTCTCAATGAGTTGAAATATAGCCAATACTATAACTGTGCTATTTTGAGACAATGTAGTTATAGCGTTGGCTATGTTTACCCAACATTATTCCCTGTTATTTATTAACGTTTTCATTACCTGCAAAATCTAAATGAAAATCGTTATCATCAAACATTTAAATATGCAAGCACAACAGTTGTTTTATATTCTAAAAATATGTTAAGGTTGCGTCCGTCGTTGGGGAGTAGCTGATTTCCATCCTATTGGAAATGTACGTGTCAACATACTCGTTGAAAAACGTGGTGCGTACGGATTACATCAAGTAGTCAAGCGAGACCATAGATGCATTCACTGCTGATTACTGGGGGCAGTAATGTGTCATATGGAAATTTCCCGGTCTGGACATCTTCATGCATTTAACCGCCACTATTCTTCTTGCCTTCGGTATGTCGATGGATGCCTTTGCTGCATCAATTGGTAAAGGGGCAACGCTGCATAAACCCAAATTCTCTGAAGCGCTCCGCACTGGCCTGATTTTTGGCGTCATTGAGATGCTCACCCCGCTTATCGGCTGGGGTTTGGGAATGCTGGCAAGCCAGTTTGTCATGGCATGGAGTCACTGGGTTGCGTTCATCCTGCTGGTCTTCCTCGGCGGACGAATGGTACTGGAGGGGATTCGGGGTGGCGATGACGACGAAGAAAAAGAAGCGCCGCGTCGTCACGGCTTCTGGCTGCTTGTCACCACCGCCATTGCCACAAGCCTTGATGCGATGGCCGTCGGCGTCGGTCTGGCGTTCCTGCAAGTCAACATTCTCACGACCGCATTTGCTATCGGCTGCGCCACCTTTATGATGTCGACGCTGGGTATCATGGTAGGACGATTTATCGGCCCGCTGCTGGGCAAACGAGCCGAAATTCTGGGCGGGATTGTGTTAATCGCCATTGGCGCACAAATTCTTTACGCCCACTTTGCGGGTTAATCGGCCTCTCGCTGCCAGGCGTGAATCGCAAAATCCGTCTGGCAGTTAAACTGCGTTTCCCGCTTCAACGCTTCCCACACCTCAGGTTTTGCTCGCCACGCAAACGGCGTCATCTGCAATAACGTTGTGGCTTCTTCGCCGGTAAGCTGCATTGGATACGCCAGCGCATCATGGTTTACCAGGCTAAAGCCTTCAATGACTTCTGAATGCGGCGCATGCAGCTGTATCTCGCTATAAATAAGCCCTTTCATTTCCATGAGATGTCGTGGCCCCGGCGTCACCGTAATGACCCAGCCGCCAGGCTTCACCACACGTTTGAGTTCAAGAGGGTTGCAAGGCGCGTAAATGCGAACGACCACATCCATGCTGTTGTCATCAAACGGCAGGCGTTGACTGGAAGCCACGCAGAAATTCACCTGCGGGTAGCGTTTAGCGCCATAACGAACCGCCGTTTTTGAGACATCAAGCCCCCAGGCCTGACCGGCTTCAGCGGCAAAAGCATGGGTGTAGTACCCTTCTCCGCAACCAATATCCAGTAAATTTTCAGGCTCAATAGCACGAAGTTTTTCACTCACCGCGTCGCGTAGCGGCTGATAATGACCGGCGTCGAGGAACGCACGACGCGCCTGCATCATTTCAGCGCTGTCGCCGGGTTCACGTGAGCGTTTATGCTGTACTGGCAGGAGATTGACGTAGCCCTCTTTCGCCTGGTCAAATTGATGACGCTGTGGGCAAAGGTAACTATTGCCGCTGCGCGTTAGCGGCGCGTGGCAGAGCGGACAACTGTAGGACATAACGACTCCGGCATGATCTCAAAGGGCGAAAGTGTACCGCTATTCAGGCAAGGGAGAAAGAACAGGATTGATTGGGCAGGTCTTCTCTCTGACCGCTGTTTTTAACCATGCGCGTTTTTTGATATCAATAGAAACCCTATCTCTGAAAGATAAAGAGGTATTTTTTACCTTATAAGGAGAAGGTTATGAGAGCAAAGGCATGCGCCGTTTTGCTGGTGTCGGCATCTCTGGCAGCTTGTGCGGCCCCCAGTACAGAAAAATCCCCCTCCCATCTGGCCCCCATGACAGCGGAAAAAGTGAATCGGATTATCCGCGCTGATGTCATCCCTTATTCAGGTCAAGCGCATGGAGAAGTCATCGGCCGGGTCTCCTCCGCCTTTCTCGGTACGCCTTACAAAGCTGATACGCTCATCGGTGGCCCGGACACCCCTGAAGTGCTGGTCGCAGATTTAAATAACGTCGACTGCTTTACCCTGATTGATTACGTTGAAGCCCTGGCTCGCAGTCATGATGAAAAATCATTTTTGCATAATCTCAAGGACGTTCGTTATATCGACGGAAAGGTTGATTATCTCAGCCGCCGACATTTCTTCTCCGACTGGTTCGCAACGCCTACACCCAATGCACGGGACATTACGCCTACTATCAGCCCTGACTATCTCGTCTCTGAAAAGCGACTCAACCGTAAAGCGGATGGCAGTGAATACATCCAGGGGCTGGGCATTCATCCGCGGAAAATCAATTTTATTCCCGCAAACGCCATTACTTCGCAAGTGCTGGACCAGCTGAAAACCGGAGATTACGTCGGCGTCTACTCGCCACTTGACGGTCTGGACGTTTCCCATGTGGGTATTGTTATCCGCAAGGACGGGGATGTCTTCTTCCGAAATGCCTCTTCGCTGGCCGCAAAAAGGAAAGTCGTGGATTCCCCGTTGCTGGAATACATGCGGACAAAGCCAGGCATAGTCGTGCTACGCGCTCAATGATTGGAAGGTTTGCGGACTGCGGCACATAAAATGAGAAAGCCCCGCATTAGCGAGGCTTTATGTCTGATGATGGTGCGCTATCGCGCCGCAAGATCAGTGATTGTCGAATCAGATAGCGGTTACGTTAACAGCCGCTGGGCCTTTCTGGCCGTCCTGAATTTCGAACTCAACGTTCTGGCCTTCAGCCAGAGTTTTGAAGCCGTTACCCTGGATTGCAGAGAAATGTACGAATACATCTTTGCTGCCGTCAGCAGGAGTAATGAAGCCAAAACCTTTAGACTCGTTGAACCACTTAACTTGACCTTTAATCTTTGCCATTTGCAAAATTCCTTAGAGTGTTTTCTGCGCCCGCAGGCGTTTTCATATAGATAAAACTGAGACATGACTGCATGCGGCACTAATTAAAGGTTCGGCAGAGAAGCGGTATTCAACGTCAACGTTTTTACTCAGGACTTCTTTACTGATAATGCCATACATAAACAGAACTGTACCTCGTTTAACCCAAAACGTGTTATCACATACAACGTAATTAATGGCAAGCCATTTTTAAACGTGTCTCGATCAGCCGCACAAATCCAAAAAAATCATTGGCGAGAACAGGGATTAGCGTCTCTACTTAAGCCTTATCATCTCCGCCTGCTCCAGGCTTAAATGTGACCTAGCTTACGGTAACGTAAGACTTTTTTAACATGTAGCCGTACTGGCGCTGCGCGCAGAGCAAGGCAGATTATGAAACTTTTTTTTATATCCTTAGTGCTATTTCCACTATAACTTTTTGCCCGCCATTTTGCCGAACGGTTATAAGTGCTTTACAGGTGTTTGATAATCAAACGCCGACTGCGCGTTTAATAACGGCAATGAGTTTGCACCAAAATAATGAAAGTTTCGTGACATTGCCTCATCATCACGCAATAAAAACGTTTCGCTCATTTCATGCAGATAATGTACAACAAATTAGATGATTAATTAATCGCCGCTACAATGTTAATACGAGGGATAATATATCCTGTAGTCGAATAGCAATGATGAATGAGGCATAGATAACAGCGACATACCGGTCATGTAGTCTGTAAAAAGAGGATGATGGGAGAGTGGCAACTGCCCAGTGATGCAGAAAGGTACGCTCAGGGGAAAACGGGCGGCTTGCCCTGAAATGGTGCTTTAAAGGTTTTCCGGCAGCCCATCACAGGCTGCACGGCGTCATTCTTTGAAGAGACTAGCGCTCAGCGACCAGGCGGATGAAATCGTCTTCATTGTCTTCTTTTACGTTTTCTGCCTTCGGCGCTTCTTCTTTTTTCTCAGGCTCATTGGCTTCGCACAGTCGACGCAGCAGCGCATTCTGGCGCTTTTGCTGATCGAGTAACGATTCAAGGAGTTCGATTTGCTCATTAGCGCGGGAGCTGGCGCGATTCACGAAGAACCACAATACCAAACCCACTAACAGCAACAGGAAGGATAACGCCAAAGAGGCCAGATTTAATGCCCCAGAACTTACAAGATCACTCATTTTACCACCTCAAAAGGAACGATCTATTCTACCACTCACATTACGGAAGGAAATCGCTACCGGCAAAAATGTTTTACCAGGGTATATACCTGTTAATGCTGCAAACGCCGCTGAAGAACTGGACATCCTGATCGCACATCACGTTGATCATCTGGGTCCACAGCAGCAGGCAGGCAGCGATTACGAGTATTAATAATACCCACCGAAACTTTTTCACTCCACTCTCCGCATGAATTCTTATTCAGATGCAATCAGGTTAGCATGCTAACCTTAAACCGCGGCTAACTGTAACGGCATCTCCTGCTTTTAGGAATCATAGACTTGTGTCAATTCATCAACGAAGTATCGTATTATCTATGCAGAAAATAATAGAAGAGGAATTCCTATGCGCTTGTTTATCCGAACCGTCATTTTCCTGGCGATTGTTGCCATTGGGGTCTTAATGAGCGGCTATGGCGTACTGGCGGGAAGTCAGAAAACCGCGGGTGGTCTGGGGTTACAGTGTAAATATCTGACGGCACAAGGATTCAGCACGGCATTTTATCTTCATGGCGACAACGGCGTTGTCGGTCGGCCGAGCTGCCCGCTGCTGCGTAAAAGCGCAAGCGTGGTAGACGAAGGCTAAAAATGGACAAAAAAATACCCGGTAACCCCGGGCATTTTGTCTCAGACTCAGAATGGATAATCGTTATAACCCATTTGCTCTGAAATTTTACGTGCAGCCGTATGCAGCATCGCTACGTACTCATGCAGACGCTCTTCTGAGAAGCGTAGCGTCGGGAACGAGATACTCAAGCCCGCGATAACCACGCCAAAGCGGTCAAATACCGGTACCCCGATACACCGCAGACCTTCTTCCTGCTCTTCGTTATCTTCGCCATAACCCTGCTTACGCACCTGCGACAGCACAGTGATAAGCTCATCAGTATTGGCAATAGTGCGGTCAGTGCTCACCTTGAACTCAACGCCGTCAAGGATCTGACGCACTTCGTCAGTCTCGCGCCAGGCCAGAAGAACCTTACCAATTGCCGTACTGTACAACGGGTTACGACGTCCCACACGGGAGTACATACGCAGGTTATACATAGAATCAATCTTGTGGATGTAGACAATTGAGTCTTCATCCAGCGCGCCCAGGTGAATGGTCTCTTTGGTTAAACGAGACAATTCACGCATCTGAATATCTGCGCTACGAATCAAATCGACGTTCTGTAATGCGCGAGCACCCAACTCAAACAGTTTCAGCGTGAGCGAATACTTTTCGGACTCCCCTTCCTGGGCAACATACCCTAACGATTTCATGGTCTGCAAAAAGCGATAAACGGTGCTTTTCGACATCATGACGCGCTGCGAAAGTTCAGTAATACCGATTTCGCGTTCTTCGCCAAGTGCCTGCAGGATACCAAAAACCTTTAGTACCGAAGAGACAGAATCTGGCTGCTTGTCCAAATCCGCTGCTGACATTTATCACCTCATCGCAACTGTTTTATAAATATTAGAACCGGTTTTTATTATAATTTCGCAATGCCTTTGTAGCAATGAAACTTCTGTGACCTGGTTACAAATCTGCGACATTCAATAGATTAATCAATGCTAGAATCATTTCTTGCTTAATTATTTCCCTGAAAACAAGTTTCTTCTCATGACTAGACCCCTGATTGATGGCCTGCCCGTCCCCCAGCGTTACGGCGCCATCCTGACCATTGTTATTGGTATCACCATGGCCGTGTTAGACGGTGCGATTGCCAACGTGGCATTACCCACCATTGCCACCGACCTCAACGCATCGCCGGCAGCCTCTATCTGGATAGTGAACGCCTATCAAATAGCCATCGTCATCTCTTTACTGTCGCTCTCCTTTCTCGGCGATATGATTGGCTACCATCGCATCTATAAAGCCGGCCTCGTGGTCTTTACCCTAACCTCGCTGCTGTGCGCCTTCTCACATTCGCTGGAAATGCTAACCCTCGCGCGTATTGCGCAAGGCTTTGGCGGCGCGGCGTTGATGAGCGTGAACACCGCGCTGATTCGTCTGATTTATCCCCAGCGGCAGCTCGGGCGCGGAATGGGGATTAACTCGTTCGTGGTCGCCGTCTCTTCTGCCGCGGGGCCAACCATTGCCGCTGCAATTCTGTCGCTGGCCTCCTGGCAATGGCTGTTTCTGATTAACGTTCCGCTAGGGATTATCGCCTGGCTGCTGGCGGTGCGATTCCTGCCGTCCAACGGTACCCGCAGTCAGACCCAGCGCTTCGACCTGCCAAGTGCGGTGATGAATGCCCTCACCTTTGGCTTGCTGATTACCGCATTAAGCGGTTTTGCTCAAGGCCAGTCCATTACGCTGGTAATGGCTGAAGTGGTCGCATTGCTGGTGATTGGCTTCTTCTTTGTGCGTCGCCAGCTGCGTCTGCCGGTACCGCTACTGCCGGTCGATCTGCTGCGTATTCCGCTGTTTTCCCTGTCCATTTGCACCTCTATCTGTTCATTCTGTGCCCAGATGCTGGCGATGGTATCGCTGCCCTTCTTCCTGCAAAGTATTATCGGTCGTAGCGAAGTGGAAACCGGGCTGCTGTTGACGCCGTGGCCGCTGGCGACAATGGTAATGGCGCCATTGGCGGGTTACATGATTGAGCGGGTTCATGCGGGCTTATTGGGCGCACTGGGAATGGGCATAATGGCCTGTGGGCTATTTGCGATGGCGATGCTGCCGGCCTCCCCCAGTGATATCGATATTATCTGGCGTATGCTGTTGTGCGGCGCAGGCTTTGGTCTGTTCCAGTCACCAAACAACCACACGATTATTGCCTCTGCCCCGCGTAACCGCAGCGGTGGCGCGAGTGGGATGCTGGGTACGGCGCGTCTATTGGGTCAGAGTACCGGTGCTGCGCTGGTTGCGCTGATGTTCAACGCGTTTGGCAATGGCGGAACTCACGTTTCGCTGCTGCTCGCGGGTAGCCTGGCGGTCGTCGCGACGCTGTTTAGTGGTTTACGCATCACCCAGCCTCGGGCCCGGAGTTAGGGTACAATTGAAAAGCGCCTCAATAGAGGCGCTTGTTTGTTACTTCATGTATTCGCCGCTACGCAGCGCTTCGATACGTTTATCCAACGGCGGGTGCGTCATGAACATTTCGCTCAATGATTTCGACTTACCGTTAATGCAAAACGCCATCATGCTGCTGGCTTCCTGGGGCTCGTAGCTGGTTTTCAGACGTTGCAGCGCGGCAATCATCTTTTCACGACCTACCAGTTTCGCCGAACCTGCGTCGGCGTGGAATTCACGGTAGCGTGAGAACCACATGGTGATAATGCTCGCCAGGATCCCAAACACCAGTTCCAGAACCATGGAAACAGCAAAATAGATCAGCGGATTACCATTGCCGCCTTCTTCACCTTCATCGCGGTTACCGCCGAGAAAACCGGCCGCAATCTGCGCAATAATGCGTGAGACAAAGATAACAAAGGTGTTCACGATACCCTGAATCAGCGTCATGGTAACCATATCACCGTTGGCGATGTGGCTAATCTCGTGAGCAATAACCGCTTCCGCTTCGTCACGGCTCATATTCTGCAACAGACCGGTACTCACCGCGACCAGGGAGGCATCACGACGTGCGCCGGTGGCAAAGGCGTTAATATCCGGCGCGTGATACAGAGCAACCTGAGGCATCGCAATACCGACCTGCTGGGCCTGACGGGCCACGGTTGCCATCAACCAGCGTTCCTGCTCGTTACGTGGCTGCTCAATAACCTCACCACCTACCGACTTCAACGCCATCCACTTCGACATCATCAACGAAATAATAGAACCGCCAAAACCAAATAGCAGCGCCATGATCAGCAGACCCGTTATGCTGCTCGACTGAATTCCTGTCAGGCTTAGCACCAGCCCAAACACAACCATCACTGCCAGGTTGGTCATCAGGAAGAGCGCGATTCGCATCATAATTAACTTTTAACCTCATTTTAACAAAACGCACTATGCGATTACCCATATCGTAAGGGCAATACGGCAATTTTCAACGATTAGGCCAGGCTAAGTCACGAGAAAGACACAACTTTACATTTTGTAGCATAGTTGTTGACGAGAAGATGTGAGAGCTAAAAAAAACAGGCACAATTGCTTGTGCCTGTTGGGGGTTATTTGCTTGCTGCGGGTTGCTCGGCAGGATTCGCTTTTTCGAGCTTCGCCAGATCCACGGCTATTTTAACCGTCTCATCAAGGTAAGGATCCGGTTCTTTGTAATCCTTCGGCAAATCGTCGAGTTTCTTCAGCGGCGGTTTTCCTTCACGCTTATAGCGATCGTTAATCCGCGCCAGACGCGTTGCATCATCTTCATCGTTCTCTTTCAGACGCTGAGCGTAATTCAGAGAAGCAATATTGCGCTTATCTTTCAACGCATTGAAGTGGGCAATGTCTTTCACGATGTACTGGAACTCGGGATCTTTCGCAATACGTTGATCGTGCAGCTTCAGTAGCTCAGGTTCGAACGGCGCCATATCGCCTGACTTCACATAGGTGGCAGCATTAACGCTGTCCCACGGCAGTGCGTTGTCTTCGAACTTCTCACCCGTTTCGGTCTCTTCCTTGCCGGTTGGCATCAGAATATCCGGGGTCACCCCTTTACGCTGGGTACTACCGCCGTTGATGCGGTAGAACTTCTGGATGGTGTACTGGACAGAGCCCAGCGCCGGCCACTCAGGTCGCAGCATCTGATCGTAAATACGATTCAACGAGCGATACTGCTGTACGGTGCCTTTCCCGAATGTCGGTTCACCAACGATAAGCGCGCGGCCATAGTCCTGCATCGCAGCAGCAAAAATTTCTGATGCTGACGCACTAAAGCGGTCGACCAGAACCACCAGCGGCCCTTTGTAATAGACAACGCCATCGGTATCGCTATCTTCGCGAACTTTACCGTTGTTATCACGCACCTGCACGACCGGCCCGGACGGAATAAACAGACCGGAAAGCGATACCGCTTCAGTCAGCGCCCCGCCGCCGTTGCTGCGCAGATCGATAATCACGCTGCTGACATTCTGTTTTTCCAGCTTTTGCAGCTGTACTTTCACATCTTCGGTCAGACCCACGTAGAAGCCAGGAATATCGAGAACGCCGACTTTATCCTTGCCAACGCCCTTGACCGACATTTTCACCGCCCGGTCTTCAAGACGAATGCGTTCGCGAGTCAGCGTGACAATGCGGGTTTTCGAACCTTTACCGGCAGGCAGAACTTCCAGGCGAACCTTGCTGCCTTTCGGCCCTTTGATCAAGGCGACAACGTCGTCAAGACGCCAGCCAATCACATCGACCATACCTTTGCCTGACTGACCCACGCCAACAATGCGATCGCCAACGCTTATCGCTTTGCTTTTCGCCGCCGGGCCGCCCGCTACCATGGAGTTGATAACGGTGTAGTCGTCGTCCATTTGCAGCACCGCACCAATACCTTCCAGAGACAGGCTCATTTCAGTATTGAACTGTTCGGTATTGCGTGGTGACAGGTAGTTAGTGTGCGGATCGATTTCACGCGCAAAAGAGGTCATCGCTAACGAGAACACATCTTCGCTGTTCGTCTGCGCCAGACGACGGATGGCGAATTTGTAGCGACGCGCCAGCGTGTCGTGGATCTCTTTGTCGTCTTTGCCCGCCAGTTTCAAACTCAACTGGTCGTACTTAACCTTGCCATCCCACAGCTTATCCAGCTCGGCCTGATCTTTTGGCCACGGCGCCTTTGAGCGATCGAGGTTAAAGGTGTCAGTGCCGGTGAAGTCCATCGGACGTTCAAGCACCTTCAGCGCATACTCATAACGCTCAAAGCGACGTTTTTGCGCCAGGTTATACAGGTCGTAAAAAACGTCCAGTTTGCCTGAGCGCAGCTCGTCGCCAATCTGCCCTTTCTTCGCCGCAAATTGCTCAACATCACCCGCCAGCAGTACGTTGTGGCTGTAGTCGAGCAAATTCAGGTAGCGATTAAAGATTTTGGCTGAAAAAGCCTTGTCGAGATCGAACTGACGGTAATGGGAACGGGTAAAGCGTGAGGTGACACGCTCGCTGACCGTCGCGTGCTGAGTTTCTTCCTTGAGAACCGGAAGCTGGTCAGCACGGGTAATATCTTCAACCGCTACGGCCTGGCCTGTTAGTAATAACAGGCCAGCAAGCGCGGAGAGCCTAAAAAATGTGTTCATGCCTGGCCCGGCCTCCGTTTCAGAACACCAGGTGTTCTGCGCGTACAATCATTGACATACCAGAAGTAAGCTGCACGCGAACGCCGTCTTTGGTGATTTCGAGAATCGTGGCGTCCATTGCGTTGTTGCCCGCTTTAACTTTCAAGGATTGACCGACAGTCAACACAGATAAGTCGGATACCGGAGTCAGTTTTTCTTCACGAACTTCGCGAACTGGCTTAGCGGCAGGTTGTGCAGCGGCTGCGCGCGGCTTACGCTCTGCCCCTTCTTTACGACGCACCGGTGGACGTGGCTTACGCTCACGACGTGGCGCATCACCCGCCTCGCCTGCGGCAGCGGCCGCTTCGCGTTTCTTAGCCTGCTGTTCAGCGCGCTGCGCCTGAACGCGAGCTTTAGCTTCTTCAAGCTGCTGACGCGCATGTGCAACGTGTTGCTCGTCGAGTTCACCACATGGGTTGCCATCGAGATCAACACGGACGGCACCGGCTTTGATGCCGTAAAGGTAGCGCCAGCTTGAGGTATAAAGGCGTAATGCTGAACGTAATTGCGTTTTGCTGAGGTTCATTTCCCCTTCAACACGCTCGACGAGATCCTGAAAAATACCGACTTTCAGGGGGCGAGCTTCACCTTCCGCGCTAAAACACTGCGGGAAACGTTCGGCCAAAAATGCGATAACTTCTTTACTGCTATTCAACTTAGGTTGATTTTCCATGAAATTTCCTGATTACAACGGACGTAGCCAACTAGCCGCAGGCATGAACAGGCGACATTATAATGACGTCGTCCGTAAATGCTACGTTATCCGTTGATTATCCTGCGACGGGTGCAAAGAATTTTTGATAATCGGTGGCTTCAAGCACTTTTTGAAGGTGGCCGACCAGTTCTACCAGGCCTGATTCATCTTCTTCGCTAAAACGCGAGAATACCGTGCTGTCGATATCCAGTACGCCAATAACCTGATTATTAACCTGGATAGGCAAGACAATTTCCGAATTACTTGCGGCATCACAGGCGATATGGCCATCAAAAGCATGAACATCTGCGATGCGCTGCACGCGATTTTGCGCCACGGCGGTACCGCAAACACCGCGACCAACAGGGATACGCACGCATGCAATTTTGCCCTGGAACGGCCCCAGAACCAACGAGTCACCTTCCAGTAAATAAAAACCTGCCCAATTTACCTCTGACAGGCGCTCATATAACAGCGCGCTAGTATTGGAGATTACCGCTAGAAAACTCGTTTCACCTGCCATCAATGCCTGAAAATCACGGTTAAGATCCGTATAAAACTCTGTTTTGGTCATTATTTAATCACTATTGTTTGCGATGTTACTGATTCGATACCCAGTTTACGGTCTCATAAAATACGCATTAAGTGCGCTCGGGCTCAAGATGAATCCATACTTAGGTTAATATAGATTTATACATTCATTTCTCAATGTAATAAATGGCACTGATAACTTCACGTATAACGCCGACGAAAAAAATCCGAATTCACACCGTTATCGAACCACTACCCTGGGCACATTACCAACGTTGCCCCCAGTGCGATACGCTTTTTCGGTTACCGGTCGTAAAATCATCGCAACGCGCCTATTGTCCGCGCTGCGATGCCAAAGTTCGTGATGGACGAGACTGGTCGCTGACCCGTCTGGGCGCCATGGCGATTGCAATGCTGCTGCTGATGCCTTTCGCCTGGAGCGAACCGCTGCTGCGACTTTATCTGCTGGGCGTGCGCATCGATGCGACCCTGCTATCGGGGATCTGGCAGATGACCTACGGCGGAGATCCGATCACGGCCGCCATGGTCTTTTTCTGTACCGTTGCCGCACCGGCGGTACTGGTGATAGCCATTGCCTATCTCTGGTTTGGCAATATTCTCGGCATGAATCTCCGGCCGGTACTGCTGATGCTGGACAAACTTAAAGAGTGGGTGATGCTGGATATCTACCTTATCGGTATCGCTGTTGCGTCGATTAAGGTTCAGGATTATGCCTTTTTGCAGCCGGGAATTGGCCTGTTTGCGTTTATCTCGCTGGTGGTACTGAGCATTTTGACGCTCATTCACCTTAACATCGAACAGCTCTGGGAGCGTTTTTATCCCCAACGTCCTGCCACCCGGCCTGATAGCAATCTTCGCGTGTGCCTTGGGTGCCATTACACCGGCTTTGCCGACAATCGCGGCCGCTGTCGTCGTTGCCATACGCCTCTCCGCTTTCGTCGGCGACAAAGTTTGCAGAAAAGCTGGGCCGCGCTTATCGCCTCTATCGTGTTTATTTTTCCCGCCAACCTGCTACCTATTTCCATAATCTATGTGAATGGAGGACGCCAGGAAGACACGATACTGTCAGGCATTATGTCGCTGGCAAGCAGCAATATTGCGGTAGCGGCGGTGGTATTCATTGCCAGTATTCTGGTGCCGTTTACTAAGATTATTGTGATGCTGACGCTGCTTATCAGCATCCATTTTAAATGCGAACAGGGGCTGCGCACGCGTATACTGCTGCTGCGTTTTGTCACCTGGATTGGCCGCTGGTCAATGCTCGACCTGTTCGTGATTTCGTTAACCATGTCGCTCATCAATCGCGACCAGTTGCTCGCGTTCACAATGGGCCCCGCTGCGTTTTATTTTGGTGCTGCGGTAATATTAACTATTCTTGCTGTTGAGTGGCTGGACAGCCGATTACTTTGGGATGCACATGAGTCAGGAAACGCACGCTTCACAGACTGAAGCGCGAATTAAAACAAAACGTCGCATTTCGCCGTTCTGGCTACTGCCGGTTATTGCCTTGCTGATAGCCGGGTGGCTTATCTGGAATAGCTTTGAAGACCGGGGCACAACCATCACCATCGACTTTATGTCGGCGGACGGTATCGTGCCGGGACGTACACCGGTGCGCTTCCAGGGGGTTGAGGTTGGGACGGTACAGGATATTCGTCTGGCCAGCGACCGCAGCAAAATCGAGGTGCGCGCGAGTATCAAAAGCGATATGGAAGATGCGCTGCGCGAAGAAACGCAATTCTGGCTGGTGACACCAAAAGCCTCTCTGGCTGGCGTCTCCGGGCTTGATGCGCTGGTCGGCGGTAACTATATCGGCATGATGCCAGGTAAAGGCGAACCGCGCGAGCGTTTCACCGCCCTCGATACTCAGCCCAAATATCGCCTTAACAATGGCGAGCTGATGATCCATCTGCATGCGCCCGATCTCGGCTCCCTTAGCAGCGGTTCTCTGGTTTATTTCCGCAAAATTCCCGTCGGTCGCGTTTATGATTACGCCATTAACCCCAACAATCAGGGGGTAACCATCGACGTGCTGATTGAGCGCCGCTTCACCAATCTGGTGAAAAAAGGCAGCCGTTTCTGGAATGTCTCCGGTGTGAAAGCAGATGTGGGATTAGCTGGCGCGAAAGTTCAGCTTGAAAGCCTGGCGGCGCTGGTCAATGGCGCGATTGCATTTGATTCTCCGGCTAACTCCAAAAATGCCGATCAAAATGATGAATACGGATTGTATGAGGATCTCGCGCACAGTCAGCGCGGTGTCATTATTAAGCTTCAGTTACCTAGCGGTGACGGGCTGAAAGCGGGCTCCACGGCAATGCTTTATCAGGGGCTTGAAGTCGGACAGCTGTCTAAGCTCACGCTTAATGATGATGGCTCAGTCAGCGGAGAAATGACCGTAGATCCAAGCGTCGTCACGCTGTTACGGGAAAAAACCCGCATTGAACTGCATCAACCGAAGCTGACGCTGGATAATCCTAATCTCAGTATGCTGCTGACCGGCAGCACCTTTGAACTGGTGCCGGGCGACGGTGAACCGAAAGACCACTTTACGGTACTCGCCGCCGACAAAACCTTACTGCAACAGCCCGGCGTGATGACGTTATCCCTGACTGCACCGGAAAGTTACGGCATTGAAGGCGGCCAACCGATTATGCTGCACGGGGTTAAAATTGGTCAGGTACTACAACGCACGCTGAGCGCCAAAGGCATCGAATTTGCCATCGCAATCGACCCGCAATACCGCAATCTGGTCCACGGTGACAGCAAGTTTGTGGTTAACAGCAAAATGGACGTTAAGGTGGGTATTGATGGCGTTGAGTTCCTCGGCGCTAGCCCTAATGAGTGGTTAAGCGGCGGCATTCGTATTTTGCCGGGCGAAAAAGGCCCGATGAAAGCCAACTATCCGCTGTACGCAAACCTGGAAAAAGCGCAGGAAAACAGCCTGAGCGATTTCCCTACCACGACGCTGATGCTGACGGCAGAAACGCTCCCTGATATTCAAAGCGGCTCCGTGGTGCTTTACCGTAAGTTCCAGGTGGGTGAGATAACCTCCGTACAACCGCGGGCCAATGCTTTTGACATCGCGGTGCATATCAAACCCGAATACCGTTCACTGTTGACGGCCAATAGCGTTTTCTGGGCGGAAGGCGGCGCGAAAGTGCAGCTTAACGGCAGCGGCCTAACGGTGCAGGCTTCACCGCTATCGCGGGCTCTTAAAGGCGCGGTCAGCTTCGATAACTTCAACGAAGCCAAAAACGGTATCCGTAAGGGCGATAAGCGCGTGCTCTTTGCCTCAGAGACTGCTGCTCGCGCCATTGGGGGGCAAATCACCCTGCACGCCTTTGATGCCGATAAGCTCTCTTCAGGGATGCCAATCCGCTATCTGGGCATCGATATTGGTCAGGTGCAAGACCTCAAACTGAACGCTTCTCGCAACGAGGTTGAAGCCAGCGCGGTGCTCTATCCTGAATATGTGAGCACGTTCGCCCGTCGCGGCACCCGCTTCTCGGTGATCACACCGCAGATCTCTGCTGCCGGCGTTGAACATCTTGATACCCTGCTTCAGCCTTACGTGAACGTCGAACCGGGGCACGGTGAAATGCGCCGCGATTTTGAGTTGCAGGAAGCCACCATTTCCGATTCGCGTTATCTCAATGGCCTGAACATCGTGGTGGAGGCCCCGGAAGCGGGTTCACTGAATATCGGCACACCGATTCTGTTCCGTGGTCTGGAAGTGGGTACGGTGACCGGCCTGCGTCTGGGCAGCCTCTCTGACCGCGTGATGATTGAAATGCGCATCGGTCAGCGTTATCAGCATCTGGTGCGCAATAATTCCGTCTTCTGGCTGGCCTCCGGTTACAGTCTCGACTTTGGCCTGATTGGCGGCGTGGTGAAAACCGGCACCTTCAACCAGTTCATTCGTGGCGGTATCGCTTTCGCTACTCCACCGGGGATACCGCTGGCGCCGAAAGCGCAAGAAGGTAAGCACTTCCTGCTGCTGGAGTCTGAACCTAAAGAGTGGCGCGAGTGGGGTACCGCCCTGCCGCGTTAATTCCCTGAGCGCCGGTGCCTGCCACCGGCGCTTTTTTCTGGTAGACTGCGCGCTCTTTATCTCCTTGTGGTAAGCACCCGTGGCTCAAAACTCAGTCTATTTCCCCGAACAATTCCTTGCGCAAATGCGTGAGGCCATGCCTGCTCATCTCTCCTTTGACGAATTTATTGACGCCTGCAAGCGCCCACTGCGCCGCAGCATTCGCGTTAATACGCTCAAAATTACGGTCGATGATTTTCTGGCGCTGGTGGCGCCCTACGGCTGGCAGTTAACGGCCGTGCCCTGGTGTGCGGAAGGGTTCTGGATTGAGCGCGAGGATGAAGAAGAATTACCGCTGGGTAGTACCGCAGAGCATCTAAGCGGCCTGTTTTATATTCAGGAAGCCAGCTCAATGCTGCCGGTTGCCGCACTGTTCGCCGAAGGATTAGCCCCCGAGCGCGTCATGGATGTTGCCGCCGCTCCGGGCTCAAAAACCACGCAGATTGCCGCGCGGATGAATAATCGCGGCATGTTGCTGGCGAATGAATTCTCCGCCAGCCGCGTCAAAGTACTGCATGCCAATATCAGCCGCTGCGGGATCAGCAACACGGCCTTAACCCATTTCGACGGCCGCGTTTTCGGGGCCGCACTGCCCGAGTGCTTTGATGCCATTTTGCTTGATGCCCCCTGCTCAGGTGAAGGCGTGGTGCGAAAAGATGCGGATGCGCTAAAAAACTGGTCAGAAGCCAGCAATCTCGAGATTGCCCAAACTCAGCGCGAACTGATTGAAAGCGCCTTCCATGCACTGCGTCCGGGCGGGACGCTGGTCTATTCCACCTGTACATTGAACCGTGAAGAAAATGAGTCAGTCGTGGCCTGGCTGCTGGAACGCTACCCGGAGGCCGTAACGGTCTCGCCGCTTGGCGATCTGTTCCCTACGGCAAAACAGGCCCTGACCCCTGAGGGCTACCTGCACGTTTTCCCACAAATTTACGACTGCGAAGGTTTTTTCGTCGCCCGCCTGCACAAAACAGCGTCTATCGATGCGCTGCCCGCTCCGGGTTACAAAGTGGGGAAATTCCCCTTCACCCCGATGAAAACGCGCGAGTCTGCCGCAGTTTCCGATGCGGCGAGAAACGTCGGCATCGAATGGGATGACGCATTAACGCTATGGCAACGTGACAAAGAGATCTGGTTATTCCCAAAAGAGATCGCGCCGCTGCTGGGTAAAGTTCGTTTTTCACGCATCGGTATTAAACTTGCCGAAACCCACAATAAAGGTTTCCGCTGGCAGCACGAAGCGGTGATAGCGCTGGCAAAAACCAGCAAGCTCGGGCATGAGTTAACGCCTATAGAAGCGCAGGAGTGGTATCGCGGTCGCGACGTTTACCCTCAGCAAATCCCGCAATATGATGATGTTATTGTCACCTTCCAGGGATTCCCGCTGGGGCTCGCCAAACGCATAAATTCACGCCTGAAAAACAGCTATCCACGTGAGCTGGTGCGTGATGGCAAGCTGTTTACCAACCGGTCGGCATAGCAAATAAAAAAAACGCATTTTTTGACTGGCATAAATCTCCGCGTTGACTAGGCTGAAAGGTACGGCCTAACTGGTCGTACCACCACCGGTCAGCAGAGTAACGGAGAGCATTATGAGCAAAACCAGCGTACGCATCGGCGCATTTGAAATTGATGATGCCGTGCTGCATGCCGAGCAGCACGGCGAGCGAACGTTAAGTATTCCTTGTAAGTCCGATCCCGATTTATGCATGCAGCTTGATGCCTGGGACGCGGATATCAGCATCCCTGCACTTCTCGATGGCGAACAGTCCGTCCTTTATCGTAAACACTACGACCAACCTTCCGACGCCTGGGTTATGCGCCTTGCTTAGCCCAAAAAGAACCCGCCAGCAGGCGGGTTATTTATTATTTGGCTTGTGTAGCAACCTTGTAGAGGGACGCTTCTCCCCGCGGCCGCGTTTTAAACCGGCGATGCACCCACAGGTACTGCTCAGGCGCGCGCAGAATTTCACGTTCGATAATTTTGTTCATATAGCAGGCTGCCGAAATTTCATCCCCTTTCGGGTAATCGGTCATCGCTTCGCTGATATGCAAGGTATAGCCTTTCTTGTGCGATTTACGCACCATGGTCACCGTCAGCATGGCGGCGCCGGATAAGCGCGACAGGACGTTTGTGCCGTTAGTGGTTGCCGCTTCGCTTACCGAGAAAAATGGCGCGAACACGCTGCCCTTAGGGCCATAGTCCTGATCGGGAGCGAACCATACGGCCTCACCCGCTTTCAGCGACTGGACTAAGCCACGCAGATTACGGCGGTCGATCATCGCTTTATTGGAACGCAGGCGACCGGTGGTCTGCACCCATTCCATTAGCGGATCGTTATGTGGGCGATAGGTTGCCATCATCGGACGACACAGGCCCATTGCCCGGCCACCCAATTCTAATGACATAAAGTGAACGCCTACAACCATCACGCCGCGCTGCTCATTGAGCGCTTTCATCAGGTTGCTGTAGCCGTCCACATCAAACCATTTTTTGACGCGGGCATCGCTCCAGAACCAGGCCATGCCGGTTTCGATAAGCCCCATGCCGAGCGACATAAAGTTCTGCTCAATCAGCTTTTCCCGCTGAGCAGGGTCCATGTTGGGAAAACAGAGTTCAATATTACGCGTAGCAATACGTTCACGGCGTTTTAAAAATCGACGTGATGCTTTACCAACGGAAGTGCCAAGAACATGCAAGAGTGGATAAGGAAGTTGAACAACCAACCATAAGGCGGCCAAAGCGAACCACTTCAACCCATTACGCGGGTGAAGTAAGCTAAAATCAAAATTTTTGAACATCATTTATTCCAGTAACGTGGAGCACAGGTAACGCCAAAGGAAAAAATGATTCCGTTCATCTATCTTTATGCGATACGTATAATGGTTGGACAGTATTACGTTCGACAAATTCACTATCTGTATGATTTTTTACAAAACATCACAGAGGCAGCAAGAGACGTGGCGTGGCGTGGCAAGCTGTGGCAAAATTCGACGCAAGCATGCACCTTTTTCTGAAAAAAAAATAGAGAATTTTAGTAACAGGACGAAATAATACCCCAATTGTCGTACGTTCATATTATTACTCATTGATCTTTTTATTTAATCAGGAAGACTCCTGGAAAAATAAAATGCGCGAGAGCGAATGGGCTCAGTATTGCGGGAAAAATAATTTCACAAAATAGATGAAAAAATGCTTGGATGGCAGCTTAAATCTGTTTACATTGGTGTAACAAGCACGCGGTATGATGACGCTGTTTGTCCTGCCGGGCGTATTCAGCAGGCAAAAAGAGACCGAATACGATTCCTGTATTCGGTCCAGGGAAATGGCTCTTGGGAGAGAGCCGTGCGCTAAAAGTTGGCATTAATGCAGGCTCAATCGCCTTGCCTTATAAGAATAGATGACCGTGACAGGTTTTCCAGTCCACGCCCTGCGTGAGCGGAAAATTTTCGTCCCAAAAACGGCATAAAATCAAAAAACCGCAGCCATTTCATCAGAAAGACTGCGGTTTTTTATTAGTTTTCAACCAGATATACGGATACTTAGCAAAGCTTCTCCGCCCGCTCAATAAACGGCGCCAGACTCATTTTCACGCCAGGATTCTTAGGATCATCAACCTGGATTATCTCAAGCGGCTGCGCCTTCGTTTTTCCGGCCTTGACCTGTTCTTGTGCGATATCGTTCAACGGGTATTGAACCAGGGTGCTTGGGTTTATGACATACAGCGCATTGCCCGCCCGGCAGGTCAGCATCACCTCTTCACGGTTAAAGGCCCATTTGTCTTTACCCACCTCAAAACGACTGACCGTGATAACCTGCGCCGCCAGCGCCGAACTCGACACGCTTAGCAGCAATAAAGAAAGGATCATTTTTTTCATAATTTCGCCATTTTTAATCAAAAGGGTTCCCAGGTAGCAAACAGGCTTACACATGCCAGCACGCAGGCCGCCAAAAAAATTTCAATCTGCGTCACGCGGATAAACAGGTGATGCGCTCGCGTGCCGGACGCCGAAAGACGAGGCACCAGCAGATAACGGTTAACCAACGCCGCCAGCACCATCAGCAGCACAAGACCGCATTTCACCCATAATGCACGACCGTATGGCGTCGTCGTGGTCAATCCTCCCTGAATCAACCACGCGTTGACAAGGCCGGTTAGAATTGCCCCCGCGACCGCAAGATGCCCGTAGCGAGAAAAACGCATCATGGTGGTGATCGCAAGCGTACGCCAGCGTCCGTTTGCCAGCCGCAAACAGTAAAGAAATGGCACCAGGCCACCTACCCACGCGGCGGCACAAAGCAGATGCAGCGCGTGGTTGGTGCGCTGCACCAGGCCGATGGTGCCATCTCCCATAGCGGCGTGGCCAACACCCGCCAGCAGGATAAACTGCGCAACACCAAGAAGCAAAAGTCGCCGCATCATCTGTCGGGGACGAACGCAAACAATGCCCAGAGCCACCCATGCCAGGACAATTTGCCATAGCCAGACGCTGCCAAACTGGGTTTGCAGCACTGCCCGCCAGATTTCTGGTCGCCAGGTATCTGACCAGCCTCCCCCCATCAGCCCACCCTGAACACACAGCATCAGCATTGCCGTGAACGCGCTGAGCGCCAGCATTCCCCGCAGTAAGCGAGAAAAACGTTGAATGAGTAAACGTCGTAACGCAGGCGGAGCCCACCAGCCGCCGTAAAGCGTGCAGCCGAAGACAACCATAAGCGAGGTGAAATGGGTGAAGCGTAACGCGATATAGAGAGCGGTCAGCATGATTACTTCACGCTAAATTGGTACTGGCCTTTAGTTTTATGGCCGTCAACGGAAACGACGTGCCATTCAACGGTATACAAACCTGATGTCAGCGACTCCGTTAGCGGGACGATGAGCTGTTTTTTATCGTTCTCATTGCGTACCGCCTTGCCGATAGCGATGTTCTGCTGGTTTGGCCCTTTGAGCGTGACGCCGCTGAAATTACCTTCAATGCCTTCAGAGAAGTTGAGCGTGAGAGACTGCGGTGAGGGGCTGACCTCCGAGTTGGCAGCCGGCGTTTGTTGCTCCAGATGCGCATGTGCCCAGACCGATGATGCGGACAAGACGCCTAACAGCAACAGCGATGCGCGCAACGCGCGAGAGGTGGTGAAGTTCATTTTCATCATTCCCTTTGATTATCAATCTAACCCGAAGGATAACGCTCTATAATGTTCGAGTCGAGATAAGCGCCCTATTGACTTGCCATTTTGCGAGACTCTTAGTAACTTTTGCGCGTTAGCTTTAGGAGAAAATCATGCAAACGAATCTGGCCACCTTACCGCAAGAAGAGATGGATAAAGTCAACGTGGATCTGGCAGCCGCCGGAGTCGCCTTTAAAGAGCGTTACAATATGCCGATTGTGGCGGAAGTGGTCGAACGTGAGCAGCCCGAACATTTGCGGGACTGGTTCCGTGAACGACTCATTGCGCACCGCCTGGCTTCCGTCAACCTGTCTCGCCTGCCGTATGAGCCTAAATCTAAATAATGATTACGCTAAGTGACAAATCCTGACATCCCGTCTGCTACTCTTTTACAGGATAAAAGACCACTGACACGTGTTGAAGGATGCAACTATGCTGACATGGACAATTGCTGCGGCGCAATATGCGCCACGTGAAGGAGACATCGCAGAAAATATCACCCACCATCTGCGTTTTATTGATGCCGCCGCCAGACAGGCATGCAAGGTATTAATTTTTCCTGAATTATCGCTTACCGGGCCCATTGATGAAAAATGTCTCCCGGCCCCGCCGTGCGATACCCAACTGCAACCGCTCAATGACGCCGCCCAGCGTTATCAAATGACCATCATTGCAGGCTTGCCGGTCGACCAGAACGGTAAACGAATCAAAGGCATCGTGGTTTTCACCCCCCATCACCATCAGCCTGCGAAACATCATCAAGGTCACGGAACCTGCCTGGCACCCGATTCCGATCAAATCAGTATCTTTGAACTCAATGATGAAGGCTGCGAATTGTCGAACCAGGCATCACTTTTAGCGACCGTTAGCTCAATGGCTGAACCTCAGCAACAGCGTACCACCCAGCGTTTACAGCGTTTTGCTCATAAATATGCAATAGCCGTTTTAAAGTCTAATTACGCCAGCGGCACGTTCTCTGGCGGCAGCGCGTTGTGGGATGAAAACGGTCAGCTTATCGTTCGAGCCGACAGCGGCGAATTGCTGCTCACCGGCAGAAAAAGCGCCCAGGGTTGGCAAGGCGAGATCATTCCTTTACGCTAGGCGTTTTTGGCCGGGAGTTCGCCATGCTGCGCGTTATCGATACCGAAACCTGCGACCTGCAAGGGGGCGTCGTTGAGATAGCCTCCGTCGATGTAGTTGACGGTAAAATTGTTAATCCAATGAGCCATCTGGTTCGTCCTGACCGTCCTATTAGCGCCCAGGCCATGGCTATCCACCGCATCACCGAAGAGATGGTGGCCGATAAACCGTGGATTGAGGAAGTGGTGCCCTTCTATCAGGGAAGCCCGTGGTACGTCGCGCATAACGCCAGTTTTGACCGCCGCGTCCTGCCGGAAATGGACGGCGAGTGGATTTGCACCATGAAGATGGCGCGTCGACTGTGGCCCGGCATCAAGTACAGCAATATGGCGCTGTACAAATCCCGCAAGCTGAGCGTGGCGACACCGCAAGGGCTGCATCACCACCGCGCGTTATATGACTGCTACATTACCGCAGCACTGCTGATTGATATTATGAACGTCTCCGGCTGGACGGCGGAACAGATGGTTGACGTAACCGGACGCCCCGCGTTGCTGCGCACTTTTACCTTCGGAAAATATCGCGGGCAGGAAGTGGCGGAAATCGCTCGCGACGATCCGGGCTATCTGCGCTGGCTTTTCAACAACCTTGAGCGCATGAGCCCGGAACTCAAAATGACGTTAAAGCACTATCTGGAGAAGTAGTTAGCGCTCCGTTTGTCCCGGAAGCGTTCCCTGCGCCAGCGCTATCAGGAAGGCGTATTCCAGCGCCACGCCTTCATAGCTCTTATAGCGCCCGGACTTACCGCCGTGCCCGGAATCCATGTCGGTGCAGAGCAGCAGAAGGTTATCATCGACTTTCTGCTCACGCAGTTTAGCGACCCATTTCGCGGGTTCCCAATACTGCACCTGTGAATCATGCAGCCCGGTCGTCACCAGCAAATGAGGATAAGCCTGCGGCTTGACGTTGTCATAGGGGCTGTAGGATTTCATATAACGGTAGTAGGTTTCATCCTGCGGATTCCCCCACTCTTCGAATTCTCCGGTGGTCAGCGGGATGGATTCATCGAGCATGGTAGTCACGACATCAATAAACGGCACCTGAGCGACCACGCCCTTTAACAACGAAGGTCGTTCGTTAATCACCGTGCCCATCAGCATTCCGCCAGCGCTTCCCCCCATACCGAAACACAGCGCCGGATCACCATAGCCCTTTGCCAGTAACCCATCGCAAACGTCGATATAGTCATTAAAGGTATTGTGCTTTTTGAGGAACTTGCCGTCTTCATACCATTGCTGTCCTAGCTCACCGCCGCCGCGAATATGGGCAATAGCAAAGACAAAACCCCTGTCGAGCAAACTCAACCGACTGCTACTGAAGTCGGCATCCATACTGGCGCCATAAGAGCCGTAGCCGTAGACCAGTAAGGGATTTTTGCCGCGACGGAAATGTTCATGGCGATAGACCAATGACACGGGAACCTCGACGCCGTCGCGTGCCGTTATCCACAAACGCTCGCTGCGATAGCGGCTGGCCACAAAGCCTTGCACCTCTTGCTGTTTAAGCACCGCTCGTTCGCCGCTGTCCATATTCAGCTCAAAAAGCGTATCTGGCGTGGTCATAGAGGAATAACCATAACGCAAACAGGCCGTTTCCGGTTCCGGGTTATAGGCAATCCACGTCACATACGTCGGATCATCAAACGCAATTTCCCGTTCCTGCTGACTGTGACGATGGATCTGCCGCAGACGCATTAACCCCTGCTGACGTTCTTCCACCACCAGCCAATCGCGGAACAAGGTGAAATCTTCCAGCATCACCGTATCGCGCGGTGGGATCACCGTTTGCCATGCGCTTTCATCCCAGCTTTCGCTGCGGTAGAGACCGAAATTTTTACCGTCACGGTTAGAGCGCAGATAAAACTGCTGCTGATAATGGTCGAGGCTGTATTCATGATCTTTGCGGCGCGGCAGATAAGACTGGGGCTGTGCGTGCGCTTTATCAGCATCCAGCAACAACATCTCACTGGTGGTGGCGCTGGAGAGCGCTATCACCACGTACTTGCGCGAGGAGGTTTTATGCAAGCTGACGTAGAACATTTCGTCAGCTTCCTCGTAAATTAACTCATCTTGCGTCACGGGAGTGCCAATCTGATGACGCCAGACCTGCCACGGCAACAGCGTTGTCGGGTGCTGGCGGACGTAATAGAGCGTACGCGAGTCATTGCCCCACACCACGCCCGGAGAGACGTCTTCAATAACTTCCGGCAGCCAGCTGTCATTCGTCAGATGACGAATGCGCAAACCGTACTGGCGACGCGAGAGAAAATCCTCGGTCACGGCCAGCAGATGGTTATCCGGCGCAACATTGAGGCCGCCCAGCGTGTAAAACTCGCTGTCTGCCGCCCGTTCATTTTCATCAAGCAGCAACGACCAGCTGTCTTCCCCTAATGCCTGACGCTGATAAATCGCATACTCCTGTCCCGGTTCATACACCTGCCGATAGCGGTAACCATTTTTGATATAGGGCGCCGACACTTCCCGGGGCGGAATGCGGTCGATGATCTCTTTAAGCACCTTGTCCTGTAAGCTGCGCTGTGAGGACATCACCGCCTGCCCGTAGTCGTTCTCCTGTTTTAAATAGTCCAGTACGACAGGCTCACACCGCGTGTCATCACGCAGCCAATAGTAGTTATCAATACGCGTATCGCCATGCAATGTCATGGCGAATGGGATCCGTTTCGCTTTAGGTGGCATCTCATTATTCATCTGTTTTAGTCACACTCTATAAGGGTGGACAAATTAGACGCTGATGCAAGCAAAACCTGCGTTCTGAACCTTAAAGTTGCTGTTTTTGTTGTTGTAAATCCTTCTCGATTTCCAGGCGCACCTCAAGCGGCAGCTTTAACGCCTCGCCCAGCGCATTCAGATAGCTGCGCTCCATAAAGTGGTCGATATCGATGGCGGCACAGCTGATAAAATAGAGCTCCAGCGCCTCTTCTTCGTTATGGACATCGCGTGCCAGACGCAGGGGATCGAGCGGTTGTTCGAGAGCCGTAGCGATGAACGTTCGCCCCTGCTCTTCCACGCCCGCTTCACGTAGCTGGTGTTCAATAGCCGCCTGCTCTTTAGCATCGATATGCCCGTCACTCTTCGCGGCAAAAACCAGCGCCAGAATCAGCCGCTCAGTACGGACATCCAGCGGGGCCGCCGGTTGACCGTATTTCGATTCTGTTTGCGGGTTAGCGCGCAATTTATCCTTATACTTGTTCCACAGCACGCTTCCCGCCACGGCACCACCGCCGACCAGTAGCGCGCCAGTGCCATATTTGGCCAACATCTTCCGTGACGATTTACTGGCGACGAGCAGGCCCGCCAACCCACCTAATGCGCCAGGCACCAGCATCTGGCTAAGATCCTTCTTTCCCTCTCCTGATTTTTGTCCCAGCAATGATTGCAGCTGATTAAGCCAACCTGACATATAACCTCCCGTAGAAATGCATGAGGATTTCAGCCTAAGCGTGCAGATGTCAGGATATGTCTGGTACGCATAAAGATGCGCAAATTTAAGGCGATGGTGCTGATAAAAGATCGCCGGCAAGACACACGCAAACGTTTTCGTTTATAATGCAGCAAATTTTGGATAGAGGGTGGATTGGGTCATGACGTTATTAGGCACAGCTCTGCGTCCTGCTGCGACGCGCGTAATGCTTTTGGGTTCGGGTGAGCTTGGCAAAGAAGTCGCCATTGAGTGTCAACGATTAGGGATTGAGGTCATTGCGGTTGATCGTTACCCGGATGCCCCGGCGATGCACGTCGCACATCGCGCTTTTGTTATTAATATGCTTGATAAAGACGCGCTTAAAGCGCTGGTCGAGCAGGAAAAACCTGACTTTATCGTGCCAGAAATTGAAGCGATCGCCACCGACATGCTGATTGAACTCGAGCAGGCAGGTCAGCATGTAGTGCCCTGCGCACGCGCAACCCAATTGACCATGAATCGCGAAGGTATCCGTCGACTGGCGGCTGAAACGCTCAAACTGCCTACCTCGGCGTATCACTTTGCGGACAGTGAGGAGCTGTTTCGCCAGGCAGTAACGGATATTGGTCTACCGTGCATTGTTAAACCGGTGATGAGTTCATCCGGCAAGGGCCAGACGTTTATTCGCCACGAGGATCAACTGACACAAGCCTGGCAATACGCGCAAGAAGGTGGGCGCGCCGGTGCCGGTCGCGTCATCGTTGAGGGCGTGGTGAACTTTGATTTCGAAATCACGCTGCTCACCGTGAATGCCGTGGATGGCGTTCATTTTTGCGCACCAATTGGCCATCGTCAGGAAGACGGTGATTACCGCGAGTCGTGGCAGCCTCAGCAGATGAGTGAACGAGCGCTGGCGCGCGCGCAGGAAATTTCGCGTGAAGTGGTGCTGGCGCTTGGTGGCTATGGGCTGTTCGGCGTCGAACTGTTTGTCTGTGGTGATGATGTGGTGTTCAGCGAAGTATCGCCGCGCCCGCACGATACCGGGATGGTGACGCTGATTTCACAAGATCTCTCGGAATTCGCCCTGCACGTCCGCGCCTTCCTTGGGCTGCCGATTGGCGGGATCCGTCAGTACGGCCCAAGCGCTTCCGCCGTGCTGCTGCCGCAGTTAACCAGCCGTAACGTGACGTTTGACAATGTGCAGAATGCGTTGTCGGCTAACGTACAACTACGTCTGTTCGGTAAACCTGAAATCGACGGTTCACGCCGGTTGGGCGTGGCGCTGGCGACCGCCGATAGCGTTGAAGACGCGGTTGAGCGGGCCAAAATTGCCGCCGCGGCGGTCATCGTTCAGGGATAAAAAAAGGCGGGTCGCTTTCGCGTACCCGCCCTCTTTTCTGTTACCCGGCCATAAGACCGGGTAAATCAGATATCTTACAGCTTCGCACCAGCAACCGCTTCGCGAGCCAGTTTGGTGATGCGATCGTAATCGCCTGCTTCCAGCGCGTCAGCCGGAACCAACCAGGAACCGCCGATGCACAGAACGCTTTTCAGCGCCAGGTAGTCACGGTAGTTCGCCGGAGAGATACCGCCGGTTGGGCAGAAACGGATCTGCGAGAATGGCCCTGCAATCGCCTGCAACGCTTTCACGCCACCGTTCGCTTCAGCCGGGAAGAATTTGAACTCTTTCAGGCCGTGTTCCATACCCAGCATCAGTTCAGACACGGAGCAGATACCTGGGATCAGAGGGATAGTGCCCGCGGTTGCCGCTTTCAGCAGGCTGTCGGTCAGGCCTGGGCTGATGGCAAACTGCGCGCCCGCTTCGGTAACTTCTTTAAGCTGCTGTGCGTTGGTCACGGTACCCGCGCCGACGATAGCATCCGGCACTTCTTTGGCAATGGCGCGAATCGCATCCATCGCGCAGGCGGTACGCAGCGTCACTTCCAGTACACGTACACCACCAGCAACCAGTGCTTTAGCCATCGGTACAGCGTGCTCAAGCTTGTTTACCACAATTACCGGTACTACCGGGCCAGTGGTCAGGATTGCTTCTGCAGTTGTTTTCCAGTTTTTCATCAGAAATTTTCTCTCGCCAGATCTACAAATCGTGTCATCTTAAAAGGTAATACAGGTTGCGCCCTGCTCTGCACCGGAGAGTTTTTCCCGTAATGCACCGAACAGCTCACGACCTGTGCCCACGCGCGAAGCGCTCAGATCGGGAATATGCGGTTGACGCGCAGCCAGTTCGGCCTCATCGACCAGCAGCGTCAGCTCACCGGTCTGGCCGTTTACGCGGATCATGTCACCGTCGCGCACTTTTGCCAGCAGCCCACCATCATAGGCTTCCGGGGTGACATGGATCGCCGATGGAACTTTGCCGGAAGCGCCAGACAGTCGCCCATCAGTCACTAACGCAATTTTGAAACAGCGGTCCAATAATACACCAAGTGGCGGCATAAGTTTATGTAATTCTGGCATACCATTCGCTTTTGGCCCTTGATGACGCACAACAACCACGCAATCTTTATCCAGCAGACCTGCTTCAAACGCTGGTAAAACATCATGCTGGCTTTCAAAAACAACCGCAGGCGCTTCAATGACCTGGTTTTCAACCGGCACGGCTGAGGTTTTCATCACCGCGCGACCGAGGTTACCGCTCAATACTTTGGTGCCGCCGTGTTTTGAGAATGGCTTGTCGAAGGTAGCGATAATGCTATCGTCAAGCGATACGCTAGCCCCTTCACGCCAGTCCAGCTTGCCGTTGTTCAACCACGGTTCCATGGTGTAATGAGACAGGCCGAAACCGGCTACCGTGTTCACATCTTCGTGCAGCAGACCGCCTTTTATCAGTTCGCGCACCAGCACCGGTACGCCACCGGCCGCCTGGAAGTGGTTAATATCGGCAGGGCCGTTCGGATAAAGTCGCGCCAGCAGAGGCACCACGTCGGAGAGTTCGGAGAAATCATCCCAGTTGATGATAATGCCCGCCGCGCGCGCCATCGCCACAAGGTGCATGGTGTGGTTTGTTGAGCCACCGGTTGCCAGCAGGGCAACAATCCCGTTGACGACCACTTTCTCGTCGATCATTTTACCCAGTGGCATCCAGTCGTTACCGTTGCCGGTCATACGCGTCACCTGACGTGCCGCCGCCGCGGTCAGCTCCGCACGCAGTGGAGCATCCGGGTGTACAAATGATGAGCCCGGCAGCTGCATCCCCATGAACTCAATCACCATCTGGTTGGTATTGGCAGTGCCGTAGAAAGTACAGGTGCCTGGCGCATGGTAGGATGCCGCTTCTGACTCGAGCAGCGCAGTACGGTCAACCTTACCTTCGGCATAAAGCTGGCGAATACGCACTTTTTCTTTGTTAGGCAGGCCGCTGGCCATCGGGCCGGATGGAATGAAAACGGAAGGCAGGTGGCCGAATGACAGCGCAGCCATCGCCAACCCTGGGACGATTTTGTCGCAGACGCCAAGGTAGAGCGCGCCATCGAACATGTTGTGAGACAAGCCAACCGCCGCGGACATCGCGATAACTTCACGGCTCAGCAAGGAGAGTTCCATCCCGTCCTGCCCCTGAGTGACCCCGTCACACATCGCTGGAACGCCGCCCGCGACCTGGCCCACCGCATTAACGCTGTGCAGCGCTTTGCGGATTTGATCCGGGTAGGTTTCATACGGCTGATGGGCAGAAAGCATGTCGTTGTAAGAGGTAATGATCGCAATATTGTTACGCAACATGCTTTTCAACGACGCTTTATCGTCAGCCTGACAGGCGGCGAAGCCGTGCGCCAGGTTACCGCAGGCCAGTTCTGAACGGTGAACCGTTTCAGTTTTTGCCTGCTCAATACGCGCAAGATAGGCCTGACGCGTAGCACGAGAGCGTTCGATAATGCGATTTGTTACCCGTAACATTACAGAGTTCATAAAGGCTCCTCAAAATTTTTCTGTCCAGGCCGCCATCGTATACGGTGAATACATTGGGCAAACTTATCAAAAAACACCGGTACAGCGCAGCTCAGAGGCAAGTATCTAGAGGTAGTGTAATAAAAAAAGCCCCGGGAGTGAATCCACCCGGGGCTTAAATGCACAGAAATAGCACTACATGCTGTGTTAGATCATGTTACCGGTAAAATAACCATAACGGATTATCTGTACCGCTTACTCGAACTCGTTCCAGGAACGACCATCGCGGGTAATCATCGCGACAGAAGCCACTGGCCCCCAGGTACCGGCCTGATACGGTTTCGGCGCATCTTTATCGCTTGCCCACGCTTCGGTGATAGAGTCGACCCACTTCCAGGCTTCTTCTACCTCATCGCGGCGCACAAACAGAGCCTGAATGCCACGCATAGTTTCCAGCAGCAGGCGCTCATAGGCGTCTGCAAGGTGTGTCTGATTAAAGGTTTCTGAATAGCTCAGATCCAGTTTAGTCACCTGCAGGTTGTGCTTGTGCTCAAGACCCGGGACTTTATTGAGGATCTGGATATCCACGCCTTCATCCGGCTGCAAACGAATGGTCAGTTTGTTCTGCGGCAGTTCAGGCCAGGTTTCCTTGAACAGATTCAGTTCAGGGTTTTTGAAGTACACCACCACTTCGGAGCATTTGGTCGGCAGACGTTTACCGGTACGCAAGTAGAACGGCACGCCAGACCAGCGCCAGTTATCAATATCCACACGAATGGAAACGAAGGTTTCGGTGCTGCTGGATTTGTTCGCGCCCTCTTCTTCAAGGTAGCCCGGCACCTTCTGACCCTGCGCAAAACCGGCGGTGTACTGTCCACGGACGGTTTTTTCACGCACGTTGGTATGGTCAATGCGACGCAAAGACTTCAGAACTTTGACTTTCTCATCACGAATGCTGTCAGCGCTTAAATCTGAAGGAGGCGCCATGGCAATCATGCACAGAACCTGCAACAGGTGGTTTTGGATCATGTCGCGCATCTGACCGGCCTGGTCGAAGTAACCCCAACGGCCTTCGATGCCCACTTCTTCAGCAACGGTGATTTCCACATGATCGATCGTACGGTTATCCCAGTTATTAACAAACAAGGAGTTTGCAAAACGCAGCGCCAGCAGATTCAGTACCGTTTCTTTACCCAGATAGTGGTCGATACGGTAAACCTGGCACTCTTCAAAATACTCGCCAACCTGGTCGTTAATTTCACGAGAGGTTTCAAGGGAAGTCCCCAGCGGTTTTTCCATCACCACGCGCGCAGGTTTGGCATTCAGCTTGGCTTCACCCAGACCGCGGCAGATGGCGCCAAAGGTGCTCGGCGGCATGGCGAAATAGTTAATGGTGGTACGATTTTTTTGATCGAGCATCTCACCCAGACGGGAGAACGCTGGCGCGTCGTTCACATCCAGATTGCAGAAATCAAGGCGTGCGCTGAGGGTGTCCCACAAACTTTCATCAATTTTTTCCTTCATGAAAGTTTCAAGCGCTTCGCGGACAACTTTGGTGTACGCCGCTTTGTCCCAGTCTGCACGACCCACCCCGATAATCCGGGTGTCCGGATTGATCTGCCCGGCTTTTTCAAGCTGATACAGGGAAGGCAGCAGTTTTCGGCGGGCCAAATCGCCCTTCGCGCCGAAAATGACCAGATCGCATGCCTGCGCCGTTTGCGTTACCGCCATGTCATTCTCCTCAGTTTAGGTTCCTGGTTCTGTGCCAGGCTACATATTCATCATCTATCAGCTTTTCCTGAAAAACGACGGATATCATTGTAATTTTCTTACGGTGCACTGTACTGTGTTTACCAAATTGCCGAAACCCTTTAACGCCCTTCTCGCCCGTCGATCGCACAAATCGGAACCGTTGCGGCAACAGCGTTAGGCATTCCACCAATTTTGTTTGTTCTTTCGCCTCAATGGCGTCAGTTAAAATACGACGCTGATCATGTAATGAAAAAAAACAACATTTTTTGCCGTTGTTATTCACTTTACGACCGGGTTCGAGCGTATATTCTTGCTAAAACGCCCGAAGATTTCACCCATTAATGGAATCGTTTCAATCTATGAGCGCCTTGCTACGATGAATATGCTGGAAAAAATTCAGTCCCAACTGGAAAACCTTAGCAAATCCGAGCGAAAAGTCGCGGAAGTTATTCTTGCGGCCCCGGACCAGGCGATCCATTCAAGCATTGCCGCACTCGCCCTGGAAGCGGAGGTCAGCGAACCCACCGTCAACCGCTTTTGTCGGAGCATGGAAACGCGCGGGTTCCCCGATTTTAAACTGCATCTCGCGCAAAGTTTGGCTAACGGCACACCGTATGTTAATCGTAATGTCGATGAAGATGACAGCGTCGAGGCGTATACGGCGAAGATTTTTGAATCAGCGATGGCAAGCCTCGCCCACGTGCGCCAATCGCTGGATATGTCAGCAGTCAATCGCGCGGTCGATCTCCTGACGCAGGCCAATAAGATTGCCTTTTTCGGGCTCGGATCGTCGGCGGCGGTCGCTCACGATGCGATGAATAAGTTTTTCCGCTTCAACGTTCCGGTCATCTACTCTGATGACATTGTTTTGCAACGAATGAGCTGTATGAATTGCAACGACGATGACGTCGTGGTGTTAATTTCTCATACCGGCCGCACCAAAAGTCTGGTCGAGATAGCCCAGGTTGCCCGCGAAAACGATGCGATGGTTATCGCCATCACCTCTGCCGGTACGCCGCTGGCGCGCGAAGCGACCCTCGCCATCACCCTGGATGTTCCTGAAGATACCGACATTTACATGCCCATGGTGTCAAGGCTCGCGCAACTCACCGTGATCGATGTCCTGGCAACGGGCTTTACCCTGCGCCGGGGGGCAAAATTCAGGGATAACTTGAAGCGAGTCAAAGAAGCATTGAAAGAATCGCGGTTTGATAAAGAGCTTTCAACACACAGCGATAACCACTAAAAGCGATAATAACGGCATCATTAATTAACTCATTCGGTAGCGCCAAGCTGGCGACATTGCCGAATTCCTGTTCACGCAACACCAAAGTTGTACTAGTCAACGGAGTATTACATGTCCAGAAGGCTTCGCAGAACCAAGATCGTTACCACATTAGGCCCAGCAACCGACCGCGACAATAACCTTGAGAAGGTGATTTCCGCCGGTGCTAACGTCGTGCGTATGAACTTTTCTCACGGTACAGCAGAAGATCATCAGCTTCGCGCAGACAAAGTCCGTGAAATTGCGGCCAAACTGGGGCGCCACGTTGCCATTCTCGGTGACCTACAGGGCCCAAAAATTCGCGTATCGACCTTCAAAGAAGGCAAGGTTTTCCTCAATATCGGCGACAAATTCCTGCTTGATGCCAACCTGGGTAAAGGTGAAGGCGACAAAGAGAAAGTCGGTATCGACTACAAAGGTCTCCCCGCTGACGTCGTTCCGGGTGATATCCTGCTGCTTGACGACGGCCGCGTGCAGCTAAAAGTGCTTGAAATTCAGGGCATGAAGGTCTTCACCGAAGTGACGGTCGGCGGCCCACTGTCCAACAACAAAGGCATCAACAAATTAGGCGGCGGTCTGTCTGCTGAAGCTCTGACCGAAAAAGACAAAGCCGACATCCATACTGCCGCAAAAATTGGCGTGGATTATCTGGCGGTTTCCTTCCCACGCTGCGGTGAAGACCTGAACTACGCGCGCCGTCTGGCACGTGAAGCAGGCTGCGATGCCAAAATTGTGGCAAAAGTTGAGCGCGCGGAAGCGGTTTGCAGTCAGGATGCGATGGATGACATCATCCTGGCCTCTGATGTGGTGATGGTCGCTCGTGGCGATCTCGGCGTTGAAATTGGCGACCCGGAACTGGTAGGTATCCAGAAAGCGCTGATTCGTCGCGCCCGTCAGCTCAATCGCTCGGTGATTACCGCGACTCAGATGATGGAGTCGATGATCACAAACCCAATGCCAACGCGTGCCGAAGTCATGGACGTGGCGAACGCCGTGCTGGACGGTACCGATGCCGTGATGCTGTCAGCTGAAACTGCGGCCGGTCAGTATCCTTCTGAAACCGTAGCCGCGATGGCGCGCGTGTGTCTGGGTGCTGAGAAAATCCCAAGCATTAACGTCTCCAAACACCGTCTGGACGTGCAGTTCGACAACGTTGAAGAAGCCATCGCCATGTCTGCGATGTACGCGGCAAACCATCTGAAAGGCGTTACCGCCATCATCACGATGACCGAATCCGGCCGTACCGCGCTGATGACTTCACGTATCACCTCTGGCCTGCCAATCTTTGCGATGTCCCGTCACGAGCGCACGCTCAATCTGACGGCGCTGTATCGCGGCGTGACGCCGGTGTTCTTTGATAGCGCCTGCGATGGCGTAGCCGCCGCACACGATGCGGTTAATCTGCTGCGCGACAAAGGTTATCTGATGTCCGGTGACCTGGTTATTGTCACTCAGGGTGACGTGATGAGCACCGTGGGCTCAACCAACACCACGCGTATCCTGACCGTCGAGTAAGTCCCTCTCGTGATACAAAAAAGCCCAGTCCTCAGGACTGGGCTTTTTACATTTGGGATACCGCTTCTTTTGTAGGCCTGATAAGGCAACGCCGCCATCAGGCATTACCGCGCACATTGCCGGATGGCGGCGTTGCCTTATCCGGCCTACATCCACTATTCCCGGCGTCGCATTCGCTCGGCTGGGCTACCGGACTATTTCTTTTTCTTCGGATACAGCTCTTTACGTCTGTAAGGCTCCACTTCACCCGGTTTACGCGTTTTTAAAAGCTTTAAGATCCAGGTGTACTGTTCAGCATGGGGGCCGACAAAGATTTCCACTTCCTCATTCATACGGCGCGCAATGGTATGGTCGTCCGCTTCCAGCAGATCGTCCATTGGCGGGCGCACCAAAATCGTTAAGCGATGAGTTTCGCCGTTATAAACCGGGAATAGCGGCACCACGCGCGCGCGGCACACTTTCATCAAACGACCAATGGCGGGCAGCGTTGCTTTGTAGGTGGCGAAGAAATCAACGAACTCACTGTGTTCCGCACCGTGGTCCTGATCGGGCAGATAATAACCCCAGTAGCCCTGACGCACCGACTGAATAAATGGTTTGATACCATCATTACGCGCATGGAGACGCCCACCAAAACGGCGGCGTACGGTATTCCACGCATAATCGAAGACTTTGTTACCCTGATTGTGGAACATCGCCGCCATCTTCTGGCCCTGTGAAGCCATAAGCATTGCCGGGATATCAACGCCCCAACCGTGCGGCACCAGGAAGATGACGTTTTCGCCATTGCGGCGCATTTCATCAATGATTTCCTGGCCCTGCCAATCGACACGATCGGCGATCTTTTTCGGCCCTTTGAGCGCCAGTTCAGCCATCATGACCATCGCCTGCGGTGCGGTGGCGAACATCTCATCAATAATCGCTTCACGCTCGGCTTCACTCTTATCCGGGAAGCAGTAGAGTAAATTTATCTGGGCCCGGCGACGCGCGCTCTTGCCCAATCTTCCCGCCAGACGACCGAGTTTGCCCAAAAGGGGATCGCGAATTTTAGCCGAAATGTAAGCGATTCCAGCAAAGGCCAGCACACCAATCCAGGCGCCCCAGTATTGTGGGTGGCGGAATGATTTCTCAAATTCGGGAATGTATTCACTGTTATTTTTTTTCGTTTCCATGCCTGTTCCTGGTTGAGTCATCGGGGCAGTGTGAATAAGCAGATAGTGTAGCGAGGCCGGGAGTTTCGCACAAAAGAAAAAGCCGGTACTGCTAAAGCACCGGCTCTGAACGCATACTTCTTAGACGAAATTAATCGAAACGCAGTTGCGGCAATACCTGTTTTACCTGCGCCAGGTAATCGGTACGGTCGGAACCGGTTAACCCTTCAGTACGCGGCAGTTTCGCGGTCAGCGGGTTGACGGCCTGCTGGTTCAGCCATACTTCATAGTGCAGATGTGGGCCGGTTGAGCGACCGGTATTACCGGACAGCGCAATACGATCGCCACGTTTCACCTTCTGGCCCGGTTTCACCAACAGTTTGCGTAAGTGCATGTAACGCGTGGTATAGGTGCGACCGTGTCGCAACGCGACGTAGTAGCCCGCGGCACCGCTGCGTTTTGCCACCACCACTTCACCATCGCCCACCGCCAGCACTGGCGTACCCTGCGGCATAGCAAAATCGACGCCACGGTGCGGCGCAACGCGACCGGTCACCGGATTCAGACGGCGCGGGTTAAAGTTGGATGATACGCGGAACTGACGCGCGGTCGGGAAGCGCAGGAAGCCCTTCGCCAGCCCCGTACCGTTACGGTCATAGAATTTGCCATCTTCAGCGCGGATCGCATAATAGTCTTTACCACCGGAGCGTAAACGCACGCCCAGTAACTGGCTCTGCTCGCGTTTGCCATCGAGCATTTCACGCGACATCAGCACCGAGAATTGGTCGCCCTTTTTAAGCTTACGGAAGTCCATTTGCCACTGCATTGCTTTGATGACCGCACTGGCTTCAACGCTGGTCAAACCGGCATTCACCGCGCTGGAGACAAAGCTGCCGCCCACGGTGCCTTTGACAAGGTTATTCACCCACTCGCCCTGCTGCATCTCACTGCTCATCTTAAAGCCGTTTGCAACGCGGTCGTAGGTGCGGGTTTCGCGGCGGGACATCTCCCAGGTCAAACGCTGGAGATCGCCATCATCATTTAACGTCCAGGAGAGCTGTTGCCCTACCTTCATGTTTCGCAGGTCTTTATCCGCCGCGGCGAGCTGGCTGATATTACCCATATCAATACCGTACTGATTCAGAACGCTGCTGAGGGTATCGCCCGTGGATACCACATATTCATGCACGCCCGTTTCGTTGTCGGCTTTATCGTCCAGCTCATCTTGAGGAATTGCTTCGTCTTCCTGAGCGGCCTGGTCAATCGGTTCGCTGGCTTCTGGCAGCAGCGAACGGATCTCTTTTTTCTCCAGTTCGATCGTACGCGTGACCGGTGAAGAGGTTGGATGGTATACATAAGGCCGCCAGACAGCGACGGCTAATGTGAGAACGGTGAGGGACCCCAGCATAACGCGGTGGGGTCTAGGCAAATTGTTAAATGCCAGGGCGACAGAGCGGGCTATCTGCTGCACGTATTCACTTCCTTACTTATCTCCTTTCAGGCAGCTCGCATACTGGGTCGCCAGTTGAGTCAGAAACGCCGGATAGCTTTCTTTACTCAGCTGTATGTTTGTGCCAAGAGGATCCAATGTTCCCATGCGAACAGAGGTTCCCCGCGCGACAGATTCAACGACAGCGGGCCTGAATTGTGGCTCAGCAAAAACGCAGGTTGCTTTTTGCTCAACCAACTGTGTTCTTATTTGATGTAAACGCTGCGCACCAGGTTGGATTTCAGGGTTGACGGTGAAGTGCCCAAGCGGCGTCAAACCGTAGTGTTTTTCATAGTAGCCATAGGCATCATGAAAAACGAAATACCCCTTCCCTTTTACCGGTGCCAGCTCGCTCGCCACCTGCTTGTCGGTCGCGGCCAGATTGGCCTCAAAATCCTTCAGGTTGGCGTCAAGTCGGGCTCGACTCTGGGGCATAAGTTCCACTAATTTGTTATGGATTGCAACCGCCGACAGCCGCGCTATCTCTGGCGAAAGCCACAGATGCATGTTGTAGTCGCCGTGATGGTGATGTGCGTCACCTTTTTCACTATTACCATGGTCGTGTCCACCGTCGTGGTCATGATCGTCATCATCATCATCCGCGCCTTTCATGAGCAACGGTTTCACCCCTTCAAGCTGGGCAATGGTGACTTTTTTATTATCCGGTATGCTTTGCGTTGACTTGTCCATAAACGCTTCCATTTCTGGACCAATCCAGACCACTAAGTCCGCGTTCTGTAAGCGTTTTGCATCGGATGGACGTAAAGAATAATCATGTTCTGAAGCGCCGTCAGGCAGTAAAACTTGCGTCTGTGTTACCCCATCTGCAATCGCAGAAGCAATGAATCCGAGTGGTTTAAGTGACGTGACGACGGCGGCCTCAGCACTCTGTGCTGCCGTTCCCCAAAGTGCAGCGGATAAAGCTGCGAAAAGAAGCGTATTTTTCTGTAACATTATGCGTCTGATAATCGAAATGAATAATAGATATGTGATATTATAACATTCACTATCTTGTGCAACCCCTAATTGCTATGACAAATCTTGTATCGCTGGAAAACGTGTCTGTGAGCTTCGGCCAGCGCCGTGTGCTCTCTGATATCTCACTGAATCTCAAGCCTGGCCGCATTCTGACGCTGCTGGGCCCTAATGGCGCGGGTAAATCAACCCTGGTGCGCGTGGTGTTGGGGCTTGTAGCACCCAGTGAAGGCGTTGTCACGCGTGACAAACATCTCCGAATTGGCTATGTACCGCAAAAGTTACACCTCGACGCGACATTGCCGCTGACCGTCAAGCGCTTTTTACGCCTGCATCCCGCAACGCGCAAAGAAGATATCCTCCCTGCCCTCAAGCGCGTTCAGGCCGGACATTTGCAAGATGCGCCCATGCAGAAGCTCTCCGGTGGCGAAAACCAGCGCGTCCTGCTGGCTCGGGCATTGTTGAATAAGCCGCAACTTCTGGTACTGGATGAACCCACTCAAGGGGTCGACGTTAACGGTCAGGTCGCACTTTACGATTTAATAAACCAGCTCCGCCAGGAGCTGAACTGCGCCGTCCTGATGGTCTCGCACGATTTACATCTGGTGATGGCCAAAACCGACGACGTACTGTGTCTTAACCATCATATCTGCTGCTCCGGCACGCCGGACGTGGTGTCGATGCATCCTGAATTTATCTCCATGTTTGGCCCCCGCGGCGCTGAGCAGCTGGGGATTTATCGCCATCAGCATAACCATCGCCATGATTTACAGGGCCGTATTGTTTTACGTCGGGGAAATGGGCAGTCATGATTGAAATTTTACTTCCCGGCTGGCTTGCCGGAATGATGCTGGCGTGTGCTGCTGGCCCGCTGGGCTCGTTTGTGGTCTGGCGCCGGATGTCCTATTTCGGCGACACGTTGGCTCATGCTTCACTGCTCGGCGTGGCCTTTGGCCTGCTGCTGGATGTGAATCCATTCTATGCGGTTATCGCGGTCACGCTGCTGCTCGCCGCCGGTCTGGTGTGGCTGGAAAAACGCCCTCACCTCGCGATTGACACCCTTTTGGGCATTATGGCGCACAGCGCGTTGTCGCTGGGCCTGGTGGTTGTCAGCCTGATGTCGAATATTCGCGTCGATTTGATGGCTTATCTGTTCGGCGATCTACTGGCCGTCACACCGCAGGATCTTATCTCCATTGCGCTGGGCGTGGTGGTGGTGGTGGCGATTCTGTTCTGGCAGTGGCGTAATTTACTGTCAATGACCATCAGCCCGGATCTGGCCTTTGTCGACGGCGTGAAACTGCAGCGGGTGAAGCTGCTGCTGATGCTGGTGACCGCGCTGACCATTGGCGTGGCGATGAAGTTTGTCGGCGCGCTGATTATTACGTCGCTGCTGATTATCCCGGCGGCCACGGCGCGTCGTTTCGCCCGTACCCCGGAGCAGATGGCGGGCGTCGCCGTGGGTATTGGAATGATTGCCGTCACCGGTGGGTTAACCTTCTCAGCGTTTTATGACACGCCTGCGGGTCCGTCGGTGGTGCTGTGTGCTGCCCTGTTGTTTATTTTTAGCATGATGAAAAAACAACCGAACGCATAACTAAACCATGTTCACCTCCAATGGAGGTGATTTAAGATTCGCGAAATAAATAAGCACCGATGAATTAATCGGTGCTTATTTTATTACTGGGTACAAGTTGCTAAATGCAATTTGGCGCCCTGAACGTTTTTACCACCTTCAATATCAAGACACTTCAGAACACCATCGCTATCAAGTTTTTTCATCTGTCCGTTAACATGGTCCCAGTTACTTGCAACGGGATTATAGTCGCGGATATAAACTTTACCGTCTAATGGCGCGTAAGCATAATCAGGATGTGCGTCCAGTCGCAGTGCGCCATTGATAGCGAAAGTGACCTGACGGATATTCTGCGTGCCTGGATTAGAACCACAGACTTCCATCGTTGCCTGCTGGAAAGCTACGCCGGTCACACATAACGTTTGTCCGTTGCTGGTATTTTGCAGTTGATCATTAACCATTTTCCATGTCTGGGTTCCAGAAATAGCGGCATTCGCTACGCCAGACATCGCGGCTATAGTCAGGACGGCAAGAGATAGAACTTTCATAAATTTCATTTTGTTACTCCTCATAAGTTGGTGAAATTGATTTATAGCATGGGTATTTCGCTATAAATTCATCACTAATGAGCGAGGTATTTAAAATGATATGGATGATAAATCTGATGAGATAAATAATCGGTCAGCGTGGCAGGCGGAATAGAATATCCCGCCTGCTGGTCGTTACGGCATTTCCGGCGGCGTAATACCGAAGTGAGTCCACGCGCGTGATGTCGCAATACGTCCCCGCGGCGTTCGCTGTAAGAACCCCTGCTGAATCAGATACGGCTCCAGCACGTCTTCAATCGTTTCACGCTCCTCCCCGATGGCCGCCGCAAGGTTATCCAGGCCAACCGGGCCACCGAAGAATTTATCAATGACCGCGAGCAGCAGCTTACGGTCCATATAGTCGAAGCCTTGTGCATCAACGTTTAGCATATCCAGCGCTTGTGAAGCGATATCCGATGAAATCGTACCGTCATGTTTCACTTCCGCGTAGTCACGCACGCGACGCAGCAGTCGGTTAGCAATACGCGGCGTACCACGTGCACGGCGGGCCACTTCCAGCGCCCCGTCTTCACTCATCTCCAGCCCCATAAAGCGCGCGCTGCGCCCAACGATATGCTGGAGGTCGGGAACCTGATAGAACTCCAGACGCTGAACAATGCCAAAACGGTCGCGTAGCGGCGACGTTAAAGAACCGGCTCGGGTGGTCGCGCCAATCAACGTAAATGGTGGTAAATCGATTTTAATGGAACGCGCCGCCGGGCCTTCGCCGATCATAATATCGAGCTGGTAGTCTTCCATCGCCGGATAGAGCACTTCCTCCACCACCGGAGACAAGCGGTGAATTTCATCGATAAACAGAACATCATGAGGTTCGAGATTGGTCAGCATGGCCGCCAGATCGCCAGCTTTCTCAAGCACAGGGCCAGACGTGGTGCGTAAATTGACGCCCATTTCGTTAGCCACAATATTCGCCAGCGTCGTCTTTCCAAGCCCTGGTGGGCCAAAGATCAACAGGTGGTCAAGCGCATCACCGCGCATTTTGGCCGCCTGAATAAAGATCTCCATCTGCGAGCGTACCTGCGGCTGACCAATATACTCATCCAGTAATTTAGGACGGATGGCACGGTCAGCCACCTCTTCCGCCATGGTACTGCCTGATGCGATCAGGCGGTCTGCTTCAATCATCCTTTACCTCATAGCGCCGCGCGGAGCGCTTCGCGGATCAATGTTTCGCTGCTGGCGTCAGGGCGAGCAATTTTGCTCACCATTCGGCTGGCTTCCTGAGGTTTATAGCCCAGCGCCACCAGCGCAGCAACCGCTTCTTGTTCCGCGTCATCATCCGTTGGCCCTACCGGAGAAGTCAGTACCAGATCGGCCGCCGGAGTGAACAGGTCACCATGCAGGCCTTTAAAGCGGTCTTTCATCTCGACAATCAGACGCTCAGCGGTTTTCTTGCCGATACCGGGCAATTTCACCAGCGCACCAAGCTCTTCGCGCTCGACCGCGTTGACGAACTGCTGCGCCGACATGCCGGACAGAATTGCCAACGCTAACTTTGGCCCCACGCCGTTCGTTTTAATCAGCTCTTTAAACAGGGTTCGTTCCTGCTTGTTATTGAAGCCGTAAAGCAGCTGCGCATCTTCGCGCACCACGAAGTGAGTGAAGATAATCGCTTCCTGCCCAGCTTCCGGCAGCTCGTAAAAACAGGTCATGGGCATATGCACTTCATAGCCGACGCCGCCCGTCTCCAGAAGAACCAGCGGGGGTTGTTTTTCGAGAATAATGCCTCTGAGTCTGCCTATCACATGACGCTCCTGCGTTAAGGGCTAAAACGGTAATGTGCTATCATAAAAAAAGACTGGATAGATATCCAGTCTGATTGGTGATTATCGCAGCCGCCCACGCGCTAAATTCAGCCGGGATTCGCTCATTTGCATGGCGTTCTGGCTAACGTGGCAGTGGGTGATGGCAATCGCCAGCGCATCCGCGGCATCCGCCTGTGGGTTGGCGGGCAGCTTTAAAAGCGTGCGTACCATATGCTGCACCTGACTTTTTTCTGCGCTACCGATCCCAACCACGGTCTGTTTAACCTGACGGGCGGCGTATTCAAAAACCGGCAGATCCTGGTTGGTGGCAGCAACAATCGCGACGCCGCGCGCCTGGCCCAATTTGAGCGCCGAGTCGGCATTTTTTGCCATAAAGACCTGCTCAATGGCGAAAAAGTCAGGCTGGAACTGGGTAATGATTTCCGTCACGCCCGCATAAATTAATTTCAGGCGCGACGGAAGATCGTCAACCTTGGTGCGAATACATCCGCTGCCGAGGTAGGTTAGCTGGCGGCCAACCTGACGGATTACGCCATAACCGGTGATGCGCGACCCCGGGTCAATGCCGAGAATAATAGACATCACGCCTCTCCTGGCAGGTTACGGCACAGCCACATCATTCTAAGGTCGCTGCAACTTCATCGGAGATTTCGCCGTTGTGGTAGACTTCCTGAACGTCGTCACAGTCTTCCAGCATGTCGATAAGGCGCATCAGCTTAGGTGCCGTTTCAGCATCCATTTCCGCTTTAGTCGATGGGATCATCGATACTTCAGCCGCATCGGCTTTCAGACCTGCCGCTTCCAGGGCATCACGCACTTTGCCCATATCTTCCCATGCGGTGTAGACGTCAATCGCGCCATCGTCGAAGGTCACAACATCTTCAGCACCGGCTTCCAGCGCCGCTTCCATGATGGTGTCTTCATCGCCCTGCTCAAAGGAAATGACCCCTTTTTTGCTAAACAGGTAGGCTACGGAACCATCGGTGCCCAGGTTGCCACCGGTCTTGGTGAAAGCGTGGCGAACATCGGCAACGGTACGGTTACGGTTATCGGACAGACATTCGATCATGACAGCCGTGCCGCCAGGACCGTAACCTTCATAAATGATGGTTTCCATGTTCGTGTCTTCATCACCACCCACACCGCGCGCGATAGCACGGTTTAAGGTGTCACGCGTCATGTTGTTAGACAGTGCTTTATCGATAGCCGCACGCAAACGTGGGTTCGCATCCGGGTCGCCGCCGCCGAGTTTAGCCGCGGTCACCAGCTCACGAATGATTTTGGTGAAGATCTTGCCACGCTTGGAATCCTGCGCCGCTTTACGATGTCTGGTGTTGGCCCATTTACTATGACCTGCCATAAAAATGTCTCCAAAAAAGCGATGCCCTTTCAGGCCGCGTTAATTACAAATTCTTCAATCGCCTGCCGATTGCTCCACGACTTGGTGAGCGCCGCCGCAGCGGGTGCGTCAAGCCATTGGTAGGTCAGATGTTCAGTGAACACGATCTCCCGTTCATGGGGAAGCGCAAGGCAGAACCAGGATTCTGTGTTGCGCTCAATGCCAGGGGCATAGCGATGACGTAAATGTTGAAAAATTTCAAACTCCACCGTGCGCTGACAGTCCATCAAGGTCAGTTGCTCAGAAACAACATCAATGGTGACCTCTTCATTTACTTCACGCAGGGCGGCTTGCGACGCGGTTTCCCCCTCCTCCAGGCTGCCGGTAACCGACTGCCAGAAATCAGGGTCATCGCGTCGCTGTAACATCAGCACCCGCTTACTGTCCTGGGCGTAAATGACAACCAGAATAGAAACGGGCCGCTTGAATGGCATGTTACTTGTTCTCCGCCGATTCTTTTGACTCTTTCGCCACAACCTGAATACCCAACTCACCTAAAGAGGCCGGATTCGCAAAGCTTGGCGCTTCGGTCATCAGGCACGCCGCGGCGGTGGTTTTCGGGAAGGCGATAACATCACGAATGTTATCGGTGCCGGTCAGCAGCATGGTCAGACGGTCAAGACCGAAAGCCAGACCTGCGTGTGGAGGCGTACCGTATTTCAGTGCGTCCAGCAGGAAGCCAAACTTCTCGCGCTGTTCCTGTTCGGTGATGCCCAGGATACCAAACACGGTCTGCTGCATTTCGCCACGGTGAATACGTACCGAACCGCCGCCCACTTCATAGCCGTTAATAACCATATCGTAGGCGTTCGCTACCGCATCTTCCGGCGCAGCTTTCAGTTCGTCGGCGGTCATGTCTTTTGGCGAGGTGAACGGGTGGTGCATTGCGGTCAGGCCGCCTTCACCGTCGTCTTCAAACATTGGGAAGTCGATAACCCACAGCGGCGCCCACATGTTTTCGTCAGTCAGGTTCAGATCTTTACCCAGCTTCAGACGCAATGCGCCCAGCGCATCAGCAACCACTTTCTTGTTGTCAGCGCCGAAGAAGATCATGTCGCCATCCTGTGCGCCGGTGCGCTCAAGAATCGCTTCGATAATCTCAGCGGTGAGGAATTTAGCGACCGGGCTGTTGATGCCTTCGATGCCTTTCGCGCGTTCGGTCACTTTGATGTAAGCCAGGCCTTTCGCGCCGTAGATCTTCACAAAGTTGCCGTATTCGTCGATAAGTTTACGGGTCAGCGCAGCACCGCCCGGTACGCGCAGGGCCGCCACACGGCCTTTAGGATCGTTAGCCGGGCCAGAGAATACCGCAAACTCGACGGACTTCAGCAAGTCAGCCACGTCCACCAGCTCCATCGGGTTACGCAGATCCGGTTTATCGGAACCGTAACGGCGCTCGGCTTCTGCAAAGGTCATGACAGGGAATTCACCCAGATCCACGCCTTTAATGTCCTGCCACATCTGACGAACCAGCGCTTCCATCACTTCACGCACCTGCGGTGCGGTCATGAAGGAAGTTTCCACGTCGATCTGGGTAAATTCTGGCTGACGGTCAGCGCGCAGGTCTTCATCACGGAAGCATTTAACGATCTGATAGTAACGGTCAAAACCGGACATCATCAGCAGCTGTTTGAACAGCTGTGGAGACTGCGGCAGCGCGTAGAACTTACCTTTATGTACGCGAGACGGGACGAGGTAGTCGCGCGCACCTTCCGGCGTTGCTTTGGTCAGCATCGGAGTTTCGATATCGAGGAAACCGTGATCGTCCATGAAGCGGCGCACGAAGCTGGTGATTTTAGCGCGGGTTTTCAGGCGCTGAGCCATTTCCGGGCGACGCAGGTCGAGGTAGCGGTACTTCAGACGTGCTTCTTCGGTATTGACGTGATTGGAGTCCAGCGGCAGCGCTTCTGAACGGTTGATGATCGTCAGGTCAGAGGCCAGCACTTCAATTGCCCCGGTCGCCATATCGTTGTTGACGTTTTTTTCATCGCGCGCACGCACGACACCGGTCACCTGAATGCAGAACTCGTTACGCAGTTCAGACGCTAACTTCAATGCATCCGCACGATCTGGATCGAAGAATACCTGAACGATGCCTTCACGGTCGCGCATGTCGATAAAAATGAGGCTGCCGAGATCACGACGACGGTTGACCCAACCACACAGAGTCACCTGCTGCCCAACGTGGGACTGTCGAAGCTGTCCGCAATATTCTGTACGCATGAGATATCCCTTAACTTAGCCGTCGGCGGAATGTCGCCTGCCGTGCAGGCTTAACTGTCGCAGCTTTAGCTGAATGTCACTATTGGAAAAAAGGGGGCTATTATACTGGAAATTCTCGCCCACGATAAGCCCAGTGCGGTTTATACGCCTGTTTGCTGAACGCTTATTGCTTACGCTCACAAAAATTAACAATATTTATCCATTCAATCACCTGGCGACGATTGTAAGGTATGCTCCAACTGCCCGTTTAGAGAGGAAAAACCATGCTCACTTTTGACGCAAACAAAACCGCCCTGGTGGTGATTGACCTGCAAGAAGGTATTCTGCCGTTTGCCGGTGGCCCCCATTCTGCCACCGATGTAGTAGCACGCGCTGCACGCCTGGCGGATAAATGCCGCGCGGCATCCGTACCGGTGGTAATGGTGCGCGTTGGCTGGTCGGCGGATTTTGCCGAAGCGTTGAAGCAGCCGGTTGATATGCAGGCTCCTGCGAAAGCGCTGCCGGATAACTGGTGGACCTATCCCGCCGCGTTGGGGAAACAAGATTGCGATATTGAAGTCACCAAACGCCAGTGGGGGGCTTTTTACGGCACCTCCCTTGAAATGCAGCTGCGCCGCCGCGGTATCGAGACGATAATCCTGTGCGGTATTTCAACCAATATTGGCGTGGAATCTACCGCGCGTAATGCCTGGGAGCTGGGCTTCAACCTGATTATTGCCGAAGACGCCTGTAGCGCCGCTTCAACCGAACAACATCAGGGCAGCATGACGCATATTTTCCCACGCATCGCCCGCGTTCGCAGCAGCGAAGAGATCCTCGCCGCATTATGATTTATCTTGGTCTTCCCCAATGGTCGCACCCCAAATGGGCGCGATTGGGGATCGCTGGCCTTGAAGACTATGCCCGCCACTTTAACTGCGTGGAGGGCAATACGACGTTGTACGCGCTGCCAAAAGCAGAAATTGTCTCCCGCTGGCTGGCGCAAACCGACGATAACTTCCGCTTTTGTTTTAAATTTCCGTCCACCATTTCACATCAGGCGGCGCTGCGCCAGTGCGAGGCGCTTACGCTTGAATTTTTCCAACGGATGTCGCCGCTTGACGCGCGCATTGGTCAGTACTGGCTACAGCTCCCCGCCGCCTTTAGCCCTGCCGATCTTCCGGCGCTATGGTCATTTCTTGATGGCTTACCGAAGGCGTTTCATTACGGCGTTGAAGTGCGTCATCCGCTCTTTTTCGCTAAAGGAGAGGATGAGCGGGCGCTTAATCGCGGGCTGCATGAGCGCGGCGTCAACCGGGTGATATTAGATAGCCGCCCGGTTCATGCTGCTATTGCGCACAACGAGGCGGTCATTGAGGCGCAGCGTAAAAAACCGAAAGTGCCGGTCCATGCGATTGTCACAGCCGGACAACCGATGGTGCGCTTTATCGGCAGCGATAACATGGCGCAAAATCAGGCGATGTTCGCCCCGTGGCTTGAAAAACTGCCGGAATGGCAAAAAACCACTACGCCCTTCTTATTTTTACATACCCCGGACATTGCCCACGCACCGGAACTGGTGCATTCCCTGTGGCAGGCGCTACAAACTGCGCTGCCTGAGTTGGGTTCGGCCCCTTCAATTCCACAACAATCTTCTCTTTTCTGACATTCATACCTATGATGATGGGTGCCATCTGCCAACATAAAGGGAGTTTGTATGGTTAGCGCGTTGTATGCCGTGCTTGCGGCATTGTTGCTGATAAAGTTTTCCTTCGATGTCGTTCGTTTGCGAATGTCGTACCGCGTTGCCTACGGCGACGGAGGGTTCAGTGAATTGCAAAGCGCCATCCGTATTCATGGTAATGCGGTGGAATACATTCCTATTGGCGTCATTTTGCTGCTGTTTATGGAAATGAACGGTGCCGAAACCTGGATGGTTCACCTCTGCGGGCTGCTACTGATTGCGGGACGCTTGATGCACTACTACGGTTTTCATCATCGTCTGTTCCGCTGGCGGCGTTCTGGCATGAGTGCAACATACATTTCATTGTTGCTAATGGTGCTAGCCAATCTGTGGTATGTGCCGTGGGAGTTGGTTTTCTCGCTGCGTTAGCGCACAATACGCCGTTTTTATTTTTCCGGATTTCACCTTATGTCTGACCGCGACACGCTTTTTTCTGCACCGATTGCCCGCCTCGGCGACTGGACTTTCGACGAACGGGTAGCCGAAGTCTTCCCGGATATGATCCAGCGATCCGTGCCGGGCTACTCCAACATTATCTCCATGATTGGCATGCTGGCTGAACGTTTTGTTCAGCCGGGAACACAGGTTTATGACCTGGGCTGCTCGCTTGGCGCGGCCACGCTCTCTATTCGTCGTAATATTGCCCACAATGATTGCCGTATTATCGCCGTAGATAACTCTCCTGCGATGATCGAACGCTGCCGCCGTCATATTGATGCTTATAAGGCACCGACGCCGGTTGATGTGATTGAAGGGGATATTCGTGACATTGAGATCAAAAATGCCTCGATGGTGGTGCTGAACTTTACGGTGCAGTTCCTTGAGCCCGCAGAACGTCAGGCATTGCTCAATAAAATCTACCAGGGCCTGAATCCAGGCGGCGCGTTGGTGCTGTCAGAAAAATTCAGCTTTGAAGATGCTACCGTCGGGGAGTTGCTGTTCAACATGCACCACGATTTCAAGCGTGCTAACGGCTATAGCGAGCTGGAAATCAGCCAAAAGCGTAGCATGCTGGAAAACGTGATGCTGACCGATTCGGTTGAGGTGCATAAAGCCCGTCTGCACAAAGCGGGTTTTGAACACAGCGAACTGTGGTTCCAGTGTTTTAACTTTGGTTCCCTGGTGGCGCTCAAGGAAGGGACTGGCGCATGATCGAGTTCGGTAATTTTTATCAGCAAATCGCCAAAGGCCCCCTTTCCCACTGGCTGGAAACGCTCCCGGCGCAAATCGCCACCTGGCAGCGCGATCAGCATGGTCTGTTTAAGCAGTGGTCAAACGCGGTAGAGTTTCTACCGGAGATTCAGCCGTGGAAGCTAGACCTGTTGCACAGCGTCACCGCCGAAAGCGAAACGCCGCTGAGCGAAGGCCAGATTAAGCGTATTGATACATTGATGCGCCATCTGATGCCGTGGCGCAAAGGGCCGTTCTCACTGTACGGCGTGAACATCGATACCGAGTGGCGTTCCGACTGGAAATGGGAACGCGTTCTGCCACACCTTTCCGATTTAACCGGACGTACCATTCTCGACGTGGGCTGCGGTAGCGGCTATCACATGTGGCGGATGATTGGCGCAGGAGCACATCTGGCGGTGGGTATCGACCCTACCCAGCTGTTTTTGTGCCAGTTTGAAGCGGTTCGTAAGCTGCTAGGTAACGATCAGCGCGCGCACCTGCTGCCGTTAGGTATTGAGCAACTGCCCGCGCTCAAGGCGTTTGATACCGTCTTTTCGATGGGCGTGCTCTACCACCGCCGCTCGCCGCTTGAGCATCTCTGGCAGTTGAAGGATCAGTTAGTCAATGACGGCGAACTGGTGCTGGAAACGCTGGTCGTGGAAGGCGATGAGAACACGGTGCTGGTGCCTGGCGACCGCTACGCGCAAATGCGGAATGTCTACTTTATTCCGTCCGCGCTAGCGTTGAAAAACTGGCTTGAGAAGTGCGGCTTTGTCGACGTGCGCATCGTGGATATGAACGTCACCTCGACCGAAGAACAGCGCCGTACCGAGTGGATGATTACCGAGTCGCTGGCTGATTTCCTCGACCCGAACGATCCGAGCAAAACTATTGAAGGCTATCCTGCCCCGCTGCGCGCGGTGCTTGTAGCGCGTAAACCGTAACGGCTGTGCCTTCCCGGCGTCGCTGCGCTCGGCCGGGCTACCGATTGATGTAGGCCGGATAAGGCATAGCCGCCATCCGGCAATGTGCGCGGTTATGCCTGATGGCGCGTAGCTTATCAGGCCTACATGTTGTCAATGCCCACAGTATCTACAAATGTGCCCAAATGTAGCCCGGCCGAGCAAAGCGACGCCGGGGCTCCTCAGGAGCCAATGGCAGGTTGAAATATGACGGACAAAAAAAGGCCCCTGTTTAATGGGCAGGGGCCTGGTACAAGCAAGCATCATATTGGGCGAATATGACACGCGGTAAAAACTTTTAGCTACACATGGGACTCAATGATTTCTTTCATGGCGGCTACCGCCGCACCGTCAACCGCATAACGCGAATACTCATCAGCGTCAGGATCCGTTGACATTGAAAGTCCGGGGTTGCGATAACGCATTTCCGAGGGCACCCATTGCCCGGCTGAACTGTGGACTTCTTTGACGTCAGCATTAAGGAACAAAGAGACATTGCTCGCTCTGACCCCTGCACCCGCCATGATGATTGGAGTATTGCCTCGTTCAATAAGTTCCCGAATTAATAAAATACCTTTTTCTGCCGTCGGTTGTTGACCGGATGTCAGCACCCTTGCCACACCTAATTCTGCAAGCTGTTCAAATGCTTGCAGCGGATCGGTGCACATATCAAAGGCGCGGTGAAAAGTGACAGCCAGCGGCCCGGCGGCGACCATTACCTGCCGCATCCGCGACATATCTACCTGCCCTTCGGGATCTAACACCCCAATAACCAGACCGGGATAGCCCAGCGAACGAACCTGGCGAACATCTTCCAGCATGGCGGCAAATTCACCGTCGGTGTAACAAAAATCACCGCCGCGCGGGCGGATAATCGGATGAACGGGAATGGATACCCGCTGACGCGTTGCTCTGAGCACACCGTACGATGGCGTTAGCCCTCCCTCCAGCGGTGCTGCGCACAGTTCAATGCGGTCAGCCCCGTTTTGCTGCGCGATTACCGCGCATTCCGTGCTATAACAGCAGACTTCAAGCAATGCCATATTTCTCTCCGTTTAATCCCGCGACAAATCATGCCACCGTTCCTGAATCCAGACTCCGCGTGACTTCACATTGTTACACTACCTGCTCGCTGGCAATGATTTCTTCAATTGTCCACGGATGGAATTTCAGCGTAATTTTACCGTCGGTCACCGCCATTGTGGGATTCGGCAGCCGCTCGCGTTCACCCTTTGGTGAACTGGTTTTTACCGAAATACCCGGCAGACTCAAACCGTCATCAGACAACAACGCGAGGGCGCGCGCGTTGAGCGTTTCCGGCTCGCCCGGCAGGACGATTTCAATATGTTCCCATCCCTCGTGCGGGTAACGTTTTTCACCCGGCCACGGCAGTTCAACCACCGTAAACTGCCAATGTGCCACCTGCACCGGCTCCTGAAGTTTGAACAAACAGATCGGACGACCGTTGATAATGTTTTCGGACAGTAGCACTCCACACTGTTCAAGCCCGCGCCGCCAGCGTTCGGCGGTGGTGTTCTGGTGGCAGCGCAGGGAAATATGGTCGGCATTTAGCGGAGCAATATCCAGCCCCAGACGGTGTGAAAATGCCGTTAATGCGTCGGTAAAGCGCGGGAGATCTGCGGTAATATCCTGCAGTTCTTCAATTGTCTGCCAGTTTGCCATGTTAGCCCTACTCTTATGACATAAAGAGGCTAATCTACCTGAGTTAGAGGCGATGAACCAACAATAGCGCGGTCAGGCGATTAATCCCTGCTCAGGCGGCGTTTTTCGCCCGGCTTCACGCGGGCCTGATGCTGACGGCATCCGGCAAATGCAGTATACTCCCGCCTTAATTTATCCACACCCGACGCCGCCCCTACAGGTGACGGCGTCTAAAACGTAAGGTATTCCGGTGAATATTCAGGCTCTTCTCTCAGAAAAAGTCAGTCAGGCCATGATTGCGGCAGGTGCCCCTGCCGATTGCGAACCGCAGGTCCGTCAATCAGCAAAAGTTCAGTTCGGCGACTATCAGGCCAATGGCATGATGGCTGTTGCTAAGAAACTGGGCATGGCGCCGCGACAACTGGCAGAGCAGGTTCTGACTCATCTCGACCTCAATGGCATTGCCAGCAAAGTCGAAATCGCCGGCCCTGGTTTTATCAACATCTTCCTTGACCCCGCGTTTCTGGCAGAACACATTTCTCAGGCGCTTGCAAGCGATCGTCTGGGCATCGCACAGCCTACGCCGCAAACTGTGGTGGTCGATTACTCTGCGCCAAACGTGGCCAAAGAAATGCACGTCGGCCACCTGCGTTCCACCATCATCGGTGATGCAGCGGTACGCACCCTGGAGTTGATGGGCCATAAGGTTATCCGCGCCAACCACGTCGGTGACTGGGGAACCCAGTTCGGTATGCTGATTGCCTGGCTTGAGAAACAGCAGCAGGAGAACGCCGGTGAAATGGCGCTGGCAGACCTCGAAGGTTTCTATCGTGATGCGAAAAAGCATTACGATGAAGACGAAATCTTTGCCGAGCGCGCCCGTAGCTATGTGGTGAAACTGCAAGGCGGTGACGAATACTTCCGCAAAATGTGGCGTCAGCTGGTCGACATCACCATGACGCAAAACCAGCTGACCTATGACCGTCTGAACGTGACGCTGACCCGTGACGATGTGATGGGTGAAAGCCTGTACAACCCAATGCTGCCGGGGATCGTCGCTGACCTGAAAGCCAAAGGTCTTGCCGTTGAGAGTGAAGGCGCAACCGTCGTCTTCCTTGACGAATACAAGAATAAAGAAGGTGAGCCTATGGGCGTCATCATCCAGAAAAAGGATGGCGGCTACCTGTACACCACCACCGATATCGCCTGTGCGAAATATCGTTATGAAACGCTGCATGCCGACCGCGTGCTGTACTACATAGACTCCCGTCAGCACCAGCACCTGATGCAGGCCTGGACCATCGTGCGCAAAGCCGGCTACGTGCCAGACTCCGTGCCGCTGGAACACCACATGTTCGGCATGATGCTGGGTAAAGACGGTAAGCCGTTCAAAACCCGCGCGGGTGGTACCGTGAAACTGGCTGACCTGCTGGATGAAGCGCTGGAGCGCGCGCGTCGCCTGGTCGCCGAGAAGAACCCAGACATGCCTGCCGACGAGCTGGAAAAACTGGCCAACGTCGTGGGTATCGGTGCGGTGAAATACGCCGACCTGTCAAAAAACCGTACCACCGATTACGTGTTTGACTGGGACAATATGCTCGCGTTTGAGGGCAACACCGCGCCTTATATGCAGTATGCCTATACCCGCGTGCTGTCCGTGTTCCGTAAAGCGGAGCTGGAAGAAAGCGCCATCATCAATGCTGCCGTTACGATTACCGAAGATCGTGAAGCTCAGCTGGCCGCGCGTCTGTTGCAGTTTGAAGAGACCCTGAACGTGGTGGCCCGCGACGGTACGCCGCACGTGATGTGTTCGTATCTCTACGATCTGGCGGGTCTGTTCTCTGGCTTCTACGAACATTGCCCTATTCTGTCAGCCGAGAGTGAAAGCGTGCGTAACAGCCGTCTGAAACTGGCGCTGCTGACGGCGAAAACGCTGAAACTGGGTCTGGATACGTTGGGTATTGAAACCGTAGAACGGATGTAATCGTTTTTCAGGATGTTAGAGCCCGCGCTGTGTCGCGGGCTTTTTTTTCGTCTGAGCCGTTCCCGGCGGCGCTTCGCTTGGCCGGGCTACCATGTTAGACGACAACGAATTGTAGCCCGGGCGAGGCGTGCAACGCCGACCCCGGGGCTGAAACTGGGTCTGGATACGTTGGGTATTGAAAACGTAGAACGGATGTAATCGTTTTTCAGGATTTTAGAGCCCGCGCTGGGTCGCGGGCTTTTTTTCGCCTGAGCCGTTCCCGGCGGCGCTTCGCTTGGCCGGGCTACAGCGGTAGCCCACACGCAACTCCAAATTGTAGCTCGGGCGAGGCGTGCAACGCCGACCCCGGGGCAAACCTGCCGCAATTTGTTACAAACCACAAGGAATGACACATTTCCCCGAGGGATGGTACATTTTTTGTCTGTCATGCCCGTGCCCGCTCCGTATGATTAGGCGGCTTAAATACTGGGTGCCTTAATGACTTTTAGAGATTATGAAGCGGAGAGAAAGCTCTTCGTTCGCCGCGTGCTGGTCGCCTTCGGCCTGGTTGTCATCTGCTTTAGCATACTGATTTTCAACCTCTACCGTTTGCAGATTGATGAACATAGCTACTACACCACGCGCTCAGACGCCAACGATATCAAAATGCTGCCCGTCGCCCCGACGCGCGGTATCATCTACGATCGCAACGGCATCCCGCTGGTTAAAAATGTCACCTGGTACGATATTACGGTTACCCCTTATAAAATCAGCGATATGGATGCGCTGCTACGCCAGCTTACGCCTATTGTTGATCTCACCCCCGACGACATCGATCAGTTCCGCAAAGCGCTCAAATCCAGCAGCCGCTACCGCCCGGTGGTGCTGAAAAATGCTCTGACCGACGTCGAAATCGCGCGTTTTTCGGTGGATCAGTTCCACTTTAACGGCGTGACTATCGATAGCTACGAAGATCGTGAATACTCCTACGGCGCGGAACTGGCACACGTACTCGGCTATGTCTCCAAAATCAACGATAGCGATCTCAAAGCGCTGGATAAAAAAGGCTTATCGGAGAACTATGCCGCCGACCATAATATTGGCAAACAGGGGATTGAGCGCTATTACGAAAACGAGCTGCACGGTAAAACCGGCTATCAGGAAGTGGAAGTCGACAATCATGGACGCATTGTTCGCCTACTTAAAGATGTCCCACCGGTCGCCGGGAAGGATATCCATCTGACGCTGGATCTGCATCTTCAGGAGTACATCGAAAGCCAGCTTGTAGGCCAGCGCGCGGCAGTGCTGGTTGAAGATCCTCACGACGGTTCGGTGCTGGCAATGGTCTCAAACCCCAGTTATGACCCCAATCCCTTTGTGAAAGGCATCAGCTATCAGGACTACAACACCTTGTTGCAGGATAAAGACCTGCCGCTGATTAACCGCGTGACCCAGGGCCTGTATCCTCCGGCCTCCACGGTAAAACCCTATATGGCGATGTCAGCCTTGCTGGACGGTGTTATCACGCCGCAGACCAGCTTCTTTGGCGCGCCGACCTGGACGTTGCCCGGTACTCAACGCCACTATCGTGACTGGAAAAAAACCGGGCACGGCATGTTAAACGTCACCAAGGCGATTGAAGAATCCGCCGATACCTTCTTCTATCAGGTGGCCTTTATGATGGGGATTGACCGTATTCACGACATGCTGAGCCAGTTTGGTTACGGTAAACCAACCGGCATCGATCTTGATGAAGAGTACAACGGCCTGCTGCCCAGCCGTGACTGGAAGCAGCGGGTGCATAAGAAAGGCTGGTATCAGGGCGACACTATTTCCGTGGGGATCGGTCAGGGTTACTGGATTGCCACGCCGATTCAGATGGTCAAAGCCATGGTTGCACTGTTGAACAATGGGCGGGTGATTCCCCCTCACCTGTTAAAGGATGAAGAGTCGGGCAACACCATTACCCCGTATCGCGAACCAGAACATGAGACGCAAATTGCTGACGCTGCCTCACCCTACTGGGGTCTGGTGCGTCAGGCGATGTTTGGAATGGCTAACGCTTCTAACGGAACCGGCTATAAGTTTTTCCACACTGCCGCTTATGGCATTGCGGCAAAAAGCGGGACTTCACAGGTATTCAGCCTGAAAGAGAATCAGACCTATAACGCCAGGATGATCCCAACCCGTCTGCGCGACCATATTTTTTATACCGCCTTTGCGCCGTATAAAAATCCGAAGGTCGCGGTGGCATTGGTGCTTGAAAACGGCGGCAGCGATGGCGTGGTCGCCGCGCCAGTGATGCGTAAGATCCTTGACCACCTGTTCGCCCCCGAGGAAGGCCAGCCGCAGCTGCCCTCCCAGGGGTGAGGTAGATGAACCGTCGGGCGGTTAGCGCCCGGCGGAGACCGCCTCGACAACAATCGGGGTGTCTTCGTTTTTAAACAGTGGGCTGTTGCCCCAGCACTCTTCATAACGGTGACCGACCAGGTCCTCCACCACCGCTCGTACTTGCGGGGTGATATCTTCCAGCTTGCCACCAGCTTTGATGCGCGCGACTTCCTGCAACACAATCTGGTGCGTTTCACGGTCGAGCTTCATTTGTTTACTAAAGACGATCGCTGCCAGCGCCAGCAGCGCCACACCGGCACAGAACACCATGGCAATCGCGTTAACCGCGCTTTCAGGCTGCACATGTGCTTTTGACTGGAAGCCGTAATAGCTCAACACCGCGCCCATCACAAAGACAATAATCGAACGCAGGATTTTCCCGGAGAAGGTCATAGCACCCGCATAGATCCCTTCGCGACGGCGGCCGGTATAGATTTCATCGACATCGGCGAGGAAGGTGTAGACCGTCCAGGGAATGTAATAAACGCCGCCCGTGCCAAGTCCGAACAGCACCGTAATACCAAACATCAGAATCGTCGCCAGATGCGCTGGCAAATGGAAGAACCACAGCGAGGTATAAAGCAGCACCGCAAAAATCACCACGCTTAACGCCATGATGTACGGTTTACTGAAACCTTTTTTCACGCATAATCCGATGAACAGCGCCGTAGAGACCAGCTGCAAAATCGAGTTCAGGCTGTTTAATCCCGCCACCATCGCCGGGTCGTGTTGTAAAACAAAAATCACGAAGTAGGTGAAGATGGACGCGAACAGCCATTCGGCGCCAAAACCACACAGATACATGCCAAGATGCTTACGGAAGACGCGCAGATAGAAGGTTGAGCGCATATCTTTCGCCAGCGACAGCAGCGTGTTCAGCAATCCCTTTTTCGCCTGGACTTCAGGCTCTTCTTCCCGTGGACGCTCCCAGCTGTTGTACCACAGGCAGGCAATCGCACAGATAAGGATTGCGCCATAGGTCAACCCGGTCAGGAAGAATGGCGTGGCCGACTCTTTACCGTACAGCAAGATAAACTGCCCGGGGATGAAGGCGGCAAGGAAGTTGGCAAGCTTGCCGAAAATCGCCTTATAGCCGGTCAGTTTCGAACGCAGCGCAAAGTCATCGGTCATCTCCGTCGCCAGCGTTTCATATGGCACCATCACCGAGGTATAGATAATTTCAAACAGCACATAGGTGCACAGGTAATACCAGAAACTTAATCCTTCGACCCACAGCATGGGGTAGAACATCATCAGCGGAATGCCGATAAGCAGGAAGAAACGGCGACGGCCAAAACGTTTGCCGAGACGGGTTTTACCAAAGTTATCGGTGAGGTAGCCCATCAGCGGGTTACTGATAGCGTCAATGACGCTGGCAACGGAGAAAATAAAGGCGGCTTCAATCAGAGTGAGTCCGCAAAATGTGGTATAGAAGTAAAGCAGCCATGCGCCGCTGATGGCCAGCGCGCCGCTTCCCAGGAGGTTTCCCCCTCCGTATGCCAGTTGATGGCGCAGATTGACAGGTCTTCCCTGCAGCCCGTTAGGGACTGAAGCCGCATTTCTTGCCATAAAAATAAACCTCATGTTTTATAATTTTGAAACACTGTTTTTATATTCTTATGGCTGCGTACAGAATGTGAACCAAATCACTATTGTTACTGCGGCTATTAATAAGACGCGGTTATGCGATCCAGTTAAAAATTTTTTATAACCAAAAGTAAAAAAAATCAAAATTTCTTGATGTGATAAGCAATAAAAAACCCGGCTCCTCACGTCGCCGGGTTTTTTATTGAGGCAGTTTTAGAAGAACTTACGCAAATACTCAGTCAGACAAAGAATCGCCATGGCCTGACCATAAGGCATTGAGGTCAGCGGAATTTCGCGATAGAAATCAAGGTTCGATCCCATACCGGTGCCAAAGGAGGTTTGCAGCAGTTCCCCTTCCGGGGAAACGTGTTTAACGATGCCTTTAATGGCTTTCTCCGCCACGTCGGCATACTCCGGCCCGACATAACGTTTACGTACGGCTTTCAGAATACCGTAAGCAAAACCGGCGGTCGCCGACGCTTCCAGATAAGAGTTCGGATCGTCAAGCAGCGTATGCCACAGGCCGCTCTCATCCTGGCATTTTGCCAACGCCGCGATTTGCGCATTCAATACCTGCACCAGATAACGACGTACCGCATTGTTTTCTGGCAGGTCGACCAGTTCGAGGAAATCTGGAATGACGATGGTCAGCCAGCTGTTGCCGCGCGCCCAGCGGGCGTTCGCAAAGTTATGGTTGCCGTCATAATTCCAGCCGTGGAACCACAGTCCGGTCTCTCTATCCATCAGATTCTGCACATGCAGCAGGAACTGATATACCGCTTCTTCAACGTACTCCGGGCGGTTTAGCAGCTTGCCGATTTTAGCCAGCGGCAGCACGGTCATCATCAGCGTGTCATCCCACATCTGCTGATGATTCTCTTCCGCCAGCGTGATGTGCTGCATGCCGCCGTGATTGGTGCGCGGCATTTCGTTCATCGCCCATTCTGCCCAGGAGTCCAGCCACGGCAGGTAAGCTGGGTTACCGGTCTCTTCATAGCGATAGGCCAGCGTCAGGAACGGCGCCATGGTATTGACGTTTTTGGTGGTGGCACCTTCGGCAAAGCGGTCAGCAAACCAGTTGTCGATGATATCGCGCATCGCCACATCGCCGGTCTGCTGATAATACTGATGAATACCGTACAGCCCAACGCCGTGCGTCCATTCCCAGCCAGCCCAGCCTTTGGTATCAATTACGCGGCCGTCGTCGAGACGCAGCAGAAATTGGCCTGTCTCATCCTTGATATTCACCAGATTGTTGGTCACGGTCTGAATCAATGATTTCAGCTCTTCCCGGGAGATAAAATGCTCCGGTTGACGCAGTAGTGGGCTATGTTTGACGGGCCAAACTTTCATATCTTTAACCTCAGTTGTAAGTCGAATTCAATGTTGCAGCCTGCTTCAAAGAAGGTGCAGCAGGTTTATTACGATTCAGATAACCAATATTGTTGTTGCCCCACAGGGATTCATACGGCATCCCCGCCAGCATTTCGACCGTGGCGCGTGCCTGCGGCGTCACCGTTTCTGGCATCGCATGACCGGACTCGCGCATTTTGGCGGTCTCTTCACGCAGGATGCTGTGTGTTTTCAGGTTCAGCTTAAAGCGCAGAGAGACCAGGAAACCGAAGCACAGCACCGCAATGGTACCCATGCTGAGCACCATCAAAATGGTATGGCTCACTTCCGGCGGCTGGACTTTCTGCCCGGAAACGAAACCGGACATCTGCATGATGATCCCCACCAGCATCACCGCGCCCGCCTGAGAGGCTTTACGGGTCAGGGTCATAATGCCGGCGAAGATGCCTTCACGACGCTGACCGGTAATCACTTCATCGACGTCCGCAATGTAGGTATAGGTGTTCCATGGCACATAGTTAATGCCGCCACGTCCAAGACCGGCGATAGCAGAAATCAACAGCAGCAGCGCGTAGATGTCGCTCATCCCGGCGTAATACAGCGCGGCGTAGGAGAAGGAGCCCAGGCCGAACAGTACGACGACCATGCGATAAGACGGTGCTGGCCCGAAGCGGATACACAGCGGGATCATGGCGATAACGGCGATGAACTGGAAAATAGCCATCGTACCAAGGAGGTTGGAGGCCATAGAGGCTTCCTGCATCAGCACAAACACCACGTAGTAGGTGAAGACGGCGTTGAACACGTCCTGGGCGATATAGCCGCCGAGATACATGCCAAGGTGCTGACGGAAAATTTTAATACGCAGCGTTGAGCTCAGTTCGGTGAACAGACGGCTCATGCTTTGACCAAAGGTCAGGTGTTTCTTCTCGGCTTCCGCCTTTAACGCCGCCGCGCTCCACTCGTCGCGTGGACGTTCCCAGGTGAAGAACCACACGAAGGTCAACATGATGGCGCACAGTACGGAGAACACCAGGCTTGCGTAGAAGAACGAGATAGCGTTGTCTTTACCGAAGTGGCTTAACAGGATCCCCGGCAGGAAGGAGGCCAGAATGGCGGACATCTGCGCCATGCCAATACGCGCGCCAGAGAATTTGGTTTTCTGTTTGAAGTCATCGGTCATCTCCGGTACCAGCGTCTCGTACGGCACCAGGATCATGGTGTAAACCACATCAAAGATCAGATAGGTGACGAGGTAATACCAGAAGCTCATGTCCCCTATCCACATAAAGGAATAGCTGAACACGCAAGGAATCCCAAGCAGAATAAAGAACTTACGACGACCAAAGCGTTTGCCAAACCAGGTTGAACCGAAGTTATCGGTCAGGAATCCCATCAGCGGGCTGACCACCGCATCCAGAACCCTGGCGGTTGCGAAGATAAACGTCGCTTCGATAGGGGACAAACCACAAAAGGTGGTATAGAAATAGAGAAGCCATGCTGCGGTCAGCGCGGTTGTTCCTGCACCAAGGAAGTCTCCCGAGCCGTAGGCGAAGTAATTCGCCAGTCCAATTTTTCGCGTTCTAGTCATTGCCGTCAATCCTGTGTCTTTTATTATGGAACTCCTCCAGCCGTAAAGGCTAAGCCAAAAGGAGCACTGACACGGCTACAGTAGAAGTATGCGTAAAGGGATACCTTCCTATTTCTGCCAGTACGAGCGCGTGATTGGCAAAAACGCAAAGAGTCGTGGCACAAGCGTCACTGATTTATAAAACAACGTTTCTTTACTTTCAAAAGAGAGGGTCAAAAATGCGAGGCCGCCACCAGAATGAGGTGGCGACTGGTGAAATGTGCTTCAGCTAGCGGTAATTAACGATGATTTGAATGCTTTGCACCTTAAGTGCAGGGATTAATCTTCCGCCTCCAGGAATTTCCCAAATAAAGCGGAATGGCTCCGCGGCGGAAACCTGCGCGAAGGCCTGAGTGGTGCCGCTTAGCCCATCAAGTTCAGTACAGCGGGAGAGCGAGCACAGGCGGGTACGTAAACCCGCAGGGATGGGGCCGTTAAGCTGAATATTCCACGACACGCGGGTCGTCGAACCTTGCACCGGCTGCGAGGAGGCCAGCGGCTGTGAAGACGCCGCCTCTCCGCGATGGTTCAAGGTGATGCCCATCCGACTGGCCTGCCAGGCCCCCTCGCCCGCCGCTTGCGCCATCAAAGGCAAGAACAGTAGCCACAGACCTTTACGCATTATTTCCCTCCGATGGTCGCGGTCATGCGAATATTACGGTTGTCGGAGAGCTCCAGATTCGATAGCACCACCAGCTGCGGCAGGCTACGACGCAGGAAACGTGACAACAGTGGGCGCAGCGCATGGTTCACCAACAGCACCGGTGGTGCGCCAAGCATCTCCTGACGCGATAACGCTTCCTGCGTCTGGGCCAGCAGACGATCGGCCAGTCCCGGCTCCAGGCCGCCACCGCCCTGCAATGCCTGCAACAGCAAACGTTCAAGCGGCGTATCAAGACCGATGACCTGTACTTCATCATTGCCCGGGAACCAGCGTTGGGTAATCGCCCGCCCCAGCGCCACACGCACCACCGAGGTCAGCTCGCTCGGATCCGTTTGAATCGGCGCATGTTCAGCCAGCGTTTCAAGAATGGTGCGCATATCGCGGATTGGTACTTTTTCGTCGAGCAGATTTTGCAGAACTTTATGCAGCGTGGTCAGCGTCACCACGCCCGGCACCAGATCTTCGGTGAGCTTCGGCATCTCCTGAGTCACGCGATCCAGCAGTTGCTGCGCTTCCTGACGACCAAACAGTTCGGACGAGTGCTGGCTTATCAGATGGTTAAGATGGGTCGCCACCACGGTACTGGCTTCCACTACCGTGAAGCCCTGAATTTGCGCCTGCTCTTTCAACGCATTTTCAATCCAGATGGCGTCCAGGCCAAACGCCGGGTCGGTGGTCATCTCACCGGGTAACGTCCCCGCCGCCGTGCCGGGGTTAATTGCCAGCCAGCGGCCCGGATAGGCCTCACCGCTGCCAATCTCAACCCCTTTTAATAAAATGCGATAGCGCGCGGGCGGTAAGTCCATATTGTCGCGGATGTGCACCACCGGCGGCAGGAAGCCCATCTCCTGGGCGAATTTCTTACGAATGCTGCGAATACGACCCAGCAGCTCACCGTCCTGCTGGAAATCGACCATCGGGATCAGCCGGTATCCAACCTCCATTCCTAACGTATCCTCAAGCTGAACGTCGCTCCACGTCGCTTCAACCGCCTGGGTGGTGCTCTCCGCCGGTTTTGACGGCAGCGAAGGTTCCGGGGCTTTCATTTCACGTCCACGGATCCACCAGGCCAGCGCCAGCAAGGCGGCGGTAAACAGTAAGAACACCAGATTCGGCATCCCCGGCACCAGTCCCAATAACCCCAGAACCCCGGCGCTCAGCAACATCACGCGCGGGTTGCTGAACAGCTGGCCGACCATCTGTTCGCCGACATCCTGATCGGTACTCACGCGGGTCACAATCACGCCCGCCGCCGTGGAGATAACCAGCGCCGGGATCTGCGCGACCAGACCGTCGCCAATCGTTAACAGGGTATAAGACTCTGCCGCCTTACCCAGCTCCAGACCGTGTTGCAGGACACCGACCAACAGACCGCCGATGACGTTAATCACCATAATTAAAATGCCAGCGATGGCATCGCCGCGCACAAACTTACTCGCCCCGTCCATCGAGCCGTAAAAGTCGGCTTCCTGCGTCACTTCCGAGCGACGTTTTTTGGCCTCTTCCTCGCCAATAATCCCGGCATTAAGATCGGCGTCGATCGCCATCTGTTTACCCGGCATGCCGTCTAAGACAAAACGCGCGCCAACTTCGGCAATACGCCCTGCCCCCTTGGTAATAACCATAAAGTTGATGATAACGAGGATGATAAACACCACGATACCGATGGCGAAGTTACCGCCAACCAGGAAGTGACCAAACGCTTCCACCACTTTACCTGCGGCTGCGCCGCCCGTGTGGCCCTCCATCAGGATAATACGGGTTGAGGCCACGTTTAGCGCGAGACGTAATAGCGTGGTGAACAGCAAGATGGTCGGGAAAGCGGCAAACTCCAGGGTACGCTGGGTGAACATCGCCACCAGCAGCACCATAATCGACAGCGCAATATTGAAGGTGAACAGCAAGTCGAGGACGAACGCTGGCAGCGGCAGCACCATCATCGACAAGATAAGCAGGATCAGCACCGGCCCGGCAAGCACCTGCCATTGGGTGGATTTCAGGTTGTCGGGGAGACGCAGCATTGCGACAAGATTAGCCATCAGAGTCCTTCTCGTTCAAAAAATCCAGTGCCTCGGGCACCGGTAAGTTATCCGGTTTTTTCGGCTGCACGCCGCCTGCCAGTTTCCAGCGTTTGAGCTGCCATACCCATGCCAGCACCTCCGCGACCGCGGCATAAAGCGCGCCGGGGATCTGCTGACCGATGTCGGCATGGCGATACAAGGCACGCGCCAGCGGCGGTGCTTCCAGCATCGGAATGCGATTTTCTTCACCGATTTCACGAATACGCATCGCTACCAGCCCCGCACCTTTCGCCACCACTTTCGGCGCGCTCATTTTGTTTTCGTCATACTGCAAAGCCACGGAATAGTGGGTAGGGTTATTGACGATGACATCCGCTTTTGGCACATCCGCCATCATGCGCTGACGCGCGGCGGCACGCTGCATCTGACGAATACGCCCTTTCACGTGCGGGTCGCCTTCGCTTTGTTTAAATTCATCGCGGATATCCTGACGCGACATTCGCAGTTTTTTGAGATGGCTGTGGATTTGCCAGAACACGTCAAAACCGACCATCGGAATGATGCCCAGCGCCACCAGTAAGGCGCACAGCCCAACCATATTCAGCGCATTCCCCATCGCCGCCATCGGCGACTCGCTGACCAGACGCATCATTTGCGGCCAGTGGAACCACATGAAAAAGCCCGCCACGCTGCCCATCAGCACCGCTTTCATAATGGCTTTGACCAACTCCGCTGCCGTCTGCGCGGAGAACATCCGTTTGATACCGGGCAAAGGGTTGAGCTTATCGAGCTTAAAGGCGATGGATTTACCGCTGAACACCAGGCCGCCCAGCATCACCGGCGCCACCAGCGCCACGGTCATGACGCCAACAATCAGCGGCAATAGCGCCAGCATGGCTTCTTTTAACAGCAGGATAATTTGCCCGAGTATCAGATTCGGGTCGCTGACAATACTGTGGTCAAAACGCAGACCGCCGGATAAGAGATTGGCTAACCGACGCGCCAGCGACTCACCGCCGAGCCACAGCACGCAAACGCCCACCAGCAACATCAATAATGACGTCAGCTCGCGGGATCGCGGGATCTGCCCTTCCTCTCGTGCTTTTTCGAGTTTTTGGGGTGTGGGGTCTTCTGTTTTGTCGTCGTCGCTTTCTTCTGCCACGGCATTACTCTCGCAGATGGGGTCAAGGGTATTATCCCGGCGCGGGCTTTGACCAATGCGGAGAATAGCGGAATGAAAACAGAGGAATTCAACCGTTAGGTGAATACGGCGGCTGAGGTAGCCGGGTAAGCATCGCGCCCACCCGGCAAAAGGAGAAGAGGTTAAAAGCCTAAACTGTCCAGCAAATCGTCAACCTGATCCTGGCTTGCGACCACGCCCGCCTTCGAGGTATCCACCTGCGGGCCGTTGAGAAGACTTTCATTTTCCCGTTTTTGTCGAGCGCCCTGCTCCGGGATATTTTCCAGCAGTACCATCAGCAGCTGGCGTTCAATCTCCTGAATCACATCCATCATGCGCTTAATCACCTGGCCCGTGAGGTCCTGGAAATCCTGCGCCATCATGATGTCGAGCAACTGCGCGTTGGTGAAACTGGTGTGCGCGGGAACTTCACCGAGATATTGCCGGGTGTCGCTCACCAACTCGCGCGCGTCAGCCAGCTCAATCGGGTTTTCAAACCACGCATCCCAGCGCGTGGAGAGCGCTTTCGCTCCCTTTTCCATTTCGTCTTGATGCGGCTGCGACGCCTCAACGCTATTAAGCGCGCGCTCCGCCGCCTGCGCGGTCATTTGCACCACATAATCCAGACGATCGCGGGCGTCGGGTATCGCTTCCGCCGCTTCCGCAATGGCCTGATCCAGCCCGAGTTCACGCAGGCTATCGCGCAACATACGGGTCAGATTGCCAATGCGGCTGATAATGTCCGCGGCGGAATGTTCTTCGCCGGGCTTAATGAAAGATTGCATCATCATAGTCACCTTACATGCCCAGTTTCTCGAAGATTTTGTTCAGCTTTTCTTCCAGAGTTGCCGCGGTGAATGGCTTCACCACATAACCGCTGGCACCCGCTTGTGCGGCGGCGATGATGTTCTCTTTTTTCGCTTCGGCCGTGACCATCAGTACCGGCATTGCTGCCATCGTCCCGTGGGCGCGAATGGTTTTCAGCAGCTCCAGACCGTCCATATTCGGCATGTTCCAGTCAGAGATAACAAAACCAAACCCGCCAGCATTGAGCTTATTTAACGCATCGACGCCATCTTCCGCCTCTTCCACGTTATTAAACCCCAGCTCTTTAAGCAGGTTACGCACAATGCGACGCATGGTGGAAAAGTCATCCACGACCAAAAACTTAAGCTCTTTATCCGCCATCTAATTATTCTCCTGATTCAAATACGTATTGCCTGTCCGGCACTGATTTTCGCCAGCATCTGCTGGCTTACCTGGCTAAGATCGACCACTTCGCTGACGCCACCGGTATTGATGGCCTCACGCGGCATGCCGAACACCACACAACTGGCTTCATTCTGCGCAATGGTCCAGGCACCGGCCTGGTACATCGCATGCATCCCGACCGCTCCGTCGTTGCCCATGCCGGTGAGGATGACCCCAACGGCATTACGCCCCGCAAACTTCGCGACCGAATGAAACAGCACATCAACCGACGGGCGATGGCGATTAACCGGCGGCCCGTCGTGAATTTTGATTTGATAGTTCGCCCCGCTGCGCGACAGCTCCATATGCTTGTCGCCCGGCGCAATATAGGCATGGCCCGGTAGAACGCGCTCACCGTCTTCGGCCTCTTTCACCGTTATCTGACACAGCTTATTGAGACGTTCCGCAAACGAGCGGGTAAAGCCCGGCGGCATATGCTGGGTAATCAGCAGCGCGGGACTGGAGAGCGGCAACGGCTGCAACACATGGCGAATGGCCTCCGTGCCGCCGGTGGATGCGCCGATCGCGATCAACTTTTCAGAGCTGAGCAGCGGCCCGGCTTTCAGCGTCGCCGGAACCGGCTGCGTTTTATGCGCGGAGACACGCGCTCTTGAGGCGGCACGCACTTTTTCGGCAATGGTTTCGCTGTAAGCCAGCATCCCTTCGCGAATGCCCAACTGCGGTTTGGTGACGAAATCTACCGCCCCCAGTTCCAGCGCGCGCAACGTGACCTCAGAACCCTTGCCGGTCAGCGATGACACCATCACCACTGGCATCGGCCGCAAGCGCATCAGTTTTTCCAGAAAATCCAGACCGTCCATTCGCGGCATTTCCACGTCCAGCGTCAGCACGTCCGGGTTGTATTTTTTAATCAGATCGCGGGCGACCAGCGGATCGGGCGCGGTCGCGACCATTTCCATATCGTCATGATCATTAATAATCTCCGTCATGATTTGCCGCATCAGCGCCGAATCATCCACCGACAAGACCCTGATTTTACTCATGCTCTTCCCTTACTTAACGCGTAGACCGTTTGGCCGCGCAGGCTGAACTCGCGAGCGAGATGACTGAAGTTCTCCGAATGTCCGGCAAACAGCAGACCGTCCGGTTTTAGCAGCGGCACGAAGCGCTTTAATATCGCCTGCTGAGTCGCCTTATCGAAATAGATCATGACGTTACGGCAGAAGATGGCATCGAACGGGCCGGAGATAGCATATTTCGCGCTCAGCAAATTCATCGCGCTAAACTCAACGTAGTTGGCAAGCTCAGAACGCACGCGCACCAGCCCACTGTGTGGCCCGGTACCGCGCATGAAATAACGCTGGAGCTGCTGCTGCGAAAGGGTTTTCAGCTCTTCTTGTCGATAAATCCCGCTCTGCGCCTTTTCTAACACTTCGGTGTCGATATCGCTGGCAATCACTTTCCAGCGCCCGGGCGCTGTTCCCAACGTATCGGCAAGCGTAATGGCAATGGAGTACGGTTCCTCGCCGGTAGAAGCCGCCGCGCTCCACACGCGGTATTCGCCCTGACGGCGCGCAGCATGTTCCGCCAGCGTCGGAAAGTGGTGCGCCTCGCGAAAGAACGCGGTCAGATTGGTGGTCAGCGAGTTAATAAACGCCTGCCACTCCGCGCTGTCGCCGTTGGCCTCAAGCAGGCTGAGATAATGCCCAAAGTCATCCAGATTCAGCGTCCGCAGACGGCGAACCAGGCGGTTGTAAACCATGTCACGTTTGTGATCGGCCAGCACAATTCCGGCGCGCTGGTAGATCAGTTGACAGATCCGACGAAACTGCGCGTCGGTGAGCGTCAGGCGCTGCGTCAGTTGGCTCAGTAATTGCGATTGCCCATTTGGCAGAGATACGGTCATAGCGCCTTCTTACATCACATCAATTCAGGAAACTGCGGGTATCGCGGACAGGGGAACAGGTTCAGGCTCCACCTGTGCTTTCACGACTTCTTCAAGTTCAAATACGGATACGAGGGTGGATAAGCGTTCAGCCTGGTCTGCCAGCTGCTGCGTTGCCGCCGCACCTTCTTCCACCAGCGCGGCGTTTTGCTGCGTCACCTGATCCATCTGGCTGACCGCCAACGCTACTTGCTCAATCCCCCGGCGCTGTTCATCTGACGCGGAGGCGATCTCGCCCATGATGTCGTTAACCTGAGTCACCGACTGGACAATTTCGGCCATCGTATTGGCGGAGGTTTCCACCAGCGCAGACCCTTGCTGGACGCGGGAAACGGATTCTTCAATCAGCACCTTGATCTCTTTAGCGGCCTGCGCGCTTCGGCTGGCGAGGTTGCGAACTTCCCCCGCCACCACCGCGAAGCCACGACCCTGCTCACCGGCGCGCGCGGCTTCCACCGCTGCGTTCAGCGCCAGAATGTTGGTCTGGAAAGCAATGCCGTCGATAACGCTGATAATGTCGCTGATTTTCTTCGAACTGGTGGCGATATTGTGCATTGTCTGCGCCACGTGGCTGGCCTGTTCACCGCCGCGTTTGGCGGTGTCGGCGGCTCCGTGGGCAAGTCCAGACGCCTGGCGAGCGTTATCGGCATTCTGGCTGACCGTTGCCGTAAGCTGCTCCATACTGGCGGCCGTTTGCGCAAGCGAGGCCGCCTGCTGTTCGGTGCGGGCCGAGAGATCGTTATTCCCGGCGGCAATTTCTGAAATCCCGGTATGCATGGCGGAACTTCCCAGACGCACATGTCCCACGGTTTCACGCAGGGATTTTTGCATCGCCTTCAGACCGGCAAAGATGGCGCTGATTTCGTTCTTGCCGTATACGGCGATAGGTCGAGCAAGATTACCTTTGGCGATGCTGTCAAAATGGCTGCTGATAATCGCCAACGGCTGCACCACCATCCGCCGCACCCACCATAACGCCCCGAGCATGATCACCACGGAGATGACTACCATCGCAATAAACATCATGGTTGAACGGGCGTAGTCCCCCTGACTTTCCTGCTCGGCTGAGGCGACATAATTTTCGATATTCTTACGCCAGCTCTGGTAATCGTTGTCGAACTGGTCTTGTGATTTCTGGATTGGCGCGGCGACAAACTCCGCCAACTGGTTGTTCTCAAGCCAGGCCGTCTGGTGCGACAGCATGTCAAACCAGGCACTAAAGGTTTTAGCCGTCTGATTTTGCAACTCTTTGTCACGAACGTTCGTCAGCGGTAGTGCCATAAAGCCTTTAAACAGGGCATCAGCCTTTGAAAGCTCTTGTTTCACCTCATCAACCATGCCGCGGACTTCCCCAGGCGGATAGCTCAGCGCCGTCAGCGTGCCGGCCTTGTTCAGCATCATGCTGGCTTGCAGCATGGAGGCGCGGGATTCCGTTAACGCGTTAAGCTGCTGGCTGCTCTGGTCAACCTGGTAAATATTGTTTTGCCCATCGCGGAAAGCCCAAAAAGAGAGTCCGTTACTGCCAATCTGCAAAAAGCCGCAGAGGATCAAAATCAGAAACAACGTGGTAGAGATTCGAAGACGATAAAGCATCACCACACTCCTAAAGACGGCCATTAACCGCAGATATCATTAAAAGGTTTCCCAGTTGTTGTCGGCCCGAACGTTGACGGCGGGCGTCAGGCGTGTCGGCGCAGCGGGCGCTGTGGCTTCACGACTTGTCGGAGTGGCATTCAGGCGAAAAGCGGCCACCGCCTGATTTAAACGTTCGGCCTGTTCTTCAAGCGCCGCCGCCGCGCTGGCGGACTCTTCCACCAGCGAGGCGTTTTGCTGCGTCACGCTGTCCATTTCCGCCACCGCGATAGCCACCTGGTCGATTCCCCGGCTTTGCTCATCGGAGGCCGAGGAAATTTCACCCATGATGTCGGTTACGCGGGTCACGGCGTTGACGATATCGGTCATGGTTTCGCCAGCGCTCTCCACCAGCACAGAACCGGTATCGACTCGCGCCACAGAATCTTCAATTAATGCTTTGATCTCTTTTGCCGCCTGCGCGCTGCGGCTGGCAAGATTACGCACTTCTCCCGCCACCACCGCAAAACCGCGCCCCTGCTCACCGGCGCGTGCCGCTTCTACTGCTGCATTGAGCGCGAGAATATTGGTCTGGAAAGCAATGGCGTCGATAACGCCGGTTATGTCAGAGATTTTCTGTGAACTGGCGGCGATCTCATGCATGGTATTCACCACGCCGTTGACCACATTGCCGCCGCGCTGGGCCGTTTCTGAGGCGCTAAGCGCCAGATGCGAAGCCTGACGCGCATTTTCTGCGTTCTGCTTCACCGTGGCCGTCAGCTGTTCCATGCTGGCCGCCGTTTCCTCAAGCGAGGCTGACTGCTGTTCAGTGCGCGCGGAAAGGTCGTTATTGCCCGCCGCGATTTCGCTGGTGCCGTGATAGATGGCTTCAGCCCCTTCGCGTACGTGGGTCACGGTATCGATAAGCGAGTTCTGCATATGGCTGACGGTGTCGGCCAGTTCGGTGATTTCGTTGCGCCCACTTAGCGTCAGATGCTGGGTAAGATCGCCTGCAGCAATATGGCGAATATGTCCCATCACCGCCGACAGCGGTTTAAGCAAAATGGCGCGAATACCGAACCAGGCGGCCACCATGACGACGACGAGGACTATCGCCAGAATCACCAGTTGCCAGCGGGCAAACTGATAGTCACTGCTGCTGGTGGTAAACGCGTGCTGGTAGAGCGCTTCACTCTGGCTTGCATATTGAGTCATCGCCTCACCTAGCGCATTTTGCATGCCTTGCGTGGGCTGAGCGAAATAGGCGTCCATATTGCCAGCATCAAGAAAAGCCAACAGCTCTTGTAAGGCCGTGAAATAATTCTGATAGGTTTTTGTGACCTGGGCGCTGACTTCCCTCATCTCGGGCGGCGGGGAAAGCTGGCTAAAGCGTTCAAAGTGGCCTGCCGCCTGGGTCAGCGTGGCTTTGGCATTTTTCAGCAGCTCCGTTTTGGCGCTGCTTTGCTGATTTTGCGTATCCATCATCATCCGCGCCGAAGAGCGGCTGAGGTTGATACGCGTTTGCAGCATCAGATCCCACGCCTGGGTGAGTTCCGTTTGTTGAGTACGAAGCGTATTAGAGAGCGCAAAACTTTGTTGGTTTTGCTGTAACGAGGAGAACAAAAAGCTCCCGGAGACTAACTGCAGAAGCGCGAAGACGACCAGCACCAACATCAGCAGTGTGACAACGCGGATACGGTTTAACATACAACACCTTCTCTATATTCAGTTATCGCTGTTATCGGCATCCTAAAAAGAAACTTTATGCGCGCCTGGGGGAAAAATCGTGGGCAGGAGAAGGGGTACGGCGCGGCGGGCAGCGAGTCATTGAATCAAAACATTTTTTATAAATACTAAAAAAAAGTTGTAAATGACCCGGGTTTCATACAATTTATGTAATGAATGAATTGATGGTATTACATAATAAAAATGCATTATTTCATCGCGGGGCAATTTCGTAATCTGACGGAGTATTTTTTGTGGCAAACGCGAATAAACTCACGATTTTTATCGTGATTTTCATGCTGGCGGGGATTCTCACCGGCGCAATGATCCATTCTTACGCATCAGCAAACACCATTCAGGTCTGGTCCAGCAACATCACTCTCTTCACCGATATATTTCTTCGGCTTATCAAAATGGTGATAGCACCCTTAGTCTTTAGCACCTTGACTGTGGGCATCATGAAGCTGGGGGAAACCTCGACGATCGGTCGCGTCGGCGGCAAAGCCATGGTTTGGTTTATCAGCTCATCGGTGCTGTCGATTCTGGTCGGGCTGTTTATCGTCACCCTGCAACATCCGGGCAGCGGCCTGAATCTGGCCATACCGAAAGATACCGTCGATACCGGGCTTGCGGTCAGCGGCATGAGCCTGAAAGGTTTTCTTTCTCACACCATCCCGACCAGTATTGTCGGCGCGATGGCCGATAACGAAATTCTGCAAATTGTGGTCTTCTCGATGTTCTTCGGCATCGGTGGTGCGTCGCTTGGGCAGAAGTTTAACGCGCCCCTGGTTGCCGCGCTGGATGTGGTTTCCCACATCATGCTCAAGGTGACGGGTTACGTGATGTACGTTGCGCCGCTGGCGATTTTTGCCGCCATCTCATCGGTGATTGCGACGGAAGGTCTGGGTATTTTGCTTAACTACGCGTCGTTTATTGGCGGCTATTATGTGGCGATTGTACTCACCTGCTGCGTACTGGTGGCCATTGGCTATATGGTGCTGAAAAAAGACGTGTTCCGTCTGCTCAGTATGCTCAAAGATCCGGTACTGGTGGCTTTCACCACCAGCAGCTCAGAAGCGGCTTACCCGAAAACGCTTGAGCAGCTGACCAAATTCGGCTGTTCCCGTAATATCGTCTCTTTCGTGCTGCCTATCGGTTACTCGTTTAACCTGGTGGGCTCGATGGTCTATTGCTCCTTTGCCTCGATGTTTATCGCCCAGGCGTACAACATTCACCTGAGCTTCTCAGAGATTGCCGTGCTGATGCTGACGCTGATGCTGGCATCGAAAGGGATTGCCGGGGTACCGCGTTCGGCACTGGTGGTGCTGGCGGCGACCATTCCGAGCTTTAACATTCCGGTGGCGGGCATTTTGCTCCTGATGGGCATTGACCACTTCCTCGATATGGGGCGTTCAGCCATCAACGTGCTGGGTAACGGCGTGGCGACGGCGATGCTGTCGCAGAACGAAGGTCAGCTTAGTGAAGTTGAGCCTGAGGTTGTGCAGCAGAATATGTAATTGTTGAGTCGATCCCGGCGGCGCTTCGCTTGGCCGAGCTACATTTGAGCGTAGCCCGGCCAAGCGAAGCGCCGCCGGGATTGATACCAGAAAGTTAGATAAAGATACGCAGACCAACAGCCGCAAGGTGATCGGAAACGTTGTCAGACTCGTCGCTATTACCGCTGGCCTTCTCATAGCCATATTCAATATACGTTACCGCATTCTTGCCTAACCAATAGTCCGTACCGAGCGTGGTCGACTGGAAGTGCTGCCCGTCCATAGCATCGCCCCCTTCCGTCCAGTCAAAGTTCGCGTAAACGCTCCACTGTGGCGTGATTTTAAACTGCGAAGCGTATTCCAGCCCCAGAATGGTTTCTTGATCGTCGGTCTGATGACTGGTACCGCTGGTTGCCGCCTGAACGTCATCAACTTTGTTAATGTAGTAGGTGGCCTGCGCCCCGTTATACCAGGTGAAACCGGCAAAGTTAGCGGTGTATTTGGCGTTCATCCCCATCGAATAGGTATTACCGTCATAGGATGGGCCGGTTACCGTCGTCACCGGCACCGTTCCGCCATGTGGCCCGACCGGAACATCGGTGGTCACGGAGCCCTGGTTTACCGTGTAGTTGTTATAGGCCGCAGCCCCGGAAACAGAGAAGCCATTTTCAAAGCGATATTGTGCCGCCAGCGCCGCGCCGCCGTGGACGGTTGCGGAACCATCGTGATAAGCATCATGCATATCCGGGCCGTCGCCATAACCGCTACCGAAGCCAATTTTATCGACGTCATCATTCCCCTGCCCCATTACACCCACGGTGAAGGCGTTGGTGTTGTAATAATAGATTGCCGCAGAGTTGATAATATCGGTCGACATCCCGGCGGTGTCGTGTTTTGCCTTACCGCCGTAAGCATAGGTGGTATCAATCCCCAAGCCCCAGTCGGTCGGCGCATATTGCTTGCCGAAGGTGACCACCCCGTAGTTTTCGTTACCGACACCCGCATAAGCCTGCCGGGTATACACATCGTTGCCCTGGTCGTCGGTGGCGGAATCCAGTCCATGAATCCCGGTTTCGTAATACCCTGCCGCGTAATAGCCGTCGTCATTAATTTTCTGTCGCAGGGCGACGCCCAGACGCGAGTCATTATTCTGAATATTATGTTCTACGCTATGCGCCGAATCGTCTTTCGCCATAAGACGTACGGAGCCCATGATGGATATCGCCGTATCGTCATTTTGATAAACCATCTCGCCTTTGGTTTGCGTTGCGGTATAGGCCGGAGAAGCCTGCTCGCCGCTGCTTGCCAGCGCATAGACTGGCGTCCCCACCGCGGCGGTAATAGCCAAAGCGATAATAGAAGGTTTCAGCATTACATTTTTTACGCGCATAGAAATCCCTTAATCAATATTTAAGATTATTTTTAGTGACGATTAAATTGAATAATCGGATAGCGATATTGCTCTCCACGCCGTGGATAGTAATAGCTGTCTGAATCTCTTTTCTATGCGCATAAATTAAAAATAAGACTGCCATCACTAAGAATTATTTTCTTTCGTGAATTCATAAAATGAAGATTATTTTACAAATAAGGCGAGAGTGTGTGACTAACCCTCAGAATTTACTCACTCTTATTTATAATCATTTCCTGATGTAAATTTAAAACCAATACACAACAGTAAATACACAATAAAAACAGATAAATAAGACAACCCCAATAATAAAAATTAACATAAAAAATTCATAGCAGCCTAATCTATTGATCCGGCAAATAACGTCTACGCGGTATAATGCGATTTTTCAATAACAATAGCGCGATGACTTTCAAATGAAATATTCGCTAAAATAATTTCTTTTTGGAATGGCAATAATTTATATGAATATAAAAAGATGGGGTAAAGCGGGTAAATAAAAATAAACAAGAACAAACAGTATAAAAATGATAACCCGGCATGTCTTAAGCGCACATTTTTACATTATCGTGTTGTAACGAAAAATAGTGCGTTGCCTCACAATGTAAATAAGGCCCACCGTATAACTACGATGAGCCTTATTTTATTAAGCTGCGTGGCTGGCTGCGCTATCCAGCAGCGCCATCTCTTCGCTATTAAGTAACTTCTCAATGTTTACCAGAATCAACATACGGTCGCCCAGTGCGCCCAGCCCGGTCAGATATTCCGTTGACAAGGTCACCGCAAATTCCGGTGCCGGACGAATCTGCTCGGAGGCCAGTGACAGTACGTCAGAAACGCCATCGACAACAATGCCCACCACCCGCTGCCCGAGGTTCAGGACAATCACGACCGTATTGTCGTTGTACTCAACGTCTTCCTGGCTGAACTTCACGCGCAGATCGACAATCGGTACGATGACGCCGCGCAGGTTGGTTACACCTTTAATAAAGGCTGGGGTATTGGCAATGCGCGTTACCTGATCGTAGCCGCGGATCTCCTGCACTTTGAGGATATCGATGCCGTACTCTTCATTACCCAGCGTAAAGACTAAAAATTCCTGCCCTGTCGGTTCGCCCGCCAGCTTTGTTACATTCGTCATTCCGGTCATGTTTTTACCTTTTCTTTAAGCGTTTCAGGCGGCAGTGTTCGCCAGACGTTTTTCACGATTTAATCCCTGCAGTGCCGAGACATCGACAATCAGCGCTACGCTTCCGTCACCGAGGATGGTGGCCGCCGAAATCCCCGGCACCTTGCGATAGTTGCTCTCCAGGTTTTTCACCACCACCTGGTGCTGACCAATTAACTGATCGACCAGCAGCGCATAGCGACGACCGGCGCTTTGCAAAATCACCACAATGCCCTGCGTGGCTTCGGTTTTTGCCCCCTGCACCTCGAACGCTTTCCACAGTTCCACCAGCGGCAGGTATTCTCCGCGCACTTCCAGTACGCGCTCACCGCCTGCCAGCGGATGCAGATCTTCTTCGCGCGGCTGTAGAGATTCCATGACCGCGTTCAGCGGCAGGATAAAGACCTCTTCACTCACTTTCACCGACATGCCGTCGAGGATCGCAAGCGTCAGCGGAAGCAGGATGCGAATGGTTGTCCCCGCGCCCTGGCGGGATTTAATTTCAACGTGGCCGCCCATCTCCTGGATATTTCGCTTCACCACGTCCATCCCCACGCCGCGCCCTGAAACGTCAGTCACCTGCTCAGCGGTTGAAAAACCGGGCGCGAAGATCAGCATACCGACCTCTTCATCGGTCATGTTTTCGCTGACCGCCATGCCTTGCGAGACGGCTTTGGCCAGGATGCGCTCGCGGTTTAATCCGGCGCCATCGTCGGTCACTTCGATACAAATGTTGCCGCCCTGATGCTCTGCGGACAGCGTTAAATTCCCCACCGCCGATTTTCCCGCAGCCAGACGCGCTTCCGGCGATTCAATGCCGTGGTCAAGGCTGTTACGCACCAGGTGCGTGAGTGGGTCGATAATGCGTTCAATCAGGCTTTTATCCAGCTCCGTTGAGCTACCGATTTGCGTCAGCTCAACCTGTTTGCCGAGTTTACTTGCGAGGTCGCGCACCAGGCGGGGGAAGCGGCTAAAGACGTATTCCATCGGCATCATGCGGATAGACATCACCGACTCCTGCAGGTCACGCGCATTACGTTGCAGCTGGCCCATGCTGGTAATCAAATCACCGTGCGATACCGGATCCAGGGCGTTGGAACGCTGTGCCAGCATCGACTGCGTGATCACAAGCTCGCCCACCAGGTTAATCAGCTGATCGACCTTTTCCACCGCCACGCGAATACTGCTGGATTCACTGGTACGCGCCGCCGGTTTTTCCCGCTCGACGCGAGGAGACGTAGGCTGCGGATTAACCGCAGCCGGAACGTCGACCGGTGCCGCGATCACCTCTTCATTCATTACGCTCTCTTCTGCAACCGACGCCACCGGGCTGAACTCAATCTGGTCTGCTTCAATCACAAAGCACAGTACCGCCACGATATCGTCCTGATTCACCTCACCGTCAATGATTGCCGTCAGGGAGTCTGCGGTTTTGCTGACCTGGCTTAAGGTGGCGAGGTTGCCCAGTTCTTCTTCAAGCATCTCTGGCTCACCGGCCTTCAGGCGCGACAAGGTAATCTGCGTTTGCCCCGTAACGGCGGCAGGCGCGAGAGAGTCCGCGTCTTCCTGCGCGTCATTATCCACCACGCTCAACCGGGTATTGCCAGTAGGCTGTGAAATGCTTTCGCCTTTTGCTTCCAGCGCAAGCTGGCGCAGCGCATTGCAGATATATTCGAAGCTGGCAGCATCCGGTTCGCTGGAGCTTTTATAGGCGTCGAGCTGTTCCTGCATAATATCTTTGGTTTCCAAAAACAGGTTGATAATATCGGTATTAAGCTGCATTTCCCCGCGCCGGGCCTCATCCAGCAGGTTCTCCATCAGGTGGGTCGTTTCCTGCAAGATGGTGAAGCCAAACGTGCCCGCCCCGCCCTTAATCGAGTGCGCCGCGCGGAAAATCGCATTCATCTGTTCAGCATCAGGGTCATCCACCACCAGGTTCAGTAGATGCTGTTCCATATCGGCCAGCAGTTCGTCGGCCTCATCAAAAAACGTCTGATAAAAATCGCTGATATCCATGCTCACGCAATCACCTCGGGTCGGGTTGTGGCGGCGTAGTACCCGCCGCGGATGATGAGATCGTCGGCGACTGTAATACGCTTAAAGGTTCATTCTGGCTCTCGGCATTCTCGTGGAGAATGGCCTGTTCAGCCTGGTTATTCAGCACCAGCAGGCTGATACGACGGTTAATCGCATCCCCGCCACGCGCTGAGAGGCGCATCGAGTCTGACATCCCGATAACGCGTAAAACTTTGCCGTCGTCTAATCCTCCGGTCACCAGTTCACGACGCGAGGCATTGGCACGGTCAGCGGACAGCTCCCAGTTGCTATATCCTCGTTCACCGTTAGCGTACGGGTAATCATCGGTATGGCCGGAAAGGCTAATTTTATTGGGGATCTCATTTAGCACCGGGGCAATGCCGCGCAGAATATCGCGCATATACGGCTCCACCTCGGCGCTCCCGGTTTTAAACATCGGGCGATTCTGGCTATCAATAATCTGAATACGCAGCCCTTCTTGTACCAGATCGATTTTCAGATGCGGACGCAGCGCTCTGAGTTTCGGATCGGCTTCGATCAGTTGATCCAGTTCGCCGCGAATACGCTTGAGACGATTCATCTCCATGCGTTTTTTCAGCTCATCAATATTGGGCTGTTTGTGCACTTCACCCTGTTGCTGGGTCACATCATCACCGCCGCCGGGGATAGGGCTATCGGTATTGGCCATCCGGGGGCCGCCTGAGATGGCGGTCGCCAGCGGCGTTCGGAAGTACTCCGCTATCTGAATCAGCTCTTTGGGACTGGAGATGGAGATAAGCCACATCACCAGGAAGAACGCCATCATCGCCGTCATAAAATCGGCGTAAGCAATCTTCCACGATCCATGCGCGCTACCGTGTGATTTATGCTTACGCCGTTTTACGACGACGATTGGGTGTGATTGGTTTTTCATGCGTCCTCGGTGGTCGTCTGCTGCTGGCCTGCCGGATTACGCACCGCGCGCACATGCTCCTCCAGTTCGACGAACGAAGGACGCTCGCTGCTGTAGAGCGTTTTACGACCAAACTCGACGGCAATCGGTGGCGCATAACCGTTGAGATTCGACAGCAGCGTAATTTTGACGCACTGCATCATTTTGGTGGTTTCGGCGCTTTTTTGGCGCAGGACGCTCGCCAGCGGCGAGACAAATCCGTAGGCCAGCAAAATGCCCAGGAAGGTGCCGACCATGGCGTGGGCGATAAGCGCACCCAATTCTGCCGCCGGGCGATCCGCTGAACCCAATGCGTGCACCACGCCCATTACCGCCGCGACGATACCGAATGCCGGAAGCGAGTCGCCCACCAGCGCGAGGCTGTTGGCGGGAACCTCACATTCACTTTCATGAGTCTCAATTTCTTCATCCATCAGCGCTTCGATTTCGAAGGTGTTCATATTGCCGCTGATGATAAGACGCAGATAATCGACGATAAATTCAAGCATCACCGCATCGGCCAGGATGCGCGGGTAGCTGGCAAAAATTTCACTTTCTTGCGGATTTTCGATGTCGCGCTCCAGCGAGAACATCCCCTGTTGACGCGATTTCGCCATCAGGCGATACAGTAGCGCCAGCAGATCCATGTACATACTTTTGGTGTATTTCGAGCGGCGAAACAGCAAGGGCAGCGCCTTGAGCGTTCCCTTGATGGCTTTACCATTGTTCCCCACAATAAATGCGCCGACCCCCGCCCCGCCGATAATAATCAGCTCAGCCGGTTGATACAGTGCCCCAAGGTGCCCGCCGGTCATCATGTAACCGCCGAAAACTGTCCCCAAAACAACCAGGTAACCTATTAAGATAAGCACGCTATCATCCTTTCACTGTTGACTAAGAGAGGAGACAGAATTGAGGAATTTCACCCGGCCCGGGTAAAAAAAAGCAGCGGTCGTAAAGACCGCTGCTGGCGTATTAACTCCACGTGGTGTGGGTTAAACAGCTTGCCCTATCTGTTCATCCAGCAGTTGTGGATTACTATCGGCAAGAGCGCTGGAAAGTTTACGTCTTTTTACGGCGCGTGATGGAGGCTGGCAGAGGCTACAAACAAAGCTGCCCGCAGGTTGGTGTGCATGAGTCACAAAATTACCGCCGCAAGAATGGCAGCTGGAAAGTTCAAGCAGTCCACTTTCAACAAAACGAACTAACGTCCATGCGCGAGTCAAGGCCAGTAGCGGCCCCTCATCTTGTTGTGGACACTGCTCGAGATAGAGACGATAGGCTTTTATCACGGCATCAACGCCAGAGCATTGGCCGCTTTTCAGTAAGAATTGCCAGGCATTACAGAACATGGATGAGTGGATATTTTGTTCCCATGTCATAAACCAGTCCGTAGAAAACGGCAGCATTCCCTTAGGAGGCGGGCTTCCACGCAGCTCTTTGTAGAGTTTAATCAAACGACCACGGCTGAGCTGGGTTTCGCTTTCCAGCATCTGCAAACGCGCGCCGAGAGTAATCAACTCCATGGCAAGCTGAATGTCGCGAGCTTCCTGAACAATGCTTTTTTCACTCATCATCAGGCCCTTTTCTTACGTGCAGGAGCGCCTGATTGACTGGCTTCATTCAGCAGTGCGGTGGAGAGCAGAATGCCGGTGTGAATCTGTTGCAGATCGTCCACACGTGATTCTTGTGTAAGACGGGTGATGGTTTGGGCGTTATCAAAACGGAACTGGCAAACCAGTTGGTTGGTTTCCGCCAATTTCACCATCTGTGGGAGCGTCAGTTCCCCAAGAACTTTTGCCATATCCTCGTTGATACCAAGGCGGAACATAGCAGAAGCCTTATCCTGACCAATCAAACGCTGTGCAAGAAGCAGATAAGACAAATTGATGTCATAAATATGCTTTAGCAACTCGGATGTATGCATTTTCCCCATCCCGAATAACCAATTTAGTACTCTATGCGGTCAAACCGCATACCCCGTGATGTCGTCGGGCAAGGCCCGATAAAAAAAATGAATCGGTCGAAATGCATGGCCAATCAGGTTAATCCTGTATCGATTATCGAGTAACGTTTTCACTTTATGCCCCGACGAATCTAAACATTTCTTACAATTTACTAAGATTTTTCCTAATTCGACGCAACTTTACTCGCCAGATGTGACACATACAATGTTACCCCACTGTTAATTTGAAATTTATGTGATCGCCGTCACAAAATCAAACTGTCTTTTACACGCAAATCTATCAGCCTTCATTGTATTTTGGTCAAATAACGCACAGGTAAAACGCTATTTTATTCCCCATCTGCGTATATTCATTCACCGAAACTATTTAATAGCCATTCAGATCGACCGGTCTGGTGATCCGCTATTTACGAGAAACTTGCTACAGATCATCTTTTTTACGGTCTATTGAAATTTACTTTAAATTCAACAGATTAAAAATTCACCTCTTTGTGAGCCGATTTCTTTGCATACTAATTACTTTTAATTAACAAATGTTCACCAAAAATTAAATATTGAGGAAATATTTTGATTACATCATATATCAAGACATGTTTATGTCTGGGGCGTAGGTTTCAGCCCGTGATTCGCATAAAACTTGCTTATGTATTAGATTAAGTTATAGACAGGAAAATTCCGCCCGGCGCTTGCGAGCACGTTACAAAAAGAGTATGAGAATATAGTTAGCGTGCGAACTTTTCAAGCAAGGAGGTCTGATGTCGTACTCACATCTTTTAGTCGCGGTTGCTCCAACGCCCGAGAGCCATGCCCTACTCCAGAAAGCGGTGGCTATTGCGCGTCCCGCCAATGCCCGTATTAGTCTGGTGACCCTTTCGACTGACCCCGAAATGTACAACCAACTCGCCGCACCGATGATGGAAAATCTGCGGGAATTGATGCAAGAAGAAACCCGGCAATTTTTGCAAAGCCTGGTGGATAGCGTCGACTACCCCATCTGGAAATGTCAGATAGCTTCAGGCGAGCTGTGCGAACACGTTAAAACATTTTGCCAGAAACATCAGGTTGACCTGGTTATCTGTGGCAACCATAACCAAAGCTTCTTTTCACGCGCCACCTGCTCGGCGAAGAATATCGTTAAGGGAAGCGGCGTGGATGTGCTGTTAGTGACACTGTAACCAGGCTATTTGCGCACGCGAAAAACCCCGGGGTCGGCATAAATGCCTCGCCCGGGCTACCCATTGCGCCCCCATCCTGTAGCCCGGCCGAGCGCAGCGACGCCGGGGAAAATCGACATTTAAGATCCTCAAACGATGCGTTTCACTCTCTGCCCACAACCCGGGGTCGGCATAAATGCCTCGCCCGGGCTACCGCTATTTGTAGGCCGGATAAGGCAACGCCGCCATCCGGCAATCCGCACCGGACGTCCACAGGAAACCAGCGCCGGAAGTCTCGTCAAACCGTGCGTTTCGCTTTCTGCTTATAGCGGTCGAAAATCACCGCCGCCAGCAATATCAAACCGCGAACCACATACTGCGAGAACGGAGAGATGTTCAGCAGGTTCATGGCGTTCTCCACCGTACCCAGAATCAAAATTCCTGCCACTACATACGAGATTTTACCAATGCCCCCTTTAAGCGATACCCCGCCCAGCACACAGGCCGAGATAACAATCAGCTCATAACCAATCGAGGTCATCGGCTGGCCGCTGGTCATACGCGAGGCCAGGATAATTCCCGCCGCTGCCGACACCAGCCCCGACAGCACAAATATAATAATCTTGGTGCGAACCACCGGCACCCCGGCTAATCGAGCCGCTTCCTCGTTGCCGCCGATGGCCAGGGTATTTCGTCCAAAGGTGGTTTTATTGAGCAGCAGCCCAAAGATGATTAAGCAGCCTACCGTCAGCCAGATTGGCGCAGGTAGCCCCAGCCAGTTTGCGTAACCCAGCTCAAAGAAACGCTCGTCTTCAATCCCCACCGCTTTCCCGTCGGAGATAATGTACGCCAGGCCGCGGACAATCTGCATGGTGGCAAGCGTTGTAATCAGCGCATTGATCTTAAGCCTCGCAATCACGAAACCATTGACCAGACCACTAAGCGCCCCCAGCTGCAGACCGGCAAAGACGCCAATCCACAGGCTTTCGGTGGCATTGATAACCACCGCCGTGGTCACCCCCGCACAGGCGATAACCGAGGCGACGGAGAGATCAAAATCACCGGACGCAAGGCAGAACAGCATTCCACAGGCGACCATGCCCGACATGGAAATCGCCAGCCCCAGCCCCTTCATATTAATGAACGAAGCAAAGTTCGGCACAAAAATAGCGCAGCAGATAAACAGTACGGCGAACACCACCAGCATACCGTACTGATCCCAGATACGACCAAAACTCACAGACGAGCGGCGAGCGCCAGGTGTTGTAACAGATGACATCATAATCTCCTTACTCAGGCCACAGCCTGACTGACTTTAGGCATCGCCAGGCTTAACGCCTGTTGTTCATTGGCGCTCTCATGGAGCAGCTCGCCGGAAATTTCGCCTTCACGCATGACCACAATGCGGTCGGCAACCCCGAGCACTTCCGGCAGGTCGCTTGATGCGAACAGCACAGCAATCCCCGATGCCGCAAGCGCGTAAATCACGTTGTAGATTTCGTGTTTCGCCCCCACGTCGATACCGCGCGTCGGTTCATCAAGCAAGATGACCTTCATCTCTTCCGATAACCAGCGCCCAAGGATGGCCTTTTGCTGATTTCCGCCCGAGAGGTTCATGATGAGCTGCTGCGCTCCCGGGGTTTTAATATTGAGAGATTGGATATGGTGGTCGGCATTGCTCGCCTCCCAGTCATTGTTAATAAGGCATCCGGCGCGAATATGTTTGCGGCGGGCGCTAATATTGATGTTGTCGCGCACCGAGTGCACCGGAATAATGCCCTCAGCTTTACGGTCTTCCGGGCACAGCATCATACCTGCTCGAATCGCCTGCGCTGGCTTATCGATAGTGACCTTTTTGCCATCAATGAAAATATCGCCACCGGTAATTTTGCTGCCGCCAAAGATCCCCTTCATCAGCTCACTTCGCCCGGCGCCCACAAGCCCGAACAGGCCGACAATTTCACCGCTACGCACCGACAATGAAATCGGCGTTCGGACACCCGGCGCTTTCACCCGATCAAGGCGCAGGCGTTCATCACCATATTCACGCGGCTGCCAGCCGTAGATATCACCAATATTTCGACCGACCATCGCCTGCACCAGGCGGTCATGGTTCACCGTCTGCATATCGTCAAAAGTGCAAACATAGCGACCATCTTTGAACACGGTAATGGCGTCACTGAGGGCAAAGATCTCTTCCATTCGGTGCGAAACATAAATGATCACCCTTCCCTCTTTACGCAACTCGCGGATCACCCTGAACAGGTTTTCAATCTCGCGGGCGGAAAGTGAGCTGGTCGGCTCATCAAAGGCAATGACCTTAGCGTTACGCGCCAGCGCCTTGGCAATCTCAACCATCTGCCACTGCCCGATGGAGAGATATTTCAGCGGCGTATCCGGGTCAATATCCAGCCCCAGATGTTCAAGCTGTATGCGCGCTTCGTAATTGAGCAAAGAGCGGTTGACGATCCCGGCACGGCTCGGAAGCTGTCCGAGATAGATATTTTCTGCGACGGTCATCTCCGGGACGAGATGCAGTTCCTGGTAAATAATGGCGATACCCGCATTCAGCGCGGCGGTAGTATCAGCAAAAGAAATCTCTTCTCCACGCAGCGATAGCGTGCCGGAAGTCGGCGCATAGTTACCGCTGAGAATTTTCAAAAGCGTTGATTTCCCGGCACCATTTTCGCCCATCAGCGCATGCACCTGACCGCTGTAGCAATCAAAGCTAATGTCAGATAGCGCCTTAACGCCGGGGAACGTTTTACCAATGCCGCGGAATGAGAGATAAGGGGCAGACTGTTGCATAACGAACTCTCCTTCTCCCCCCGTCGTTGCTGGGGGGAGAATTATCAGGACTTAGAGGCCTTTTTTCGCCAGCTCTTCTTTGAAGTTGTCACGAGTGATAAGCACCACGTCGGTGACGGCGGTGAATTTCGGCGGTTCAACCCCTTTTTCTACCCAGTTGTACAGGAGCTCACTGGTTTTATAGCCGTGGATATCAGGGCTCGGTAACAGCGAACCGAAGAATCCGGTCGCCTGCGCTTTCGACAATTCATTGACCGCATCGACGCCGTTAATGCCGATGCCGATAACGTTCGCCGCTTTAAAGCCCTGGCCTTCCGTGGCCCGAACGCCACCGAGCACGGTGTTATCATTCATGCCGATTATCAACCATTGCTTCACTTCAGGGTGCTGAACTAACAGGGAGTTACCGGCATCAAACGCGCCGGGGATATCATTGGATTTGGTTGGAATCTGATAGATCTGCTTTTCCGGGAAACCGGCAGCCTTGATAGCCTCCATTGAGCCGGTGGTACGACGGCGTGCGGTATCCAGTTCGTTTGCGGTAATCGCCATGACGCCGGTGGTTTTGACATCCCAGCCGCGTTTTTGCATCTCTTTATAAAGCTCCTGGCCCTGACGCGCGCCAATCTCGCTTGCCGCCATCATCACCAGCGGTACGGTGTCCATCGGTTTGCCTTTGGCATTCACAAACTGATCGTCGACGGTGATGACTTTCATGTCATAGCTGCGGGCTTTCGCCACGATAGCAGGCCCCAGTTTCGGGTCAGGGGTACAGATAACAAAACCTTTCGCGCCGCTTGCCGCGAGGCTATCGATAGCATTCAGCGTTTTTTCGCCATCTGGCACGGCAATTTTAATCACATCAAAGCCGAGATCTTTACCCGCCTTATCCGCGAATTTCCACTCCGTCTGGAACCAGGGTTCTTCCGGTTGTTTAACCAAAAAGCCGAGTTTGAGATTTTCAGCCATAGCTGATTGTGACATAACCGCTGCCAGCCCGATGGCCGCCAGCGCTTTAGTAAACTTGTGCATGGTTAACTCCAGCCTAAATGTTCTTTTATGTAGGGGTAAATCAGATGACCGATTTAAAGTAGACATAAAACAAAGTATTAGCTGTTTCGCTTACAGCGTTAACGTTGTTGAAACATTAATAGCCCGGAATTAACTTTTCATAAGAGAGGAACATCACACCGCTGAATTACAGTAAAGTGATGCATAGATTCAGCAGATAATTACATATAAGATTGCGCGAATTGTCAGACAATTCGCGCTATTGCGAGGACTTACCAGCGATAATAGATGTGATCGGCGTGATCGCGCACCGGCGCTTCATCACCTAACAGACGGGCGGCGACGGTGAAGGCAAAATCAAACACGTGACCAAAACCTTTACCGCTTATCAGATTGCCGTCTTCCACCACCGGCGCATCAACGTATTCGCCATTTTTAACGTCCTGCCATAAATCGCCGGAACAGACATAGCGGCGGCCTTTCAGCAGATCGTTGCCCGCTAACACGCGCGCGGCGGCAGAGCAGATTGGGCAGATAAATTTACCGGCGGCATCGTGCGCGGCAACAAACTTAATGACGTCCTGGTTTGCCGCCAGATTCACACTTCCCTGTGGCCCACCCGGCAGGACAACCGCGTCGTACAGTGTGTCCATGCGTTCAGCCAGCGTCGCATCCGCCACCATCGGAATATCGTGATAACTTACCACTGCACGTGATTCTGCACATGACACCAGCTCAACACCAATGTGCAGGCGACGCAGAATATCGATAGTGACAATCGCTTCCCCTTCTTCAAACCCTGGGGCGAGCAAAACTGCAACCTGTTTCATTTTAACTCCTGTCAATTTTATCAATATCATCCTCCCCTAAAATGGGGCCGGACTTTATGTACCCTTAATTACCGCGAACATAATCCTCTTGCTGGCTTTAATCCAAAATGATCCAAAACAAATTTAACGTCATTCCGATATTAAGTACGTAGCCTTAAAATATGACTTATAACCAACAACTTTTGTCCGTGATGCCTTATTGATAACAAATAATACTTATTACGCCTAATGCGCGTTTCATTTTTTCAGAAAATATTAGAAGCAGATCACACTTTTCAAAGCAATAATGAAACATCGTTTCAATTGTTAAAAATGCCTTACCCAGAAGATGCAGCGACATTATATTCGATACATATCAATAGATTACATAAATGCCATAGCGCTGTATTTTTTCATCAGCGTTTCTGTTGTAACGAAACGTAAAAAGCGGCTCATGAGAGTTTTCTTATATGCCTTCTGAGCGTATTATTTTCATGCTGGAGATGAATTATATTCTCCAGATTTATATAAGGATTACCTGTAATAGGTAATCACACTCTAACGCGTAAATAGCGCATGGTTAGCGGCTATTTAGAACTGTGCGATGTCACGCGTATCGTTCCGACCTGGTAATAAGGATATTCACATGGCAGTTTCAGGAATGGTTCAAAAGCTTAATGCTCAGATGAATCTCGAATTTTATGCATCTAATCATTATTTGCGTTTGAGCGAGTGGTGTTCCGAACATCGACTCAATGGTACCGCAACATTTCTTCGTTCACGCGCGCAGTCAAGCGTCACGCAAATGATGCGCGTGTTCGATTATATGAAGAAATCAGGTGCTTATCCGGTAGTAAAAGCGTTTGAAGCTCAGGAAGACGATTGTATGACCCTTGAAGATCTTTTCCTGCAAACCATTGAAGATCATGCCCAGCGTGCTTCAACGCTCTCGCAATTGACCCATGAAGCAAAAGTTCTTCATGACGATAGCACCCTGAGTTTCCTCAATGCACTGGAAGAAGAGCAGGAACAGGATGGTATCTTGCTGAAGACCATTCTGGATGAGATCCGCAGCGCACGTAAGGCGGGTTTATGCATTCAGCAAACCGATCAGCATCTGCTGAATATTGTGTCACACCAAAAACATTAATCATGTCACAAGGGCGGTAACGCCGCCCTTGCTTGCCTTCCTTCCAGCACTCAGGATAAAACCTGGCCCTTTCGCACCGATTAATGCGTGGTGTCTTGCGGCGTAAACTTCAGCTCAATCAAAGCCACGGCTTTCTGAATCGCCCGCAGCGTGACCGGGTCGGCACCTGCCGGATGGGTGGTAAAATCGATGGCTTTTAGCTGTGATGCCATTTTATCGCGCACTTCAACCGGAGCGATAATGTCGATGACATCAAGGATCTGTTTGATTACCAGCTGACAGGCTACCACGTCGGAAACCAGCTCATCATTAGGGGTAAGGTTTTGAGACATTTTTTGCTCCTTTTTTGCGGAGCGTAATAGTAACCTACTTTCGCAGAAGATAAAAAAACCTGCCGTGGCAGGTTTTTTTATCAGAACATACCGCCTGGCGGTACATCTTTGAAAGTTTTGCAATAGTTCTCAAACATGCTTTTGAGGATTTTACGCATGCGCTGTTTCATGGTGATACTCCCGTTTTTTGTTATGCAGATGTTATTGTCTTTACGCACATAATATGACCTGCATCACAAAAATCAATCACTTTGAGATATAAATCACACAAAATTTATTCATTACGTTAAATTTATACAAAAATTGTTATAGAAATCTTCGACTTACTACACCTACAAATTTTATAAAAATTACGCATTTTTTTGATAGGGTTGAAAAATGAGCGAACCTTCCCAGGCCCAGGCAACTCGCGGGGTATCCCCTGCCGCCCTGCTGGTGGCCGGTGCATTCTTTATGGAGTTCCTTGATGGGACGGTGATTGCCACCGCCCTGCCAGACATGGCTAAAACCTTTGGCGTGGAAGCCGTCGATTTGAATATCGGCATCAGCGCCTATCTTATCACCCTCGCGGTACTGATCCCCGCTAGCGGGTGGATAGCCGACCGCTTCGGTGCTCGTACCATCTTTAGCCTGGCGCTGGCTATCTTTACCGTAGCATCCGTATTTTGTGGGCTCGCCACCAGCGCCCATGAATTTGTTGCCATGCGGATCCTACAAGGCGTAGGCGGTGCTTTGATGGTGCCGGTTGGACGCCTTGCCGTTCTCCGCACCACGCCAAAGCATCTGCTGATTACCGCTATTGCCACCCTGACCTGGCCGGCACTTATCGCCCCGATTATCGGGCCGCCGCTAGGAGGATTTATTACCACCGTGGCCGATTGGCGCTGGATCTTCTTTATTAACGTTCCGCTGGGCATTATCGCCATTATCCTGGCGCTGCGCATTATCCCGGATATCCGCGATGACGAGCGCCGTCCTTTCGACCTGCCCGGCTTTCTGGCCACCTCAGTGTCGATGGTCAGCCTGGTTTACGCGATGGAATTACTCGGGGCCGAGAAACTCAACGTCGCTCTGGTGATTGCTCTGCTGCTTATCGGCGGCGTCACCTTCTACTACGCGCTGCGTCATTTTCGCAAAACGCCGTGGCCCATGATTCGTCTTGATGCGTTGCAGGTTCCGACCTTCAAGGTGACGATGTATGGCGGTTCGCTGTTTCGTGCCTCTATCAGCGCCGTGCCGTTCCTGCTGCCGCTGCTTTTCCAGGTAGGATTTGGTATGGATCCGTTCCATTCGGGCCTGCTGGTGCTGGCAGTCTTCGTTGGCAATCTGACGATAAAACCGGCCACCACCCCGCTTATCCGCTGGCTCGGCTTCCGCCGCCTGCTGCTGATTAACGGTGCGCTGAATGTCCTGGCGCTGGTTGCCTGCGCCTTCCTGACGCCGCAGACGCCCGTATGGGTGATTATGCTGGTGCTCTATCTCGGTGGCGTTTTCCGCTCTATCCAGTTTACCGGCGTCAGTACCCTGGCGTTCGCCGACGTCCCTTCACCGCAGATGAGTTATGCCAATACCCTGTTCAGTACCGCCAGTCAGTTAGCCATCGGGCTTGGCATCACGTTAGGAGCGATTGGCATTCGTATTGGTGAAAAGATAAGTTCGATGATGGCGTTAGGGGCCATACCGGGTATTAGTTTCCGCCTTGCCTTTATTTTTATTGCGCTGATTTGTCTGGTCGGCATGTTTGATACGCTTCATCTGACGCGAGATGCGGGGAACGCCGTATCGAAGAAAGTTAAAGCCTAAGCCCGGAATAAAAAAACCCACGCGATGCGTGGGTTTTTGTTTGCCGTTTGAGGTCTGTGGCTTACGCCAGAATCTCGCGAACAAAGGCTTCAATCTCTTTGTTCTGGCAGTTTTCAAAGAAGCATTCCTGGAAACGCTTGCCGGAAACCGCGGTTTTCACCAGTTCCGGGTCAATGGCGCGCAGGGTATCGAGGTAGTTTTCTTTCACTACCGCTGCTTTCACCTGGTTCAGGATACCGGCGTTACGTACCTGCGGCTCTTTACGCTCTGGCGGATAACCTTCGCCGTTACGACCGGTAAATGCTTTTTCAAACATGTAGCGGACGTTCAGCTCAGCGCCCCAGCCATAGCCTTTTGCGAAGGCCAGAGACAGCGCGTTACCGTTGTTGATCTGGGCAAACAGGAAGGCGTCAGCCGGATCCAGGCAGTAGCCGCACACTACGCCTGGGTGAATATTCAGAGACATCATTGCGCCCTGACCGGTGCCACAGCCGGTGACCACGAAGTCGACCGCTTTCGCATTCAGCAGGATGCTGGCCATGATCCCCAGGTGAATGTAGGTCAGGTGATGATCGTTTTCATCGCACATGCCCACGTTATAGACCGGGAAACCTTTCTCATCGGCCACAGCTTTTAACTCATGATGAATTGTCGCGTTTTTGCTGGCCTGGCTATTTTCCATCATCAGTGCAATTTTCATTCTTTCCTCTCCTGAAAGCTACGCGGGCTCACCCGCAGTCGTTCGATTACATTGTAGTAACCTTACTATCAGACAAACGCACTTTCAAATTTTATGAAAAAACGTTTTGATTTTTACTGAGGCGGTCACACTTTTCGTTCTTCCTGGGATTGAAAAAACATTACATAACGCACTCTTTTTTTTCTGTCCATCGGCCAGATGGTCGACTAGACTGGAAACGGACTGGAATAGTCCTTGCTTTTTGTACGCTATTAAATGGATTGAATAGTTTTTCAAAGGAACTGACTTGTGACACAGAACTGCCGGCGTTTTCGACACGGGCTGGGTCTTCTTATACTACTGACCCTGTTAATTATTTTCGCAACTCGTGCTTACGCTATACCGCCGCAAAAGATAAAAACGACGTCAGCTATCCCCGTGTGGATACTTGATGCTGACAGTTTTGAATTCTGGCGTGATGGCAACGGGCAATTTCATGGCTTCTATCCTGAGCTTCTTCACGCGCTGAATTCGCGTTACGGCTATAACCTTACGCTACGTCCCATTGATGGTACGACCTTCGATCAACGGTTTGTCCACCATGATTACGGGCTCTATGCGAGCGTGTTGCAGACCCGTGAGTATTTGCATAACAACATCTTATCGAGTCGGCTGCTGGAAAGTACCATCGTAGCCGCCAGTATCACCCGCCCGGCCGCATCCATTAACGATCTTAATAATACCCGTGTAATTTTCCGACGCAGCGACCAGACGCAGGAGCTCATCAGACGCGTTTATCCCACGCTACAGTTCCAGCAGATTATCGAGGTAGAAAGCAGTAACGAAGCCCTGCAAATTCTTCGCAGCGGCGGCGCGGACTTTTATATCAATGAGGATCGCGAAATCGGCGGCCCGCAGTATTACTACACGATCTCCCGCCCCTTCAATTCGCTTCGCATCACCTCATCTTTCGGCATCAGCCCGGAATTAATCTCGATGCGTAACAATATTAATCAGCTGATTAATGAATGGCAGCAAAACGGGAAATTGCAGGCGCTGGAGCAACAAAGCCAACGCGATTATCTGCGTCATAAACTGAATATCACCGATGCAGAAAAAGCCTGGCTTGCGGAAAATAGCCTCACTTTGCTGTTACCCAAAAATGAGAACTTTGCGCCGATTATCTGGAAAGATGAGCAAGGCTATCACGGTAGTGCAATCGCGATGATAGAAGACCTTCGAGAGCTGCTTAACATTAATGTCAATGTGCAATTTGTAGATAGCTATCTGATTCGTATGCAAAATGAAGAATGGCCTATCCACCTTGCCGACATTATTGATGTGCGCAATGGCGCGCAGATGGAAGGGTTAGTCGGGACGTTAGTCAACGGCTATAACGCGTATTACAACAAGATTGGGCAGCCCTTTATTCTGGACGAAGAGCAAGTCCGGCATCAGCGAGTGGGGGTTATTCGCGGTTCGTTTGCTGCCTATTATCTGCGCCAGCGCTTTGGTTCTGAGGTCAACATCGTCTCACGAGCTTCTATAGATGAACTGCTGGATTCTATTGATAATAACCAAATTGACTTTATCCTGGGCGACCTCACCTCGCTTGAGCAGGCGCTGCGCGGCAGCGATCTTTTCCGCGGAGCGCTGAAAGTCGCCGGACTGACCAATTCCAGCTATCAGATTGGCACCTGGATAAACGTCGATCATCCTCTGCACGCGCTGCTTGCGCAGGTGCATCTTATTTCGAACTATCGTTACCAGTTAACGCCGCCTACCCGCCTCGCTCCAACGATGTCTTTAAGCAAAAACGCACTGCAGATCATCAGCGCCGGGCTATTAGCACTGCTCATCTTTATTCTCAGCATGATGTTGATGATGTGGCGGCATATGAATAAAAACCGTGCCATAAACCGTAGCATCGTCGAAGCAATGGAAAAGATAAATCACGTCCATGATGATGAAACCGGCTGTCATATTCGTCGCGTCGCCGCGTACTGTAGCCTCCTTGCCGCTAACCTGAAGCTACCGCAGAAAAATATCCGCGCCATAGAAACGTACGCCTCGCTGCATGACATAGGCAAAATTGCCGTACCTGAGCATATTCTGCGTAAAAAGGACAAGCTCACCGAGGACGAATTCAAGCTGATTCAGCAGCACACGACAAAAGGCTGGCGAATTGTTCAGGGGCTGGTATTAGGGTCGGTGGCTGAAAATCTTATTCATTATCATCATGAAAAGTGGGACGGCAGCGGCTACCCGGAAGGGCTTGCTGGCGAAGCCATTCCGCTGGAGGCGCGCATTCTCGCGATTGCCGATGTCTATGATGCGCTGCGGCAAAAGCGGGTCTATAAGCCCAGCTTCTCCCACGAAAAGGCGTGTGAAATTATCATCAACAGCGCCGGCAGCCATTTTGATCCGGCGCTGGTCGAGGTGTTTCGTGAGCTTCACCTTCAGTTTAAGGCCATTTATGACTCACGAAGAGATTAACCTCAGGATATAGCGACTATTCAAGGGATTGCTCCTGGAAGCGAAAGCTACAATAGGCTTACGACAGATTGCGCAGAGCGACTTGATGAAAAGCCTTTTACTTATCCCGGCCCTCCTGACACTTTCCGCGTGTTCAATTCCCCGCGCCGCAAGCGTCAGTGAAGTGGACCAGACCAGCGGTATCGTGCGTTTAACCTATGGCCAGGCTATTTTACAAAATGCCAAAACCGATGATTATCTTGCCCAATCCGAAGCCAATAAGGCCTGTCAGCAGATGGGCTACGCCACGGCATTTCCTTTTGGTCAACCGATTACCACCTGCACCACCACCAGCGGCTCTGTCTGCCTGAATGAGCAGGTCACTCTCCAGTATCAATGCCGTGGAATAGCTAACGTTCCCGTCAGCTCCGCCTATTATTAAACGCTCGCGCCGGTCTTCCGGCGTTATTTAATATTTACCCCTTCTCTTCTAATATTTATGCCAATGCGTGTTATTCCCATTCGCATTATTAAATAAATGATTTTTTATTTACCTTTTGCAAATAAATTAATAACAACTTATAGTTCTGCTGTAATTAACTTGTGAAATATTTTTCTGGAGCGAAACTATGCTGAAAGCGCCAATGATCGAGAAATTAAACGAGCAGATGAATCTCGAGCTCTATTCTTCTTTACTGTATCAACAGATGAGCGCCTGGTGCAGCTTCAACAGTTTCGAAGGGGCCGCCGCATTTTTACGCCGCCACGCCCAGGAAGAGATGACCCACATGCAACGTCTGTTCGACTATCTCACCGATACCGGGAGTCTGCCGCGCATCAATACCGTCCCAACGCCGGTTGCCGAATACGCATCACTGGATGAACTCTTCCGGGTGACCTACGAACATGAGCAACTTATCACCAGTAAAATCAACGAACTGGCGCATGCGGCAATGACCAATCAGGATTATCCAACCTTTAATTTCCTGCAATGGTATGTTTCAGAGCAACATGAAGAAGAGAAGCTGTTTAAATCAGTTATTGATAAGCTGACGCTGGCGGGTAAAAGCGGCGAAGGGTTGTACTTTATTGATAAAGAGCTGGCAACGCTCGATTCGCAAAATTAATTTTCATGCAGCGGCGTACCCACGCCGCTGCAGATTAATGACGACAAATTTTGCTTGCTGCCGTATTAAAACCTGCCTCCAGGGGAATAAACTTTCCTTTTTGCTGCAAGAAAGCCACTAATTCTGACGCACTCATATTCTCAGTGGAACAGGTATGAAAACGCGCCTGCGCGCCAAAGCGTGATTGAATAGCCGCCTCCAGACTTTCCATAGTGTATTGCTCGCCTGACTCCAGCATCATATTTAAAACGTTATGACCGTGAATAGATTCCATAAATCCCCCTCAAATAAAACACCACAATAAACGGTATTTGTTTTGCATGTTTTGCGCTAACGCAGCTTTCTTTCCCTCTTTAAAATGTAAATAAAACGGTACACCTGCTGTAATTCAGATTTGACGAAATTGCTCGTTTCACATACTCTGCGCGACATCTTTGGTTGTGATGGCATTCAGAAGTAGAGGAAAGCGTGAGAAACCGTACCCTGGGGAGTATTTTAATCGTAGCGGGCACCACTATTGGCGCAGGAATGTTGGCAATGCCGCTGGCCTCTGCTGGCGTCGGCTTTGGCGTTACGCTGGTGCTGCTGGTCGGCCTGTGGGCGCTGATGTGCTATACCGCCTTACTGTTGCTGGAAGTCTATCAGCATGTCCCTGCTGATACCGGACTCGGGTCACTGGCGCTGCGCTACCTCGGACGTTACGGGCAATGGATCACCGGTTTTAGCATGATGTTCCTGATGTACGCGCTGACGGCGGCCTACATCAGCGGTGCAGGCGAACTGCTGGCTTCAAGCCTCAGCCAATGGTTTAGTTTCGATATGCCTCCTTCCCTTGGCGTTCTGCTGTTTACGGCAATCGGCGGCATGGTCATTTGCATCGGCACTTCGCTGGTCGATCTCTTTAACCGCTTCTTGTTCAGCGCCAAAATTATTTTCCTGGTGGTGATGCTGATCCTGCTTTTGCCGCATATTCATAAAATTAACTTGTTAACGCTACCGCTGGAACAGGGGCTGGCGCTCTCTGCCATTCCGGTTATCTTTACTTCATTTGGATTCCACGGCAGCGTGCCGAGTATCGTTAGCTATATGAGCGGCGATATTCGCAAGCTTCGTCGGGTGTTTGTCATCGGTAGCGCGATTCCATTGGTGGCCTATCTGTTCTGGCAGCTTGCCACGCTGGGTAGCATCGACTCCCCGGTATTTAGCGCTTTAATGGCGGAGCACACCGGGTTGAACGGCCTGCTGATGGCTATTCGCGAAGTTGTGGCTTCTCCCCATGTTGAGCTGGCTGTGCATCTGTTTGCCGACCTGGCGCTCGCCACCTCATTCCTTGGCGTAGCGTTGGGGCTGTTTGATTATCTAGCCGATCTGTTCCAGCGCCAGAACAGCGTTCGTGGACGTCTGCAAACCGGTGCGATTACCTTTTTGCCACCGCTGGCTTTTGCGCTCTTCTATCCGCGCGGATTTGTGATGGCACTGGGCTATGCCGGTGTAGCGCTGGCAGTTCTGGCACTGATTATTCCGTCAATGCTGACGCTACAGAGTCGTAAGCACCACCCAGAAGGCGGTTATCGGGTGGCAGGCGGTACGCCGATGCTATGGCTGGTCTTTGCTTGTGGGATTGCGGTGATACTGATTCAGGCGGGAATTGCGACGGGAGTGTTGCCGTCGGTTGGGTAAGACAATGACGCAACGGCGGGTAAATCGTTCGCTCCCGCCGTCGCGTTTTATTGATTAGCCCCGGTTAGCCATGTGATGAATTAAACCACGACACCATCGAATTGTAGCTGGACATAAGTTTCGCAAAAGATCCATCCACCATTTGAGGCGCACTTCTCATCAGCACGGCCTCGCCGTCATCAAGCGGCGTGTTATCCCGAACACGGCGCACGCGGTTTTTAGCCGCCAGTAAATATTGCTCCGCCGCATCGACAAACGTGGTGTTGCTCATTTGCGCTTCGGCGAGCTTCGATTTCAATTGCTCGATCTGTTCGCCCAACGCCTTCACCTGCTTCATTGCGCTATCCGTATCAAACTTATCGGGTTCGAGCATCTGGTTGATCTTTTTACTATTCAGCATGATCGACAGCGAATAATAATTCGCAGATTTTCCTTCCTGCTCCTCGATTTTCTTCAGCTGTTCTTCTTGCCGACGATTATTGACTTCATGTATGGCGGCTGAAAAAGCTTCTGATGCAGGTTCAAAGGCGGTTAATGCCTTAAGGAATTCCGCGTGTAGCGCCTTACCTTGAGCAAAGTTATCGTCTTTATAATCTTGCTGCTGGTAATATTTATTCATCTTGCTGATTATTTTCTTCATATCAATTACTGAATTGATATAAGGCACCGCCAGTTTATCAATTGGCGCCAGTTCAGGTTTTAAAGCAGAAACTGCGGTGATATTTTTCTGGCATTTATTATACGGCACGTCAATATCAATAATACCACTCACATACTGTTCTTTCCCGGTCGGCCCGGTGCGCGGGTCAGCCAGCCAGGCGCTGTAGCTTTTAATGCTGGTATATATCGTTGAGTCCATATCATTGTAGCACTCAATATATATACCCATTTTTTCGTTAATAATACTTTCAGGGTCGCGTTGTTTTTCTTCTGGCTTGTGTTTAGGTGTGTCAGGCGAGGCCTGCTGTGCTGCTGATGCCGCAGGTGGCACGGCATCCTTCTCCGGCTGTTTATTATCATCACAACCCACAACGCCAACTAATAATAATGCGCAACCTATTGCTACAGATAATAAGTTCCTTTTCATGTGTATTCCTTGAGTTTTAAATATAGGTGGTCGATTGGATTAATATCTTTCGTTATAGTTCACTTGTAAAGTCAGAAAATATACTGGCGAGATTAATACACGCAGGAGCACAGGCTTATTCGGCCAATAATAATGGCTAGTCCGAGCAAGCGCGGCGGCGCTGGGAATTTCGCAAGGGTCAGCATCGAGCAGAACCCGGGGTCGCATTCTGCTCGCCCGGGCTACATTGGAGGGGGATTATTTACCGCAGCACTGCTTATATTTTTTGCCGCTGCCGCATGGGCAAGGATCGTTACGACCAATTTTGGCAGCGTTAACAATCGGCTGTTTGACCGGGGTTTCTTTCGGGTTATCCATCCAGTAGTCAAATAACGCCAGCGCCGCCGGGCGGATACGGTCGATGCTCGCAACATACTCTTCAGCGGTAAATTTACCCAGCTCGGTGGTTTTCGCTTCGTCGCCGTGCAGGGTGATGTTATCAAGCTCAGCCTGCAATTCAGCCGGCAGCCCGCTCCAGTCGCTCAGGGCTACGCCGCGCAGATAGCCGTAGCACCACTCCTCAACGATAGTCAGTTCCTGATCTTCTTCTTCGCGGGTACCAAACAGCGGTTCGAACTGGTCTGGGTAGTCATTGAGACGGTCGGAAACATCGCTCATATGCTGCAAGATCAGGTTCACAAAACGGTCGCGTTCACGATCGCTTGCCCAACGTGGCACGTTATCGGCCCCACCCCAAACGGCGTACATCCACTGAGCGGGTTCAATTTCCAGCGGAGAAGAAAGAATCGCCGTCAGCATACCGTCAAGCTCAGAAACGTCGATAATCGACGCCTCGGTGGCATACTTTGCAATAATCTCGTCCAGCCATTCCAGTTCGCTTTCGGTTAATGGTCCCGTTTTCATACTTTTCTCTATCGTTGTTGGTGGGTCTATCAGAATCAAGGCGGCAATGATGCAGGAGTTTGTCGCCGAACTCCAGCATCATTGCCCTATCGTGCTAAGTGCCCCCCAGATACGCCTTACGTACCTCTTGATTGCCCAGCAGTTCCTCACCGCTTCCGCTAAGGCGGATCTGACCGTTTACCATAACGTAGCCCCGGTCAGAAAGCTTGAGCGCATGATGGGCGTTTTGTTCAACCAGAAAGATGGTCATGCCGCTGTGCGCAAGCTCGCGCAGCGTCAAAAAGATCTGTTTTACCACGATGGGCGCAAGCCCCAGACTGGGTTCATCAAGCAGTAAAAGCTTCGGGCGACTCATCAACGCGCGGGCGATAGCCAACATCTGTTGTTCGCCGCCGGACATGGTCATCGCCCGCTGTTTGCGTCGTTCCTTTAAGCGCGGAAAAAGCTCAAACATGTTCTGAAGATCCTCCGTCGCATAGCGGTTGCCGATAGGGATGGTCCCCATTAACAGGTTTTCTTCAACGGTCATATCCGGGAAAACCCGCCGCCCCTCCGGTGCCTGGGCGATACCGGCGGAGGCAACATAATGCGTCGACTTATGGCTGATATCTTCGCCAGCAAACAGAATCTGACCCCGGCTCACCCGCGGCTGACCGAAAATCGACATTAACAGCGTTGATTTTCCTGCACCGTTGGCCCCGATGAGCGATACGGTTTCCCCTTTATTCACCTGCAATGAGACCTGCTTAAGCGCCTGGATCACGCCGTAATACACGTCCACCTCACGAAATTCCAGTATCGGTTCACTCATAGGCCGACCTCGTCTTCGCTGGCGCCCAGATAGGCGGCAATAACCTTTTCATTATGCTGAATGTGTTCCGCCTTGCCCTGCGCGATAACATCTCCGTGATCGAGCACGATAATATCGTCAGAGATCGCCATCACCATGCCCATATCGTGTTCAATCAGTAAAACGGTGATCGCGTGATGTTCTCGTAGAAAACGAATAATTTTGCTTAACGCCTGCGTCTCCACCGGATTAAGCCCGGCCGCCGGTTCATCAAGGCAGAGGATCTCAGGGCCGGTACACATGGCGCGCGCGATCTCCAGGCGTCGCTGTTGACCGTAGGACATCTCACCCGCCAGCCGGTTGGCGCAATCGACAAGCCCGACCACTTCCAGCCAGTAAAATGCGTGGTCCAGCGCATCGCTTTCCGCTCGCCGATAGGCTGGCGTATTCAGAATACCCGCCAGCAGATTGCGGTTAACCTGCATATGCTGGGCCACCAGCAGGTTTTCAATGACTGACATCTCGCGGAATAAGCGGATATTCTGAAAGGTACGCGCCAGCCCCGCCCGATTGACCAAATGGGTGCCACCAAACATTTTGTAGAAAATACGCGAACCCAAGCGTGCCGGATTCACCCAGTCGCCGGGCTGAAATTTCTGCCCCAGGATCTGAATGACATTGGTCGACTTGCCGCGCGCACGAAAGAATATGTGCCCGCCGGAAGCTTTATAAAAGCCCGTAAGACAATTGAACACGGTCGTTTTTCCCGCACCGTTCGGCCCGATAAGCGCCGTAATCGAACCCCGCTCAACCTCAAGGTTGACGTCGTTTAGCGCCTTGATACCACCAAAATGCATCATCAGATGCTCAACGCTTAGAATAATGTCCCGGCTCATGGCGCCACCCCTTTACGCGTGGCAAAGCCGCTGCGGTTAATCCTTATTAACCCGCGCGGCCGCCAAATCATCATCACCACCATCAGCACGCCAAACAACAGCACGCGATACTCAGCAAAGCTTCTGAGCAGCTCAGGCGTGACGGTCAGCACGAACGCCGCCAGCACCACCCCGACGGTCGAGCCCATTCCGCCCAGCACCACGATGGCCAGGATCAGCGCCGACTCAAAGAAGGTGAACGATGTCGGATTGACAAATCCCTGATAGGTCGCGAAAAAGACCCCGGCAATCCCTGCCGTGGAAGCGCCCAGCGTAAAGGCCGACAGTTTGACCAGCACGTGATTAAGCCCCAGTGAACGGCAAGCAATTTCATCCTCACGCAGCGCTTCCCACGCGCGGCCAATCGGCATCCGCGTCAGGCGATGTTTGATGTACAGCACCGTCAATACGACCACCACCAGTACAGCGTAGATAAAGATAAACTTCAGGTTGGGGTTATAGGTCAGATGGAAAAATTCATGGAACGGCACGCCGCCATCTTTGGCGCGTCGGCCAAACTCAAGGCCAAAGAAGGTTGGCGGGGGTGCGGAGATTCCGTTCGGGCCGCCGGTGAAGCTCAGCCAGTTATTGAGCACCAGGCGGATAATCTCACCGAATCCAAGCGTCACAATCGCCAGATAATCGCCATGCATTCGCAATACAGGGAAACCGAGTAGCGCCCCTGCGGCGGCGGCCATCAGTGCCGCCAGCGGTAGCATCGACCAGAAACCTAATCCCAGATATTGATAACCTAACGCCAGACCGTAGGCCCCAATGGCATAGAAAGCGACATACCCCAGATCCAGTAACCCGGCGAGGCCAACCACAATATTGAGCCCAAGCCCCAACAACACATAGATAAGCCCGAGAATCGCTACCGTAAGCACATATTTGGTCGCCACAAACGGGAAACAGATAGCCAAAGCCAGCACCAGCGGGATTATCCATCGCATCCGGCTTTTATAGCCCACAGGACGCACGTATACCCCAGCGCTATCGCCTTCAAAACGGGCGGCAATGCGCCGCCCCGCCGAGGTCATCAGAAAGGCGCTCAGGATAAACCGCCCCACCATTACCGCGGCAATAATCCATACCAGGCGCTGTCCCTCGAAGTTGAAGCTGTAGCCATCCAGCACGACGCCGACTATTGGCCCAAAAAGAATAAGCGCCACCAGGCCTGAGAAGACGGTGTCGAGAATGCAGCGTTTGAGTGAAAAACCATCGTGTGAAGCCGTTTGCTGTGTCATGTTCAGCTCCTACACTTTGGCGACAATCGGGCGGCCCAGCAGCCCCTGAGGACGAAAAATCAGGATCACCACCAGCAGACCAAAAGAGAACACGTCTTTATAGTCGGAGTTCACAAGCCCTGAGAACTGCGCTTCCGCAATTCCCAGCAGCAATCCGCCGAGCATGGCCCCCGGCAGCGAGCCTATCCCGCCGAGCACGGCAGCGGTAAAAGCCTTGATGCCGATAATAAAACCGGCGTAGAAATCAAAAGTCCCGTAGTTCATGGTGATCAATACGCCCGCCAGACCGGCCATCGCCGCACCAATCATAAACACCAGCGAGATAACCCGGTCGGTGTTGATGCCCAGAATGGACGCCATTTTTCGATCCTGCTGCACCGCGCGGCACATCCGCCCCAGGCGCGTGTGACCAATTATCCAGGTCAGCAATAGCATCCCGGCAAGCGAGGCCAGCAGGATAAAGATTTTGGTATAGGTAATTTGCACAAACCCTTCGCCAATATGCAGACGCAGGACGCCGTCCAGCATCGTCGGTACCCCCTGCTGGCGAGGCCCCTGACTGATTTGCGCGTAGTTTTGCAGAATTAATGACATGCCGATGGCGGAGATAAGCGGTGCCAGTCGCGTCGAGTTGCGTAGCGGCTTGTAGGCGATGCGCTCAATCGTCCAACCGTAAACGCCGGTCACCACGATGGTAAAGACCAGCGTGCCGAGAATCAGCAGCGGAAACGAGTGCAGGCCAAAAAAGGACAGTAGCGCCAGACCAATGGCACAGAGATAAGCGGAAATCATATACACTTCACCGTGGGCGAAGTTAATCATGCCAATAATGCCGTACACCATGGTGTAGCCAATGGCTATCAATCCGTAGACCGAACCCAGCGTCAAACCATTGACGAGCTGTTGCAGAAAGAATGTTTCCATCATCGCGCGCTCTTGTTACAGGCTATTTTATTTAGCGCCGGTGCGTCACCACACCGGCGCTGAGCATTACTCAACTTCTTTGTATTTGCCTTTGTCATCCCACTGATAAACAACGTAGTCGGACACCTTCAGGTCGCCTTTGCTGTCCCAGGCTTTTTTGCCCATGACGGTTTCAACCGGATTGGCTTTCAGCCAGGCGCTGGCTTTGGCCGAGTCGGTACCGCCCGTGGCTTTAAACGCCGCGGCAATGGCCTGAATTGAGGCGTAGGAGTAGAGGGTGTAGCCTTCCGGCTCAAACTTGTTGCTGCGGAATTTCTCGATGACGGCTTTACCATCGGCAATAAGACGCGGATCTTTGCCGAAAGTCATATAAATGCCGTTGGTATATTGTGGGCCTCCGGCTGCGGTGACCATTTCTTCGTTCACAATACAGTCGCCGGAGAAGAATTTAGCCTGGACGCCCTGCTCACGCATTTGACGCACCAGCGGGCCCGCTTCGGGGTGGCAGCCGCCAAAGAACACCACATCCGGTTTCTGTGCACCAATTTTGGTCACCAGCGCGTTGAAGTCTTTCTCACCGCGCGACAGCCCTTCATACATCACATCTTTTACCCCGCGCTTGGCGAGCGCCGCACGCGTGGCATCAGCTAATCCCTGCCCGTAAGTGTCTTTATCGTGAATAATCACCACCCGCTTAGCTTTTAGCTTATCGATGATGAAATCACTGGCGACGCCACCCTGCTGGTCATCACGACCGCACATACGGAACATGTCGTTCATGCCGCGCTCGGTAATCAGCGGGTTAGTGGAACCAGGGGTAATGGCGAGGACTCCGGCGTCGTTATAGACCTCTGACGCGGGCATCGTGGAGGAGGAGCAGAAGTGACCGACAACGGCCTGAACTTTATCCTGATCGACCAGCCGGTTAGCCACCGACACGGCCTGTTTTGGTTCACAGGCATCGTCGCCCTGCACAAGTTTGATTTTTTCGCCGTTAATTCCCCCCGCGGCGTTAATATCTTCAGCAGCCTGAGTCGCCCCATGCCAGTACTGATCGCCATAGGTTGCGTTTGGCCCGGTAAAAGGCCCGGCAACCCCAATAACGATATCAGCCTGGGCGGAAAACGCCGTCACCAGACAACCTGCCAACACAAGAGAAAGCGGACTTCTAATTAATTTCAGTGACATTATTATCTACCTTAGCAAAGAGGTTTATGCATATACACAATGTCATTCGAGTTGGATCAAGGCGGCAAGGGAGCTAATCCCGGCAGCGTACATCAGTACGTGACTGGGGTGAGCGAGCGCAGCCAACACCGAAGCAACTTGAAGGATGAAGTGTAAAGCGGTGTGAAGCCGAACGACTGGCTCGTTCACCAAACAAACGACATCCTGACAATATCCTGCTGATAACGGCGAGGTTTCCTTACGCTTTTCAGGTCAAATCATCAAGCAAAATGGTTGCCAACTTTTTGCAACACTGCTCAGATATTCAACATTTTTGAGTATAGAGCGCCGTTTTAAGGCTTCCGGCCCGTTGAGATGAATTTACGGAGGGGATCACATCTGATTAACAATAAAGTACATAAATAATGCAATAGTCACGCTTTGTGCATTTTTACGATAAACAATGGCGGCGATGGTAGCGTATGGTGCATCGAAGAGATAAATGAGTGCAAGGGAACAGGACGCAGGGCTTTCAAAGATACCGTCATCCCCGCACTAATGTTAAAGTACGTTTTTAATGAAGCTTGCGAGAAACATGCAATGACGGGCATTGACCAGGAAAAAAAGATCCTTTCTGTTTTTGATTTCGACGGCACATTAACCCGCCACGATAGCTTTATTCCTTTTTTGAGATTTGCGTTTGGCCGCCGCCGGTTTAGCCAAAAAATGTTGCGGCTCGCCATTCCCTCGCTACAGTGCTTTCGCCGCAAATTAACCCGTGACGAGTTAAAGGAAGTGTTAATCACTACCTTCCTCGCCGGTACTGAAGAAAAATGGCTCCAGGACCGCGCGGAAGCTTACTGCCAAAAATACTGGAACAAGCTGATGCGCCCGGCTGGGCTTGTGGCGGTAGCAGCGGAAATCTCAACGGCTGCGGAAGTCACCCTGTGCTCCGCCTCACCGATGCTGGTACTGGCGCCGTTTGCTCAACGACTGGGGGTAAAATTAATTGGCACCCAGCTTGAAAGCAAAGATGGCGTTTTAACCGGACGCATTATCGGCCATAACTGCCGCTGTATTCAGAAAATCAAACGGCTGGAAGAGGTCTATGGCCCGCTCAGCCAGTATCATATTCGCGCCTGGGGCGACACGCGGGGAGATTATGAGATGCTGGCCACCGCCAGCGATGCACACTGGCGGCATTTCCACCCGGCGTGGGCACGGAAAAAAGATCCTATCACCGAGTTTCGTAACGAGTTTATGAAGGATTTAACGTGAGATAACGCCCTTCGGGGCGTTCTTGATGAAATTTCTAGTTTAGCGGTGTTCAGAGGAAATCATCTTCGGAAAGGGCAATTTCCTTCAGGCACAAAAAAACCACCCGTAGGTGGTTTCACGACACTGCTTATTGCTTTGATTATTCTGTATATTTCCCATGGTACCCGGAACGAGACTTGAACTCGTACAGCCTATGGCCGAGGGATTTTAAATCCCTTGTGTCTACCGATTCCACCATCCGGGCTCAGGGAAAATTGGAGGCGCGTTCCGGAGTCGAACCGGACTAGACGGATTTGCAATCCGCTACATAACCGCTTTGCTAACGCGCCTTTAAATCTTTAACACCCGCAACTGCCGATGTTTTAATTTGGAGCGGGAAACGAGACTCGAACTCGCGACCCCGACCTTGGCAAGGTCGTGCTCTACCAACTGAGCTATTCCCGCATTATCAAGTTGATTTGATAACCACTTGATTTTGCTATCGTCTGGCAATCAGTGCTGCCGTTCGATGCGTTGCATTCTACTTATCTCACGCGGTGAGTCAACGGTATTTTTCGCAACTTTGTATCGTTTGCTGAAAATAACGCCGAAACGATCACTCTTGAAGCAAATCGCCGCGTGCCGCATTCAAATATTGCAGCATTGACCACAGTGTTAATACCGCAGCCACGAGGAACAGAGCGATACCGGCCCACTCGACCCACATGTTAGGGCGCCACAGCATCCACACCAGCGCGGTCATTTGCGCGGTCGTTTTTACTTTGCCAATCCATGACACCGCAACGCTGCTGCGTTTACCCAGTTCCGCCATCCACTCACGCAGAGCGGAGATAATGATCTCACGTGCGATCATCGTGGCGGCAGGCAGCGTCACCCACCAGGTGTGATAATGCTCAGCCACCAGAACCATGGCGATAGCGACCATGACCTTATCGGCGACCGGATCAAGGAACGCCCCGAAACGGGTGCTCTGGTTCCAGCGACGGGCCAGATAACCGTCAAACCAGTCGGTAACAGCGGCAATAAAGAAAATCAGCGCGCAGGCAAACGGCGCCCAGACAACGGGAAGGTAGAACGCCAATACGAAAAACGGAATCAGGATGACGCGGAACAGCGTAAGCAATGTAGGGATATTATATTGCATGGCGTGGTAACTATCTGTTGTTAGTAAATATTAGCCCTATGTTGCTACAGAGCCCCTAATGTTTCAACGAGTAGAAGATCTTTTCTGCTAAACCCTGTGATATTCCGGGTACTTTAGCAATATCATCGATGGTCGCCTGCTGCAAACCTTGCAGTCCGCCCATGTACTTGAGCAGCATCTGACGCCGCTTTGGCCCAATGCCTTCAATGGTCTCTAGCGTACTGGTGCTTTTGACTTTCGCCCGTTTTTTGCGGTGCCCTGAAATAGCGTGATCGTGCGATTCGTCGCGAATATGCTGAATCACATGCAACGCTGGCGAATCTGGCGGCAGGTTGAAGCCTTCACCTTCCGGCTCGAAGAACAGCGTCTCCAGCCCCGCTTTGCGATCGGTGCCCTTTGCTACACCCAATAATAGGGGATGATGCTTATCCCACGGTACATCAAGCTCAGCAAACACCGCCTTCGCCTGCCCCAACTGCCCTTTCCCGCCATCGATTAAAATGACATCCGGGATTTTGCTCTCTTCGATAGCCTTTCCATAGCGTCGACGCAGGACCTGATTCATGGCGGCGTAATCATCACCGGGCGTGATGCCAGTGATATTGTAGCGACGATATTCGGCGCGTAATGGGCCGTTGGCGTCAAAGACCACACAAGACGCCACGGTCTGCTCGCCCATGGTGTGGCTAATGTCGAAACACTCCATCCTTTTGATAGCCGGGAGTTTCAATTCTTCGGCCAATGCCCGCAAACGCTGGTGGACGGTAGATTGTTGCGAAAGTTTGGTTGATAACGCCGTTACCGCGTTGGTGCGCGCAAGCTTCAGATAACGCGCGCGATCGCCGCGCGGCTTGGTCTGAACCTGAACGCGTCGGCCCGCCATCTCGGATAAAGAGTCGGCAAGCAGCGTTTTATCACTCAACGTGAAGTCGAGCAGAATCTCTCCAGGTAAGGTGCGCATCTGGCTGCCCTGAAAATAGAACTGCCCCACGAAAGTCTCCACTACCTCGCCCAGTTCCGTATCGCTCGGCACCTTAGGGAAATAGCTACGGCTGCCCAATACTTTCCCCTGGCGAATAAACAGGACGTGAACACAGGCCATGCCCGCTTCAAATGCCACGCCGATAACATCGAGGTCGTCACCATTATTGGAAACAAACTGTTTTTCAGTCACGCGGCGTACGGCCTGAATCTGGTCGCGGATACGTGCGGCTTCTTCAAACGCGAGCGCCTGGCTGGCTTTTTCCATTCGGGCGATAAGCTGCGTCAACACCTGGTCGTCTTTTCCTGAGAGGAATAAACGCACGTATTCAACCTGCTGCGCATATTCTTCTTCACTGACCAGTCCAGAGACGCATGGCCCCAGGCAACGGCCAATTTGATATTGCAGGCAGGGACGCGAACGGTTGCGATAAACGCTATTTTCGCATTGCCGAATGGGGAAAATCTTTTGCAGTAGCGCCAGCGTTTCTCGCACCGCGTAACCGTTCGGGAATGGCCCGAAATACTCGCCTTTTGCATGCTTGGCGCCGCGATGGGTGGCAAGCCGGGGATGGGCGTCGGAGCTCAGGAAAATAAACGGATACGACTTATCGTCACGCAGCAGCACGTTGTAACGAGGCTGATAGAGCTTGATGTAGTTGTGCTCAAGCAATAGCGCTTCGGTTTCGGTGTGGGTAACGGTGACATCAATCTGCGCGATTTGCGCGACGAGCGCCTCCGTTTTACGGGAAGCAACGTTGGCACGAAAATAGCTGGAAAGGCGTTTTTTAAGGTCTTTTGCTTTACCAACATAAATAACCGTACCGCCGGCGTCATACATACGATAAACGCCGGGCTGGCTGGTTACAGTTTTCAGAAAGGCTTTCGAATCAAAAACATCACTCACTGACTTGCTAACGACTCCGCATTGCACAGGCCATGGCGAATTGCCAGGTGAGTCAGCTCAACGTCACCGTGTATATTCAGCTTGCTGAACATACGATAGCGGTAACTGTTCACCGTCTTAGGACTCAGACTCAACTGCTCTGAAATCTCATTCACCTTCTGACCTTTGGTGATCATCAGCATAATCTGCAATTCACGTTCAGACAAACTGGAGAATGGGGATTCAGTCTTTTCCGGTTCAATCTGGCTCAGCGCCATCTGTTGAGCAATATCTGAAGCAATATAACGCTGCCCGGAGAATACGGAGCGAATGGCATTCACCACCTCTTGTGGTGCAGCCCCTTTGCTCAGGTACCCGGCGGCGCCAGCTTGCATCACTTTTGCTGGCAGTGGGTTTTCCGTATGCACGGTTAACATGATGACTTTGGTATCAACCGCTAAACGCGCAATTTTGCGCGTTGCTTCGAGGCCACCGATACCAGGCATGTTCATATCCATGAGCACAACATCAACCGGGTTCGCGCGGCACCATTTTACCGCATCTTCCCCACAGTTGGCTTCGCCGGTGACTCTAATACCTTTTATATCTTCGAGAATGCGTCGTATCCCTGCGCGCACCAGTTCGTGGTCATCAACAAGAAGAACGTTGATCAAAGGAATAATCTCCAGAATAGGGATAACGCTACTACATCTTAATTCCCACATACTACCGGGTTTTATATCAACTGTGAAAGTCTAAAAATGCCAGAGTCTCGATTTCGATCTCGTTTTTGGAAATATACGTGTACAACCTCTGGAAATCACTAAAAAACAAAAGGATGCATAAGATAAGGATTAGTCCGCATACGGACATATTCTGTGGTAACCGGCCCTTTGTCGTATATTTGATAATTAGAGCTTATAATATGTAACAACAATTAACGCGACAAGAACGGTATTTAAACATTTCTCGGCTAAGCTACTGTGTTTAGGTCGTTAAATAATAACTAATAGCAGAGCCGGCGACGCGCAAAAAATAGCCACTCCTTTTTTTGCCAAAGCTTGTGGTATACTGCGCCGCTTTCATCATCCGCATTGCGCATTTTGCGCAGAAATCGTACGAGGCTATAAATGAGCACACCTGATTTTTCCACCGCTGAAAATAATCAAAACCTGGCACAGGAAGTATCCTGCCTGAAGTCACTGCTGACCCTCATGCTGCAAGCTATGGGCCAGGCAGACGCAGGTCGTGTGATTATTAAGATGGAAAAGCAAATTGCGCAGTTAGAAGATGACGCTCAGGCTGCCGTATTTTCCAGCACTGTTAAGCAAATTAAACAAGCTTACCGCCAGTAATAATAAATCGGCTGTCAGCCTTGCTGCTGATAGCCGATTTGCGGTCTGGCACGCAGAACATCAATACAGATCAGATCACACCAATCGCCGCCGCATAGCAGGCTATCTGCGTTTTATTAGGCGCATCAAATTTTCTCTGCATGTTTTTCTGATGGAAATTCACCGTATTTTCGGAAATAGACAGAATTATCGAAATTTCCGCAGACGTTTTTCCTTCTGCCGTCCATTTCAGTATCTCTAATTCCCGTTTACTGAATTTCATTTCACGCGGCATCACCATCTCATCTTCCAGCCGTAATAACGCCAGCAGACTTCCTTCTAACAAAACTTGTAAACGTAATGCAATTACATCCTCCGCATGCGGATTATCTGTAGTGCGCGTACGCGATATTGAAAGAAAGCCATGAGCATGATTTGCCAGCATCAGACACTGGGTCGCACCGTTTTGCAGACCGTGGTCGCGCGCGGCATCCCACAACTCCTGGGCATCGCGGAATAGCTCATCATTCCAGCGTAAAAAGCCTAACGCAAAGTTTTCAGGTTTAAGCACGGGGTCGATAGCCAGATAGTTTGCCGACTTATACTGTGACATCCAGACTTCTGGATAGGTGCTATATACCGAGACTTTTGGGCGCGTGAAAGGCACCGGATGACGAACACACAAAGCGAAGAAATCGTGTTGCAGATTTTCTGTTTGCTGCTGCAGTAGCGTGTAAATCTGTTCGCTTGTTGAGGCTGCCTGAAAAAGATGCAGCATTTCCCGCCGCCAACTGAAAAAATCATCGTCTCTCATCACAAACGAGAAACCCCCTGATTAACAATTATTTTTATGAATACAAAAACTAACACATAAATCTTATTTATATGTATAAAATATCACGCTTTATGAAAATAATTCCCATTTGCTCTGTTTTGTTAACGCAATGCCCTACACAACGGCCTTGAGTCACTTTCAGCTTATTGCAGACGACACAAAACCGCGCCGTTAATAAGTCGGCTAATAGTAAAAATTTGCATCTAAATGAATAGGTTCACGCCATATCATCATTTACGGTGTGAAATAAGTCATTAGACCACGCTCCCGTTATCCTGACGGGAGCGTGGACTGGGGCTACTGCATGAGGAATTTTTCGAGGAACTGACGAGTACGAGCGTGCTGAGGATTAGCAAACAACGCTTTTGCTTCACCTTGCTCCACCACGCGCCCCTGATCCATAAAGATGGCACGGTCAGCAACATCACGCGCGAAGCTCATTTCATGCGTCACAATAACCATCGTGCGTTTTTCTTCAGCCAGCGCACGGATGGTGTTCAGCACTTCCCCTACCAGCTCAGGGTCGAGGGCAGACGTTGGCTCATCAAACAAAATCACATCCGGGCGCATCGCGAGCGCGCGCGCAATCGCCACACGCTGCTGCTGGCCGCCGGATAAGCGGCGAGGATAGCTCTCTTCTTTGCCCGATAAACCAACCTTGGCAAGCAGTTCTCGCGCCCGCGCCATAGCACCTGGTTTATCTTCCCCTTTAACGATAACCGGGCCTTCAATAATGTTATCCATCACCGTGCGATGAGGAAACAGATTGAAGCTTTGAAAGACAAAGCCAACATGCTGACGAAGACGACGGATAAGCCCTTTTTGTTGACTGAATGGCCGCGCGGCGTCGATGGTGATATCCCCTACCCGTATGGTGCCGCTTTCCGGCTGTTCCAGGAGATTAATACTGCGCAAAAGCGTGGTTTTGCCTGAACCACTCGGCCCAATAATCGCCACCACTTCCCCTTCTTCCACTTCCAGATCGATACCGTGCAGCACCGTCTGTCCGTGGAATTTTTTCACCAGGTTTTTGACTTCAATTGCACTCATTTCGGGTCTCGCTCCTGGCGGTTAAGCTGGTTTTCAAAATAGTTCTGCAACGCTGATAGCACCGTTGCCATCACCCAGTAAATCAGCGAGGCGGCAAGGTACATGGTAAACACTTCCAGCGTTCGCGAGGTGATGAGCTGCGCCTGACGAAACAGTTCCGGCACCTGAATGGTTGCCGCAAGCGAAGTGTCCTTCACCAGGCTAATAAAACTGTTCGACAGCGGCGGCAATGCCACCCTGCCCGCTTGCGGTAAAATGGCCCGACGCAGCGTTTGCCATGGCGTCATACCGATACTGGCGGCGGCTTCCCACTGCCCTTTATCAATCGACGAAATTGCCGCACGCAGGGTTTCCGCCGCGTAGGCCGCCGTATTTAATGACAGGCCAATCATCGCAGACGGAATAGGATCCAGTTCAATGCCAAACTGCGGCAGGCCGTAGTAAATCATAAACAGCTGCGCAATCAGCGGCGTACCGCGAAATATGGATATGTAACACCGCGCCAGCCAGCGCACAGGGGCGATGGATGACAGGCGCATCAGCGCGAGAATAAAGCCTAATATCAAGCCAAAGAACATCCCGCCGATACTGAGCTGGAGCGTAAACACGGCACCTTTAAGCAGGTACGGTGCAGATTCGATAACGAGTTGAATACTTTCTTGCATGAGCGCGTTCTATTTAAATGTGAGGATGATAAGCGAACAACGCAGGCGCGCCGCCAGTATGGATAAACAGAATCGGCCCTTCATCTTTAAAACGTTTCTGGCTGATACCATCAATAAGCCCAGCCATCGCTTTGCCGGTATAGACCGGATCGAGCAGGATACCTTCCAGGCGTGCCAGCAGTTTAACGGCTTCCATTCCTTCATCATTAGGAATGCCGTATGCCGGGGCAAAATAGTCGTCCCATAAGGTAATACCGGCTTTCGCGGTCAGTTCGAGACGTTGGGCGATCTCTTGTTGCAGCGTGACGACTTTCGGTAATTGATCGGCCACGCTCCGCGAGACGGTCACGCCAATCAGCTCAGCCTGTGGCATTAACTGCTCAAGCCCTACCGCCAGCCCCGCATGCGTACCGGCACTCCCGGAGGCAACCACCACCGAAGAAAGAGAGACCGCACCTTCGCACTGCTGAGCAATTTCCAGCGCACTCTCAACATAACCCAGCGCTCCCAGCGCGTTTGAACCGCCGACCGGTATCACGTAAGGACGAAAGCCCTGCGCTTCTACGCGGGTCGCCAGCTCTGCCAGCTGAGCGTTGGGATCGTTTAAGGCATCGCACATTTCAATCTGCACGTTAAACAGATCCAGCAGCAGACGGTTACCGTTGCTGAGATAGTTTTCCGCTTTGGTGCCCATTGGGTTTTCCAGCAGCGCCACGCAGTGCAGGCCCAGCTTCGCCGCGACCGCCGCGGTCTGGCGTACGTGGTTTGATTGAATTGCCCCGGCGGTGATTAACGTATCGGCGCCTTCGCGCAGCGCATCAGCGGCTAAAAATTCCAGCTTACGCAGCTTGTTGCCGCCCATTGCCATCGGCGTGACGTCATCACGTTTGATAAAGATTTCGCGGCCAATGTAGTCAGAAAAACGCGGCAGGTACTCCAGCGGCGTTGGCGCGCCAATAAATTCCAGACGCGGAAAACGGGTTAAATTTTGCAATGACATAAAATCTCCTTGGTCTTGTTTTTATTATGCGCCTTAAATGAAAAAAGGCGCCCTATCAGCGCCTTTTTTCAATCAGAACGATTACTGCGTAACGTCAGCACCGAACCATTTTTCAGACAGCGCCTTCAGGCTACCGTCTTTATGCATGGCGTCAATGGCGCCATCAATCGCTTTTTGCAGATCTTCATTGCCTTTACGCAGCGCAACGCCGGACTCCTGACGAGAGAACGCTTCACCGGCAACCGCCAACGTATTATTGGTTTTCTTCACCAGATCCAGTGCAGCCAGACGATCCACCAGAATAGCGTTAATACGGCCTACGCGCAGATCCTGGTATTTGGTTGGGTCATCATCATAGGTGCGAATATCAACACCCTGAACGTTTTGACGCAGCCACTCTTCATAGTTGGTGCCCAGCCCCACGCCAACTTTTTTCCCTTTCAGGTCAGCTGCGGTTTTGATGGAATCTTCACTGCCTTTTTTCACCAGCGCCTGAATACCGGAGATGGTATACGGGGTGGAGAAGTCATATTTTTTCTGACGTTCTGGCGAGATAGTGACCTGATTGATAACCACATCAATACGCTTAGAATCCAGCGATGCCAGCATGCCATCCCATTTAGTTGGTTTCAGGTCAGCTTTTACGCCGAGGTGTTCAGCGAGTTCATTAGCGAACTCCACCTCAAAACCGGTCAACTTGCCATCTTCGCCCTGGAAACTGAACGGAGGATAGGTGCCTTCCAGCCCGACGCGCAACGTACCGCGCTCTTTAACCTGATTTAACAAATTCTCAGCAGCAAACGTCTGTACGCTTGCTCCCGCTACCAGCGCAACGGCCATTACGCCCATCAACGCCTGACGACCCAGAAACTTCAGCTTCATTATGCCCCCGAAAAGCATCACTTTTTTGGTAGTGTAATCTGTTCGCCATTAATGACAAACAACCAACAGATCCATGTTATTCCAATTTAATATATATCAGAGGTTTCACAGTCCGCGAGGTTTTGTGTCTCACGACAGGCATGCTGGCGAAGGAAGCGCAGGTATTTACGCAGCGCAATTCGATAGTTATTGGTGCTGATTGCAGGCAGCCATTGCTCAAGCTGCTCCTCGGCGTGACGTTCCAGCAGCATGGCTTGCGGCACCTGATGTTCATTGAAATGGTTGCCCAATCGCCGTAAGCGCACCACGTATTCGCGTACGGTACCGGTACTCATGTCGGTCTTTTCGAGGAGATACTGTTTGAAGTGGATAATATTGAAGAACGCGCTTTGTTCTTTGCAGTGCAGATCGCCGCAGAAGCGACACAGGGCAGACCATGCATTGCGCTCCTGTTGCCACATGGTTTCATCCATCGGCGTATCAAGACGGGAAATCGCAATTTTATTGACTATCTCCCCCTGGCGTACAAGCGTGATGCGGTCGAGCAGTTTATGACAGTGAGCACAATGCGTTTGGCTGTGTTTGAAGTCTTTCAGATAGCGGCTTAATGGCCGTCTTTTTACCTGCATCATCATGATAACTCCGGGTTTTCATTGCATAATGCGGCATCTATGGTCCAACGATATGTTATTCCAACCTACAACTTACCCAGCTTGATGCGCAGACGCTTAATCGCCTGGCTGTGTAGCTGACTGACGCGCGACTCCCCTACTTCCAGTACCGCGCCAATCTCTTTAAGATTCAGCTCTTCCTGGTAATAGAGGGTTAACACCAATTTTTCGCGCTCGGGTAAGGCATCGATCGCCTCCATCACGCGCTGGCGCAAAGAGCCTTCCAGCAGTTGGTGCAGCGGGTTTTCGTGTTGATTCTCCTCCGTCACAAGCTCAATGCTGTCGCCGTACTCTTCTCGCCACTCGTCGTAGGAGAAAAGCTGGCTGTTATTGGTATCCAGCAGCACCTGACGGTATTCCTCAATCGCGATCCCTAATCGCTGCGCGACTTCAGTTTCCGTCGCGTTTCGTCCCAGCTCTTGCTCAAGTTGACCTAGCGTTTGCGCAACTTCACGCGCGTTCCGCCGAACGCTACGCGGCACCCAGTCCCGGCTGCGTAGTTCGTCCAGCATCGCCCCACGGATGCGTTGCACTGCGTAAGTTGTAAATGCCGTTCCCTGCAGAGCGTCATAGCGTTCAACAGCATTCAATAAACCGATACCGCCCGCCTGGAGCAGATCGTCCAGTTCCACGCTCGCTGGCAAACGCACCTGAAGGCGCAGCGCTTCGTGACGCACCAGCGGCACATAGCGTTGCCATAGCGAGTGTTTATCCATTACACCTTCAGCGGTATACATTGAATTCACGATAAACAGCCCTGCATTAAAATGAGTTATCGGCACAATTATCCGTTTCTACAGACGTTTTAATCGATGGAACAGTGGGGAAAAGAGGGGGTTATTTGCAGAGTAAGTGAAATTCGGGGATCAAAAAAACCCCGCCGAGGCGGGGTTGGTCAGGTTGCGGGAGATTAACCCTGCAGCAGAGACAGAACCTGCTGTGGAACCTGGTTAGCTTTCGCCAACACGGAGTTACCGGCCTGCTGGATGATCTGCGCTTTAGACATGTTCGACACTTCGGTCGCATAGTCGGCGTCCTGAATACGGGACTGCGCTTCAGACAGGTTGGTGGTGGTGTTGTTCAGGTTGGTGACTGCGGAGTCCAGACGGTTCTGAACGGCACCCAAGGATGAACGGAATTTGTCTACGGATGCGATAGCATCATCCAATGCTTTAAGAGGATTGGTAGTTTTGCCATTCACAATTGCTTCAACATCATTAGTTGCGCTTGAGAGGTCTTTTCCACTCAATTCAGCTGAATTATAGGCTTTACCAGAGGTCGCATCGACAATAATTTTAGTCGTGCCGTTGTCACCACCAAATTGAATAGCTGCATTTGTCACAGCCTTACCATCAGCATCAGTATAGCTTGCAGTTTGTACCTTAACTTTACCAGTAGTGGTATCAACATCAGCCGCATACAAAGTGCCATCCTGCGCTTTGATCGCATAAGTGGAAGTATCATTCCCTTTTGCATCTTGCAGTTTTACTAATGTTGCACCACTGCTGATACCTGCAGTGGCAGCATCGGTATCAAAAGCAACTGTTTTGCCAGCAACCCCAGGGGCAGTGTTGGCAACAGTTGTTACGGCAGTAGTATCAGTTACGGTTGGAGTAGCCAGGGTACCACTACCAAGGGTGATCTCACCAGCAGTCGCAGACGTGCTGTCTGAATCAATAGTAACTTGATAGTAACCGTCATCTGCACTGTTGGTTGCTCCAGACAGGCTCGCGTAGTAATTGCCATCATCAGCTTTAACGATTTTATCAACAGTACCACCCTTAGCGATAGTCGTTGCAAGAGTAGCAAGATCCGCAGTAGCCGCCTTAACAGGTACAGTGCCACCTGGTGCTGCTGTTCCACCAACAGTATCGATTGCAGCGCTTGTTTTCACTGCATCGTTATTCTTAACGTTAAAGTTATCAAGGCCCAGTGTTTTAGAATCAATCTGTTGTAGGTTGATTTCGATAGTTTGACCATCATTCGCACCAACCTGAATTTTCATGGTGCCGTCTTTTGCCAGTACGTTCACGCCGTTGAACTGAGTCTGACCGGAAACGCGGTCAATTTCTGACAGACGGGATTTGATTTCGTCCTGGATTGAAGACAGGTCAGAATCGGAGTTAGTACCGGTGGTTGCCTGAACGGTCAGTTCACGCACACGCTGCAAGTTGTTGTTGATTTCAGACAGCGCGCCTTCAGTGGTCTGCGCCAGAGAGATACCGTCGTTAGCGTTACGAGCCGCCTGAGTCAGGCCTTTAATGTTAGAGGTGAAACGGTTCGCAATCGCCTGACCCGCTGCGTCATCCTTCGCGCTGTTGATACGCAAGCCAGAAGACAGACGCTCGATAGAACTGGACAGAGCAGACTGGTTCTTGTTGATGTTGTTCTGAGTGATCAGCGAGAGGCTGTTGGTATTAATGACTTGTGCCATGATTCGTTATCCTATATTTCAAGTCGTTGATTACGTAATGGGTTTTCACCCGTCGGCTCAATCGCCGTCAAAGGTGTTATCGTCTGCTGTAAAACAACCTTTAGAATTTTTTTTCGTAATCCCGATTTTTTTTAGCCGCCGAAATACTCTTTTCTACCCCCCTTATTCCTGCCATTAAAAAAAACGCAATAAGCGTAAACTTTGTCGTATTCAGGCCGATAACCCAGATATTCATTTTACGTGTCGACATATTAAGGATTAAAAATGGCAAGCATTTCATCACTGGGAATAGGATCGGGCCTGAAGCTTGGCGATATTCTGGATAGCCTGACTGCGGCAGAAAAAGCCACATTGACACCGATAACAAAACAACAGTCATCTTATACGGCGAAGCTCAGCGGCTATGGCACGATGAAAAGCGCGCTGGAAGCGTTCCAGACCGCCAATACTGCGTTGTCAAAAGCCGATTTATTTACTGCGACCTCTACAACCAGCAGCAGCACCGCATTTAGCGCGACGACGACAGGTAACGCAATTGCCGGTAAATACACCATTAGCGTCACCCAGTTGGCACAGGCGCAGACCCTGACCTCAAATACCACTCAGAAAGACAGTAAAGCCGCCATTGCAACCAGTGACAGCGTCCTGACTATTCAACAAGGTGGCGATAAAAAACCGATCACGATCGATATCAGCGCGGCAAACTCTTCGCTGACCGGTATCCGCGACGCCATCAATAATGCTAAAGCCGGCGTAAGCGCCAGCGTGATTAATGTCGGGAACGGGGAATATCGCCTGTCTATTACCGCCAATGACACCGGTAAAGATAACGGGATGACCTTAAGCATCACCGGCGACGATGCTCTGAAAAGCTTTATGGGTTACGACGGCACCAGCGGCGGCATGAAGGAAAGTGTTAACGCGCAGAACGCTAAGCTGACCGTTAACAACGTCGCCATTGAAAACAGCAGCAATACCATCAGCGATGCGTTGGAAGATATCACGCTGAACCTGAACGACGTCACCAGCGGCAACCAAACGCTGACTATCACCCAAGACAATACCAAGGCACAAGATGCGGTTAAGGCGTGGGTCACTGCATACAACGCCTTGCAGGATACCTTTAGTACTCTGACTAAATATACTGCTGTTGACCCCGGTTCTGATGCTCAAAGTACCACTAACGGTGCGCTGATTGGCGACTCTACGCTGCGCACTATCCAGACTCAGTTAAAAAGCGTGTTGAGCAATACCCTGAGTTCATCATCTTACAAAACCCTGGCGCAGATTGGTGTGACCACCGATCCAAGCACCGGAAAGCTTGAAATCGATGATAAAAAACTCACCGAGGCGCTGAAAAAAGATTCTGCGGGCGTCGGTACGCTTATCGTCGGCGACGGCAAAAAAACCGGTATCACCACCGCTATCGGCAGCAATCTGACTAGTTGGCTCTCCACCACTGGGATCATTCAGGCCGCCAAAGATGGCGTGAGCAAAACGCTGAACAAACTCACTAAAGATTACAACACTGCCAGCGATCTTATCGATCAAAAGGTGGCGCGATATAAAGCACAATTTACCCAGTTGGATGTCCTGATGTCTTCGTTAAATAACACCAGCAGCTACTTAACGCAGCAGTTCGAATCCACCAGCAGTTCTAAATAATCATCACTATCGGGAGAGACCGTATGTACGGGGCAAAAGGTACGCAGGCCTACGCACAGATTGGAGTTGAAAGCGCGGTTATGAGCGCCAGCCAACAGCAGCTGGTCACGATGCTGTTCGATGGCGCGCTCAGCGCGCTGATTCGCGCCCGCCTGTTTATGCAGGACGGTAACTTGCAGGGGAAAGGTAACTCGCTGTCTAAAGCTATCAACATCATCGAAAACGGCCTGAAAATTGGCCTTGATGAAGACAGCCGCGACGAGCTGACGAAAAACCTATTAGCGCTTTATGCCTATATGGTCAGACGCCTTTTGCAGGCTAATCTGCACAATGATGTCAACGCCGTGGAAGAAGTTGAAGGCCTGATGCGCAATATCGCCGATGCCTGGAAGGAATCTTTACTTACGCCTAATTTGATTCAGGACGCCGTCTAATGAGCCACGCACCGCATCTTTATCTCTCGTATCAAAAGCTGGTTGAAAAAAGCAATATGATGCTGCGACTTGCCACAGAAGGATTGTGGGACGAACTGATTGCCAGTGAGATGGACTATGTTAATGCGGTGCAGAATATTGCTCAATTAACCCAGGACAACCAGCCCAACGACCCGCTTCAGGAACAGCTTCGCCCGCTTTTACGCGCCGTGCTGGATAATGAAAGCAAGGTAAAACGTCTGCTGCAGGCGCGAATGGATGAACTGGCGAAACTGGTCGGTCAGTCGTCAATACAAAAAACGGTGATGACCACCTATGGCAACCAGGGTGGCTACGTGCTGGTTCCGCAGGATAATGTTGACAGTAGCCATTGAGATGCTGTGCTCCGGGTCTGACGACGCCGGAGCAGCATTGTTATTGCGGTAGTGCCGACGCCAACGGCGTTTTGGCCAACGCTGCCGCACACTCAACCGTAGGACGCTCCACGCGTTGTAACGTCATTCCGTCGTACTCTAGGGTGTTGCCATCACGTTCGACCGCATACACATCGAGTTTGCGCGTTACGTTATAGAGATCGTCGCCGCGCAGGGTCAATTTACCCGGTAGCGCAATCACCCGCTGCCACTGACGACAGTCCAGCGTGTCACCCTCAGCGGTGACGATTAAACTGCCCATCGCTTCAGGGCTGATTAATGCGCTCTGCGGCCCCATGGTCTGCCAGTAACCTGCCAATCCTGTCGGTGCCGGCGTTTTCACCACGGCGGAATAATCTTCAATCCGCGCACAGCCCGCCAGCGTCAACAGCGCCACCACAATGGCTAATTTTTTCATTATTCATCCTGTTTCGGGAGAAAAAAACAGGAACATTATAGCGTTAAACTCGGGAGCGTTTCACGGTAATTGACTGAATTGAAGTGTTGTCTTAAAGCGCGCGGTTACGGCCTTCGAAATTGAGCAAACCAGGAAATGCGGCGCTGGCTACGCCAATCATCAGATATTCCAGGAAAGTCAGGCGGGTCGCCCCAAATTGCGCCCAAATACCCGTGCTCGTTTTATCCCATGCCTGACACCAAAAATAGACAGGTTCTTTCAGAACTGGCGTTGTCGTCGGATAGCTGACAAACAGCGTCTCCGCCCAACGCTGATATTTAATCGTCTGTTTCACCGGTAAATGTCCGGGAAGGACAACGGCGCTAAGATCGCCAATATGATAGGCATAACTATCCCCCCAGCGCGCAAATTTGCCGGTATCAATATGCAAATCTTTAATATTGGCGGATACCGGATTACGGGTGCCTTTCGATTCCGTCTTGCCAATATAGAGGGGAACAACTTTCCCGCCACGGAGGTAGAACATCATATAAATCAACCCATCATAGCGGTTGTCCTGTTCCAGAAAACCACTATGAAGCCGATCGGTTTGTTGCAGAATCAATGCATCCATCTGGGCTGAGCGCTTGAGAATAGGAATGGCTGCTTTACCGCGTAATTTTACCGCTACGGCCCCGTTCTCATCGGTTTCAAAAAGCGGCACGGCATCGCGCGCGACATTTAAACCCGCACAAAAGTTATCCCATAAGGATAATGGCATTTCAAAGCCCCCTGTTTAGTGAACGGAAAAATTCGCTGGGCAGTGTACACCCGGATATCGCCGTTCGCACGGGGTTAAAGGGCAAAACCCTCACGATAAACAGAGAAGATAAATCAGAGCGTTGTTGAGAGAATCGTTCTTTATGTTAAGCATCACGGTGGCGAAATCTCGCCACCCATGTCAAACCTAGACCTGCATGCCCATCACTTCCTGATACGCACTCACCAGCTTATTACGCACCTGAATTCCCATCTGCAACGAGACTGACGCTTTTTGCAAATCGGTCATCACATCGTTTAGCGCAATACCCGGCTCGCCCAGCGAGAACTTCTCAGCTTGGGTGCGGGCGCTGGCCTGCGCCTCGCTCACGCGGTCGAGGGCGGCGTGCAGCTGCCCGGCAAAACTGATGGTTGGCTGTGTATCGACGCTTTGATTGCGTGCCATCGACGCCGTTGCCTGCAGCTGTGACAAAACGCCTTCAATACCCTGAATCGCCATCTTGACTCCCAGATTGATTTTAACCTGTGAACGAGCTTACCAGCTTGTCAATAAGATAAAGGCGCTAAATAGCGCTATAAAAACGGGTTATTTGGCCCATCGAAAATTGCAAAGCGTCAAATAATGGCATGGCTGTCTTTATGTGTTCTGACCTGGGAGTCTGCTTTGTTTTCGTTCACGTTTAACGCCATTGATCAGGATCAACGAGGTGCGCAATGAGCGCCAGTGCTACGGCTACACCACAAAATAAAACCCAGGAATGGGTCAATCGCCTGCGCGCTAATCCAAAAATCCCGCTGATGGTGGCGAGCGCTGCTGCGGTGGCTATCCTCGTGGCAATGGTGCTTTGGGCGAAAGCCCCGGACTATCGCACGCTGTTTAGCAACCTGTCTGACCAGGACGGCGGCGCTATCGTCAGTCAACTGACCCAGATGAATGTCCCCTACCGCTTTGCCGATAATGGCGGCGCGCTGGAAGTTCCGGCGGATAAAGTCCATGAACTACGTCTGCGCCTGGCGCAACTGGGGCTGCCAAAAGGCGGCAGCGTCGGCTTTGAACTGCTCGATCAAGAAAAATTTGGTATCAGCCAGTTTAGTGAGCAGGTGAACTATCAGCGTGCGCTCGAAGGCGAGCTGTCGCGCACCATTGAAACGCTCGGGCCGGTGAAAAGCGCGCGGGTGCATTTGGCCATGCCAAAACCCTCGCTGTTTGTGCGCGAGCAAAAGTCCCCTTCCGCTTCCATTACCGTTAATCTCGAACCGGGCCGTGCGCTCGATGAAGGACAAATTTCAGCGGTCGTGCACCTGGTCTCCAGCGCGGTTGCCGGTTTACCGCCGGGCAACGTCACGCTGGTCGATCAGGGCGGTCATTTACTGACCCAGTCCAATACCAGCGCGCGTGACCTCAATGACGCGCAGCTAAAATATACCGCCGATGTTGAAGGCCGCGTGCAGCGCCGCATCGAAGCGATTCTTGGGCCGATTGTCGGCAACGGCAACGTGCATGCGCAGGTCACCGCGCAGGTTAATTTCGACAATAAAGAACAGACCGACGAACAGTATCGACCAAACGGCGACGCCAGCCAGGCCGCGATTCGTTCACGTCAGGTGAGCGAAAGCGATCAGAGCGGTAGCCCGTACCCGGGCGGCGTGCCCGGCGCGCTGTCCAATACTCCGGCTCCCGCGCCATCGGCCCCTATCTCCACCCAGCCTGCAAACCAGACGGCCAATGGACAGAATGCGCAAAACGGCGCATCACGCACCACCACGACCAGTGGCCCGCATAACAGCCAGCGCAGTGAAACCAGCAACTTTGAAGTTGACCGTACCATCATGCACACCAAAAAGAACGTCGGCGATGTGCAGCGTCTTTCGGTCGCCGTGGTGGTCAACTATCGCAATCTGCCGACCGGTAAACCTTTGCCTTTGACCAACGATCAAATGAAGCAGATTGAGGATTTAACCCGCGAAGCGATGGGCTTCTCCAGCACCCGCGGCGATACGCTGAACGTGGTCAATTCGCCGTTCAATGATACCGAGGAAAGCGGTGGCGAACTGCCGTTCTGGAAGCAGCAAGCGTTTATCGACCAGTTAATGTCGGCCGGACGTTGGTTACTGGTGCTTATCGTGGCATGGCTGCTGTGGCGCAAAGCGATTAAGCCGCAGCTACAACGCCGCGAGCAGATAGCCCAGGCTGCCATTGAACAGAACAAGGCACAACAGGAAATTCAGGAAGCCGTTGAGGTACGCCTGAGCAAAGATGAACAAACGCAGCAGCGCCGTGCCAACCAGCGTCTGGGCGCTGAGGTGATGAGCCAGCGTATTCGTGAAATGTCTGATAACGATCCGCGCGTGGTGGCGCTGGTCATTCGCCAATGGATGAATAACGACCATGAGTAATCTTTCCGGGATCGACAAAAGCGTCATTTTGCTGATGACGATTGGCGAAGACCGCGCCGCCGAGGTGTTCAAGCACCTCAACACGCGTGAAGTCCAGCAACTGAGTACCGCCATGGCGGGCGTAAAGCAAATTTCCAATAAACAGCTTACCGACGTGCTGGCCGAGTTTGAGCAGGAAGCAGAGCAATTCGCGGCGCTGAGCGTCAACGCCAACGAATACCTGCGTTCAGTGCTGGTCAAAGCGCTGGGCGAAGAGCGTGCCTCGAGTCTGCTGGAGGATATTCTCGAAACTCGCGAAACCACCAGCGGCATCGAAACGCTTAACTTTATGGAACCGCAGAGCGCCGCCGATATTATTCGCGACGAGCATCCACAGATTATTGCCACCATTCTGGTGCACCTTAAACGCGGTCAGGCAGCCGACATTCTGGCGCTGTTCGATGAACGCCTGCGCCACGATGTGATGCTGCGTATTGCCACCTTCGGCGGCGTACAGCCAGCCGCACTGGCAGAACTGACCGAAGTGCTGAACAACCTGCTCGACGGCCAGAACCTCAAGCGCAGCAAAATGGGCGGCGTAAGAACGGCGGCGGAGATCATCAACCTAATGAAAACGCAGCAGGAAGAAGCGGTTATTTCCGCCGTGCGCGAGTTCGATGGCGATCTGGCGCAGAAAATTATCGACGAGATGTTCCTTTTCGAAAACCTGGTCGAGGTCGACGATCGCAGCATCCAGCGCCTGTTGCAGGAAGTGGACTCCGAATCGTTACTTATCGCGCTCAAAGGTTCCGAGCCACCGCTGCGCGAAAAATTCCTGCGCAATATGTCCCAGCGTGCGGCCGACATTCTCAGAGACGATTTGGCCAACCGTGGCCCGGTGCGTTTGTCTCAGGTGGAAAACGAACAGAAAGCGATTCTGCTGATTGTCCGTCGTCTGGCCGAAACCGGCGAGATGGTGATTGGCAGCGGAGACGACACCTATGTCTGATACCACACCGTGGAAAGTCTGGCAGCCTGACGATCTCGCGCCCCCCTCCGCGCCCGAGTTTACGCCACTGGTCAGCGACCCGCTGGATGAGGTGACGGAGGAGATTTCAGCTGAACAGCTACAACAGCAGCAGCTGGCGCAGTTACAAATTCAGGCCCATGAACAAGGCTATCAGGCCGGGCTGCGTGAAGGTCACGCCGCCGGACAACAGCAGGGTTATCAGGAAGGGCTGGCGCAAGGACTTGAGCAAGGGCTGGCACAGGCGAAACAAGAGCAAGCGCCGATTCATGCCCGTATGCAGCAACTGGCGAGCGAATTCCAGCACACGCTGGATACGCTGGACAGCGTTATCGCCTCGCGTTTAGTGCAAATGGCGCTGGAAGCGGCGCGGCAAATCGTCGGACAGGTTCCGGTGACGGATAACAGCGCGCTGATAAAACAGATCCAGTCGCTATTGCAGCAGGAGCCGATGTTCACCGGTAAACCGCTGTTGCGCGTGAGCCCGGAAGATCTGCCGCGCGTTGAAGAAATGCTGGGCGCGACTCTCGACCTGCACGGCTGGCGGCTGCGCGGCGACCCGACCTTGCATCCCGGCGGCTGTAAAGTCTCCGCTGATGAAGGCGATCTTGATGCCAGCGTCGCCACCCGCTGGCAGGAACTGTGCCGCCTGGCGGCACCGGGGGCGTGCTGATGACCGTCCGTCTGACCCGCTGGTTAAATACGCTGGATAACTTTGAGGCGCGCATCGGGCAGCTTCCTGCCGTGCGTCGTTACGGTCGCCTGATCCGCGCAACCGGTCTGGTGCTGGAGGCTACCGGCCTGCAACTGCCGCTGGGAGCAACCTGCATTATCGAACGCCAGCAGGGCACGGAAATGCAGGAAGTTGAAAGCGAAGTGGTCGGTTTTAACGGTCATCGTCTGTTTTTGATGCCGCTGGAAGAGGTTGAAGGCATCTTACCCGGCGCACGCGTTTACGCGCGAAATATTGCCGGTGAAGGTCTGCAAAGCGGCAAACAATTACCGCTCGGCCCGGCGCTGCTTGGGCGCGTACTGGACGGCAGCGGCAAACCGCTCGATGGCCTGCCCGCGCCGGATACGACAGAGACCGGGGCGCTGATAACACAACCTTTTAACCCGCTGCAACGAACGCCGATTGAACACGTGCTGGATACCGGCGTGCGGCCGATCAACGCCCTGCTCACCGTCGGGCGCGGGCAACGTATGGGGCTGTTTGCCGGTTCCGGCGTCGGTAAAAGCGTCCTGCTCGGCATGATGGCGCGCTATACCCGCGCCGACGTGATTGTGGTCGGGCTTATCGGCGAGCGCGGTCGCGAAGTCAAAGATTTTATCGAGAATATTCTTGGCACCGAAGGCCGCGCGCGTTCGGTAGTCATTGCCGCGCCCGCCGACGTTTCACCGTTATTGCGTATGCAGGGCGCCGCCTATGCCACGCGCGTGGCGGAGGATTTCCGCGACCGGGGTCAACACGTGCTGCTGATTATGGACTCCCTCACCCGCTACGCGATGGCGCAGCGTGAAATCGCGCTGGCCATTGGCGAACCCCCGGCCACCAAAGGTTATCCGCCGTCGGTGTTCGCCAAGCTGCCCGCGTTGGTTGAACGTGCCGGTAACGGTATCTCCGGCGGTGGCTCCATTACCGCCTTTTATACCGTGTTGACCGAAGGCGATGATCAGCAGGATCCGATTGCCGACTCCGCGCGCGCCATTCTCGACGGTCACATAGTGTTGTCGCGACGGCTGGCAGAGGCCGGGCATTATCCGGCGATTGATATTGAAGCCTCGATAAGCCGCGCCATGACCGCACTCATTACGGAACAACATTACGCGCGGGTGCGTCATTTCAAACAGTTGCTCTCCAGTTTCCAGCGTAACCGCGACCTGATAAGCGTCGGTGCCTATGCCAAAGGCAGCGACCCGATGCTCGACAAAGCCATTACGCTCTGGCCGCAGCTGGAAGCCTTTTTGCAGCAAGGCATTCTTGAAAAAGCAGACTGGGAATCGTCAATCCAGCATCTGGAATTGATTTTCCCAACGTCTTAGTGATGCATGAGGATCATAAACATGGCTCAGCACGGTGCATTAGCAACGCTTAAAGAACTGGCAGAAACCGACGTCGACAATGCCGCACTGGCGCTGGGCGAGATGCGCCGCGGCTGCCAACAAGCGGAAGAGCAGCTAAAAATGTTGATGGACTATCAGCTTGAATACCAGAACAACCTGAACAATGACATGAGTCAGGGAATTGCCAGCCTGCGCTGGCAGAACTATCAGCAGTTTATCCAGACGCTGGAGAAGGCCATCGACCAGCATCGCCAGCAGCTCGTCCAGTGGAATAAGAAAGTGGAACAGGCGTTGAGCTTCTGGCGAGAGAAAAAGCAGCGTCTGCAAGCCTGGCAGGCGCTACAGGAAAGGCAGGCGTCAGCAGAATTGCTGGCCGAAAACCGCCTCGACCAAAAGAAAATGGATGAGTTTGCCCAACGCGCTACCTTGAGGAAACCGGAATGATCACCCTGCCAAACCTGGTCGTCAGCGACACAACTCTTACCGGCGCGGACAGCGCGGCAAAAACCGCGGGCGGCCCTGAGGATTTTCTCAGCTTGCTGGCGGAGACCTTATCGCAAGGTACCCCCCTTAGCGACATCAAAACCCAGCTCATCGCCAGCGATGACGCCGCAGCGCCGCGTGACATCAAAGCCTCGGGGCAATCGCTGACCGAGTGGCTGGTTTCACAAGAGGCGCTGCGCACGACGGGCGATAACGCCCTCAATACGGCGACGCCCGACGATGCGCAGACGCTACTCGGCTCACTGGCTGCTCATCTGAAAAGTGAACTGGCGGCGAGCAAAGAAAACGGCAGCGCAAAAGAGGCTCAAGATGACGACGGTGAAGTGAAGCTCAGCGATGAAGATATGAACAGCCTGAGCGCGCTGATGGCAATGCTTCCGGTGATGCCAGCCGCGCAGCCCGTCCAACAGACGGCGGTTGCCGGGGCGCCAGCACAAGCAGGTGATGCGCTCAATACGCTGACCGCTTCGCTTAATCGGGGCAACGTTAAGGCGGATGTTTTAACCGATAGCCAGGGCGCACCGATGACAGCCGCGCAAACCGACCTTCGTGCCCCAGCAGTGACTCCGGCTTTTACGGTTGCCACGCAGAAACTGGAAACCGAAAGCGCGCCTAGCCCAGCCGCGCCGACGACAACGCTTACCCCTGTTACCAGCCAACTGCTCACCCCGGCGGCAACGTCCGCCGCCGCGGCTACCGCCAATATTCATGCCCAGTTGGGCACCCCCGACTGGCAGCAGAATGTCAGCCAGCACGTGACCCTGTTTACCCGTCAGGGACAGCAAACGGCTGAACTGCGCTTGCACCCGGAATCATTAGGCCAGGTTCATATCACCCTGAAAGTAGAAGATAACCTGGCGCAGATCCAGATGGCGTCACCGCATAGCCACGTTCGCGCGGCGCTGGAAGCCGCGCTCCCCGTTCTGCGTAGCCAGCTTGAAGAAAGCGGTATTCAATTGGGCCAAAGCAATATCAGTAGCAACGGTTTTGCCGGACAGCAACAGCCGTCGTCTCAGCAGTCATTCACCTCACGTTCTGAGACAAGCCATGGCGAAACCGCAGACGATGGCGATATTTTACCCGTTCCCGTCGCGCTGCACGCCGCGGCCCGAGGAGACAATGCGGTAGACATCTTTGCTTAAACGCCCGAGGTAGCATGATTATTCCCGTCTTTTCCACGCTTTGACCCGGGCGGGAGGCGGGATAATCATCTGATAAGCTCTAACAGGAAGACCGCATCAAATGACTGACACCGCAATCACAAAAAAGAGCAAACGCTCCTTGTGGATCCCACTTCTGGTTCTGGTAACGCTCGCCGCCTGCGCCACCGCAGGCTACAGCTACTGGCGTTTTGAGAATAAGACCGCCGCTGCCGCGCCAAAAGAAGCGCCGCCGCCAGCCGCACCGGTCTTTTTCCCGCTGGATACCTTTACCGTTAATCTGGGTGATGCCGACCGCGTACTTTACGTTGGCGTCACGCTGCGGATGAAAACGGAAGCCGACCGTGCGCGTCTGAACGACTATCTGCCCGAAGTTCGTAGCCGGATGCTGCTCCTGCTCTCGCGTCAGGATGCGGCTAAGCTCGCCACCGATGACGGTAAAAAACAGCTCGCTGCCGATATTAAAGCAACGCTGAGCGCTCCGCTGATTGCCAGTCAGCCTAAACAGGACATCACCGACGTTCTGTATACCGCCTTTATTCTGCGATAGCGCTATGGGCGACAGTATTCTTTCTCAGGCCGAAATTGATGCGCTGCTTAACGGCGACAGCGAAAACGCCAGCGAGCCTCTGGCGAGAGCGGTGGGCGAAGATGATATTCGTCCCTACGATCCCAACACCCAGCGCCGGGTTGTTCGCGAGCGCTTGCAGGCGCTGGAGATTATCAACGAGCGTTTTGCGCGCCACTTCCGTATGGGGTTATTTAACCTGCTGCGTCGCAGTCCCGACATTACCGTGGGGGCCATTCGCATTCAGCCCTATCACGAGTTTGCCCGTAATCTGCCGGTGCCAACCAACCTCAACCTGATTCACCTGAAACCGCTGCGCGGAACTGGCCTCGTGGTGTTCTCGCCGAGCCTTGTGTTTATCGCTGTCGACAACCTGTTCGGCGGTGACGGTCGTTTCCCGACCAAAGTCGAGGGGCGCGAATTCACCCACACCGAGCAGCGCGTCATTAACCGAATGCTGAAGCTGGCGCTGGAAGGCTATAGCGACGCATGGAAAGCGATTAACCCGCTGGAAGTGGAGTACGTGCGTTCAGAGATGCAGGTGAAATTCACCAACATCACCACGTCGCCAAACGATATTGTGGTCAACACCCCGTTCCATGTGGAAATCGGCAACCTGACCGGCGAGTTTAATATCTGCCTGCCGTTTAGCATGATTGAGCCTTTGCGCGAGCTGCTGGTTAACCCGCCGCTTGAAAACTCACGCCATGAGGATCAGAACTGGCGGGAGAATCTGGTGCGTCAGGTGCAGCACTCGGAGCTGGAGCTGGTGGCGAACTTTGCCGATATTTCGCTGCGTTTATCCCAAATACTGAAATTAAAACCCGGTGATGTGCTGCCGATTGATAAGCCCGATCGCATTATTGCCCACGTCGATGGCGTCCCCGTGCTGACCAATCAGTACGGTACCGTCAACGGCCAGTATGCGCTGCGCGTAGAACATTTGATCAACCCGATATTGAATTCGCTGAACGAGGAACAGCCCAAATGAGTGATATGAATACTCCACCCGATGACAACAGCGGATCCGTGGACGATCTGTGGGCTGAAGCGCTAAACGAGCAACAATCAACCAGCAGTAAAGGTGCCGCCGAAGCGGTATTCCAGCAGCTGGGCGGCGGCGATGTCAGCGGAACGTTGCAGGATATCGACTTGATTATGGATATCCCGGTCAAACTGACCGTGGAGCTGGGACGTACCCGGATGACCATTAAAGAGCTGCTGCGCCTGACGCAGGGTTCCGTAGTGGCGCTGGACGGCCTGGCCGGTGAGCCGTTGGATATTCTGATTAACGGTTATCTGATTGCGCAGGGCGAAGTGGTGGTAGTGGCGGATAAATACGGCGTGCGTATCACCGACATCATTACGCCGTCTGAACGTATGCGCCGCCTGAGTCGTTAATATGAAACCACAGCCCAGCTTAACGCATCCTGCATCTTCTGCCGCACCGGCGCACACCGCTGCGCCGGTGAACGTCACGCATGCCAATGAGCCGATGACCTCGCCGCTGATTCAGGTCAGCGGCGCGTTGCTGGGCATTATCGTGCTGATTCTTGCCGCCGCGTGGGTGGTCAAAAAAGTGATGCCGGGCGCATTGAAAAATCGCCCGGTAAATGGGCTGGCAGTCAGCGCGAGCACTTCGCTGGGGAATCGTGAGCGGGTAGTGATTGTCAACGTTGACGATGCGCGCCTGGTTCTCGGCGTCACCGCACAGCAGGTGACGTTGCTGCATACTTTACCCCCGGCGCCCGTGGAGACTCAGCCATCGCCTGCCGTACCGGAATTTGCGTCACTGATGAAAAACATGCTTAAGCGCCCAGGGAGATCCTAATGCGTCGCCTCTATTCCCTTGCCCTGGGCGGGCTATTAATGCTCTCGCCTTCTGCGTTTGCTGAACTTCCTGGCTTAATCAGCCAGCCGCTGGCTAATGGCGGCCAAAGCTGGTCTCTGCCGGTTCAAACGCTGGTGTTTATCACCTCGCTGACGTTTATCCCAGCCATTTTGCTGATGATGACCAGTTTTACCCGCATCATTATTGTGTTTGGCCTGCTGCGTAGCGCGCTCGGAACTCCGTCCGCCCCGCCCAATCAAGTGATGCTCGGCCTGGCGCTGTTTCTGACCTTTTTCATCATGTCGCCGGTTATCGATAAAATTTATACCGACGCCTACCAGCCGTTTAGCGAAGATAAAATCACCATGCAGGATGCGCTGGAAAAAGGCGCTCAGCCGCTGCGTGAGTTTATGCTGCGTCAGACGCGGGAAGCCGACCTGGCGCTGTTTGCCCGGTTAGCGAATAGCGCTCCCATTCAGGGGCCGGAAGCGGTACCGATGCGTATTCTGCTGCCAGCCTATGTCACCAGTGAGCTAAAAACCGCTTTCCAGATTGGTTTCACCATTTTTATCCCCTTCCTGATTATCGATCTGGTGATTGCCAGCGTGCTGATGGCGCTAGGGATGATGATGGTACCGCCCGCCACAATTGCCCTGCCGTTCAAGCTCATGCTGTTTGTACTGGTCGATGGCTGGCAGCTGCTGGTCGGTTCGCTGGCGCAAAGTTTTTACAGTTAAGGAGTATCCATGACCCCTGAATCCGTCATGATGATGGGCACCGAAGCGATGAAAGTCGCTCTCGCGCTTGCCGCCCCGCTGCTGCTGGTGTCGCTGGTGACCGGTCTGATTATCAGTATTTTGCAGGCCGCGACGCAGATTAACGAAATGACGCTGTCGTTTATTCCTAAAATTATTGCCGTGTTTATTGCCATTATCGTGGCCGGGCCGTGGATGCTGAATCTGCTGCTGGACTACGTGCGTACCCTATTCAGTAACCTTCCTTACATCATCGGTTAAGCGACGATGATGCACGTTACCAGCGACCAGTGGATCACCTGGATAAGCCTCTACTTCTGGCCGCTTCTGCGCGTGCTGGCGCTGATAACCACGGCGCCTATCCTTAGCGAAAAATCCGTGCCCAAACGAGTTAAGCTGGGCCTGGGCGTGGTTATCACCATCGTGATCGCCCCCTCGCTGCCCACGGTTGAGGTTCCTCTGTTTTCGCCCGCCGCACTTTGGCTGGCGCTCCAGCAGATTCTGATTGGCATTGCGCTAGGTTTTACCATGCAGTTCGCTTTTGCCGCGGTCAGAACCAGCGGCGAGATTATCGGCCTGCAAATGGGTTTGTCGTTCGCCACCTTTGTTGATCCCGGCAGTAACCTCAATATGCCAGTGCTGGCGCGGATCATGGACATGCTGGCGCTGCTGCTATTTCTGGTGTTTAACGGTCATCTTTGGCTGATTTCGCTGCTGGTGGATACCTTTCACACCTTGCCTATTGGCGGCGAGCCTATCAACAGCAACGCGTTTTTAGCGCTCACCCGCGCCGGTGGAATGATTTTTCTCAACGGTCTGATGCTTGCCCTGCCCATCATCACCCTGCTGCTGACCGTTAACCTGGCGTTGGGGATGTTGAATCGCATGACGCCGCAGCTTTCCATATTTGTGATTGGTTTCCCCATTACCCTCACCGTCGGCATTATGCTGATAGCGGCATTAATGCCGCTAATCGCCCCATTCTGCGAACATTTATTTAGTGAGATATTTGATCTATTAGCAGATATTATCAGTGAGTTGCCACGCATAAATTCTCCATAGTACCTTTCGGGTTATTATGAGGAAATTCCTAAAATAGAAATCCAAAAACATCTACCAGCATATCGCTGGTGCGGGTTATTTGTTTTTAGGTTATTCACATAACGCAACATTTACTTTACTTTAAGATGATTCCTGGCAAATTATACGTAACTTTACGGGATAGTTGATGCCGCCTAATCATCTTCATTTCCTATTTGTTTATTTAGCTCTTTTTTACAACGATGAAGTTCAAGGGTAATGGGTTAATTATCGTTACGCATCGAGTGAGGGTATGCCATGTCAACGATTATTATGGATCTATGCAGTTACACACGGCTAGGATTAACGGGATATCTAGCCAGTCGGGGCGTCAAGAAGCGAGACATTGACAATGTTGATAGCGTAGACGGGCTTGCGGAAAGCTGTGCCAACCGCCTTCCTTCTGTCGTGTTTATTAATGAGGACTGCTTCATTCACGATGTGCAGAGCAGTCTGCATATCAAGCAGATCATTAATCAACATCCCAGAACGCTATTCATTGTTTTTATGGCAATCGCCAATATTCATTTTGACGAATATTTGATGGTTCGGAGTAATCTGTTAATTAGTTCTAAATCAATAAAGCCAGAAACATTAGATAGCATTCTGGGGAATTATCTGAAAAAAGAAGCGGTGGAAGTAAAGCAAACTAATATGACCACGCTATCATTAAGCCGAACGGAATCAAGTATGCTGAAAATGTGGATGTCCGGTCAGGGGACGATTCAGATTTCAGATCAAATGAATATTAAAGCCAAAACCGTATCGTCACATAAGGGTAATATTAAAAAGAAAATAAAAACGCATAACAAGCAGGTCATTTATCATGTTGTTCGCCTGGCAGAGAACGTCACCTCCGGCATCTTTGTGAATATGCGTTAGGACGATGATGACAGGGATCCTGGCGGTATGTCTACCGCCAGATGTCGAACGTTATTCACTGAGTTCAACGAAAATCCCATCAGGGTGACCTTTCTCATTGAAGAACCAGATCCCCAGCGGATAATCTTCAAGCGCCACCAGATACATCGTTCCTTCATTAAACTGCTCTATCGCCAAAACGACTCCAGAGCGACGCGGCCCTCCATCCGTTTTTACCGACACACGATCGTTAACTTGCATAAACGTCATCTCCTGATTGGTTTAGCCCAGTGTAGAACAAATTTCGCCTGCTGACAGCGCCCTAAGGCGTAACTGCCTGATATTCCATCACCTGCCCCTGATTGCTCAATTAATGAACAATCTCATTTAAAAGATATATACTTAAACAGGGAGTGGAACAAAAGGTACTGATGATGAAAATGGCGAGCGACCCGCAAGGGGTAAACGTTGATGCGCTACTGGCGGCCATCAATGAGATCAGCGAAAGTGAAATTCACCGCGCGACGGATGACCCTCACCATGTGAGCGTTGATGGTCGCGAATACCATACGTGGCGAGAACTGGCTGAAGCCTTCGAGCTCGATATCCATGATTTTAGCGTCAGCGAGATCGGTCGTTAGACGTAAAAAAATCCCGACACGTAAGCGTCGGGATCAACCTTGCCGAGGCAAGAAGCATTGAAATATTCGTTACATCAGGAAACCTGACGTGGATAAAACACTATCTGCGTTTAGTTCTGAAGACAAGAATTATTCGCATAATGAATAAGTATGATGATAGCGCCTTCGCTACGAGATAAAACCTTAGAGTCCTTAATAATCATGTGGTTACCTATTATACTCCCAAAAACCACGCTGACTCCTTTGAGATTTATCTCATATAGAATTTTACCCTTAAGGACAATTTATGTGCTAAGCCCGCCCCCGAAACATTCACTTTAGCTATTTGCCACATCTTCTGCACAAACCTGGTTTCGGCCACTCTTTTTCGCATGGTACAAGCGCCCATCAGCCACCGATTGCAGGTGTTCAAAATCATAGCGCTTAAGCTCTTCGCTACTGCATACCCCCAGGGAAGCACTCAACCGTAGCGTCTGATTTTTACCAATCAGGATCTCCCGGCCAAAAATGCTCTCACGGATCCGCTCAGCGATGTTCACCGCTTGTTCCATTGAGGTTTCCGGCAGGACAATACAGAACTCCTCTCCGCCAACCCGACCGGCAATATCGTGCTGGCGAATATTATTGAGGATCACCCGACCAATATGCACCAGCACCCGGTCACCCGCCTGATGCCCGAACCTATCATTGATGCTTTTAAAATGGTCGAGATCCAACTGAATAACGGCCAGCGGCTGCCCATTGAGCTGACAGGCCGCCAGCGCCTTCCCGGCACGTTCAAATAGCGCAGAACGATTATAAAGACGGGTCAACATATCGTGCCAGGCTCGCCATGCGAGAGAATCCTGCAATGACGACATGTTGCGAACCATACGCCGAATGACCACCCACGAAATGAGCAGCATGGTGGTGAACAGCACCCACAGCAGGGTTAACGCAATCCCAATGCTGCCAAAATCGCCGCGAATACCTTCATCCAGGTTATGAATACGGATTAACACACCGTCGAAGTTACGCAGCTTCTCCCAGCTAACAAACTGTGACAGTGCCCGGACGTTACCATCATTTTCGCGCTCATAGGCATAGGCAAGCTTCGCGCTCATCTCCGGTGACAGCTTCGTTTGCCGTGAAGACTCGATTTCAGAAGAAGCAATCAGGTTCATACGGCGATCGTAAAGCTGATATTCCCCGTCCTCGTCACCTTTAACCGCATCGATAAGAAAATGAGTCATCTCATTGACCGACAGCTGGATAGCCAGTACGCCAAACCAATATTGCTGAAAGTCCAGCGGGGCGGCGGCCACCACTTCCTGCGCCACAGGATTTTTTCCAGTGCTAAAGACGGTTTGCCATTTTACCCCGCGCCCCGGGTTATCGCGCTGCGACTGTGCCATAAACCAGGGGCTGGTGGCCTGCTTGTAATAGTATTCAGTAATGCTGCCGGTCGGCTCTCCCTCGGTGCTGAGATAAAACCCAGCTCGAGACACGTAAATCATATGCGTATCGAAACGCGAAACATGCTGGCGGGTCATTGACGAGAGCTTCAATAAATAGCCCAGTTCAATGGTCGCCATAAACTCATTGCCAAGCAGCGGGTTATCGCGCGACAAAAGCGCCGTATTTTCCACAAACTTATCGGAAACGCCGTCCAGTGGGAGGGTGCGATTGTTATTCAGAGAGATCCGCCACTCCGGCTGAGCGCGTTTGCGTTCAAACTCTTGCTCAGCGGTGCGCAGAATTTCGAAGGCCAGTGGAATTTGCAGTGCCGACTGCATGCCATTGCGAAAGAAAAGCAGGCGATCGGTGTTGAACTGGATCTGCCCTTCCATATCATTGGCAACGTTTTTGAGGTTGTTACGCTGGCTCGAGATGTAAGCCTCTTCCAGCACAAGCGTTTCGCGCCAGGTGAGCAGCGTTGAAAAAAACAGCACCACCAGAAAGCAGATATTCACCACCCGTTCAGGCCGAATGCGGCGAGTCAGTTTCGCCCACCAGCCTTCAGATCGGGCCGCCGTTTTTACCGTTAAGGGATGCAAGATTCCCCCCTTACGTTACGGCCAAACGCGAGATCCAATGCGGTTTTTGTACAACATATCTGCTGATATTTCATGGTGCTCCACTGCTTCACGACAACAAAGAGCCTGATTTCTGACGGCTCTAAAACGCCCGGCAGATGCCGGGCGTAAACACGATTAACACGCCTTTTCTTGTTTGCGAATCTCTCCGGGGATCAGTTCGTCTTCGCGGAATGCCTCCCGCTTAACGCCAAATCCATCATACCAGCGGCATTCAATCATCCCGCTGGAATAGCCGGTTACAACCATTCGCGGCCCGCCATTTTTGGGCCGAACTTCATCACTGACCAAAAAGACCATTTGTGCCTCCGGTATCAGGGTGAAACTGTTTCACCTTAGCCGATTCCCCAGGGGTTTGCGTATTATCGCAGCGTTTTTTTATCCATTTGCCTGGCGTAGGCGGGAAATCAAATTGACCACTGACAGCACGATGGCGCCAATGATAAAGCCAAGCACCAGGTTAGCAAGCGTCGGCAGTAACATTACGCCCCACGCACCGAACCCGGTGGCGAAAGTTTCAATGGCATGATGCAGCGGCCCAATACCATGAACCACAATGCCGCCACCGACCAAAAACATCGCCAGCGTGCCCACTATCGTGAGAACTTTCATCAGCCAGGGCGCAATAAATAACAGCCCCTTACCGACCCCTTGCGCCAGCGCGTTACTTTTTTCGACCAGCCAGTATCCCATATCATCAAGTTTGACGATGACGCCGACAATGCCATAAACCCCGACCGTCACCAGTACCGCGATGCCGGATAAAATCAGCACCTGATTCAATAAAGGCGCTTGCGCGACGATTCCTAAGGTTATCGCCACGATTTCGGCCGACAGAATAAAGTCAGTACGAATCGCCCCTTTCACTTTGTCACGCTCATAAACGGCAGGATCCTGCTGGGCAATGGCTTCCAGACGCTGCTGGCGGGCGTTATCGTCACCTTTATGCTTGCGCGCGTGAAGCGAATGCATCACTTTCTCCACGCCTTCATAGCAAAGGTAGGCGCCACCCACCATCAATAGCGGCGTAACCGCCCAGGGAATAAAGGCACTGATAAGCAAAGCTAACGGAACCAGGATCACCTTGTTAAGCAACGACCCTTTGGCCACGCTCCAGACTACCGGAAGTTCTCGATTGGCCCGCACCCCCGAAACCTGCTGGGCGTTTAGTGATAAATCATCACCTAATACACCGGCCGTTTTCTTTGCTGCCAGTTTGCCCATCATGGAGATATCATCCAGTAAGGTGGCGATATCATCTAATAAGGTTAATAAGCTACTTCCTGCCACAAGAGTCATCCTTCATTTTGTATTGATATCAAAGTATGAAGCAAAAAAGCGCAAGGTGTAAGAGATACATATTTATAACACTCAAGCAACATCAAGCCCTTAATTAAAGTACTCGCCAGCGAGGTAGTTTTGACGTTTACTATCTGCCTGCTTGCTATTTTGCCGTGAGGAAGTATGCGTTTTAAACACCTTTTACCGCTGATTGGCGCGCTATTTGCGCTGTATATCATCTGGGGCTCTACCTATTTCGCCATCAGCATCGGTGTGGCAAGCTGGCCGCCTTTAATGATGGCGGGCATTCGTTTCCTCGCGGCGGGCCTGCTCTTAATGGCTTTTTTGCTGGCAACGGGCCACCGTTTACCCGCCAGAAAGCCGCTACTCAATGCCGCACTGATCGGCGTGCTGCTGCTGGCGGTCGGTAACGGAATGGTCACGGTGGCGGAACACCAGCATGTGCCTTCCGGCATTGCCGCGGTGATGGTCGCGACCGTACCACTTTTTACCCTCTGTTTTAGTCGTTTCTTCGGTATTGCTACCCGTAAAATCGAATGGATGGGGATTGCCATTGGGCTTGCGGGCATCGTATTGCTGAATAGCGGTGGCAACCTTAGCGGCAACCCATGGGGCGCGGTGATGATTCTGATTGGTTCGATAAGCTGGGCATTTGGCTCGGTTTACGGCTCACGGATTACGCTCCCCACCGGGATGATGGCCGGCGCGGTTGAAATGCTGGCTGCGGGTCTTGTGCTGATGATAGCTTCGCTACTGAGCGGCGAACGGCTGACAACCATGCCGGGTCTCAGCGGTTTTCTGGCGGTGGCTTACCTGTCACTCTTTGGCTCAATCATTGCGATTAACGCCTATATGTACCTTATTCGCAACGTCACGCCTGCGGTGGCAACCAGCTATGCCTACGTCAATCCGGTGGTGGCCGTGCTGTTAGGCACCCAGTTTAACGGTGAGAATTTGTCGGGCACCGAGTGGCTGGCCCTGATAATTATCATTGCGGCGGTGGTGCTGGTGACGCTCGGTAAGTACCTGTTTCCTGCCAAAAGTACGGTTTTGACCTGCTCTAGCGAGAAGTGAAGCTCAGGGGAGAGATCCCCTGAATGCCTATCTGCGCGCTGCCATCGCCGCCGCAGACCCACTCTTCTAACCGCTCACACAGCGCCGCATCGGTGAGTTTAGCCCGCCCGCGTAACGCGCACTCCCACACCACCAGCACGCGCCAGCCTTGCTCCGTCAACAGATGCATATCGCGGGCATCTCGCCGCACGTTGGCGTCAATTTTATTCAACCAGAATTCGGTGCGCGTGGCGGGAACTTTAAACAGATAACAATCGTGATGATGCCAGAAGCAGCCGTGGGTAAATATCACACAGCGATATTCGCTAAGCGTAAAGTCAGGGCGACCCGGTAGGTCAGGATCCTGGGTTATCCAGCGTAACCCGAGGGTATCGAGCAGCGTCGCCATGCGTTTTTCAATCGCCGTATTTTGCGCGCCGATAGCGCGCATATTCTTACTGCGAGTGGCCTTATCGTGAACGTCCGCCATCATTTTTCTCCGCCTGGCGCAAGGCTACAGCCTGCAAGATTCGCGGCTTCAATAAGCGCGCTACCGCCGCAAACACCGGTACAATCACGGAATTACCAAACTGGCGATAAGCCTGCGTATCAGACACCGGGATGCGGAATTGGTAGCCCTGCGGCGATTCAAACCCCATCAGGCGGGCACATTCACGCGGCGTCAGGCGACGCGGTCGATGAAGCTGGTTATGCGGATCGTCAAAGTTCTTTTCCCCTAAAGCACGATCCCAGCCACGATCAATCAGGATCTCGGCACCATCTTTGTAATAACGCGCCGACAACGTCCGCGCGACGCTGCCAGCACGGGTGGGGTCAACCATGCCATAGCCAAAACCATTGCCCTTTTCCTGATGTTTACGTGCGTAGCGATACAGATACTTCCACAGCACGGGCGTCAGGATAAATTTAGGATTCACCGTCGGCTCCAGCAGCTCGCCAAAGGTCGGGCGACGCTCAGGGTACTGCGCGGGAATATCACGCAGGGTAAACCCCTGATGCAGCCCTAAATCGCGACGAAAGCCGACCAGCACGATACGTTCGCGGTGCTGCGGCAGGAAGTGTTGGCCGTCGATAATCTTGGGATCGTCAGCGCCCATCGCTGCCGCATCGGCTACCTCATAGCCCAGCTCAGCCAGAGTCTGCATAATAATGCGGAAGGTTTTGCCGTTGTCGTGACTTTTCAGGTTTTTGACGTTTTCCAGCACAAAGATTGCCGGTCTACGTGCATCGATAATCCGCACCACATCGAAAAACAGCGTCCCCTGAGTGTCACAGGCAAAACCGTGCGCTCGCCCCAGCGCATTTTTTTTCGACACGCCCGCCAGCGAAAACGGCTGGCAAGGAAAGCCGGCTAGCAGGACATCATGTTGCGGAATGCAGTCACGAATATGCGCCTGGGCCTCGCTATCACTTATCTCAGGGTTATTGCTGAGGGTCACATCGCGGATATCGGCGTTAAACCGGTGCGCCTGCGGGTCGCAATACCAGTTCGCTTTGTAGGTCCGTACCGCGTGTTTATTCCACTCGCTGGTGAACACGCACTGTCCGCCAATGGCTTCAAAACCATGACGGATTCCGCCGATACCGGCAAAAAGATCGATAAAACGGAAAGCATAATTCGGATGATGCGCCGGCGGCGTTGGCAGCATTGCCGCCAGATGGGCGCACTCATTTTCACTGAGCCGGGTATTGGCGCGGGATAAGGCCACCACGCGTTTGACAATTGCCGGACTCCAGTGCTGTTCACCCACGGCCTCCAGCGCCGCGACAACGGTCTTAAGATCGTAAATATCCAGGATGTGCTGGAGCAGCGTTTGCGCATCCGGCGCAGGTTTTACCGCCGCCTCTTCTTTTAATAAGACTCGCTGTTGCATGAAGTTGACCAGAAACAGAAAAATAAGCCTGAGATTACCATAATTTGTCCCCGGCAAGTGCGGCGAATCGCTGGCGCACGGATTCATCGACCGAGATAGGCTCTCCGGCAAGCTCGGCGCTCAGCTTGGCCATAAAATGGACCAGAAAATCCGCATTATGTTGTGCCATCTCACGCCCTTTTGTTGTCTGCATCGTTTCCGGCAGCCGCAGCAGCTTAGTCTGGAAATGATCGAGGGCGTAGGCTTTATCATCCAGCGCCCGATTGACGGCAAACGGATCGTCGGCATCAAACAAGGCAGTATTCAGCGCACCGGCGACCGCAAAGACGCGCGCCAGCCCAATCGCGCCCAGCGCTTCAAGCCTGTCGGCGTCCTGGACAATTTTCGCCTCAAGCGTTTGTGGGGGGATTTGCGCACTAAAGCTGTGAGCTTCAATTGCGTGCGCTACAGCGGCGTAGCAGTCCGGGGGAAATGAGGGGAAATCACGCGGCAAAATGAGTAATGTCTGCTGGGCGGATAACGTAGAAGAACGACTGCGGTCGGGATGATTTTTTGGCAGGCTGACCAGATCGTGAAAGTAACTTGCCACGAGGATCACAGGTAAATCAACCTGCTCACCCTCAGCTATCCGCCGTGCGGTATGCCAGACGCGGCGGAAGTGAGCGATATCATGCGACGCATCGCCGCTGTTATAATGTTGCTTAAACCACTGCTCAATGTCCTGCTGCCATACCTTGAGATCCATTTCTTTCATGCCCGGGTGAGTTAATCTCCCCCCAGCATAGCAAATTACAGTCTCTCTTCATGCTCCGGCACGCGTGGGCGGGTATACCATGCAATCCCCCCAAGCAACGCACCGACAATACTCAGCACAATGAAACCGAGTAACGCACCCAGCCATTTGCCGCTGGTTGACCCCATTTCACCATCAATAGTTGCGCCAGGGACACTTTGTACATCGCTAATGACCCAAATGTAGTGCAGCATTGCCCAAGCGAAGTAACCGCAAAACGCGTAAAATACCCACAGTGCCAATTTGCCACCCAGGCCGCGCTCAATCCTTTCTTCCATAAAAACAAACTCTCATTACACGACGAATACAAATAGCGAAATCATCACGCCACAAAATGGTGTGACTTCCGTCACATTATAGCGATAAAAATGATGTGGGATAGCCTCCCACTCACGGTTGATGCCGCGAAGTGCCGGTTCGTTGATCTCCGGCAACTTTGTCTGATTTGCGACGAGCTCATCCGACATACTGCAGTTTAAACTTCATCAACTCTTCTTCACCCCTTTGATTTAAATCTCTGCTTTTTTATTTATGCGACGATGGCTGAAACTCATCATTAATAATAACCAATAATAAGTTTCAAATTCACACCATGAATAACAAAGTCCTTTTTAAGACCTTTATTTTACCTAATGAGTATGACATTATCATTCTCGTTATTAGCCTTTTGTTAAGCATCAAGAATTTTTTTGTTTTATGACCTTCCCGATTGTATGCCAGTGCAGTCGGGATTTTTTTGCCTGAAATCCTCTATCGCCATCCTTAAATACCCCCGATCAATAACTCAATAAAAACCATTAAAATTCAATAATATATTCACAATCAAAACAATAAATATTAGACATATAATAAATACTTTATAAAGGAAATCTTTTGAAATATTTAATATAAGTTTATTACATTTATAATTTAAGAAAAATTGAACCATCACTATAATATCCAAAATTGAGATGCGGATGACATCTCATATATTCATATGCATTATCATGCAAAGGAAATTATAATGAAAATGAAAGCTCTGGCACTTTTAATGCCTGCCTTATTCATGGCTGGCGCAGCAAATGCAGCAGAAGTTTACAACAAAGACGGTAATAAACTTGACCTCTATGGCAAAGTCGTCGGATTACACTATTTTTCGAATTCTGGCAGCGATGATGGCGACCAGTCCTATGCCCGCTTCGGCTTCAAAGGCGAAACGCAGATCAACGAAGATCTGGTCGGTTACGGACGTTGGGAATATAACATTCAGGCCAATACGCCTGAGAGCGTCAGCGGCAATTCCTGGACCCGTTTAGGCTTTGCTGGCTTAAAATTTGGCAACCTGGGTTCATTTGATTATGGCCGTAACTACGGTGCCATCTACGATATTGAAGCCTGGACCGATATGCTGCCGGAGTTCGGCGGCGACAGCTACACGCAAACCGACGTCTTCTTCACCGGCCGTGCCAACGGCATCGCCAGCTATCGTAACAATGATTTCTTCGGCGCAGTGGATGGTCTCAATTTTGCCCTGCAATATCAGGGTAAAAACGAGGATGGTAGCTCTGGTGAAGGCACCAACAATGGCGCGGGTAACAAGTTGTCTAAACAGAACGGCGACGGTTTTGCGATGTCGACCACTTATGATCTCGACTTCGGTCTGAGCTTAGGTGCGGCCTACTCGACTTCCGACCGTAGTAACGATCAGGTTCTGGCAGGCGGTAACCACAATCGCTACAGCCGATATGCCGGTGGCGATACCGCTGACGCCTGGACCGTTGGCGCAAAATATGATGCGAACAGCATCTATCTGGCGATGATGTATGCAGAAACCCGCAACATGACCCGCTATGGTAACGATGCTGGTATCGCTAACAAAACGCAGAACTTTGAAGCTGTCGCGCAGTATAAACTCGACTTTGGTCTGACTCCATCACTTGCCTGGGTTTACTCAAAAGGTAAGGATTTAGGGGGTTACGATGGTCGTTATGACGCTAATTACATCGATAAAGCGCTGGTGAACTATATTGATATCGGTGCCACCTACGAATTCAATACCAACATGTCCACCTACATCGATTATCGACTGAACCTGCTGGACGACGACGCACAGTTCTACAAAGATAACCATATCTCGACCGATGATATTGTCGCTATCGGCCTGGTTTATCAGTTCTAATCCTGCCTTATAGACAAAGCCCGCATGACGCGGGCTTTTTACGCTTCTTCGGTCAAACCGTTACGGTGCTTCCTGCAACGCCATTCGCACGAACCCTTTATTCTGTTCCAGAAGGTCGTGCGCTCTCCACGCATCCATTCCGGTCAGCAGCATCAAAATAGCCGTCTTACATTGGTGGTCACAGCTTTCCAGCGCCGCCTTCGCTCTCGCTCGCGTACACCCGCTGGCCTCCATAACAATCGCTATCTGCCGCTCCGCCATACGCGTTGTGGAATGCTGGATATCCACCCGCATGTTGCTATATACCCTGCCGGTGCGGATAGCCAGCCCGGTTGTGAGCATTGAGAGCACCATTTTTTGCGCCATGAGCGCCTTCGGCTCTCCATAACCACTCACCACTTCAGCACCCGTTTGCGGTGTGATGACAATGTCAGCAAGCTCCGTCGCTTCGCTGCAAGGATTACGCGAGATAACCGCGCGCGCCGCACCCAATGACCAGGCATGTCGCAATGCGCCCCACAGCCACGGGGTTTTTCCCCCTACCGTTAGCGCCACCAGCATATCTTTTTGTGAGAACCCAATAGCCTGAAGATCGAGTAAACCGCGGTTATAGTCCTGCGCCGCATCACTCATATCATGCAGCATCGCCAGCGCCCCACCGGCGATTAACCCAATCAACGGAGACTTCTCCTCCGGTGAATATTCATTAGCCGCAATCACCGCGTTGCGCCCGGATGCTCCCGCGCCGACAAGCACCACTCGTCCACCGTGGCTCAAGGTCGCGACGGCGCTATCAACCAGACGAGTGATATCATCAAGATAAGGCGTTATCGCCGCGGATATGCACTTATCATCTTGATTTATAACATTGAGTAAATCACGGGTAGATAACCTGTCAATCTCGGTCGTCGCCAGATTACGTCGTTCCATGACTGCACCTGCAAGCTTACTGCTCATAAACGGACTCCTTATTATGGGTTCTTAAACAATACTAAAGTGTTTTGTATAAATCCCTCTGAGAGTACGGTCACAAAGCAAGGTTTGTTTTTGTAAGGTGTTGATGGCTTTAAGTATCAGGAAACATCAGCGATAATGCTTTTTTGCGATTGATAAATGAAGGTTTAATGCGCGACATGCCGCCTCTCCATCCGAAACGTCCGATGAAGCTCAGTACGCTGGTTACGTGGATGGTATGCAGCGTGATCGTCTGCGTGCTTCTGGTGGTCTATGCTTTCTACTTTATCCAGATAACCAAAGCCACGCGCGCTGGCGTTGAAGACACCGCCTTTGCCATTGCGCGAACTCTCGCTGATTCCCCTGAGATCAAACGCGGCTTAAATGCCCCGCCGAATCAAAACATCATCCAGCCTATTGCCACTGCGGTGCAGCAACGCAACGGCCTTTTGTATGCGGTGGTGACCAATATGGATGCCGTACGTTATTCGCATCCCAATTCGCATCTTATTGGTCAGCATTTTATCGGCACCGATCTCAAACCGGCGCTGAAAGGTAAGGAAAATCTGTCAATCAACCACGGCGTACTGGCGGAAGCGCTGCGCGTGTTCACCCCCGTTTATAATGATCGAAGCCAGCAAATTGGCGTGGTGATCGTGGGGATTTCACTGCAAAAGGTCGATAAACAGCTCAGCCGGGCACGCTGGAACGCTATCTGGTTCGTCCTGTTTAGCGCGATAGTTGGCACGCTTGGCGTCTGGGGGCTGGTACGGGTACTGAAGAATATTCTGTTTGGCCTTGAACCCCATGAAATTTCGAGCCTATTTGAACAGCGCCAGGCCATGCTGCAATCACTGAAGGAAGGCGTGATTGCCGTCGACGGTAAAGGCCGCGTAACGTTGATTAACCAGGCCGCACGTGAAATTCTCTTTTCGCCTGAGCCGACGAACATGGGTGCGGTACAACATGCTCCGATGCTGGCGGATCTGAAAGAAGTATTAACCAGCGGCAATGCCATTGAAGACCGGGAAATCGGCTGCAACGGTCGTCTGCTTTTATGTAACACCGTGCCGGTGCGCAACAATAAGCGGGTGATTGGCGCAATCAGCACCTTCCGCGACAAAACCGAAGTCAGCCAACTGATGCAGCGAATGGACGGTCTGGTGAATTATGTCGATGCCCTGCGCACTCACTCGCATGAATTTATGAATAAGCTGCATGTGATCCTCGGGCTTTTACATATGAAGCGCTACGACAAGCTGGAAGGTTATATTCTCCAGACCGCGCAGAACTATCAGGCCGATATCGGCACGCTGCAACACAAGATTAAATCACCGATCATCGCCGGCTTCTTGCTGGGTAAAATCAACCGCGCGGGCGACGCCGGGATTACCCTGACGCTGTCTGAAGAAAGTCTTATCCCGGACAACCCCAACGAAGAGCAGGTGGCGGTGTTGGTTACGGTGCTCGGTAATCTGATTGAGAATGCGCTGGATGCCATGTCAGGCCAGGGCGAAGGCGAAATTAGCCTGCTTTTGCATTACCAGAACGGCTGGTTGAGCGGTGAAGTGAGCGATGATGGCCCGGGGATCAATCCCGAGCAAATTGACGCTATCTTTAATAAAGGTTTTTCAACCAAAGGCGAAAACCGTGGCGTCGGGCTTTTCCTGGCCCGTCAGCAGACGGAGAATCTTGGCGGCACCCTTTCCGTCGAGTCAGAGCCTGGCGTCTTTACGCAATTTTTTGTCCATATTCCCTGGGATTCAAGAGGAAGCGCGCGTGATTAATGTTTTGATTGTTGATGATGATGCCATGGTGGCCGATCTTAATCGTTGCTACATCGAACGAGTCGATGGCTTTGCCTGCTGCGGGATCGCGTCGACGCTGCAACAGGCCCGCGAAAAAGTGATGGATAACACCCAGCCCATCGATCTCATTTTGCTCGATGTCTATATGCAACAGGACAACGGTCTCGATTTGCTGCCCGACGTGCGCAATTCGGGACGGGCGATTGATGTCATCATGATTTCATCCGCTTCCGATGCCGCCACGGTGCAAACATCACTGCGTTACGGTGTTGTCGATTACTTGATTAAACCGTTCCAGTTTCCGCGTTTTGAAGAAGCGCTTTTGAGCTGGCGTGAGAAAAAACAGCTGATGGGCAGCCACTCTTACTACGAGCAAGCGGATGTTGACCGTTTGCTGCACGGCGGGACGCCGGAGCTGGCGGACGCCAAGCGCCTGCCAAAAGGCTTAACCCCCCAGACGCTGCGTACGCTGTGCCAATGGATAGATGCGCATCCAGACAGTGAATTCTCCACCGACGATCTGGCGCAAGCGGTGAATATCTCCCGCGTATCGTGCCGTAAATATCTCATCTGGCTGGCGCAGGTGAATATTCTTTTCACCAGCATTCATTACGGTGCCACCGGGCGTCCGGTCTATCGTTATCGTCTACTGCCCGAGCAATATGGCTTGCTTAAACAGTACTGCCAATAAGCCGGTAGTCGTTATCCAAAAGCGTAAATCGATAGTGGTGGCTCGATGAAAGGATCACCTCTTTCGATTTAGTGACGAAAATGGCTTCAATATCCGGTCGCGCGCGCAGCGCGGCACAGGCCTTTTCTACCCCCATGCCGTACATCAGGGTCGTCCAGATATCGCCATCGATAGAATCGGCGCTCACGATCGTTACGCTGTCGAGTTCATTATCCAGCGGATAACCGGTACGGGGATCCAGGATATGGTGATAAATATGACCATTTTGCGCGAAATAGCGTTCATAAACGCCTGACGTCACCACTGATTTATCAGCAATTTCTAAGGTGCCAATCATGGCGCCAGCCTGAGAGAACGGCTTTTTCAGGCCAATTGACCAAAGACCCGCCGGTGTTCCCAGAGTCTGAACGTTGCCACCGAGATTGATTAAGCCCTGCTCGACGCCTTCTTTGCGTAGATAGTCGCGTACCCGGTCGGCAATGTAGCCTTTCGCGATAGCCCCAAGATCGATTTCCATCCCCGGCAAAGGCAGATAGACGCTTTCATCGACATCATTAAGCAACACCTGCTGCGGATTGGTTAGCGTCAGCAGACGGGCGATATCCTCGGCAGGCGGAACGCTGTCACCACGAAAGCCAATGCGCCAGCGTTTAACCAGTGGGCCTATGGCCAGGTTAAAGGCGCTATTGGGTAGCGTGCTCGCAGCTTTCGCGCATTTGATTAAGGCATACACCGGGCTGCTGACACTAACCGGATGTTTTCCGGCTGCATGGTTGATATCCATCACCTGCGAATGCGCGCGATTGACGGTGAGCAGGTCTTCATAGTGTTTGATCAGGCGAAAAACGCGCGCGGCAAGCGCTTCATCGTTGACGAAGAGTTTGAGCAGGATGGGGGAGCCCATCAGGACGGCGGAATAACTATAAACCTTTGTGGTGTCTAACATTAATCGCCCCTTTGGAATAGTTGATAGCCCGGTTATAGCACGACTAACCGGGCGACGGGCTTAATTACGCTGATTCAAGCATTGCCCAGGGAACCTGCTGCGCGCGAATAGCGGCCTGACGACCGGCAAGCGTACCAAAGATAATGATATCCGCAACGGCATTGCCGCCAATACGATTTCCGCCGTGGATCCCGCCCACGACCTCACCCGCAGCATACGCACCCGGAATCACCTGTTTATTTTCATTCAGCACACAGGTATCCGTATTAATCGTCACCCCACCCATCGTGTGGTGAACGCCGGGGGCAATCTGAATCGCGTGGAACGGCCCTTCATTTAACGGCGCACGCAGCGCCGTTTTGCGGCCAAACTCTTCATCATCCTGTTTTTCGACCGCCATATTGTAACGGGCAAGCGTGGACAGGAACGCCTCCTCTTGCAATCCTAGTTTAGCCGCCAGTTCGCTGGCCGTGCTGGCGCTGGTGACCAGGCCTTTCGCAATGTATTCATCTGCGGCTTTATTTTTGCTGCGCACATGCTCATCAAAGACGATGTACGCGTAGTGCTCTGGAAGCGCAATAATCGCCGCGGAGACTTTGTCGCGGGTCTCCATCTCATTAAAGAAACGGCTGCCCTGCTGGCTAACCAGAATAGCACCGCCACCGCGAATGGATTCAGAGACCAGATACGAGGTTTTCTGTTCGACAGTCGGGTGAATCTGAATTTCCCCCATATCAACCGTACCCGCACCGATACGTTCCAGCAGCGCGATACCGCCGCCGGTTGCACCTTTGTGGTTGGTGGTCACGAAACCAGCCAAATCAGGACGATATTTCACCACCATCTCACTGTTGGCGCTGAAGCCGCCGGTCGCCATAATAATGCTCCGGGTCTGGACGGTCAGGGTTTCTTTTTCGTCAGTCAGCAGGCGAACAGCCGAGACTTCGCCATTTTCCATCACGATATCGACCACCGAGGTGTCGAGCATGACATCAATATCACGTTTGGTGACATTGCGTACCAGCCCGCTGATTAAATAGCCGCCAACGGCAGAACCATCTTTTGGACGATGCGTACGGTCAATACTCATCCCACCGGTGGTGGTGATGTCGTTGAGCATGATGCCACGGTCAGCCAGCCATTCGATGGCCTGTGGCGCGGTTTCCACAAAGCGACGAAGCAGCGCGGGATTGTTTTTGTGTTGTCCACCTTTGAGCGTTTCTTCATAGAACAGCTCTTTGCTGTCCTGAATGCCCTTAACCCGCTGGAAGCGCGTTTCGGCGGCGTTCATCCCTGCGGAAGCTTTAATGGTGTTGCCACCAATGGTCGGCATTTTTTCCACAATCAGCACGCGCGCGCCGTCATCATGTGCCTGAATGGCGGCCGCAAGACCGGCGCCGCCGCTACCCACAACCACGACATCATAGGCCTGAGGGGCAGACGACTCGCCGCCTTCCTCAGCCTGTAGCGCTTTGCTGGATTTCACCATCGCTTTTGATACGGCTTTTTTTACCGCTTCACTTTGGCTGGTTGCGCCGGAGATAGCATCAACGTGCGGCGTGTTGGCATCAAGAATACGCGAGCGAATTTCTTCAAAACTGGTGACAAACTCCACGTCCTGATCGACACCGCCGGTCAGTTCGATATCGGCAATACGGTCTGTTTCCAGACTGACGTTAATGACCAGTTCGCCTGCTTCATCCTGCACCTTTTCAATAAAGACGCCCGGTTTGAATTTAGATACCGTCATGCTCATGTCACGGATCATCGCCTCCACCAGCGAGAATCGCCACAGCGGTTCTGGTATGTTCAGCGCTTCACGTTGGGTGCTATCGATAAACAGTTCGAGTGTTTGCGCATCGGCAATACGCTGGGCCCAATCCGGGTAGGCGATACAGGCACGACCCACGGCGACTAAGTCGTAGCCATGCGTCATCGCGGTCTCAACGTCACTTTCGTTTACCACTCCGCCGACACCCATAACAGGTATCTGCGCCAGCGTATCAGAACGCATGGCAACGTATTTTTCAATCAGCGGGGTCGGGTCATTAATATCGACAATTGATGGTCGCAAGGTGGCGCCAACCGAGAAGTGCAGATAGTCCAGCCCGCGAGCGGCCAGTTTTTCCAGCAGATAGAGGGTATCGTCGAAACGGATGCCGGGAACTTCCATCTCTTCAGGGGAGAAACGGTAACCGATAATGAACGAATCATCCGCATACTGGCGCACCATTTTATGGGTGATTTCCAGTACCGCCAGCGGGAACTTCGCGCGATTATCGCGGCTGCCGCCCCACTCATCATCACGCTGATTTGAGTTTGGTGAATAAAATTGCTGAATCAGATAGGTGTTTGCACCATGCAGCTCAACGCCGTCAAAACCTGCCTGAATGGCACGACGCACGGCATCACCAAACTTGCCCACCATCGCTTCCACTTCTTCAGTGGATAGCGCAACCGGCGTTGCAGCCCCCTCACGCGGCGCGGCAACCGCACTCGGGCCAACCGGCGTACGGCCGCCAATCAGTTTTGGTTCGACCATACGGCCGCCGTGGTAGATTTGCAGGAGCGCTTTGGAACCCTGAGACTTAATAGCTTCAGCAATTTTTGCCAGGCCCGCGATCTTTTCATCGCTATCGATCCCAAGCGCGCCCGGGAAGGCCAGACCTAAATCGTCAACAAAACAACACTCTACGATGATGGTGCCGATGCTTCCGGCACGTGCACGGTAGTACTCTACCAGCTCGCTACTCACAGACCCGTCATAATAACCGGCGCATGTCGTCATGGGTGCCATAAATAAGCGGTTTTTGAGCTCGGTACCGTTGGGTAATGTGAAGGAGCTGAATACGCGATGATCACTGTTCATAATAGGAAACTCCAAACTTTAAAAATTAAATTCAAGAATTCGGGATCGGGCTGCATTTGAGTTATTTGTTATGCCGATATCATGGTATTAATATAACGCTAATTTTAGTTACTAAAGTCATTACGTTAGTTATAAAACTATTTAATCCCATTAATAACACCAATACCCCCATAGTGTTATTAATTAATTCCAATTTAATTCGCAAATATTTAACAACCACCTTTTTAAATATACCCTATTCAGCAGTGGACAAACCAGTCAAAATCACAATCAAAAACTCACAAAATCAATGATTTACAAATAAACGCAATTTCAAAAGCAATGTTAAAAATTTGTTTTATATATTCCTAACCCTTATAATAACCAACAAACAAATAGGGTTATATAAAAAAGAACAAAAATATCACAGCGGTTCCGTTTTTTTGATCGTGATCAATTGCAATAGTCGCTAAAAGCGCATTATATGAATATAAAGATTTTTTAATCTGGCGCTTAATAAAATAGCGACAGCGACTCATTTTAAAAATTACCGAGCAGACCTTTAAAATCTAAATAAAGTAAAAAAACTAAAAAAAGCAGCGCGGTAATTATTCAAACCAAATTATTAACTACTTATAGAAGCGTAATATGAACGAGAAATCTGCGACATCGCACTCACCGACGCCGGTGAGTAAACCAAAGGACGGTAACAAAAACCGTCTTCTGATGATGGCACTCCCCGTTATCGTGGCCGTGCTATTACTCTTTGTCCCGGTTCCTGAGGGGCTTCCTCCTTATGCATGGCACTATTTCGCCATCTTCGTTGGCGTGATTGTCGGTCTTATCTTCGAACCACTGCCGGGTGCGGTAATCGGCCTGACCGGCGTGGTGGCTATCGCCTTATGTAGCCAATGGGTGCTGTTTAGCCCGGAACAAATGGCGGCGCCAAAGTTTCAGCTGGCCGGTGCGTCCTTTAAGTGGGCCGTAAGCGGCTTTGGTAACTCTACCGTCTGGCTTATCTTCGGTGCCTTCATGTTCGCCGCCGGCTACGATAAAACACGCTTCGGCCGCCGTCTGGCGCTGATTCTGGTGAAATATCTCGGCCGCCGTAGTCTGACTCTGGGCTATGCCATTACGCTGGCTGACCTGCTGCTGGCTCCATTTACTCCGTCGAACACTGCGCGTAGCGGCGGAACAATCTACCCGATTATTGCCAATCTGCCACCGCTGTACGGCTCAAAACCAAACGATCCGAGCGCGCGTAAAATTGGTTCGTATCTCATGTGGGTGGCGATTACCGCAGCCTGTATCACCAGCTCGATGTTCCTTTCAGCGCTTGCCCCCAATCTGCTGGCGCTGGCGCTGGTGAAAAGCATCGTGGGGATTAACATCTCCTGGGGCACCTGGTTTATCGCGTTCCTGCCGGTCGGCGTACTGCTGATTCTGGTTATGCCACTGCTGGCTTACTGGTTCTATCCGCCGGAAGTGAAAGTGAATGATGAAGTTCCGCTGTGGGCCGCTCGTGAGCTGGAGAAACTGGGCAAGCTGTCACGTAACGAAATCCTGCTGCTGGTCTTCGTGTGCTGCGCGCTGATGATGTGGATCTTTGCTGCCGCCTGGATTGAACCGGCTATGGCTGCCCTGTTAATCATCGGCCTGATGCTGTGGACCGGCGTACTGGAATGGAACGATATCACCGGCAATAAAGCCGCATGGAATACCTTTGTGTGGTTCGCCACCCTGGTGGCTCTGGCTGACGGCCTCTCTTCAACCGGCTTCATTGGCTGGCTGGGTAAAGAAGGCGGCTTGCTGATGAGCGGGATTTCCCCGGGCGTCGCGACTATCGTGCTGCTGCTGGCGTTCTATCTGCTGCACTATCTGTTTGCCAGCACCACGGCACACACCACCGCCCTGCTGCCCGCCATGCTGACCATCGCGTCAACCATTCCGGGTATGAACATGAATGTGTTCGTGATGCTGATGGTGACCTCATTAGGTATCATGGGGATCATCACCCCATATGGCACCGGCCCAAGCCCGATTTACTACGGTAGTGGCTATCTGCCAACCAAAGATTATTGGCGCCTCGGCACCATCTTTGGCGGCATCTTCCTGGCGGCTCTGCTGTTCATTGGCTACCCGTGGATGTCCATGATGTTGTGATTCATAACCGTCGGTGGGCAACCTCCGGCGGTTTTATTTTTATGGAGTGAAAAGCTATGTCGAATAAACCGTTTTTCTATCAGAATCCTTTCCCGTTGGCCCCCGACGATACCGAATACTACCTACTGACTCGCGACCACGTCAGCGTCTGCGAGTTTGACGGCCAGGAAGTGTTAAAAGTGGCACCAGAAGCCCTGACCCTTCTTGCACAACAGGCATTTCACGATGCCGCTTTTATGCTGCGTCCATCGCACCAGAAACAGGTTGCCGCCATTCTGAGCGACCCACAGGCCAGCGAGAACGATAAATACGTGGCCCTGCAGTTCCTGCGCAACTCCGAAATCGCCGCCAAAGGCATTCTGCCAACCTGTCAGGATACCGGTACCGCCATCATCATGGGCAAAAAAGGCCAGCGCGTATGGACCGGCGGTGGCGACGAAGCGGCATTATCGCAAGGCGTGTACAACACCTACATCTCCGACAACCTGCGCTATTCTCAGAACGCCGCGCTGGATATGTATAAAGAGGTGAATACTGGCACCAATCTGCCCGCACAGATTGATCTCTATAGCGTTGACGGTGACGAGTATAAATTCCTCTGCGTCGCCAAAGGCGGCGGTTCGGCAAACAAAACCTATCTGTATCAGGAAACCAAAGCGCTGATTACCCCGGCGAAGTTGAAAAACTACCTGGTTGAGAAGATGCGTACCCTGGGAACGGCAGCCTGTCCGCCGTATCACATTGCCTTTGTTATCGGGGGAACCTCGGCGGAAGTCACGCTGAAAACGGTCAAACTGGCTTCTGCACGCTACTACGACGGTTTACCCACCGAAGGAAACGAGCGCGGCCAGGCGTTTCGCGATGTGAAACTGGAGCAGGAATTGATGGCTGAGGCGCAAAACCTGGGCCTCGGCGCACAGTTTGGCGGTAAATACTTTGCTCACGACATCCGGGTGATCCGCCTGCCGCGCCACGGCGCATCCTGCCCTATCGGCATGGGGGTTTCCTGCTCTGCCGACCGCAACATCAAGGCGAAAATCAACCGCCACGGCATCTGGATTGAAAAGCTTGAGCATAATCCTGCGCAATACATCCCGGAATCACTGCGCCAGCAAGGTGAAGGCGATGCGGTGAGCATCAATCTCAATCAACCGATGAGCGAGATTCTAGCGCAACTTTCTGCGCATCCGGTCTCCACCCGCCTCTCGCTGAATGGCACCATTATCGTGGCGCGTGATATTGCGCATGCCAAACTTAAAGAGCTTCTCGATAACGGTGAAGCGCTGCCGCAGTACGTTAAAGATCACCCAATCTACTACGCTGGCCCGGCTAAAACGCCTGAAGGGTATGCTTCTGGTTCATTAGGCCCAACAACCGCCGGTCGTATGGACTCCTATGTCGATTTACTCCAGTCTCATGGCGCAAGCATGGTGATGCTGGCAAAAGGCAACCGTAGCCAGCAGGTGACTGACGCCTGTCACAAACACGGTGGCTTCTATCTCGGCAGCATCGGCGGCCCAGCCGCAGTGCTGGCCCAAAGCAGCATTAAGAGTCTGGAATGCGTGGCCTACCCCGAACTGGGGATGGAAGCTATCTGGAAAATAGAGGTCGAAAACTTCCCGGCCTTTATCCTGGTCGATGATAAAGGTAACGACTTCTTCCAGCAGATCCAGAACAAACAGTGTGCAGGATGTTCCCAGAGATAACAAAGTGACATAAAGCCCCTCACGGGGCTTTTGCCCGAACAAGAGTAGGTCTTATTCGGTATTGTTAACGCCAGAATATATTGCGGAGTCAATACGCACGTCTGTTTAAAAATAAATGAATAAAGCATCGTCATGGGATGGAGAAAAACGATAATAAGTTTGCGATAATAGTCCCAGGAAAAATAATGCGTAAATTTATCTTCAGTGCTTTCATTCTGTTGCTCACAGCCTGTTCTTCGTCCCCTCCTCCTGTACTGAATAAAATTGATTCATTGCAAATCCCGGTGGTGCAAAACTCTCACTCAGCAGCCTCCTCCGCAGAGATAGCGTTATTGCATCAACAAAACAGAACAATACTTGATCATCTGACGATGAAGCTTAAAACGGATTATCTCGCCGATGTCAGTACGGCGGATATTTTTGACAACCACAGTCAGGCACATCAGGTGTATTTATCACTGTCAAAGTTAGATCAGATGAGATCGGTCAATAACCATTATCTTAAAGAAAAAAATATGAATGGCCTGCGCAAAGTTAATGACGCGCTGGCGAGCTTGTGACAACGCTAAAAAAGCGCCCTGGTTTTACCATTCTGCCCCCTTAGAGAGGCGCTATCGTCTACGTGGAGAACACGCGGTGAGTGTACTATGCATAAAAACAGCACGTAGAGTCTATTCCTGTGTTCAACATCACAGTTGACGACAGAATGAAGTGACGAGTGGCGGTTACGAAAATATTCTACAAATGTTTCAAGAGCAGAAATCGACGATGGTCGGAGTATGGAAGGGGTTAAAATGGCGGAGAGAGGGGGATTTGAACCCCCGGTAGAGTTGCCCCTACTCTAGTTTTCGAGACTAGTCCGTTCAGCCGCTCCGGCATCTCTCCGTTTTGATAGTTGCCATCATGCCGCGTTATTTGGCATTTTAACAGACCCAGTCTCTTCAATTGCCTTCAAGTGACGAGTTTGCGAGCAAAAAGATGATTAAATGGCCCTGGAAAGCAAGTGACACTACCGATAAAGCTGATATGCCGTGGGCACAGGCCCTGGCCATCCCCGTATTAGCGAATCTAACCCATGAGGAACAGGCTAAGTTGGTACAACTTGCCGAGCGTTTTTTACAACAAAAACGGTTGGTGTTCTTACAAGGGTTAGTCGTTGAGCCGGTCAATGAAGCGCGAATTGCCTTGCTATTTTGCCTGCCTATCATGGAGCTCGGTCTGGAGTGGCTCGACGGTTTCCATGAAGTGCTGATCTACCCTGCTCCTTTCGTTGTTGATGACGAATGGGAAGATGATATTGGACTGGTGCACAACCAGCGCGTGGTGCAGTCCGGGCAAAGCTGGCAGCAAGGGCCAATTGTTCTTAACTGGCTGGATATTCAGGATTCTTTTGATGCCTCCGGCTTTAATCTCATCATCCATGAAGTGGCGCACAAGCTTGATACCCGCAACGGCGATCGCGCCAGCGGTGTGCCGCTGATTCATTTGCGTGAAGTCGCCGGTTGGGAACACGACCTGCATGCCGCAATGAATAACATTCAGGATGAAATTGATTTAGTGGGGGAAAACGCCGCCAGTATTGATGCCTATGCGGCAACCGATCCGGCGGAATGCTTTGCGGTGCTCTCTGAGTATTTTTTCAGCGCCCCAGAACTTTTCGCTCCACGTTTCCCGGCGCTGTGGCAACGTTTCAGCGGCTTCTACCAGCAAGATCCCCTGCAACGCCTACGGGATAATAATCAACACGATGAAAAATCTTCAGTAGTACACTAAAACAACATCTTGCGTTAAATGCAGCCAATTGAATCAGCAAGTTAAATTTAGTGTTGACACAATTATCGTGGGCCAGTAGTATTCGCCTCGTTCACACGATTCCTCTGTAGTTCAGTCGGTAGAACGGCGGACTGTTAATCCGTATGTCACTGGTTCGAGTCCAGTCAGAGGAGCCATATTTAAGAAGCCTGCTTAGGAAACTAAGCGGGCTTTTTGCTTTTTACTCGCCAAACAACTCGTGCTCTATCGCCCTTTTCAACCCTCCCTGCTTCGCATTAATCCACTGATTGATATTCCCCACGATGGTAAGTGATATTGCTAAAAGACATCATTTCTCTTTTACGCCACATCACGAATATCTATAAATATCAATAATTGAAAAATTGATGTGTGCATTTAATTCATTCCCCTTATAACCATAAACGCCAATATTACCCCAGAGTAACCGGCCATTTAACACCCGTGAATAACGGTGGATTCAGCTAACAAGCCATCTTTCGATGGCTTAACAATTATTACGTTATAAGGAAATTAACATGCAATTAGACTTCACACTTCAGTTTACGGATAACGCCTGGTATCCCACGCTTGATATTAATAATTTCAAATCCACCACGGGTGAAAGCATTAATATCAAGGAAAAAATGGTTTTGTCATTTAGCGCACCGGGGAAAATTACCGAAGGGGATATCACCGTCACCACAAATCCATGGTGTGAGCTTAAGACAGCCATTGAGTCGAGCGAAATCTCCAGCGGTATTTTTGATATCAAACTGACCATCACCGCCGCAAGCGGGGCTATTGGCGATTCTATCGAAAATATCCACATGGGCGTCAACGTCTCGTCTGATTCCGCTGCCAAATGGGATACCTTCAAAAATACCTTTACCGTCGCGGCTGATGAAGAGACGCAAACCGCCGGCGAACTGGTTGTGACCTGCGCCGCGCTGCCTGCCGGCCTTGAAAATACCGCCGTTGAATTGGTGTTAGTTCGTGGTGAAAAGAGCGAAATTCTTAATCCTGTCGCCGGGAAAAACACCTTCAATATTGATGCGGGTTCCTATACGGTTTCGGCGGCAGAGCTGCGCACGGCCGATGGCACGGTGCGCGCCGGGATCATTCTGAGTGCCGATACCCTGACCGTGACTAAAGGTCAGCGCACCTCTCTGACCGTCGCGTTCGCGCCTGCTGAACGCAGCACCACGCTGGATATTTCGATTGATTTGGCCGCCGACCATGCGCTTTATCGTGAAGAGATGAGCCTGGCCTATCTGGAAAATAACGTTGAGAAACAGCGTTTCACCTTGTCCGCCGGACAAAATCTGCGTCTTGAGCAGCTCCCAGTGTCAGGTCAATTCAGCGTTCGCATCGACGACATTAAATTAAACAACGTCCACTATCAGTTTGATGCCGCCACTGGCGCGTTGGACAACAAACTGCATAAAGTGACATTTGCTCATGAACAGATTCGTCAAAACGATGACTCGCAGAGCCCATCTGCGGCGCTTACCGTCATCGTGAAAGCAGAGAAAAATGTGGCCGCCACTTTTGATTTGCGCCTGATTGAGCAAAACACCCTGCCGCGTCAATATCACTTCACCAACCTGCCGATGCAATCAGGTAGCCAGACGCAATCAGCCAAACTGGCGCAGGGATTGTATCAGGTAGCCTCTGGCACGCTGATTCACGATGGCGTGGTGCATTATATTGATGTCGATTCTGCGACGCTAAACGTCGACGGCAAGTCTCCGGTCACGCTGACGGTGACCGTCGTCGAAGGCGCGAATTTGCAGGTGAAAGGTTTCCCGGACTACCTGAGCTTTGGCGGCTGCGCGGATATGTCACCGAGCAACGTTGCGGATTTAGCCGAAGCGCGCGTTTCCTCGCTGTTCAAATATTCCGGTGATGACGGTATGGGCGATGCCTCCGCTTATCTGGATCCGACCAAAGAGCCAACGTCAAAAATCATCCAGATGGCGCGCGATGTGGAAGCCATTACCCATGACAGCGTACTGCCGGTGATGGTTTCCTATACCTGTAACTTATCGTTAGGCGACGTCGAGAATATTATTGATGATCCCCTGCGCCATAAATTCAGCTTCGCAAACTTCATCCAGGCTCTGCAAATGGCGCAGGCCATGAAGGATGACGAGCATTCGGTACCTGCGGGCTTTATCGTTAACCCGGATTACTTAGGTGAATGTCAGAAGTACGGTTTCAAGCCGGACTATGCCATCCCGGTTCGCCAGCCGCTTTCAGAAGCGATGGCGCACCATGGCGTTAATATCGCCATCCCAGCGGCTATCACGGATACCCTGAAAGGCTATATTACCGGCGTAAACTGGTTAGTTCGCGTTGTGGCACCGGATGTTGTGCTCGGCTGGCAGCTCAACTTATGGAGCGTCGGCGGCTCGCAATGGGTGTACAACGACTTCACCTATGACGATGTCTTTGACCCGGAAGATGGCGTGAAGAAGAGAATGACCATCGACCCAGCGCTGGCGGGCAAACTTTCCGCTCAATATGCGCTGCTCGTAGGTGTATTTGACGATATCGAGTATGTCCGTGCTGACGGTACAACTGCGGTCGCCAAAGGTGCTGATTTCATGGCAGCCGACCGCTATGAAGCCGACGACTTTACCGCTCGCGCCTATAAAAATGGCTACTGCTATTCGCCGTTCGAGTGGGATCGGACGTTCGATTTCTGCGCCTCTTTAAGCCGCCATTTACGTCAACCCGTTCTGCCGTGGCAGATGCCAGCAAGCCGCCTGGCAAGCGTATCTGAAGAGGTCGGTTCGCTGGATGAGCAATTCTGGGGAACCGGCGGCAGCTATCTGATGGGTCATGCTGAAATTGGTGATTCCGTCGAGGCGATTAACGCCAATCTGCTGAATATCGAATTCCTCGATGTCCACACCAGCATGATGGGGCATAACCCGAAAGAGCTGTTTAGCCGTCATGAATGGGATTTTTCACAGCCTAAATACGGTGACTTCCCATCACGCGGTATTTTCCATGTTCAGGTTGGCGGCGGCGCTACCACCGGCGTGGTGAGTGCAGTAAACCGCAATAGCAGCAGCTGGATGCGCGCGAAGCTTAAAGCCTATCGCAACAATCCTGTGAAGTTCAGCAAATAACCTCTGTCGCTACCCACTCCCGGTGGGTAGCGTTTTTCCTGGCAGCGCTAAATCTGATAATCCAGCACCGTTTCTTCAAGCTCCATCGCCTGCCGTTTAATCTCGTCAAGCGACAAACCGGCATTACACAGCTCAATAAAGCGCCAAACATAGTTACGCTGAAGTTGACCGCGTTTGAGCCCCAGCCAGACGGTATTCGCATCAAAGAGATGGTGCGTATCCAGGCGCACCAGGCTACCCAACTCCTGCGGATCGCTCGACTGCTCGGCCACCAGACCAATCCCGAGCCCTAACTCCACGTAGGTTTTAATCACGTCAGAATCCTGCGCGCTGAGGACGATATCCGGCGTGAGCCCTTTGCGACTAAAAGCCTCATCAATGCGTGAACGACCGGTAATGCCTTGTCGATAGGTGATTAACGGCCAGCGGGCAATCGCTTCCAGCGTCAGCGGCGTTATCTGGGTGAGCGGATGATCTTTTGGCACCAGCAGATTGTGATGCCAGCGGAACCAGGGGAAAGCCACCAGCGTGGCGTCGTTGCTAAGACGTTCGCTGGCGATACCGATATCCGCGCCGCCGCTATGCAGCAGAGCATCAATTTCCTGTGGCGTTCCCTGAATCAGCTCAAGACGCACATCCTCAAAAATCTCACGGAAGGCTTTAATGACGGGAGGCAGGCTATATCGCGCCTGCGTGTGGGTGGTGGCAATCGTCAACACGCCAGAGGCATCGTTGGTAAACAGATCCGCCAGACGACGCACGTTGCTGGCTTCATTCAGAATCCGCTCAGCAATTACCAATAATGCTTTACCCGGCTCGGTCATTCCAAGCAGACGCTTCCCGCGTCGGATAAAAATCTCAATTCCCAGCTCTTCCTCAAGCTCGCGAATATGGCGGCTGACGCCGGACTGAGAGGTATAAAGCATATTGGCAACTTCGGTCAGGTTATAGTCCTGCCGCGCCGCTTCACGAATTATTTTGAGTTGCTGGAAGTTCACGCTTCACTCCGGTTCAATCAGACATTACGCTATTGTTAAAGTCTGTCGTCCTTGTGAACAAATAATAAAAACCAGCAACTTATATCTGAATGGAATATAAGCTTAGCTGACCAGCTGCAATTCCCGATTATCCAGCATCGGACGGCTCACCAGCGAGATCAAAATCTCCTTCACCGCCTGCGCCTGCGGCGTCAGTTGTCCACGGGCGGAAACGTTAAGCGACAGCGGCAGACTCATCGAAGGCGTGGTAATGCGTGCCATCCAGCCGTTGGCGGCGCTACACAGCGAACGCGCGGCCGACTCTGGCAGTACCGTTACACCCATTCCGCTGGCGATGGCGGCGGTGAGCGTTGAGATCGATTCAATTTCACCGATAATTTTTGCCGTTAAGCGGCGCAGCGAAAACGCCTCATCCACGCGAGCGCGAACAGCGCTGTAATCACGCGGCAGAAACAGATTCATTTCCGCAACCGCGGTCAGGTCGACGCTCTGCCCCGGGCAATTACTTGTCCCTACCAGATACAAATCCTCTTTCAGCAGCGGCTGGCCGACAATGCCCGCCAGCGGCGTGCGGTCATAAAGCACGGCCATATCCAGCTGATTACTTAGCAGCTTTTCGTTAAGCACCGTACCGCTGTTTTCGTGCAAATAGACCATAACCTCCGGCAGCTCATTACGCACCGCCTGAAGCAGCGGCATCGTAATCGACGAAGCCGCCGTGCCGGGCGCCAGACCGATGGAAACCGTACCGCTCAGCGTTTGCCCTACGTTATTGACGGCAAGGTGGGCCTGTTCACATTGGCGTAAAATCGTTCTGGCATGGGTATAGAGCACCTTGCCCGCTTCGGTTGGCGTCACACCCCGTTTGGTGCGGATGAGCAGTTGCTGATCGAGTTCCCCTTCCAGCGTTGCGACCTGCTGGCTCAGCGCAGGCTGTGCAATATGCAACACTTCAGCAGCCTGAGTCAGGCTACCGATATCGACGATTTTTACGAAATATTTGAGTCGTCTGAAGTTCATTTTTGCCTCCGAAAGGATCCACTGCCACACTGGCGTTAAGTACCAAAGGGAGTTGCAAGATGCTTGCCAGTTTTAAAATTTAAGCAAATTCCTATGGGATCCTATGGATAGCGGCCTTTTTCGGCACGGTCAGAAGATAGCGATATGCTCCATAAGGGGTATTCCTGCACTTTCGCGGTGCAAATGAGCTAAAAAAACAGCAACCGCGCGTGAATTGCTGAAATTGTCAGCAAACGAACCTATTAGCCCTTTTCACCCTTTGACAAGCCAGAGGGACATCGTTAATATGCGCCTCGTTCACACGATTCCTCTGTAGTTCAGTCGGTAGAACGGCGGACTGTTAATCCGTATGTCACTGGTTCGAGTCCAGTCAGAGGAGCCAAATTTAAGAAGCCTGCTTAGGAAACTAAGCAGGCTTTTTGCTTTTCTGCGTTTGCCTTTTACATCTAATATCTCAGCTCAGAATGGCCTCCAGTCTGGCAACCACTTCATTCACAATAACTTCAGGTATTCGTTCAAGATATTTGCCGTTCCGCGCTTCCATATCAATGGTTCTGGGCTGGTCACAACGAATTACTCCCGTTGTTTTCGTTCCTGCGCCATCCAGTGAAACAGTAAACCCCGCTGCGCGGGCAAAGTTACCACCGTTGGTCACGGGAACAACCACAGGTAGCCGGGTAAACTGATTAAAGGACGCCGGAGAAACAATCAGTACTGGACGCCTTCCGCTTTGTTCATGCCCGGCAATCGGATCCAGTGAAACGAGCCAGATTTCCCCTCTGTCCATCTACAGGATCTCCTTGCCCATCGCAGGCGCATCAATCCATTCCCGACCCTCTTCGCTTATTTCAGCGTGCGGATCGCACTGCGCCAGCAGTTCTTCGAGTGAATAGCGTGGACGTTTTTGAGGTTCAATTATCAGGCAGCCACTATCAATGGTCATGCCCACTTCGCTGTCCGTCGACAGCCCCAGCGTTTTCAGCACGGCGGGAGGAACCGCCAGCATGACAGATCCGCCAACCTTTTTCAGGCGAGTGGTATACATAGAGCACCTCCGAATATTATATTTTAATATAACATCTGCGGTAGGCGATGCACAATTATTCATCAGATTCATTGTGATTTCATTAGCGTAATAAAGCGTGAAGAAAGACTTACCCCATCGAAGGACAGATCCGGCAGTTTTCAAAGGCGACATTGCCGGTAAAACGGCGACCATCCTGATACATCAGGCGCTTCTTTCAGGTCATGAAGCATTTCGTGCAGGCGGGAGCTTAGTGCGTAGCAAGGAAGGCTGATAATAGGAAACTGTCTCTGCGATACAAAGGATTATGACGGTTCGAATAAACGAAATGCGGCGCAGCTTCCGAATTCGGGCTGCGCCGCAATAATGTCGGCGGAATGCCAGTCCTGTTGCGTCATGTCGTCACCTCGTCAATAAATTAGTACGGTGATATCCGTGGCAGCATTGAAGGGAACAGCAAGTAACGGATGCGCTTGAGTGTCGATTGTAGCCAAAATGGCAGCCTCCAGTATGGTGTTTGAAACCACCACCAGAGGTTCCAATCGCATGGGTAGTGGACTGAACAGGGTTGGAACTACCGGCCATACTGGAACCAGCACTTCATTCACACTCGATACTGTTCATATTCCACAGCCTCGCGCACCTTCACCAGCGCCGCACGCAAATGTTCCAGCGTTACCGAACCCAGCGCAATTCGAAGAGCCTGAGGCACCGTTTGTGAGGTACAAAAAGGGTCAGCCGTTGACACGGAGATATTATTTTCCATCAGCACGTTGGCCAGTCTGTCCGCCCGCGACTCATCCGGTAGAGGCAGCCAGGCAAAATAGGAGTTGGGATGGGTGAGATAAGTCAGCCCGCCAAAGATGTCTCTTAATATGGCCTGTCGTTTGCGGGCATCACGCCTCTTTAAGATCTCAAAGCGGTTAATGGTGCCGTCCTCAATCCAGGTGCAGATAATTCGCGTCATCAGCGAGGGCGTATTCCACGTGGTCGCGCGGACAGCCCTTTCCAGTGCGGCCCGATTAGAGCCCGGACAGACCACAACGCCGACTCGCAGCCCGGTCGCCACATTTTTAGAGAATCCGGTGATATAGACCGTCCGCTCCGGCGCATAAGAAGCCAGCGGTGGAGGCGGTGTGCGACAAAGATACGCGTAGGCCGCATCTTCAATAATCAACAGGTCATGCGCGTTCGCAATGTCTGCCAGGGTTTGCCGCTGACGGTGACTTAGCACCCAGCCCAGCGGATTGTGAAGGGTCGGCATAACGTACACGGCCCTGATGCGCCGTTTTTGACAAAGTTGTTTGAGCGCAACCAAATCTGGCCCATGGGACAAAGACGGGATCGCGACCAGTTCGAGGTGATAAAGCTCCGCCAGCGCCTTAAACCCCGAATAGGTTAACGCATCTACCGCCACGACATCACCTGGCCGCAAAAGCCCCATGACCGTCACGGTCAGCCCATGCTGTGCGCCATCGACGATAATCACGTTGTCCGCCGACGGCTGAAATCCGCGGGAACTAAGGTGCCTTGCAATAAGCGTCCTATCGTTTACTCTGCCCGCATGGGGCTGATAGCGTAAGTGCGCCTCGATATCACCCGCCGCCGCAATCTGGCGGAGGGCATCACGCAAGTGCTCACCCTGCCCCGGCAAAGACGGATAGTTAAAGTTAAGGTCGATAACATCCGTCGCCACGGCTTGCTGGTCAAGGCCGTGACCGTTAGGCAGAGAAAGCTCGCGGACAAACGTGCCCCGTCCGGTTTCGCCGCTCACCAATCCCATCGCTTCCAGCTCGTGATAAACCCGCGTCGCCGTAGCAAGCGAGATATGTTCTTGCGCCGACAGCACGCGATGCGTCGGCAGGCGCGCTCCCGCAGCCAGCTCCCCGCTTCTGATGAAATGGGCAAATCTGTCTACGATGCTTTTGTATCGTGCCTTCATCAATTGTATCCATGACAATTATTTGATTGTCTTAGATCGCTGAGATTACCATCCGCCCAATAAATGCTCAAACCGTAGAGCGCGGTGACATAAGTGAGGTGTGTGGTGGATTCAGGATTAGCGAAATCGCATTCGGACTCAATTTCCGGCTGGATGAATGGGCTGCTGGGGGTGGTCATTTTTAGCGGCTCTTTACCCGCAACGCGCATTGCCGTGCTGCATATGTCCCCTTTCTTTCTGACCTTTACGCGCGCCTCGCTCGCGGGGATGCTGGCGGTTGGTCTTATCGTGGGATTACGGCAAAAAAGACCACATGCTTCGCAAATTTTACCGTTAATTGTGGTGTCATTGGGTGTGGTTATTGGTTTCCCTTTGCTGACCGCGATGGCGCTTCAGCACGTCACCTCCGCGCACTCTATCGTCTTTCTTGGGCTGCTGCCGCTCTCCACCGCTATTTTTGGCGTTTTGCGCGGCGGGGAGCGCCCGGCAATAGCCTTCTGGATCTTTTCGCTTATCGGCAGTTGTCTGGTGATGGGATTTGCCCTGTTACAAAGCGCATCCGTTTCGCTGACCGGCGATCTTCTGATGCTGGCAGCGGTCGCTGTTTGCGGCCTGGGATATGCGGAAGGGGCAAAGTTGACGCGTGTTATGGGCGGCTGGCAGGTCATCAGCTGGGCGTTAATTATCGCATTACCGGCGATGCTGTGCGCCACGGTGGTTACGCTGCCGGAGAGCTTTAACACGATGACAGCGGCAACCTGGGCGGCGCTGGGATATGTCTCGCTATTCAGTATGTTGATTGGCTTTATCTTCTGGTACAAAGGGCTGGCAATGGGCGGCATCGCCACGGTCGGGCAATTACAGCTGCTCCAGCCTTTTCTGGGACTGGGCCTGTCCGCAACACTTCTCCATGAATCGGTGAGCCCTTCGATGGTTCTGGCGACGCTCGGCGTCATTGGCTGTGTTATCGGCGCGCGCAAATTTTCCCGTTAAACATACCCCGGAAGCCATTGGGTTTCCGGGGCTGCGCGTTATTTACAGTGCCGCCCGGATCATATCCAGCACCTGCATATTGCGCACCGTCTCTTCCAACGGGATCAGCCGCGACGGCTCGTTCAAAACGGCGCTTGAAAAGTTGCGCACCTCTGCCTGATAGCGATCCGATTCGCTGACAGGCAGTTCACGCACACCTTCCGATGTGTGCAGGTAAATCGTGCCCGCATCATCGAGGAAAGGCTTATCAATGCACAGCATGCCTTTAGTCCCGATAATTTCGGCATAGTTACGACCAAACGCATTGAAACCACAGTGAATGTTGGCAATGAGGCCATCATCGTACTGCAGGAGAGCAGAAAGGTTGGTATCGACGCCCTGATCCGTTTCGCAGAGCGCTTTACACTCTACAGGCAGGCGTCCGGTTATCATGCCAATAAAGTTAACCGGATAGCATCCCACATCGTATAGCGAACCGCCCCCCAGCGCGGGTTGCATCTTGATGGTATTTGGGCGGTCTAACAGGAAACGGAACGACACGTTGATATGACGGATATCGCCCAGCTCGCCGCTTTCCACCGCGTCTTTCACCACCCGCACCCGGTCGGTGTACTGGTACATAAAAGCTTCCATCAACAGGCGATTGTGTTTTCGCGCAACCTGCTGCATCTCCTGCGCTTCGGCGGCGGTTAGGCCCAGCGGTTTTTCACACAACACGTGTTTACCGGCTTCCAGTGCGCGTATAACCCACTCTTTATGCAGGGAATTTGGCAGCGGAATATAGACCGCCTGAATCGCGTCATCGGCGAGCAGTGCGGCATAATCGCCGTAGCTCTGCTCCCATTCCCCGGTCGGTAGCTCCGCTTTATTGCGCGAGGCTACGGCATAGACACGCGCGTTTTCGGCACGGTTAATCGCCGGAATGACCGAATTTTTAGCGATACGGGCATAGCCCAATACCCCCCAGTTAACCACATCACTCATTCAATTCTCCTTTTCAAACGGCGAAGCTCCTGAACGGAGACACCTTAGCAAAAAGCCCGCATCAGGCGGGCTCCAGGCAATATGTATTCGTACGATCACAGCGTATTGTGTGATGTACTGATGTTCACCGGCATCCCGGAACGGCGCGTAAGCGTCGCGCTGGCCCGACCGGCATCAACCCCTTCCCCTTGTGTAAAACTACGCAGGGCCGGCGTAATAGGCAATGGAACTTTGTTGTCCGATTCATATTCTGCGCGGTTGCGCGATAATGGCTCGTGAACCTCAATCCAGCGGCTGCCATCCGGTTCGGTAGTGTATTTCACCGGCTGGTCGATAATCTGCACCCGCGTGCCCACGGGCACGTTATCAAAGAGATATTTAATATCGTCATTGCGAAGGCGAATACAGCCCTGGCTCACGCGCAGGCCGATACCGAAATTCGCATTCGTACCGTGGATAGCATAAAGGCGACCAATATAGATGGCGTACAGCCCCATGGGATTATCGGGCCCGGCAGGCACAAATGCTGGCAGACTTTCACCGCGTCTGGCGTACTCACGACGGGTATTCGCCGTTGGCGTCCAGGTCGGGCCTTCCGTTTTACGTTCCACGGCGGTCACCCAGTTGCGCGGCGTTTCACGACCTGCCTCCCCGATGCCAATCGGCAGGACTTCCACGTTACCGCTATCGGGCGGGTAGTAATAAAGGCGCATTTCCGCGACGTTCACGACAATGCCCTGTCGCACCGTATTCGGTAAAATCAGCTGCTGAGGCACCACCAGCGTTGACCCGGATTTTGGTAAAAAGACATCCACTCCAGGATTCGCTTCGAGCATGTTGCTCAGCCCCTGCCCATACTGGGCGGCAAACGCCTCCAGCGGCAGATGGTTATTCTCCGGCACCGTGATATTGAGCGTGCTGCCCACCAGCCGACTCCCCTCCGGGGGGAGCGGATACGTCACAGCAAGCGCGCTGTGGCTGCATAATGCCAACATAAGCGAACACAACAGGTTAACCCGAGGTTTCATTTCCCTTTCCTCATTCACGGCAGATATCGGTTAATTATAGCTTTTTTCCCTCGGCGCGCTGCGATTACCGTCCCAATGGAATAATGTGCTTAAAGGTTAATCAGTTGTTATGTTGACGCGGGCTAGCGCTTTTGTTTCATCATCGGCTGACATACTATCGGGAAAAGCTGCAGATTTGACACAAGGAGCGAACGATGAGTAACACGGGCATGAATCTGACCCCTGAGCAAGCGCTGGATAAACTCCAGGCGCTGTACGATCAATCGGTAAAAGCATTACGTGACGCGATTCGTCTGTTCATTGACGACCGCTCCCTGCCCAGCGCACAGGCGCGAGCCAACGGATTATTTGTCTACCCTCAGCTCTCCGTGTCCTGGAGCGGATGCGCGCACAAAGCACAAAAAACCCGCGCGTTTGGCCGCTTCACCCATTCTGGTTGCTATACCACCACCATCACGCAGCCCGCGCTGTTCCGCAGCTATTTACTCGAACAACTTACCTTGCTGCATGAAGATTATGATGCGCAGATTGAGGTGGGCGCCTCTGAGCATGAGATTCCGTTCCCCTATGTCATAGACGGCCTGAACCTTGACCGCTCGATGAGCGCAGATCTAACCCGTTTCTTCCCCACCACCGAGCTGTCGCAAATTGGAGATGAAACGGCGGATGGCCTCACTCATCCGACTGAGTTTTACCCGCTATCCCACTTCGACGCGCGACGCGTGGATTTTTCTCTGGCACGTTTACGCCACTATACGGGGACGCCGGTCGAGCATTTCCAGCCGTTTGTGTTGTTTACTAACTACACCCGTTACGTCGATGAATTTGTGCGTTGGAGCTGTAGCCAAATCCTCGACCCGGATAGCCCATATGTCTCGCTCTCCTGTGCTGGTGGCGTCTGGATCACCGCCGATACCGAAGCCCCAGAAGAGGCCATTTCTGATTTGGCGTGGAAAAAGCATCAAATGCCGGCCTGGCATTTGATCACTAAAGACGGTCAGGGGATCACCTTAATTAATATTGGCGTGGGGCCGTCCAACGCGAAGAATATTTGCGATCACTTAGCGGTTCTGCGTCCAGATGTATGGCTGATGATTGGCCACTGCGGCGGTCTGCGTGAAAGCCAGTCGATTGGCGATTATGTACTGGCGCATGCTTACCTGCGTGACGACCATGTCCTTAACGCCGTATTGCCGCCCGATATCCCCATCCCGAGCATTGCCGAAGTACAGCGCGCGTTATACGACGCCACGAAGCAAGTCAGCGGCATGCCGGGCGAGGAAGTTAAGCAGCGTCTGCGCACCGGTACGGTTGTGACCACGGACGATCGTAATTGGGAGCTCCGTTACTCCGCCTCTTCACTGCGCTTCAACTTAAGCCGCGCGGTAGCGATTGATATGGAAAGCGCCACCATTGCCGCACAAGGCTACCGTTTCCGCGTTCCCTACGGCACCTTGCTGTGCGTGTCGGACAAGCCGCTGCACGGTGAGATTAAGCTACCAGGACAGGCAAACCGCTTTTATGAAGGCGCGATTTCCGAGCACTTGCAAATTGGTATTCGCGCCATCGACCTGCTGCGTGCCGAGGGCGACCGTCTTCACTCACGCAAATTACGCACCTTTAACGAGCCGCCTTTCCGATAAGCGAAAAACGGTTAACGTCTGCATTCAAGCCTGCCTGATAGCAGGCTTTTTTTATCGAATGAGAATGGGAAAATAGAAAAGCAAAAAGCCCGCTTAGTTTCCTAAGCGGGCTTCTTAAATATGGCTCCTCTGACTGGACTCGAACCAGTGACATACGGATTAACAGTCCGCCGTTCTACCGACTGAACTACAGAGGAATCGTGTGAACGGGGCGAATATTAACGGGGTGCCCCGTGGTTGTCAAAGCCTGTTTGGCACAAAATAATTCGTTTGCCGATTTATTCTGCAATTCGTTTAAAAACCGTCTTCATTCGCCGATTTATACCGCAGTTATGGGTTATCCGTGGTCTGTTTTTTTAACGACGCGTACTTCCATGCCCAACGACCGGTTCGCAGACGGTGGTAGAAACATGAGGCACGCGTTGCCCAGTCGAGGAACATCCCCATCCAGACCCCGACCACGCCCATTCCCAGCACGATCCCCAGTACGTAGCCCACCACCACGCGGCAGCCCCACATGCTGAGCATTGAGACCCACATAGCAAAGCGAACATCACGGGCGCCTTTAAAGCCCGCCGGCAGCACCCAGGAGGCGGCCCAGATAGGCATAAAGGCGGCGTTCATCCATAGCAGGACTTTTACCACCTCTTTGACGTCTTGATCGTGGGTGTAGAAGGATGCAAAAAGCCCGGCAAACGGTGCGGTGCCCCAGGCGATAAGCGTCAATACAATGGTCGACATCCAGAAGACATGGCGTAATTGCCGCTCAGCCTGCGCCAACTGCCCGGTGCCCAGGCGTTTACCGGTGATAATCGTCGAGGCCGACCCGAGGGCGTTGCCGGGTAAGTTAATGAGTGCTGCCACCGAGAAAGCGATAAAGTTACCGGCAATCACGTCGGTGCCCATCCCTGCGACAAACATCTGAGTCAGCAGCTTACCGCCGTTGAACAATACGGATTCAACGCTTGCGGGAATACCAATGCCCATCACCTCCCAGATAATGGCGAAATTGAGCGGCTTGAAGTAGCTTTTCAGCGGGATCCGCAGCGCCGGGTTGAAGCCCACCATCAGCACGATGATAGTTACCACCGCGCCAATATAACGAGAGATGGTTAACCCAAGCCCGGCACCGGCAAAGCCCATCCCGTCCCAGGAGAAGATCCCGTAAATTAAGATGCTGCTGATAATAATATTGAGGATATTCATCCCGCCATTAATCATCAGCGGAATTTTGGTATTCCCTGCCCCGCGCAACGCACCACTGCCAATCAGCGCAATCGCCGCCGCCGGGTAACTCAATACCGTCAGTTCAAGGTAGGTTAGCGCCAGAGCTTTAACTTCGGCATTGGCATCACCGGCAACAATATTGATGATTTCAGCGCCGAAATAGTGGATAACCGCCGCCAGCACAATCGCAAACAGCGTCATGATCACCAGCGACTGACGTGCCGCCGCGCGCGCTCTGCGTCTGTCGCGCTTACCGAGACTAAAGGCCACCACCACCGTGGTGCCAAGATCAACCGCAGCAAAGAAGGCCATAATGACCATATTGAAGCTGTCGGCCAGGCCCACTCCCGCCATTGCCTCTTTCCCCAACCAACTCACAAGGAAAGTACTCAACACGCCCATTAACAGGACGCAGGTATTTTCCAGGAAGATAGGCACAGCAAGAGGGGTGATTTCACGCCAGAAGAGAACTCGATAACTTTTGCGTTTTTTAAACCAGGGAGTGCTTGTGACGACCTGGCGTAGGGCGGCGGTGACGTTCAAAATGGGCCTTAGATCAGAAAGTTGAAACTCCATTTCAAATGATGATGGAGAAATGCTGATCCTGCAAAACATTTTTCCTTAATTTTTGTTGGGAATGGCGACAAATTGTTGATGGAATAGGCAAATGCATCACGTGATGGTAATTGATGTTTGACAAAAATTTTTTCGCCGCTAAGATACGACTCCACACCGATTCCTCTGTAGTTCAGTCGGTAGAACGGCGGACTGTTAATCCGTATGTCACTGGTTCGAGTCCAGTCAGAGGAGCCAAATTTTAGTTTCTGTGCGTCTCAGCATGTTTCAATAGCGTTTTGATTCAGAGAGTTAGCCTGGGAACTTATCTTAGGGGATATTGAGCGTTCAACTCATGTCCCTGTCTGACGCGAAAATCCGTAGTATCAAGCCTTCTGCTAAACCCTTCATACTCAATGATTCACCCGGCCTGTATCTGCTTGTCAACTACGGCGGTTAATATATTTGGATCGATTCGTGTTTTCCATATTGGTGAAAGTGGGTTGAATAGTGTGTCAGATTCCTGCCAGAGGCTAGTGCAGTTTCACGGTCACGCGGCAGCCAAGCCTGACGGCAATGCAGGCCGATGCCGATCATAAAAAGAGCTGACGCTCCGCTTCAGGAAGCGTCAGTTGTTACAGTACAAATCCGTAGTGAGAACCATCCGGCAGTTCAATATCAAGGCGAAGCTTGCCACCGGTTGCTTCCACATAACGTTTAAGCGTGGAAAGTTTCAGATCGCGGCCCGGTTTTTCCATACCCGCAACGGTAGGCTGTCTGATACCCAGCGCCTGCGCCATTTCTACCTGCGTTTTCTGTACCTTCTCACGTAGCTCAGCAAGATGGATGTTGAGCAGAATGTCCGTCGCCACCGCTTGAGCTTCGGCCACGACTTCAGGTTTTTCATCCGCAATAAGCTGCTCTAGCGTTCTGCCCATCGCATTACTCCTTCTCTTTTAATGTGTTCAGCCAGTTCATGAATTCCCGATCTGCGACCGGGAGCATCTCATCGTAAAAACGTTTTTCATTACCAACCTTATTTCCGCCACAAAGCACAATGCCTGTACGGGCCGGGCCAAAAGCGAAAGACGCCCGTATCGAATCGCCCCGACTCTGAATACGCAACTCTTTCATGTTGCTGTAGCGTGAACCTCTGACCGTATCGGCATAAGGTCTGGACAACCCTGGCCCCTTTTCTCGCAGGACTAACAGCGCTGCCAGCACGCTGACCCGAACGGTATCATTGAGCGAGGCAAACCAGTTATCAAACGTATCCGTTGTTTTAATTGTCCACACGGGATCCCCCAATCAATATAGGTTAAATACTATATAGCTGTAAAGCTATAAAATTGATTATGAAGGTATGGAATGAGGGATTCATGCGTCTTTGCTGCAAAGCTGAAGACGCATTCGGGTAATTCAGTGAATAACCTGCAAGACATTTAACGTTTTACGCGCTGTACCGAAAACCAGTTCAGGTATTGATACATGAGGAGTGACCTTAGCTGCAACACAGTCCAATATTTTCAAAGGTCATCTGTATTCGTGCCCCTAAGTTAGGTTTGCCGATTTTTCCCACCCCACTCACACATTAAATCCAGAATTGGCATTAATGACTCCCCGCGTTTTGTCAGACTGTATTCAACTTTCGGCGGTATTTGAGGGTACTCCACCCGGTTGATTATTCCATCTTGCTCTAGCTCTTTTAGTGTATTACTCAGAGTCTTGAAAGAAATCGTACCGATACGGCGTTTAAGCTCGTTGTAGCGCATGACGGGTTTATTTTCATTTAACCAGTACATCACTATCATTTTATATTTTCCACTCACCAGGGAAAGCGTATAACCAAAATCGGTTTCCTGCAGGTTGATACCGGTCTGTGAGCATGTTTCAGAATTCATTTACACTCTCCTTTTGGTAAGTATATAACCTAAATTTGCGTACTTCACAAAAAATAAAACCAATCATATACTCCTGAGCAACCTAACCGCAAGTCAGCCCAGATTGAGGAAATGATGAAAAAAACGCTTATTGTTGTCGCTCATCCAAATATTGAAAACTCCGTTGTTAACCAGCGCTGGATAAATGAGTTAAAAAAATATCCCGATCAATTTACTGTTCATGAGCTTTATAAAGCCTACCCTGACGGCAGGATCAATATCGAGTCTGAGCAAAGACTCGTTGAGCAACATGAGTCGCTGGTTTTGCAGTTTCCGATCTACTGGTTCAACTGCCCGCCTATGCTGAAACAATGGCTGGATGAAGTGTTTCTTTACGGCTGGGCATACGGTTCTACCGGCGATAAAGTGAAGAATAAAAAAATGGCTGTGGCGGTAACTGCCGGTATTGGACTTGCAGACTACATGACGAATGGCCGTTATAAATTTACTCTGGAAGAAGTCTTACGCCCATTCGAGATCACGATAAAATATGTTGGCGCTGAATATATTCCGCACTTTGCCTTTTATGGTGCAGAACATAACCCATCCAAAGAAGTGATTAATGAAAATGCAGAAGCCTATGTGAAATACTTAGCTCGATTAACGTGCAGCGAGCCAGCAACAAATAACTGATAATAATTTGATAGACTACTCTCATATATTTTTGATAATAACCCTGTAGCTTGCGGAATTAATGCGAACCTGGATTGCCCTACTGTTAATTAAGCCAAAAGCAGACAGTCAAATGTAGCTGTACCCACAAATATGATATTAAGTTGATTATTGCTTTTGCGCTGATGCCGGGGGAACTCCCCGGCATCACTATTACGATGGCAAGACGATATTACTGTCCGCCAGCGTTCCCATGCGGTTGTGCATCGCACAGGCAGAATCAACAATATGCATGGCCATCGCCGCGCCGCTGCCCTCTCCCAGACGCATATCCATATGCAAATATGGCACCAGCCCCAAATGCTCAAGCGCAATGCGCGCCCCTTTCTCTGCCGAAAAGTGAGACGGAATAAGGTACGGTTTAACGCCAGGTGCAATCTGACAAGCCGCCAGCGCAGAGGCGTAAGAGAGGAAACCATCCAGCACCACCGGCAGGCCGCAGGAGGCCGCGCCAAGCATTACGCCGGTCATACCGAGAAGGTCAAAGCCGCCGACTTTTGCCAGAACGTCCAGGCCATCGCTGGCGTCCGGTTGATTACATGCAATCGCGCGGGTGACGACATCCACTTTATGCTGAAGCTGTGATGGCGGCAGGTTGGCCCCAATCCCGACGACCGTCTCCGGTGCGCTGCCGGTGAGTACGCTCACCACCGCCGCCGCTGGCGTAGTGTTCGCCATCCCCAGCTCGCCCACGCCAAACAGCGTCACGCCCTGCTGCGCCAGATTTCGGGTGTAGTTCATGGTTGCCAGCAGCAACGCATGCGCTTGCTCCGCGGTCATGGCGGCGGTCTGTGCAATATTGCCGCTGCCGCGCGCCACTTTCATATCCACCAGCCCGGGAATCGGGTCGGCGTCGATGCCGACGTCAATGACATGTACCTGCGCCCCGGCCTGTGCCGCCAGCACGCAAACACCGGTATTGTGACGCGTCATGTTAGCTGCCTGAATTGCCGTGACTATCTGCGGTGAAATCGCCACGCCTTCATGCCACACGCCGTGATCGGCACACATCACCAGAATGGCTTTTTTATCCACCTGTGGCGTACCCTTAAGCCCTGGCATCCCCGCCAGCTGTACCGCCAGCGACTCCAGACGCCCGAGGCTGCCTGTCGGTTTAAGAAGCCCATCAATATGCTGCTGCGCACGCGCCATCGCGGCATTATCCAACGCGGGAATTGCCGCAAGCATTGAAGCCAGTGTTTGCATTATTTTAATATCCGGTTCGTTAGGTGCTGACTTACAAAAGCGCCAGCAAGAAAATGACTTCACCCAGTTCAATACCCGCGCCAAGCGTATCACCGGTTTGTCCGCCCAGCGTCCGTTTCAGCAACTGACCGAGGATAAAGACACCAATAAACGCCACCAGTACTGCACGGAGACCGTGCATACCCAGCAGCGCGGTCACCAGCGCGCCGCCAATCGCCAGCGTCAGCCAGGTCTGGCGGAAGCTCACTTTGCCGATAAATAAGTTGCCCAGCCCCTCCTCACGCGCATAGCGGTGGCGATACATCAGCAGTACAGAAGCCGAGCGCCCGGCAATACAGGTCGCAGCGATAGCCGCCAGCATGGGCGTTCCGCGTAAGCTCAGCTCGCTTATCGCCAGCACTTTCGCCAGCAGGACAAAAATCAGCGCTAAACCGCCGTGGGTGCCCAGACGACTGTCGCGCATAATCTCCAGCATTTTCTCACGACGACGCGCCGAGAAAATCCCGTCGCAGGTATCCGCCAGGCCATCAAGATGAAAACCGCCGGTCAACAGCGCTAGCGCCAGTACGGTGAAAAAGGCCGCCAGCGGTATACCGCACCAGGCCTCAACCACCATAAATACCAGTCCGCTTATTGCCCCCAGCAGCAGGCCGATGACCGGGAAGGTGATAACCCCGTTAACATAGCGATCCAGATCCAGCCCCTGCGACCAGCGCTCTGGCACCGGAAGACGACTCATAAATGAAAGTGTGGCAAAAAACAGTCGACTCATTTTATTTTGACTCCGATCCCTGATACCACCAGCCAGACATCATCTGCGGCCTGCGCCAGTTTTTGGTTCACTCGCCCTGCAATATCACGGAAATGCCGGGCTAAACGATTCTCGGGCACGATGCCCATACCGACTTCATTTGTCACCAGTACAATGGGTGACGGGCACTGTTTACAGGCCGTAATCAGCGCGTCAATCTCAGCATTCACCTGCGTTTCCAGCGCCGAAAAATCCCAGCGGTCAATCTCCTCTTCATTGCCTGAGGCAAAAAGGATATTGGTGACAAGCGTGGTGATGCACTCCAGCAAAATCGCCTCAGCGGGATCGTTTTGTGGGGTAATGATGTCGGCCAGATTTTGCCAACGTTCTTCCGTGTGCCAATGGGCAGGACGACCGTCCCGATGATGCTGAATACGCTCAGCCATCTCGGCATCTAAGATGGGTGATGTCGCAATGTAGCGGACGCTGGAGAAATGACTGATTAAGGATTCTGCGTGACGACTCTTTCCGCAGCGGGCGCCGCCGGTCACCAGTATCATGATTGCGTTTCCTGATGTTGCTGCATGGTTCGCAATGTCGCTAGATTATGAAAGGGTGTGACTCAATGATGTGTTCGGGTGGCAACAACCGTCACCACCCGCTAATGACGGTTACTCGCCTTTCTGCTCGCCCATCACTTTCAATTTTTTAGAGATGTCGCGACGTTCTTTGGAAAGCTCAGCATTTTTGATGATGTAGTCATCAACGCGATCTTCATAGTCGCCCTTCATGCTGGCAATGATGCCCTGAATGGCTTCAACGCTCATTCCTGGTTTAATGTAGTCGCTGAGGTTGTCGATCAGCAGAACACGTTTCTGGTTGTCACGGATCTTTTTCTCAACGTCCTGAATTTCACGTTGCAGTTTGTTCTTACGACGGAACAAACGGACGAATTCAAGCACGTCCTGAAACGAAGGTTTCGTGGTTTCCATTTTTATACCCCTGATAGTTGAGACTCGGATTCGTTAAAACAACGGCTACACGATAAGGTACACATTCCTGATACCCCCTTCAACCTGAATGAGTTGACGTAGTCACGTTGTCGCAAACACTCATTTTTGCTTTGGGCTCATCATAACCCTAAATCCGGCTGAATCGAAACAACCTGGCGCAAAAGTCGATGTATCTGCCTTTTATTTACGCAATGCACGGCACATCAGACTCGACAACAATTCCAGCTGCCGCGCCAGCTCCATGCTTAACCAGACATAGCCGTGGATAGGCGTTTCTGCCAGATCCTCGCCTTTGTATTCATTTACCAGCTGGCGTAGCTCCGTCGCAATCTCATTAAGTTTTTCGCTGTTAGCCTTAATCGGCTGCGGATTCCCTTCATACAGGGCATGGGCGATGGCGAGCAGCGTTTGTTGTGTCATAAGCTGCGTTTCCCGCAACGTATGGGCGTTAAGCATCAGCAAATGGCTAGGGCGCGTCGCCCAGTGCGCATTGATTTGTAGCTCGAGCATACATACCAGATTACGGCTGACGGTTTGAATGGCTTCGAATATGCCTTTATGGATATGCGTTTCTTTGCTGGCAGGAGTTATCAGACCGCGCATTTTCACCACATCGTTGAGCACCTTTTGCAGATGCTTCTCTAAACGCGGTCGCTCGATAAGATTGGGAGAAAGACCGGCCTGATAGATGCGGTTAAATTGGGTGACAAAGTTGGCCATCTGGATACGCCAGTGGATGAACGCCCGCTGAGGATAGATTCCGGTAAACAGCATCGCCAGCAGGCAGCCAAATATGACGTCACCGCTTCGCCATAGCGCGGTAGTCATGTCCCCCGGCGGCGCACCCACCACCACGCCAAGGGTAATCCCGATAAGCAGCGCCTGGTACGGTTTTTTGCCCAGCGCCAGCCAGCCACAGAGGAACATGGCGCCCGCGCACCAGAGCAGCATCAGGGGGAGCGAGATAAGCTCAAGCTTGAGTGCAACAAGCCCCAGCGCCGAACCCAGAATGGTGCCGCCAATGCGCTGAAAAGCCCGCGGTACAACGTTACCCCAAAACGAAATGGGGCCCATCACCACCACCAGCGTAATGAGCGGCCAGGAACCTTCCGGGATGCTCAGCAGACGGACTATCAGAAAAGTCAGGACGAAGGCCAGCGCAATCCGCGCACCATGTACGGTACGGTAATTGCGATATAAGCGAATTTCAAAAGGGCTAAGTGACTTATCCGGGCGCACAGCCATTCTCCGACAAAACGAAAGCGCAAATTGTACCCGCTCTGGCTAACAACAACCACAGGGATAATCAATCAGGTAGCCCGGCCAGGCGGAGCGCCGCCGGAATTGCCCGGAGTCGGCGCTATTGCACCTCGTCCGGGCTACCTTTTATTGAGCTCAAGCCTTGTGATGCAAATAGTCGCTCAACCGTGAGAACATGCCGCCTTTACCCACGCTTTCAAGCGTCACCAGCGGCCACTGTGCCACCACCTTATTGCCATCGAGCAGTTGAATCTCCCCGACGCGTGTATGCGCGGCAATCGGTGCTTGAAGTTCTTTTTTATCAAGAACATATTTGGCTTTGATATTCGGCACTTCGGCTTTAGGCAGCGCCAGCCAGAAATCCTGATCGGTACCCAGGGCGATTTTCTCCTGGTCGCCATACCAGATGCGCTCGGTTCCTACCTTCTTACCGCTATGCAAAATTTGCACGGTATCGAAGTTTTGTTGGCCCCAATGCAGTAGCTTACGCGCCTGTTCTTCACGCCCTTTGGCGCTATCTGCGCCCATCACGACGGCAATGAGACGGCGCTGACCATCCACCGCAGAAGCTATCAGGTTAAAACCGGCACCGGAGGTGTGACCGGTTTTCAGACCATCAATGTGCATACTTTTTTCCCACAGCAGGCCGTTACGGTTCTGCTGGGTAATGCCGTTCCAGGTCAGGCTTTTTTCGCTGTACATATGATAGAACTCCGGCTCACCGTGAATAATGGCGCGCGAGAGTACGGCCAGATCGTAGGCCGAGCTGTGCTGACCCGGTGCATCCAGGCCATGAACGGTTTCAAAGTGGGTGTCGCGCAGATTCAGCGTTTCCACATAGTGGTTCATCATTTTGACAAACTGCGGCTGACCGCCAGCAACATAATCGGCCAACGCCACGCACGCATCGTTACCGGAATCGACAATCAGACCGCGGCTCAGGTCGCGAACCGTCAGACGATCGCCTGCTTTTAAAAACATTAAAGAAGAGCCGTTAAATACCGGGTTAACCGCCGCCCAGGCATCGCGCCCGACGGTGACCATGTCGTCTGCGGTAATTCGGTGACTATCAATCGCACGGTCGACAACATAACCGGTCATCAGCTTGGTCAGGCTCGCAGGGTTACGCTGCTGGTGTTCATTACCGGCGGTTAAGATTTGCCCGGTGGTGTAGTCCATAAGTACCCAGGCGCCGGCCTGAATAGCAGGAGGAGTGACGGGAGGAATAGCGGGTGCATCAGCAAACGCACACGAAACGCTCGAAGCGAGCAAAGAAACAGCAATTAAAAAACGGGCTTTCAACGGTAAATCCTCAACATTCGCAAATTCGTCGTCCTTTTTACGGAAGTTCGTGCTTTGTTACAGGGTTAAATTGCAAGAAAATATGACATACCTCTAATTCCACACGAAAAAACACCCTGTGAGGGGGCTTCCAGATCCTGCTCTTGCCCTTCTGATGAGAGTCTAAATCGTTTACCATGAGTACCAAACGCCATACACGGACACAGTTAACGCTATGCAAGAGACCTCCAGCGCGCCAGGATTTCTGTTTCACGACTACGAAACCTTCGGTACCAGCCCTTCCCTGGACAGACCCGCGCAGTTCGCCGCTATCCGCACCGACAACGATTTTAATATCATCGGGGAACCGGAAGTCTTTTACTGCAAACCCGCAGATGACTATCTGCCGCAGCCTGAAGCGGTGTTGATAACCGGGATCACGCCGCAGGAAGCGCGTGCTAAAGGCGAGAACGAAGCCGCTTTCGCAAAACGTATCCACGATATTTTCACCGTGCCGGAAACCTGCGTGGTGGGCTACAACAACGTGCGTTTCGATGATGAAGTCACGCGGAATATCTTCTATCGCAATTTTTACGATCCGTATGCCTGGAGCTGGCAAAACCGCAACTCACGCTGGGACCTGCTTGACGTGATGCGCGCCTGTTACGCCCTGCGCCCTGAAGGCATCGTCTGGCCGGAGAACGAAGATGGTCTGCCAAGCTTTCGCCTGGAACATTTAACCCAGGCTAACGGTATTGAGCACAGCAATGCCCACGATGCGATGGCCGACGTTTACGCCACCATCGCCATGGCGAAGCTGGTGAAAACGCAGCAACCGAAACTGTTTGATTATCTGTATGCATACCGCGGCAAAAACAAACTAATGACGCTGATTGATGTGCCGCAAATGAAGCCGCTGGTGCACGTCTCCGGGATGTTTGGCGCATGGCGCGGCAACACCAGTTGGGTAGCCCCATTAGCCTGGCACCCGGAAAACCGCAATGCGGTGATTATGGTCGATCTTGCGGGTGATATTGCCCCGCTGCTGGAGCTTGATGCCGATACCCTGCGTGAGCGTTTATACACGCCGAAAAATGAGCTGGGTGAGCTTTCACCGATTCCAGTCAAACTGGTGCATCTCAACAAGTGCCCGGTGCTGGCGCAGGCCAATACTCTGCGCCCAGAGGACGCCGATCGCCTAGGAATTAACCGCCAGCAGTGCCTCGATAACCTTAAACAGCTGCGTGAAAATCCGCTGTTGCGAGAGAAAGTGGTGGCGATCTTCGCCGAAGCCGAGCCGTTTGTGCCCTCAGAGAACGTAGATGCGCAGCTTTATAATGGCTTCTTTAGCGATGCTGACCGCACGGCAATGAAAATTGTTCTTGAGACTGAGCCGCGCAACTTACCGGCGCTGGATATTACGTTTGCGGACTCGCGTATTGAAAAACTGCTGTTTAACTATCGTGCCCGTAATTTTCCCGGCACGCTTGATGAACATGAGCAGCAGCGCTGGCTGGAGCAACGTCGGCAGATCTTTACGCCAGAATTCTTGCAGGCCTATGCGCAGGAGCTGGAGATGCTCTACGGGCAGTATGAAGGGAATAATGAGAAGCTGTCGCTATTGAAAGCGCTGTATCAATACGCGCAGGAGATTGTTTAAGTTATCGCTTGCGAAGTGGACCCGATCGGCAAAGTGCTATCAGGTCTCACTGTGAAAATGGCCGGATGGTGGCGTTACGCCTTATCCGGCCGACTAAGGTAATTATTTCTGCACCGTGATAGTCCAAGCAGCATCGCCAGATTGCTGGTAATCCGTCACCGTAAAGCCCTCTTCCGCCGCCCACTGTGGGATAGCTTCCGTCGCCTGGGTACAGTCGAACTCAATCACCAACTGGTCGCCGTGGGCCAGTTCTGCCATCGCCGCTTTGGCTTCAATCAGAGGGAACGGGCAAACCTGCGTCACCACATCCAGTTTTTTTACAACCATATTTAACTCCTTAAGCCGTTGCGGATTTCAGTTTAGCTTTCCGCTGCGGGCGAACATACACCATCCACGAGGCGCTCCACACGCCGAGGATCATAAATACCAGACCAATCCAGCCCTGCCAGGTCATCATTGCCGTCATCACCAGCCCGTTACCTATTGAGCAACCGCCTGCAATGCTGGCACCAAAGCCCATCAGCACACCACCGCTGGCGCTGCGCAGCGTGGTGCTGGCATCAGCGGCACGAACGCGGAACTCACGGCTGGCCTTCGCTGCAATAAATGAACCGATAAAGATCCCCAGCACCAGGAACACGCCCCAGTTGAGGAACTTGCTGTCGCCGCCGACGAGGAATTGCAAAATATTGGCGGTCGGCGAGGTAATACCAAGACCAAACATACGACCGGTCGCTTCGCTCAGCGGCCAGGCCAGCAAGGCAATCAGGCCAATAAGCACAGCCGTTACAAATGGATGCCAGCGCTTTTCAAACAGCACATGTGCAAGACCGGTGCGACGAGGCGGCAGTGTTGCCACCTTAAGCTTTGGTTTGCTGAGCTCTTTACGCACCAGCCAGACGGTAGCAATCAGCAGCAAGGCAATCAGTGGCCAGACGGAAATATTCAGCGTTTCAGCAATGCCGTTGTGCGACGTCGTATGCTCGCCGAGGAATTTATTCAGCCCGGCCGCATGAGGAGAGCGCATCACCGCACTCATCACCATATAGGTCACCAGTGCAATCCAGCTGCCGATAAGCCCTTCGCCTGCACGATACCAGGTCCCGGTCGCACAGCCCCCGGCGTAGACAATGCCAATGCCGAAAACAAAACCACCCACCACGGTGCCCAGCCATGGGAATACGCCAGCGTCGTACTGCACCAGCCCAAGCTGGATTAGCGCAAAAACGCCCACGCTTTGAATACAGATAGCTATCAACAGCGCATAGAACATGCGGTTGTTTTTGGTGATGTACATATCGCGGAAGCCGCCGGTCAGGCAGAAACGTCCACGTTGCATAACGAATCCCAGTAACGCCCCGCAGATGATTCCGCTTATTATCATGTGCAACATAAATCTATTAACCCAATATTATCAGTCTTAAAATTATTCCTGAGCAGGCCCGTTCGCTCCAATAACCAAACGCTCTAAATTATTCCTAGTAGTTATTACAGATAAGTTTTTAATCAGCGAATTTTATTAAGACGAAAAAAAACCGGAGGGCTAAGCCTCCGGTTTTCAATCTTCATCGCGATGAAGTTAAGCGATATCTTCGTACTGAGGAACTGGGTTGCGGAAGCGCTTGGTGACGCAGGCCAGATAGACCAGGCCAATCGTGCCCCAAATCAGACCCAGGATCATAGAGCTTTGCTCCAGGTTCACCCACAGTGCACCAACGGTCAGCGCGCCACAGCTTGGCAGCACCAGGTAGTTGATGTGGTCTTTCAGCGTCTTGTTACGCTTCTCACGGATCCAGAACTGCGAGATCACAGAGAGGTTAACGAAGGTGAATGCCACCAGCGCACCAAAGTTAATCAACGCCGTTGCCGTTACCAGGTCGAATTTAATCGCCAGCAGCGCAATTGCACCTACCAGCAGCACGTTGAACGCCGGAGTACGCCATTTCGGATGAATATAGCCGAAGAAGCTGGTCGGGAACACGCCATCACGCCCCATCACGTACATCAGACGAGACACGCCCGCATGTGCCGCCATACCGGAAGCCAGAACGGTGACGCTTGAGAAGATCAGCACGCCCCACTGGAAGGTTTTACCCGCCACGTACAGCATGATTTCCGGCTGAGAAGCATCCGGATCTTTAAAGCGAGTGATATCCGGGAAGTACAGCTGCAGGAAGTAAGATGCTCCGATGAACACCATACCGCCAATCAGCGCCGTCAGGAAAATCGCACGCGGGATCACACGCTCAGCGTCTTTGGTCTCTTCAGACAAAGAAGAGATACCGTCAAAGCCGAGGAACGAGAAGCACAGAATGGTCGCCCCGGTAATCATCGGCACGACGTGCGCACCCTCAGACCAGAACGGACGCGTGCTGACCAGCGTACCCGCACCTTCACCGTGCATAATGCCGTAGATGATAAGACCCACAATCACCGCCACAATGCCCATCTGCAAAATAACAATCAGGGTATTGAAGTTGGCCACGGCCTTGATGCTACGCAGGTTAGAAACGGTCATAAACCCAACCAATGCCACCACGAAAATCCATGACGGAATGGAAGGCATCAGCGCTTCAAAGTAAATTTTTGCCAGCAGAATGTTGATCATCGGCATGAACAGGTAGTCCAGCAGCGACGACCAGCCCACCATAAAGCCAACCACCGGGCTAATGGATTTCTGAGCGTAGGTATACGCGGAGCCTGCGGACGGGAAACGGCGAACCAGCTTGCCGTAACTCAGCGCAGTAAAAAGAATAGCGATCAGCGCAAAGGCGTAAGCCGTTGCAACGTGACCGTCAGTGAGGCCTGACACGATACCGAACGTATCGAACAGCGTCATTGGCTGCATATAGGCGAGGCCCATCATGACAACCGGAATCAGCGTAAGGGTTTTACGCAATTCCACGCGAGAGGTGTTTGGAGTAACGTTATGCGACACGGTCAGTCTCCATTACGGCGATGGCCGGTGCAAAAAAGAAAAATTGCCCCATTTTTTTTCTGTTTCCTCAGCGACAACAACTGTCGTTTTTTAAGTAAATATCTATCCGGTACTAAGCCCGGCCTCTTTTATTGGATGATTGTTTTGATGTAAAAAAATAACCGACGTGGAAATCACGTCGGTTAGTCTCATTTTTTACATTCGACATATTTTGCACCAAACGGAAGCAAAAAAACAAGCAAATGCGAACATCAGCAAAGCGCTTAATCGTCTAAATGGCTGATAATTAGACAATCCAAAAATCGTAAACTTGCGCGATAGCACTATTTGCTAAAACTGATGCAATTTACTCCATCGGCATACGTAACGGGTCGGGGTATTGATACTCAAATCCTAACTCGCGACAGATGCGATTACCGTCGATGATTTTCCCCTGCCCTGTCCCGCTATCGCTAAATACCGGCGCGGCCAAACCGAGTTCTCGCGCCATTTGCGGATAGAACACCTGCCGGGCAGGATGCTCTGGCGCACAGATGTTATAAATGTGCCCACCTTTCGGTGCTTGTAATAATAGCGTAATCGCGGCAATCACATCTTCCAGATGCACCAGGTTCACACCATGCTGCCCGTCCGGCGCCGATTTTCCGGCAAAGAAACGTCCTGGATGACGCCCCGGCCCGACCAACCCCGCCAGACGCAGGATATCAACCGAGGTACCCGGCAACTGGTGCAGCCAGTCCTCCAGCTCTTTGAGCACTCGACCGCTGGCCGTCACGGGCTCACGCGGCGTTGTCTCTTTCACCGTACCCGCTTCTCTACCGTATACCGAGGTTGAACTGGTAAAGATAATGCGCGGAATATTATGCGCCAGCGCGGAGTCCACAATTTCCTGCACCGCCTGGTGATAGAAATCGTCTCCTTCGCCACTACGACGTGCGGGTAAGGTAATCACTAATGCGTCGACGTTCATCAAGGCATCAAGATCATCTGCCTCACAGACTAACTGTGGATCGAGCCGCAGCGGGTAGCTTTCAATGCCGCACATCCGCGCCGCTTCAACGCCATCTACAGTCGTTTTACTGCCGGTCACCTGCCAGCCTCGCGCCATTAAAGACAGCGCCAATGGCATACCCAGCCACCCTAATCCGACAATTGCCACTTTCTTCATTGCGCCATCTCCTGATTGTTGCCGCACTCCTCTACAACTAAGGCTACGCCACCGCGTCAAAACTGACAATTTATAGTCGCCACATGAATTGATTTAATGAATGAAAAAAGCACTTGCCTTCAACGACAAAAGTGGTTTAGGTTAAAAGACATCAAGTGAATAGTCATTCAACGAGAAATTTATGAGCCGCGTTCAAACTAAACTGCACCACCATCACCATCACCCTGACTAGTCTTTCAGGCGATGTGTGCTGGGAGACATTCAGATCTTCCAGTGGTGCATGAACGCAAGAGAGCCCCCGGAAGATATCTTCCGGGGGCTTTTTTTTTGAACCAAATTCAGCAGGGTAAAAAGGAAAACAGAATGTTAGATAACAGCCGTTTACGCATAGCTATTCAAAAATCTGGTCGTCTTAGCGATGATTCACGCGAATTACTGGCCCGTTGTGGTATCAAAATTAACCTGCACACCCAGCGCCTGATTGCGATGGCTGAAAACATGCCTATCGATATCCTGCGCGTTCGCGACGACGATATCCCGGGTCTGGTTATGGACGGCGTAGTTGATCTGGGCATCATCGGTGAGAACGTCTTAGAAGAAGAACTGCTGAACCGCCGCGCCCAGGGCGAAGACCCGCGCTATTTTACCCTGCGTCGTCTGGACTTCGGCGGCTGCCGCCTGTCGCTGGCAACGCCTGCGGATGAAACCTGGAACGGCCCGGCATCGCTCGATGGTAAACGTATCGCCACCTCTTACCCGCACCTGCTTAAACGTTACCTGGACCAAAAAGGCATCGCCTTTAAATCTTGCCTGCTGAACGGCTCTGTTGAAGTCGCCCCGCGTGCTGGCCTGGCCGACGCCATCTGCGACCTCGTATCGACCGGCGCAACGCTTGAAGCGAACGGACTGCGTGAAGTGGAAGTGATGTTCCGCTCAAAAGCCTGTCTGATTCAGCGTGACGGCGAGATGAGTGAGGCTAAGCAGCAGCTGGTCGATCGTCTGTTAACCCGTATTCAGGGCGTAATTCAGGCGCGCGAATCAAAATACATCATGATGCATGCGCCGACCGAACGTCTGGACGAAGTGATTGCCCTGCTGCCGGGCGCGGAACGCCCAACGATTCTGCCGCTGGCCGGTGACCAGCAGCGCGTAGCCATGCACATGGTGAGCAGCGAAACCCTGTTCTGGGAGACGATGGAAAAATTGAAAGCCCTGGGTGCCAGCTCAATTCTGGTGCTGCCGATTGAGAAGATGATGGAGTAACCACCATGAGCTTCAATACCCTGATTGACTGGAACCGCTGTAGCCCCGAGCAGCAGCAGGCATTATTAACCCGCCCGGCCATTTCGGCGTCCGAGAGCATTACCCGGACGGTGGCGGAGATTCTTGATAACGTCAAAACCAACGGCGATAAAGCCCTGCGCGAATACAGTGCCAGATTTGATAAAACCGAGGTTGGCGCATTACAAGTCACCGCAGAAGAAATTCAGCAAGCCAGCGACCGTCTAAGTGATGAGATTAAGCAGGCTATGCAGGTCGCTGTGCGTAATATTGATACCTTCCACAACGCACAAATTCTGCCGCCGGTGGATATCGAAACCCAGCCAGGCGTGCGCTGTCAGCAGGTTACCCGGCCGATAGCGTCCGTGGGGCTTTATATTCCAGGCGGCTCGGCGCCGCTGTTTTCAACGGTATTGATGCTCGCGACGCCTGCGCGCATTGCAGGCTGTCAGAAAGTGGTGCTGTGCTCACCGCCGCCGATTGCCGATGAGATCCTCTACGCTGCAAAACTGTGCGGCGTGCAAGAGGTGTTCAACGTCGGTGGCGCACAGGCGATTGCCGCGCTGGCGCTGGGTACGGAATCCGTGCCGAAAGTGGATAAAATATTCGGCCCGGGCAATGCCTTTGTGACCGAAGCAAAACGTCAGGTCAGCCAACGTCTTGATGGTGCAGCCATCGATATGCCTGCGGGCCCATCGGAAGTGCTGGTGATTGCTGACAGCGGCGCAACAGCGGACTTTATCGCCTCCGACCTGCTTTCCCAGGCCGAACACGGCCCGGACTCTCAGGTCATTTTGCTGACTCCCGACGCAAAAATTGCTGAAGACGTCGCGGTGGCCGTTGAACGTCAGCTCGCCGAGCTTTCGCGCGCCGAGACTGCACGTCAGGCGCTATCCGCCAGCCGTTTAATCGTGGCGAAAGATCTGGCGCAATGTGTCGAAATCTCTAATGCCTACGGCCCTGAACACCTGATTATTCAAACCCGCAACGCCCGCGCTCTAGTTGACGACATCACCAGCGCCGGTTCTGTATTCCTCGGCGACTGGTCGCCGGAATCCGCTGGCGACTATGCATCCGGCACCAACCACGTGCTGCCGACCTACGGCTACACCGCGACCTGCTCAAGCCTTGGGCTGGCGGATTTCCAGAAACGGATGACCGTTCAGGAATTATCGCGGGACGGTTTCTTAAGCCTCGCCGCCACCATTGAAACACTGGCAGCCGCCGAATTGCTGACCGCCCATAAAAATGCCGTCACCCTGCGCGTTAACGCCTTAAAGGAGCAAGCATGAGCATTGAACAGTTAGCCCGTGACAACGTTCGCGCCCTGACTCCATACCAGTCGGCCCGCCGCCTGGGCGGTAATGGCGACGTCTGGTTGAATGCCAACGAATTCCCGACTGCGGTGCCTTTTACCTTAAGTCAGCAGACGCTCAACCGCTACCCGGAGTGTCAGCCGAAAGCGGTGATTGAAAACTATGCCGCTTACGCAGGCGTAAAACCCGAGCAAGTGCTGGTGAGTCGCGGAGCGGATGAAGGTATTGAGCTGTTGGTGCGCGCATTTTGCGAACCGGGCCGTGACGCGGTACTGTTCTGCCCGCCTACCTACGGCATGTACAGCGTCAGCGCTGAAACCCTCGGCGTCGAGTGCCGTACCGTACCGGCGAAAGCGGACTGGCAGCTGGATCTCCCGGCGATTGCCGATAGTCTGGCTAACGTCAAAGTGGTTTACGTGTGCAGCCCGAATAATCCCACCGGGCAGATTATCAACCCGCAGGATTTCCGCACGCTGCTGGAAATGACCCGTGATAAAGCGCTGGTTGTCGCCGATGAAGCCTATATTGAATTCTGCCCACAAGCGACGCTGGCAGGCTGGCTTGCCGAATATCCGCACCTGGTCATCCTGCGCACGCTGTCAAAAGCCTTTGCGCTGGCGGGGCTTCGCTGCGGCTTTACGCTTGCCAACGAAGAAGTTATCGCCTTATTAATGAAGGTGATCGCCCCTTATCCGCTCTCTACCCCGGTGGCCGATATTGCGTCCCAAGCGCTAAGCCCACAGGGAATTGCCGCCATGCGCGAACGTGTGGCGCAGATCCTGGAAGAGCGTCAGTATCTGGTGGACGCTTTGCGTAGCATTGATTGTGTCGAGCAGGTGTTTAATTCCGAGACCAACTACGTACTGGCTCGTTTTAAAGCCTCCAGCCGCGTATTTAAATCTTTATGGGATCAAGGCATTATCTTACGTGATCAGAATAAACAACCCTCTTTAAGTAACTGTTTGCGTATCACTATCGGCACTCGTGAAGAGAGCCAGCGGGTGATTGACGCTTTGAAAGCGGAGACCGTATGACCCAGAAGTTTCTCTTTATCGATCGTGATGGCACCCTGATTTCCGAGCCGCCGAGCGACTATCAGGTAGACAGCTTTGACAAACTGGCCTTCGAGCCCGACGCTATTCCGGTACTGCTGAAACTGCAAAAGGCAGGCTACAAACTGGTCATGATCACCAATCAGGACGGTCTTGGCACCGACAGCTTTCCGCAGGCCGATTTCGACGGCCCGCACAATCTGATGATGCAGATTTTCACCTCACAGGGCGTGGTCTTTGATGATGTGCTCATTTGCCCGCACCTGCCGGCGGACAACTGCGAGTGTCGTAAACCGAAAACCCAGCTGGTGACCGCCTGGCTGGCAAACGAAGTGATGGATACCGCCAACAGTTACGTGATTGGCGACCGGGCGACCGATTTAGAACTGGCATCCAACATGGGGATTGCCGGACTGCGCTATAACCGCGACACCTTGAACTGGGCCGCAATCGGCGAGCAATTAACTCGCCGCGACCGCTATGCGCGCGTCGAGCGCCGGACCCGCGAAACGCAAATTGATGTTGAAGTGTGGCTGGACCGCGAAGGCGGCAGCAAAATCAATACCGGCGTCGGCTTCTTTGACCATATGCTGGATCAAATTGCTACCCACGGTGGTTTTCGCATGAACATTACCGTGAAAGGCGATCTGTACATTGACGATCACCACACGGTCGAAGATACCGGTCTGGCATTGGGCGAAGCGCTGAAGGTAGCGCTTGGCGACAAACGCGGCATTAACCGTTTTGGCTTCGTGCTGCCCATGGATGAATGCCTGGCGCGCTGCGCGCTGGATATCTCCGGTCGTCCACACCTGGAATATAAGGCGGAATTCACCTATCAGCGCGTGGGCGATTTGAGCACCGAGATGATTGAGCACTTCTTCCGCTCGCTGTCTTATACCATGGGCGTCACCCTGCACCTGAAAACCAAAGGCAAAAACGATCACCATCGCGTGGAAAGCCTGTTTAAAGTCTTTGGCCGCACTTTGCGCCAGGCAATCCGCGTGGACGGCGATACCCTTCCCTCCTCGAAAGGAGTGCTGTAATGAACGTCGTCGTCCTTGATACCGGCTGCGCTAACCTCCATTCGGTAAAGTCCGCCATTGCTCGCCACGGCTATGAGCCGGTAGTCAGCCGTGAGCCGGAAGTGGTGCTGCGCGCAGACAAACTGTTTTTACCTGGCGTGGGAACCGCCCAGGCCGCAATGGATAAGCTGCGCGAACGCGATCTGATTGAGCTGATTAAAGCCTGTACCCAGCCGGTGCTCGGCATCTGTCTGGGAATGCAGCTACTGGGCCGACACAGCGAAGAAACTCTCGGCGTTGACCTGCTGGGGATTATCGACCAGGACGTACCGAAGATGACGGATTTCGGACTGCCGCTGCCGCATATGGGGTGGAATCGAGTCTATCCCAAAGCGGGCGATCGTCTGTTCAGCGGTATTGAGGATGGCGCGTACTTCTACTTCGTCCACAGCTACGCCATGCCGGTCAACGAGTACACCATTGCGCAGTGTCATTACGGCGAAGCGTTCACCGCCGCCATGCGCAAAGATAATTTCTACGGCGTGCAGTTCCACCCGGAGCGCTCAGGTGCCGCGGGGGCGCAGTTGCTGAAAAATTTCCTGGAGATGTAATGATCATTCCTGCTTTAGATTTGATTAACGGTACCGTTGTCCGTCTCCATCAGGGCGATTACGGCCAACAGCGAGATTACGGCAGCGACCCGCTACCGCGCTTACAAGATTATGCCGCGCAGGGTGCGGAAGTTCTTCATCTGGTCGATTTAACCGGAGCCAAAGACCCCGCGCAGCGGCAAATTCCGCTCTTAAAAACGCTGGTGGCGGGCGTGAACGTCCCGGTGCAGGTTGGCGGCGGCGTGCGTACCGAGGATGACGTTGCGGCACTGTTGGAAGCCGGCGTGGCCCGCGTAGTGGTGGGTTCTACGGCGGTAAAATCACCTGAGGTGGTTAAAGGCTGGTTTAAACGCTTTGGCGCAGAGCATCTGGTGCTGGCGCTGGACGTGCGTATTGATGACAACGGTACAAAACAGGTCGCGGTCAGCGGCTGGCAGGAGAACTCCGGCGTCACGCTGGAAGCACTAGTCGAAACCTATCGGCCGGTTGGCCTGCAGCACGTGTTGTGTACCGATATCTCCCGTGATGGCACGCTGGCAGGCTCTAACGTTTCGCTGTACGAAGAAGTGTGCGCCCGCTATCCACAGGTGGCATTCCAGTCCTCCGGCGGCATTGGCTCGCTTGAGGATATCGCCGCGCTGCGCGGCACCGGCGTGCGCGGCGTCATTGTCGGGCGTGCGCTGCTGGAAGGTAAATTTAACGTAACGGAGGCCATCCAATGCTGGCAAAACGGATAATACCTTGTCTTGATGTACGTGATGGCCAGGTGGTTAAAGGCGTTCAGTTCCGTAATCATGAAATCATTGGCGATATCGTGCCGCTGGCCAAACGTTACGCCGACGAAGGCGCAGATGAGCTGGTGTTCTACGATATCACCGCTTCCAGCGACGGTCGCGTGGTGGATAAGAGCTGGGTGTCACGCGTTGCGGAGGTTATCGATATTCCGTTCTGCGTAGCCGGTGGCATTAAGTCCATTGACGATGCCTCGCGCATTCTCTCTTTTGGCGCGGACAAAATTTCCATCAACTCCCCCGCACTTGCCGAACCGGAACTCATCACCCGTCTGGCCGATCGCTTTGGCGTGCAGTGTATCGTGGTCGGCATTGATACCTGGTATGACGCCGAAAGCGGAAAATATCACGTAAATCAATATACCGGTGACGAGAGCCGCACGCGCGTGACGCAGTGGGAAACCGAGGATTGGGTGCAGGAAGTACAAAAACGTGGCGCTGGCGAAATTGTCCTCAACATGATGAACCAGGACGGCGTGCGAAACGGCTACGATCTTGAGCAGCTGAAAAAAGTACGTGATGTATGCCACGTACCGCTTATCGCTTCCGGCGGCGCAGGCACGATGGAACACTTCCTTGAAGCCTTCCGTGATGCAAACGTCGACGGCGCGCTGGCGGCATCGGTCTTTCACAAACAGATCATTAATATTGGCGAACTAAAAGCGTACCTGGCAACACAGGGCGTGGAGATACGGGTATGTTAACTGAACAACTGGACTGGGAAAAAACCGACGGACTGATGCCCGCCATTATCCAACATGCGGTTTCCGGCGAAGTATTAATGCTGGGCTACATGAATCAGGAAGCGCTGGCGAAAACCCAGGAATCGGGCAAAGTGACCTTTTTCTCGCGCACCAAGCAGCGTCTGTGGACCAAAGGCGAGACTTCCGGTCACTTCCTGAACGTAGTTAGTATCGCCCCCGACTGTGATAATGATACCTTGCTGGTGCTGGTCAACCCCATTGGCCCGACCTGCCATAAAGGCACCTCAAGCTGCTTTGGCGACACCAGCCACCAATGGCTGTTCTTATATCAGTTAGAGCAATTGCTGGCCGAGCGTAAAAATGCCGACCCGGAAAGCTCATACACCGCCAAACTGTACGCCAGCGGCACGAAACGTATTGCCCAGAAAGTGGGTGAGGAAGGCGTAGAGACTGCGCTGGCGGCCACGGTGCAGGATAAATTTGAACTGAAGAATGAGGCGTCGGATTTGATGTATCACCTGCTGGTGCTGCTTCAGGATCAGGAGCTGGATTTAACGACGGTGATTGAGAATTTGCGGGACCGCCACAAATAACAAAAGAGGCCCGAAGCAGATGCTTGCGGGCCTCTTTTTTACGCTACCGTATCGCTAGTGGCGGTTACGGTACTCGCGCAGTGCATTACGGCCGAGTACGATGCCGGAGCCGATCATGCCGCCAATCATGACTGACAGTATTAGCATAATTGCACGTTTAGGACTGTCCCTACTGATAGGAAGGTCCGGTTTCATTACATAGCGATAGGCATGAATGGTTTTCGGATCCACTTTAATCCGCTGGATGTCCAGCAGGTTAATCTTTGTCTGGAAGTAATTTGCTGGCAGGACTAATGGACGAGTCGATTCATTCTGAACCATCGCGCTAAGCCCCTCGCTGCCTAAAAGAAACATCGTATCCTGGGTCACGTCCTGAGTCTGTTGAACCTGAGGCTTAGTGATTTTGGCCTCCTCAGCATACTTTAACGCTTCTTTAAGTTGTCTTATACGTATCGCACGTTGTTCTTCAGCAACCGTCTGTTGCGTTTCTAAAGAAGAAGACAGCGCTAACACCTGTTGCTTAATGTTATCGTTGAGGTCAAGGTGTAGTTCATCGGCGATTTGCTCGTCGATTTTTTGCAGATACTGCGCCAACGTTTTTTGCGCCTCTTCCGCACTACCGCCTACATATGAGACACGTATCGGGTAATCACGCCCCTTAATTACCGGCTCAATCGTAAGCTGTTCAGGTATGTCCTGATTATCTAATTCGCTCGAAAGCGCCGATAATGCTACGGCATAACGCCCCATAACTCGATTTTGAATATCCGATACATTGATGGATGCATCCGGGTAAAGCACCTTCAGGGCTGAGTTATAGGTGGCAATTTGAGCAACATCTGGCTGAGCAACAACCGCAGTAGATGTCCATTTTTCTTTTGCAATCAACAAGTAAGCAGCAGTTAATACTATCATCACAATAACACTTACAATGATTGTGACTTTACCGCGCCAGAGCTGCATCACTAGATCGATCAAATCAATTTGCTCGGGATCGGTTCGACGCACCGTCGCCCCACGATTACTTTCTTGCGTCATATAAACCCTAACATCGAATAAAGGAGAGAAAAGCCCGCCATTTTAACCATTATACTAATAATTACTATCGGAATTAACTCAGAAAAAAGCTAATTTTTTCAGTTAAAACAGTACATTTAATGAACACCGACAAGCTTGATTTCAGCTTTAGCAAGTGTAACTCTATTTCCCAAATTTGCTATTGCGCAAAATCATCATCACCTTTTGAAGGTACAGGAGCGCCTCTTCCTGATACAGACAATCAATGCAATTAAGTTCGGTCGATAACGTAGAGACAACATGATCATACTGAGCACAACGTATGTTTTTGATACCAACATCGGACAGTTAAGCTTAGAGCCCCCGTGTTGGGGGCTGCATAATTTTCAATAATACTTAGTCATTGCCAAACAGATCGCGGGTGTAAACTTTTTCAGCAACATCCTCAAGCTCATCCGCCATACGATTGGAGATAATCACATCTGCTTCCTGCTTGAAGGCATCAAGACTACGTACAACGCGCGAGTTAAAGAACTCTTCCTCTTTCATCGCGGGTTCATAGATGATCACGGGAATGCCTTTAGCTTTAATACGCTTCATAATTCCCTGAATTGAAGATGCGCGGAAATTATCAGAACCAGATTTCATGACCAGGCGATAAACCCCCACCACCTTCGGCTGGCGAGCCAGAATAGAATCAGCGACGAAATCTTTACGGGTGCGGTTAGCATCGACAATCGCCCCAATAATATTGTTTGGAACTGACGCATAGTTAGCCAGTAGCTGCTTAGTATCTTTCGGCAGACAATAGCCACCATAACCGAACGAAGGGTTGTTATAGTGGTTACCAATTCGAGGATCCAGGCATACCCCTTCAATGATCTGACGAGAGTTCAGACCTAAACTTTCAGCATAGCTATCCAGCTCATTAAAGTAAGCCACACGCAGCGCAAGGTAGGTATTAGCGAAAAGCTTGATTGCCTCTGCTTCAGTCGAATCGGTAAACAAAACCGAAATATCTTTTTTAATCGCGCCTTCCTGAAGCAACGCTGCAAATCGCTCAGCGCGCTCAGATTGCTCGCCAATTACGATGCGTGACGGATACAGGTTGTCATAAAGCGCTCGTCCTTCCCGGAGAAACTCTGGTGAGAAGAAGATATTATCAATACCCAGCCGGGCTTTGATATCTTTAGTGAAACCAACTGGGATGGTAGATTTAATTACCATTACCGCTTTAGGGTTGATCTCAATAACATCGCGAATAACCGACTCAACGCTTGATGTATTGAAATAGTTGGTCTTTGGATCATAGTCGGTTGGAGTGGCGATAATCACATAATCGGCATCCCGATACGCATCGTGCTTATCTGTGGTCGCACGGAAATTCAGTTCTTTTGTCGCCAGATACTCTTCAATCTCTTTATCTACGATTGGCGATTTTTTCTGATTCAGCATGTCGACTTTGGCCTGAATGATATCAAGCGCCACCACTTCGTGATTTTGCGCAATCAAAATGCCGTTCGACAGGCCAACATAACCTGTTCCTGAGATAGTTATCTTCATTCGTTCTGTAACTTCTTCCAGTTAAACATTTAAAGGTGAACGCGTCACCACCGTGAGACCCAACGCAGTTGTATCGGTTCGGCATGATGCCATTATATCTTGATTTGATACAACAACGCCTATCAGACCTGACTGAATACTGTTTTCAGACAATAAAAAAGCCCGGAGGAGCGCTCCGGGCCTGCATTTAGTGGTTAGCTAATTCAGATTAATCCAGCCACTCGGTGTGGAACACACCGTCTTTATCGGTACGCTTATAAGTATGCGCACCGAAGTAGTCACGCTGAGCCTGAATCAGGTTCGCTGGCAATACCGCAGCACGATAGCTGTCGTAGTAAGCCACAGCCGCAGAGAACGTTGGTACCGGAATACCGTTCTGCACAGCGTAAGCGACAACATCACGCAGCGCCTGCTGATATTCGTCAGCGATATTTTTGAAATAAGGCGCCAACAGGAGGTTCGCAATACCTGCATTTTCAGCATAAGCGTCGGTGATTTTCTGCAGGAACTGTGCACGAATGATGCAGCCCGCGCGGAAAATCTTCGCAATTTCACCGTAGTTCAGATCCCAGTTGTACTCGTCAGACGCTGCACGCAGCTGAGAGAAACCCTGCGCGTAGGAAACGATTTTACCCAGGTACAGAGCGCGACGAACTTTCTCGATAAATTCAGCTTTATCACCCGCCAGTTTAGCCTGTGGGCCGGACAGCACTTTAGAAGCTGCAACGCGCTGCTCTTTCAGAGAAGAGATATAACGCGCAAATACGGATTCAGTGATAAGAGACAGCGGTTCGCCCAAGTCCAGAGAACTCTGGCTGGTCCATTTACCGGTGCCTTTGTTGGCAGCTTCATCCAGAATCACATCAACCAGGTATTTACCTTCTTCATCTTTTTTGGTGAAGATATCTTTGGTGATGTCGATAAGATAGCTGCTCAGCTCGCCTTCGTTCCACTCGGTGAACGTGGTCGCCAGCTCTTCATTAGACAGGTTCAGGCCGCCTTTCAGCAGAGAATACGCTTCAGCAATCAGCTGCATATCGCCATATTCGATACCGTTGTGAACCATTTTGACATAGTGACCCGCGCCGTCCGCACCGATGTAAGTCACGCACGGTTCGCCATCTTCGGCTACCGCAGCGATCTTCGTCAGGATAGGAGCAACCAGTTCGTAAGCTTCTTTCTGACCGCCAGGCATGATGGATGGCCCCTTCAGAGCACCCTCTTCACCGCCGGATACGCCAGTACCGATAAAGTTGAAGCCTTCAGCAGACAATTCACGGTTACGACGAATAGTGTCCTGGAAGAAGGTATTGCCGCCATCAATAATGATGTCGCCTTTATCAAGATACGGCTTCAGAGAATCGATGGCCGCATCGGTGCCCGCGCCCGCTTTCACCATTAACAGGATACGACGTGGGGTTTCAAGAGACTCGACGAATTCTTGTACCGTGTAATGTGGCACCAATTTCTTGCCTGGGTTCTCGGCAACAACTTCTTCGGTTTTTTCACGGGAACGGTTGAAGATGGAGACGGTATAACCACGGCTTTCGATGTTGAGCGCCAGGTTGCGCCCCATCACTGCCATACCGACAACGCCGATCTGTTGCTTGGACATTACATACTCCTGTCAAGTGTAGACACCTCGTAGCCTCAGGCTACGAGTTAATAGTGAAAGACATGTTAACTCAGGATATGGGACCAGAGGTAGCAATTGATGTTCTCTTCGGTCATCACTGCTCAACAAATTTTCGTTCGAACAATCAGTAAGCACCATCACGGCGAAGTACAACTTTTACCGTTTTGAAAAGAATAGCGATATCATTCCAGAGCGACCAATTTTTTACATACCAGGAATCAAAGTAAACTCGTGTCTCGTAATCTACATCATTACGTCCGCTCACCTGCCAAAGCCCCGTCATACCAGGTTTAGCCATTAAATAGTAATCGACGTCTTCATCGTATCGGCTTAACTCTTCCGAAATGATTGGCCGAGGTCCAACCAAACTCATCTCACCTTTCAGAACATTGAAAAGTTGAGGTAATTCATCGAGGCTGGTCTTACGGATAAAACGCCCAACGGCAGTAATTCTGGGATCATTTTTTAACTTGAAGTCCTTCTCCCATTCGGCACGTGCTTCGGGATCGGTATCAAGTAAATGCTGTAAGACCTCTTGGGAATTCAGAACCATGGAACGAAATTTATAACAGGGGAATAGTTTTCCATGGCGTCCAACCCGTAAATGGCCATAAATAGCTGGGCCACCATCCCGCGTCACCTTATACCAAAGGTATATGAGTAAAGGTGATGATATGATTATAATGAGGGAAGAGCAGATAATATCGAATGCACGCTTGAGAAAACGCGATGTCCGCTTGGCCAAATTATTATGTACACGTAAAAGCATAACTTCGTGGCTAAAAATAAACGACATATCCGTACTATATAAAGGCAAGCCTCTTAAAGAAGGAATAACCGTTACCGAGCGGCAATTATGCTTCGACAGTTTACGCAACCAGTCAAGTATCATTTGGTTGTTATTAAACTCAAATGCCACAATAAAATGAATATTATCGTTAGAGGTTAATGCCCAAATCTCATTTTCATCATTTATAACTCGAGTACCTAAGATCTCAGGGACTTTTTCATTCTCATCATAAAAAGCGATAACATTGAAACCCAGCATCTCCTCACTCTGCAGAGCCATGTAAGCATCGACTGCATTCTTACCCGTACCGAGAATAACTGTGTCTTTTTGCCAAAGCCCAAATTTGTTTAAAAGATGTTTGGTCAGCGTCCTGAAAATCGGCACCAGAATAATGGCAAACACCCAACAGAATGCCCAGATATAGCGAGAAAACTGCCATTTGGTAAATGCGATTAATGCCAAATCAATTACGGCAAAAATTACAATGGTTCTAATTATCTCTTTCAGTTCAAACCAGAATGGCTTTCTATAAGAATAATGGCGCAATCGTATCCAGAACCATCCCACACAGATAATGGCCAAAGTTAAATGCGATGTAATTCGCGAGTCTATTTGAACCGATGGGATAAAACGGTAGATATCACCGAAAAGCCATTTAACACAAACAATTGCTAGTAAAAGAGAGACGCTAAAAAAGAAAAAATCTGAAAATGCAAGGGCAAGCTTACATAAATGATTTTTATATTTCATTTTGGACTTAGCCATAAGTTATCCATGTGAGAATGAAGTATCACCTCATTTCAGATTGAATATATTTCCTAAAACAACACGCACAATGTTCTCAGCAGATATCTCATCCGTTGCTTCAGCATAACACCTGAGTTCAGGGGCATTACCTGAAGGACGAATATGGACTATTGAGCCATCACTAAGAAATAGTCTTGCACCATCTGTATTATCTACACGCACGACTGTGCTAGATTTTAAACCGATAATTTTGAGGAATTCTGCAGGCTCATTAATTGCATCCTGCACTAATTTTTTACTAATACTCCCAGGGAAGTTCTGAATTCGGTCAGAGTAAGTATATCTTCCCGGTAACTGACTTACTAATGTTGAAATTTTTGTATTCCGAGCTGCGGCTAATAACATGATTATCGGCAGAACAGCATCGCGGGTTGGCAAACTCGTCAGTTCACGACCGTTATAGTTAACATCTGAGCCAAGCAAAAAACCGCCATTGGCTTCAAAACCAGCAATTTTATTAAATTGGCGGGATAACGAATCAAATGCTTCGATAACATACGGAGAGCCAATTTTTGTCAGCACAACTTTTTGGAATTTATTGCTAAGACTGATAATACTGTTACAGCTTACTGGCACGGCAACTGCTTCAATACCCAATTCCTGAGCACAAAGTAATCCGAGAATATCTCCACGCAGCCAATGACCATGCTCATCCGCAACAAGCGGACGATCACCGTCACCATCAGTAGAGAATATAGCATCCAGCTGATACTGATTACTCCACTTGACAGCTTTTTGTTTATCTTCCTCGCTGACTGCTTCAGTATCAATAGGCACAAATTCATCGCTGCGATCGAGGCAAATGATCTCAGCGCCTAACTGCGTGAACAATAGTGGGTAAAGGTCTCTACCTGCACTCGAGTGTTCATAAACACCAATTTTTTTGCCACTAAGAATCTTATCTTCAAAAAGTTCTAGATATCTCTCCAGATAATAAGTCGCAGCAGAGTCATTTACTTTAAGCTCGTTTGGCAATGCTACAGGTGAAAACTCCACGCTAGTTTTTAATATGTTTTTTTCATCGAGCTTAGTGATTTCACCCTCTGCGCGGTAAAACTTTAGTCCATTTCTATCAAAGGGAATGTGGCTACCTGTTACCATAATTGCAGCCATATTATCCTTCCGCGCCTTATACGCTAACGCGGGAGTTGGCAAAACACCATAAAAAATGGGTTCAATATCATTATCAATTAAAGCAGCAGCACAAGCCTTAGCCATCGCATAACTACTTGGTCGATTATCAATACCAAGAGCTAATTGTTTAATCGAGGACGTCTCTCTTAGTACAGAAACGAATGCATGGGTGAAAGCCATGCACACTTCAGTAGTAAAATCACTGACTAACCCACGAGCACCACTTGTTCCGAATGCTATATTGCTTTCAGAAATAACAACATTTGTTTTCATAGTTCTACATCCTGCACTAATCAAATATTATTTGCGCAATACATCATCTGCCCCGAGATATACACCTGATTGTATCTCTATTATTTCAAGAGGGAGTCGACCTACGTTTTCCAGAACATGGTTGACCCCGATAGGTATATAAACAGATTCGTTTTCAGTTAATATAGAGTCACTATCACCTTTAGTAACTTTTGCTGTCCCAGCTACTACAATCCAATGTTCTGCGCGGTGATAATGAGTTTGCGAGGATATTTTTTCACCGGGTTTAACAGTGATTCGATTCACCTGATAACGTTCACCAGAGTCAACACTTGTTATTTTTCCCCACGGCCGATAAATATCCTGATGCATTTTATGCTCAGTACGCCCATTAGACTTCAAATAACTAACAATATTTTTTACATCTTGCACTTTGTTTTTGTCAGCGACTAATAAAGCATCATTAGTCTGTACGATAACCAGGTTATTAACACCAACAGTGGCAACTAACATGGATCCTGAAGAGATATAGTTATTAGAAGATGCGACAGGAAATACATCCCCTTTAATAACATTATTATCATTATCCTTATCCGATACATCCCATAATGAAGACCATGAACCAACATCTGACCACCCAGCTGACATCGGCACAACCACAGCATTATCGGTTTTTTCCATTACCGCATAATCAATGGAGTCACCAGGACAGGAAGCAAAAATATCACCATCAACTCGGATAAAATCAAGATCGTTTTCACTATTAGCAATAGCTTGCTCACAAGCCGTCAGGATATCAGGACGAAACTTTTTAAGTTCACTAATATACTCACTAGCTTTAAAAAGGAACATTCCACTATTCCAATAAAAACATTTGGAGTCGAGATATTCACAGGCTGTTTTATAATCAGGCTTCTCTACAAATTTATCAACTTTGTAAATAGAATCAGCAAGTTGCTCGCCACGGTGAATATAACCATAGCCCGTTTCAGCATGAGTCGGCACAATGCCAAATGTCACCAGAGAACCTTGTTCAGCATAGGGAATTGCTTGAGAAATTGCAGAATGGAAAGCCGACAGGTCCTCAATCACATGGTCCGCCGCTAAAACTAGTAACAACGGATCTGACTGATCTGATTTCAATGCTGTTAAAGCTGCTAATGCTACCGCCGGTGCAGTATTCCTGCCACACGGTTCAAGAATAATATTTTTCTGAAGCGCTGAAATGTTCAACAATTGCTCAGCAGCAAGGAAACGATGTTCTTCATTACAAATGACTAAAGGATTATTACAGCTTAGTCCTTTGAGTCTTAATATCGTATTTTGTAACATCGTCTGATTGTTAATTAATGGCAAAAATTGCTTTGGATAAAGCTCTCGTGACATCGGCCATAAACGACTTCCGGTACCGCCAGCCATAATAATTGGGGTGATAGAATTCATGGGTAATAAAAATCTCTTAATACGTCACAGTTTTATCAGCTAAGAACTGTTTCCACTTGTTCTCAACGTAGTTATTCATTTCTTGATGGAATCTTTCTTTTGAAAAACGCTCGGCATTATTACGACAATTATCCGGGCTGAAATTTTCAATTTTAAGCTCAAATTGTTCAACAGCTTCGATTATAGACTGAACACTTTGCTCTTTGAAAAATACACCTGTTGGTGTTGCACTCTCTTCAGGCAGAACTGTTTCCAGCGCCCCGCCTTTCCCGAATGCGATCACGGGAGTACCGCAGGCTTGTGCTTCCACAGGAATTATGCCGAAATCTTCTTCAGCAGCAAAAACGAATGCTTTGGCCTTTTGCATATGATCTTTAAGAACTTTAAATTCGCAGAAACCAAGCAACTTAACATTCGCGGAAGCTTTATTTTTGATTTTCTCAAAATCAGGACCATCACCAATAACGATTAGCTGTTTTTCTGGCATTTTAGAAAATGCTTCAACAATTAAATCAATACGCTTATATGGAACCATTCTGGAAGCAGTCAAATAAAAATCTTGTTTCTCGTGAGTCAATGTGAATTCATTGACTGCTACAGGTGGATATATAACATCAGCATCGCGTCCGTACACTTTTTTTATACGGCGAGCAATAAACTTTGAATTAGCGATAAAATGGTCGACTCCCGCAGCGGTGCGATAATCCCATATTCTCAGCTTATGCAGTATAAACTTTGCCAGCCAACCTTTAAGACCACGATCTAGTTTCGATTCTTTGAGGTATTGATGCTGTAGATCCCATGCGTAGCGCATCGGAGAATGGACATAGCTGATATGAAGTTGGTCCGGGCCAGTAAGTACCCCTTTTGCCACCGCATGAGCACTAGATATTACAACATCAGCCTTACTAACATCTAATTGTTCAATGGCAAGAGGCATAAGTGGCAAATATTTTTGATAATGTTTTTTAGCGCCTGGTAGTTTTTGAATGAAAGTAGTAGTTGATTTTTTATTTTTAAATTTTGCTCTTTGTTCTTCATTCAAAAAATCAATGACTGAATATAACTCGGCCTCAGGATAAATATCCAGAATCGCAGCGGAAACCTGCTCGGAGCCTGCGTAACTTTGGAGCCACTCATGAACTAAGGTTATCTTTTTATTACTTTGCATTTTTAATCCCATCACTACCTAATGCATTAAGAATTTTTTGAGCGACTTTATCCCAGGTATACATTTCAGCACGAATGAAACCCTTTTTAATCAGGTCATTACGCAATTCCGGTTCGTTGACTAGTCGCGTGATACCTTTGCTAATTTCTTCAACGGATTCTGGGTTAACCAGAATGGCTGCATCTCCAGCAACTTCTGGCAAACTCGAGGTATCTGATGTCAGTACAGGGATACCACAAGCCATAGCTTCAATCACTGGCAGGCCGAAGCCTTCATACAAGCTAGGAAAGACCAACCCCAAAGAACCCTTGTATAAAGAAGGCAATAAATCATCGCTGAGAAAGCCAGTGAATATAACTCGACTCGAATCACCTTTGGATTCTATATAATCAACGATTTCTTTAGTCGCATTGCCAGTAAAAACAAGTTTTATCGATGAATCTATTTCGGAGGCAAAATAAGCGTCAATAAGTCGGAGTTCATTTTTATGTTGTTTGCGATTACTTACACACAGTAGATATTCATAACCGGGTTGATATGGTGCGACTTCATTATTGTAAGCTTCATCAACTCCATTACCAACATTAATGACTTTTTCTGCTGGAACCTTGCTCCAGGCAATGATTCTTGTGCGAGAGAACTCTGATACAGTAAATATACACTTGGCTTTTTTACAACCATGTCTAATTACCGCATTATAAAAAATACTTTTCAAAAATGATTTATTTTCGGGGCGCTCGATATGGTTCAAATCGTGGATAGTAAAGGAGAACGAACATCTCGAAAAATATGGAGGTATATATCCCGGAAAAAAAACAGTTTGGTTTTTATCATACTGGAATAAACACTTATTAGTGTTAGATATCACAGCAATTGGTGAGGCTGGTTTTTGGCTAAAACGCTCCTCTTTTACATTCCCTAAACGTTTGGCAACTTCTTGATAGAATCGCCCTATGCCGCCACTATTACGCCATGAAGCATCGATAATAATCACTTGCTAATCCTTTCATTTTTATGATTTTTATATAAATCATCAAATAAGCATAGCCATTTGTTTAAAATAACTGATTGAGAAAAATGTTCCAACATATGAGTTAAGCTATTCGTTCCAAACTCTTTCAACCGCTCATTATTATTCATGAGTGACGCAAGACGTTGAGCAAAATCGTTCAAATTATCTTGTTCTATTAAATATCCATTGTAACTATCTTTAATGATAGCTGAGATACCTGGGCTACAGTCATATGAAATAAGTGGAATTCCAGAAAGACCCGCCTCGATTAAGCTTAGAGGCAACCCTTCAAATTTCGAAGTTAAAATAAGGATATCTGTTTTAGCAAGAGTAGAATCCAGATTGGAATAAGCGCCTTTTAAAAATACATGAGCATTAAGATCCAACGCATTGATCTCAGTTAAAAGCACTTCTTCATCTGCGCCCCGGCCATATAAGTTTAAGCGCCAGCCACTAAATTCACCTCGTTCCACAAGCTTTTTGATAATTAAAAGCGCATGATTTAATTGTTTTTGACTGTTATCAATTCGCCCTATATAGGAAATTGTTTTATTGCTAAAATCTGAGCGCATCTTAGGTTCGATATGGCAATAATTATGAATATATGAGCCATTATCAATATGGTAATATTTATTATAATCATGCATATCTTCTTCGGACAAAAAAATCACTTTGTCGAACTTATCATGATTCTTTTTCAAATAGTACTTGGTTATTTTTCCACTGATAAAATGTGAAAATCTAAAGTGAGCCATTAAAATACTTTTTCTTGCTGGCTCATGGCTAAATAATTTCACGGATGTATAAATACAAATATCTGGAGATAATGAATTAATTAGCCGAGTCAAAGCAGGTTTAAACAAAAGATCGATTAAGTTATAAAATGAATCTGAATATTTTAATAACTCAATTTTCTCATGTAAAAAATGAATTTTAATGTTATCTGCAATAAAATGAGAAACCTGCTGTGATTTATTAACCTTTTTATAGAGGGATACAATATGCACATCATGATCGGTATTCTGAGCGATCAAGTTAGCCTGATCAATTGTTGCTTTCTCAGTTCCACCCATTCTGTATATTGATTGTATAATATATATAATCCGCATAGTTTCTATTTCGTTATTTAATATTGTGTAAATTTCATTATCTGAGGTTTAATATTTTACGTATTTTCAATTTCAGATATCGTTTAATATTTATGATAGTTAGATGATTCAAAAGTTGCTTTAATGATATTTCGCGATCATAGTGATAACAATAGTTTATGTAAATATTGCTTTTATTTTTATTATTTAGTAGCGTTTTATGCTTCTCTAAAATTATTTCCATCGCAGTTTTAACTTTTTTACTACCTGATATTCTTGGTAAATCATGTTCAAGGTGCATGATATAGGTTAACTCGCCGGTGTTATATCCTTGACCATGTGCATCACAAAACCTAATCCAGCACTCATAATCCTGCCATGCTGGTAACGTCTCATCAAACCCATGAATTTGTTTTAATAATGCTGTTTTTGTAAGGATTTGATTGCCGATAATATTTTCATTTAAAAGGTCAGGAAGTCTTATTAATCTTGGTTGGGTGTATCCCTTTCCTGTTCCATGAGAGTTAACTATCTGGATACCGGTGCACACAAAACTTATTGTTAGATTGTTTTTTAACGTATTTACCATCTTCTCTATACGATCTTCGGTAAATTCATCATCATCATCCAACCCTGTTATGTACTCACCATTCGCCAGATTTATAGCTTTATTACGCGCGAAACAAGCTCCCTGAGCGATATCACTTTTAACGTAAATAATATTCTGGAACTTACTTTGAAGTTCTTCTATCAGTTCAGAAGTGCCGTCCCTGGAGCCATCATCAGAAACAATAATTTCAATGGACTTATATGTTTGTTTCAATACTGAGTGTATTGCCCGGGAAAGGAGATCTTTTCTATTGTGCGTGGGTATATAAACTGAAACTAAGTCGGGGATCATGTAATCTAACTCTTAGTAATTAAGCATCTTTTTCAACACGCTTGGCGAAGATAATGAATAACATAAGGCAGCAGTAAGGTGTGAGTATTTGACGTTCAGTAAGTGTCGTCATTAATGTAACTAGAATAGCACTAACTTCTATGATATCTAGTTTTATAGATTTTATCTTACTAACAATTAAATAAAACGTAAGCAACGAAAGAAGTATTCCGTTAGTGTATGCATATGCAATGAAGAAGAAATCAATTGGTGTATAGGGTTCGATATCGACGCCGTATAATAAGTCAGGCCAACCTAGTTCAGTATATAATATATTACCTAAGCCAATTCTTCCCGACATGGTTATATTTAAATCCAGCATATCGGTATTATATTGTGTGATAGTATAGAACTGGAATGCCATGATTGTCAGTGACACCAGTAAGAACATAAATAGCGATAGCTTTTGGAATTTTAACCTCGGTGAAAATGCACTCCATACCACTCCAAGCATAAATACAAGCAATAGTGTTTCCGATGTACGTGATTTGGTTTGGTCAATTAAAAATATACCAATCAGACACGCAAAAATAGCAATTACCAAAAACGTAATTTTATCTGCGGTCTTATATCTCAGATACCAACAAAATGATATGCAGAAACTGAGGATCAAAATAGCAGAAATGTTAGGGTTATAGAAACCATAGGTTGCCCTTACACCATAAACACTATCAGGAGCGTAAAGCGGGTAATCAGAGAAAAAAATCAAAGGGAAAATTAAGAGTATAATACTCAAATTTCCGTAGAAGATTATCGCGGCTACTTCCTTAACTTTTATTTTTTGACAAACAATAGCAAAATAGCCAAGTGCAAGAATGGAATACCCTGCAGTCGTGCGCGAATGCATATATGTTAGGCTAAAAAATAATAGTAGAACTAAAATAAATAGCCAGTTGTTTCTCGTCAAAAATGGCAGGCTAGATATTAAGGCTATAATAAAAATCAAACTATAGATATATTTATATAGCTCTAAAGATGGTTCAGATATTAAAACTTGAGTTATCAACACCTTCGAACAAAAAGCCACATATGCTATATAAAGCAATAGCTTCCATGTTCTGACCGGATTCGTAATCATTCTTACCCTATCAAGCTTATCAGCTACTTTCTATGATTTTTAAAAAAATTGTCTACATTTCTTATCATTTTATCATTGTTCGATAGACAACAACCAAAATAGCCAGTTACTGCGGCAAGAATCTTACCAGCTAGTCTTACCATAATATTGTTGTGGACAAATCTAACAGTATTACTGATATTGAGAGCATTATTTGAATGTTCTATTTCATTAACTGTTGGTATCGCATCTGCATAGGCATACACAGAGGTACCCGATAATTCGATTAATTTGCTTATCCAAATATCATCAGTTTTTGGTGCAACATTCATATAATCATCTAAAACTAATAGACTTTCTGAGATATGTTTTTTTGATAATACACAGCCGCCAATGCCAGTAATAATAAAATCTTTTTCTAAAATAGTATTACTGTTTTGCAATGGATAAAGATTATAACTTTTATACTTTCCAAAAATATTTTTTTTCTTTAATCTTATCCGAGACGCAACAACTAAGTTGCCGCCATTAGCATGATAAGTTTTCAACAGACCGGCTAACCATGCTCTTCCGTAAATAACATCATCATCAGCATATACAATGATATCTTCATCTTTCGCAGCGCGTAATACAGGTATCACTTTACGGTAGGGGCCTGTATTTGTGGTAAAGTTAATTTTTATAATATTTTTTATTGTATTAAGTTCAGCGACCCACTCTGGAATGACTGTTATACCCTCATCCGCAAGATATTTTTCTTTAGAGATCCAAAGATTAATAACATCAGGTAAGATCAATTGATTGTAAAAAGACCATACAGTGGCGGCACAAAGTTCCAATCGAGAATAGGTTGTTGTTAAATTAACACTAATCATTGATAATTCTCTTTCTAAAATTCAACCCAATTTTCTGGCGTACTTCCTTTGAACAGATAACTAACATCAACGAAAATGAAAGCATACCAATAACAACATTACTGATTAGATTCATATATGAGTTATCAATTGTAATTACGTTGTCAAAACCGACGATACATAGAATCATAAAGATATCAGCTATAAATATAACATGACATTTCTTAATTATATCGATTAAACGACCATTTATAATTTTCATAAGATAATGCATCGCAGGAATAAAATTAATAAAATTTGCGATGAAATACAATTTTGCAAAAATAATAATATTATATTGAACGCCAATTATAAATGCTGACACTTGAAGGATCATGCTTAGAATCCCTAATGTCATAAGCAAATCAGTTCTGCCTTTAGCCATAAAGACAGTGCCGGATGTACTGAGAACGGATTGGAGAATAGCTGTAGGTGCCAGCCAAAGTAAAATTTCGCCGGTTAAGACCCATTCTTTGCCAAACACTAATAGAACAAAAGGCTCACGTAATAAAGCTAAACCCGTCATTAGTGGCACGACCAGGCACAATATAACAAATACACAGTTTAGATATGTATTCCTGATTTTATCATTATCATCCTGATGTTTGCTTAAAATAGGAAAAAGAGAGCGCCCCGCTACAAACGTAAGGGTTTGTAGCGGAAATAACATCACCCGATAAGCCAAACTGTATGCGCCCAGTATGGAATCAGACATAAAACGACCGATAATAATATTATCGGCATTTCTCGTAAAATAATTCAGGAAATTAAAAATTGAGAGATTTGCACTAAATCCAAATATTTTCTTCAACTCTCCCATATCGAAGATTTTACTTAACGCTGGACGCCAACGAGAACTTCTCCAGAGCTGAATTGACGACATCGCGTTTAATATTATGGCTTGGAAAACAAGGCTATAAACTCCATAGCCCTTGTATGCCATGAATAATGCAATAACAACTGATACTAGTGATGATGAAATTTCTATAAATGCAATTTGTTTAAAACGAGAATCTCTTTCGAGTAGTGCCAAATGCGCCGAAGCACTGCTTGAAATAGGAAAAATTAACGCTAACAATAATAAAACTGGGGTTAATTTTGGTTGATGGAAGAACTCAGAAATAAAGGGAGAGCCACCTGCAATAATTAAAGCTATAGATAATCCCATAAACACATTTAACCAGAACACAGCATTTATTAGATTATCATTTATTTCTTTTCTTTGAATAATTGCCGCTGCAGTACCTAAATCTCTAATGAGGTTACCAAAATTAACTACAACTAACGCCATGGCCATTATGCCATATTCACTTGGCGCAATAAGTCTCGCTAAATATACAATATTTACAAGCTGTACAAAGATTTTGAAAACCTGCGAAAATGCCACCCATTTCGCATTGTTAAATAATGTCATTTAGTTTTCTCAAATAATAAGCGTTTCATTCTAATAACATTTCTTTGACGCACGCTACCGCCCCTGGCTCAACAGCTACCAGTGCACTGTGAAAATCCTAACGACAGATAAGAATTCAATATAGCGGTGATGCTAAAAATCGTTCAATTGTCGTACCAATCAATTCACGATACATCTAAATCATGAGAGATACGATCAGTGCTGTTCAACACTGCGTTCACTGCTCCCTGATTCTCTAAAAACAAAACGGCAGTTACATTCATCGGCATCACAATTTCAGCTCAGAATGTTCACCGCCGTTATTATCATTTATTGCTTACTGCCCATGAAGAGCTAATGCTTGTTACTGACTCAATAACGCCTCAATCCCTTTACGGAACTTAGCCCCATCCTTCAAATTCCGCAGCCCATACTGCACAAACGCCTGCATATACCCCATTTTCTTCCCGCAGTCGTAGCTCTGACCCGTCATCAGCATCGCATCAACAGACTGTTTTTTAGCCAGTTCAGCAATCGCATCGGTCAGCTGGATACGGCCCCATGCGCCAGGCACGGTTTTCGCCAGTTCTTCCCAGATATCAGCGGACAGCACATAGCGCCCTACTGCCATCAGATCGGAGTCCAGCTCCTGCGGCTGATCCGGTTTTTCGATAAAATCAACGATACGGCTGACTTTACCTTCAGCATCCAGAGGCTCTTTGGTTTTAATAACGGAGTATTCAGACAGATCGCCCGGCATGCGTTTAGCCAGTACCTGACTACGGCCGGTCTCTCTGAAACGAGCGACCATCGCAGCAAGGTTGTAACGAAGCGGATCGGCAGACGCGTTATCCAGAACGATGTCTGGCAGGACAACCACGAACGGGTTATCGCCAACAATGGGTTTCGCGCAAAGAATGGAGTGTCCCAGACCCAGCGGTTGAGCCTGACGGACGTTCATGATGGTTACGCCAGGTGGACAGATTGCCTGAACTTCCGCCAGCAGCTGGCGTTTAACGCGCATTTCGAGCAGCGCTTCAAGTTCATACGAGGTGTCGAAGTGGTTTTCCACCGAGTTTTTTGATGCGTGGGTTACCAGAACGATTTCTTTGATACCAGCAGCAACCACTTCGTCAACGATGTACTGAATCATTGGCTTATCGACGATCGGCAGCATCTCTTTAGGGATTGCCTTTGTGGCGGGTAACATATTCATACCCAAGCCCGCTACCGGAATGACTGCTTTCAAATTAACCATTATCTTGTCCACCTATATTCGGTTGCTGAATTATAGCGATTAACCGTGTTTAATCCACTTTGTTTTGTCATATTACTGATTCGGGTAGGAGAGATCCCGGGGTGTTGTCTGAGAATGGCGAAAATTATCGTACTCTACGCGCCGGCAACGCAAAGTTGAGGCGTTCTGTGTTGACGACCTGTTGATCGATATGGTCAATATCTACCGACGACTGCCCTTTCTCGTTCACCGCCGTCACGTTCGCCAGCGACAGCAGCGTGTCATCGCGCGCCATAAACTTGCCGCGTACATCTTTGCGCATGTCAAAGTTAATTTGCAGGGCGGCTCCCCGCGTGGATTCTTGCATTACATTGATATTGCGCAAGAAAAAATGCTGTGGCTTGTTATGGATCTCCAGCGAAGCATGCTTCATGTTGAGGTTGGTGATGGAAACGAACGAAGGATTGTTGCCCGATGAAATCTGGATACCCCTGACCGTGTAGGCCAGTTGGCTATTATCCAGCTGTATATTATTCAGGCGGAAATTTTGCGGAATGGACAAATAATTGCCTTTGATAACGCCATAGCCAATAAGCATTCCCGCACTATTAACCATCTCGACACCATCTATCACAAAATTATCACAGCCATATATTGCTACCGTGGCGTTATCTATTCCCGCTTTCTTGCTGAAGTCCGGCGTAATATTGCTGGCCTTAACATTGCGGATGATAAAATGCTTGCCATTCTCGACATGCACCAGCTGACGGCAGTTGCTGCCGGTGATATTGGCGACAACGAAGTTTTTGACCGCCTGCTCTTCCGGGTAGCCATTATCGTACGTGCTGCCCGCAAGCCCAATACCGATGCCCCAGTTCACCTTACCGTTAGTGCAGTCGATATGGTCGATAACATGATCGGAGATAAGGATGTTGCGGTCATTAATGGCCACGTTCCACTCAATGGCGTCACCCTGAAGATAGCTGAAGTGGCAATGGGTAATGTTGACGTCAACCCACTGGTTGTGGAATCCCTGACGCAGAATGCCGTAATTGGCTTTGGTGATGGTCAAGCGAGTAAGCGTGAGATTACGCATCTGCTGTTTATCTTTGCCACCGATAAATATCTGTGCAACCGGCCCGTAACCGCTCATTGTCAGCCCGGCAATAGTGCAATCACCGCCACGTATATCGAGGGTGATGTTGTATAAACTTGCCGCGCCGCTGCCGATAATCTGACAGCCTTTTTGCAGAATAAATCGCCCCCGGCCATTGCCTTTGAGACTACCGGCCACCTGCAGCGTTTTCCCCGGCGGCAGGGTAATCGCCGTGTTGATGTTATCGCAGACAACATCGGCGGGAACGCTTACGCTGTCGGCCTGACGAAACGCCTCATTAAACGCGTGGATCCAGTCCCCGTTCTCCACAAAGTCACGAATATCGGCGGTGTTCTTTTTTTCTGCCGCACGCGCCGCGGCAACCGGCAGAACGGGTAGTGCGGCAGCAAGCGTTGCGCCTGCCGTCAGGAAGTAACGTCGAGTTAAGGTATGCATATGGCCTCCTTAGCAAATCGTCTGCAGCAGGCTGGCGAGCTGCCGGTTAATGAGCTGCTGATTAAAATCAGTTTCGACTTTTTTACGTGCACGCGTCACTACCGGCTGGAGACTCTGTTCGTCCATTCCCGCCAATACCCGCAGTTTATCGGCCAGTGCTTGGGCGTCATTCTCCGCCACCAGCCAGCCGGAATGACCGGAATCAATGAGCTCCGGGATACCGCTGTGGACGGTCGAGAGCACGGGGATCCCCACCGCCATAGCCTCCATCAGCGCCACGGGGATACCTTCCATATCACCATCCGCGCCGGTGATTGAAGGCAGCAGGAACACATCGGCATCATCTAACATCGCCTTCACCTCATGGCTGGGCTTAAAACCCGGCATCTCAACCTGATCGTCAAGTTGATATTGCTCAATCAAAGTCCGCAGGCGCCGCTCCCACGGCCCGATTCCCAGGATGCGATAACGGAAATTGACGCCCTGCGCTTTCAACTGACGACAGGCTTCAATCGCCACATGCAGCCCCTTCTTCTCGGTCAACCGCGCAACCGAGATAATTTGCAAGCACGCGTTCGGTGCTTTTAGTGGGCGCTGCGTGAAACGCTCCATATTGACGCCCATCCGCGAAACGCTGATTTTTTCTCCCGGACAGCCCATCGTTTTCAGCCGCTCTGCCCATAGCTGGCTTATCGGCAGCATCATGTCACCGCGGCGGAAAAGCTGCTGATATTCACCGCGATAGTGGTTCAGCACTTCACGGCTGGAGATATCAATCCCGTGGAAAACGGTGGCGATTTTGCCGCGAATTACCCCCAGTTCGCGGAGTTTTGCCGCCGTCACGCCGGCCGGGCCGAAGTGGGCGATAAACACATCCGCGGTCAATGGCGATGGTGTACGGCTACAAATCGATGAAAGGATCAGGTTACGCGCCTCCTGGCCATAGCGGCGGGGATTCAACGCCCGCCACACCGCCGGGCGATGAAGCCCGCGCAGCGTGCTGAATCCGCGATAGCGCAACTTGGCCAGCGCGCCCGACGGCTCATCCTGCAACCAGCGGACTTTATCCGCCAGCTGGTATTGGGTATAGGCCGCGTGGGTATGAGTCAGGTCGCCTTTTTGTAAGGCGACAATCTCCACGTCATAGCCCATTTCGATAAACGCCACGATCTGGTTTAAGACAAACGTTTCTGACGATAAGGGAAATTTCAGCAGGAAAAAGCTGACTTTCATCGCCCCTCCCGGATACGGTTTAGCACCGACTCAATCATGGTAAAGCCCTTCTGGCGTTCACCTTCTACCGCCGCCGCCACGCGTTCACCCAGCGCAGGAAGCTGATTTAAGATGTCTGCCACCACGCCCTGCATCGAACCGTCAAGCAGGTGACGGATATCGATAGCCATCTCCGGCATCCCCAACTGCTGCATGATGCCCGCAGATTTGTGCTCGTAGTTGATGGCGATAGCGGGGGTGCCAAAGTTCATGGAAATAATGGCAGAGTGCAGACGGGTGCCGATGGTCAGCGCACAGGAAGCGAGGATCTTGCCGATTTCCACGTCGTTAAGCTCATCCATGGCAATATGGAAATGCTCGCGATGATTGATGTACTGCGACATGCGCAGCGCGACCATGCGATCGTCCCGGTTATAGCGGTCAATACTGGTACAGGTAGAGAGCGCCAGTACCTGATAACCATCATCAATCATTCGGTTCACGACCTCGGCGAAGGCTTTTTCATACGCCTGCTGGGTGGTGCCCAGGCGCTTATCGAATGGCTCCAGCTCGCGCAGCGTAATCGCCACGGTTTTGCACTGTGCGGTCAGATTCAGCCAGTGCTGAACCGCATAGCTGGCTTCAAAGGTGTCATTACGATGTTCAACCAGCCACGCGGTATCCACGCCCTGCTCGACTTTGCTGGTATCAATCTGCGCCTTTGCCATCAGTTCGCGGCTGACGGTTTCACGCAGGATCAGCGCATTGGTTCGCCCAAAGGTGTAATTAGCTAACTGATTAAAATCTGGATTCTGGAATGGCCCAACGCTGTGACCAATCATGTAAATCGGCTTATTCGCCATAAAGGCACACAGCGGATATTCGAAGTGGGTTAAACCGTAGAGATCGACGTAGTTCGACCCACCGACCTGAATGATGGCGTCGTAATTACCCAGAAAACGCACAAAGTCATGAAACTCCGGCGCAATCTCAAAGTTGCGCAGTTTGCCTTCGCCGGTCACCTTCGCCAGCAAGATTTTGTGCTGGAAGCGACGACGTAATACTTTCTTCACGCGACCGCTCACGCCCGGTGCCGCTTGTTGCTTCTGGCTTAACTGATACAGCGGATCGGCCATTATTTCACGCCCCTGCAACCAGGAAGAACTGGTCGGGAAACGGCTCATCACATCCATTTCAACATCCGGTTGCTGGCGAACAATCGCATCCAGCAGTCCACGCATAATGGCGCTGTCGCCACGGTTGCCGCAGGTGTGGTTGCCTAAAATTAATAATTTCATCATGGCCTCATCAAAAGGGGTTCAAGCAAATCATTCAAAAATGCGTCATTGTCGAACGTAGGTCGGATAAGGCAACGCCGCCATCCGGCAATCTGCGCCGGGTTGCCTGAGGGCGCTACGCTTATCGGGCCTACATCAACGGTTATTCAGAAACACGTAATAACATCTTCAGTTTCTGGCTCCGACAGAGCGTTTTTTTAAGTTCAATCAACAGGCTATTGCGGGACAGCAACACTACCAGCGCAAAACTGACCACGCCCGTCAGCACCTGTAATGCCAATAGCAGTGACAGCGAGACGCTGCCTTCAAGCAGCCGCCCTACGGCATAGCTCACCACCAGCGTCGGCAGCGACAGTCGCAGTGGCAGCCAGAGGCTCAGCAGATAGTCGCGATAGCTTGGGCCCAGAATCGGTTTAATCATCACGAAGTAGCTGAGAATGGTGTTGATGATCTGCACCAGCAGGAAACCCAGCGTGACGCCAATCGCTCCACCAAGCTGGCCACCGATAATCACCGCCGGAATAAACAGGAAGGTTTTAAATACGTTGAATTTAAAGCTGATATCGACACGCGCCTTCGCCATCAGCAACGAGCCAATCGGATTACCGACCGAACGCAACAGCCCCACCACGCACAGCAGTTGCAGGATAGGCACGATGTGCAGCCATTTTTCACCAAACACCAACGGTACAAAGTTATTGCTGACCACCATCAGCCCCAGCAGCGCCGGGAAGTTAATAATTCCCACTACCGACAGCAGCTTATAAAAATTCACCCGGAGTTTGTCGGTATCGTCCTGAATCTTGGCAAACGCCGGGAACAGCACGCGGGTAATAATCGGGTTGAGTTTCATCGGCGGCACGACGGCCACGTTATAGGCGAGGTTATATCCCCCGGCGACGCTCGCCCCGAGAATGCGCGCCAGCGTGAGCGTTGAGAGATTGGTATTGATGTAGTTAACGATACTGTCAGCGGTCAGCCAGGCACCAAAACGCAGGTTAGGCACCACGGTAGCGAGCGAGAAATGCAGTCCCGGACGGTAGATTTTGCGGCCAAAATAGCCGAACAGCAGCGTACGCACCGCACTATTGACCAGATAACCCAGAATAGCCGTCATCGCCAGCGGCCAGTACCATGCGCTTATCACCGTAAAAGTGAACCCCGACAGCACGGCGGCGGTTTCAATCGAGCCGATTTTGTTGAACTCCAGCTCCTTTTGCATCAGCGCACGGAACTGCTGACCGTGGGGAATCAGCACAAATGCCAGCGATAACGTTTTGATAAGCGGCGCTAAATCCGGGTTGTGCAGGACGTTGGCAATGGTGTCGCTCAGCAGATAAACGGCGACACAGACCACCAATCCCAGCCCCACATTAAGCCAGTAGAGCGTAGTCAGCTCCAGCTGGCTGATTTGCTTGCGCTGAATAATTGAGTTGGCAATGCCAAAGTCCGACAGCGTATCCGCCAGCGCAATAATCACCAGCGACACGGTCAACAGGCCGAACTGATGACCGTCGAACAGGCGTGCCAGCACGGTCATTTGCGCCAGCCCCAGTCCAATAATCACTATCGTCGCCATCGCCGACCACTTCGCACCGCTGATGGTTTTTTCTCTCAGGCCCATGTCAATTCCTCAATAGGCTGCTTTGTTGACAAAGCCTTTGAATACCGTCAGGAAAACGATTCGGATATCGAGCCACAGGCTCCATTCGCGGATGTACTCGAGATCGAACTCGATGCGTTTTTCCATTTTTTCCAGCGTGTCGGTTTCACCGCGCCAGCCGTTGATTTGCGCCCAGCCGGTAATGCCGGGTTTCACTTTGTGGCGCAGCATGTAGCCTTCAATCAGCTGACGATACTGCTCGTTGTGCGCCACCGCGTGGGGACGCGGGCCGACTATCGACATGCCGCCGGTGAGCACGTTAATGAACTGCGGTAGCTCATCGAGCGATGTGCGGCGTAAGAAGTTACCCACGCGGGTGACGCGCGGATCGTTCTGGGTGGCCTGCGTCACGACGCCGTCATTCTCCATCACCTTCATGGAACGAAACTTCCACACTTTGATGGGCTTACCGTCCATGCCGTAGCGGGTTTGACGGAAAATAATCGGCCCTGGCGAACTGATTTTGACCGCCAACGCAATGCAGCACAGCGCCGGTGAGATCAGCAGCAAAATGCACAACGCCAGCACAATATCTTCCAGCCTTTTAATCAGGCGATTGACTCCAGAAAGCGGCGTGTCATACAGCGGAACGACCGGAATGCCGTTGACTACTTCTACCCGCGAATGCAGGATATTGAAGGTGAACACATCTGGAATTAGCAGTACTGAACAGGTGGTGTCGGCAAGCGAGCGCACCAGCGCTTTAATCTCACTTTCTTCCTGCATTGCCATGGAGATATAGACGTTGTGGATTTTGCCCGCGCGAGCGTCATCGCGCAGTTGTTCGAAATTCCCCATCCAATCCGCATTCACGCCGCCCGGTTTCGCATCGTAATAGCTGCCAACCACTTCGTACCCTAGCCACGGCTGATTGCGGAAGCTATCCAGTAGCTCCTGCCCTTCCGGCATATCGCCGGCGACCGCAACGTAGCGAGTGTTATACCCACGATGACGCAGTACCCCCGCGCCATAACGGATAAAGATTCGGCTGGCGAGCATACCGACGGTGCTGAGCAGATACCACGCCAGCCAGATACCGAAGTGAGTACTAAAGTCATCGTTAAACGCCAGCAAACCGGCGGCAAAGACCAGGCTCAGCGTCCAGTTTTGCAACAGCAGCAACAGTTCGGTGGTTATCCGTACCCCGCGCCACGAACGGTAGAAGTCGGTAATGCCGCCTATCATCTGGAATACCGCCAGCGTGACCAGCGCCATCAGCAAATGCAGGTACAAAAACGGCAGCGCGATGGCCTGACACACCAGCCACAGACCACCCAGCATGATGGTGATGTCTGAAAAACGCTGCACCATTGAGATTAACGATGCATTCGTTTTGGCTCGCTCGCGCTTTTTTAGAGTCGTCATCGTTGGTCCTATTGTGTGGTTTTTTCCTGCCCCCTCACCCTAACCCTCTCCCCAAAGGGGCGAGGGGACCGTCCGGCGCTAGCCCTCACTTCTGAGGTAAAACGCGGCTCGGTTTTCTCCCTCTCCCCTTCGGGGAGAGGGCCGGGGTGAGGGGGCGAGGCAATATTTACTGATTAAGCAACGCCAGAATGTCCTGCGTTCGCGCCTGCATCAGCGGCGAATTCCCGCGCGATTCCACGTTCAGGCGCACCACCGGTTCGGTGTTCGATGAGCGCAGGTTGAAGCGCCAGTCGGCAAACGCCAGGCTGATGCCATCGGTGCGGTCAATCTCCAGCGCGCTACCGGCAAAATGGGCTTCAACGCGGGCAATCGCCGCCGACGGCTCGGCCAGCGTGCTGTTGATTTCCCCGCTCGCCGGAAACGCCGCCATGCGGTCGCGCACCAGTTCACCCAGCGTTTTCCCCTTCAGGCACAGCAGTTCGCTCACCAGTAGCCACGGGATCATGCCGCTGTCGCAGTAGGCAAAATCGCGGAAGTAGTGATGGGCGCTCATCTCGCCGCCATAGACCGCGTCGTCCTGGCGCATACGTTCTTTAATAAACGCATGCCCGGTTTTTGACATAACGGGGGTGCCTCCCGCCGCGGTGACGACATCGACGGTATTCCAGGACAGGCGCGGGTCATGAATAATGCGCGCGCCCGGATTCTTCTCAAGGAAGGCTTCTGCCAGCAGGCCCACAATGTAGTAGCCCTCAATAAACTGGCCTTTTTCGTCAAACAGGAAGCAGCGGTCAAAATCGCCGTCAAAGGCGATACCCATATCGGCACCGTGTTCGATAACCGCATTGCGGGTGTCATCGCGGCACTCCGGCAGCAGCGGATTAGGAATACCGTGCGGGAACGTGCCGTCCGGGGTGTTATGGACTTTAATCAAGCTCACCGGCACGTTCAGCGCCTTGAAGCGCGCTTCCAGCGCATCAATCACCGGGCCAGCGGCACCGTTACCGGAGTTCACCACCAGCTTCAGCGGCGTCAGGTTTTTGACGTCGATATAGCCCAGTAGGTGCTGGATGTAGGCATCCTGTAAGTTGATTTGCTGATAGCTGCCGCGCTGGTCTTCACTGACCGGCGGGAAGTCATTGGCCTCCGCCAGGCGTTGGATATCTCGCAGGCCGGTATCGCCGCTGATAGGACGTGCGCCTTCACGCACCAGCTTCATGCCGTTGTAATCCATCGGATTATGGCTGGCGGTCACTTCAATGCCACCGTCTACGCCAAGGTGGAAGGTGGCAAAGTAGATCTCTTCGGTGCCGGAAAGCCCGATATCCAGCACGTCGACGCCCGCGTCGCGCAGGCCACGCGCCAGCGCCATTTTCAGCGCTTTACTGGTCAGGCGCACATCGCCCCCCAGCACAATGGTTTTCGGTTTCAGGTATTCGCCGTAAGCGCGGCCAATGCGCCACGCAATATCTTCATTGAGCTCATCGCCCAGCTTGCCGCGAATATCGTAGGCTTTAAAACAGGTTAACTTATTCATGTTTTTTACCTTTCTTCAGGCAACAGTTGGCCCTGACCATGACGGCCAATTTTTAACGTTTTATGATTTGCCGGTGGGTGCTTTGCTTATTTCACCTACCGAGTCGACAATTTGCCGGATCGGCGCTACACGCGGCCATAACGGTCGGCGAATCGCACCACATCGTCCTCTTCCAGATAAGTGCCGGAACGCACCTCAATCAGGTCGAGCGGGATTTTCCCCGGGTTTTCCAGACAGTGGGTGACGCCGAGCGGAATATAGATAGATTCGTTTTCACCCAGCAGTTTGATTTCATCATTAAGGGTGACTTTGGCGGTACCGGCCACCACAATCCAGTGCTCGGCTCGGTGGTGATGCATTTGCAGTGACAGCCCTTCGCCCGGTTTCACGGTGATGCGCTTCACCTGATAACGATCGCCCGCATCGATGGAGTCATACTTGCCCCACGGGCGATAAACTTCCCGGTGAATATGGTGTTCATGACGACCGTCGGCTTTAATCTTCTCGACCACCTTTTTGACGTCCTGCACCGCGTTGCGATCGGCGATAAGCACCGCGTCTTTGGTTTGCACCACCACCAGATCCTTTACCCCGACGGTGGTCACCAATCCCGATTCGGCATACACGTAGCTGTTCTCGGTTTTATGGCTGATAACATCACCGTGGTGGACGTTACCTTCCGCCGTATGCTGGCTAATTTCCCAAAGTGATGACCACGAACCCACGTCGCTCCAGCCTGCGTCCATAGGAACCACGACGGCGTCATGGGTCTGCTCCATAACCGCGTAGTCGATAGACTCATCCGGGCAGCTCATAAACGCGGCTTCGTTAACGCGGATAAAATCGAGATCCGGGTCGGTGATGTCCATCGCCTTTTCACAGGCGCTGAGAATATCCGGGCGATATTTGCCCAGCTCTTCCAGATAACGGCCCGCACGGAACAAGAACATACCGCTGTTCCAGTAATATTCCCCGCAGGCCACGTAGGCCTGAGCGGTATCGAGATTCGGTTTTTCAACAAACTGCGCCACTTCAAACGCCAGCGTGTCGTCAACGCCGGGACTGACTGTACCGCGACGAATGTAGCCGTAGCCGGTTTCAGGCACCGATGGCACGATACCGAAGGTCACCAGCTTGCCGCTTTCGGCATAGGGCGTGGCCTCACGTACCGCAGCGCGGAAGGCTTCTTCATTCTGAATGACGTGATCTGCCGCCAGCACCAGCATTAACGGGTCGTTATCCGGTTCACGTCGTTTCGCGGCAAGGGCCGCCAGCGCAATCGCCGGTGCGGTATTACGCCCCGCGGGTTCAAGAATGATGTTTTCCGTCAGCTTGTTAAGCTGACGCAGCTGCTCGGCGACGATAAAACGGTGTTCTTCGTTACAGATAACCACCGGGCTTGCGCACTTCACGCCCTCCAGACGATTCACCGTCGCCTGCAGCATGGTTAAATCCCCTTTCAGGCAGAGGAACTGTTTTGGGTAAAGCACTCGGGACAACGGCCACAGGCGGCTGCCCGACCCTCCGGCCATCACGACCGGGAAAAGCGTAGATTGACTCATCGTTTAACCCCGAATATCTGTCATAAACTGCATGAGAACATGCTCTTTATCGAGCGTGCGTTCGGCCCATGCGCGGGCGATAACATTCTGTTTTGGCATCATCAACGCGCGTTCAATGCCTTCCACCAGCGACGGAACCGATTCAGGCGTTACGCAAACCGCAATACCCGGATTGTCCTGACATAGCTGACCCAGCTCGGTTTCGGCTTCTGCGGTAATCACCGCGTTGCCGCCGACCGCCAGAATATTGGTCAGTTTGGAAGGTAAGACGGCATCCGCCGCGCCGCGCTTTTGAATCACCAGGTGGCAATCGCCCAGCGCGAGCAGCGCGGGCAAATCTTCATACGATTGCAGCGGCAGGAATTTCACGTTATCCAGACCGCGTTCGGCGGCCATTTTTTCCAGCCGCGCTTTACCGCCGCCCTGGCCGACAATCATAAATAGCCACGGCTCCTGGCGGAGCTGGTCGGCGGCATCAATCACGCTCTCCAGCCCCTGTTTTTCCCCGATATTGCCGGAGTAAAGAATCAGTTTGCGGTCGTCTGGCAATCCCAGGCGCTGGCGTAGCGCGATGACCAGAGTTTCCGGCACCTCACGGAAACGGGAAACTTCCGACCAGTTCGGGAAGAAGATGACCTTCTCCTTTGGCACCCCTTTTTCACACGCTTTTTTCATCATGGATCGGGAAATGGTCGAAACGTTATCCACGTTGTGCAAAGCGCTGCGCTCAAAGGCGCTCGCCAGCTTCGCCACGCTGCCAGACTTGCCTTTCCCGGCCATTCCCAGGCCGAGCATGGCATCCACTTCATAATCCTGAATATGCAGCAGCGTTCGCGAACCGGAGAGTTTCGCCAGCAGGCGCATTCCTGGGGTGCAAAACAGCGTCGGCACCACGCCGATAATGCGATCGGGTTTCCAGCTGCGCTGCGCCATTAGCGGGAAGAAGCTGCTTAGCGCAAAGCTGCCGAGGTGAAGCAGACGTTTGATGGTCGACGGTTGTTTCGGCACGTACAGCGGGCAGCGCCATACCGTGGCGGTCCCCTCTTCCCGACGATAGCGCCAGGCCGAGTAGTTCACGCCAACCTGCCACTCCGGGTAGTACGGCGGTGCGGTAATCACCCGTACCTCGTGCCCCTGCTGCGTCATCCACTCCACCATTTCACCGGTATATTTGCCAATCCCGGTCAGTTCAGGTGAGTAGTTAATGCCGTATACCAGGATTTTCATAAGCCCGGCACCTCGGCCATTTTTTCCACCCGGAAGTAGTTACGGCTGTTGTCGTGAACGGCATCATCATCAAGCAGTATTTTCGGACTCAGCCAACGATAATCATTGTGCTGCTCCGTCGGCAGCGCGAGGGCTTCAGCCTTCACCTGCACGCGGAACGCCAGCACAATGTAGTGAGTCGAAAAGTTCTCACCGGAGAAGTTATCGTCATAAAAATGCTGCCAGACGCCGTGGAATTGGCCTGCCGTGATCGGCAGGCTCAGCCCCAGTTCAGCTTCGGTCAGGCGGGCAAACGCGTCGGCCAGCGATTCATCTTTTTGTACTCGCCCACCTGGGACAAACCAGAATCCCTGGGCGGGGCGGTTGGTGCGTTTGCCAAACAGGATCTCGCCCTCCTCGTTCTCCACGATCAAATCGATGGAGATAAGCGGGGTCGATTCCACCACGGTGGCAAAGGCTTGCTGGCTCAGAAACATCGGTTACCCCCGAAAGCGTTGCTGGTTTTCTAAAAACCACTGGTAGGTGCTGGCAAGGCCGGCTTCCAGCGAAATTTCGTGATACCAGCCCAACTGATGCAGGCGCGAGACATCGAGCAGTTTGCGCGGCGTGCCGTCCGGTTTAGTGGCATCAAAGACTACCCGACCGGTAAATCCGACAACCTTCGCCAGCGTCTGCGCCAGCTCCCGAATGGTGCAGTCAACGCCGGTACCGACGTTGATGTGCGACAGCATCGGCTGCGTATTCTCAAGCCAGACGCTACGATCCAGTTCCATCACATGAATGCTGGCCGCCGCCATATCATCCACGTGCAGAAATTCGCGCATCGGCGTACCGCTGCCCCACACCACCACGTCGGCCGCATTTTGCTGTGCCGCCTCGTGGAAGCGGCGTAAGAGCGCCGGTATCACGTGTGAATTGCTCGGGTGGAAGTTGTCGTTTGGCCCGTACAGGTTGGTCGGCATGACCGAACGGTAGTCACGGTTATGCTGACGGTTATAGGACTCGCACAGTTTGATCCCAGCGATTTTGGCGATCGCGTATGGCTCATTGGTCGGTTCCAGCGTGCCCTGCAGCAGTTCGCTTTCATGCATCGGCTGGTTGGCCATCTTCGGATAAATACACGATGAACCGAGGAACAACAGCTTGTTCACGTTGTGGCTATGTGCCGCGTGAATGATGTTGCTCTCAATCATCATGTTTTCGTAGATGAAATCCGCCGGGAAGGTGTTATTGGCAACAATGCCGCCCACCTTCGCCGCCGCCAGATACACCTGGTCGATATTTTCGCGCGCGAAAAATTCATTCACCTCGCGGCTATCCAGCAGGTTAAGCTCGCTGCGGTTACGCACGACTAAGTCGACATCGCCGCGCTGCTCAAGCTGCCTTACGATGGCGGAGCCCACCATTCCCCGGTGGCCCGCCACAAAAATACGTTGTCGGGTCATAACTTAAGACTCCAGTGCGATCGCCACTTCGTAACCGTGGGATTTCAGCAATGAATGTTTCTTAGCCGCTTCCAGGTCGTTGGCAACCATTTCGGACACCATCTCCTGCAGCGTAATTTCCGGCTTCCAGCCCAGTTTTTCGTGCGCCTTGGTTGGATCACCGAGCAGAGTTTCCACTTCAGCAGGACGGAAGTAGCGCGGATCGACGGCAACCATCACATCACCCGGCTTCACGCCCGGCGCATCATGACCGGTCACGGAAACGACAATGCCCTTCTCTTCCACGCCGGTGCCTTCAAAGCGCAGTTTGATACCGAGCTGAGCCGCTGCCATTTCAACGAACTGACGCACGGAGTACTGCACGCCGGTGGCGATAACGAAATCTTCCGGCTTCTCCTGTTGCAGCATCATCCACTGCATTTTCACGTAATCTTTGGCATGGCCCCAGTCACGCAGGGAGTCCATGTTGCCCAGATACAGGCACTTCTCCAGACCCTGAGCGATATTGGCAATCGCACGGGTGATTTTACGGGTGACGAAGGTTTCGCCACGGCGCGGGGATTCGTGGTTGAACAGGATACCGTTACAGGCATACATGCCGTAGGACTCACGGTAGTTGACGGTTATCCAGTAGGCATACAGTTTGGCGACCGCATACGGCGAGCGTGGATAGAACGGCGTGGTCTCTTTTTGCGGAATTTCCTGTACCAGACCGTACAGCTCTGAGGTAGATGCCTGATAGAAGCGGGTTTTCTTCTCCAGACCTAAGAAGCGGATAGCTTCCAGCAGACGCAGCGTGCCCATCGCATCCACATCGGCGGTATATTCCGGGGATTCAAACGATACGGCCACGTGGCTCATGGCACCGAGGTTGTAGACTTCATCCGGCTGCACTTCTTGCAGGATACGCGTCAGGTTGGAGCTGTCGGTCAAATCGCCATAGTGCAGGTGAAATTTCGGGTTGCTGCTGTGCGGATCCTGATAGATGTGATCGACACGTTCGGTATTAAAAGAAGAAGCACGGCGCTTGATCCCGTGAACTTCATAGCCTTTTTCCAGCAAGAGCTCTGCCAGGTATGAACCATCCTGCCCCGTTACGCCGGTAATAAGTGCGACTTTCGACATTATATTTTCCTCAAATAGTCCCGTTTAGGGAGTCACTTTCTCTACGCGTTCACGCGTAACCACTGCGGGATTGCCACGGCAAACGCTGTTTGCCGGTAGCGATTTAAAAACGCTGCTGCGGGCACCTACAATCGTGCCGTCGCCAATCGTGATGCCGGGTGCAACAAAAACATCGGTGGCTAACCAGCATTTTTCACCGACCACAATCGGTGCGGCATTAATATCAAAATGGGCGCTCTGATAATCGTGGCTGCCGGTGCACAAATAACACTTTTGCGACACCACGGAATTTGCGCCGAGGGTAATCTCCCCCAGGTTATATAAGACTGCGTCATCGCCTACCCAGGCATAATCACCCATCGTCAACTTCCATGGATAAGTGATTTTTACCGACGGGCGAATAACTACGTTTTTTCCTATTTTTGCGCCAAACAGGCGTAATAAAAATGCACGCCAGCGGTAAAGTATTTGTGGTGACCAGGCAAATAACGTGGCCTGTACCGCCCACCATAACTGGACTTTAATCCCACCGGCGCCACGAAATCCTTTAGGTACTGTAAAACCTGATAATTCCTGCATCGTATTTCCTTACGCTTTGTTATATAGCGCCTTGGTTTTACCGGTAGTGCGCAGGCGTAATAAATAAGATAATTCCGTCAGCAGCGCTGGCATGCGTAATATTTCCTGCTGCACTTTTTTGGCATCCTGACACAATTGCAGATTATTGGTGGTTGACACGCCACCCATCGAAAATTCGGAGACCAGACCTTTAATGCGTTTAAAGCGATAACCCGACTTATACATTCGAGCCGTTAACGCATAATCCGATGAAACCCGATATTGCACATCATAGGGATAATCTTTCAGCCCACGCAGCGGGAAGAAAATAGCCTGATGGCTGGCTGGCAGGCTGTGATAAATATACCAGCCCTGCTTGGCGCTACGGCGAATCTGGTTGCCATCGCCAAAGTCCAGCATCGCGTCACCGAGGAACATGGCATCATCTTTCTGACCACGTAACTTACGGACAAACTGCGCGACGTCCGGGTGGAAGCTGTCACCGGAATTGAGGAACAGAACAAACTTCCCCTGCGCCATGCGAATGCCTTTATTCATTGCGTCGTACAGCCCCTTGTCGGGTTCGCTGACGTAACGTAACTGGTACTGTCCATTACGTTTTTCGAGAAATTCCGCCGTACCGTCTTCTGAACCGCCGTCAACCACGATCCACTCAAAGCTCAGGCTGGGATCGGCCGCCAGATGCGCCAGTGAACGCCAGGTTTTCACCACTCCTTCATAGTTACGAAAGGCTACGGTAATCACGCTTAACAACATGTTTCACCTCATCTGCTGTCGGCAATATTCAGTGCTTTACGCAGAATAAATGGACAAACAATTAAAAATGCATATTCCGGGCTAAATATCGAACCGGTAAAAAATAATGATATCGGCGTAAAAAGATACAACTGCACGGCGAAATTACGATTATTCCCAAAAGCGTTAATAAACAGCTTAAAGACGTAATACAAATATCCGGCGGTCAATATTACGGCAAACCATGAAAAATAAATCATTAACAGATACAGACCATTGTCTATGGTTTTTCCGACATCCGCACCGTTAAATATTCCGAATGATGCAACATATTCGTAAAGAGAACCAAAACGAATCACCCCATCAACGCTGCTTAATGAATAACCGACCATCACCAGCGGCCCAATAATTCGGTAATATGAGGATGAGCCTTCAGTTCCCAAATCGCCAAGACGCGTTGCGATATACGGGAAGGCGAATACTAGGCCGACCATAAAAACGGCCAGAGAAATAATAGCCAGCGGTAATTTCTTCTTAATCGCCTCTTTATTCAAATACTGAAACGCCCATTCCAGAAGATAAAACAGAATAAATGTCATCACTCCAGAGAACGAACCAGAAAGAATTATCCCTGCCAGAATCATAGCATCAGACTTTGGGGTTTTGATACCAAACTGTTTGATGCAAAGCCAAATTGAGATTAATGCCAGAGCGAAGAATGCCGGTTCAAAATAGAGTGCGGTAGTACGCTTGCCGCCGAACTTGATAAAGTTCAGAACATAGCTATTGCTGTATATAAGATATTTCGAAATTATCTCAATCAGACTACTGCCGCCGAACAGAATAATCTGGGCCATTTCAAGAGCGGCCAGCAGCACGATAATGGTGATCACCACGTAGAAGAAGCGAAGGATCTTACGGTGATTATGCGGTGAAATTGTTTTGAAGCGAATGCTCCAGACCATACCAATGATAATCACGATGTAGACAAACAGCATCGTCGAGGTGACGTATTTACCGGGGTCAAGCGACTGACCGAACACGTAGTTAAACAGCGTGAGCCCGACACCCAGACCGAGCGCAATCATTAGCTTTTTCAGGTTGATGCGTTCAACAAACAGCAACAGCAGCAGCGGCAGGAACGTCACGATAGTGATCGGGAAACTCTCGCCAAGCTGGGCCAGTTTCACGTTAACCAGCAGATAGATTAACGGCAGCAGCAAATAGCTACAGATTCTGATAGAACGAGACATATTCCTCCAGCATCTGTTGCCCACTGTATGCTTTGCGGCTACGCGCGCTGAAATTTTCAAGCGTGGTGCCAAATATCGCCTGCGCGATGTCCTCTTTTGAGCGCTGTACCAGGGTCAGCACATCGGCGTTATCAACCGTACATCCGCCCGATTTTTCCAGCACTTCCTTCGCCGCCTCGCTATGGGTCGCAATCACCGGTACGCCAATCGACAGCGCCTCGCAGAGGATCAGCGGGTAGTTATCGACGCGGGAAGAAAACAGCAACGCATCTAGCGAGTTAAGTTCACTCATAAGTTGGTGCTTATCGGTCAGGAAACCGTGGTTGACCACGTTGTCTGCCTCAAAAGGCGAGAACTTGCCGAAGGTATGTACTTCGACTTTGTCGCCCAGGGCGATGATATCGCGCACCAGTTGCTGATTCGTTTTGCCGTCATAGCGCAGGTCGTGCGCCACCACGGCAATTTTAGGCCGGGCTGCCGTCACCTTGACAGGTAGCAGTTCCGCCAGAATGGCCTCGGTCGCCACATCGATCCCGTTGTTGATAATCTGGCACCGGCCGACGCCGTAAAGGCTGTTGAAAGCATCCGCAACGTGCTGGCTTGGCGAGATAAACTGGCAGCCTAGCGCCAGCATCTGACGGAAAAGAAAACGTTTTTCATCGACTAAACTGTGCGCCCTGTCCACTTTCACCGGCGGGTAATTGCTCAAGGTTGGGCATTTCTGGCAGTGGTTTTTCCAGCCTTCACAGCCGTCTAAAAAGGCGCAGCGCCCTGTGACGCTCCAGTGATCGTGTAGCGTCCAGACAAAGGTGACATCGCTTTTATGTGCCTTCACGCGTTCACAGAAATTGACCACATCGGCAAGATTGAGCCAGTAGCTGTGCATCACATGAAAGTGCAGCACCGCTGGCCCCTCAAGGCGGGTGACCTGGCGGTAAAGATTATTCAGGTTGCCAAACAGATCGCGGTTGAACAGGCGAAACAGCGCCAGATTTGCCATCGACGTCAACCGTGCGGTCTGCTTCACCACCTGCGGATAACGGTCGTGGCTGACGCTTTTCTTACCGCCCTTACCGTAACCGTAGATAAAGGTCGAGTTCATCCCCTGACGCAGCGCGCGCTGGTGCAAATCCAGCGCCACGCCCGCAGCACCGCCTTCGGCAAGACGGACGTTAAATTGTAGAATATTCATTTAATTACCTTCACTCGCGCTTTCTCTCCTACCACCAGCGCGTTATCAGGAACATCATCCAGCACGACGCTACCCGCACCGACCGTGACGTGATTTCCCACCTTCACGCCGCCGATAATCACCACGTTCGCCCCCAGTTCAACGTTGTTGCCAAGCGTCGGGCATTCGAGGCTATTCGGGCCACGGTTGCCCAAGGTGATGCCGTGGCGAATGGTCAGGTCATCGCCCGCCACGACGTTCTTATTGATAACCACCGCGTAGCCGTGATGGATGGTAAAGCGTCGGCCAATGGTCGCCGCCGCCTGAATTTCATAGCCGAAAAAGCATTCGGTGATAATGCGGTACAGCACCAGCACCGGCGCTGCCCACAGATTGTTCAACACATTTTTTTTGCGCCACACCGAGCAGAAATGGGCAATACGATAGGCCGTGACCATGCAGCAGGGACGCAGGCTCCAGCTATTGGCGCGTAAATCTTCCAGCAGCATCATTTACTCCGTAATCCATCCACCCAGCGTTTACCGTTTCGTACCGACATCAACGTCAGGAACGTTTTCCAGGTCATGTGCTTATTGCGGATCTGATAGAGCGTGTACAGCTGGTACTTCTTGCTGGCACGGTCAAATTTGGCTTTGTGTTTGCGATAAAAGCTGAAATAGCCGGAGAATTTCTTCGGTGATGAGGTGATCTGCATTTCGCCGTGGTTGATGTGCAAAATTTGCGTTGCCGCGTCAATTTTCCACGGCTCCCCGTAGGCCACCACCATGCGCAGAAAAATGTCATAGTCCTGCGCCGCTTTCAGCTCGGTATCAAACAGGCTCTCTTTAAAGCGCCACGCCCAGCTGAACACCTGATTACCCACGATATTGCGTTTGTAGAACAGGGCGCGCGAAAACGGCGACTTCGGGTAAAGCGGCAGGCTTGCCGGCTGTGAGTAGACCTCGCCTTCGCAGACATAATCATTGGCGTATAAAAACGCGTGATTGTTCAGATGGTGTTGATGTGCAAGAAACACAGACAGGCGATTGGGTGTCCATTCGTCGTCGTCGTCAATGCCGGTGATAAACTGCCCACGGGCGCGCAAAATGGCCTGGTTGCGTACCGCGCAAGCCCCCGAATTGAAATCATTACGGGTGTAGTGCACGCGGTCATCGTCGAGGTCGTCAATGTATTGCTGGAGTTGTTCGAAGCTGCTGGAGCAATCGTCAACGATGATCATTTCCCAATGAGGATAATCCTGCCGCAGGACCGATTTAATGGCGCGAATGGCCAACTGCTGTCGATTCCAGGTCGGCATATAGATGGAGATCAACGGATTGTTTGTTGTCATTAGGTGTCTCCGAATAAGCAATTGAGCGTGAGGTCTCCCCTCACCCTAACCCTCTCCCCAAAGGGGCGAGGGGACCGTTTAGTGCTCGAAAGCTGAAAGGTAATCGGTTTTTCTCCCTCGCCCCTTTGGGGAGAGGGCCGGGGTGAGGGGCGGTTTGGCCTTATTTCGAATCCGACTGGTATTCGTATTCGTAATAGCCGTAATCCTGATAACCGGTCGCGCGACGGAAGATAGAGTTCAGGATCACCCCTTTCACTGCGATACCGTTCTGCTCAAAGCGGCTGAGGCTGGTCTCTACCTCTTTAAGCGTGTTCACCGCATAACGCGTCACCATCAGCGCGGTTCCCGCATGGCGGCCAACGATGGCGGCATCGGTCACGGCCAGAATTGGTGGGGTATCAAGAAGCACCAGGTCATAGTTCGCTGAAGCCCACTTAAGCAGTTCGCTAAAGCGTTCGCTCATCAACAGTTCCGATGGATTCGGCGGGATCTGCCCGCGGGGGATAAGGTCAAAATTGGCAATCGACGTGCGTTTTGCGCTGCTCTCAATAGTCGCTTTCCCCACCAGCACCTCAGACAGGCCGCTTTCATTGCTCGCCCCGAGCAGTTCATGGGAATAGCCTTTACGCATATCGCAGTCGATCATCAGCACCCGCTTATGGGTCTGGCTGATAACCGCCGCCAGGTTGGCACAGACAAACGTTTTACCAATTGACGGGCTGACGCCAGTCATCATCAGCACGTTGTTTTCGGCCTGCATCATGGCGAAATGCAGACTGGTGCGCAGGCTGCGAATAGCCTCTATCGCCAAATCGGTCGGGTTACCCACCGCCAACAGCTGGCTCTGCTTATAACGTTTGACGCCGTTGACGTTTTTGACGCTATCGTGGGATTTCTGCCACTCAGACAGCGGAATGCTGGCGTAAACATTAATGCCGTGTTCTTCCAGCACCTGCGGGCTTTCGATACCGCGATTAAACAGCGAGCGCAGCAACACGCCAACAATGGAGAGCATCAGACCGAGAATAATACTGCCGAGAATAATCAGCGCTTTCTTCGGCTTCACCACGCCCGGTTGAGTAATCGCCGGGTCAACGATACGCACATCGCCCACGGTGCTGGCTTTGTTGATCTTTAACTCCTGCTGTTTATTCAGCAGTTGCATATAGACCTGTTGACCAGATTCAACATCACGCGTCAGACGCACAATTTCCTGCTGGGTTTTCGGCATTGCCGTCACGCGCTGGCTCAGCTTCGCTTTCTCTTCTTCCAGCGCCCGACGTTTTTCCAGCAGCGTGCGGTACGCCGGGTGGATGCGGGTATAAAGTTTAGAAATTTCCGCCTCGCGGAAGGTCAGCTCGTTTAACTGCGCATCGATATTGACCATCGAGTCGAGCACCGACTTAGCTTCGAGCGGCAGGTCGACCGAGTCCTTCTGCTGACGATAGGCGTTCAGCTTATTTTCAGCGACATCAAGCTGGCTTCGCACCTGCGGCAACTGTACTTCGAGGAACTCCAGACTCTTCGCCGCCTCCTCCGATTTACGCGCCACGTTTTGGGCAACGTAGTTACGGGCAATACTGTTGAGAATGTCGCGAATTTTATCTTTATCTTCGCCGACCATATTCAGCGTCAGCACGCCGGAATCTTTACCGTCTTCGGTTACGCTCAGGCTATTTTGCAGCGTATTGATCATGCCAAGGATCGAGTATTTGGTGACCGTGAAGCTCGCTCCATCGTGTGCGGCAATACCCGCAACCAATAAAGAAACGCCGCTTTTATTGAGCCCCTCACCCACTTTCCCTTCAGCACTAAAGCCGTCATCATTACTTAAGCGATAGGTCGTTGGGCTCAGCACATCCAGGGTAAAGGTACTGTCCGCCATTGAGGCTGGACGGTTAAAGGTTGTGACCTTCACCGTTTCGTTTTGCCGCCCCATCAGCCTTTCCCAGCCAGCGCCAATAATCGGGAGCGTATTTTTACTGACCGCAATATCGAGGTCCAAATCATCCACGGTTTTACCCAGCACCAGACGCGAGGTAATCATCTGGATTTCCGCTTCCGACGCCGGTGGCTTGCTGGCCAGCGCATTGCTGATGTCCTGCACCAGCGCGCTGCCCTGATTTTGCTCGATACGCACCAGCGCATCGGCGCTGTAAATTGGCGTCGCAAACAGCGTGTAGATAATGGCGCCAAGGGCAAACAGCGCGGTAATACCCAGCACCCACCACTTCGCTTCCACCACGGTGCCGACCAGGCGGCCAATATCAATTTCATCACCGCCTGACGCGGGTGAACTTACCTGTTTTATTTTATCTGTCATGGTTATCCCTGCTGAGCTTTCAACGCCTGCGCCCACTGGCTGGCAGACTTGTCGAGTAACTGGAACACCGCTTCAAACGCTTCACGGCTTTTGCGATACGGATCGGGAATTTCTCGTTCGTTATCCCAGTGCCCAAAAAGCATGACTTTGCCGCGCATCTCCGGCGCCATTTCATGCAGGGTGGCAACATGCCGTTTTTCCATTACCAGAATCAGGTCATACTCCCGGCACATGCTGCCGGTGAGCTGTCGTGCACAATGACCTGTCAGCGAAATATCATGCGCCGCGGCGACGCTGGCAGCGCGTTCGTCCGCAGATTTTCCTACCAACGCCCCTAAACCTGCTGACTCAACGGTCACTGACGGCAGGTGATTTCTGAGCAGGCGTTCAGCCGTCGGGGAACGGCAAATGTTCCCCACGCAAACCACAAGAATTTTGTTAAACATGACGGTTACCAGGTATGAATGTCTTTCGCCGAATCGGTCATGTAGCGAACGCCACTGATGGTCGGCAACAGTTGGTTGATCAGACGGTTCCAGCGAGCAACCGGTGCGGTCGTGACGTACACCACGTCATATGGCTGGAGGACAAAGTTGGTCGCCATCACCAAAGAGGTGGCATCAGACATATCCAGCTGGTAGATGTTCGCCATCTTGCCGCCGTTGCCCTGTTTGGTTGGACGGATCACAAAGATACCGCTGGCATTCGAGGTCGTCAGGTCGATACCTTCCGCCTGACCAAGCGCTTCGGTCAGCGTCATGCCGCTGAAGTCCATTTTGAGCGTGCTCTGTTTTTTCACCTCGCCCATCACGAACACTTTCAGGTCGTCGTTGCGCGGTACAAACAGAATATCGCCAGGATAGAGCAGACGGTTCTGGCTAAGATCGCCATTTTGCATCAGCGCCTGCACCGAGATACGTTGCTCGCGCCCATCGTGCGTCAGCACCACGTTGCGCCAGTCGGCAAGCTCGCCTAAGCCACCTGCGGCATTCAGCGCATCCAGTACGGTGAGCGGAACGTTGGTGATCGCCTGTTGACCAGATTTATTGACCTGCCCGGAGACATACACTTTTTGCGAGCGGAAAGCCGCGACGTTAACATCCACCTGCGGATCGGTAATGTAGGCCGCAAGGCGCTGGGTGATAGTCTGGCGGATTTCGGACAACGTGCGCCCTTTGACCTGCACCTTACCGATGTAAGGATAGAAAATAGTCCCGTCAGGCTGAACCCAGTTGCCGGTATCGCTGGAGCTACGATACTGCCCGGCAGGGGTGGTCAGTTCCGGGTGATCCCAGACGGTCACGTTCAGTACGTCGCCTGGGCCCACGCGATACTGGTAATTGCTTAACTCCTGATCCAGCGACATGTTGGGTTGCGCGACGTCAGGACGTGGGCGTAATTGTTCAATCAGTCGCGGGGTCAGCGGATAAACATTCACCATTCGGCCAATGTCATAATCAGCATCCTGCTGCTTAATCACATCTTTTCCGTAGGTAGACATATTGCTGCCTGGAAGTATAGTGCAACCACTCATCAAGCTTACCGACACCAATAATGGCATCAATTTTATTTTGGATTTCATCATTGATTATTTATCACTTTGGCAGAAAAATTATCCTGTGCGAATTAAATTAATCCGTACCATTTGATTACCCGAGCATTCACCATGCATTTATTTCACAGCGAACATAACTGGCATATATCCTAAAAAAGATTGGATTCATCCGCAGGCTATTGACAGAATAATCGAGACTTTGCTTCACGCCTTCGGACACGCTACCGCCCTTGGCTTTCAGCTACCAATACACCTTAAAATCATATTGTTATGTAAAAACAGAAACGTGCCATAAATGAATATGGATTATTCCTGGATATATTTAAAAGAAGGCTCGTGCCATATGATTATTTTATGACAAGCGCAATTATGCCTTCCATTCAGTACCGGAAGAATTGTTGCAGCTAAGTGAATAGCAGGCAAGGTAAGGCAAGCTTAAAAAATAATTTTAAGATTAATATTAATATTAAGATTAATGATCCGATGGTTTTTAGGATTTTCTTTATATTGACAGATAATAACAAACACCCATCCCTATTTTTATATTGATAATATATTTTCATTTTTTCTGTACTGTATTTGCACAATACCCTTAATTTAACCCGGAGAAATCACCGCCAGACGTTGCAATTTGCCGCCGCTTTATCCATGATCAAATAGTCTTGTAACATAAGGTTTTAACCAACGTATGGAATGGATTGCCGATCCGTCTATTTGGGCGGGACTCGTGACGCTGGTCGTCATCGAGCTGGTTCTCGGAATTGATAATTTGGTGTTTATCGCCATCCTGGCTGAAAAGCTCCCACCTGCCCAGCGCGACCGCGCGCGCGTCACCGGACTTATTCTGGCGATGCTCATGCGTCTGCTGCTGTTAGCCTCTATCTCCTGGCTCGTGACGCTGACCAAGCCTCTATTTAGCGTCGGCGACTTTACCTTCAGCGCCCGCGACCTGATTATGCTGGTCGGCGGCTTCTTCTTGCTGTTTAAAGCCACCGTTGAACTCAATGAGCGCTTAGAAGGGAAAGACCACGACGGGCCTACCCAACGGCGCGGCGCGCGATTCTGGCCGGTGGTGACCCAGATTGTGGTGCTGGATGCCGTGTTTTCGCTGGATTCGGTGATCACCGCCGTCGGTATGGTTGACCATCTGGCGGTCATGATGGCAGCGGTCATTATTGCTATCAGCCTGATGCTGCTCGCCAGCAAAGCGTTAACCCGCTTCGTCAATAGCCATCCCACAATCGTCATTTTGTGCCTGAGCTTCCTGCTGATGATTGGCTTTAGCCTTGTTGCAGAAGGTTTTGGCGTCATCATTCCGAAAGGCTATCTGTACGCCGCTATCGGTTTCTCGGTGATGATTGAGTTCTTAAATCAGCTGGCTATCTTTAACCGTCGTCGCTTTCTTAGCGCCAACCAGTCGCTGCGCAGCCGCACCACTGATGCGGTCATGCGCTTGTTGAGCGGCAATAAAGAAGACGCTGAGCTCGATGCAAGCACCGCTTCTTTGTTGGTCGATCAGGATAATCAGCAGATTTTTGACCCGCAGGAGCGCCGCATGATTGAGCGCGTGCTGAATCTTAATCAGCGTACGGTCAGCAGCATCATGACCTCGCGCCACGATATTGAGCATATTGACCTCAGCGCCCCGGAAAGCGAAGTTCGCGCCTTGCTGGAAAAAAACCAGCATACCCGTCTGGTGGTCACCGGCGGCGATGATGATGAAGATCTGCTGGGCGTGGTGCATATTAACGATTTATTGCAGCAGTCGTTACGCAATGAGCCGTTGAATCTGCGCGTATTACTCCGCCAGCCGCTGGTCTTTCCTGAAGCGCTGCCGTTATTATCGGCGCTTGAGCAATTCCGCAATGCCCGAACCCACTTCGCCTTCGTGGTCGATGAGTTTGGTTCGGTAGAAGGTGTCGTAACCTTAAGTGACGTCACGGAAACCATTGCCGGTAATCTGCCCAATGAGGTGGAAGAAATTGACGCTCGCCACGATATTCAGCGCAACGCCGACGGTACCTGGACGGCTAACGGTCACATGCCGCTAGAAGATTTGGTGCAGTATGTGCCGCTGCCGCTTGACGATAAGCGCGAATATCACACCATTGCTGGACTGTTGATGGAACACCTACAGCGCATTCCCAAAGCGGGAGAAGAAGTTCAGATTGGCCCGTGGACGCTGAAAACATTGCAGGTAGAAAGTCATCGTGTTCAGAAGGTGCAGATTATTCCGCCACCGCAGGATGAGCTGGACTACGAGGTTTAAGGAGAGTCCCGGCGGAGCATCACTCCGCCGGGTTTAACTTACTGCTGATTGAGAAACTTCTTCACATCTTTGCCGTTCTGCGAATCTTTATTGCGGTCTGCCCAATCGTTCAGACGGCGTTTCGCTTCATTTTGCAGATGACGACGTAGCACCTGATCCACCTGAAGGCTGTAGTTCAGCTCGCTCCACTTGCCGTAGACGCGCAGAGGAATGGCGGTCGACTTCAGGACATCCACCAGCTTACCTTGCCCCTGCCATCCGCCGATAACCTGGATGGCAAACTGCATATCGCCCTCTTCTTTCATCAGATCCAGCGCGCCTTTGCCGGTCAGCGCCATCAGGGTCGACTCGCCTTTCATGTTGTCGAAGCTCATCACGCCATTGTCGAGCGACAGGTCGGTGGTCAGGAGATCAAGACGCGTGGCGCTATCGTAATTATCCTGCCCGCGAACGTCCGAGCTACGCTCAACCGCTTGTTGAACCAGCTGCTGAAAATTGAGCCCTTCTGTACGCACGTCTCTGAGTTCAATATGGCCCTGACCCTGCCAGTCCCGGCGGAAACGGTTTGCATCAATGACCGAGCCCGCGAAATCACCGGCCATGGACAGCTTGCCGACCATCTCAATAGGATAATTAAAGGCTTTCAACAGGCTGCCAATTTGCACATTCTCAAGCTTCGGCTGGAATTTCGCCTGCGGTATTTGACCACGAGCATCGAGGGTTCCCGGTAAAGAAAGTTGCCCGCCGTCTAGCGCCCCTTCCAGACGCGAGATACGCAGCAAGCCTTGCTGGTTATCCGCCTCAATGGCCACATTGCTAAACGGCATGCCGCGCCAGTTGACCGTGTTAGCCGTCATCATTAGGGTGCCGTTAAAACCGAGTAATCCCTGGTAGGGTTGTTCATCGGTATCGCTGGCAATCACCGGTCGCGGCTGTTTGACCGCCGTCTGGGCTTTTTGCGCCCCGGTGCCGGTGGCAATATCGGAATGCAGCAACAGATTATCAAGATTGAGTTTATCGGACTGAAGATTCAACGCCCAGACGGGCGTATCGCTGAGGATGACGCTGCCCGAGCCCGTCACCGTGCTGTCATTAGCGGTCAGATTAAGGCCGCTGAAGCTGAGCGTTTTACTGTCATCCAGCCAGCGCGCGTTCACGCTGCCGTTTCCGCTTATCCCCTGCGCGGGAAGGTCAGCCCCCTGGAGCTTCCAGCTAATTTGCAACAGCTCGGCATCCAGATGATGGGGGAAATCCCCGGCCTGGAGATTGGCGGAGATATTAAGATTTAAATCACGCTGGTCGCGATTAATTCGGCCTGAGAAATCTATGGTTGCCTGGTGACGCGCATCCTGTTCCATTTGCAGACGAATATCGCGGACGGTTATCTGCTCATCGTCCTCATGCTGGAATACCAGCACGCTATCCACCACCTGCAATCCGGCGATATCAAATGACCAGCCGTGCTCTTGTGCGTCCTGCGGCAGCGAAGTGCCTTTTGGCGCAACCGGCGCATTCTGCGCAACAATGGCTTCCGTCTGCGGCGTAAGTTGAATGACCGCCCCTTTGAGCATCACCTGCTGCACCTGTAGCTGATGTGACAGCAGCGGCAGCAGCGAAACATCAAGACGCATGTTGTCAGCGCGCACCAGCGGCTCGCTGGCCCCGGGTGCGGTCAACGCCATACGGCCGGAAAGAATGCTCAAGCGTGGCCAGACGTGCCAGCGCAGAGAGCCATCCAGCTGAAGTTGATAGCCGCTGCGATCCTCAACCTGCTTCACCATATAGCTACGGAAGTCGTTTGGATTCACCAGTAACACCAGCGATGACAGGCCGGCAATCAGCACCACCAGCAGGATCATCAGCGTCGTCAATATTCGTCTCATGGCACCCTCATCAGCTTAACGACGGGTCAGTCTTTATCAATACGACTGGCAACCGCGCCCTGCTGATCGCGATATTTCGCATCTTCACGACGGTTATAAGGACGCGCAGCCGGGCCGGATAGCGGCTCAAAGCTCAATGCGCCAATCAGCATACCCGGGCGCAGCGCCAGCGGCAGTTTGCCTGAGTTATAAAACTCCAGCACGATGCAGCCAGACCAGCCTGGATCAATACGGTGTGCGGTGACGTGCACCATTAAACCCAGTCGCGCCAGAGAAGAACGACCGTCCAGCCAGCCGACCAAATCCGCCGGTAGCGTCACCGACTCAAGAGTGACCGCCAGCGCCAGCTCACCGGGATGTAGATAGAAAGCATCGCCTTCGGCAAGAACGATTTCATCGCTCATTACGCGGTCAAGCGCCGCGCTGACTTCCGTCTTCGGGCCGCTTAAATCGATAAACGCTGCCGTATGACCGCTAAAGGTGCGAAATTTATTGCCTAAACGCACGTCTACCGTAGCGCCATTAATACGCTCAACGGGTGGGCGCGGGTTGATCGACAGTCGCCCGTCGTCCAGCCAGGCTTCTATATCTCGGTCACACAGACGCATATCTTTCTCCTGTTTTACTTCCTGCCCTCTTCCACCTGGTTGAGGGCCTTTGACTTCACGTTACACAATTCACGTGAGTTATTCAAAAAACTGACTAATTTTCGCTTTCAGAATGTCGATGGCGATACGGTTTTTACCGCCGCGTGGCACGATAATGTCGGCGTACTGCTTGGAAGGTTCAATAAACTGCAGGAACATCGGGCGAACGGTTTTCTGATACTGCGCCATCACCGAATCCATTGAGCGTCCGCGTTCGTTAACATCACGTTTAATGCGGCGCATCAGGCAGATATCCAGGGGAGTATCAACGAAGATCGAGAAGTTCATCTCATCGCGCAGTCGCGCGTCGGTCAGCAACAGGATCCCTTCGAGGATAATCACCTTTTTTGGCAGGATATGAATGGTTTCTTTCATGCGGGTATGTTCAACGTAGCTGTATACCGGCAGTTCTATCGGGGTACCGCGCTTTAGGGTCTGGAGATGCTGAAACAGCAGACTGTGATCCATCGCGTTGGGATGGTCATAGTTGGTTTTAACCCGATCTTCCATGGACAGGTGACTTTGGTCTTTGTAGTAACTATCTTCAGGGATAACACCAATGTGCTCATCACCGACCTGCTCGCGAAGTTCGCGATACAACGTACTAGCAATAAGACTTTTACCTGAAGCCGATGCGCCGGCGATGCCTACAATGACGCACTGATGGGACTTATCAGTCATAAATTTTGCGACCCGATTAACCTGGATGAAAGGAAGGACGGCACAATATAGACAAGGGAGTATTACCGAATAATCTCATGTATCTGCGCCAAACGCGGCAATTATAGGGATTTCAAGCCGACGATACCAGTCGTATACGTCGATCTCCGCTGACAAAACGCTAAATCGGCATACGTTTATTTCAGTCGTAAACCTCTATTCACATTGAAAATATTAGAACTATTAACAATTGCCGATTATTGTCAATTAGCGTGATAGATCCAATAAAGGAGCGACGTATTGCGGCATAATCGGTTTACCTCTCAGTCTGGCCGGGGCATTTCGTCGCGGAAAAAAGTGGTAATGAAGAAAGAAAATTCTCGTATTGCCCTCCTGTTGGGTTCACCGCGTCACAAAGCACTATGGGTGTTTGGCCTTGCGTGTGTGATTTTCCTGTTCACCCTGTTTTCCTTCACGCTCTCACATAAGCCCAGCCAACTTTCGCCGATCTGGTTTCCCAGCGCGATTATGATGGCCGCCTTTTATCGTTTTCCCGGCGCCCTGTGGCCTGCGATTGCTCTTGCGGGGATTGCGGGGATTGTCGGCGCCACAAGCCTCTATTCTCCGACCATTACGCTGCTTTACCCGCTGACGAATGTGGCTGAAGCCCTGATTGGCGCGCTGCTCATGCGTCGCTGGCTTACGCGTGAAGACCCGCTGCAAACGCTTCATGACTGGACGAGAATGGCGATTGCCAGCGCGCTCATCCCTCCGCTACTGGGCGGCACGCTGATTGGCGGGCTGGCCCCCGAGGGGACGAAATGGCAGTCGCTGCTGGTCTGGGTATTATCCGAAGCTACCGGCGCGCTGGCGTTGGTGCCTTTAGGGCTGCTGCTGAATACGCAGTTTTTCAAGCGCTACCGTCGCAGTCCAGGTGAACTGCTCCCCTTCCTGCTGACGGCCGCCGTGACGCTGATACTCAGCGTGCTCTCCCTGCTTTATCTGCCGTGGCCGTTTACCTGCATCATGGTTTTGCTGATGTGGAGCGCCGTGCGCCAGCCGCGCTGTGAAGCATTCTTGATCTTTCTTGTCACCATCATGACGGTACTGACATTAACCACGCAGCACCCGCAGGTACTGCACATGATTGAGAACACGCTTAACGGCTATGCACTGAACGACCTGCCGGGGCTGCCGTTCCTGATGGTGTTGCTGCCAACCGGCGTAATGAGTATCGCCATCCATGCCGTCGAAAGTGAACGCCGACGGATTATTGAAAGCGAAACCCGTTTTCGTAATGCCATGGAATACTCCGCCATCGGCATGGCGGTGGTCGATACTCACGGGCAGTGGTTACAGGTCAACAAAGCTCTTAGCACCTTCCTCGGCTACCATCAGGATGAGTTGTACCAAATGACCATTCAGCAGGTCACCTGGCACGAAGACTTACCTAAAGAGCTGGATAAGCTTAACCAGCTGCTCAACGGTGACATCGACACCTATACGCTGGAAAAACGTTACTGCACCCGCAGAGGGGATATCGTCTGGGCCCTGCTTGTGGTCTCTTTGGTGCGCAATGATGACGGGACGCCGCTGTATTTTATTAAGCAGATTGAAGACATCGACGATCTGAAAAAAAGCCGTGAAGCCAATAAGCAACTGATGGCGCGCATTACGCTGGCAAACGATGCGCTTTTCCAGGAAAAAGAGCGGCTGCACATCACCCTGAAGTCTATTCATGAAGCCGTGGTCAGTACCGACAATCAGCAAAACATCATTTTTATGAATCCGGTCGCCGAAAAAATGAGCGGCTGGACGCAGGCACAGGCGCAGGGAAAACCGCTGCTTCAGGTGCTGCACATCACCTATGAGAACGACGGATTTGTCATCAACGGCCTTCAGCAGGAAGACAACCAAGGTGATAATAGCGAACAGGATCAGGTGCTGAGAAATCGCCACGGCGACCGCTTTGATATTCACTACACCATGACACCGCTGAACACCCAGGAAGGCGTCAGAATCGGTTTCGTGCTGGTCATCCAGGACGTCACCGAATCACGTAAGCTATTGCGGCAACTGAGCTATAACGCCACGCATGATGCGCTGACCCGTCTGCCCAATCGTTCAAATTTTGAAAGCCAGCTCAAAGGTCTGCTTAAACTCCTGCCCGGAAGCCACCAGTCGCACGCGCTGGTTATGCTGGATCTCGACTTTTTTAAAGCGGTCAACGACAGCGCGGGCCATGCGGCGGGCGATGCGCTGTTATACGAAATCGCGATCTTGATGCGATCGTTACTCAGACCCAGCGATATTCTCGCCCGTCTCGGCGGGGATGAATTCGGCTTTATTTTGCGCCATTGCACCACAGAACAAGCGCTGCATGCGACGCAACGCGTGGTGGATGCGATAAACCACTACGAATTTACCTGGGCCGGGCGCGCACATCGGGTCGGCGCCAGCGCCGGGCTTACGATGATCCATGAACATAATGCCCATCTGGCACAAGCGTTAGTGCAGGCTGATGCCGCCTGCTATGCGTCAAAACATGACGGGCGTGGGATTGTCACCGTTTATACATTAAACACTCATTCTGGCGACCAGGCATAAGAATGCCAGATATGTAATAGCGCATAGGAACGCCACGGCTGCCAGCGTTCGGCATAGCGGCGGATTTGCGCAGGCGTCATGCCGGGAAAACGCTGCTTAATCAAATAGTCATCTGGCAAAAAGATATCTTTCGCCTGCCAGGCACGCAGAGCAAAATAGTTCGCCGTCCAGCGCCCTATCCCCGGATACTGCTGAAGCGCTTTCAGCGCCTGGTCGACATCATCAGGCAATGTGGAAGAAAGCTCGCCATCAGCGGCGACCTTCGCAAAATGAATCAATGCTTCTGCACGTTTAAGCGGCATCCCCAGCGCTTTAAGCGCCAGCGGGTCGCCCGCGGCGAGCTGTTCCGCCGTCGGGAACACAAAGGCGCCCTCATCATCCGCTAACGGCTCGCCGTACAGCGCCACCACTTTTCCGGTCAGTTTCGCCGCCATCGCCACGCTCACCAGTTGGCCCAGAATCGCCCGCACGCCTTGCTCAAACACATCCATTGAACCGGGCAAGCGTAGACCCGGTTTTGCCGCCGCGAGAGGGCCTAAAGCCTGCTGGATCTGCTGGGGGTCGCAGGTTAAATCCAGCAGCCGGGTCACCGCCGCTTTGGCCTGTTCTGCCACCGGTAACAGCCCCGCGGACAAATGTACGCGCAGCACCTGATGCGGCTCATCGGGCGTCATGGTGATGCGTCCACAATGAGCGCCACAACGCCAGCTACGGCTATAGCTGCCGTCCTCAAAACGTTCAATGCCGGTCACGGCGCGCGCCTGCAAAAAATCAAACATCCAGCGCCAGTCATACGGCGGCAGCCACGGCAGTTCAAACATCGTCAGTCCTCGCGTTGCGAATCAATGAGGGTTACAGCATAGCGTCTAATGGCGCATAAGACCTTGCTTTCATATTCCAGTTGCCGCCACCCCGACATTCGGCTAAAGTCGCCCCCCTTTCTTCACTGGCATGGGGATGATTGTCGTGTTTATAGGTTTTGACTACGGAACAGCGAACTGTTCCATCGCCGTTATGCAAGATGGCGCACCACGCATGTTGATGATGGAAAACGGCAGCACCTTGCTTCCTTCTATGCTATCGGCACCCACGCGTGAAGCGGTGAGTGAGTGGCTCTATCGCCACCATCAGGTTCCGGCATCCGGCGATGAAACGCAGGCGTTACTACGCCGCGCTATCAACTTCAATCGTGATGAAGATATCGACGTCCTTGGCAACAGCGTGCAGTTTGGCCTGGCGTCACTCAAACAATACATCACCGATCCTGAAGAAGTTTACTTCGTTAAATCGCCGAAATCGTTCCTCGGCGCCAGCGGGCTCAAACCGCAGCAGGTCGCGGTATTCGAAGATTTAGTCTGTTCCATGATGCTGCATATTCGCCAGCAGGCGCAGTCACAGCTGGAAGATAGCCTTGATCAGGCGGTCATTGGCCGCCCCATCAACTTCCAGGGGCTGGGTGGCGATGAAGCCAATACCCAGGCGGTAGGTATTCTTGAACGCGCCGCGAAACGCGCGGGTTTCCGCGACGTCGTATTCCAGTATGAGCCGGTTGCCGCAGGCCTCGAGTTTGAAGCGACCCTGACGGACGAAAAACGCGTTCTGGTGGTGGATATCGGCGGCGGAACCACCGACTGCTCCGTTCTTCTGATGGGGCCGCAGTGGCGCGCTCGCCATGACCGCGAACAGAGCTTACTGGGGCACAGCGGCTGCCGCGTCGGCGGTAACGACCTCGATATCGCGCTGGCCTTCAAAAGTCTGATGCCGCTACTCGGTATGGGCGGCGAAACGGCAAAAGGCATCGCCCTGCCGCTGTTACCGTGGTGGAATGCCGTCGCAATAAACGATGTCCCGGCACAGACCGATTTCTACAGCGCCGCTAACGGACGTTTGCTGCGCGATCTGGCCCGCGATGCCCGCGACGCGGAGAAAGTCTCCCTGCTGTATAAAGTGTGGCAGCAGCGCCTGAGCTACCGTCTGGTGCGTAGCGCGGAAGAGAGCAAAATCGCCTTGTCCGAAAACGCACTTATCAACACCACGCTGCCGTTTATCAGCGATGAGCTCGCCACCGCTATCACCCAGGATGGGCTGGAAGCGGCGCTGAATCAACCGTTGACCCGCATCCTTGAGCAGGTGCAGTTAGCGCTGGAGAACAGCAGCGAAAAACCGGACATTATCTACCTGACCGGCGGTAGCGCGCGCTCCCCGCTGATTAAGAAAGCGCTGGCCGCGCAGCTTCCGGGCATCCCGATTGCCGGTGGCGATGATTTTGGTTCGGTCACCGCCGGTCTGGCACGCTGGGCGCAGGTGGTCTTTGCCTGATACGAAGCGTTGACTTCGCTGTTTTTTCGACCTAAGGTAAAGGAATGAGGGTAAGGGAGGATTTCTCCTCCCCCTGGTGTCTTAGTATGCTGGGTAGCTAATCACTAAGAGTATCACCAGTATGATGACTGACTTCATCATAACCCTTTCCTTATATAAGGCCCCTTCGTCAGGAGGGGCTTTCCTGTTTTAGCGCCCCGCTAAACGCCGCTGACGTTATCACGAACGGCCGTTTTTCCACGTTTCATGCCTTCGCTTTGCGAGGCTTCTCGTAAAGCCGCTGCGGATTCAGACGATTCCCGCCGTCTTTCATATTTCCTCCATTTTTCCTGAGCGTTCCATCACTAAACTAGTATTATTTCGTGGAATGATTCAGGACGAGACACGTATAACGATGAAAGGCAGTCATAACATTCGCTGGCGGATTGCGCTGGCCGCACTGGTGGTTGTCGCAGGCGCGATTGGCATCTGGCACTTTAGCAGTGATTCCAGCACCTCAGATTCCACGGCGGCCAAACCGGCGGGCGCACCTGCCGGTGGCGGGCGTCACGGCGGGCGCTTTGGCGCAACGCTCGCCCCGGTTCAGGCAGCCACAGCAACCAGTGAAGCCGTTCCGCGTTATTTAAGCGGCCTGGGCACCATTACGGCTGCCAACACCGTCACCGTCAGAAGCCGGGTCGACGGGCAGCTGATGGCGATTCATTTCCAGGAAGGGCAGCAGGTTAAAGCCGGTGATTTACTGGCCGAAATCGACCCAAGCCAGTTCAAGGTCGCATTGGCGCAGGCCCAGGGTCAGTTAGCCAAAGATAAAGCCACGCTCGCCAACGCCCGTCGCGATTTAGCGCGTTATCAGCAGCTGGTGAAAACCAATCTCGTTTCTCGCCAGGAGCTCGACACCCAGCAGTCGCTGGTCAGTGAAAGCGAAGGCACGATTAAAGCCGATGAAGCAGCGGTTGCCAGCGCTCAACTCCAGCTCACCTGGAGCCGCATTACCGCCCCTATCGACGGGCGCGTGGGTTTAAAACAGGTGGATATCGGTAACCAGATTTCCAGCGGTGATACCACCGGTATCGTGGTGCTGACGCAAACTCATCCTATCGATCTGATTTTCACCCTGCCGGAAAATGATATCGCGACCGTGGTTGCCGCGCAGAAAGCGGGTAAAACGCTGGCGGTGGAAGCCTGGGATCGCACCAACAAGAAAAAACTCAGCGACGGCACGCTGCTAAGCCTCGACAACCAGATTGATGCCACCACCGGCACCATTAAGCTGAAAGCACGCTTTAATAATCAGGATGATGCACTGTTCCCCAACCAGTTCGTCAACGCACGTATGCTGGTTGATACCCAGCAAAATGCAGTAGTGATCCCCACCGCCGCCCTGCAAATGGGCAACGATGGTCACTTCGTCTGGGTACTGGGTAGCGATAACAAAGTCAGCAAACATACCGTGGTTCCCGGCATTCAGGACAGCCTGAAGGTGGTTATCGATGCCGGACTCTCTGCGGGTGACCGCGTGGTAACGGACGGTATCGACCGCCTGACCGAAGGCGCGAAAGTGGAAGTGGTTGCCGCACACGACGCCACCACCAGCGCGGAAAAACCGGCGGCCACAGAAGAGAAGGCTGCCGGTCATAAAGGAGCGCGCGGCTGATGCAAGTGTTACCGCCGAGCAGCACGGGCGGCCCTTCCCGCCTGTTTATTATGCGTCCTGTGGCCACCACATTACTGATGGTGGCGATTTTACTGGCCGGGATTATTGGCTATCGTTTTCTGCCGGTGTCCGCTCTGCCGGAAGTCGATTACCCCACCATTCAGGTAGTGACACTTTATCCTGGTGCCAGCCCGGACGTGATGACCTCTGCGGTCACCGCGCCGCTGGAGCGTCAGTTCGGCCAGATGTCGGGCTTAAAACAGATGTCGTCGCAGAGCTCGGGCGGCGCGTCTGTCGTCACGCTGCAATTCCAGCTGACCTTACCGCTGGACGTCGCCGAGCAGGAAGTGCAGGCGGCGATTAATGCCGCGACGAATCTGCTACCCAACGATCTGCCGAACCCGCCGGTCTACAGCAAAGTGAATCCGGCGGATCCGCCGATCATGACGCTCGCCGTCACCTCCACCGCCACGCCGATGACCGAAGTGGAAGATATGGTGGAAACCCGCGTGGCGCAGAAAATTTCCCAGGTCTCCGGCGTGGGTCTGGTGACGCTTGCGGGCGGTCAGCGCCCGGCCGTGCGCGTGAAGCTTAACGCCGAGGCTATCGCCGCGCTGGGGTTAACCAGCGAAACCATTCGCACCGCCATCACCAGCGCTAACGTCAACTCCGCCAAAGGGAGCCTCGATGGCCCCACGCGCGCCGTGACGCTCTCCGCCAACGACCAGATGCAGTCGGCGCAGGAATATCGTCAGCTGATCATCGCCTATAAAAACGGCGCACCGATTCGCTTAGGCGATGTCGCCACCGTAGAACAAGGGGCTGAAAACAGCTGGCTTGGCGCATGGGCTAACAAAAAACAGGCCATCGTGATGAACGTGCAGCGCCAGCCGGGCGCTAACATTATCTCGACGGCGGACAGCATTCGCCAGATGCTGCCACAGCTGACCGAAAGCCTGCCCAAATCGGTCAAAGTCGAGGTGCTCTCCGACCGCACCACCAATATTCGCGCCTCGGTTTCCGACACGCAGTTCGAGCTGATGCTGGCGATTGCGCTGGTGGTGATGATCATCTATCTGTTCTTGCGTAACGTTCCGGCGACCATTATTCCCGGCGTTGCCGTACCGCTTTCGTTGGTCGGCACGTTCGCGGTGATGGTGTTCCTCGATTTCTCGATAAACAACCTGACGCTGATGGCGCTCACCATCGCCACCGGTTTCGTGGTCGATGACGCCATTGTGGTTATCGAAAACATCTCCCGTTATATCGAAAAAGGCGAGAAGCCGATGGCGGCGGCGCTCAAAGGCGCGGGCGAAATTGGCTTTACCATCATATCCCTGACCTTATCGCTGATTGCGGTGCTGATCCCGCTGCTGTTTATGGGCGATATCATTGGCCGTCTGTTCCGCGAGTTTGCCGTGACGCTGGCGGTGGCGATATTGATCTCCGCTATCGTGTCGCTCACGCTCACGCCAATGATGTGCGCGCGCATGTTGAGCCACGAATCGCTGCGTAAACAAAACCGCTTCTCGCGCGCCAGCGAACGCTTCTTTGATAGAGTGATTGCCGGTTACGGGCATTTGCTGGCGCGCGTGTTAAATCACCCGTGGCTGACCCTGAGCGTTGCCCTCGGCACCTTAGCGCTGTCGGTGGTTTTATGGATAACCATCCCGAAAGGCTTCTTCCCGACCCAGGATAACGGCATTATTCAGGGTACGCTCCAGGCCCCGCAGTCGGTGTCATTCACCAACATGGCGCAGCGCCAACAAACGGTGGCCGACGCCATTCTGAAAGACCCAGCCGTTGAAAGCCTGACGTCATTCGTCGGCGTGGACGGCACCAACCCGGCGCTCAACAGCGCCCGTCTGCAAATAAACCTTAAACCGCTGGACGAGCGCGACGACCGCGTTCAGGCGGTGATTAGCCGACTGCAACAGTCAGTGGCGCGTATTCCTGGCGTAGAACTGTATTTACAGCCGACGCAGGATTTGACCATCGACACTACCGTCAGCCGCACCCAGTACCAGTTTACGCTGCAAGCCAACTCGCTCGATGCGCTAAGCCAGTGGGTTCCGCAGTTAATGACCCAGCTTCAGGCGCAGCCGCAGCTTTCAGATGTCAGCAGCGACTGGCAGGATCAGGGGCTGGTCGCCTTCGTCAACGTCGACCGTGACAGCGCCAGTCGTCTCGGTATTTCGATGGCCGACGTCGATAACGCGCTGTACAACGCCTTTGGCCAGCGGCTCATCTCCACCATCTACACCCAGGCAAACCAGTATCGCGTGGTGCTTGAGCACAATACGCAGGCCACCCCCGGGCTGGCCGCGCTGGATAACATCCGCCTGACCAGCAGCGACGGCGGCATCGTGCCGCTGACGGCAATCGCCAAAATTGAACAGCGTTTCGCGCCGCTGTCGATTAACCATCTCGACCAGTTCCCGGTGACCACCATCTCGTTTAACGTGCCGGACGGTTACTCGCTGGGCGATGCGGTGCAGTCGATTCAGGACGCGGAGAAAGCGCTGAACTTCCCGGTGGATATCCGCACCGAATTCCAGGGTAGCACCCTCGCCTTCCAGTCGGCGCTAAGCAGCACTATCTGGCTGGTGGTCGCCGCAGTGGTGGCGATGTATATCGTGCTGGGCGTACTGTACGAGAGCTTTATTCACCCAATAACCATACTGTCGACGTTGCCGACGGCAGGCGTCGGCGCGCTGCTGGCGCTGATGATCTCCGGCAGCGAGCTGGACGTCATTGCCATCATCGGCATCATCTTGCTGATTGGTATCGTGAAGAAGAATGCGATCATGATGATCGACTTTGCGCTGGCCGCCGAACGTGAGCAGGGAATGCCGCCGCGTGAAGCGATTTATCAGGCCTGTTTGCTGCGTTTCCGTCCGATTTTGATGACCACGCTGGCGGCCTTGCTGGGCGCGCTGCCGCTGATGCTCAGTACCGGCGTTGGCGCCGAGCTTCGTCGTCCGCTGGGGATCGGCATGGTGGGCGGGCTGCTGGTAAGCCAGGTGTTAACCCTGTTTACCACGCCGGTTATCTACCTGCTGTTTGACCGCCTGTCGCTGTACCTGAAAAGCCGCTTCCCACGCCGCGAAGAGGAAGCGTAAGTGAAATTTTTTGCGCTCTTTATCTACCGTCCGGTGGCGACAATTCTTATTTCGCTCGCCATTACCCTGTGCGGCGTGCTGGGATTTCGGATGCTGCCGGTCGCCCCGCTGCCGCAGGTAGACTTCCCGGTAATCATGGTCAGCGCCTCGCTGCCGGGCGCGTCGCCGGAAACGATGGCATCCTCCGTTGCCACGCCGCTTGAACGCTCGCTTGGGCGAATTGCGGGCGTCAGTGAAATGACCTCCAGCAGTTCGCTTGGCAGTACGCGCATTATTCTCCAATTTAACTTCGACCGGGATATCAACGGCGCGGCCCGCGACGTGCAGGCGGCGATCAACGCCGCCCAGAATCTGCTGCCCAGCGGCATGCCCAGCCGCCCGACCTACCGCAAGGCTAACCCGTCGGATGCGCCGATCATGATCCTGACGCTCACCTCGGATACCTACTCCCAAGGTGAGCTGTATGACTTTGCCTCGACTCAGCTTGCGCAGAACATCGCGCAGATTGACGGCGTCGGCGACGTGGACGTTGGCGGCAGCTCCCTGCCCGCCGTGCGCGTCGACCTCAACCCGCAGGCGCTATTCAACCAGGGCGTGTCGCTGGACGCGGTGCGCAGCGCTATCAGCAATGCCAACGTGCGTAAACCACAGGGGGCGATTGAAGATAGCGCCCACCGCTGGCAGATTCAGACCAATGATGAGCTGAAAAAAGCCGCTGAATACCAGCCGCTGATTATTCATTACAACAACGGTGCGGCGGTGCGTCTGAGCGATGTCGCCACCGTTAGCGACTCGGTGCAGGATGTGCGTAACGCCGGGATGACCAACGCCAAACCGGCCATTTTGCTGATGATCCGCAAACTGCCGGAAGCCAACATCATTCAGACGGTCGACAGCATTCGCGCCGAGCTACCAAAGCTCCAGCAAACCATTCCAGCGGCTATCGACCTGCAAATCGCCCAGGATCGCTCGCCTACCATCCGCGCTTCGCTAGAAGAAGTTGAGCAGACGCTGGTCATTTCCGTAGCGCTGGTGATTCTGGTGGTGTTCTTGTTCCTGCGCTCCGGGCGCGCGACGCTTATCCCGGCAGTGGCGGTGCCGGTGTCGCTTATCGGCACCTTTGCCGCCATGTATCTGTGCGGGTTTAGCCTCAATAACCTGTCGCTGATGGCGCTGACCATCGCCACCGGCTTTGTGGTCGATGATGCCATCGTGGTGCTGGAGAATATTTCCCGCCATCTGGAAGCGGGGATGAAACCGCTACAAGCGGCGCTACAGGGTAGCCGCGAAGTGGGCTTCACCGTGCTGTCGATGAGCGTGTCATTGGTCGCCGTGTTCCTGCCGCTGCTGCTGATGGGCGGTCTGCCCGGCCGATTGTTACGCGAGTTTGCCGTCACGCTGTCGGTGGCTATTGGCATTTCGCTGGCGGTGTCGCTCACGCTCACGCCGATGATGTGCGGCTGGATGCTCAAATCCAGCCGTCCGCATACGCCCACGCGCACCAAAGGTCTGGGGCGTTTGCTGGTGGCGATGCAGCAAGGTTACGGCAAGTCGCTGCGTTGGGTTCTCAACCACGCAAAGCTGGTCGGCGTGGTGTTCCTCGCGACCATTGCTTTAAACGTCTGGCTCTATATCTCCATCCCGAAAACCTTCTTCCCCGAGCAGGATACCGGGGTGCTGATGGGCGGCATTCAGGCTGACCAGAGCATTTCGTTCCAGGCGATGCGCGGTAAGCTTCAGGACTTTATGAAGATCATCCGTGAAGACCCGGCAGTGGATAATGTCACCGGCTTTACCGGCGGCTCGCGGGTAAACAGCGGGATGATGTTTATCACCCTGAAATCACGCGACCAGCGCCATGAAACGGCGCAGCAAATTATTGACCGCCTGCGTAAGAAGCTGGCGAAAGAACCGGGTGCGAACCTGTTCTTAATGGCGGTGCAGGATATTCGCGTCGGCGGGCGTCAGTCGAACGCCAGCTACCAGTACACGCTCTTGTCCGATGATTTAAGCGCGCTGCGCGAGTGGGAGCCGAAAATCCGCAAAGCGCTGGCGGCGTTGCCGGAGCTGGCGGACGTTAACTCCGACCAGCAGGATAACGGCGCGGAAATGGCGCTGGTTTATGACCGCGAAACCATGTCGCGCCTTGGCATTAACGTTGAGGAGGCCAACAGCCTGCTGAATAACGCCTTTGGTCAACGACAGATATCTACCATCTATCAGCCGCTCAATCAGTACAAAGTGGTGATGCAGGTCGACCCGGTCTACACCCAGGACGTCAGCGCGCTGGATAAGATGTTTGTGATTAACAGCGACGGCAAAGCGATTCCGCTCTCCTATTTTGCCAAATGGCAACCGGCCAACGCGCCGCTGTCGGTAAACCATCAGGGTCTGTCGGCGGCGTCGACGGTCTCCTTTAACCTGCCGACCGGCAAATCGCTGTCGGAAGCCAGCGATGCGATTACCCGCGCCATGACTCAGCTTGGCGTGCCGTCAACGGTGCGCGGCTCGTTTGCCGGAACCGCGCAGGTGTTCCAGGAGACCATGAACTCGCAGGTTATCCTGATTATCGCCGCTATCGCCACGGTCTATATCGTGCTGGGGATTTTGTACGAGAGCTACGTTCACCCGCTGACCATTCTTTCTACTCTGCCGTCGGCAGGCGTGGGCGCACTGCTGGCGTTGGAGCTGTTCAATGCCCCGTTCAGCCTAATCGCCCTTATCGGGATCATGTTATTAATTGGCATTGTGAAGAAAAACGCCATCATGATGGTCGACTTCGCCCTTGAAGCGCAGCGTAACGGCAACCTGACGCCGGAAGAGGCTATTTTCCAGGCCTGTCTGCTGCGTTTTCGTCCGATTATGATGACCACGCTGGCCGCCTTGTTTGGTGCGTTACCGCTGGTACTCTCCGGGGGCGATGGTTCAGAACTGCGTCAACCGCTGGGGATTACCATTGTCGGGGGGCTGGCCGTCAGCCAGTTACTGACCCTCTACACCACCCCGGTGATTTACCTGTTCTTCGACAATCTGCGCCTGCGTTTTTCGCGTCAATCCAGACTATCGGTAACTGAATAACCATGACAGAGCTTCCTGCCAACGTACGCTGGCAACTGTGGATCGTCGCGTTTGGCTTTTTTATGCAATCGCTGGACACGACAATCGTCAATACCGCCCTCCCCTCCATGGCCCTGAGCCTCGGGGAGAGCCCGTTACATATGCATATGGTGGTGGTTTCCTATGTGCTGACCGTAGCGGTCATGCTCCCCGCCAGCGGTTGGCTGGCTGACCGGGTAGGCGTGCGCAATATCTTCTTTACCGCCATCATTTTATTCACCCTCGGTTCTCTTTTCTGCTCCCTCTCCAGCACGCTCAATGAACTGGTGATGGCGCGCGTCCTACAGGGGGTCGGCGGCGCAATGATGGTGCCGGTTGGCAGGCTGACGGTGATGAAAATCGTCCCGCGCGCGCAGTACATGGCGGCGATGACCTTTGTCACTCTGCCCGGCCAGATTGGCCCACTGCTGGGCCCGGCGCTGGGGGGGATTCTGGTGGAGTACGCCTCCTGGCACTGGATTTTCCTGATTAATATTCCGGTTGGGATTATTGGCTGTATCGCCACGATGATGCTGATGCCCAACTACACCGTACAGACCCGACGCTTTGATATTTCGGGCTTTATCGTGCTGGCATTAGGAATGGCGACGCTGACTCTTGCGCTTGATGGGCAAAAAGGACTGGGCATATCCCCGCTGATGATGGGCGCGCTGGTGGCAATCGGCGTGGCCTCAATCCTGATGTATCTGTGGCACGCGCGCGGCAATGACAACGCGCTGTTCAGCCTGAATCTCTTTCGCACCTCGACCTTTTCTCTGGGGCTGGCCGGCAGCTTCGCTGGGCGTATCGGTAGCGGGATGCTGCCGTTTATGACTCCGGTCTTTTTACAGATTGGGCTTGGCTTCACCCCATTCCACGCGGGGCTGATGATGATTCCGATGGTGCTTGGCAGCATGGGCATGAAACGTATTGTGGTGCAGGTGGTGAACCGCTTTGGCTATCGCCATGTGCTGGTATTCTGCACGCTTGGTCTGGCGTTCATCAGCCTGGTCTTTATGTTTACCGCGCTGGCAGGTTGGTACTACGCCCTGCCGGTGGTGCTGTTTATTCAAGGGATGGTCAACTCCAGCCGCTTCTCATCGATGAACACCTTGACGCTAAAAGACCTGCCGGATGAGCAGGCCAGCAGCGGCAACAGCCTATTGTCGATGATTATGCAGCTGTCGATGAGTATCGGCGTGACGATAGCGGGTATCCTGCTGGGCATGTTTGGCCAACAGCACACCGCCATCGGCAGCGAGGCGACGCACCAGGTCTTTATGTACACCTATTTATGTATGGCCGTGATTATTGCCCTTCCAGCCCTGGTGTTTGCACGGGTGCCGGACGACACCAGTAAAAACGTGGTCATTGCCCGACGCAAATTGAAGGAGTAAACCGTGAAATTATGGCGCCCGGGCATTTCCGGTAAACTGTTTTTCGCTATTTTAGCCACCTGTATTGTGCTGCTTATCAGTATGCACTGGGCGGTGCGCGTGAGCTTTGAGCGCGGCTTTATTGACTACATCAAACGCGGCAATGAACAACGCTTGCAGCTTTTGAGCGATGCGTTGGCGGAGCAGTATGCCCAGCACGGAAACTGGCGTTTTCTGCGCAACAATGACCGTTTTATCTTCCAGATCCTGCGCTCCTTTGAGCATGACAACGGCGATGATAAACAACCTCCCGGGCCTCCAGGCCCAGGCGGCCCGGATCGTGGCGGCATGCCGCCTCACGGTTGGCGCACTCAGTTCTGGGTTATCGACCAAAACGCGCGGGTGCTGGTCGGCCCGCGCGAAGCCGTGCCGCATGATGGCACCCGGCGCGGAATTATCGTCAACGGTATGGAAGTTGGCGCAGTTATCGCCTCGCCGGTAGAGCGGCTGACGCGCAATACCGACATCAACTTTGACCAACAGCAGCGGCGCACCAGCTGGCTGATTGTCGCGCTGGCCACGCTGCTTGCCGCACTCGCCACCTTCCCGCTGGCGCGTGGCCTGTTAGCGCCGGTAAAACGGCTAGTTGATGGCACGCACAAACTGGCGGCGGGCGATTTCACCACCCGCGTACCGATTACCAGCAGCGATGAATTAGGTCGTCTGGCAAAAGACTTTAACCAGCTTGCCAGTACGCTTGAGAAGAATCAGCAGATGCGTCGTGATTTAATGGCCGACATCTCCCATGAGCTGCGCACGCCGCTGGCGGTACTGCGCGGAGAGCTGGAAGCGATTCAGGACGGAGTGCGCAAATTCACCCCTGAATCAGTCACGTCACTGCAAGCAGAAGTGGCGACCCTCACCAAGCTGGTCGACGATCTCCACCAGCTTTCCATGTCCGATGAAGGGGCGCTGGCGTATCAAAAAGGCCCGGTCGATATTATCTCCTTGCTGGAAATTGCCGCGGATGCCTTCCGCGAGCGTCTGGCGAGCCGCGGGCTGACGCTTAAACTGGCGCTGGCAGACAGTGCGACGGTGTTTGGCGACCCTGACCGCTTAATGCAGCTTTTTAATAATCTGCTGGAAAACAGTCTGCGCTACACCGACAGCGGCGGTCAGGTGCTGATGCGCACGACGCTCAGCGCCCAGCATATCGTGATGGAGTTTGCGGACAGCGGCCCGGGCGTCACCGATGAACAGTTAGCAAGGCTATGCGAACGCTTTTACCGCACCGAGGGCTCACGTAACCGCGCCAGCGGCGGCTCCGGGCTGGGGCTGGCAATTTGTGCCAATATCGTCACCGCCCACGGCGGCCGCCTCGATGTCGGACATTCGCCTTTTGGTGGGGTAAGCATTAAAGTAGAGTTACCGCTGGAACGCGCAATACCGAGAGAGATATGACCGAATTACCGATTGATGAAAACGCCCCGCGTATCTTGATTGTGGAAGATGAACCCAAACTTGGGCAGTTGCTCATCGACTATCTGCTGGCCGCGCACTATGCGCCGACGCTGATTAACCACGGCGATAAAGTTCTTGCCTGTGTGCATCAATCGCCGCCGGATTTGATTTTGTTGGATCTGATGCTCCCGGGCACCGACGGGCTGACGCTGTGCCGCGAAATTCGCCGTTTCTCCGATGTCCCTATTGTGATGGTGACCGCCAAGATTGAAGAGATCGACCGCCTGCTGGGTCTGGAAATTGGCGCCGATGACTATATCTGTAAGCCCTACAGCCCGCGCGAGGTGGTGGCACGCGTGAAAACCATCCTGCGCCGCTGCAAGCCGCGCCCGGAACTGCAGGCGCTGGACGAAAAAAGCCCGCTTATTGTCGATGAAAATCGCTTCCAGGCGTCGTGGCGTGACCGCCTTCTCGACCTCACTCCCGCTGAATTTCGCCTGCTGAAAACGCTGTCGCAGGAGCCGGGAAAAGTGTTCTCGCGCGAACAGCTGCTTAACCATCTCTATGATGATTACCGCGTGGTGACTGACCGCACTATCGATAGCCACATTAAAAACCTGCGCCGTAAGCTGGAGTCGCTTGACGCCGAGCAGTCGTTTATCCGCGCGGTGTATGGCGTTGGGTATCGCTGGGAAGCGGACGCCTGCCGGATGGCGTGAGGCAACAAATGCCGGATGGCGCTTTGCTTATCCGGCCTACCTGCACCGACGCCCGTATTTGGCACAACCGCGCTTATCCGACCTAAATTTATCCGCCCCGTAGGCCGGATAAGCGCAGCGCCATCCGGCACAACGCTCATAAAGGTTTACTCCCCTCCCCCGCAGCGCTACAATGCCCGCCCTTAAAGTGGGGACACTCCCCAACTCACCACATCAGGTGTGGTGAATCTGACCTGTCATCAGAACGAGAAAATCATGTTTAAACCGGAACTCCTTTCCCCGGCGGGAACGCTGAAAAATATGCGTTACGCTTTCGCTTACGGTGCCGACGCTGTCTATGCCGGCCAACCGCGCTACTCACTGCGCGTGCGTAACAACGAATTCAATCACGAAAACTTGCAGCTTGGCATCAACGAAGCCCACGCGCTGGGTAAAAAATTCTATGTGGTGGTCAACATTGCCCCGCATAACGCCAAGCTGAAAACCTTTATTCGCGATCTGAAGCCGGTGGTGGAAATGGGCCCGGATGCGCTGATTATGTCCGACCCCGGTCTGATTATGCTGGTGCGTGAAAACTTCCCGGACATGGACATTCACCTGTCGGTACAGGCGAACGCCGTCAACTGGGCAACGGTCAAGTTCTGGAAGCAAATGGGGCTGACCCGCGTCATCCTGTCTCGCGAACTGTCGCTGGAAGAAATCGAAGAAATTCGCAGCCAGGTGCCGGATATGGAGATTGAGATCTTCGTTCACGGCGCACTGTGCATGGCCTACTCTGGCCGCTGCCTGCTTTCAGGCTACATTAACAAACGCGATCCGAATCAGGGCACCTGCACCAATGCCTGCCGTTGGGAATACAACGTTCAGGAAGGCAAAGAGGACGATGTGGGTAACATCGTGCACAAATACGAGCCGATTCCGGTACAAAACGTAGAACCGACGCTGGGCGTCGGCGCGCCAACCGACCAGGTGTTTATGCTGGAAGAAGCCAAACGTCCGGGCGAGTACATGACCGCCTTTGAAGACGAACACGGCACCTACATCATGAACTCGAAAGACCTGCGAGCCGTCGCGCACGTTGAGCGCCTGACCCAAATGGGCGTCCATTCGCTGAAAATCGAAGGCCGCACCAAGTCGCATTACTACTGCGCGCGTACCGCCCAGGTTTATCGCAAAGCAATTGACGACGCCGCCGCTGGCAAACCGTTTGACACCAATCTGCTGGAAACGCTGGAAAACCTCGCTCACCGTGGCTACACCGAAGGCTTCCTGCGTCGTCATACGCACGACGACTACCAGAACTACGAATACGGCTACTCCATCTCCGAGCGCCAGCAGTTTGTCGGTGAATTCACCGGCGAGCGCAAAGGCAATCTGGCAGCCGTTGCGGTTAAAAACAAATTCTCCGTGGGCGATAACCTGGAATTGATGAGCCCTCAGGGTAACGTCAACTTCACTCTCGAGCACATGGTTAACACTAAAGGCGAAGCGATGCCGGTCGCCCCTGGCGATGGTCACACCGTATGGTTGCCCGTGCCGGAAGATATGGCGCTAGAGTATGCTCTGCTGATGCGGAACTTCTCAGGAGAAACCACTCGTAATCCGCACGGCTAGTAGTCGATTTATATTGTTTTTCAACAGAGAAAATTCTTAGAAATGGATCACAGACGAAACTGTTGATTGTCGGTACTATTCTCTGCGCTGAAAAACATAATCCATAAATGCTAGCTGTACCCAAGAACCACCTCCTTAGCCTGTGTAATCTCCCTTACGCAGGCTTATTTTTTTGTACTCCTCTCCTAAAGCACGTCGCCGCTTCCTTTGTTACACTCTTTGCATACCCTATAAAGAGGTACCACGATGTCAGAATTTCCAGCCAGTCTATTGATCCTTAATGGCAAAGGAGCCAACAACCCTGAACTGCGCGAGGCGGTGGAACACCTGCGCGGCGACGGCGTTGAAATCCACGTCCGCGTGACGTGGGAAAAAGGCGATGCCGTACGTTATGTCGAAGAAGCGCTCGCCCTTAACGTCGCGACGGTTATCGCCGGCGGCGGTGATGGGACTATCAACGAAATCGCTACCGCGCTGATTCAGTGTGAGAGCCCACGGGTGCCAGCACTGGGTATTCTGCCGCTGGGAACGGCAAATGATTTTGCCACCAGCGTCAATATCCCCGAAGATTTAGCCAATGCACTAAAGCTTGCCATCGCCGGGCGTGATATGCCGGTTGATATTGCTCAGGTAAATAAAAAAACCTGCTTTATCAATATGGCAACGGGTGGGTTTGGGACGCGCATCACCACCGAAACGCCTGAAAAACTAAAAGCCGCCCTGGGCGGCGTCTCTTATCTGATTCACGGCTTAATGCGTATGGACACGCTCAAACCCGACCGTTGCGAAATCCGCGGCGAGAACTTTAACTGGCAAGGTGACGCGCTGGTAATCGGCATCGGCAACGGTCGCCAGGCGGGCGGCGGACAGCAGCTTTGCCCGGAGGCGTTAATTGACGATGGCCTGCTGCACCTGCGTATTTTCACCGGTGAAGAATTGCTGCCCGCGTTGTTTAATACGCTCGCCAGCAGCGATGGCGCGGAGAACCTGGTGGATAGCGTGTCGCCGTGGTTTGAGGTCACCGCAGAGCATGAGATGACCTTTAACCTTGACGGCGAACCGCTCAGCGGTAAAACCTTCCGCATGGAAATTTTACCGGCGGCCCTGCGCTGCCGCCTGCCGCCGGACTGTCCGTTACTGCGTTAACGCATTGCGCCTTCAGCAAGCCCCCGGGGTCGGCGTAAACGCCTCGCCCGGGCTACCATTCCGTAGCCCGGCCAAGCGCAGCGCCGCCGGGGGCTAATAGGCGGCAACCTCCCGCGCCATTTCCCGGGTGTACTGGCGGCTGGCGTTGACCAGCATCTGCGTATAAGGCGTTTGCGCCTCCCCGTTCACCAACGCATCTACCGTCAAGGTCTCGAGGATTTTGCCGTACTGCATCACTGCCACCTTCTGGCACAAATGGGCAATGACGCCCAAATCGTGAGTCACCATCAGATAGGTCAGATTTGACTCTTTTTGCAGCTCGGCCAGCAGGTTTAAGATCTCCGCCTGTACCGACACATCTAGCGCTGAGGTCGGTTCGTCAAGCAGCAGCACCTGCGGCTCAAGGATTAATGCCCGGGCAATCGCCACGCGCTGACGCTGTCCGCCGGAGAGCTGGTGAGGGTAACGGTCACGAAACGCGCGGCTCAAACCTACCCTGTCCAGCAGCGTGTTGATACGCCGATCGCGCTCGCCAATGCCGTGAATTTGCAGCGGTTCTTCGAGAATATCACCAATGGTATGACGCGGATGCAGCGAACCGTAAGGATCCTGAAACACCATTTGCACCTTCCGGCAGCGCTCACGGCTAATCTCATGGTTCAGCCGCTGCCCGTTAATCGCCAGCTCGCCGCCCCAGTGGTTAAACAATCCGGCCAGACACTTCAGCACCGTGGTTTTGCCGGAGCCCGACTCACCCACCAGGCCGTAAATATCGCCCGGCTGAACGTGAAAGCTCACATCAAATAATACCTGGTTGCGCTTGTCACCTTCGCCAAAAACCAGATTCAGGTTTTTCACTTCAATCATCGTGCGCTCCTTGAGCCTATCTCAGTAGGCGTAATTGTTGAAGACAGTTTGGCTCGGACAGCGCGCAGAAACCGGAGCGTACTGAAGTACGTGAGGATTGCGAGCACTGCCCGATGCCAAAATGGCGAATAAAATAGCCTAATGGGATAGGCTCTTAGTCCGTCAGCCAGCAGGCCTGACGTTGCAGCACCGGCAATACCGGGCGGCGATGTTGCATATCCGGCAGTGCGCTAATCAGCCCCTGCGTATACGGATGCTGCGCGTTCTCAAGATCACCGGCGGCGATAGATTCCACCACCCGCCCGGCGTACATCACGAGCACGCGGTCACAGAAGCTGCGCACCAGGTTGATGTCGTGACTGATAAATATCAGCCCCAGCCCGCGCGATTTCACTAAATCGTCCAGCAGCCCCAGCACCTGTAAACGCACCGACACGTCCAGTGCGGAGGTAGGTTCATCGGCAATCACCAGCTCCGGGTCGGTTATCAGCATCATCGCAATCATGATGCGCTGCCCCTGACCGCCGGAAATTTCGTGCGGATAAAGGTTATAGACGCGTTCCGGGTCACGAATGCGCACCACATCCAGCATCTCCATAGCTTTGGCCTTAGCCTCTGTTTTGTAACCCGGATGGTGGGTGAGCCAGGCTTCGGCAATCTGGTCGCCGACGCGCACCACCGGATTGAGCGAGTATTTCGGGTCCTGCATGATCATCGAAATGCGTTTACCGCGAATGGCGCGCATCTGCGCTTCGCTGGCGTTCAGCAGGTCGATATCGCCAAACTGCATGCAGCTTGCGCCAATGCGGGCTTTTTTCGGGTGCAGGTGCAGCAGCGCCCGTCCGACGGTGGATTTCCCGGAGCCTGATTCGCCAACAATCGCCAGCTTTTCACGCCCCAACTGGAAGGAGACGCCGCGGACCGCATGGGTCACCGCGTCACCGTTAACGAAGTCGACGCTCAGGTCACGCACGTCGAGCAAAGGTGCGGCGTTATTCGCTGCGAGGATCGAGGATGTCACGTAGGCCATCTCCTAAGAAGTTGAACGCAAGACTGTTGATTAAAATCGCCAGACCGGGAATCGTTACTACCCACCAGCACTCCATCATGTAGGTACGGCCGCTGGAGATCATGGCACCCCACTCGGGATCCGGCGGCTGAGCGCCGAGGCCAAGGAAGCCCAGACCGGCCGCGGTCAGGATGATCCCCGCCATGTTCATGGTGATACGGATGATCACCGACGGCAGGCACAGCGGCACGACGTGACGCCACAGAACACGGGCCGGAGATGCACCTTGTAAGCGCACGGCTGAGATAAAATCGGCCTGACGCAGCGACAGCGTTTCCGCACGCGCCAGACGCGCAATCGGCGGCCAGGCGGTGAGCGTGATGGCAATCACCACATGCTCAAGCCCGGGGCCAAGCGCGGCGACAAAGGCCAGCGCCAGCACCAGACTTGGGAAAGAGATGAAAAATATCGGTGACGCGCATCAGCACCATATCGACTTTGCCGCCAAAATAACCGGCACACACGCCAAGCAGCAGCCCCAGCGGGCCAACGGTGACCGACACCAGCAGCACGATGTACAGCGTAATGCGCGAGCCATACACCAGGCGGCTGAAGATATCGCGGCCAAACTCGTCGGTGCCAAACCAGTGCTGGGCATTCGGCGCGGTGAGCGCATTATTTAAGTCCTGCACCAGCGGTTTGTAGGGCGCAATCCACGGCGCGAAAATCGCCACCACGATCAGCAGGAAGATAATCCCGCCGCCGATAGCGGTCAGCGGGTTACGCGCCATCTTACCGATAAAGCCCCCCGCTCGCGCGAAGGTGCGCAGCAGGCGCTGGCGGCCTTCACCCGTTCCGCCTGCCAGCGATGTATCCAGAGAAACCGTCATGATTTTGTCCTCGGATCGAAGAATTGATACAGCATGTCGGAGAGCAGGTTGAGCATCACGAAGATCACCCCCACCAGCAGCACGCAGCCCATCACCGCATTCATGTCGCCCAGCAGCAGGCTGCCGGTGAGATAGGAGCCAAAGCCGGGCCAGGAGAAGACGGTTTCAATCAGTACCGCCCCTTCCAGCAAGGAACCGTAAGCCAGGGCGACCACCGTAAGCAGTTGCACCAGAATGTTACGGAAGGCGTGATTCCAGATAACCTGCCGTTCAGTTAACCCTTTCACGCGCGCCGTGATAATGAACTCCTGCGACAGCTGCGCCAGCATAAAGCTGCGGGTCATACGGCTGATGTAGGCCAGCGAGTGGAAGCCCAGCAGCGCAGCCGGTAAAATCAGGTGATTAATGGCGTTCCAGAACACTTCGCTGTTACCCGCCAGCAGCGCATCGACGGTCATCAACCCGGTACGGCGCGGCACCATGCCGTCAAGCCCGAGGTCAACGCGCCCGGCGCCTCCCACCCAGCCAAGCCAGGCGTAAAACACCAGCAGCCCCATCATTCCCACCCAGAAGATCGGCGTGGAGTAACCGGCGAGGCTGATAATGCGCACCACATAATCGGAAATGCTGTTACGACGCGCCGCCGCCAGCACCCCCAGCGGAATACCGAGGCCCGCGCCGACGATAATCGCCATCGTCGCCAGCTCCATGGTCGCCGGGAAAACGCGGATAATGTCGTCGGTCACCGGCTTGCCGGTCAGCAGCGCATTGCCCAAATCACCGTGCAGCAGGTTGACGAAGTAGATACCAAACTGGGTCATCAGCGACTGGTCAAAGCCTAACTGGTGATAGACCTGTTGATAGGTGCTTTGGTCAGCATCCGGGCCGACAATCGCCAGCACCGGGTCGATAGGCATCACGCGACCGATAAAAAAGGTCAGCAGCAGCAAGCCAAACAGCGTAATCGCCACCTGCATCAGCCGTTTTGAAAAGCGCCGGGTACGGGAGCCGGGCGCAAGAATTGCCGTACTCATCCTTTATCTCCTTCGCTGACTTTGTAGACTTCACGCAGGAACGTGGTCGCCGATGGGTGCGGTTGGTAGTCTTTAACTTCATTGCGCACCACCACCGAATCCACCATCTGCGAAACCGGGATCATCGCCGGGATCAGCAGGTCGTATCGGGTCTGGATCTGCTGATAATCGGCAATCTGTTTTTGCCCGTCGCGTTCCAGCAGCGCGCCATCGATCATCTCGTTAAGCTGTTTGTCGTAAAAACCGGTGCGCCAGCCCTGGAAGTTGGTCAGCCTTGCCGCATCGCTGTTGTCCGGGTTGTAGACCAGCGCGCGCAGACTGGAGTGCGGGTGCGGCTCCATCCCACTGCCGCCGCGCCCCACCAGCATGTCGAACTTACGCTCGCGCATCGCGCCGTATATCTGGTTGCCGGTGCCGGTAATAATTTTGGCGTTTATACCCGCCTGCATCAGCGTCGACTGCACGGCAATGGCAATGTTGAGGAACGGTTGGTCGGAGAGTACGCGCAGCGTGGTATCAAAGCCGTCGGGATACCCGGCTTCCGCCAGCAATTTTTTCGCCCGCGCAAGATCAAAGGTGTAACCCGGGTCAGGCAGCGTTGACGGCATTCCGGCTTTAATTGGACGCTGGTGCAGGACGCCATAGCCCGGCATTAACGCTTTATTAATTCCCTGATAATCAATCAAGTAGCGCACCGCTTCGCGTACTTTCGGGTTGGCAAAATGCGCCTCTTTCATGCTCATCGCCACGTAGTACATGGTGCCACGCTGTACCGCATCGACGGTGAGCTGCGGGTCTTTTCGCAGAGCGTTGATATCAGAAACCGCCATGTTGTTGGCGATATCCAGATCCCCTTTTTCAATCATCAGGCGCAGGGTTTGCGACTCCTGGAAATGACGCAGCACCACGCGGCTCATTTTCGCCTCGCCGCGCCAGTACGCTGGGTTACGCTTCATGCGCAGCACGTCTTTCGCCTGCCAGGTTTCCAGCATAAATGGCCCAGAACCGGCTTCATGAGTGGTCAGCCAGTGGTTGCCCCAGTCTTTGTCTTTTTCATGGCTCTGGACGGTTTTACTGTCGAGAACGCCAAGATTGCCGAGCGCCCCGAGCGAGTAAATCACCAGCTGCGGGTCGTTATCTTTAGGCAGGACGATCTGCACGGTGAAGTCATCAAGCGCCGTGACCTGTTTATCAATATTCTTCTTACTAAAACCGTAGGATTTCCACACCGACGCCTGCGCCAGGTTCAGGTGCAGAATACGCCGCATCGACCACACCACGTCGGCCGCGGTCAGCGGATTGCCGGAGTGGAACTTGACGTTGTTTTGCAGATGGAAGGTCAGCGTTTTGCCGTCCGGGCTGATATCCCAGGATTTAGCGAGCGCCGGTTTAACGTTGGTAAGCTGCGAAGGGTCAAGCTCTACCAGCGAATCATAGAGATTCACCACAATCCCCACCACTTCGTTACCGGTCATCGCTGCCGGGTCGAGGGTGAGCAGGTTATTCATGTTCATGCCGATGATAAGCTGATCGGGCGGCGTTTTCGCCATCGCCGCCCCGCTCCCCATCGACAGGGTGAGCGCGAGCAAACACGCTCCCAGTAAGGAGGATTTTTTCATGTCTATATTTGCCTGTACTGTAGGGTACATTTGCTGAATGGCGCTGTGCTTATCCGGCCTACGGCTCGGTAGGTGAAGCGCCATCCGGCATTTATTATGTGTCAGTCGTGGCTGACGGTATTGGCTTCGATATAGTCAAAATTGATGTCTTCGCCCAATCCTGGACGCTGGGACAAATGCACAAATCCGTCGGCATCCATCGGGTCGATAATGCTATTGAGATAAGCGGCTGGCTGGTCGTAGTCGAGGAACGGGTGCAGCAGACCACGCTCGTACCAGCGACAGTTACGGATAGCGCCCACTGCCGCCAGGCTCGCCGCGCCGTTGCCGTGCACTTCGCAGTCCATACCGAACGACTCCGCCAGCGCGGCGACTTTCATGGTGGGCCCAATGCCGCCAACGCCGTTCGCGCCCGCGCGCAGAATGTCGCATGCCCCCGCTTTCACCCAGTCCGCGCGGCTGTGGTGCTTGCCGCCAAAACTTTCCGGCCCAATCACCGGAATGGACAGGTTTTCGGCAAGCCAGGCATAGGACGACATGCTGTCCTCTTCCATCGGCTCCTCAAACCAGGCAAAGTTGAGTTTTTCCAGCTCTTTACCAATCCACAGCGCTTCGGTACGGCTGTACCAGTGATAGCCGTCGATCATCAGGTCGATATCCGGGCCCACCGCTTCGCGCACGGCAGCGCAGGCTTTGATATCCATTTTCGGGTTAGGCGCGAAGGAGACCGGCGGCATCCAGGTATGCAATTTGATAGCTTTATAGCCACGTGCCACTAGCGTTTCGGCGAAAGCGGCGTACTCTTCCGGCGTCGACAGGCCGCCTTTTAAGTCATCACCACACATGGTGCTGCCGTAGGCGGGAACCTTGTCACGATAGCCGCCGAGCAGCTTATACACCGGCACATTGAGCTTGCGACCGATGAGATCCCACAGCGCTTGCTCCACGAACGACAGCGCCCGCTCCGTCAGCTGATGTGCGCTGCCGCGCTGCCAGTGCACCAGGTCTTGCCAGATTCGCTCGCGGTCAAACGGATCCTGCCCCACCAGCACTTTGCGAAAGAATGTGTTCACCACAAACGGGCGCACGATTTCCGGCGGCGCAAAGGAGTACCCCTTGCTGCCATCGTCTGCGGTAATCGTCAGCATCGCCATTTTTGCCATGCTTTCGGGGCCCGGATGTGAGTGTCCAGCGCTGTCGGAGACGCGCCGCGTTGGATGCTGAAAAACGGTGACATTTACAGATTCAATTTTCATTATGCGTCCTTAGTACAACCTTCGAAATGGCGTTTTTGCGCCACAACCCTGTGTTTAATACACCGAACTGATAAAACGGTTTTAAGGAATTGAAAAGGCGTTTCATGAATAATCTAAGCACAAAGTCTTACCTCTACCACGGACAAACTCCGCTAAGACCGGGCTATTTTTTGTGCAAGCGCACAATAAGAAGTGATGGTTTTCACAAAAGGGGGAGGAAGTGTGAGGCGGATCGGCCCCCCTTCCCAGGCGGGAAAGGAGGCTAAAAACTACGCGAAGGTAATTTTGCTATCGAGATACACATCTTGTACGGCATTAATCAGCGCAACGCCGTCGGCCATCGATTTTTTAAACGCTTTACGGCCCAGGATAAGGCCCATCCCGCCCGCACGTTTATTGATAACCGCAGTACGAACGGCATCGGCCAGATCGGTTTCACCGCCTGCCGCCCCGCCGGAGTTAATCAGCCCCGCACGCCCCATATAGCAGTTCGCCAGCTGGTAGCGCACCAGATCAATCGGATTATCGGTGGTCAGTTTGGTGTACACGCGGTCGTCGGTATAGCCAAAGTTAACCGCCTTATAGCCGCCGTTATTTTCCGCCATTTTCTGCTTCACGATATCGGCACCGATGGTCGCCGCCAGGTGGTTGGCCTGACCGGTCAAATCCGCAGAGACATGGTAATCAACGCCGTCTTTTTTAAACGCAGGGTTGCGCAGATAGGCCCAAAGTACCGTCACCAGACCCAGTTCGTGCGCGCGCTCAAAGGCGGCCGAGATCTCTTCAATCTGACGTCGCGACTCTTCTGAGCCGAAATAGATAGTGGCGCCGACGGCGACCGCGCCCATATTGAACGCCTGCTCTACGCTGGCATACAGCGTCTGGTCGTACTGCGTCGGGTAGCTTAGGGTTTCGTTGTGATTGAGTTTGACGAGGAACGGAATGCGGTGCGCGTAGCGGCGTGAAACCGAGGCCAGCACGCCGTAGGTCGAGGCAACGCAGTTACAGCCCGCTTCAATCGCCAGTTCGACAATGTTCTTAGGATCAAAATAGAGCGGGTTTGCCGCAAACGACGCCCCTGCGGAATGCTCGACGCCCTGATCCACCGGTAAAATAGACAAGTAACCGGTACCGCCTAAACGCCCGTGGTTATAAAGCGTCTGCATATTTCGTAACACGGCAGGTGGACGGTTGTTATCCACCATCACCCGGTCAACGTAATCATGGCCGGGTAAGTAGAGTTGGTCGGCCGGAATGGTCATACAACGATGCTGTAAAAGGCTGTCGGCGTCTTTGCCAAGCAACTGCGCAATATCAGTCATAGTGAGGCTCCCGTAAGTGCCGATATCATGTCGGCTGGTTATCCTGCTCAACTTTTTTGAGCAGGATAAGCCTGGTACCGGGGACACTGAATGTCCAACTTTTGGCTGATTTTAAGCGCAGCCAACTGGCACGCATCCGTGCCAGTTACCACCATTCATGGAAATGATGTACCGGGCCAATACCTTCCCCAACCTCCAGCGAGTCGGCCTGAGCCAGCGCTCTGGAAAGCCAGTCTTTGGCGACCGGTACGGTCTCCTGCCAACTCTGATACCGTGGTCTTAAGGCCGCCAGCGCCGCCGAAAGCGTACAGCCCGTGCCGTGGGTATTTTTGGTGGCGACACGCGGCGCGGTGAAGCGAATTTCACCCTCAGCGGTAAACAGCCAGTCCGGGCTTTCGCTATCGTCGAGGTGACCGCCCTTCATTAACACCGCTTCACAGCCCAGCGCCCGCAGCGCTCGCCCCTGCTGTAGCATTTCACGTTCATTGCGCGCGTGTGACGTATCCAGCAGCGCCGCGGCTTCCGGCAGATTAGGCGTAATCAATGACACGTGCGGCAATAGCTGTTGCCGCAGCGTCTCCACCGCCGCCGATGAGAGTAGCGGGTCGCCGCTTTTTGCCAGCATCACCGTGTCCAGCACCACGTTTTGAATACGATAGCGCTTAAGGCGTTCAGCCACCGCTTCAACAATATCAGTCTCCGCCAGCATACCGATTTTGGTGGTATCAATACGCACATCGCTAAATACCGAATCCAGTTGGGCGGCAACAAAATCAGGCTCTATGCGATAAACTGACTGCACGCCGCGCGTGTTTTGCGCGACCAGCGCGGTTACCACCGAACAGCCATAGGCGCCCAGCGCAGAGAAGGTTTTCAGGTCGGCCTGAATGCCCGCCCCGCCGCTTGGGTCGGTTCCGGCGATGGTCAATGCGTTGATACGTTTCATACGTTCACCTCCGCTTTCATCGCGTACAACGCATCCAGGAACGCAGGAACAAAACTTCCCGGCCCGTGACCGCAGGCGGCCCGTTGCCCGGCCAATTTCATCAGCGCACAGGCCGCGGCGACATGCTCCAGACGATCGCCCGGCAAGGCACAGCTTGCCGCTACAACGGCTGACAACGCACAGCCGGTGCCGACCACGCGTGTCATCAGCGGATCGCCGCCCTCTAGCGCCAGCGTGCGTTGTCCGTCGGTGATGTAATCCACCTCACCGGTGACCGCCACAATCGCCCCGCTCTCCCGCGCCAGCAATTCCGCCACCGGAAGAGCTTCTGCGGCGGTATCGGTTGTATCGACACCGCGTCCACCGGCGCTGACGCCCGCCAGCGCCATAATCTCAGAGGCATTGCCACGAATGGCTGCCGGGTGAAGCGCCAGTAAGTCGCGGCAGAATTCATGGCGCAGCGTTAAGGCGCCCACGGCAACCGGGTCAAGCGTCCATGGCGTATCCGCACGGTTAGCGCTCTCCACCGCTGCCCGCATCGCCTGCGCGCGCGGCACGGTTAGCGTGCCCACGTTAATTAACAGCGCATTGGCAATAGCAGAAAACTGCGCGGCCTCGCCAGCGTCGATAACCATCGCAGGCGATGCGCCAAGGGCCAGCAAAACGTTAGCCGTGAAGGTCTGTACGACGTCGTTAGTCATACAGTGAACAAGCGGGGCATGTTGATTGAGGAGATGTACGGTGCGCATACGCTGCGCCGGGTTTAGCAGGTCGGGTTGCATGGTTTGCTCCTGCCATAACGCGAAGAAGCAAGACCCGTCGGCCTCTGACTTCCCTACGCTGGCATTATCCAGATCAGGTGGTACGGGTATTTCTCAGCCTTCACAAGGAAGGGCACCCCGAGTCATTTACTACAAAATCAAAAGATTGCGATTAATGCTCCTCATTAATCCCTGATCAGGATATTAATGCCAGCGGGAAGTCTTGTAAACGACAAACGCGGCCCTTTTGGGCTATGTGTGACAGGTTGGGTGACAAAATGTGTACCATGTAGAATACTCATAAGCCGCCAACTATCGCACAAAAAGAGGTCCTGATGGATTTACAAGCATGGGATAACGTTATCTCTATCGCTTCGAATGCTGTAACAGGTTTAAGCTTGCTTGGTGGTGTCATCTTCGGCGGGGTTAAACTTCAGGAGATGGTGAAAAACAAGAAAATGGAGCAAGCTTTCGCCTCTGCAATAGCGCTTAAAGATGAGATTGATGCTACGAGGGGCCGTTATAATCGTATGCGTTTTGACCTTACACGCATAATGACTTTTATCGACACGCTCGCAAAGACTGGTCAAAAAGTAGATCAAGAAAGCTACTATCAAATTCAAGGTTCGTTGAGAGACATGGCGGAAAACACCTTTCGTATTGGTAGCTGTTTCGTCAAAGTTAGCCACTATAACGTTGCCATTAAACAACCAGCTTGGGAACCATTCAACGCTCTTCTACACTCTGCTGGTGAAACGCAAATAGCTATATCGAAATTAGTAAACCTCATAACTCAGGCCTTGCTTAAAGAGCAGATAACAGCAGAGGAATTCGCGACAATTCGTAGTTTTTATGATGAACATGGTGAACGGATGAAAGGCGTTAATAACGCTATCGCCGGGATAGATATTATTAAATTTGATGATTTTTTTGACTTCAGCAAAGTTAATAAAAAAAGCCGGGATTAGCCCGACTCTTATGTTTTCAGTTTTCGTTGTCGCTGTTCGCTGAGTTAATGCTTGATAGTCCCTTCAAGCCCTAGTCTCTCAACCTTATCGAGAAATGAACAGCGCGGAATATCTCCTAATGGTTGTACATCTGTAGACGGGACTCCTTCAGAGAAGGATGAGAAGGAAAAGAACATAAGAGGTAATGCAAGAATCTTTTTCAAAACAGCCTCCATAGCTGAATAGATGAAGTACACCATTAGCAGGTGCCTTAACATCATTAATTACTTTAATCGATTTAAATAACAGAACCGATCGGTAAAATTGATCACTTTTGTTACTATAATCGTTGCACGATGCCTGCAATTTAGCATTGAAGAGGGCAATTCATTCAAGAGGGAGAGATGAGAGGTATTCTGTAGGTTTGCGGTATGTCGCTGGCTTTTAATGCTGCGGCAAGCCAAATCACCATGAGCAACCCCGACGAGCAGGAGCTTAAGGGTGGAAAGCTGCTTTACACTTACGAAAATAGTATTTATCTGTTTACGCTGGTAACTCGTTCGCAGCCCTGCCCATACTCGAAGACGTTCGATACCTCGGACAACGAAAAGTAAGTACCGCCGAGCATCTTTTTCCTCAAAGTTACCAGTAACTTGAGCTTACTTATGCGGAAACGCATCGCACAAATCAGCACTCGATCAAATTTTCATTTTTTTTTGCTAATTATTGACATTCCCGCCAGCCCTTATGCGCCGTGGACTCAGACTTTTTTAGCTTTCTCAACCTCAATCCAACATCAAAATCAACTCTTGTACTCAAAAGAATCCTTAATAGAATACTCACTATATAGGGGTTGCTATTCACCCCACCCCCTATATGTATGGCTTGTGTTTGGAACGCAGGCATAAAAAAGCCGGACTCACAGAGTGAACCCGGCTTACAAAGCATGACTAACGAGAGTCGCCAAACTCTTGTGAATCTCTGCCTTACCTTCATTTTCTGACGGCTTGATTGTGCCAGGCAAAGAGGATCATGTAAACCTTAAAATAAACGCTCAAAAGGAGCATTGCATGACCATTTGTAAACAGTCACACCGCTACAATACGCTTTTCATTAGCTTACCTCACGACCAAGGTGGTGAGGGCCGCCATAAATGCTGCGGATGCGCTTACGATCAGGGCTACCTTGCAGGCTTAGCTCGCACAGGGCAAGTTTGGGTAGATTTAGCTACGTTACCTGATAGCCAAGCAGGAACGGTTCGCCACAAAAGCCCCCAAGCAGCGTTTGCTGAAGGCTACCGTGACGGGATACGTGATTCCTACCGTCGGGTTGGATAAAAGATGATCCAAGTCACGAGAAGGGAGACGTCCTCGTGACTTCTAATTGAAACAATATTTCAAAGCGAATATTCTTCTGAACATTTCAGAGCACAGCAAAGGTTAATAATGAAAAGGAAATTACAGGTTTTCGTGTCCAGCACTTTTACTGACCTGATTGAAGAAAGACAAGCAGCGGTAAGCGCAATTCTTAAAGCTGGGCACATCCCCGCAGGCATGGAGTTGTTTACCGCTGCTGATCGATCACAAATGGATATAATAAAAAATTGGATCGATGAATCAGATGTTTATATGTTAATACTCGGCGGTCGCTATGGCTCAATCGAACCAACAACTGGAAAAAGTTATACTGAATTAGAATATGATTATGCTGTAGAACAAGGAAAAGCCCTCTTCGCAGTTGTTATTAAAGAGGAAGCACTTGAAAAGAAAGTTAAAGAATACGGTACTGATTTTCTTGAACGCGATGAGCCAAAGTCCTTATCTGAATTCAAAAAGAAGGTATTATCAAATATATCTTCTTTCTTTGAAGATGTGAAAGACATTCGTTTGTGCGTACATGAGAGTTTGTCTGATTTCAGCGCCAACAGAAAACTAAAGGGCTGGGTTTCAGCAGATGAAATCATTGACACCCATGATTTAGCTGAAGAAATTAAAAAATTAAATGAAGAAAACAGAAAATTAAAATCCGACATTGAAAGCAAAGATAAAAAAATAAAATCACTACTAAATAGCAAAGATTCAGAATTCAGGGAATTGGCTGAGGTTCTCAATGAAATAAAAATAATCATACCCAAGACGCATACAAAAGCAGATAATATTGAGACAAATCTACTCAATATATTTGTTACATGTAAAGACTCATTCGTTAACGGTATAACCAACGATATTAGCATGAAGGATTGGGAAAATTTTTTATTTTTCGAAGTAAGCCCTATACTCAAAATACACGGGCTAATGGAAAATGAAAAAGTTACAGGTGTAAGATACCGTAGATATGTTGCAACTGAACTTGGTACAAAATTACTTGCTTATGTTGAAAAAGAACAAATAAAAAAAAATAAAGAAAAGAAATAGCCCCCTAGCACTAATAATTTTTATTATTAGTGCTTTATTTTTAAGCATCAATACCAATCCATACCATCAATCATATAACAAATCGTTGATAACGGAAAAGTGTGTAGGTCGCGTTTGGTAATCACTGACTCGCTTTTCTCATGCCTTACGACCTGCTGCAAGTGTGCCAAATTGCCAACCCAGCCAGCTAAACAGGTTGAATCATGGTATGCCGGAAGCTATGCACCAATCGCCATTGCCCATAGTCATAAAGATAAGGATTACCAAGCTGATCTCGAACATCTGCTAAAACTTTGCCAATCTTCGGCATGATCTTACCCGACACAGGAGAAAAGATTTTATCTTTCCATTGATGGTTTACAAAATCGAGGAACCCCCATTCGATCAGTTTGGAGTGGATCCCCCCTGCCTTGTCGCGTTCTCAGTTTTACCCTGTCCTCCTTAAGCGATCAGTAGATAATGCTGCTGACTGTCCTCATCATTCTTGATCTGTGATTTCTCCAGTTTAGCAATCTCATCTCTACTGGCTCCGGTGTATGCCAACAACAATGAGATCCATTTCTCCCAGCCGTCAGGCTGCTTGAGCGCACAACCCACAAACTTTCTCATTTCTGTTGCACTTTATGCGCCAAACCTTGCTTTCGATGGGGCAGCATCAACATCATCTGTCGGAGACTTCTCAGGATGTCTTTGATGTCTGCTAGGAAGGTTTTGAATAGCGATTTGTAAATCTTCAGATGTTTGTGAATCGACTCAGCACCAACCAGAACTTCAGGTGGCACATCAGCGCACTCAATCAATTGCTGAACAGTCATCGACCGATAAGGCTGCACAACACGCTTAGGCAGGTTTTCAACAACTTCCATCACCTGCTTAATGTCCTGTTTGGTGATCGTCGTGACATCGGTTGTTGTACCGAGGACAATCAACAGCACTTCCATAAACCGTTCATTGGCCTGTGAGATTGCCTTTGTCCAGTTTTGAGCCTTCTCCCTTTTGTACATATTCCACGCGCCAGCCAGCGTTAGAACTTCCTTTTGTTCAACTGGTTCTTGCGGTATTACCACAGGTACACGGTGAACCACCTCCCGGTATTCCTGTACAGGTATCAACTGAGGTTTGCGTAAGTCGCCATTAAGAAATTGCTGGGCTACCCAGTTTTCATTCTGTTGCTTTAAGTGGTTACTGAAATCTGAAAGACGTTAACCAAACTGATCCGGGTGGACGGTTCCACGTTTGACTAATGGAATGGCTGGAGAAGCAAATGACATCAGGAGTTGCGCATGGCTGTAGCTATCCGTCTCTAAAGAATGACGGAAATATTTACTACCGGATAGGCGAAAGCTGACGTAGTAGATCCCGTTACGGATGATGGTGTGATTGATAGATGTGTGTGCCATTTTGTTTGTCTCTGTGAGTGACAACATAACAAAATGAAGAGAAAAAAACGCACAAGCCTTTGATTTATATCTTGGATTATCGCCAGGACTACGCTGGCATTATCCAGATCAGGTGGTACGGGTATTTCTCAGCCTTCACAAGGAAGGGCACCCCGAGTCATTTCAATAAGAGTTTACTCATGGCGATTAACCGTTGTTAATCGCCGTCAGGAATAATGCCAGCGGGGAGCGGGAGAAACAAGCGCGGAATCTTTTGTGCCGAGCTCTCTGTGAAAGAGGGGGTCGCACACAATACGCGGAGTCTGGTAAAAAATGACGATTACGGACTGAGAAAAGGATAATTAAATCACCACTACTATTATTGTTTTACATTCAGTCACTTATCAGGAGGAAAGTGCACCTTCATTCGTAACTGCATGTTTATACTGAATTTAATCACAATAATTTTACATCAAACCACTTTAACGATTCGTGCTTAATGTGATCCCGATCAAAGTTTAAATACTAACATTACTGGATAGTTCATCGCCGTTATTTTATTGCCCTTTTTCATAAATCTCTCTTCTGTTGACATAATCCATGCCAACGGAGGAAAAGCGTGCCTGAACAAGAATCACGCATTGAGAATTGTTAATTAATAACAGCGATTATATTAATATTTAATTAGAATTGAGAATCTAGAATGCACTCCTTAAATAAATTTATGGTAACAACTCTGGTGTTTGGTACTGTTTTATTTGGTTTTATTAATGTCGGTAAGGCAGCCGATATCGATGCAAAAGATGTAAAACTTTCCAGCGGCTGGGATGTTGAGAGCGTATTTAATCAAACATTTGTTCAAATTCAAGAGCTAGACAGTGCTCGCGCTAATCAAAGCACTCAAATTCATGACTTGAAAATGAGTAACTTATCTCGTGATAGCACAATCACGCACGCAGATAATAAAAGCTCTGCCGCATTATCTGGTGTAGCTAAAAATGGTACGAGTATTATTGCCTTAGATAAAAAAGCCGATCAAATCGAATCAGAGGCATTACTTTCTGGCCTCAAGGCTGACGATGCGAAAAACAGGGCGATTACGGCACAAGGCAAAGCGGATTTCGTTGAGGTGAAGGCCGACCACGCACAGGCGACAGCCGATACCGCGACCACCGCGGCCCAAAATGCAGACGCCAAAGCGGACGCGAATGCTCAGTTAATTAGCCATAACGCCCTTAACATCGGCAAGAACCAGAAAGCGCTGTCATCGAAGGTTGACGCTACCGCGTTCCAGACCGATCAGGCGCGTCAGGATAAGGCTGTCGAAAGCGTGCAAACGCAGGCCGCGCGCAATTCAACCCAGTTAACACACCGCGAATCACGCATCACCAATCTGGAGAATCAGAATAACGCGCGTTTTTCGTCAGTTGAGCATCAACAAAACGAAGACCGTAAAGAGTACCGCGCAGGTATTGCCGGTGTCGGCGCCATTGCTGGCCTGCACTATGTTGATACCGATAACGCGGTCGCAGTGGGTGCCGCGAATTTTAAAGATGCCCAAGGTTATGCCATGGGTTACCGCCACAAATTCTCAGAGAATGTCGCAGCAACCATGTCAGCATCAGGAACGTCTAATGGCGATGAGATTGTCGCAGCCTCTGCCTCCTTCGGCTGGTAAGGTGTTTTTGCGCTGGCGCTGAGTATTTCTGAATCAAAGCCTATGAAAGTTCTTAAATATTAATTAACAGTACTTTATAAATTAAAATTACGGACAACGCCTTCACTTGAAAGAATTCTTAGCTGACTCACTAATTGGCAAAGAAAATATACCGAAAGCATTAACCCCGTTTTTTATCGGTATAATTTCAATAAGACTAATCCGTATCATTCAGGCAATATGAATATGATAATTATTTGGCCGCATGATCCAAATCAATATTAACATCGTCGACTTGCCTGATAGTTGCATTGCTTTATAAAAGCAAACACAAAAGTTTGCAGAGCAGATAGATAGCCAATGATAAAACTCATTATTGCTTATGCAGTTATTTCAATTGCACTGGTTGCGACGGGCGTTTTTAGCGTTATGGTCTATAACAGTATCATAACTATAACTACCGAGGATTGTTACCATGAAACATTCCACGGTGATATAAAGTCGTCATCTCTTTTACCAGTAAGCACTAATAAGCCTATATCAGTTGATCATGAACAATTTTGGTAATAAATAAGGTTAATAATGAAAGCAAAATGGATGGTGTTTGCAGGGGTAGTCAGCGCAGTATTCCTTGCTGGCTGTACTTCTCCCGCACAGCGTATGGCAGCATGTGAAGCACAAGGTGTTTCAAAAGACACATGCTATTTATCCGAGCAAAACCGGCAACAGGGGATAAATAATGCTTCTCTTGCGGCGGCCTACGCTAATGCCGCGAACGCGACGCAGCACGCTCAGGCGGCGCATGTTTCCGATCCGATGCGTGAAGCCACATTGTCGTCTAATGTCCTGAAAGCGACGCTGTCGAACGGTTTCTTTGCCGCTACGATCAACGGTAAAAAAGCCACCGTTAAACGCGTCAACGCCAATTTCTACGAGATCCGTGGCGCCGGCTTTATTATCTCCGTCAGCATGAATGCCGAGGGTATTGAAAGTGCGTCATGGAATAAAACCCATGGCCGCGATCACGGCATGTTGACCGTGACGCAGAAATAAAACGCTTACGCTAAGGAGGCATTTCGCCTCCTTTTTTGTTAACGCTCTTCCGCATCTCTTAACTGCTTAAGCAGTAACGTAAAACATGCATCAATCATTGGCGGCAGCGCTTGAGGGCCGCGCATCAGTGCGACGGTACGGGTAAGCGCAGGCTGCTGTAGCTGGGCGACGTGTAAAACCGAATCCTGCAAATGCGTGGTATAAAGCTGCGGCAATAGCCCAACGGCTAACCGCGAGCGCACCAGCCCGTACAGGGTTTCAACATAATCGACCTGATAGCGCGCATTGAGCGTCAACCGCTGGCTTTCCACAAGCGCCCCGACCAAGCGCTGAATGTTACCTTTCGAGAACATCGCGATATCCCTACCGGCCAGCGTCTTCCAGGGTAAATGCGGTTGCCTGCCTAACGGGTCATCAACGTGCAGCACCGCCACCAGCGGATCTTCGCGCAGCGGGAAAAGCTGGAGTTCTTCCGGCAACGAGCTGTCGATGGCCCCGATGCCAAAATCAATCTGCCCGCTTTGCAGATCGCGCGCCAGCGCATCGTTGGTGCGGTCGTGAAACTCGACGCGCAGGCGTGGGAAGGCCTGTGCCAGCGTGTTGGGCAGCAAGGGGAACAGAAGTGAGCTGACCGAGGGTATCAGCCCGATGCGCACCGTACCGTCTCCCCCCGCCTGCACCATCTGCTGAATGTCGCTAAACGCCATTTGCGCCACGCTCAGTACCCGCTGAGCGTGCGGCAAGATGGCCGCTCCCAGTTCGGTTAGCGTCACCGCCGAGGCGGTACGGTTGACCAGCTTGCCGCCAATCACCGTTTCAATTTGCCGCAGCGCGCTGCTCAGCGCCGGTTGGCTAATCGCCAGCCGATTGGCGGTGTCGGTAAAGTGACGTAGCTGCGCGAGCGTGACAAAATACTGTAATTGTTTTAGCGAGAGCGCGGGCAATCGCTGCCAGGGTTCAGTCATGATGGGCTTCACTCGTGCCTTTCACCCAGAATAAGCCGAAGTTATCAGGTGATAAGTTTTTTCATCTGGGCAACCGTTTGCTCTGCCCCTAAAGTAGCGCACATTATCCCTGTGCCGGAGTTGTTATGTCCAGCAATGCTGAAAACCGCCGTCGTGCCGTCCAGGCCGCACGCGGTGAAGTCCCGTTCGATCTTCTGCTGACCGACGCCCATATCGTGGATATGGCGACCGGTGAAATCCGTGATGCCGACGTCGGTATTGTGGGCGATATGATTGCCAGCGTGCACCCGCGCGGTAGCCGTCAGGATGCGCTCGAGCACCATGCTCTGCCGGGCGTGTTTCTATCGCCTGGACTGATGGACACTCACGTTCACCTCGAAAGCTCCCATCTTCCGCCAGAGCGCTACGCCGAAATCGTGCTGGCGCAGGGCACCACCGCCGTTTTCTGGGATCCGCATGAACTGGCAAATGTGCTGGGCGTGGCAGGTGTGCGTTACGCCGTTGAAGCCAGCCGCCATCTGCCGTTGCAGGTGATGGTTGCCGCGCCCTCTAGCGTGCCGTCCACGCCGGGACTGGAAATGTCCGGCGCCGATTTTGCCGGGGCTGAAATGGAAACCATGCTCGGCTGGCCGGAAGTGCGTGGCGTGGCAGAAGTCATGGATATGCATGGCGTGCTGCACGGTAGCTGCCGGATGCAGGAGATCGTTCAGGCCGGGCTTAGCAGCGGCAAGCTGATTGAGGGCCACGCCCGTGGTCTGAGCGGGGCTGACCTGCAAGCCTATCTCGCCGCTGGCGTGACCTCCGATCATGAACTGACCTCCGCCGACGACGCGCTGGAAAAACTGCGCGCCGGGCTGACCTTAGAAATTCGCGGTTCGCACCCTTACCTGCTGCCGGATATCGTCAAGGCGCTGAAAACGCTGCCGCACCTCTCCTCGCAAATCACCGTCTGCACCGATGACGTGCCGCCGGACATGCTGCTGGAAAAAGGCGGCATTATCGCTCTGCTCAACCTGCTGATTGAACACGGCCTGCCTGCCACCGACGTGCTGCGATTTGCCACGCTAAATGCCGCCATTCGTTTGCAGCGTAACGATCTGGGGCTGATTGCCGCCGGTCGACGCGCCGACCTGGTGGCCTTTGATTCACTGGACAAACTTCAGGCACGTGCGGTCTATGTCGCCGGGAAGCAAATTGCCCGCGATGGCAAACTGCTTGCACCGATTGCCGCAGCCGACGGGGTGACGCCGCCTCGCGATACCCTGCGCATGAAGCCCCTCTGCGCCGAGGATTTTGCCCTACGGGTGGGCGATATTCAGCACGGTTGCGCCCGTCTGCGCCATATACGCGGCGCGCGCTTTACCCAGTGGGGGGAAGTGGACGTGGAGATTCGCGAGGGTCGCGTACAAATTCCGGCCGGTTTCAGCCTGATTTGGGTGAAGCATCGCCACGGTCGTCACGACGCCAAACCTCAGATTGCGCTGCTGGAAGGCTGGGGCGAGCTGCGCGGCGCGATAGCGACCAGCTATTCGCACGACTCGCACAATCTGGTGGTGCTGGGGCGCAATGCCGATGACATGGTGCTGGCCGCCAATCAACTGATCGCCTCAGGCGGCGGCATGGCGCTTGCGCAGCACGGAAAAATTCTCGCCCATGTCGCCATGCCGATTGCCGGAATGCTCTCCGATAAGCCCGCAGAGGAGCTTGCCGCCGCATTTCGTAACCTGCGCGATCTCAGCGCCGAAGTTGCCGACTGGGAACCGCCATACCGTGTATTTAAGGCCATTGAAGGGACTTGCCTTGCCTGTAATGCCGGGCCGCATTTAACCGATTTAGGGCTGACCGACGGCACCACGCGACAAATTGTCGACCCGGTCATTTCATCACAACACACAGCACAACAATAATCATGGGAGCGCCACACAATGGCCGATAATACCCTTCAAACTACCCCTTCCGGGAACTGGCTCGAACGGCGCTTTGCGCTCTACTCTCGCGGCAGCTCGCTGCGCACTGAATGTCTGGCGGGCGTCACCGGCTTTCTTGCCGCCGCCTATCTTCTGGTAGTGATTCCGGGCCTGCTGGCCGTCGGTGGAATGGATAAAGGTGCGGCGACCACCGGCACGATTCTGGTGTTCGTCGGCGGCACGTTGCTGATGGCGTTTTACGCCAACCTGCCATTTATCGTGGGCCCGGGGATTGGCGGTTCGGTACTGGTCGGCGTCACGCTGGCGGGCAGCGAACACATCGGCTGGCCGATTGGTCTGGGAATTGCCTGCTGGTCAGGGATACTCTTTTTCCTGCTGACCCGATTTGGTCTGCGCGAAGTGGTTACCCGCTCGGTGCCGCAGTCGATAAAACTGGGACTCACCGCCTCCATCGGCCTGTTTGTCGCGGTACTCGGTTTTCGAAACGCCGGGCTGGTGCTGGCGAATTCCAAAACCAACTCGCTGATGCTGGGCGATTTTCTGGCACCCGGCGCGCTGGTTGCGTTATGCGGCCTGTTCCTCGCCATCGCCCTTCAGGCACGTCGTATTCCGGGGGCCATCCTGTGGGCAATTTTGTTTGCCACTCTGGTCGGTATTCCAGCGGGCGTCACCCGGCTGCCGACCCACTTTATCGACCTGCCGCATTCGCTGACGCCTGTTCTCGGTCAGATTGATATGCTGGGCGCGCTCAATATCGCCTTCCTGCCGTTCCTGTTTGTCTTTTTTGCCTCTGAGTTTTTCTCCACCATGGGCACGACCCTCGCGGTCGGCGGTGAAGCCGGGCTGCTCGATGAAGAAGGCAACATGCCGCAGATTAATCGTCCCTTTATGGTCGACTCGATTGCGGCAGCCGTGGGGCCGTGGTTGGGTATCCCGGCGGCAACCGCGCTGATTGAATCCTCCGCGGCCGCTGAGGCCGGCGGCAAAACCGGTTTGACCGCGCTGGCGGCGGCGGTGATGTTCCTGCTGATGCTGCTGTTCACTCCGGTGGCGCTGATGATCCCAAAAGAAGCGACCGCCCCGGCGCTGATTCTGATTGGCCTGAATATGTTCAGCGGGCTGCGCAAAGTGGATCTGGCAAACTTCACCGATGGACTGCCGGTGTTGATGATGGTGATGATCACCCTTATTGCTAACAGCTTTGGCACCGGGATCGCCGGTGGGCTGCTGTTCTATGTGGTGATTAAAACCATTGCCGGTAAATGGCGTGAGATCCCGCTGGGGCTGTGGATCCTGGCGGTGCCACTGGTCTATTACTTTGCCACGCTGGTGAGACACTAAGCCCTCATCACGACGCCGCTCACCGGATAAGCGTCTGCGGTGAGCGGCGACAATATAGATTGCCGGTCAGCAACAGATTGTAATTATTTTAAAATCATGATGACGTCATCATCATACGCTAATATATTTTCAGCCTATGATGAGTCATGAGAAATAACATGTCAGAAAAATCAGACGTTAAATTAAGACCCCTTGAGCGAGAAGATTTACGTTTCGTTCATCAGCTCGATAATAATGCGAGCGTAATGCGTTATTGGTTTGAAGAACCCTACGAAGCCTTTGTTGAGCTTAGCGATCTGTATGATAAGCACATTCACGATCAAAGCGAGCGCCGCTTTGTGGTCTCTTTCAACGGTAACAACGCGGGCCTGGTCGAACTGGTTGAAATAAATCATATTCACCGACGCGCCGAGTTTCAGATTATCATCTCCCCCGAGTTCCAGGGCAAAGGGCTTGCGACACGCGCCGCTAAGCTGGCAATGGATTACGGTTTTACCGTTCTGAATCTCTATAAGCTATATCTCATTGTGGATAAAGAGAACGCCAAAGCCGTTCATATTTATCGCAAGCTGGGGTTCATTCAGGAAGGGGAATTAATACACGAATTTTTTGTTAACGGTGAATATCGTAACACGATAAGAATGTGTATCTTCCAGAGTCAGTATTTAGAGAATAACAAAACCACAGGTGGTTTACTGAAACCGACGGCGCAATAAAATAAGCCCCCAGGATACACTGTAACGGCATTTCCTGCCTGAGCCGAAATCCCCAGCACCACTGGCTCCACCGGCTATCTGCATATTGTGAACCCCTGCAACCTGTAGGCCTGATAAGCTGCGCGCCATCAGGCACATTCGCGCAGATTGCCGGATGACGGCTACGCCTTATCCGGCCTACATTTATCGGTAGTCTGGTCGAGCGAGAAATCTCCTATCGCAACGTTGAGGCCGCCATCCTGACCCAGGTATGCCGTTTACCGCGCACGGCCATCGACAGCGTATACACCGCCTGCGGATCGGCCATACCGGCCACGCCCGCATCCCCGAAGTTATAGACATCTGCGCCACAGCGCTTGCTGGCGAGCGCAATCTGGCGCACCGTCTCCTCATCGGCCCCTTCCTGGCTGCTGCTGATGGTCGTTATCGCAAGCCCCCCCGCCGTCCGAATCGCGCTGAGAACCTGCTCAACGCGCGGCTCTGATGCACCACGGCAGCTTGACGGCGCAGGGACAATCACGCCGTCCGCCCCCGCCGCGACGAATCCGGCATAGGTGTCGGCGTCGGCTAATCCCGCACCGTAGAATTTGGCGACCAGTATCAGTTTGTTGGTCAGCGCACGAAGCTGCGCCACCGCTGCGCACACGCGCGCGGCGGTGGCGCCCGGTTTATCGTAGGCCGTCAGACAATAAAAATCCGCCTCCGCCACCTGCGCTAACTGTGCGGGATCCCACGCGCGCGGGTTTTCCGGGGCATTGTCCGCCAGCACTTCGAAGCTCACGCCCACCAGTCGCCCGGTGAGCTGTTTAAAATGACACAAGCCATCGCAGCCCTGGATTTTTTGCGTCTGGCAATCCATCCCTTTCACCAGCAGCAGGTCTGCGCCGAAAGCGCACAGCAGTTCGCCATTGGTCACTTCACCGTACAGCGGCGCGGCACCAGCGGCCACCTCCGCCATAATGACTCGCCCTTCTGAGGCGCTTATCGCCTGTTTTAATTCCTCCGCCGTAACCGACTGTGAGAAATCACTGGTGCGGCAGTTCAGTATCCGTTGCATCGTTCGTCCTTAAGCTAATACCAGTATTGAAGGGGATGGCCGGCGGAATGCGCCATCAAGAATTTCGAGGTTGGTTAACGCCTGCTCTTCACTCACGTAATTCGGCGCGCCGGTGGTCAGTGTGTCATAAATCGCGTCATAAACCCGACCGTAGTCGCCCTTCACGGAAGGCAGATGTTCGATATGGTTTACGCCCTGGTCATCGACATAATCCAGCAGCGCCAGCTCTTCATCTTCAGCAAAATGCGCGTTGTCCGGCATCACGCCGTTTTTCAGGCAGGTCTCCTGCTGGTCAATCTGGTAGCGCACAAACGAACCGCGCGTGCCGTGAACCAGGAATTTCGGGTACGGCGTTTTCACCAGGTGGCTGGTCTTGATAATCGCCTTCATGTCACCGTAAATCAGCTGCGCTTCAAAGGTATCATCCGGGTTGGTCGGCTGACGCAGATGCCGCAGGTGGTAAAACACCTGCTGAGGACGACCAAACAGCGACAAAATCTGATCCAGCGTGTGTACGCCAAGACCATAGAACGCGCCGTCAAAATGACCGCCTGGCTGAACGTCGGCCTCCGGGCGGAAGTAGTCAAAGTGGCTTTCCACTTCCACGATATCGCCCAGTTTGCCGCTTTCAATCGCCTGCTTCATGGTTAAAAAACAGCTGTCAAAACGACGATTCTGGAATGGCGTAACCAGCAGACCTTTTTCACGCGCCAGCGCAAACAGAATTTCCGCCTCTTCATGGGTGGTGGTAAACGGTTTTTCGACCAGCACGTTTTTACCATGTTCCAGGCAAAGTTTTGCGTAATGGAAATGGCTATCGGGATGGGTACACACGGTTACCAGCGATATTTCCGCATCATTGAGAATGTCCTCAATCTGCGAGGTAAACTGAATGTCACGATAAACCGCTTCCTGCTCGCGCTGCGGGTTTCTCTGGCGGTCATAAATACGCTTCACGTGAAACTTATTTTTACGAGCCAGAACATAAGGCAAATGATAGCGGGTAGCGCTTTTGCCAAAACCAATAAATGCACTGTGGATCATGGGATAACCTCCTGTTAAATAGCGCGCGCGCTGGCTAATTGAGCCGCCGCCTCTTCAATAGCGGACTTACCGTCCAGCTTGCTGAAATATTGTGTGTTAATTGGCAGTACCGGGCAGGCAGCATTAATATTCTCGATAATGCTCTCTCGCATATAAACCACCTGCGGCCCCAGTAAAATCAGATCGGCCTTGTGATATTCCTCTTCTATGCGTCCGATATTGATGGCATAGACTGAAACATCGCAGCCCTGTGATTGGGCATACTGGCGCATTTTGTTAGCCATAATCGAGGTCGACATACCTTCATTACAGCTTAAGATAATGGTTTTATTATTGAGGGCCGCCAGAGCGTTCTGGGCAGGTTGTTCATTATTTGCCGTCGCCACTTCTGCAGCAGCCGGTTGTTCTGCCGCCATTTCTTCGACTAATGCGTCCACTTTGCTTTTAAGCATTGTGCGTTCATAAGCCATCAGGAACGGCAGATAAATCATCACGCCGAGGGCAATTAAAATAAGCTGGAGTATCACGTTACGGTAATCGCCACCGGAACCCAGCCAGCCGGATAATAATGGCGGCACCGACCAGGGAACATAGGCAACAATGCGTGAGACCATATCAAACTGAGTGGCAAAATAGGCAATGATAAAGTTAATCTGCGGATAAATAATAAAGGGGATCATAATCAACGGGTTATACAGCACCGGGAAACCGAAAATGACCGGCTCGTTGATATTAAATAGCCCCGGCGCAAGCACGGTTTTACCGAGCTTCTGGTGGCTGGAAATTTTGCTGCGCATAAATATCGCAATCAGCAGCGCCAGCGTGCTCCCTGTCCCACCCATATGGCCGTAAAGATCGCGAAACGGCAGCACAATAATGTGCGGCGGCACTTCGCCACGGGCAAACGCCGACATGTTCTCCTGCATCGCCACCAGCAGCGGCGGCTCCAGGATAGGGTTAATAATGCCTGATGGATGGATCCCCAAAGAGAACAGGAGGTTAGTCAGCGTTGTCAGCACCAGGAAGCCCGGCAGGTTGGTGGTGAGATGCACCAGCGGCGCCTGGATAATGGCCTGAATAATTTCGTGAACTTCTTTTCCGGTCGTGACTTTCACGATGGCAGCCACCAGCGCAAAGGCCAGAACCACCAGCATAATAGAGAACATTGACTGGAAAGATTGCGTCACCATTGGCGGGACTTCATCACCCATCCTGATTTGCAGCCAGCGAGTTTTGGCAATCAATAAAAACAGGTCGGTAGCGATAATGGCGGTAATAATCGCCATAAATACGCCCCCTGCGTTGGTGAGGCCAAGCGAAATAACGCCGCTGACCTGCACCGCTTCGCTGGCATTCACTGGAACAATTGAAATTGTTCCAGGCATTAGCACTAAGAATGCAGCAAGCGACACCATTGCTGGGATCATCGGTGCGGTGAATTTGCGTTTATTGGCGATATTCCAGGAAATTAACACCACCAGCATCAGCGATAAAATATTCATTGTACCGGTGAGAATACGATCGCCGACGCTGCGAATTGCCGCCAGGGTATCGGCGGAAACCCATTGTCCGACAACCCCTTTCGCATCGAGAAATACAAAGTTCACCATAATAAATAGCCCGGCTAAAACCAGGAACGGCACGGTGATAATAAAGCTGTCGCGTAGGCTTCGAAGATGAACTTCCGAGGCCATTTTCTGCGATATATCAGTTATTTTGGTCAATAACGTTTTTTGACTCATGACACTTCCCTTTCAATGAGAACACCCCTTTCGCGCTGGGTTTGCACACCTTCTGGCAAGACCGCCTGCTTCGCCGAGATCTGAATCCCTCCTGCGCATCACCCCCGCAGAATGAAACTGCTCAACAACCAAGTCAATATCTTTATTTTAAAAGTAGTCTACTTTTAAAATAAATGAGATCTGGATAATATTTTGAGGTGTGGGATATACTTCCCGCCACGCGTTTGCAGGGGGTGAACATTGCGCAGATATATTGAAATAGCGAATATAATCAGGGAAAGGATCGTCAATAATATCTATTTGACCGGAGAGAAGATCCCGTTTGGGCATCAGCTTTGCGAGGAGTTCAGCTGCAGCAAAATTACGCTGAATAATGCGCTAGAGATTCTGGTCAACGAGGGATTTATTACCCGTCAGCGCGGGCTGGGTACGGTGGTGAAAACCGCGACCCCACGCTACACCCACGCCGAAAGTCAGCTGGTGTCACCCATTCAAGGGCTGAGCACAATCAACCACGCGCAGGGACACAACGTCAGAAGCCATATTCTGCTGTTTGAAATTGCCAATCCGTCGGCGGAGATTGCCGAGGTGCTCGCGATCGCAGACGATCGTTTCTGCTGGCATTTCCGCCGCGTGCGCTATGTTGACGATCTGCCGCTCTCCATTGAAGATACGTGGCTGCCGGTGCATATTCTGCCGGAATTTACCCGTCAGGATGCCATGGGCTCTATTTACCAGTATGTGGAAAGTACGCTGCGAAAGATTCCGGCCAGCAGCCACACGCAGTTTTCATCGCTGCCGAGCGATAGCGAAGCCCAGGAATGGTTAGCGTTACAGCCCAACGAGCCGGTTAGCGTGACGCGCTCGGTCACCTATCTGAGCGATGGGCAACCTTTTGAATACTGTACCAGCCACTATCACTACCAGCGCTTTAATTATAATTCGGTAGTGCAGCGTAACGGCATGTAGGCCAGATAAAGCGAATGCCGCCATCCGGCAATCTGCACCTTAGTACCTGATGGCGCGATGCTTATCAGGCCTACGGGTGCAGGGTTTAGCTTGCGCAGCGCGCCTTCACCTCTTCATATAACAGCCGCACCGCCGCCGAAAGCTGCTTACGGTGCGGGCAAATCATATTCAGCGGAACGCAGTCCCCCTGATACTGAGGTAACAGCACCTGCAAGCGCCCTTCCAGGAGATCGTCACGGACATCAAGCGCGGATTTGAAGGCAATCCCCTCTCCGGCAACGGCTAGACGACGGATCACTTCTGCGTCATCACTGGTAATGCTGCCGGACACCTGCACATGGTGTTCCACGCCGTCCTGACTCAATGACCAGCGATCGAACGCTCTGCCGCGCAGGACATAGGTTAACGCATTGCATTTTTCGAGGTCGGCCAGCGTCTTGGGCTCACCATGCCGCGCAATCCAGCCCGGGGAAGCGACCAGCACGCGGCGATTTTCAGGGGCAACGGGGAGTGAGATGAACGATGCGTCTTCGTTGTCGCCGTAGCGGAATGCAACATCCACCGGGTCTTTAAATACATCAGTTCGATGATCGGAAAACAATATCCGCAGCTTCAGGGCCGGGTGACGTTCACGGAAATCGCGAAAGGCGTTGAGCAGCAAATTACGGCCCAAATCCGACGGTACCGCAATTTGCAGCGTACCGCGCACTTCATCATCCGGCGTATGGATTTTTTGCAGCCCATTTTGCAGCGTGTCGAGCATTTGCAAAGCGTAGGGCAGCCAGGTTTCGCCTTCTACCGTTAATCTCAGGCTGCGGGTCGAGCGCGCAAAAAGGCGAATGTTCAGCGCGGTCTCAAGGCGTTTAATCGCCGAGCTGACCTGCGCCGGGGGGACGCCCGCTTCGCGCGCCGCATCGCTAAAGCTGTTAAACGCGGCGGCGCGAACGAACAGTGATAAATCTTCCAGCCTGAACATGGTGGCTCCTAAAAGACGGGCAGATTCATCCTTAAAAGGGAGATCTTCACCGTTTGCTTACATTTTTTAAGAAAGCAGCGCTTGCCTTTGTGGCTACGCATCAGGAATCATACGTGGCGGTAATTTTATATCCAGGATAATAATGGGGATAGTATGCGTAAAACAAAAATGATGCTTCTGGGCGTACTGTTGGCAACCGCGAGCGCCGCCTGGGCGGCGCCGGCAGCCGGGATCGCGCAATATGAATTAAAAGAGTTCACTGCCGATTTTACGCAATTCAAGATTGGCGATAACGCACCGGCGCTGTATCTCACGCCAGAATACAACATCAAGCAGTGGCAACAGCGTAACCTGCCGGCACCAGACGCGGGCACGCACTGGACGTACATGGGCGGAAACTATGTCCAGATCGGTGATACGGACGGTAAAATCAGCAAGATTTATGACGGTGAAATTTTCTATCACCGCTAACAGAATGCCAGCGGCGCGACCTCGCCGCTGGCTGCTTTTAATTAAAAATAGAATTTATTGTTCTGATGCAGATATTCAGCCACCGCAATATCGGCTACCAGCCTGTCATACAATAAGAGAATACTTAATAACAAATCTCCGCCGCTACGCAATAAATCATCCGGCGCATCACGATTATCCTTATTCGATAAATAATGCAGCTGCTCAATCACTTCCCGGTATTCACCATAAATACCTACCGATATCTCATTTTCGATAATGTGTTCACGGCAGTAGCGTAGCGCATCCGCCGAGCGCTCGCATAACGTCCGGTTATGCATAAGAATTATCAATAATTCCCGTAGATTTATTATCAGAGCCGCATTATTCATCATCACCTCCACCGCCACATGAGTGCTCGTATTTACACGTCTGAGAATATCATTCACCTTCAGTCGTTGAATAAAAGTTCGCATGCAGCCATATGGAAAGCAATGTTACTTAAATGTTTTATTGACTATTATCAATATAGCCATGAAATAACATTAGGCGAGATTTATTAACCACAAGATATATCTATTATTTGAATGATTGGATGTTTGGGATAATTAAAATAAATAGTCATAATTAATAGTACGGCGATAAATCACCGTACTATTACTATCAGGTTACACCGCGCGGAAGGCGATTTCGCCTGGGATCACCTCACCCTGCCAGTAGAGCTGCGCGGCAACGCGCCCTGCCAGCTGGCGATAGATCTCGGTAAATTCACTGTCAGGGCGGGCAATGACGGTGGGTGTACCGTTATCCAGGTCTTCACGCAGATTGATATGCAGCGGCATCTGCCCCAGAAGCTGGGTGTGATATTGCTCAGCCAGCTTTTCTGCGCCGCCGGTGCCGAAGATAGGTTCATGATGACCGCACTGGCTACAAATGTGCATACTCATGTTTTCGACAATGCCGAGCACCGGCACTTCTACCTTCTCAAACATCACGATGCCTTTTTTGGCGTCGATCAGCGCAATATCCTGCGGCGTGGTGACTACCACCGCCCCGGTAACCGGGATGTTTTGCGCCAGCGTCAGCTGAATGTCACCGGTGCCCGGCGGCATGTCTAACACGAGGTAGTCGAGGTCAGGCCACAGCGTTTCTTGCAGCATCTGCATCAGCGCCTTGCTGGCCATCGGGCCGCGCCACACCATGGCGTTGTCGTCGGTGACGAGATAGCCAATGGAGTTGGTTGCCAGGCCGTGGGCCATAATTGGCGCCATATGGGTGCCGTCCGGTGAGGTCGGACGCTGGTTTTCGGCACCCAGCATGTTCGGCACGGAGGGGCCATAAATATCGGCATCGAGGATGCCCACTTTGGCGCCTTCGGCGGCCAGCGCCAGCGCCAGGTTGACGGCGGTAGAGGATTTACCCACCCCACCTTTACCGGAGCTGACGGCGATAATGTTTTTCACGCCGTTAATGCCCGGCTGGTTTTTCACGCGTTTGAGCGTAGCGATAGCGTGCGACAGTTTCCAGTCGACAGCTTTCGCGCCGGTGACGCGCAGCAGTTCGGCACTGGTTTGTTCTTTGAGTTCTTCAAACGCGCTATGCCAGACAAACGGCATTTGCAGTTCGATATGCACGGTGTCGTCAAGCCAGGCGACGTGGTGCAGCGCTTTGAGCGCCGTTAAGTTGTGCTTTAAGGTTGGGTGCTGGAAGTTTGCCAGCGTGCCGGCCACCATCGCACGTAGACGTTCAGGTGATTTGGCCTGGGATTCTGAGTTCATCCCGACTCCTTTGTTGTTTTGACATGCTCAGTGCCCTTAAGTCTACCACAGGTAACGGGCATCCATATATGGCGCACCTTCTACCCTTTTGGTAATATCGAAACCCCTTTTTACAACAGAAGAAGTAATACCCACTATGACTCAAGTCGCGAAGAAAATTCTGGTAACGTGCGCGCTGCCGTACGCCAACGGCTCCATCCACCTCGGCCATATGCTGGAGCACATCCAGGCTGATGTCTGGGTCCGTTACCAGCGAATGCGCGGCCACGAGGTTAACTTCATCTGCGCGGACGATGCCCACGGCACGCCTATCATGCTGAAAGCACAGCAGTTAGGTATCACGCCAGAGCAGATGATTGCCGAAATGAGTCAAGAGCATCAGACTGATTTTGCGGGCTTTAACATCAGCTATGACAACTACCACTCAACGCACAGCGATGAGAACCGCGAGCTGTCAGAGCTGATTTATGGTCGCCTGAAAGAAAACGGTTTTATTAAAAACCGCACCATCTCTCAGCTTTACGATCCAGAAAAAGGCATGTTCCTGCCAGACCGGTTCGTAAAAGGCACCTGCCCGAAATGTAAATCACCGGATCAGTACGGCGATAACTGCGAAGTGTGTGGCGCAACCTACAGCCCAACCGAGCTTATCGAGCCGAAATCCGTCGTTTCCGGCGCAACCCCGGTGATGCGCGAGTCTGAGCACTTCTTCTTTGACCTGCCGTCCTTTAGCGAAATGCTGCAGGCGTGGACCCGCAGCGGCGCGCTGCAGGAGCAGGTGGCGAACAAAATGCAGGAGTGGTTTGAATCCGGCCTGCAGCAGTGGGATATCTCACGCGATGCGCCGTACTTCGGCTTTGAAATCCCTAACGCGCCGGGCAAATACTTCTACGTCTGGCTGGATGCGCCAATCGGCTACATGGGCTCCTTCAAGAACCTGTGCGATAAGCGCGGTGACACCACAAGCTTTGACGAATACTGGAAGAAAGACTCTACCGCCGAGCTGTATCACTTTATCGGTAAAGATATCGTCTACTTCCACAGCCTGTTCTGGCCTGCGATGCTGGAAGGCAGCAACTTCCGCAAGCCGACCAACCTGTTCGTACATGGCTACGTGACGGTGAACGGCGCGAAGATGTCAAAATCTCGCGGCACGTTTATCAAAGCCAGCACCTGGCTTAAGCATTTCGACGCGGACAGCCTGCGCTACTACTACACCGCCAAGCTCTCTTCCCGTATCGATGATATCGACCTGAACCTGGAAGACTTTATCCAGCGCGTCAATGCCGACATCGTGAACAAAGTGGTAAACCTGGCTTCCCGTAACGCCGGTTTTATCGCTAAGCGCTTCGACGGCGTGCTCTCCGCAGAGCTTGCCGATCCTGAGCTGTACAAAACCTTCACCGATGCGGCGCAAGCCATTGGCGAAGCGTGGGAAAGCCGCGAGTTCGGTAAAGCGATTCGTGAAATCATGGCGCTGGCCGACGTGGCAAACCGCTACGTTGATGAACAGGCTCCATGGGTGGTGGCAAAACAGGAAGGCCGCGATGCCGACCTGCAGGCTATCTGCACCATGGGTCTGAACATGTTCCGCGTGCTGATGACCTGGCTTAAGCCGGTACTGCCGGAGCTGGCAGAACGTACCGAAGCGTTCCTCAACACCGAACTGAGCTGGGATGCTATCAACCAGCCGCTGGTCGCTCATAAAATCAACACCTTCAAGGCGCTGTATAACCGCATTGAGATGAAGCAGGTTGAAGCACTGGTTGAAGCTTCGAAAGAAGAAGTGAAAGCCGCCGCTGCACCGGCCACCGGCCCGTTGGCTGATGACCCGATTCAGGAAACCATCACCTTTGACGATTTTGCCAAAATCGACCTGCGCGTGGCGTTGATTGAAAACGCAGAATTTGTCGAAGGTTCCGACAAGCTGCTGCGTCTGACGCTGGATCTGGGCGGTGAGAAACGCAATGTCTTCTCCGGCATCCGTTCCGCTTACCCGGATCCGCAGCCGCTGATTGGTCGCCTGACGGTCATGGTCGCCAACCTCGCGCCGCGTAAAATGCGCTTTGGCATTTCTGAAGGCATGGTGATGGCCGCAGGCCCTGGTGGAAAAGATATCTTCCTGTTAAGCCCGGATGACGGTGCGAAACCCGGTCAGCAGGTGAAATAACCTTCCCCTAAGCGCCGCCTCCCTGTGGCGCTTTTTTTTGTGGCATTACATGCTCATCTAAACCGATCAACTCCATTTTCGGATTGTTTAAATTTTAATAAATGCCCTAAGCTAACGCGCCTTAGCTTATGTCATACACATGACCTTTAAGCATCAAATCGTTTATAAAATGGAGTTTAAAATGAAAGTATCCTCGAAATTACTCTCGATTGCTGCCGCATCGGTTCTCGTCTTCTCACTGGCAGGATGCGGTGACAAAGAAGAATCCAAAACATTCAGCGCCAATCTTAATGGCAATGAGATCTCAATGACTTATACCTATAAGGGCGACAAAGTCATTAAGCAGACCTCGCAAAGCAAAATTAACTATGCGTCTGTAGGGGCGAAAACCAAAGAAGATGCCGAAAAGCTCCTCGGCCAGCTTAGCGCAAAATATCAGAGCATTGCGGGTGTAGAAGAAAAGCTGACCTATAAGGATACTTACGCCGAGGAAAGCGTCGCGGTGGATATGGAAAAAGTCGACTTTAAAGCCCTGCAAGGCGCGATGGGGGCAATAGTGTCTGGCGATACCAGTAAGGGCGTCAGCATGAAACAAACTCAGACGGTACTGGAAGCCGCTGGCTTTAAAGAAGTGAAATAATTCGATGGGCGGCTCATATTACGAGCCGCTTTTTTTTAGGCTTTTGCGGCGTGCTCACGTACCGCCAGGCCACGCAGGAAATAACGCAGGAACTGGTCACCACATTCGCGGAAGTTTTTATGTTCCGGCGCGCGCATCATTGCGGTAATTTCCGCCATGCCAATGCGAAACTGCTGCTGGGTCAGAATGGCCAGAATATCGTCAGTTTTGAGTGAAAAAGCGATTCGTAGCTTTTTGAGCATGATGTTGTTGTTGATACGACGCTCAACCGCCAGCGCAGGGGCTGACTCATCGCGACCGCGTTTTTCATAGATAAGACCGTTCAGGAAGCGCGACAATAGAATATCCGGGCAGCGAACGAAGCCCTCTTCATCCTCTTTACGCAGCCACGGAGCCAGTTGTTCCGCCGTGACCTCGACCTCACCCAGCGCGAAAATACGCACCAGATCGTTATTGTTCATTTTCAGGATGTAGCGGACGCTGCGTAAAATATCGTTACTGACCATAGTGCCTTCGGTGATGGTGATGAAAAATGCGGTGGCGAATTCTTGACTCGAAGCCATTAAGATTGTGGCAAATACGCCCTCAATCTGAAGCGCGACGAGTATACACGAATTACAGCCCCAGCGCCTCTTTCAGGGTCTTTAAATAGCGGCGGCTGACCGGCACGGTTTGCCCGTTTCGCAACAACAGCTCGGCCTGACCGTTATCCTCAAGACGGATTTCTTTTAAGTGCGCCATGTTCACCAGATGCTGGCGATGGCAGCGAATCAGCGGCGTTCGGCTCTCCAGCGTGCGCAGCGTCAATTCGGTAAACCCCTCTTTGCCCTCGCCGCTGGTCACATACACGCCGCTCATGCGGCTACTGACAAACGCCACATCATCCATCTGTAACAGGTATATGCGGCTGTGTCCGGTGCACGGAATAAATTTCAGCGCCTGCTGATTTTCGGCCAGCACCGACACATCCTGCACCGTGCGCTCCTGGCGCAGGCGCATTAACGTTTTCTCTAAGCGCTGTTCTTCGATGGGTTTGAGCAGGTAGTCAAACGCATGCTCCTCAAATGCCTTTACCGCGTATTCGTCAAAGGCGGTGAGAAACACGACATAGGGACGATGTTCCGGGTCGAGCATCCCCACCATCTCCAGGCCGCTAATCCGCGGCATCTGGATGTCGAGAAATAGCACATCTGGCCGCTGGGAATGCACTGCGCCAATCGCTTCTATCGCGTTTGAGCACTCACCGACAATCTCCAGATCCGCCTGCGCTTCCAGCAGCACGCGCAGGTTTTCCCGCGCCAGCGGTTCATCATCAACAATCAGCACCTTAATCATGCGTTCTCCTCCAGAGGTAACCGCAGAGTAACACGGGTAAAGCGGTCAGGTTCACAGGCGACGGCAATCCCGCATTCGTCGCCAAAGCGCATTTTCAGGCGCTTATCCACAAGACTCATGCCCAGGCCGCTCGCCTCGGCGTTGGTCTGATACAGCCCGGCGTTATCTTCAATCTCCAGCACCAGATGCTGCCCTTGCTGACGTGCGCGCAGCGTGATCTCCCCCACATCGAGAAGCTGGGAGGTGCCGTGTTTAATGGCGTTCTCAACGATAGGCTGGAGGGTGAATGCGGGCAAATGCCGGTGTGCCAGGGCGTCAGGAATCTCCAGATGCACCGCCAGACGCGATTGAAAGCGCGCTTTTTCAATTTGCAGATAGGCATTCACATGCTCGATTTCATCCGCCAGGGTGACAATCTCCGATGGGCGCTTGAGGTTCTTACGAAAGAAGGTCGACAGGTATTGCACCAGTTGGCTGGCCTGCTCGCTATCACGACGGATCACGGCCTTTAAGGTATTAAGCGCGTTAAACAGAAAGTGAGGATTAACCTGGGCGTGCAGCAGTTTAATCTCCGACTGGGTCAGCAGCGCCTTTTGTCGCTCGTACTGCCCGGCCAGAATCTGCGCCGACAGTAGCTGCGCAATCCCCTCGCCTAACGTGCGGTTAATCGAGCTAAACAGCCTGTTTTTAGCTTCATATAATTTGATAGTGCCAATCACCCGTTGATTTTCACCGCGCAGCGGAATCACCAGCGTCGAGCCCAGTTTACAGTTCGGATGGATTGAGCAGCGGTACGGCACTTCATTACCGTCGGCGTACACCACCTCGCCCGTCTCGATGGTTTTTTGCGTATAGCGCGAGGAAATGGGTTTGCCCGGCAGGTGGTGATCTTCGCCAATACCGGTGAAGGCGAGCAGCTTTTCACGGTCGGTTATTGCCACCGCGCCGATATCCAGCTCCTGGATAAGCACCTGCGCCACCTTCATGCTGTTCTCTTCGTTAAAGCCTTTGCGCAATATCCCTTCCGTTGACGCTGCAAGCTTCAGCGCCGTCGCCGAAAAGGCCGAGGTGTACTTTTCAAACATCGCCCGCTTATCCAGCAGGATACGCATAAACAGCGCCGCCCCGACGGTGTTGGTGACCATCATCGGTGCGGCAATGCTTTGCACCAGATGCAGCGCATCTTCAAAAGGACGGGCGATCAGCAGAATAATCAGCATCTGCACCAGTTCAGCCACCAGCGTTATCGCCCCAGCCGTCCACGGACTAAAGACCTTATCGGGACGACCGCGACGGATAAGAATGCTATGTACCAGCCCACCAAGCAGCCCTTCGACCATGGTGGAAATCATACAGCTGAGCGCGGTCATGCCGCCCATTGAGTACCGGTGCAATCCACCGGTAAAGCCAACTAAACCCCCGACGACCGGGCCGCCCAGCAGACCGCCCATCACCGCACCGATGGCGCGGGTGTTGGCGATGGAATCCTCAATGTGCAGACCAAAATAGGTGCCCAGAATACAGAAAATAGAGAAGGTGACGTAGCACAGCAGCTTGTGCGGCAGGCGCACGGTCACCTGCATCAGCGGGATAAACAGCCGCGTTTTGCTCATAAGCCAGGCGATAACCAGGAAGACGCACATCTGCTGAAGCAGCAGCAACACCAGATTAAACTCGTACATACCCAATCACCACAGAAGAAATAAAACTGCGTAACATACACATAGTCGGCATAACTTTCTTTGAAACCTGGCAAAAAAAGTGCAAAAAATGCTACCGATCACATTTTATTCCTTCGATCATGAAAAGAATTGGATAAAAAATAATCACCACGCCAACCCGGTCTAAAGTTTAATGGGGAAACGCATGCCGGAGGAAAGATGGCGCTATACACAATTGGTGAAGTGGCACAGCTGTGCGATATCAATCCCGTCACGCTACGCGCCTGGCAGCGAAGATATGCGTTGATCAAACCGCAGCGGACAGACGGCGGTCACCGATTGTTTAACGATGCGGATATCGATCGTATTCGTGAAATTCAGCGCTGGATCGAAACCGGCGTGCAGGTCAGTAAAGTGAAATCTCTGCTCAGTGAACAGGCCGATGGCTGGCGGGAGCAGCAGGAGCTGGCGCTGCGCGATTTGCGTAACGGCAATCTGAATCATCTTCGGCATTGGGTGAAAGCGCTGCGCCACGACTACAGCGCCCGGGAGCTTGTCGATAACCTTTTTACGCCGCTGCGCCTGCGCTTGCAAAGTCTGCAGCTACCGCTGCACACCCTGCTGGGCCTGCTTGACGGCGTGTTGATAAACGATATCGCGTTAAGCCTCGCCGCTGCCCGGCGTAAATCAGGGCCCCACGCTTTAGTCGTCGGCTGGAACATCACTGACCTGACGCGTTTATGGCTGGAAGGCTGGGTTGCCTGCGAGCAAGGCTGGCGTGTCGATGTGTTGGCACATTCGCTGGCCCACGTGCAGCCCGAGCACTTCCCGGGCCAAACGCTACTGGTGTGGTGCGGCTCGGCTCCCAGTGCCTTACAGCAACATCAGCTTAGCCGCTGGCAGGAGGACGGCATCGCCTTCGCACTTCCGGCCAATTAATCGTTCGTTAACACAACAGCTTCGCGGTATAATCTTTTGGTTAACAAAAGGAGTACACCATGAAGTCAACTAAACTCGCGGCGATCGTGCTGTTCGCCTTTATGGCCATCAGCGGCATCGGCGGCGTGATGCTCGCAGGATATTCATTTATTGTGCGTGGCGGTGTCGGCTGAGGCGCTGGTTTAAGCGCTCAAAGGCGCGGTCGACAATAATTGCCGCCAGCGCCACCAGTATTGCCCCCTGCACGACATAGGCCGTGTTAAATCCGCTCAGTCCGATGATGATAGGCGTGCCCAGCGTATTGGCGCCAACCGTGGAAGCAATGGTCGCCGTGCCGATATTGACAATGACCGACGTCCGAATGCCCGCCACAATCACCGGTGCTGCGAGCGGCAATTCCACTTTCCACAGCCTCTGCCAGCTCGTCATGCCCATCCCTTCCGCCACGCTAAGCGCGGCCCCAGGCACCGCCGCCAGCCCGGCGAGCGAACCCTGTAACACCGGAAGAATACCGTAAAGAATCAGGGCGATAATCGCAGGCTTTTCCCCAAACCCCATCACCGGCACCGCCATTGCCAGCACCGCCACCGGCGGGAAGGTCTGCCCCATTGCCGCCAGCGTTTCGACCAGCGGACGAAACTCTCGCCCCGCCGGACGGGTAACGATAACACCGGCGCTAACGCCGACGATAATAGCGACAAGGCTTGAGATCCCCACCAGCTCGGCATGTGCCAGCGTCAGAGAAGCAAACCCGGCCTGCTGATAAAGCGGGCGCGGCTGTTCGGGAAACAGCGCGTGAAACAGCGGCTCGCTGTACGGCAGCGCTATTAACAGGGCGACAAACAGCACCAGCAGCCAGACAAGCGGATCACGAAGCACGCGCATCGTTTGGTTCCTCGCGCAGCAAATCGGCAAAATGTAGTGCTCCACACGGCGCACCTGCGTCGTCCACCACCGGTAGCACCGTCCGCCGCTGTGCCATAAAGCCCGAAAGCGCGTCGCGCAGCGAAAGATTGGCGCTTAGCGGGGAGCCTTGCGCTTGCTCGCCGGGACGGGCGTAGTCAGCCACCTGGCGCAATGACAGCAAGCGGACACCCAGTTCACTGCGACCAAAGAAAGTACGGACAAATTCACTGCCCGGCGCGCTCAGCATTTCCAGCGGCGTTCCCTGCTGCACCACTTCGCCACCGTCCATCAAAATCAGGTTATCGGCTAGCCGCAGGGCTTCGTCGATATCGTGGGTGACCAGGACAATCGTTCGCCCGAGCAATTGATGGATACGCCGCATCTCCTGCTGCAAGGCGCTGCGGGTTACCGGGTCGAGCGCGCCAAAGGGCTCATCCATCAACAACACTTCAGGGTCGGCCGCCAGCGCCCGTGCAACACCCACACGCTGCTGCTGACCGCCGGAGAGCTGGTGCGGATAACGCGCCCGTAACACGGGCTCCAGCCCCAGCAGCGCCATGAGCTCATCAATGCGCGCATTCACTTTCGCCTTCGGCCATTTCAACAACTGCGGCACGGTGGCAATGTTTTGCGCCACCGTCCAGTGGGGAAACAGACCTATCGACTGAATGGCATAGCCCATGCGCCGACGCAGCGCCAGCAGAGGCTGTTCGCGAATATCCTGCCCGGCGAAAAGGATCGTGCCGCTGTCCGGCTCCTCCAGGCGATTAATCATCTTCAGGGTGGTTGATTTCCCTGAACCGGAGGTGCCAATCAACACCGAAAATGCGCCCTCTTCCAGCCGTAAAGAAAGGTCTTTAACGGCGGTGTGTGCACCATAGGATTTATTGACATGCCTGAATTCAATCACCGGCTTCTCCTTTTAATAACGTGGCGGCAAGGCTGAACAGCGCGTCCATGAACACCGCCAGGGCGATCACCGGGATCACGCCAAGCAAGACCAGATCCAGGGCGCTACTCAGCAGCCCCTGGAACACCAACGCGCCAAAACCGCCTGCGCCAATCAATGCCGCGACTACCGCCATCCCGACGGTTTGCACCACCACCACCCGCAGGCTGCGTAGCAATACCGGCAGCGCCAGCGGCAGCTGAACGCGGAAGAACGTCTGTCCGCGCCCCATTCCCATCGCCCGGGCGCTCTCCAGAACCTGAGGCGAAACCTGCTGCATTCCGGCGACCACGCCACGCACCAGCGGTAACAGGGCGTAAAGCACCAGCGCTATCAGCGCAGGGGTTAATCCCGTACCGGCAACACCTAACGTGGATAGCCACGGGAAATGCTGCACCAGCCCGGCGAGCGGTGCGATAAGCAGGCCAAACAGCGCCACCGAAGGGATCGTCTGGATGATATTGAGCAGCGTAAACACGCTGGATTGTCGCCCCGGATGCCGCCAGCACCAAAGCCCCAGCGGCACGCCAATCAGCAACCCGGGTAGCAACGTACCCCACAGCAGCGTCAGATGTTGATGCAAGGCATCATCAAAAGTCTCCTGCCGGTTGGCGTACTCTTTCATCAGCGACAATCCGTCCAGCGCCCCACTCCATAATAACCAGCAGGGAATCAGCCACAGCTGAACGTTAAGCAGCCAGCGCCAGAGAACATGCGGGGTCAGGCGTCGAATCGCTTCGCTGGCGATAAGCAGCATCAGCAAGAGCGATAGCCATAATCCACTGCCGGGCGAGGTGCGCGCCAGCGGAGTAGTGGTTTCCGCGAGCCGATTGGCAGCCTCGCCGCTCAGCCACAGCAGCAGCGTGAAGCCGCCCTGCGCTAACAGTAAAATCAGCAGGTTCGCCAGACGTCCAGGGAAAAAACTGAGTAATACAAACAGGAGGGGCACCAGCAGCAACGCCAGCGGCGGAAATGACCAGATTTGCCATAACCAAAGGCCGTCGCCCGAGAGCAGCCGGTTTGGGGCAAAATTCACAAAGGGCAACGCGGCGGCGGCCAGCAGCATCAGCGCCAGCAACACCACCACGCGGTGATAACAATGAGGCATACGCTTAACCGGCTACTTCGCCCATCCCTTTTGTTTCAGATAACCCGCAGCTACGCTTTTGGCATCCAGTCCTTCCACCGCAATTTTGGCGTTCAGCGTTTGCAGGGTTTTCTCGTCAAGACTGGCAAAGACCGGTTTGAGCCACTGGTCGAGTTCCGGGTAGGCTTTCAGCACCGCTTCACGAACAACAGGCGTTGGCGCATAAATGGGCTGTACGCCTTTCGGGTCACTCAGCGTTTGCAAACCGAGCGCCGCCACCGGGCCATCGGTGCCGTAGGCCATCGCCGCGTTCACCCCGGAGGTTTGCTGGGCAGCCGCTTTGAGAGTGACCGCCGTATCGCCACCTGCCAGTGACAGCAGCTGGTTCTGGCTGAGTTTAAAATCGTAGGCTTTTTCAAAGGCCGGAAGCGCGTCGGCGCGCTCGATAAATTCGGCGGAGGCGGCAAGTTTGAAGCTACCGCCCGCTTTCAGATAGCGGCTTAAGTCGGCAAGCGAGGCCAGTTTCTCTTTTTCCGCGATATCTTTGCGTACAGCGATAGTCCAGGTGTTATTGGCAGGCGCTGGCGTCAGCCAGACCAGATGATTTTTGTCAGCGTCGAGCTTTTTGACTTTTTCGTACCCGGCCTGAGCATTTTTCCATGCCGGGTCATTTTCGGCTTTGAAGAAGAATGCGCCGTTGCCGGTGTATTCCGGGTAGATATCCAGCTCGCCGGAGGTAATCGCCCCACGCACCACCGGTGTCGTCCCGAGCTGCACTTTGTTGACGGTTTTCACGCCGTGGCTTTCCAGCACCTGGAGGATAATATTCCCCAGCAGTGCGCCTTCGGTATCAATTTTGGAACCGACTTTAACCGGCTCAGCGGCATGTAATGGCAGGCTAAAGGCCGCCAGTAGCACCAGCGGCGCGGTCCATCCCCGTAAAATCGTCATACGCTTTCCTCTTTTTTGCCCGCTTTTTGCAGCGCTTAAGAAAAAAGCGTAGACGATTTTTCGCCAATCACCTGTTTTCAGGCATCTTTAATGGAATGGTGAGCAAACTTGCGGCGAAATAAAGCAGCGCAATCACCCATAACGTCCCCTCCACGCCCAGCGGATTCACGCACAGAGTGACGATGAGCGGCCCGACAAAGTTGCTCAGGCCGGAGCCAAGGTTCAGGCAAGAGATGGCGGCCCCTTTATTTTCCGGCAGCAGCGACGGAATGAGCGCGCTCAGCGGGCCAAATGCGCCAAGCCCAATGGCATATATCGCCAGCGCAACCACCATCGCCGTACTGCTATGGCCAAACAGCACCGGCGCGTAGCACACCGCCAGCGCAGACAACCCGCAAAGCGTTCCGGCAAACCATACCACCGTGTTACGCCAGCCGATGGTGTCTCCCAGCCAGCCGAAGAAGTAGTTGGCGAAAATATTCACCACGTTCACCAGCCCCCAGATGGTCAGCCACTCTTCAATGCTAAAGCCAAAGCGCGGCAGATAGACCGGCATCAGGATCACCAGCGAGAATTTACCGATGTCGTTGATGGTTTTCACGATGACGGCCAGGCGCATTTTCGGTTCGCGCACCAGCACGATAATTCCTTCCGCCAGCGCGTGTCCGACCGCCAGACCGCGCTGCCATTGCGGTTTATCGCGGTTAAGAACCAGCGCGCAGCCGCAGCCTGCCAGCACAAAAATAAAACCGGACAGCAAGGTAGTGGTTTCACCCAGCCGTGGGATCATAAAGCTTGAAAACCACGGGCCGACGATAGTCATGCCAACGCCAAAGGCAATCCAGAACCAGGAAACCGCGCGCCCCAGAATGCGCGATTCACAACGCTGATTAATCCATACCAAAAACGAGTAGGCAAACAGCGGATAGGCCATCCCGCGAATGGCATAGGTGACCATCATCAGCGGGTAGTTGCCGTCGGGCAGAGCGACAAAAATAAACGGGATAGAGCCGACAAAATAGAGCACGGTCGCAAGCCACATCAGGCGACGTACGCCGAGAACCCCCGCGCCAATGCCGGAAAACCATGAAATCGCGGCGACGCACAGGCCAAAGACCGACGACAGCAGGCTGATGTCTACCGCATCCAGTCCACGTTGTTGCAGCATGGATGCCAGCCAGCTCTGCTCGATGGTCGCGCCGGTAATAAATAAAAAGACGCCAACAAAGCCCCACGCCAGTTCACGCGGCAGGCCTAAACGCGCCCATATCCCTTGTTGAATATATAAAGTCCGATCGATCATGTTTCTTATTCCAGAAATCCCGGGGTCGCTGCGCTCGCCCGGGCTACAAATTTGTACAAATGTCATGGAGCGTAGGCCGGATAAGGCGTTCACGCCGCCATCCGGCAATGTGTATCAGGCCTACGCGTTAGGTAATGGCTGCGCTGCGTGTTGCTTCGCTTTCAGCAGGCTACGATTAACGTGGCCGACGGTGTTATCTCCCCAGCAGTGGTCGTAAGGCATCCCGGTCAGGCTTTCGATAACCTCTTTGGTTTCTGCCGTCACCGTCGCTTTACTGCCGCCCTGCTTCAGGCGCGCCACTTCGTTATTCAAAATCGCGTGGGTACGGCTGTTCACTTTGAACTGGAAGGCCGACCAGATCCCCCACAGGGTCAGAAGAACCGGCAGGATTATCATGATGGCCAGGATCATATTGATAGCTGACTCAGGTTGGCTGCTCTGGCCGGTCATAAAGCCGGACATTTGCAGCGCCACGCCGACCAGGAAAATGGAGAGCGCTTGAGAAGCCTTACGCAGCAGACTCATAAAACCGGCAAAGATCCCTTCGCGGCGGCTACAGGTCAGAATTTCGTCCACGTCAGCCACAAAGGTGTAGTTGTTCCATGGAATGGAGTAGATGCCGCCGCGCGCCAGACCAGCAATACCGGCGGCCAGATACAGCATCGCCATACTGGTTGAACCATACAGATAGGTCAGCGCGAACAGGGCGAAAGCCACCAGCGCCATCAGCGCCTGAGTGGCAAAGGCGCGGGATGGGGAGTAACGCAGGGTCAGCCACGTTGCCACGCCGACGCCGAAGAATTGCAGGCCATTAATTACGCTCAGCAGGTTACTGGCAACAACGGATGACGTGGCCAGCGCGAACACCACGAAATAGGTGAATACTGAGTTAAAGATATCCTGCCCCACGGAGCCACCGAGATACATACCGAGGTGTGAGCGGAAGGTTTTGATTTTCAGCGTAGAGACAAAATCATAGTAGATATCGAACAGGCGCTTCATTAGCGGCGGTTTCTCTTCTGAAACGATGCTGCGTTCGCTTTGTTCAATCTCGTCGAGCGAGCGCTCCCACGTACCGAAGTAAACGAACAGCAGCACCACCATAAAGGCCACGGTGAAAATCGCCCCCGCGTAGAAGAAGGAGATGGCGGAATCAGAGCCAAAGTAAGCCAGCAGGCGGCCCGGCAGGAACGCGGCGGTGAAACCAGCGAACTGGGCAATATACATACGCGCGCTGGTGAGCTTAGAGCGCTTGGTGAAGTCCGAGGTCATCTCTGCTGACAGGGTATCGTAGGGGATCAAAATCATCGAATAGACGATTTCAAACAGGATATAGACCAGCAGATACATCCAGTAGTTGAAGCCCTGCACCCACAGCAGGCTATAGACCGCCACCAGCGGAATACTCAGCAGCAGGAAGAAACGGCGGCGGCCAAAACGACGTCCGAGCCGGGTTTTGTGAAAGTTATCAGAAATGTAGCCCATCAATGGGCACATGATCACATCCACGATACGCGCCACGGCAAACAGCGATCCGGCTTCAATCGGCGTCAGGCCGCAGAAGGTGGTCAGGAAGAACAGCAGCCAGGCGCTCACCAGCGTAAATGCGCCCGAGCCAATCACATCGGCCAGACCGTAGCAGACGTAGTTGTGGAGTTTTATTTCCCGCTCTTTTTTTATCATTTTCCATCCCCTTGAACAGTACAGGACGACGCGGGCTTACGCCGCGCCGTCATCAAATTGACTCAGGCGTCGGCGTTTTCCTGCACGATGGCGTTGACGCTCCATCCTTGCGGCAGCGGCTGAGGACGACGAATTCGCATGTCGTTAAGCGTCAGCTCCTGCACGCCGTTTGCGTACAGCGCCGGTAATCCCCCCGGATAGGCGTCCACGCCCCAGGCACGACCGGTCTGCGGATTAACGCGATAGGCGTTATCCAGCCCCATGCCGGTTGGGCTTGCCGGATTGCACGGCGGGCGAATGTCGTAACAGCCCTGCTCGTCCGAGAAGCCCGCAAGCTGCTGTAACGAAAGCGAGTTGAAGGTGACATGACGAATATCACCCGGCGTTTCGCTGTGCAGGTTTATGGCCCCTTCGCTCACCCCGGAAAGCTGGCTGAAGGTAATGTCCTCCACGCGCCCCGGCTGAATGTGCGGATCGCGATGGCGTACGGAGATAAATACCGGGTCGGCTTTGCCCCAGTGGCATGGATGCCCATGGCGGCAGTCGAAAAGAATATTGCTGAAGAGCATCTGGCTGAACTGACCACCGTCGCGTGAAACGAGGCCAATGCCGCGGTTAGACTCGAAAATCGAGCAGTTCTGTACCGCGATGTGGCTAATGTCGGCGAAGGTTTCGGTGCCAATTTTGATGGCGCAGCTTTTCGAACGAATAAGACAGTTGCTGACCACTACATGGCGCGTAGCCTGCTGTAATTGCGCCGGTTTGCGTGTGGTTTTAATGCAGATACCGTCATCGGCGGCGCTGAAATAGCTGTCGCTGATGTGCACATGCTGGCAGCTGTCGATATCCAGCGCGTCGGTGTTCGACAGCGCGAGGTCGTTATCAATGGTCAGGTTGTGGATAAAGACCTGGTTACAGCTCACCAGGTGTGCCGTCCACATTGGCGAGTCGCTGATGGTGATATCGCGAATACGTACCTGCTGGCAGCCTTCCAGCACCAGCATCCGAGGGCGCTGCGTTTTCGGCTGACGATAGCCCTGCGCATCGGCGCTGGCAGAAAACCAGGCGTTCGCCTCTCCCGCCAGACAGCCTTCACCGCTTAAGGTGATGTGGTGGCTATTGCGCGCATAAATCAGCGCCATGCGGGAGAGTTCGGCAACGGTTTGCGTCAACTCAGCCGGATAATCCTTCACGTCTGGGCTTGCCACCAGGCGCGCCCCGGCTTCCAGATGCAGAGTAAAGTTCGACGGCAGTACCAGCGTACCGGTCATCCAGTCGCCGGGAGAGACCACCAGCGTACCGCCGCCCGCCCGGTCGATTTCATCAATCAGCTGCTGAAGCTGCGCGGTCAGCGCCGTTTTGCCGCTGCGGTCAAGAGAGGTGTTATGCAGTGAAATTTTCATATCGCTACCTGCTGAGATTGAGATAGCCGCATTTAACGCCGATTCACCGATTCTCTCGTGGGGCACAGACGGGCTTTTTTACGTATTAGTGAAAGGCATCACGCCTGTTGCTGGACGGTGAGGTAGGTTTTGAGCAAACGCACAAAACGGCGTTCGGCGCGGGGTGTGTGTTGTGATTCTGGTCACGGATAGTGCTAAATAGCGATTAAAAATCAGGCTATCTGGCGCAGATTAGAGTAGGAAGAAAGATAAATCGCGAGGGGGATCACAAAGCGGTGCGAGAGTTTAGTTTCGGGGGTTGCCCCCTCACCCTAGCCCTCTCCCCGTGGGGGAGAGGGGACAGTTAGGTGCGTGTTTTAAGTGCTGCATTCCACATCAGGAGAGGGAACTGTTGGGTGCGTGTTTTAAGTGCTGCATTCCACATCAGGTGCGGGAACTGTTGGGTGCGTGTTTTAAGTGCTGTATTCCACATCAGGAAAGGGAACGTAATGCTTCCGCCTGGACGTTCACATTTACGCTTCCAGACCCAAGGTTTGCACACTCCCTCTCCCTTCCAGGGAGAGGGTCGGGGTGAGGGTAACCCCTACTGCAACTCAAACTCGCCCTGCTTCACGCGCGCAGAATCCACGCCGATAAAGACATTAAACTTGCCCGGCTCCGCCGCATACTTCATCTGCTGATTCCAGAATTTCAGCTGCTCGACATCAATCGGGAAGCTTACCGTCTGGGTTGCGCCTGGCTTCAACGTCACTTTCTCAAACCCTTTCAGTTGCTTAACCGGACGGCTCATTGAGGCGGTCACATCCTGTAAGTACATCTGAATCACCGTCGCCCCTTCACGCTTGCCGGTGTTGGTCACCTGCACGCTCGCCGTCACGCTGCCGTTGGCCTTCATGGTCGGTGCAGACAGTTTCACATCAGACACGCTGAACGTGGTGTAGCTCAGGCCGTAACCAAATGGATAGAGCGGGCCGTTGGCCTCGTCAAAGTAGCGCGAGGTGTATTTGTTCGGCTTATCGGCGTTATACGGGCGACCGGTGTTCAGGTGGCTGTAGTACTGCGGGATCTGCCCCACGGAGCGCGGGAAGGACATCGGCAGTTTGCCCGACGGATTGTAGTCACCAAACAGGACGTCAGCGATAGCGTTACCGCCCTCCGTTCCGGCAAACCAGGTTTCCAGGATGGCGTCGGCCTGCTGATCTTCTTTCACCAGCGTCAGCGGACGACCGTTCATCAGCACCAGCACCAGCGGTTTACCGGTGGCTTTCAGCGCGGCAATCAGGTCCTGCTGGCTTTTCGGAATGGCGATCTCGGTACGGCTGGAGGCTTCGTGCGCCATACCCTGCGCTTCACCGACGACCGCGACCACCACGTCAGACTGCTTCGCTGTGGCTACCGCTTCGTCGATCATCGCCTGTGGCGTACGTGGATCAACTTTTACCGCTTCTTCATACTGATTCAGGAAGTCGACAATCCCTTTGTCGTCAGTGACGTTGGCGCCTTTGGCGTACAGCACCTTGCCTTCGCCCGCCATCACGTTTTTGATTCCCGTCAGCACCGTCACCGACTGCCCGGCAACGCCTGCGGCAGACCAGCTGCCCATCACATCACGCTGGCTATCTGCCAGCGGGCCGACGACGGCAACGGTCGCGTTTTTCTTAAGCGGCAATGTTTCCAGACGGTTTTTCAGCAGCACCAGGCTTTGACGCGCCACTTCACGCGCTTCCTGACGGTGCAGACGGCTTTCGGCGTTAGTATCCTGCGGGTCTGAATCTTTTGGCCCTAAATGGCTGTACGGGTCATTAAACAGACCCATATCGTATTTGACGTTCAGCACGTGACGCGTGGCATCGTCGAGTTCCGCCATCGTCACCTTGCCCGATTTCACAAGCCCCGGCAGATACTTGCTGTAGTACTCGTCGCTCATACTCATATCGATACCGGATTTGAGCGCCACGCGCACCGCATCTTCAGGGTCGGAGGCCACGCCGTGTTTAATCAGCTCTTTGATGGCGCCATGATCGGAAACGGTGATGCCTTTAAAGCCCCACTGGTTACGCAGCACATCTTTGAGCAGCCACGCGTCCGAGGTCGCCGGGGTGCCATTGAGCGAGTTCAGACCAATCATCACCGCCCCGCTTCCGGCGTCCAGCCCGGCTTTGTACGGTGGCATATAGTCGTTAAACAGACGCTGCGGGCTCATGTCGACGGTGTTGTACTCTTTACCGCCTTCAACGCCACCGTACGCGGCGAAGTGTTTAACGCTGGTCATCACCGAATAGCGGTCTGCCGCACTTTTGCCCTGCATCGCGCTCACCATGGTTTCACCCATGATGGAGGTTAAATAAGTATCTTCGCCAAAGCCTTCTGATGCACGGCCCCAGCGCGGGTCGCGCGATACGTCGACCATCGGAGCCCAGGTCATGTTCAGGCCATCGTCCGCCGCTTCATAGGCCGACACGCGGCCGACGGTTTTCACGGCGTCAAGGCTAAAGGAGGAGGCCAGCCCTAAGCTAATCGGGAAAACGGTACGCTGACCGTGAACCACATCGTAGGCAAAAAACAGCGGGATTTTCAGGCGGCTTAACGACATCGCCTGATCCTGCATGGCGCGGATATCCGGGCGGGTCACGGTGTTAAAAATCGCCCCCACCTGGCTGTCTTTAATCATCTCGCGAATGGCTTCTTTCGGGTTATCCGGGCCGACGCTAATCAAACGCAACTGGCCGATTTTTTCATCGACGGTCATCTTTTTCAGCAGTTCAGTCACAAACGCATCGCGGGCCTGCGGCGTCAGCGGGTGATTGCCTATCAGATCCTCCGCCAGAGCGGGTTGCAGCGCCAGGCTCACGGCGACGCTCACAGATAATAGCCATTTCATATTGTTGTAGTCTCTTTAGGTGCGTGCCGAGTCAAGCGGCGAGAGTCAATGAAAAAACGCAGTTTGCCATAAACTTAAAGGACGACGTTACAGAAAGCGAAGGTTTATTCTCTGATTTTTAGAAACATTCACTCACCAAATGATCATACAAAGCGCTATTCTTAGAAACGACAAAATTGTCCCACCACAAGGAGTGGAGAATGGCTTCTCAAACTACAAATGATAATAACGCGTTGATAAACGAACTCTCCCGCCTGGTTGGCCACGCTCACCTGCTGACCGACCCCGCTAAAACCGCCCGCTATCGCAAAGGCTTTCGTTCCGGTCACGGCGACGCGCTGGCCGTGGTTTTTCCCGGCTCACTGCTGGAGCTGTGGCGCGTACTGAGCGCCTGCGTCGCGGCGGATAAAATCATCCTGATGCAAGCCGCCAATACCGGTCTGACCGAAGGTTCGACGCCAAGCGGCAATGATTATGACCGCGATATCATTATTATCAGCACCCTGCGTCTGGATAAGCTGCACCTGCTGGACAAAGGCGAGCAGGTTCTGGCCTGGCCGGGCACTACGCTTTATTCGCTGGAAAAAGCGCTGAAACCGCTGGGTCGCGAACCGCATTCGGTGATTGGATCGTCTTGTATTGGCGCGTCGGTTATCGGCGGGATCTGTAATAACTCCGGCGGTTCGTTGGTGCAGCGCGGCCCGGCCTATACCGAGATGTCGCTGTTTGCGCGTATCAATGAACAGGGCAAGCTGACCTTGGTGAATCATCTGGGGATTGATCTCGGTGAAACGCCGGAACAAATTTTAAGCAAGCTCGACGACGAGCGCGTGACCGATAGCGACGTCCGCCACGATGGTCGCCACGCGCATGATTATGACTACGTTAACCGCGTGCGCGACGTCAACGCCGATACCCCAGCGCGTTATAACGCCGACCCTGAGCGTTTGTTTGAATCATCCGGCTGCGCGGGCAAGCTGGCGGTGTTTGCGGTGCGTCTGGATACCTTCCCGGCAGAAAAACGCCAGCAGGTGTTCTACATCGGCACCAATCAGCCGGACGTGCTGACCGAAATTCGCCGCCATATTCTGGCTGAATTCAAAAATCTGCCGGTGGCGGGTGAATATATGCACCGTGATATTTACGATATTGCGGAACAGTACGGTAAAGACACTTTCCTGATGATCGATAAGCTCGGCACCGACAAAATGCCGTTCTTCTTTACGCTTAAAGGCCGTGCCGATGCGGCGCTGGAAAAAGTGTCCGTGTTTAAGCCCCACTTCACCGACCGCTTTATGCAAAAGCTTGGCCACGTCTTCCCGGCGCACCTGCCGCAGCGAATGAAAACCTGGCGCGATAAGTATGAACATCACCTGCTGCTGAAGATGTCCGGCGACGGTATTGATGAAGCGCAGGCCTGGCTTAGCGAGTACTTTAAAGAGGCGGAAGGCGATTTCTTCGCCTGTACGCCGGAAGAAGGCAGCAAAGCGTTCCTGCACCGTTTCGCCGCGGCGGGCGCCGCCATTCGTTATCAGGCCGTTCATGCTGATGAGGTGGAAGATATTCTGGCGCTGGACATCGCGCTGCGTCGTAACGATACCGAATGGTTCGAACATTTACCGCCGGAAATCAGCGATAAGCTGGTACATAAGCTCTATTACGGTCACTTTATGTGTCACGTTTTCCATCAGGATTACATCGTTAAAAAAGGCGTGGATCCGCACGAGTTGAAAGAGCAAATGTTGGTGTTGTTACGCGAGCGCGGCGCGCAATATCCGGCGGAGCATAACGTGGGGCATCTGTATGAGGCCGACGAGAATCTGCAACGTCATTATCGTGAAAACGATCCGACGAACAGCATGAACCCGGGGATCGGGAAAACCAGTAAGTTGAAGTACTGGGGTGAGAAAAACGACGCTTGATGAGGCTTCGGTGAACGTCCCGGCGGCGCTGCGCTTGGCCGGGCTACCGGATGCGGCGCTGCGCCTGGACGGGCTACCGGATTCATCGCTTGCTTGTAGCCCGGGCAAGGCGTTTACGCCGCCCCCGGGAAAGCTCGGTGCTTCCCGGCGGCGCTGCGCCTGGACGGGCTACCGGATGCGTTGCTTGCTTGTAGCCCGGGCAAGGCGTTTACGCCGCCCCCGGGGATGCTCGGTGCTTCCCGGCGGCGCTGCGCCTCGCCGGGCTACGATGTACGGGTTAATCGTCCTGGGTGGTCTGCCCGCTTAGCTGGGCTTTGGCAATGTTGCCCTCCACCTGGGCTTCTTTTTGCTTTTTATAGCTTAACGCGGCCGCTGGCACCGGCATCACTTTGCCGGTTTCAATCCACGTGCGCAGACGACTGGCATCGGCAAAATGGGTATATTTGCCGAACGCATCCATCACCACCATCGCAACCGGACGATTGTTCATCACTGTACGCATCACCAGGCAGTGACCTGCCGCATTGGTAAAACCGGTTTTAGTCAACTGAATGCTCCAGTTATCGCGGTACACCAGGTGATTGGTGTTACGGAACGGCAGCGTATAGGCCGGATGCGCGAAGGTCGCGGTATCTTCCTTAGTGGTGCTGAGCTGTCCAATCAGCGGATATTGCTTGGTGGCAATCAGCAGCTTGGTTAAATCACGTGCGGTAGAAACGTTATGAATCGACAGCCCCGTCGGCTCAACATAACGAGTACGGGTCATGCCCAATGCTTTCGCTTTCGCATTCATCGCACGGATAAACGCGTTATAACCGCCCGGATAATGGTGAGCCAGGCTCGCCGCCGCGCGGTTTTCTGAAGACATTAGCGCCAGCAGCAGCATATTTTTACGGCTGATTTGGCTGTTCAAGCGTACGCGGGAGTAAACCCCTTTCATCTCCGGCGTTTGGCTGATATCAACCGTCAGGATTTCATCCAACGGCAGATGCGCATCCAGCACCACCATCGCCGTCATCACTTTGGTGATTGAGGCCATAGGACGCACCAGATCCGGCTGGTTAGCATAAATGACTTTATTGGTGTTGAGATCGACGATCATTGCGCTACCGGAAGCAATATCCGGCTGCGAGGCCACGGCCGATACGGCCGTTTTGGCGCTCGCCTCAGGCGCAAAAGGCACAGCCAGCATAAGCGCTAAGCTGAGCAGGGAAACGCGAAATTTCTGCATGGTGAGTATTCTGGTAGTTATTTATGCACATTATGATAGACAACCGCTTGTGACCGGGAGGTCAAAAAGCGGAATGGCTCATCATAGCGCGGACAGCGCAGAATCCACCAGCAAAGAATAGTGAATAAATGCTGCATTGCTGGTGGAGATTAATTCACGCCAGCAATGCATTTCAGACGTCAGAACAGACGGTAACCGTAACCCCAGAGCACAACCGTGAGCGCCAGCAGAACTTCCAGTACCAGCACGCCAATTGCCAGCGTCGAACTGGCAAAGCTCAAACCCTCCTCCCGGTTAATATTCAGGAAGGTTGGGATGCCGACGTATAGCAGGTAGCCGGTATAAAATAAGGCAATCGTGCCGACCAGGGCACAAAGCCAGACCAGGGGATACAGGGCAACAATTCCGCTTAAAAAGAGTGGAGTCGCCACGTAACCGGCAAACACCATACAGCGCTTAAGCGAAGGTCGATTCGGATAGTGACGCGCCATCCACCAGATAACCCGCCCCATCACCGCCACGCCCACCAGCATCAGCGCATAGAACAACACCGCCAGCCCCAGGCCGGTCATCAACGATAGCCTGACTACCGAACCCTCACCGAAGTTCCAGCCAAGCTGAGTGGTGCCGATAAAAGCGCAGATAACCGGGATTGCCGCCATTACCAGAACATGATGGACAAAGTGGTGAGAAACCGTTTCGTTCTCACTACGAATAACATGCATCTCTTTATCAGGGTGGGAGAAGAGTCCCCATACATGGCTCATAACGCCTCCTCATCACGGCTTCGTACCACGTTGCCCTAAGTATAATCCACGCTAATAGATTATTTTATGTACAATCCAAAATAAGACGCCCCTGCACCTTCGCAAACAGGGTGTATGCTTAAGAGACTGAAGTTGTAAGGAGTGAGTGTTTGCATGGATATCAATAACCTGATTTCCCACTACGGCTATGCCGCACTGATTATTGGCAGCATGGCAGAAGGCGAAACCATCACGCTGCTTGGCGGCGTGGCAGCGCATCAGGGTTTATTGAAATTTCCCCTGGTGGTGATTTCGGTAGCGCTCGGCGGCATGATTGGCGATCAGGTGCTTTACCTGTTAGGACGGCGGTTCGGTGGAAGGATACTCAAGCGCTTCTCGCGTCATCAGGCGCGTATTCGCAAAGCGCAGCGATTAATTAAGCGCCACCCATATCTGTTCGTGATCGGAACCCGATTTATGTATGGCTTTCGCGTGATTGGGCCGCTGCTCATCGGTGCCAGTGGCCTGCCGCCGAAAATCTTTCTGCCGCTCAATATTGCTGGTGCGATTGTCTGGGCGCTACTGTTTACCGGTCTGGGCTATTTAGGTGGTGAAGCGATTGGGCCGTGGCTGCATCATCTTGATGCGCATCTGAAACATATTATCTGGCTGGTGCTGGTCGTGGCGCTGGTGATTGCGCTGCGCTGGTGGTTGAAACGCCGGGAAGCGAAAAAGCCGCAGGAGTAAACCCGGAGTCGGCGATGCCTCGTCCGGGCTACACGATAAAGTAGCCCGGCCAAGCGCAGCGCCGCCGGGACTGCTGCTTAGAAAGAATATTGCACGCCCACGCGGAACCGCGTCTGACGATCGTCAGCAGTGCTGTTCACCGACACGTTGCCAATTTCAGCATACGGCTTCCAGTTTTTATCGATACTGTAGGCCGTTTTGAAATTCAGCTCATAGTCCTCTTTACCGTTATCATAGCGAATGTTGTCTTCGCTCTTTTTATACAAATAGTTTCCCTCAAACGTCCAGGGCCCGGTTTTATATCCCAACCAGATATCCCCCCGGTTAATATGCTCATCATCTTTACCTTCTGAAGTATCGCGAACATATTCGTAGCGATAGCGCGCGGCAATATAAACGCCGTTAACAAAACTGTATTGGCCGCGAATATAAGGTTTATAAATCGCTTTCGATGATGAGGTTTCTAAGGCAAAGCCGGGTTGTATCGTAATACCCGGTGCGGCGGTGAATTGATAGCTCAGAACATATTCACTACCATTATCAACGATATCGTTAAATACTTTATCCGAGTGCTCGCCACCCGATTTGCTTTTCGCCTCTACCGAGAAACCAAAGCCGTTGGCAAAGCGGTGTGAGATAAGCACCCTGTCTTTTTGAGCTTTTGAATCATCGGTATATTCGTGACGCAGGTCAATCGTTACCGCATTCGCAGATGCACTGACCAGTGCCAACATCCCAAAGGTTATTAATTTTTTCACGCAATCGTCCTCTGCTTTTTTTGTTAATAAAAATCAGTGAGGAACTGGCTGTAATATATAAATATTAAATAGAACAAGTAATAGAATGTAGTTCGTTATAAAAGAATATTGTTTGTAGTGAGGGCGATATTAGTGCTCAAAAACCTAAGTGTCATCACTTTAAATATCAATACGTGATCGTAGACATGTTTTAATGGAATTGAGTTATTTGTTTTTAATAATACTAAAACTCAAATATTTAAGAGGTATATTAGCGGGTGATATTATTTTCGATAGATATTGGTTTTTCATATTCCCTTTGCATCTTTAATGCAAAGGGAATCGATTGACGTTAAAGGTAATTTTCGCTGACGTGATAGCCACCGCCGAGCGCGGAGGTTAGCTGAATGCTCGCGTCAAGCCACTGGCCTTTTAAACGCAGCGCGCTGATGCGCTCGTTCAACGCCGGAAGCTTAGCGAGACTCACTTTAGAGCCTGGGATAATCCCCACGTTCATCCGCTGCTGCGCCAGATTCACCACCCGCTGCGCATTTTGTTCAACCTTCGCCTGCTGCTGGTTTTTCACCATTAAGGTTTCCACCTGGCTTGCGGTTTTCGCCACCTGATTTACCGCATCCACCACCGCCTTGTTGTAATTGGCAATGGAAAGATTGTTCTGCGCGCTGGCGATATCCAGATTGGCGTTCAGACGGCCGCTATCAAAGATAGGCAGCGTTAAACCGGCGGTAACGCCCATCTGCTGGGCTGAATGACGGAACAAATCGCTCAGGTGCAGCGCATCCTGTTGCAGGAAAGCCATCAGGTTAATATCCGGGTAAAACGCGGCTTTGGCGGCGTCGATTTCACTGAGCGAGGCTTCAATGTACCAATGCGCTTCCTGCAGGTCGGGACGACGCGCCAGCAGTTCATAACCTAAGGTGGCGGGCATTTTGCTGGCCACGGCGGGCAAACTGGCTTTACGCAGATTCAGCGACTGATTCTGGCTATTGGTCAGCGCCATCAAACGCGCTTCAATCTCTTTCATGCTGCCTTCAACATCGGTCAGCTGTTGTTCGGTTTTGCTGACGTTAATGTCGTTTTCAGCCCCCTCCACGGAGTCGGTGATCCCGTGCTGGAATAACGCTGTATCAACGTTAACGATATTGTTCTGCTCGGCCTTAATTTGCAGCAACACATCGTGAATAGCGGCCTCGGTCTGCCACTGCCAGTAAAGACGAGATACGCTGCTGGCCAGCAGTTCGCGGGTTTGCGCCCGTTCGGCTATTTTCGCCTTCACCTGGCCGATACGCGCTTCTACCTGAGCGCGGTTTTTGCCCCACAGATCAAGATCCCATCCGGCGGTCAGGCCAAAGGTTCCGTTGGTATACCACGGCCCGGTGTTCCCGTCCGCATCGGTGGCAAACGGCCCCATCAACCCCTCTGCCGACATTTTTTGCCGCTCAAGGTCGGCACCAAAATCAACTTCCGGGCCCAGCGCCGACTTCGACATCCGCGCCTGTGCTTCTGCAAGCTTAATGCGCTGGTCGGCAATTTGCATATCCGGTGAATTTGCCAGGGCGCGCGTCACCAGGCTATTAAGCTGCGCATCGTGGTAATCCTGCCACCATTGGCTCTGAGGCCAGCCGTTTTTCACCGCCGCAGGAAGGGTTGTTGAAACCGTAGATGCGGCAACCTGCTGTTTAACAGGAGATCCAATATCGTGCGAGGGAGCACAGCCAGCCAGCGCGATGAGCAAGGGTAAGCCAGACAGCACGCTTTTTTTCAGAGTCAGGTTCATTTGAGAGGTCGGGTTACAAAATTAAGAGGCTTATAATAATTTAAATGGATTCAATACTTTTAGTAAAGCGTGTGGGAACATACTCCGACATACTTCCTCACAGCTAAAAATAGTTTAACTTCACGGAGTGAATATGAGTCAGAACATTTATGACGATCCTGATTTCTTTGCCGGTTACGCCACGCTCGACCGTTCGGTCAAAGGGCTGGACGGCGCGCCGGAGTGGCCCACTATTATGCAAATGATGCCTGCATTAACAGGCAAGCGGGTGGTGGATCTGGGCTGCGGCTATGGCTGGTTTTGCCGCTGGGCACGCGACCAGGGCGCAGCACAGGTGACGGGCCTTGATCTTTCCAGCCTGATGTTAGAACGCGCGCGCGAAATGACCGACGGTGGAGGCATTGAGTATCGCTGTGAAGATTTGCAGACGCTCACGCTTACGGCCAATAGCTGTGAGCTGGTGTACAGCTCGCTGGCGCTGCATTATTTACCCGATATCGCCCCGCTGCTCAGCACCGTTTTTAATGCCTTAACGCCGGGCGGTACGCTGCTATTTTCTGCCGAACATCCTATCTATACCGCCCCGCTTAAACAGGGCTGGCAGGAGGATGAAAATGGGCAGAAAAGCTGGCCGGTTAGCCATTATCAGCAACAGGGCGAACGCATCAGCAACTGGTTTGCCGATGGCGTCAAAAAACAGCACCGTACGCTTGCCAGCTGGATTAATGCGCTGATTGCCGCCGGTTTCGTGATTGAACATCTCAATGAATGGGGCCCGACGGCGCAGCAGATTGCCGCGAATCCAGCGTTGGATGAAGAGAAAGAACGTCCGATGATTTTTATTTTGCGGGCGCGCAAACCGGTTTAGGCGTGGGCAGCATTGCCGGATGGCGCTTCGCCTTATCCGGCCTACGAATGTACCTTTACTTGTAGGCCGGATAAGGCGTAGCCGCCATCCGGCACAAACGGTTACGCTTGCCAGTCGTTGATAACCCGTGAAATAAGCTTCGATTCCTGCAAGGCGCGCACGGCGGTAAATAGCGTGGTGGCCTCATCGTACTCTTTACGCAGATAACCCAGCCACTGCTTGATACGCGCGACGTGATACAACCCGGTATCGCCCTGCTTTTCCAGATGCGTATATTTTTTCAGTAGCTCAACCACCTGCGGCCAGGGTAGGCGCGGCTCATTATATTTGATGACCCGGCTTAAATTCGGCACGTTCAGCGCCCCACGGCCAATCATCACCGCATCACAGCCGGTCACCGCCATACATTCCTGCGCGCTTTGATAGCCCCAGATTTCACCGTTGGCAATCACCGGAATGGTCAGACGCTGGCGGATGTCGGCAATCGCCTGCCAGTTAATTCGCTCGGCTTTATACCCGTCCTCTTTGGTGCGGCCATGCACGGCCAGTTCGGTCGCGCCAGCCTGCTGCACCGCATCGGCAATTTCAAACTGCCGCGCGCCGCTGTCCCAGCCGAGGCGAATTTTTACCGTCACCGGCAGATGCGCTGGCACCGCTTCGCGCATGGCTTTCGCGCCTTGGTAAATCAGCTCGGGATCTTTTAGCAGCGTCGCCCCGCCGCCGCTGCCGTTGACCGTTTTCGATGGGCAACCGCAGTTGAGATCAACGCCCCACGAGCCCAGCTCCACCGCCCGGGCGGCGTTTTCCGCCAGCCACTGCGGATACTGGCCCAGTAATTGAATCCGCACGCGGGTGCCGGAAGGCGTCCGGCTTTCGTTATGCAGCTCCGGGCACAGTTTCTGAAACGATTTTACCGGCAGCAGTTGATCCACCACGCGCAGAAATTCGGTGATGCACAGATCGTAATCGTTCACTTCGGTCAGCAGCTCACGCACCAGCGAATCGAGTACGCCTTCCATCGGCGCCAGTAAAACACGCATATCGTTATCCAGAAAAAAAAGAGGCGCTATGGTAACGTCTAACCATGCAGCTTTCCACTGCCAGGAGCGCGACGTATTGTTCGCGATTATCGACACACCAGGAGGTGAAGATGAATTCGACCGTTATCCAGCTTAAGACCACACAATCCCCACGCCAGTTTCACGGTGTACCGCCGGTGTTTCTAAGCGATGCCACGATGCAAGAGCGTAAAAACAAGGTGCTGGAACGGATGCGCGAGGAGCGATTCGACGCGCTGGTGATTTATGCCGATAAAGAGCATGGCGGGAACTTCGAGTATTTGACCGGGTTTATTCCACGCTTTGAAGAAGGCTTGCTGGTGCTGGATAAATCCGGCCACGCGACGGTGATTTTGGGGAATGAAAACCTGAAGATGGCACAGCACGCGCGTTTGCCGGTGACGCTTAAGCATTGTCCGCATTTTTCTCTGCCCAATCAGCCCATGAGTAACGAAAAGCCGCTGGCACAGTTGTTTAATGAAACCGGGCTGAGCGCAATGTCGAAAATAGGTCTGGTTGGCTGGAAGATGTTTACCGCCACATTGGCCGATAACGCCAGGCTCTTTGACCTGCCCTATTTTATCGTTGAGGCGGTGAAACAGAGCACGCATGCGGAGCTGGTCAATGCCGCCCATCTGTTTATTCGCGGCGATAAAGGGGCAAGAACGGTCAATAACGCCAACGAAATTGCCCATTATGAGTACGGTGCCAATCTGGCCTCCAACTGTATGCTGACGGCGCTGGACGCGGTCGAGCCCGGCATTCGTGAGGTCGAACTGGGCGCGCTGCTCGCCGCCGAAGGACAGTATCAGACGGTGGTGGCCATTGCCGCCGCCGGGCAGCGCTTTGAAAAAGCCAATTTCTATCCGACCTATAAGCACCTTGAGCGCGGTCAGCCGCTGTCGATGACCACCGGCTTTAAAGGCGGGTTGTCCAGCCGTACCGGGTTTGTGATTGCCGATGAAAGCGAACTGCCGGAGAACCAGAAGGATTATTTAGACCGCGTGGCGAAACCCTATTTTGGCGCGGTGGCCCAGTGGCTTACCCGTATTCAGATTGGGATGCCGGGCGGGGAGCTGTATAACCAGGTCGAGAGCGTGCTGCCGAAAGCGCAGTACGGCTGGCATCTGAATCCCGGGCATTTAAGCGCAGATGAAGAGTGGATGTCTTCGCCAGTGTATCCGCAGTCCGCTGAAACGCTGAAAAGTGGCATGATTTTGCAGCTCGATATTATTCCTTCCGTGCCGGGTTATACCGGGGTCAGCGCCGAGGAGAGCGTCGCGCTGGCGGATGCGGCGTTACAAAAAGATATCGCCCAAGCGTACCCGGAATTGTGGGCACGCATTGAAGCGCGTCGCGCGTATATCCGCGATGTGCTGAAGATTGCGCTAAGCGATGATGTGATACCGTTATCCAACGGCGTGGGGTATTTAAGACCGTTTATGTTGGCGAAGGATAAAGCGCTGGTGGTTGGCAACCGGTGATATTCCCGGGGTCGCTTGCGCTCGCCCGGGCTACAAGGTGCCTACACGATAACCTATCACAATCGTAGGCCGGATAAGGCGTAGCCGCCATCCGGCAATGTGCGTGGTTATGCCTGATGGCGCGTAGCTTATCAGGCCTACGTGTTGTAAATGCCCAAAGTATCTACACAAGAACCTGCCACAATCGTAGCCCGGCCAAGCGCAGCGCCGCCGGGACACAGCGATTATCGCGGTTGCAAACAGTTATCTTCTTTCCAGCCGTACAGCCATTCAATCCCGCGGTAAAACTCGTCCTGGGTTTTCCCTTTCCACAGCAGATTACGCACCTGACGCTCAACGCCCGCCGCATGGTATAAGCGTCCCATTTCACGCGTTGACCAGACGATACGTGCGGTGCGCGGAATACGCACCGACTCATACAGCGCAAAGGCGCTTGCCGCATCGCCTTCGCACTGGGCCAGCGCTTTACCCAGCGTCACCGCATCTTCCAGCGCCATACAGGCCCCCTGGGCCATATACTGCGCCACCGGGTGCGCAGCGTCGCCCACCAGGGTAATGCGACCGTTGCCCCATTTCTCAACCGGCTCACGATCGGCGGTTGCCCAACGACGCCATGAGGTCGGTTTATCGAGCATCTGCCGTGGACGCGGATGAATGCCTTTAAAGTAGGACATCACTTCCTCTTTACTGCCGTCGCGCACGCCCCACTCTTCCGTTTCACGACTGTGGAAGGTCACCACCAGGTTGTACTGTTTGCCGCCGCGCAGCGGATAGTGCACCAGATGGCAATGCGGGCCTGCCCACAGCACCGGGGCGTTGATACGCAGGTCTTCCGGCATATCGTCGCGCTCGACCACCGCACGATAAACCACATGCCCGGTCACGCGCGGGTTGTCGCTGAGCAGGCTCTGACGAACGATAGATTTCACGCCGTCACAGCCCACCAGAATATCCGCCGTCCAGCTATTGCCTTTATCATCAAACACGGTGACATCGTCCGCGGTTTGACGGATATCAACCACGTGAGTCGAGGTGCGATATTTCACGCCAGGGTGCTGTAACGCGGCCTCCCACACGGTGGCATGAATATCCACGCGATGGATAACCGCGTACGGGCCACCGAAGTGATCGCGAAACGCCTGCCCGGTCTCAATACTGACGACTTCTTCACCGTTTACCGCATCCATCATGGTGATGTGATCGGTAAAGACCGCACGCTGACGAGCGACTTCGCCGACGCCTAAGCTATCGAGTGCGGAAAAAGCGTTGGGGCCAAGCTGGATCCCAGCACCAATTTCACCAATTTCATGCGCCTGTTCCAGCAGCATCACCTGGATGCCCTGACGCGCCAGCGACAGTGCGGTAGCCGCGCCGCCGATACCACCGCCCACAATAATTGCACGGGTGACTTTCGCCATGATTATTCTCCTTTTCTGACTACGCCGGGATCTTGTCTTGCTGGTTCTCAGGCGCCGCGGCAATAAATGCCGGCAGCCCAACGCAAGCGTCGTACACGGCTTTGCAGCGCGGGAATCCGCTCAGATCGCAGCCCATACGCTGCGCATTTGCCCACTGGGGCACCAGGCAACAATCGGCCAGGGTCGGCGTATCGCCGACGCAAAACGTACCGGTTTCGCTACGGCGCAACAGTTGTTCAACGGCACTCATTCCCTGCAAGATCCAGTGCTCATACCAGCGTTTTTTCGCCTCTTCGCTGACCTTCAGCTCGTCGCTGAGATAACGCAGCACGCGCATGTTGTTTACCGGGTGGATATCGCAGCAAATGGCATACACCACCTCCAGTACGCGCATCCGTTGGGGATCGCTGGTTGGAAGCAGCGGGGTTTGCGGGAAATGTCTGTCCAGCCAGTCAATAATTGCCAGCGACTGACCCAACGATTCACCCTCATCGGTGATAAGCGCAGGCACCAGCCCTATCGGGTTTAAGCGTCGGTACTCCAGCGCATTCTGCTGGCCGATACGAATATTCACGCCCACGGTCTGGTAGTCGATGCCTTTCAGCGCCATCGCAATACGCACGCGATAAGAGGCCGAACTATTAAAAAAACTGTACAGCTTCATCATTCACCTCAAACAATTTTCACGGCAATAGGCGTTAAACCGTCGACGTTACCGGTGATGGTTTCGCCCTTCACCACGGCCCCCACGCCTTCTGGCGTACCGGTGAAAATCAGGTCGCCCGGCTGTAATTCAAAGAAACCGGACAGGTAGCTGATGGTCTCTTTCACATCCCAAATCAGATGTTCGATATCGCTGCGCTGGCGGTCTTTACCGTCAACCTGTAACCAGATTGGCGCTTTTTCAAGCGACGGCGCATCGGCCACTTTGTGCAGCGGCGCAATCGGTGCGGAAAGGTCAAAGGCTTTGCCAATTTCCCACGGACGCCCCATCTGGCGCATCTCCATCTGACGATCGCGTCGGGTCATATCAAGCCCCGTCGCGTAGCCCCAGATATATTCACCGGCCTGCTCCAGCAGGATATCGCTGCCTTTTTTACCAATGGCGACCACCAGCTCAATTTCGTAGTGATAGTTGTCGGTCCGCGCCGGATAGGCCAGATTCAGGGTTTCGCCTGCGGCCACGGGCACGACCGCATCCGCGGGTTTACAAAAGAAGAATGGCGGCTCACGGTCCGGGTCAAATCCCATCTCGCGGGCGTGTGCGGCATAGTTACGGCCCACACAGTACACGCGACGCACCGGGAACAATTCATCACTCCCCACGACGGGAATCGCTACCGGGGCTTGGGGTTCAAAGGCATATTTGCTCATGGTTATTCTCCTGAAATTAATAGCGCGCTTCGCGGAACAGGCCCAGGGCTTCCTGAACGGGACGATCCGAGAAACTAAATAGCACGGTCTCTTCTGGCGTGTTGAAGGACACGCTGTGCCAGGTGGGCACGACAAAAATATCTTTCGCGTTGAAGCTGAAGGTTTGTTCGCCAATCGTCACCTCGCCGCGACCTTCCACGACGTGGTAGATGGTGCTGTCGGTGGTGCGTGCCTTACGTGACTGGAACCCCTTCGGCAACAGTTGCAGGAAGGCCCCCATCGACGGCATCGGATAACCGCCGGTGACCGGATTGACGTAGCGCATTTTGTAGCCATCCCACTCATCGGCCTCTCCCATACGGGTTAATTCATGCAGCGCGTCACGGCTACGGTCATAGCGATAGTTGAAAATGGGTGATGAGTTCCCCACCTGGTGGCGCAGCGGCAGCATATTGGCGGCGTAGCGCGGCAGGTAGTCACCCTCTTTGCGCGTCACCGGCTGTTGATCTTCCGGGTAGTCTTCAGCGAACCCGCAGCCAAGGTAGTTCACCAGCGGCAGATCCAGGCCATCCAGCCAGATAACCGGTTCGTCGCCGGGATTACCGTGGTCATGCCAGCGCCATTGCGGGGTCAAAATAAAATCGCCCGGACGCATTTGCGTACGTTCACCGTCAACGGCGGTAAATGCACCATGGCCTTCCACCACAAAACGCAGCGCCGACTGATTATGTCGATGGCTCGGCGCAACTTCGCCCGGCATGATTAATTGCAGCCCCGCGTACAGCGAGGAGGTAATAGAGGATTGACCGCGCAGGCCGGGGTTTTCCAGCACCAGCACGCGGCGCACCGCTTCTTTTGCGCCAATCAGGGTGCCGCTTTCCAGCAGCAGCGGGCGGATTTCCTGATAATTCCAGCAGGCTGGCGCGCAGTTGGCGTTCGGCGTTTTCGGCACCAGGTGGTGCAACGATTCCCAAAGCGGCGTCAGGTTTTGCCCGGAAATATGTTGGTAGAAGCGTTGGCGATCGTGTTTTACGTCCGAGGTCATTATTATTCTCCTTAACTTTTCACCGTGCCCATAGCAGGCAACGAGTCGGGTACGCGAGGTGACTGGCGAATCACCAGCGTCAGCAACGTCAACATCACGGCGCTGACGGCGGCAGGCACGGCAATCACAAAGAACAGGGTGTCGAATGAGAAATTCATCGCCATCATCATGCCGCCGGAGACGGAGCCTACGATGGCGCCGCAGCGACCGATGGCGTTAGACCAGCTCACGCCGGTAGCGCGACTTTGCGTGGGGTACAGCGTGGCGGTCAGCGCATTCAATCCAACCTGCGATCCGCTAATACCAATACCGGTACCGAAAATCGCCAGCGCCATCATCCACAGACCGTCCCCGCTGAGGCCAATCATGACAATGCAGATCGCCCCCAACGCATAGCTTATTGCCAGCACCCAGAACGGATTGAATTTGTCCATCAATACGCCCAGCACCAGCGCGCCCATCGTTCCCCCGACCTGGAAGGCCGCCGTCACCCAGGACGCATGCTGGAGATCGATACCGCGATGGTTAAGCAACGTTGGCATCCAGCTTGAGAGCAAATAGATAATCAGCAGGCTCATAAAGAACACCACCCACAGCATCAGCGTGATGGTGAGCTGACGCCCGGTAAACAGCTGGCTGATACTGCCTTTCTTTGTCGCCGCTGGCTCATCGAGCCAGAACTCGGTGTTTTCATAACGCTCGCCGGTCATTGCGCTAACCGTTCGCAGCACCTGGGCTTGCGGACGCTGACGACGCACCAGCCAGCGCGGGGATTCTGGCAGCACGGCCAGCAGCGCAAAGAACAGCATCAACGGCAGCACGCCGCCCAGCACCAGAATGCCGTGCCAGCCAATCACCGATACCAGCTGCGCGCTGACGATGCCGCCCATCGCGGATCCCAGCGTAAAGCCACAAAACATCAGCGTGACCAGCGCGCCACGACGGCGGGAAGGCAGATATTCCGAGGTCATGGTGATGGTATTAGGCATCGCGCCGCCGAGTCCTAAGCCGGTTAAAAAGCGCAGGATAATCAGCGTTTCAAGATTGGGGGAAAAAGCAGATAGCAGGCTGAAAAGACCAAATAGCGCGACGCACCATTCAATGACCCGCTTACGTCCAAATTTGTCTGAAAGTGGTCCACACAGTAAAGCACCGGCGGTTAAGCCTAACAATCCCGCGCCAAAGAGCGGTGCAAGAGAACCGGCGCTTAACTGCCAATGGTCACGAATAGCCGGAGCAATAAAGCCAATTGCCGCGGTATCAAAACCGTCAAGCATGACCACCAGGAAACAGCAGAGAATGACACGCCACTGCATCTTGCCGATGGGTGCGGCATCGATTAGCGCTTGTAGTTCACGTCGTTGCGTCATAGGGAGGAGCCTCTGTCAGTGCAGGTATTCCACGTTTGGGTTCACGCTTTCGTCCAAACGGCTCAGGGTAAGATGTTTATTTTTTTGCTTTTATGTTGCTATGTTGTGACAAGTGAAATGAGTTGTACAATGGCTTTTCATGCCCACCCATAACCTGGAGGTTATCGCTAATGGCTGACTGGACGCAGAAACTGAAGTTGCATCATCTACAAATGCTGGTGGCACTTGGCGAGCAGGGAAACCTCACGCAGGTCGCCAAACGCATGCACATCACCCAGCCCGCCCTGTCGAAATGGCTTACGCAATTTGAGGAAGATTTGGGCATCGTGCTGTTTGAAAGGCACAGCAAGGGTCTGCGCGTGTCGGAAGGCGGCAAGCTGCTGCTGCAACATGCGCAGCGGCTGATTAACGACATTGAACGCTCGCAGTTTGAGATGGAGCGTTTTAAGCAAGGTGGACACGTGGGGAGCCTGAAAATCGGCTGCTCTCCGGTGGCGACGGACTGCGTTTCTCACGCTATTTTTCCCCTGCTGGCAGAGATGCCGACACTGCACCTTAATATTGAAGAGAAGGTGATGACGCCGTTACTGCAAGATTTGCAGTCCGGGGTGGTTGACGTGGTGGTAGGACGTATCGGCGGCCGGGCGCTGGAACTGCCGCTAAACTATGAAGTGCTGTATACCGAGCCGGTATGCTTTGTGGCGCGCACCGGACATCCGCTGGCAACGCACAGTAGGCTGACGTGGAGTGATTTGTCCCCCTGGCGCTGGATAGTCTGGCCCACCGGCACGCCCATCCGCCAGAGTATTGATAACGCGCTGGTGGAAAACGGCGTGATGCTGCCGGAAAACACCATTGAATCAGCCTCGATGAACGTGAGCGTTAACCTGCTACAAAGTAGCGATATGATCTCAATCCTCTCGTTACGGCTTGCCGAGCGCTACGCAAGCCAGGGGCAGCTTTCTATTCTTGCACTGCCGCGAATTGAGCAAAAAGGGAGCGTCGGCGTATTCTGGCGTAAAAAGGATCTGCCTTCGCTGGCGCTAAGTCGGTTTCTCTACTATTTGTCACATCCGGTACAAACTGAAGGAGAATCCCGGTCAGATGCCTGATGTTCCGCCTGTCTATCTCAGGTATGCTCAGAATTCATGATGTGATCGGTAGCACAGTTTAGGGTTTAATTGTATGATGAATGCATTCCACGAAAGGTGAATCCCATGCTCAAATCACTGAATATCATCTGGCAATACCTGCGTGCGTTCGTGCTGATCTACGCCTGCCTTTACGCCGGTATTTTTATTTCATCACTGCTGCCAATTACGATCCCCGGAAGCATTATTGGTATGCTTATTCTTTTCGTCCTGCTGGGGCTGCAAATCCTGCCCGCCAAATGGGTTAATCCCGGCTGCTACGTCCTTATCCGTTATATGGCGCTGCTGTTCGTGCCGATTGGCGTCGGCGTGATGCAGTATTTTGCCCTGCTGAGCGCGCAGTTTGGCCCGGTGGTGGTCTCCTGCACCGTCAGTACGTTAGTGGTGCTGGTGGTCGTGAGCTGGAGTTCACATCTGGTTCACGGTGAACGTAAAGTTGTCGGTCAGGAAGAGGCGGAAAAATAATGCTGCACTATTTACACGATATCTGGTGGTCGCTGCCGCTGACTTTGGTGGTCTTTTTTGCCGCGCGTAAGTTAGGCACACGATTCAAAATGCCGCTGCTCAATCCCCTGCTGGTCTCCATGGTGGTGATTATCCCGTTCCTGATGCTGACCGGAATTCCCTACGAGCGCTATTTTAAAGGCAGCGAAGTATTAAACGATTTGCTGCAACCGGCGGTGGTCGCCCTCGCCTATCCGCTGTATGAACAGCTTCATCAGATTCGCGCGCGCTGGAAATCCATCATCACTATCTGCTTTATCGGCAGCGCGGTGGCGATGATAACCGGCACCTCCGTGGCGCTGATGATGGGGGCGTCGCCGCAAATCGCCGCGTCTATTTTGCCGAAATCGGTCACTACGCCGATTGCGATGGCGGTCAGCGGCAGCATCGGCGGTATTCCAGCCATTAGCGCAGTGTGCGTTATTTATGTCGGGATCCTGGGCGCGGTATTTGGTCACACGCTGCTGAATCTGATGCGTATTACCACCAAAGCGTCGCGCGGTTTGTCGATGGGCACCGCTTCACACGCCTTAGGTACCGCTCGCTGCGCCGAACTGGACTATCAGGAAGGGGCGTTTAGTTCACTGGCGCTGGTGATTTGCGGCATTATTACCTCGCTGATAGCACCGTTTTTATTCCCGATTATTCTGTCAGTGATGGGATAAAACGAGACAAATCACACATTTTTAACTGAGATTACATGCGTTGCATTAACAATGAGATATTGATCACTAATTAAGGCGTTCGCGCCCCGTACACTACGATCCCATTACATTGTTATGAGGCACGACGCCATGCATCCACGTTTTCAATCTGCTTTTTCGCAACTGGCGGCAGATTTGCAGACCGCTATCGCCCCGCTGTTAGCCAGTCCGCACTTCCCTGCCAAACTGAGCGCCGAGCAGGTCTCATCGCTGCAAAAAGCGACGGGGCTGGACGAAGACGCGCTCGCTTTTGCGCTGCTGCCGCTGGCTGCCGCCTGCGCCCGCGCCGACCTGTCCCACTTTAACGTTGGCGCTATCGCCCGCGGCGTTAGCGGCACCTGGTACTTTGGCGGCAATATGGAGTTTTTGGGCGCCACCATGCAGCAAACGGTTCACGCCGAACAGAGCGCCATCAGCCATGCCTGGCTGCGCGGTGAAAAAGCCCTGCAGGCCATTACCGTCAACTACACCCCGTGTGGTCACTGCCGTCAGTTTATGAATGAGCTGAACAGCGGTCTTTCCCTGCGTATTAATCTGCCGGGCCGTGAGCCGCATACGTTGCAAGATTATCTGCCGGACGCCTTTGGGCCAAAAGATCTGGATATCAAAACCCTGCTGATGGATGAACAGGATCACGGTTATCCGCTTGAAGGCGACGCGCTGGCACAGGCGGCAATCAAAGCGGCAAACCACAGCCATACTCCGTATAGCCAATCCCCATCTGGCGTGGCGCTCGAACTGCGTGGCGGCACGATTTTCAGCGGCAGTTACGCGGAAAACGCCGCCTTCAACCCAACGCTGCCGCCGCTGCAAGGCGCACTCAATCTGCTGAGTCTGAATGGTTATGACTACCCGGATATTCAGCGCGCTATTCTGGCTGAACGCGCCGACGCACCGCTCGTGCAGTGGGATGCCACCGTAGCAACATTGAAAGCGCTGGGCTGTAGCAATATTGACCGCGTGCTGCTGGGCTAATAAACACGCTGACTCTGGGGTCACTCGGTAACAGATCCCGGCGGCGCTTCGCTTGGCCGGGCTACAACGCGTAGCACGGACGAGGCGTGAATACGCCGACTCCGGGGTCACTCGGTAACAGATCCCGGCGGCGCTTCGCTTGGCCGGGCTACAACACGTAGCCCGAACGAGGCGTGAACACGCCGACTCCGTGGTTACTCGGCAACAGATCCCGGCGGCGTTTCGCTTGTCCGGGTTACAACGCGTAGCCCGGACGAGGCGTGAATACGCCGACTCCGGGGTTACTCGGTAGCAGATCCCGGCGGCGCTTTGCTTGGCCGGGCTACAAATACAGGTTAAATTCCCCGCAGTTAAACGATGGTTTCTTGCGCTTGCAAGGCGGGTAAAGTAGCCTGATGTCTCCATCCGCCACTATTGAGTCAAGTTCATGTTAAAGCGTGTGTTATACAGCCTGTTAGTCCTGTGCGGCCTGCTGCTGTTAACCGTGCTCGGCCTTGACCGCTGGATGAGCTGGAAAACCTCGCCCTATATTTACGACGAGCTTCAGGATCTCCCCTACCGTCAGGTCGGTGTCGTGCTCGGCACCGCCAAATATTATCGCACCGGCGTCATCAACCAGTATTATCGTTACCGCATTCAGGGCGCGCTCAACGCCTACAACAGCGGCAAGGTCAACTATCTGCTGCTTAGCGGTGACAATGCGCTGCAAAGCTATAACGAGCCGATGACCATGCGCCGCGACCTGATTAAAGGCGGCGTTGCCCCGGAAGATATCGTGCTCGACTACGCAGGTTTTCGAACTCTCGACTCGATTGTGCGTACCCGCAAGGTGTTCGATACCAACGACTTTATTATCATCACCCAGCGTTTCCACTGTGAACGCGCATTGTTTATCGCACTGCATATGGGCATTCAGGCACAGTGTTACGCCGTGCCTTCGCCAAAGGATATGTGGAGCGTGCGTCTTCGCGAGTTTGGTGCGCGCTTCGGTGCCCTGGCGGATCTTTATCTCTTTAAGCGTGAACCGCGCTTCTTAGGACCGCTAATCCCCATCCCTGCCCAGCAGGAAGTCCCGGAAAATGCTCAGGGGTATCCGGCGGTCACGCCGGACCAGTTGCTGGAGCTGCAAAAGAATAAAAAGTAGTCTGATAACTTCGTTTAACGTTAAAAAGCCCGACGCATGCGCCAGGCTTTATTTTGCTTAAAGGAATTACTTCTTACGTGCGTATTTCAGTGAGTCCAGTGCCACGGCAAAGATAATTATCGCGCCTTTAATAATGTACTGCCAGTAAGGGTTAACGCCGATATAGGTCAGGCCGTAGTTGATGACGGTGAAGATAATCACACCGGTGACTACGCCGACGACCGTGCCCACACCGCCGCTAAATGACACGCCGCCCACCACGCAGGCGGCAATGGCATCGAGTTCATACATAAAGCCGAGGTTGTTGGTCGCCGAACCGATACGCCCTGCTTCCAGCAAGCCGCCGAAGGCATAGAACACGCCGGAGAGCGCATAGATAACCAGCAGGTTCAGCGCAACGTTAACACCAGAGACTTTCGCCGCTTCTGGGTTACCGCCGATAGCGAAGATATTTTTGCCAAAGCGCGTTTTGTTCCACAGCACCCAGACAAATGCGACGGCAATCAAGGCATAGAAGGTGATGTAAGACAGACGGAAGCTGCCGAGCGCCACAAACCCCTGGGCGAATGTCGAGAAGCCGCTGTCGAAGCCGGAAATCGGTGATGCGCCAACGAAGTCGTAGTACAGGGAGTTGATCCCGTAAACGATAATCATGGTCCCCAACGTGGTAATAAATGGCGTCACGTTCAGGTAGGCAATGATAATACCGTTAATCAGGCCGATAACGGCACCAATCGCGCAGACAATCAGCACCACGACAAAAATCGGCATCGTGGCCATCTCCGGGAACACTTTGTTGGCATTCTCCATTGATTGCAGCAGCGTCGCCGCGATAACCGCCGCAAGCCCCACCTGGCGCCCCGCAGACAGGTCAGTACCTTGTGTAACAATCAGCCCGGCCACGCCGAGGGCAATAATAATACGCACGGAAGACTGAGTGAGGATATTACTGAGGTTCAACAAACTTAAGAAAGTCGGGTCCTGAATAATAATAATGGCCAGCAGAACCAAAAGAACGACGTAAATGCCGCCATCTTTCAGATAACTCAGAAAGCTTTTTTTATTTAACGTACTCATGTCGAGCCCCTGCGATTAAAGATGCAATGACGCAAGACGGAGAATTTCGTTTTGCGTTGTTGTTTTTGTTTCGACAATCCCGGCGACCATGCCATTACTCATGACAAGGATGCGGTCAGTAATTCCCAGCAGCTCAGGCATTTCTGAGGAAATAATAATTATCCCTTTATCTTTCTTCGCCAGTTCAGCAATTAATTGATAAATTTCAAATTTCGCCCCAACGTCAATACCGCGCGTAGGTTCATCGAGCATGAGAATTTCCGGCTGGGTTAACAGCCAGCGACCGATAATGACCTTCTGCTGGTTACCACCCGATAAGGAACCAATCTGCGTGTGGTGCCCGGGCGTTTTCACGCGCATAGAATCAATAACCCATTGGGTATCGCTCTTCATGCGGGAAGTATCCAGCAGGCCGACTTTATTTTTATAATTCTTAATATTGGAAATTAATGAGTTAAAACCAATATCAAGATAGGCATAGATCCCGGTCGAACGACGTTCTTCGGTCACCAGCGCAAAGCCGTTGTTAATGGCTTCATTGGCGCTGTGGTTATTAATTTTCTTACCGTGCAGGGTGATGGTTCCGCCAGATTTCTCACGCACGCCAAACAGCGTCTCAACAATATCGGTGCGTTTAGCCCCCACCAGCCCGGCAATGCCGAGAATTTCGCCTTTACGCAGCTGGAATGACACGTCGCGAATGGATGGCTGGCGTAGCGAGGTCAGATGCTGCACGTCGAGAATAACTTCCCCCGGCGTGTTCTGTTTGTCCGGGAAACGCTGATTCAACGAACGCCCCACCATCATGGCGATGATCTTATCCATATCCAGCCCTTCCAGCGGCTGGGTGGCGATCCACTGACCATCGCGCAGGACGGTGATTTCATCGCACAGCTGGAAAATCTCTTCCATTTTGTGCGAGATATAAACAATGCCACAGCCACGCTCTTTGAGCTTACGGATAATGGTGAACAGGTGGTTCACCTCTTTTTCCGTCAGTGATGACGTAGGCTCATCCATAATCACGATTTTCGCGTTATAGGAGAAGGCCTTGGCAATTTCTATCATCTGCATTTGCGATACCGATAACGTCCCGACGCGGGCACGCGGATCGATATCAATATCCAGCTCATCAAAGATAGCTTTGGTATCGCGATACATTTTATCCTGATCGACAAACATACCTTTGGTGGGATAACGCCCCAGCCACATGTTGTCCATCACGGAACGTTGTAATACGAGGTTCAGTTCCTGGTGAACCATTGAAATACCATTTTCCAGCGCTTCTTTGGCTGAATGGAAATCAATTTCTTTACCCTGAAATAAAATACTGCCGGAATCTTTTTGGTAGATCCCAAATAGACATTTTAATAATGTTGATTTGCCCGCACCGTTCTCCCCCATTAATGCATGGATAGAGTGCGGACGAACTTTCAGGTTAACATTATCGAGTGCTTTTACGCCGGGAAATGACTTGTTGATCTGGCTCATTTCCAACAAGAATTCACCAGACGGCTCGCTATTATTGTGGTCCATATATGTACCTGGCTGCGATATTTCTGCGTCAGTATTTATAGGGCGCACAGGCGCACGCCCTATATATTTAAAGATTACTTACCGGTGAATTCGCTAAGGTTGTCTTTATCTACGCCCACGTAAGGTACGCGGACGATTTTGTTTTCGATTTTCCAGTTAGTGCCGTCGGCCGCACCTTTGCCCTCTGCGAGGTTTTTCGCCAGATCGAAGGTCGCTTTCGCCTGGTTGTTCGCATCGTTTAGCACGGTACCGGCCATCGCACCGGATTTCACCAGCGCCAGCGCTTCTGGCAGGGCATCAACGCCGAATACTGGGATGGAAGATTTGTTGTGTGCTTTCAGCGCTTCTACCGCGCCCATTGCCATCGCATCGTTGTTGGCGATAACGACTTCAATTTTGTTAGCGTTAGGGCCTGAGAGCCATGCGTCCATCTTGTCTTTAGCCTGTGCGGTATCCCACATCGCGGTATCAAGCGCCAGTTGCTGAGTTTTCAGCCCCTTGGCGTTCAGTTCCTTGATAACGTAAGTGGTACGTGCTTCAGCATCCGGGTGGCCCGGCTCGCCTTTCAGCAGCACGAACTGTACCTGACCGTCTTTGTTCAGATCCCAGTTCGGGTTAGCGGCCCAATGTTTAGCAATCAGATCGCCCTGAATAATGCCGGACTCTTTAGAGTCGGTGCCGACGTAGAAAGCTTTATCGTAGCTATCCAGCGCCTTACGAGAAGGTTCTTTGTTGAAGAAGACAATCGGCACGTTCTGGCCGCGCGCTTTGTCAATCACCGTACCCGCTGCCGCTGGGTCAACCAGGTTAATCGCCAGCGCTTTCACGCCTTTTGCCAGCAGCACGTCAATCTGATCGTTTTGCTTGGACTGGTCATTCTGCGAGTCATTCATCAGCAGCTGAACGTCCGGCGCGGATTTACCGTCTTTTTCGATAGCCTTGCGCACAACGGACATAAAGTTATCGTCATATTTATAGATCGTCACACCAATACGGGTATCGGCAGCATGCGCTGTTGCACCGAAAAAGAGGCTGGCCATCAGGGCAGACAGGGTTAACACCTTCTTATTCATGGTATCTCCGGTTTTATTATGCAGGGTAGTTCAGATGATAATAATCGGCGGGTAGCGTTAAAAAATTGTTACCGCACGACGAAATTCACTGATGAAAATTTGTTCTTCCGTGTTGAGTAACGATCCAGGTTACGCTTTAATCTGTGTTTAACGGCCTGAAACGTTATAAAAAGTGATTAATCACCGTTACATCATGTTTCAAGCTGATAAACGCAGCCATCATAGCCATCGTAATGTTAACAATCTGTGAATTTACTCACAGATTGAAAACGGTTACATAGGATTAACAGTTTGGTTCGTGATGGGATGCACAAATTGCCGCTGCGCGACGGAGTGACGGCGCACCAGGGTTGGCATAAAACAATGAGTGGCGTCACCATCAAGCTTGCCAGCGGCGCCCAGTAATGCGAGTTCTGTCGCCTGTTTTGCCATAGAAACAATGGGATAGCGGATGGTGGTTAATTGCGGATCGGTATAGCGGGCGATAGGAATATCATCAAAGCCTATCACTGAAACCTGCTGCGGCACGGCAATGCCATTGTCTTTCAACGCACTGAGCGCCCCGGCGGCCATATTATCGTTGTAGGCGAATACGGCCGTCAGACCAGCGTTGCGACCCAATAGCTCCACCATGGCGGTTTCGCCCCCCGGCATATCCGGTGAACCCGTGCCCACCCAGCTATCCTGCGCCACGATCCCCTGCTCTTGTAACGCGCGCACCCACCCTTCCCGACGCAAATCGTCATCTTCAATATTGTGGCTTGAAGCAAGATAGCCAATGCGCTGATGCCCGTGATTGAGCAACATACGCGTGCCTATCAATGCCCCGCTGACGTTATCCAGGCAAACGCAGCGATGCGCGTAGCCTGGAACAAGACGGTTGATTAACACCATGCCCGGCATGTGCGCCATAAACTCGCTGAGTTCGCGGTCGCTGAGCGCTTTTGAATGGACGATAAGCGCGCTACATCGCTGGCGGATCAGTACCTCAATGGCGTGACGCTCTTTTTCCGCTTCGTGGTAACTGTTGCCGATGAGGACATATTTTTGATGCTGCTGTGCCACCATATCGACGGCTTTCACCAGCGCACCGAAAAAGGCGTCGGAGACGTCCATCACCACCACACCAATGGTGTCGCTGACCTGCGTTGCCAGCGCCTGCGCGTTAGCATTGGGGCGATATCCTAAAGACGAAACGGCTTTCATCACCGTGTCACGGGTGTCCTGACTTACCAACGCGCTGTTGTTGAGCACGCGGGAAACGGTGGCAACGGAAACGCCTGCCTGGCGTGCGACATCACGAATGGTGATCATACACACCGTCCGATTGAGAATTGCTGCAGTTCACCTTACACCCCCAAAGTCTGGCAAGAGCGCTATTCTGGCAGCGTCAATGTCGCAACTACGTGAGAGAGGTCACAGGGCTGGAAACGGTTACATCCGTTTTGTTAACTGTTGTGATCTAGATCGTTATCTAAATGTATTGCGAAATGATATCCCTGACGCCCGTGCGGTCAATTGCCGCCACAGCCACTCCACCGGCCCCTGGCGGAATTGGCGCAACCACAGTACGGAGAAAATGAGGTTGATAAGCCATACCGGAACCACAAACGCCAGCAACGTCAGACGATCAAATGCCATAAACAGGCCGAAATGATAGAACAGCGTGGTGCAGATGAGGGTTTGTAACAGATAGTTGGTGAGCGCCATGCGTCCCACGCAGACCACCGCTGCCGCCAGACGGGAGCGGCTGATTTGCGGCCAGAAGCCGTAGGCCAATGCAGCATAGCCCAGCGTTTGAATGGGCGCACTGATTTCACGCGGTGCCTGGAGCAGAAACGCGCACCAGCGATAGTCCCAATTGAGCTGCCACTGGGCAATAATCGCTGGCAGGTTTATCAGCATGCCCAGCGGGATACATATCGCGGCGCAGCGCCGATAGTGGCGCAGACTAAACTGGCCTTTTAGCCAACCGCAGCGCATCAGTGCACCACCGATCAACATCATTCCCGCAAGCTGCCAGCCATATTGCGCCCCTAACGCCAGCAAATTTGCCGACAGCATGTCGGTACGATTGCTGATAGCTTCCATACCACCGTTGAGCTTCCAGTAGTGCTCATACATCAAGGTGGAGGCGTCAGGCACCCACGCGCGGCTTTGGCCGGTATCGGCAATCAGCCCTAATAAAATCAGTACGCCGACGCCTACCGCATACAGCAGCACGCCGGTATTAAAGAGGGATTTGACGTCGTGCGCCTCACGCACCAGCCGCCAGCACACCAGCCCGACCAGCGCGTAAGCCAGCAGAATATCACCGTCCCAGAACAGCAGCCCATGAATGAACCCGAGCAGCGCCAGCAGCGTCAAACGACTTTGGATCCACCGCGTGCCGCGCGGCAGCAAGAGCTGTAGACCGGCACCAAACAGCAATGCAAAAAGAGTGAGGAATTTGACCTGCGCGAATAGGTCAAGAACGGCCCACGTCCAGGCATCGCGGGAGGTTATCTCGCCGTACCAGGCCGGGTTAAGATAGGCGGCCTTCGGCAAGCCGAAGGCGCTGATATTGAGCAGCAGGATACCGAGTATGGCTACGCCACGAATGAAATCCAGCGTGACGTTCCGCCCCATATCCCCTGCTCCATTATCGTATTAGTTGTGGTGACGCACCGCGCGCAAGAACTCCTGGCGGGTATTCTGGCTGGACTTGAACAGGCCACCCAGCGATGTGGTGGTTGTCGCACTGGTGGCATCGCGAATGCCGCGCGCCTTCACGCAGTAGTGCACCGCGTCAATAGAGACCGCGACATTGTTGGTTCCCAGCAGCGTTTGCAGTGCCGTCAGGATCTGCTGCGTCAAACGCTCCTGCACCTGCGGGCGCTGGGCGAAAAACTGCACGATGCGGTTGATTTTGGACAGGCCAATCACCGAATCTTTGGGAATGTAGGCCACGGTCGCTTTACCGTCGATGGTAACAAAATGGTGCTCGCAGGTGCTGGTTAAGGTGATATCACGCACCGTCACCATCTCGTCGACCTTCATTTTGTTTTCGATAACGGTAATTTTGGGGAAATTGGCGTAATCGAGACCGGAGAAAATTTCATCCACATACATTTTGGCAATGCGATGCGGTGTTTCCATCAGGCTGTCATCACTCAAATCGAGATTCAGCAGCTGCATGATCTCAGTCATATGACCAGAAATCAGGCGCTTGCGGGTTTCGTTATCCATTTCGCGCACCGGCGGGCGCAGCGGCGTCTCGAGGCCACGGGCGACGAGCGCTTCATGTACCAGTACCGCTTCTTTACTCAGTGATGACATTATTTCTTCTCCTGCAGGTGTGGCGCTTTGCTTATGGGGGCAAAGTTTGTCCTCATTGTGCGTGAGGCGACGCACAGAATCCAGTATTCGTAGTGATAATTATTGCAATCGTTATTATCTGTCAGGCCGAGGTCGCCAGACCAGCGCCCCGCCAATCAGCAGCGCAACGGCAGCAATCCCCAGCGCCGGTTCAAGACGTTCGGTTAGCCACGTTGACAGCGCCGAGGTCATTGGCCCGACCAATTGTCCAACCGCATAGCCGGTGGTCAGCAATCCCGCCATATAGCGCGCATGGTTTGGCGCCAGCTCACGGCCGTAGAGCAGTGAGAGTTGAACCGCCGCGAGAAAGCCACCTCCCACCAGCAGCGCACCGCATACCAGCCCGCTCATCCCCGGTAGTAGCCAGGCCGCCAGCACGCCAATACCCTGAAGCCACAGCACAATCGCCAGGCGCTGATAAGAGTGCCCTACCCCACGCAAAGCAATGCTTAGCGCGATACCGGTCGCCCCGGCGAGCCCGAAAATCGGCCAGATAAACTGGGCAAACAGGCTGTCGGGAAAACGCTGACTCGCCATTTGCGATAAAAAAGTGGCGGGCAGAATGTAGCCAAATCCCGCCAGGCTATAGCTCCATACCAGGCGGCGTAAATTGCGGGTCAATGTCAGCGGCTTCGGCTGTTCGCCGCTGCGGTGAAGCTCGCCCGGCCGCGGCAGCCAGCGGCCAATCATCACCACCAGCAGTAACGCCAGTACGCCATACAGCTGCCAGCCCGCAGCGGCACTTAGCGATTGCGCATGGATGAAAACGCCCAACAACCCGCTAAGCGCAATGCCCGCGCCCGGCCCGGCGAAAACTGCCGCGCTAAGTCCGGGCCTGGCGTAATGCGCCAGCCGTTCGTTCACCCATGCCGCAGTTAAGACCATCGCCCAGCCGCTCATGCAGCCAATCACCAAGCGCAGCGCGCCGTGCAGCCATGCGTTATCCGCAATGGCCGAGAGAAAAGTCAGCGCCACGGCACCGATAATCCCCAGATAGAGACGTGCTTCAACGCCGCGACGTGTTCGCATCGCGTCCCAGGCGCCAATCAGGTAGCCCAGATAGTTGAGCGCGGCCACAAGACCCGCGCTGGTAAGCGTCAGCTGCCCCTCGGCTATCATCAGTGGCACCTGGGGGGTAAAAGCAAAGCGGCCAATCCCCATTGTGGCAACCAGCACCAGGAAACCGCTTAGCGCAATGCGTACCGGCATAAAGCCTCAAATGTAAATGTAAAGTTATCTTTATGATGCAACATGTGATGAGTATGCGGAAGTGAAAGTTACTCACCGTGGATGAATTATCTGTATGATGGGACTATTAATTCTGACAAAAAACGCGAGGATCACGCATGGAAATGCTCGAAGAGCACCGCTGTTATGGCGGCTGGCAGCAGCGCTGGCAGCACCATTCCACCACGCTAAATTGCCCGATGACCTTTAGCCTTTTTTTACCGCCAGACGGTAAAACCAATCCGCCACCGGTGCTGTTCTGGCTCTCCGGGCTGACCTGTAATGATGAGAATTTCACCACCAAAGCCGGTGCCCAGCGGGTGGCCGCAGAGCTTGGAATTGTGCTGGTGATGCCGGATACCAGCCCGCGCGGTGAAGACGTCGCCAACGATACCGGATACGACTTAGGCCAGGGCGCCAGTTTTTATCTCAACGCCAGCGAATCACCGTGGTCGGCGCATTTTCGCATGTATGACTATCTGCGCGATGAACTTCCGGCGCTGATTCAATCCCAATTCAACGTCAGCCCACGTTGTGCCATCAGCGGCCATTCGATGGGCGGCCACGGCGCGCTGATGCTGGCGCTGAAGAATCCGGGCAAATATTGCAGCGCGTCGGCGTTTGCGCCCATCGTCAATCCGGCGAGCGTACCGTGGGGGCAGAAAGCGTTTACGGCGTATCTTGGTGAAGATAAGGCGCGCTGGGCCGAGTGGGACAGCACCGAACTGCTCCGCGCCAGCCATCACGCGGACGCCATCCCGATGCTGATTGACCAGGGCGATAACGATCAGTTCCTCGCCGACCAGCTACAACCGGCGGTATTCGCTGAAACGGCACGGCAGAAAGACTGGCCGCTGACGTTGCGCATTCAGCCGGGTTACGATCACAGCTATTACTTTATTGCCTCGTTTATTGAGGATCATTTGCGCTTCCACGCCGAACATTTGTTGAAGTAGAACCCGGTGTAGCCCGGACGAGGCGTAGCCGACTCCGGGATGAGCGCGGTTTTCCCCGGAGTCGGCTACGCCTCGTCCGGGCTACATCATTGTGATTCTGGCAATAGGTAGCGAAACGCCTTGCGGTACTGCAACGGCGTTTTGCCCATGTTTTTGCGAAAACAGGTGATAAACCACGCGTACTCGGTAAAGCCCACTCGTTCGGCAATCTCCCGCACCGAATACGGGGAATGCAACAGCAGTTCACAGGCCTGGCGAATCCGCCGCATCATCAAATATTCCTGAATCGTCCCGCCGGTTTCATCGTGAAAGCGGCGCGAAGTATGGCCGCGCGAGCAGCCCATCACCCCAGCGATATCCTCCAGCGAACAGCGCTCATGATAGTGATTTTCCAGCCAGCGAATAATGGTCGAGGAAAAGGTATTATGCCCCGTCGCCTGCTCCTGCTGTGGTAACAGACTGATGAGCTGCATAATCAAAAAGGCGCTGTCGCTGATGCTCCAGCTTTCCTCATGCGTTATCGCTTCAAAACGCTGTAACAACGTTTCAATCACCGGTTGCAGATCGCCAACATCAAACACCCGCGCCTTTTCTCCTCGCCCACATAGCTGGCGCAGCAGCATTTGTTGACGCGGAAAATCACGCAGCCACGGCTCCAACAGCGACGCATTAAAGTGCAGCGTGGTTCGGTGATAGACGTTACGTTCGTCCTGCTCAACGTAGACTTTATGCAGCTTGCCGGGCGGAAAAATAAATAGCCGCCCCGGCTTCACCGTATATTGCTGATGCTCCATCAGCGCAATGCCCACGCCGCGAGAGACAAAAAGAATTTCCGCACACGGATGCCAGTGGTAATAGTTGGCGGGCATATTCTGCATTCGGTTGAAATAGATAGCCTTATCATTGAGATGGATTTGCTCAAGATAAGTGGTGTCTTCCGTGCGCACCGGGGGTGTCATGACCATAACCTCTCATGTGAATAAACTTAAACTTTCATCACCGGAATAAAACTTTCAGCCTAAATTACGCCATAAAATTAATTTTAATTATCACCGATCGGTAAAAGTAAGAGCACTATCACATTTGTCGACCGCCGCAACTTCCTATTATTCGACCGCCATCAACGGTCTGAAACGGGATTTCATTATGCGGACAAAACAACAATACGGTGCCTTAGTCGAGCAATGGATAGCGGCAGCCTTACCGCGCTTATCGTCCGATTGCACACGGCTGCACGCAGGTGATACCGCCGCGCAGTACTCGGATGATGTTGCCGGTATGGAAGGCTTTATTCGCCTGCTGTGGGGGCTGTTTCCGCTGATGAGCGGCGGCGTAACGCCGGTCTGGCAAGAGACTTTTTTGACCGGGATCCGCCACGGCTGCAATCCCCAGCATCCGGGCTACTGGGGCGACGTGGGTGATAACGATCAGCGCTGCGTGGAAATGGCAGCATTCGGCCTCGGACTGGCGCTTCATTCTCCGCTGTGGTCGCAGCTTACGCACAGCGAGCAGGACAATCTCGTCAGCTGGCTGTCGCAAAGCGCCGACGTCAGCGTCCCGGATAATAACTGGCACTTCTTCCCGGTGCTTATTCAGGTCGGACTTAAATGCGTGGGTCGCGAGTACGATATGGCGGTGATCGATCGTCATCTCGATGCCATTGAGCCCTTCTGGCTCGGCAACGGCTGGTACTGCGATGGCAAAGGTAAGCCGCGCGATTATTACATCTCCAGCGGATTTCACTTCTACAGTCTGCTGTATAGCCACTTTATGCAGGATGTCGATCCGAAACGCTGCCTGCGCTACCGCCAGCGCGCACAGCAGTTTGCTCACGATTATCTCTACTATTTTACCGCCGACGGCGAGGGGATCCCGTTTGGTCGCAGCCTGACCTACCGCTTTGTGCAGGTCGCCTTCTGGAGCGCGGTCGCCTTTACCGGGCTGGATGTTCTGACGCCGGGCATCGTTAAAGGGCTTATTCTGCGCCACCTCGATAACTGGCAAAAACAGCCGTTTATCACCGCCGATGGGCTGTTTTCCATCGGTTACGCCTATCCGAATTTGATTATGGCGGAGGATTACAACAGCCCCGGTTCTCCCTACTGGGGACTCAAGGCAATGCTCATTCTGGCGCTGCCGGACGACAGTGCATTCTGGCAGGCCGAGTGTGAGCCGCTGCCCGAGCTTGCAGACATCCATCCCATCCCTGAAGCGGGACAGATCATCGTTCACAGCAACGATAACCATCACGCCTGGATGGTGATGTCCGGTCAGTTTGATAAGAATAATTTTGTTAACTTTGAGCAAAAGTACTGCAAGTTCGCCTACTCCAGCCGGTTTGGTTTTACCCTCGAACGCGGTCGCTATGGGCTAGCCCACGCCGCCGTCGACTCCATGTTGCTGTTTTGCAAGGGGGACGATTACTACCGGGGCCGTCGCGAATGCGACAGCGTTGCAGTCGACCATAACTGGGTACGCAGCGACTGGCGTCCGTGGGCAGAGGTTCTGGTCACCAGCTGGCTGATTCCGGTGGAAAATGGGCATGTTCGCGTCCATCGCGTGGTCACGCCGTATGCCCTCTCGTGCGTGGAAGGGGGGTTCGCGGCGAATCATCACCAGCAGACGCGCCTGATGCAGGACGCCATGACCGTCACTGTTGAAACCTCAAGCGACTACAGCCGCATCGTCAACCTCGGCGGCGAACGGCAGACGCTCACCGTCACCACGCCGCCCAACAGCAACCTGCTGTATGCCGCACCGGCCATTATTCCTTGCCTGTCCGCCCAGATGGAGGCTGGCACGCACTGGCTGGCCTGCTTTGTCAGCGCCGATCCGGGAAGCGTGCCCGCGATGCCGGAACGGCTGATTTTCGATGTCCCTACCCAGCAACTCACGGTGAACGAACAATCGCTCACCCTGGTATAACCCTGACCTCTGATTGACGGCGGAGACCGCAATGACAACAACAATTCAATCAACTCGCTCGGCTTATATAAAATTAAGTCTCTTTGTTTTCCTGTTTACGTTTACCTGGGCGGCAAGCTTCGGCCTGTACGCCATCTGGCTTGGCGATAAAGCCGGGCTGGATGCGGTGGATATCGGCACCGTGTTCGCGGTAAACGGCGTTTTCGCGGTGGTGATTAAGCCGGTGTACGGCTACATCATGGACAAAATCGGCATGAAGAAACATCTGCTCTATTTTGTCTGCATCATCTCGGCGCTGATGGCGCCCTTCTATATCTGGATTTATCTGCCGTTACTGCAAACGCATTTCATCATCGGCATGATCGTCGGCGCGCTGTTCTTTAGCCTCGGCTGGTACGCGGGCGTGGCGGCTGAAGAGTCTTACGTCGATCGTTTTAGCCGCTTGTACAATATGGAGTTTGGTCGCATCCGTATGTGGGCGGCGCTGGGCTGGGCCACCGCCTCGTCGTTCTCCGGTTTTCTGTATAATATTTCACCGAAGATTAACTTTGCTATCAGTAGCGTATCGGCGCTGTGTATGTTTGCCGTATTGCTGACGCTAAAAGTCGACCATTTCGGTAAAGAGGACAATAACGTTTTATCGAAAGACAAAATTGTTATTACCGATGTTTTAAACCTGCTCGCTAACCGCAAATTCTGGATGTTCTCGCTGTATATCGCAGGCGTGGCATGGATGATGTTTATTGCCGAGCAGCAGTTCTCACGTTATTTCGTCACCTTTTTTACCACTAAAGAAGAAGGTAACGCGATGTTCGGCTATATGAGCACCGCGCAATCCGCTGCCGAATTCTTCGGGATGATGCTGGTGCCCACCATTATTAACCGCATTGGCGCAAAGCAGGGAATGTTATTAACCGGTCTGGTTATCAGCCTGCGGTTAATTATTTCCGGCCTCACCAGCGACCCGCTGATTATTTGCCTGGTCAAACCGCTGTACGGTATTGAGATCGCGCTGATTCTGGTGTCGGTATTCAAATATATCGCTGAGCATTTCGATAAACGCGTTAACGCCACCATGTATCTGCTGGGCTATCAGGCGATGATTTATGTCGGTTCAATTGTGGTCGCGCCACCTGCGGGCTACGCCTACCAGACCATTGGCTTTGAACATACCTATCTGATTATGGGGATTATTGCACTGGTCTTTACCGGCGTGTCTGCCCTCACCTTATCGACCTGCTACGGGCATAAAAAAAGTGTCGTAGGCCAGGAAATTAATCATGAAGCGCTTAATTAAACGGGAATATCACCGCATGACGTCTGAAAATATTAAAAAAGAATCGCTGGTCTTACAGACTCTTCAACCGGGCGAACGTGAAGAAATCGGCCGAAAAATTCGCGGCATAATGCCCACGTTATTAAAAGCGATTGATGCCAACGCCGACTATTTTGGCCAGCGTTTCCCGGACGCGTCCTGTAAAAATGGGCGCTATCCGGTGATTGATAATATCGAATGGACCACCAGTTTCTGGACCGGCCAGCTGTGGCTGGCCTACGAATGGACCGGAGAGGCGCAGTATCAGACGCTGGCGAATCAGCATATTCACTCGTTCGCTCAACGTATTATCAATCGCGACCACACGAATCATCATGATCTGGGTTTTCTCTACAGTCTGTCCTGCGTGGCGGGCGAACGCCTGACCGGCAACCGCGAGGCGGGTTATATCGCCCTGCTCGCCGCTGAAGCGTTAATGGAGCGTTATAACGAGAAAGCCGGGATTATTCAGGCATGGGGGGAGCTGGATAACCCCGAACAGCAGGGCCGGATGATTATCGACTGCAATATGAACTTGCCGTTGTTGTATCAGGCAAGCGTATACAGCGGCAATCCGCGCTATGCGGCAGCGGCTAGACAGCATATTGAGCAGGCGCGCCGTTATATTGTGCGTGAGGATGGTTCCACCTTCCATACCTGGTATATGGATGTGGAGACCGGCGAGCCGCGCTTTGGCAATACGCATCAGGGATTCTCCGATGATTCATGCTGGGCGCGAGGTCAGGCGTGGGGGATTTACGGCTTCCTGCTGAACTATTTGCATACCGGTGATGAGCGCTTGCTGGCATTGAGCCAGACGCTGGCAAACTATTATCTTAATCGCTTGCCGGAGGATCTGATTTGCTATTGGGATCTGGCGCTGACCGACCCTAACAGCGAACGCGATAGCAGCGCCGCGGCAATTGTCGCCTGCGCCCTGCTGGAGCTGATTAAGCATTTGCCCGTGACGCATCCCGATAGAGAAAGTTACGAGACGCTGGCCCTGCGGATGATTGGCAATATGATTGATGGCTACGTGAATCGTGAACATTCGGGCGGCCAGGGGTTACTGGAACATTCGGTATATTATTTCAAAGGCGATATTGGGGTGAACGAGTGCTGTAGCTGGGGGGATTATTTCCTGATGGAAGCCATCACCCGCGCGACGCAAAACTGGCGTAGCTATTGGTAACATTCCCGGCGGCGCTGCGCTTGGCCGGGCTACGGTTGGGGCTGATTGTTGCTGGTGCGAGGTGTGGGGATGTTGGGGTGGTTCGGTGGGTGTCCCGGCGGCGCTGCGCTTGGCCGGGCTACGGGTGGGCTGATTGTTGCTGGGCGAGGTGTGGGGATGTTGGGGTGGTTCGGTGGGTGTCCCGGCGGCGCTGCGCTTGGCCGGGCTACAAATATGCAAACATTCGTTCGCACGGTTTACCAATATGCACGAATGTAGCCCGGCCAAGCGCAGCGCCGCCGGGAGGGCTTCAGGTTAGAAGCGGTAATCCACCGCCATAAAGTAACGGCGCCCGTCTTCGTTGTAGCTGTAGTCGTCACGCTGCAGGTCTTTATCCCCCAGGTTCAACACGCCCGCGCGCAGTTTGACGTTTTTCGTTGCCTGCCAAGCGCCGCCGAGATCCCAGGTCGTGTAGCCGCCAGGCGTTTTCGAGGTGGCGCTTACCGCACGCTGCTGGCCGGTGTATCTCGCCGCCAGATAGAACGACCAATCCTGTACCGGCGTCCAGTCCAGACGACCATTACCGGTGTGGAACGGCAGTTCCTTAAGCGGTTTGTCGCCGCCATTGCTCAGGTCGCGACCATCGTTATAGGTATAGTTCAGCGACACTTTCCACTCATCGCCAAACGGCACCTTCAGTTCCGTCTCCACGCCGCGAATCCGCGCTTTGTTGACGTTGTAGTAGGCAAACACCGGCACGCGCTTGCCGCTGCTATTGGTGTCAAAACCGACAAAGTTCGAATAGCCAGGTGCCGCATTGATATCCGAGGTGCGGGTGATATTGATCATGTCATCAATATCGTTCTGGAACGTGGTGATGTTCGCCTGAACGCCATCCAGCCAGCCTTCCTCGCCCTGGTAGTACAGGCCGATTTCATAGCTCTCGCTGGTTTCAGGTTTCAAATCCGGGCTACCGACAATACGGCAACCGCCACGGCAGGAATTTGTCGCCCAGTCCGGGCTTAATTGCAGCAGCGATGGCGCTTTAAACGCGGTCGCCCAGCCGCCTTTTACGGTGATGGTATCGGTCGCGGTATAAACGAGATACGCACGCGGGCTCCAGTGATCGCCATAAGTCTGGTGATCGTCCATACGGATACCGGTGGTCAACGCCAGCGGCTCGAAAATACGCCACTCATCTTCAAGGAACAGTGCATACTGGCTGGCTGAAGTTTCGGTGCTCGTCCCGCGCGTCAGGTTGACCGGATCGCTTAACTTATCGTGACGCCATTCGCCGCCAAAGGTCACCAGTTGGTTAATCGCCCCCAACGGCAGCACATATTTCCCGTCAATGGTGTTGCTTTCGGTGGTGATTTCGCTGCTGTTACCCGGGTTTTTGTTGGCTACTTTTTCGCCATAATATTTCAGCTCGCTGGTGCCCACATCCCAGCGACCATTATGACTTAACGAGTAGTTCTGGCGCTCAATGCGGTTTTGGTCCAGCGAGTCAGAATCCCTGTCCCGGCGGTCGAAGCCGTAACCGGCGGTGATATCGTTATTTTCATTCGGCGTCCACGCGAATTCCACGTTAGCATCGCGGCTGGTAAAACCTTCGATACGCGGCGTTTCGCCGGTCGTGGTGGTGCTGGAGTGCTGCTGATCGTCTTTCTCACGTTTAGACAGGCTACCGAAGGCTTTCATCCCTAACAGGCCATCCACCAGCGGGCCGGAGGTGTAGAACTGACCGTTCCACGTATCGCCACGGTCACGGTGTTCCTGAATAGTGGTGTCCGCAGTGACGCTACCCGTCCATTTGGTGCCAATTTTTTTGGTAATGATGTTCACCACGCCGCCCAGCGCGTCGGAACCGTACAGTGAGGACATTGGGCCGCGCACCACTTCGATACGCTCAATGGCGTCTACCGGGATCCAGTTCAGGTCGAAGTCGTTGTGACGGAAGACGGCGTTGCGGGAGTTCACGCGTTTACCGTCGATGAGAATCAGGGTATAGCTGCTATCAAGGCCGCGAATACTCACCCCCTGACGGTTATCCCCTTCGTTGGTGAGCTGCACGCCCGGCACTTCTTTCAACACATCCTTGAGATTCTGTACCGGTTTACGTTTGAGATCGTCTTCGGTAATGACGCTGATACTGGCCGGCGCGTCTTTCACGCTTTGCTCGGTGGCAGCCGCCGTCACAACCATCACTTCATTATCATCCGCAGCGCTAACAGGCAGTGCCAGGGACATTACGGACGCGCACAGTCCGCCCCGAACCAAGGGGTTTAACCTAAACATTTCCAATCTCCATGAGGTGAATACTAAATCAAAACAAAGGGGTCTTACTCACAGGTGCTACTTTAAGCCGCTGACCGGCGGCCTGTTTTTTGCAGATGTGGCTAGTCCCCTCAGCCTGTTATCCAGTCAGGAGAGGAAGTGGCTTCATCCATTTGTATGGGACAAGATGATAAACGTAATGATAACAATTATCAATTAAGGTTATTTAAAGTTATGTCAAGACGTAAAGAGTTGCGTCTGACATTGCGAAGTGGCAAAAAAAAACCTCTCCGAAGAGAGGTTTCTGTTGCGAGGCGCAGAAGCGATTATTGCTTAAAGCGCCCTGGGAAGTGCATTTCGCTATAGCGAACGAAGTGCGTGCCGCGGGCAAACTTGTAACCAAACCAGATAATCAGGAATAGCGGGATACCAATATAGGTCGCCGCTACACCGCCCCAGTCGATGGTATCTGACAGGAACGCTTCATAGTTCTGGCCTAGGGTGATAATCAGGCACAGCACGAAGGCGAAAATTGGCCCCAGCGGGAAGAACCCGGAACGGTACGGCAGATCGTTAATGTCATTGCCCTGCATCACGTAACCGCGACGGAAACGATAATGGCTAATCGCAATCCCCAACCAGGCAATAAAGCCGGTCATGCCTGAGGTATTGAGCAGCCACAGGTAAACCGTCTGGTTGCCAAACATTGAGGTCAGGAAGCACAGACCCGCGATCACCGTCGTAGCATACAGTGCATTACGCGGTACGCCGCCGCGAGACAGCTTAGCGAAAATACGCGGCGCTTTTCCGTCACACGCCAGGGTGTAGAGCATACGGGTAGAAGCGTACATCCCGGAGTTACCCGCCGACAGCACGGCCGTCAGAATAACCGCATTCATCACCGCTGCCGCAGACAGCAGACCCGCATGCTGGAAGACCAGGGTGAACGGACTGACGGAAATATCTTTCACGTCGTTACGCAGCAGGCTTGGATCGGTATACGGGATAATCAGGCTGATAATCAGGATCGCGAACACATAGAACAGCAGGATACGCCAGAACACCTGGCGCACCGCGCGCGGAATGTTCTTCTCGGGATCTTCAGATTCACCCGCCGCGATACCGATAAGTTCAGTCCCCTGGAAGGAGAATCCGACAATCATCGCCACGCCAATCATCGCGGAAAAACCGCCCGCAAACGGCGCATCACCGGTAGTCCAGTTGCTCCAGCCAACCGGCTGCGCCCCTTTGAAGATACCGAGGATCATCATTACGCCAACGATGATAAAGATGATGACGGTGGTCACTTTAATCAGCGAGAACCAGTATTCCGCCTCACCGAAGCCTTTAACCGAGATGTAGTTCAGCAGGAAAATCACGCACAGGAACAGCGCGCTCCAGATCCAGCCCGGCGTGTCCGGGAACCACCAGCTCATCACCAGCTGTGCGGCGACAAGGTCAACGGCGATAGTGACCGCCCAGTTGTACCAGTAGTTCCAGCCCAGTGCGAAACCAAAACCTTCTTCAACGTAGTTCTGGCCGTAGGTGGAGAACGAACCGGAAACCGGCATATATGCCGCCAGTTCGCCAAGACTGGTCATCAGGAAGTACACCATCAGGCCAATCAGAATATAGGAAAACAGCGCGCCGCCAGGACCCGCCGCAGAAATGGTTGCACCAGATGCAACAAAGAGACCTGTACCGATGGAGCCACCGATGGCGATCATCGTCAGGTGACGCGCCTTGAGTTCGCGACGTAACGCGGGCGCTTGTGTGGTTTTTGATTCGGAACCCATGTGAAAATGCTATCCATCCAAAAAATGAGGCGCGATTGTAGCAGACGATACGCGCATCTGACGGCAGAAATGCGCAGTTATAAGAGAGCTTCATGATTGGCCCTGGATTATTAGTAAAGTACAAATCCAGCATTCGCACAATTTCAGGCGGCAATCGGTCGATAAACGCGCAATTTGTTAGCGTTCGCAGTACTGGAGAAAGCGCCGAAGCGCGTTAGAGAGGTGCTTCTGCCGATGATGGATCCGCCACAGGGTGCGGCTTAGCGTCGGCAAGGGAATACTCACTTCCACCAACGACCCGGCCTCGAGCTGTTCGGCAATAACCCGACGGGATAAACAGCTGATACCCAAGTCGTGACGCACCGCATGTTTAATCGCTTCCGAGTTCCCAAGCTCCATGCCCATCTGGAATTGCGGCAGATGGGAAAGCAAAAGGTAGTCGACGATTTCGCGTGTTCCCGACCCTTTCTCACGCAGGATCCACGGCGCTTGCGCCAGCATTTCCAGCGTGGCCTCACCGGTAATCCAGGTGCTATTGGGCGCACTGAACACCACCAGCTCATCGTCAAGCCACGGCTCTGCGATGATGTCCGCCGAATGGCACGGCCCTTCAATCAGCCCGATATCCACGCGGAAATCTGCCACCGCGTTTATCACATCCTGGCTGTTACCGACGCTCATCTCCAGCGGTAGCGTGGGAAAGTCTTTACGATAACGCGCAATCACTTCCGGCAGAATATAGTTGCCGATGGTGCTACTGGCGTAAACGCGGATAGCCCCGTTATCTTCACGGAACAGTTGTTCTATCTCTCCCGCCTGCTCCAGCAACGCCAGCGCACGCGGGTACAACAAGCGCCCATGCTCGTTCACCACCAGCCGTTTGCCCACCCGGTCAAACATCTGCACGCCGAGTTGACCTTCCAGATCGGTCAACGCCGCACTGACCGCCGATTGTGACAGCGCCAGCATCTGCGAGGCCTGCGTGGTGGAGCCGCTTTTGAGTACCTCAGCAAAAACTTCTAACTGCCGCAGCGTGATATGCATATCTCTTCAGCCCGTCAGAGCCGCCCTTACCAGTTATTACGATTAATTATAAATATATAATCAATTTTATCTTTAAGCCAGTCAGGCGTAACCTTTTAGCCAGACAAAGGAGAAGGTTATGACACAAGTCACCTTACAGACGCATCATCATCGTAGTATCAAACACTTTATTCCTGGGCTCGCGCTCACCGCGGTAATTACCGGCGCGGCGGTATGGGCAGGCAGCGTACCGGCGATTGCCGGTGCGGGGATGAGCGCGCTGACGCTGGCTATTTTGTTCGGGATGGTCATCGGTAACACGGTGTATCCGAGATTGTGGAAGTCCTGCGACGGCGGGGTGGTTTTTGCCAAGCAGCATTTATTAAGACTGGGGATCATCCTCTACGGCTTTCGTCTGACCTTTGCCCAGATTGCTGACGTTGGCGTCAGCGGCATCGTCATTGACGTTCTGACGCTGACCAGTACGTTCTTCATCGCCTGTTGGCTGGGGCAGAAAGTGTTCGGGCTGGATAAACACACCAGCTGGCTGATTGGTGCCGGGAGCAGCATTTGTGGGGCGGCGGCGATACTGGCGACGGAACCCGTCGTGAAAGCCGAGGCCAGTAAGGTCACGGTAGCGGTGGCAACGGTGGTCATTTTCGGTACGCTGGCGATTTTCCTCTACCCTGCCATGTACCCGCTGCTGGCGCACTGGTTTAGCCCGGAAACCTACGGCATTTATATCGGCTCAACCATGCACGAAGTGGCGCAGGTGGTCGCAGCTGGTCATGCGATTACGCCAGAGGCTGAAAACGCGGCGGTGATTGCCAAAATGCTGCGCGTCATGATGCTGGCACCGTTCCTGCTGTTTATGGCGGCACGCGTTAAACAGCTGGCCCCGGCGAACAGCGATCAGAAAAGCAAAATCACCATTCCATGGTTTGCGATTCTGTTTATCGTGGTGGCTATCTTTAACTCGTTCCACCTGTTGCCACAAAGCGTGGTACAGATGTTGATTACGCTCGATACTATCCTGCTGGCGATGGCAATGGCGGCGCTCGGGGTTACCACCCATATCAGCGCGCTGAAGAAAGCGGGTGCCAAACCGCTGCTGATGGCGCTGGTGCTGTTCATCTGGCTGATTGTCGGCGGTGCCGCCATTAACGTGGGTATCCACTCCTTGATGGCATAAAGGAACACGACTCAGCAACACCAACCCGCTATACTCTCCCTTTTTGAGTATGGCGGGTTTAACTATATGAAATACATTGGAGCGCACGTAAGCGCCGCCGGCGGTCTGGCTAACGCCGCTATTCGAGCCGCAGAAATCGAAGCGACCGCATTCGCCCTGTTCACCAAAAACCAGCGCCAGTGGCGCGCGGCACCGCTAACCACTGAAATCATCGACGATTTCAAAGCCGCTTGTGAAAAGTATCACTACACTCCGGCACAAATTCTCCCCCATGACAGCTACCTGATTAACTTAGGCCACCCGGTGCAAGAGGCGCTGGAAAAATCGCGCGAGGCCTTTCTTGACGAGCTGATGCGGTGTCAGCAACTCGGGCTGACGTTGCTGAACTTCCACCCGGGCAGTCACCTGTTACAGATTGAAGAAGACAAGTGCCTGGCGCGCATTGCCGAGTCTATCAACATCGCCCTGGCGCAAACCGAAGGCGTGACGGCAGTGATTGAGAATACCGCCGGACAAGGCAGCAACCTGGGCTTTAAGTTTGAGCATCTGGCCGCGATTATCGACGGCGTAGAGGATAAATCCCGCGTTGGCGTGTGTATCGACACCTGCCATGCCTTTGCCGCGGGTTATGACCTGCGCACTACCGAAGCTTGCGCCGAGACGTTTGCTGAATTTGAGCGCATCGTGGGCTTTAAATATTTACGCGGTATGCACCTGAACGACGCCAAAAGCGCGTTCGGCAGTCGCGTTGACCGTCACCACAGTCTGGGAGAAGGCAATATTGGTCATGACGCCTTCCGCTGGATTATGCAGGACAATCGTTTTGACGGTATCCCGCTGGTATTAGAAACCGTTAACCCGGATATCTGGGCGGAAGAGATTGCGTGGCTGAAGGCGCAGCAGACGGAGTCTGCTGCGGCATAATTGCCCGGTGGCGGCTACGCCTTACCGTGGCTACATAATCACGTATTGGGTGTAGGCCGGATAAGGCGAAGCCGCCATCCGGCAATTTGCCGCGATTGTGCCTGATGGCGGCTTCGCCTTATCAGGCCTACAGATCGCAGGCATTCACATCTGTAGCCCGGGCGAGGCGTTTACGCCGACTCCGGGGGCATTCCGACAACAAACATAAAAAAAGGGCCGAATCATCGGCCCTTTTTTGTTAGCTGCAAAGCTTATGCTTTCGCAACCACTTCAGCTTCTGGACGTTTCAGCACAGCGTATGCCAGACCTGCAACCAGCGTACCGGCCACAATCGCCACCAGGTAACCCAGTACCGGCGTAATCGCCCCTGGGATCAGCAGGACGAACAGACCACCGTGCGGTGCCATCAGTTTCGCGCCAACCGCCATTGAGATAGCCCCGGTCACTGCGCCGCCAACGATGCAGCATGGCAGGACACGCATTGGATCACGCGCCGCAAATGGAATCGCCCCTTCAGAGATAAAGCACAGACCCAGAACCAGCGCCGCTTTACCGCCCTCACGTTGACCTTTATCGAACTTGTTACGCGCAACCAGCGTGGCAATACCCATCGCCAGCGGTGGCACCATACCCGCCGCCATAATCGCCGCCATCGGCGCATAGGTTTGGGTACTCAGCAGACCCACGCCAAAGGCGTATGCCGCTTTGTTTACCGGGCCACCCATATCGGTACACATCATCGCACCAAGAATTGCACCCAGCAGTACCGCATTGGCGGTGCCCATGGTTTGCAGCCAGTGAGTCAGCCAGTTCAGCAGTGCAGCAACCGGCGTACCGATGAGGTAAATCATCGCCAGACCGACAATCAGGCTGGAAACCAGCGGAATAATCAGGATCGGCTTGAGCGCTTCCATGCTTGGCGGCAGCTTCAGCTTGGTGCTGATAAGTTTCGCCACGTAGCCGGCAAGGAAGCCTGCGATGATACCGCCGATAAAGCCGGAACCGCCGCTTACGGCCAACATACCGCCAATCAGACCCGGTGTCAGACCCGGGCGGTCAGCAATGGAGAAGGCAATGAAGCCCGCCAGTACAGGAACCATCAGGGCAAAGGCTGAACCGCCGCCAATCTGCATCAGCGCCGCTGCCAGCGTGCCTTTGACTTCAAAGGCTTTAATGCCGAATGCGAAGGAAAGCGCGATACACAGACCGCCCGCTACCACCATCGGCAGCATGTAAGACACGCCGGTCAGCAGGTGACGATACGCCCCGCCGCCGCTCTCTTTCTTCGCGCTGTCGGCCGGTGATTTCTGACCAACGGGTTGATACGGCTTCGCCTCAACCATCGCTTTATCCAGTTCCTGCGCGGTTTTCTTCAGCGCCAGACCGGTTGTCGTGCGGTACATCGGCTTCCCGGCGAATTTCGCCAGATCCACTTCAATATCCGCCGCCACAATCACCAGATCCGCCTCCGCCACTTCTTCTGGCGTAATGGCGTTACCGGCACCCACGGAGCCACGGGTTTCAACTTTCACCCACAGACCGCGTTTTTTGGCTTCAGTTTCAATCGCTTCTGCCGCCATAAAGGTATGCGCAACGCCGGTCGGACAGGCGGTGACCGCAACAATGCGTTTCACCGCGCCGGTTGCCGTTGGCTCAGCCTGTGCAGGCGCTTCATACGGTAAAGCGTGTGATTTTGCTTCGCTCAGGAACAGTTCAGGGTGCGCAACCGCACGGTTGATGTCGCCGAGGTAAACCTGTTTGCCCACCAGCGCAGTATCAACTGGCAGGGTGGATCCCAACACAATCGCCAGATCGGCGTCATTTGGGTTATCAATCAACTCCAGGCGCGCTTTCTGCGCGGCTGTTCCCAGCAGGGTCTTCGCCATATAAGCGCGAGCCTGTCCGAGTTTGGCATCGATAATCAGCAGCGTTTTCATACGCCTCTCCCGCTGTTAGTTAAAAGGTTTCAGGTCGACACGCGCCATCATCGCGGCCAACTGGGTACGGTCGGTAATGCCGACGTTGCTCTGGCTGACTGCCAGCGCCGCGACTGCCGTTGCCAGACGAAGCGTGTGCTCGCTGGATTCACGCATCAGCAGACCATAAATCAGGCCGCCGACCATCGAATCCCCAGCACCCACCGTGCTGACGACTTCCATTGAAGGCGGCTTAGCAATCCACTCGCCGGAAGCATTCACCCACAGCGCGCCTTCAGCGCCGAGTGAAATAACCACGTGGGCAATACCTTGCTCACGCAGCGCGTGGGCAGCATCAATCACGTCTTTCATTTCTGGCAGCTTACGGCCTGCCCAGATTTCCAGCTCGCGACGGTTAGGTTTCACTAACCATGGCGCGGCTTTAAGACCCGCCACCAGCGCTTCGCGGCTGCTGTCGAAAATAATGCATGGGCACTGGCTGCGCAGACGAGTCATCCAGTCGGTGAACGCCTCAGGGCTCACGCCCGCGGGCAGACTGCCGCTCACGCACACCATGTCGAACTGACCTAACCAGCTCAGAGAATCGTTAACAAAACGCTCCCAGTCCGCTGGCGTCACTTCAAAGCCGGAGAAGTTGAAATCGGTGACTTCGCCGTCTTTCTCGGTCAGCTTAACGTTAATACGGGTACGGCCCTGCACCACCTGGAAACGGTTGGCGATGCCAAGCTCGCTGAACAGTTGCTGAAAGCCGTCCTGGTTGTCTTTGCCAAGGAAGCCGCCAACGGTGACGTCGATACCTAAATCTTTCAGCACTTTTGCCACGTTGATGCCTTTACCGGCTGCATGCAGACCGGTGGTGCGCACGAGGTTAACTTCCCCGCGTTCAACTTCTGGCGTAAACCCTACCAAATCATAGGCCGGGTTTAAGGTAATTGTGGCTACTCTTCTGCTCATTTATGCGCCCTCCCCAAGGCCTGAAGCAATTGCTTCGCCAATGGCGTCAAGCGCCTGACGAGCATCATCACCCTGGGCGGTAAAGCGCAGACGATGACCTTTTTTAACTCCCAGCGCGACCACCTTCATCAGGCTACGCCCGTTAGCGGGCTTACCGCTGCCATCAAGGTTGGTGACGGTAATGTCGCTGGTAAACTGTTTAATGGTATTGACGAGCATGGTGCCCGGACGCGCGTGCAGACCGTGCTCGTTACGGATAACGAACTCTTCGCTCAGCACATCTTCAGCGGCAGCGTCATCGCTGGTCAGAAGCGCCAGCAGCGTGGCGGCATCAGCTTTCAGCAAGCGTTCAGCTTTATTGTCCAGCAGCAGATTGACCAGGCGGTTCAGCACGACTGTCGGCTGTGCATCAGCCATCGCAACGGTAATCAGCACGGCGGCTGACGCGTCACCGACGGTGAATGGCGTTGCCGCGCGGCTCACCGCAATAGCGCTACGCAGGTTGCCTTCAGCGCTGTCGCTAAGCCAGATACCCTGCCCCAGATTCAGCGGCTGTTCGTTAATGACGTGGGCCACAAAATGGGCGTCTACCGCAGCGGCTTCTTTTAAGCGTGCGGCGTTCAGCGCCTGGAGCGTCACCAGATCGCTTGCGGTCACGTCAAGCGACAGCATGTCGTTATCAAGCTTCAGCGCTTCGCTTTGTTTTTCACCCATCAATAAGGCGCGCAGCTCTTCTGCCGTGGTGGCCGTTTTCAGCTGTTCAGCCACCGCATCGTCGCTCAGCACATGCGTCAGCTGACGCAGCAGGCCGAGGTGTTCGTCGGAGCTTGCGGCAATGCCAATGGCGACGTAGGCAGTCTGCCCTTCACCCCAGGTGACGCCCTGCGGGAACTGGTACACCTGAACGCCGGTTTTCAATACCTGATCGCGGGTATCGGTGGTGCCGTGTGGAATGGCAATGCCATTGCCGAGGAAAGTGGAGGTTTGTTGCTCACGCGCCAGCATGCCGGCAACGTAACCATCCGCCACGTTGCCTGCGCTGACGAGCGCTGCTGCAACCTGCCGAATAGCCTCTTCTTTATTCGCGGCCTGCTGGCCGGGATGAATATCCTGAACAGTTAACTGGAACATGGTTCCCCTCGCTCTTCGAATTGAATCGATTCAGCTTTCGTGAGATAAAAACGCCGTACTTAGCGGTTCTGAAGCTGAAGTCGACGCTGAAACGTTTCAATAATACTGTGCCTTTCTTAATCAGCCTGCAAGTTATGCAGGCGATTTGATCGCAAAAATCAGATCTACAGCACATTTCATTAGCATTATCGCCACATCTGCTGAAGCTCAACAGGGAGGATGGAAGTGGCGTCAGCAAGATGTAAGCTAATTTTTGAAATGGTTTTTTATTTTTCAGTACCTAATTTGATTTAGGTTACTGTTCATTTTCTGAGTCGCGGCGTAAACTCCCGGCCTCTCCTAAAATGACCGATAAAACAACATGCAAAACAGTACCGCTGCCGCCCCTCGGCGCTCGTTTGATTTCACGTCGTCATCGTTTCTGATTGTCGCGTTTTTGACCGGTATCGCAGGCGCATTACAGACGCCAACGCTGAGTTTATTCCTCAGTAATGAAGTCCACGTTCGTCCGGCGATGGTAGGGTTCTTCTTTACCGGCAGCGCGATTATCGGCATTTTCGTCAGCCAGTTTCTGGCCGGATATTCTGATAAGCGCGGCGATCGTAAAAATCTGATCGTCGGCTGTTGTCTGCTGGGCGTACTGGCCTGCGTGCTGTTCGCCTGGAATCGTAACTACTTTGTGTTGCTGTTTATCGGCGTTTTTCTCAGCAGCTTTGGCTCAACCGCCAACCCCCAAATGTTCGCCCTCGCCCGTGAGCACGCCGACAAAACGGGCCGCGAAGCGGTGATGTTCAGCTCCATTATGCGCGCGCAGGTCTCCCTGGCGTGGGTCATTGGCCCGCCGCTAGCTTATGCCCTCGCGATGGGGTTTAGCTTCACGGTGATGTACCTGTCGGCGGCGGTGGCGTTTGTGGTGTGTGGCGCGATGGTCTGGTTTTTCCTGCCGACCATGCGTAAAGAGAAAATATCGGCCAACGGTATCATTCAGGCGCCGCGCTCTAACCGGAAAGATACCCTGCTGCTGTTTATTATTTGCACCTTGATGTGGGGAACTAACAGCCTCTATATCATCAATATGCCGCTGTATATCATCAACGAATTGCACCTGCCGGAAAAGCTGGCTGGGGTAATGATGGGCACCGCTGCCGGTCTTGAAATTCCTACCATGCTGATTGCGGGCTATTTTGCTAAGCGCCTCGGTAAACGCTTCCTGATGCGTATTGCGGCGGTCTCAGGTCTTATCTTCTATATAGGCATGCTGACCTTCAATAGCCCGGCGCTGCTGCTGGCGATGCAACTGCTGAACGCCATCTATATCGGAATTCTGGGCGGGATTGGGATGCTTTATTTCCAGGATCTGATGCCGGGGCAAGCCGGTTCAGCCACCACGCTGTATGCCAATACTTCCCGCGTCGGCTGGATTATCGCCGGTTCGCTGGCGGGCGTGGTCGCCGAAATCTGGAACTACCACACGGTATTCTGGATTGCGCTGGTGCTATGCGTCAGCACGATTGCCTGTCTGGCCCGTATTAAAGACGTTTAGGGCGCCGTCAACGCTTCCAGATTTAATAACCAGGTCAGCGCCTCGCTTCGGGTTGCGCCGCACATATCCGCCGCCGGTTGCAGCCCGGCGCATACCTTCGGACGCAAAGGCGACGCAAAAATTTTACAACGCTTTTGCTCATCTAGTTGAACACACGGCGTGTTGGCAGGTTTGCCGTGCGGCATACCCGGAATGGGGCTGGATATAGAAGGTGCAGTGCAGCAAGCGCCGCAGTCAGGACGACATTCCATCGCGGGCTCTGGGTGTGAGGGTTGAGTCAGTTGTGGCGCACAGTACCACCTTTTGGTCAGAGATAGCAAAAGCCTTTAATTCCCCTTGCCTGAAACGCCCGGCGCGAGTACTTTTACGCGATATTTTTGACACCCTTTTTCACAGGATAATTGCAATGCCAAGAGCGAACGAAATCAAAAAAGGTATGGTGCTGAATTACAACGGCAAACTGCTGATTGTAAAAAACATTGATATTCAGTCACCGAGCGCCCGCGGCGCGGCAACGCTGTACAAAATGCGCTTTTCCGACGTCAGCACCGGTCTGAAAGTGGAAGAACGCTTTAAGGGCGACGACATGGTTGATACCGTGACCTTAAACCGCCGCTTCGTTGACTTCTCCTATATTGATGGCAACGAATACGTATTCATGGATAAAGAGGACTATACCCCGTATATCTTCACTCATGACCAGATTGCTGATGAGCTGCAATTCATCCCGGAAGGCGGCATGCCGGATATGCAGGTTCTGCTGTGGGATGGTCAGGTTCTGGCGCTGGAACTGCCGCAGACGGTGGATCTGGAAATCACTGAAACCGCACCGGGTATCAAAGGGGCTTCTGCAAGCTCACGCACCAAACCTGCGACCCTGACCACCGGTCTGGTCGTTCAGGTGCCTGAATACCTGACCACCGGCGAGAAAATTCGCGTTCATATCGAAGAAAAACGCTATATGTGCCGCGCGGACTAACGACGCCCTCCGGAGTCGATGCTGACGCATCTCGTCCGGACTACTGGTGGGTGTAGGCCGGATAAGGCGAAGCCGCCATCCGGCAATGTGCGCCGCTATGCCTGATGGCGGCTTCGCCTTATCAGGCCTACGATATCGCGCACTAGTAGCCCGGCCGAGCGAATGCGATGCCGGGATAAACCACCGCTCGTAACCCATAAAAAAGGACAGCCGTTTGGCTGTCCTTTTTTGTTGCTGCCAGAGACGCCCTCACGGCGCACCTCGAGGCCCAAGGCTACGCGCGCGTGAGGAGCAATGCTCGATTACAGCAGATCGCGGAACTTAGTCATTTTCAGCGCTAATTCAACGCCGCGCACTTCCGCCAGACCTTTCAGGCGACCAATCGCCGAATAACCCGGGTTGGTTTTCTTCTTCAGGTCGTCCAGCATCTGATGACCGTGGTCAGGACGCATTGGAATAGGACGCAGATCGCCCGCCTTCTTACGACGTTGCTCTTCGGTCAGAATCGCGTCAACCACCGCAACCATGTTCACGTCACCCTGTAAGTGCGCGCCTTCATGGAAGGTTTTCGGGTTTTCTTCACGGCAGGTAGAGCGCAGGTGCGTGAAGTGGATACGATCGCCGAAGGTCTCGATCATTTTCACCAGATCGTTGTCCGCGCGTACGCCGTAAGAACCGGTGCACATTGTGAAACCGTTATTAATACTGTCGACGGTCTCTTTCAGCCACTGCATATCTTCGATGGTTGAGATAATGCGCGGCAGACCCAGGATTGGACGCGGTGGATCGTCCGGGTGAACGGCCAGTCGCACGCCTACTTCTTCCGCAACCGGTACAATCGCACGCAGGAAAACGGCCATGTTTTCACGCAGTTGATCTTTGCTGATGTGATCGTATTCCGCCAGACGCGCACGGAACTGGTCAAGGGTATAGCCCTCTTCCGCGCCCGGCAGGCCAGCAATGATGTTACGAGTCAGCTTGGTGACTTCCGCTTCGGTCATCGCCTGGAAGTATTCCTGCGCCTGACGCTGCTCTTCAGCGGTGTAATCCGCCTGCGCGCCTTCGCGTTTCAGGATGTGCAGTTCAAATGCAGCAAAAGCAATCTGATCAAAACGCAATGCTTTAGAACCGTCTGCCAGCGTGTACTCAAGGTCGGTACGCGTCCAGTCGAGGATCGGCATGAAGTTGTAGCACACGGTATCAATGCCGCATTCAGCGAGGTTGCGAATGCTCTGCTGATAGTTGGCAATCCAGGTTTTGTACTCACCGGAGCCGGTTTTGATATCTTCATGAACCGGAATACTTTCAACAACAGACCAGGTCAGCCCTTTTTCAGCCAGCACAGCCTGACGCTGTTTAATTTCGTCGACCGGCCATACCTGACCGTTAGGAATGTGGTGCAAAGCCGTTACAACACCCGTTGCGCCAGCTTGACGCACATCATCAAGAGATACCGGATCGTTCGGGCCATACCAACGCCAGGTTTGTTCCATTGCCTCACCTCAAATAAAGTTGTTATACCAATAAAATCGTCTTTAATGACGACTACCATACAGGCTTATTTGTAACGGTCAAACAATCCGCCTGTATTGATTGATCCAGCTCACATTAACGCGATAAATACGGCACACCAATTTAATTTGTTGTCATATAACTTTACACTGCCGACGTTAATTAATGGTTAATCGGATGTGTAGATAATGAAGACAATAGCCTCCAGCGCCCTCCCCGCAAACGTACAGTTCCCTCAATATGCCAGGCAACAACTGCGTTCGCGCATTGTACACTTCGGTTTTGGTGCTTTTCACCGTGCACATCAGGCATTGTTGACCAACCGGGTACTCAATGCGCAAGGTGGCGACTGGGGCATTTGTGAAATCAGCCTGTTCAGCGGTGATGTGCTGATGAGTCAACTGCGCCAACAGGACCATCTGTTTACCGTGATGGAAAAAAGCGCGGCGGGCAACCAACCGATTATCGTGGGGGCGGTGAAGGAATGTCTGAACGCGAAGCTGGATTCATTGGCTGCTATTATAGAAAAATTCTGCGAGCCGCAGGTGGCGATCGTATCGCTAACCATCACGGAAAAAGGCTATTGCATTGATCCGGCCACGGGGCATCTGGATTTGACTCAGCCGCGTATCATCCACGATTTAGCCTCACCTACAGAACCTCATTCTGCGCCCGGCATCCTCGTGGAGGCGCTGCATCGTCGCCGCGAACGCGGCCTGTCCGCATTTACTGTTCTTTCCTGCGACAACATCCCCGACAACGGTCACGTGGTGAAAAACGCGGTGCTGGATATGGCTAAGCAGCGCGACCCACAACTGGCAAGCTGGATTGCTGAATATGTCAGCTTCCCCGGCACCATGGTTGACCGTATAGTTCCCGCCGCTACCGAAGACTCACTGGCGGAAATCACCCGCGAGCTGGGCGTGGAAGATCCGTGCGCGATTAGCTGCGAACCGTTTATTCAGTGGGTAATCGAAGACAATTTCGTCGCCGGTCGTCCCGATTGGGGCAGCGTAGGTGCGCAGATGGTCAATGATGTGCTCCCGTGGGAAGAAATGAAGCTACGCATGCTCAACGGCAGCCATTCGTTCCTTGCGTATCTGGGCTATCTGGCGGGCTATACGCACATTAGCGACTGCATGCAGGATGCCTCATTTCGCCGCGCCGCGCGCCATCTGATGATGGCGGAACAGGCGCCGACGCTACGCATCACCGATGTCGATCTCAATGCCTATGCTGACAGTCTGATTGAGCGTTTTAGTAACCCGGCATTACAGCATCGCACCTGGCAAATCGCCATGGACGGCAGCCAAAAGCTCCCGCAGCGACTGCTAGACGGTATCCGTATTCATCTGAAAGCAGGCACTCCCTGGCCGCTGCTGGCGCTGGGCGTGGCTGCCTGGATGCGCTATGTCAGCGGCACGGATGATGCCGGAAACGCCATTGATATCCGCGATCCGCTGGCAGAAAAAATTCACGCTCTGGTGATAAACAGTCACGACGACAGCCGCGTTGAAGCACTGCTGACCTTGCAGGAAGTTTTCGGTCGCGACCTGCCCGCTAACCCGCAGTTTGTGCAGGCTATTAAAGACGCATGGCAGACGCTGGTTACGCAAGGTGCCCGTCAGGCGCTGCTGAACGCGCTTAACGGCTAAGCCAATTTCCCCTCGGTGAGTCAACGCCGTTTGGCTCACCGTAAACCTTCGCTTTGCGTCACGTTTTCGCCAGGATAAAGTTGTCACGTATACACTCTTTATGCTCTGGAGTTTTCGTGACTAAAACCAATCTGATCACCGGCTTTCTCGGCAGCGGGAAAACAACCTCAATTCTCCACCTGCTCGCGCATAAACCTGCCGACGAAAAATGGGCCGTGCTGGTAAATGAATTTGGCGAAGTCGGCATCGACGGCGCGCTGTTGGCCGATAGCGGTGCTTTGCTTAAGGAGATTCCCGGCGGCTGTATGTGCTGCGTCAACGGGCTGCCGATGCAGGTGGGATTAAACACTCTGTTACGCCAGGGCAAACCTGACCGTCTGCTGATTGAGCCAACCGGCCTAGGCCACCCGAAACAAATCCTCGACCTGTTAACCGCGCCGGTTTATGAACCGTGGATAGATCTACGCGCCACGCTGTGCGTGATCGATCCGCGCCAGCTGCTTGAAGATAAAATCGTCAATAATGAAAACTTCCGCGACCAGCTTGCCGCGGCCGATATTATCGTCAGCAATAAATCCGACCGCGCCACGCCGGAAAGCCAGCAGGCAATGGATGACTGGTGGCAGCAAAATGGCGCTGAACGCCTGCACGTTTATGCCACGCAGGGTAATATTGATATCGCGCTGCTTGATATGCCGCGCCTTAACCTCACCGAACTTGCGGCAAGCGCCGCGCACAGCCATTCCCATCCCTCGAATAAAGGGCTGGGGGCGCTCAGTTTGCCGGAGCATCAGCGCTGGCGTCGCAGCGTTAACCAGGGTCAGGGCTATCATGCCTGCGGCTGGATTTTTGATGCCGATACCCAGTTTGATACCATCGGTTTGCTGGAGTGGGCGCGCCTGGCCCCGGTCACGCGTTTGAAAGCCGTAATGCGCATCCCTGAAGGGCTCGTTCGCATCAACCGCCAGGGTGCCGATTTGCATATTGAAACCCAGAACGTCGCGCCGCCCGATAGCCGTGTGGAGTTGATAAACGATACGGAAACGGACTGGAATAACCTCCAATCGGCACTGTTGAAACTTCGTTTAGGGTAAAACCGCTAATGTTCCAGCGAGACTCCTTGCTGTGAAGATGATGATGCGTACACGCTTTCCTTTGATTATTGCCCTTAACGCCGCCGGAGTGGCGCTATTTATGTCGTGGTTTATCCCCGTAAATCACGGCATCTGGTCGGTGGTGGATACCACCATCTTCCGCTTCTTTAACCACGGGATTAGCGCAGGCAACCTAACCTACGCCGGTTTTTTAGCCGTCATCAACAACCGCGCTTTTGACGGCTGCGCGCTGCTGGCGATGGGCTGCCTGATGCTGAGCTTCTGGCTTAAGGCGGACACCGCCGGTCGACGTCGCATCGTCGGTATCGGACTGGTCATGCTGCTGTCGGCGGTGCTCGTCAACCAGCTGGCACAGCATCTTATCCCGGTGACACGCAGCAGCCCGTCACTGTCTGTTCCGGGCGCCCATCGGGTGAGTGACGTTATCTCGTTTAAGACCAAAGATGGTTCACGGGATAGCTTCCCGGGCGATCACGGTATGATGCTGCTGATATTCGCCGCCTTCATGTGGCGCTATTTTGGCCAGAAAGCCTTCGCTATCGCGCTGGCTATTTTCGTGATTTTTGCCTTTCCGCGGGTCATGATCGGCGCACACTGGTTTACCGATATCTCCGTCGGTTCTCTGACCTCCGTACTTATCGGCGTACCATGGATTCTATTGACGCCGTTAAGCGATAAAATCGTCGCCCTATTTGAACGAAATTTACCCTCTTTAAGGGTACTGAAAGCCCCCAAAAAATAAGCGTTCGTTCTGCGACATCATTCAGAGGGTTATTGCCCTCTGAATGTTTTTTATATCTATCTCAATTATTGTCATTTTTTCGTCATGATATTCACGTGAAATATGAATGAGTTGCTTGTTTTTTGCACAGCCAACAGCGTAATTTTGGCCATTCTCATTTTTAAACTTTGCGTATCACTATTTCTTATAAAAAATCAGCCAAAACCGCTCGCAATGCCGCTTTCGTTAAGGTACTCTCGTTTGCGTTTGTCGTTTCAAAGAGCAATTATTCTGTTATCTAATAAAAATTTGTGCGCTACACCACAAATCTGAATTCAAAGAATTGTCTCATTGATTGCGTGTATTTAGTCTCAAACGCGTTTGGCATTTTTTATAACGACGCCGTCGTTAAGGACTTCAAGGGAAAACAACTAACATGGTCAAATCTCAGCCGATTTTGAGATATATTTTGCGAGCGATTCCAGCAGTAGCAGTCGCGGTTCTGCTTTCTGCATGTAGTACCACCAGTAATACCGCTAAGAACATGCATTCTGAGACGCATGGTGTGGGTAGCGAAGACACTTCTTCACTGCAAGCCTCTCAGGATGAATTTGAAACCATGGTGCGTAACCTCGACGTGAAATCCCGTCTGATGGATCAATACGCAGGATGGAAAGGTGTCCGTTACCGTCTGGGCGGCGACACCAAGCGTGGCATTGATTGTTCTAGTTTTGTACAGCGTACCTTCCGTGAACAATTTGGTTTAGAACTTCCACGTTCAACCTCAGAACAGCGTGAGTCAGGCAAATCAGTTTCACGCAGCCAGCTTCGTACCGGCGATTTAGTGTTGTTCCGCGCAGGCTCTACCGGGCGTCACGTTGGAATTTACATCGGCAACAACCAGTTTGTTCATGCTTCCACCAGCAGTGGTGTGACGATCTCTAGTATGAATGAGCCGTACTGGAAAAAACGTTACAACGAAGCTCGCCGCGTCCTGAGTCGTTCGTAATGCCGCTTACCGTCGGTTTCCCTTGGCTGACGGCAAGCATAAAAAAAGCACTGCTCAGGCAGTGCTTTTTTTATGCTTCATCAGTATTCTTTTCTTTATAGTTCCGTAGCATAGAGAAGTAGTATGTTTACTCGTGAAAGACTGGCAAACCGCCGCACTATCTTCATCAGTATTGCCGCAGGCTTACTGATTGCGCTTATTGCAGGGGTCTTGCAGTTTTCCATCTTTCACCACCGCCGCGCCGTTCAATACGACAACACCATTTCCGGCCTGCAAAGCTATCTCGATAACTACTTCCGTCAGATTCTGGTGACGATGGAGTCATTGCAACCCCTGACGCTCGATCGCTGCGAAGATGTCTCCTCTGAATTAACCGCTCGTGCCGCCTTTAGCATGAACGTTCGGGCCTTTTTGTTAGTCAATGACCATACGGCATTCTGTTCCTCAGCCACCGGGCCAATGGACCTGCCGCTCAAAGATTTAGTGCCCGATCTTGATCTGAGCAAAAACCATGTGATGGGCATTTTAGCCGGCACGCCGATGATGCCCGCCACCCCCGCCTTTGTGCTGTGGGTGAAAAGCCCGCTGCTGGAAAATCGCGGGGTGTTCGCCTCGATTAACGCCAATTTGATGCCCTGGGTATACTCATCCAGGCAGACGCCTTATAACGGCGTCGCGCTGGTGGTCAACGGTAAAACCGCCATCTCGACCTTTAGCTCTAAACCTCAGCCCCTCTCCGCCATTACCGACACGGCGGTAAGACATGTGAAGATAAAAGGCGTACCGCTGGAGGTTTATCTCTATAGCAGCGCAACGGCGACAGATAACCTGCTGTTTTCTATCCTGCTCGGGCTCGCCTGCGGGACGATTGGCGGCCTATTATGCTTCTATATACGGACAATTCATTCCCGGCCCGGCAAAGAGATCCTCTCGGCCATCAAGCAGCAGCAGTTTTATGTCGTGTATCAGCCGGTCGTCGATGCAAAGAATCAGCAAATTGGCGGGGTGGAAGCGCTGATGCGCTGGTCGCACCCGTCGGCGGGAAATATACCCCCGGACGCGTTTATTAGCTTTGCCGAAGCACAGAATTTGATTGTCCCGCTGACCCGGCATTTATTCGAGTTAATTGCCCGTGATTCACAGACGCTAAAAGAGATACTGCCGCCGGGAGCGAAACTTGGCGTCAATATTGCGCCAGGCCACCTGGTTGCGGAAAGTTTCCAACAGGATATCCGCCAATTTGCCGCCAGCCTGCCAGACAACTACTTCCAGCTGGTGCTCGAAATTACCGAGCGCGACATGCTCAATCAGGAAAAGGCGATGAGCCTGTTTACCTGGTTGCGCGGTGAAAACATTGAGATCGCCATTGACGACTTTGGCACCGGCCACAGCGCGCTTATCTATCTTGAGCGCTTTACGCTCGACTATCTGAAAATCGACCGTGGTTTCGTGAATGCGATCGGCCGGGAAACGATCACGTCACCGGTGCTGGATGCCGTGTTAACCCTCACCCAGCGTCTGAATCTGGTGACGGTGGCTGAAGGTGTGGAAACGCAGGAGCAGGCAAGCTGGCTTAGCGAACACGGCGTCGACTATCTCCAGGGCTATCTGATAAGCCGCCCACTGACGCTTGAGGAATTGATAGCCGAACATCGTAAGCCGGCAAAGTATTTCACAAGTGAAGGAAGGTCATTTACTATTCCTGAGTAAAAGTCGAGCCCAATCAATATGTTTAAGCGGGGTAGCCGAGTCGTGAGCATAGCGCATATCTGTATTACCCTGCTGATGGTGTTCAGCTTGCCCCTTCAGGCCCAGACAATAAAAGAGAGCGATGCGTTTGCCGTCATTGGTGAACCGAAATACGCCATCGATTTTGATCACTTCGATTACGTCAATCCTGCGGCCCCCAAAGGCGGTGACGTCACGCTTGCGGCGCTAGGCACCTTCGACAACTTTAACCGCTATGCCCTACGCGGTAACGCCGCTGTGCGTACTGACTCGCTATATGACGGTCTATTTACCACTTCCGACGATGAGCCCGGAAGCTACTACCCACAGGTCGCCGAACACGCTCGTTACGCGGATGACTATTCATGGGTTGAGCTGACGCTCAATCCACGCGCCCGCTTTCATGACGGCAGCCCAATTACCGCCCGCGATGTCGCTTTTACCTTTGATAAGTTTATGACCGAGGGCGTGCCACAGTTTCGCCTGATTTATAAAGGCACCACGGTCAGCGCTATCGCCCCACTGACTGTGCGTATTGTGCTGGCAAAGCCCGGTAAAGAGGATATGTTGGGCCTGTTTACCCTGCCTATCTTGCCGGAAAAGTTCTGGAAGGATCATAAGCTCAGCGAGCCGTTGAGCACGCCGCCCCTTGCCAGCGGCCCTTATCGCATCAGCGGCTGGAAAATGGGTCAGTACATCGTTTACTCCCGCGTGAAGGATTACTGGGGAGCAGATTTGCCCATTAACCGTGGGCGCTGGAACTTTGATACGCTGCGCTACGATTATTATCTTGATGATAACGTCGCGTTTGAAGCCTTTAAAGCTGGCGCCTACGATGTGCGTACAGAAAGTAGCGCTAAAAACTGGGCCACGCGCTATATCGGCAAAAACTTCACCAGCGGTTTTATCACTAAAGATGAGCAGAAGAATAGTGCCGCGCAGGATACCCGCTGGCTGGCCTTTAATATTCAGCGTCCAGTCTTTGCCGACCGCCGGGTGCGGGAAGCCGTTGGCATGGCGTTTGATTTTGAATGGATGAACAAGGCGCTGTTTTACAACGCTTATAGCCGGGCTAACAGCTATTTTCAAAATACCGAGTATGCCGCACGCGGTTACCCCGATGCTGACGAACTGACGCTGCTGGGGCCGCTTAAAAGCGAACTACCGCCGGAGGTCTTCACCTCCATTTATCAACCGCCTACCTCGCATGGCGATGGCTATGACCGAGAGAACCTGCTGAAAGCCGGTAATATACTGACCCAAGCGGGCTGGGTGTTGAAAGGCCAGCAGCGCGTGAACGAAAAGACCGGTCAGCCGCTGCGCTTTGAACTGCTGCTTCCCTCCGGCGGTAATGACCAATGGGTGATGCCGTTCCAGCATAATCTTCGTCGGCTGGGAATTACCATGGACGTGCGCCAGGTGGATATCTCCCAGGTCACCAACCGCATGCGTAAGCGTGATTACGATATGATGCCCCGCCTTTGGCGCGCCATGCCGTGGCCAAGCTCAGATTTGCAGATCTCCTGGTCATCGGAATACATCAACTCGACCTATAACTCTCCCGGCGTTGCCAGTCCTGCCATCGACAGCTTGATAAAGCAGATAATTCGCGAGCAGGGCAATCAGCAAAAGCTAATCCCGCTGGGACGCGCGCTGGATAGGGTTCTCACCTGGAACTATTACATGCTGCCGATGTGGTTTATGTCCGGTAGCCGAATCGCCTATTGGGACAAGTTTTCCTACCCTAACGTACACCCGCTCTACAGCTCCGGCACCGATGCGCCCGGCTTTGACACCTGGTGGTATGACGTTAATAAAGCGGCAAAACTGCCCGCAGCCCGACGCTAAGGAGAGAGCATGGGTGCCTATTTAATTCGCCGTCTGCTACTTATCATCCCGACCCTGTGGGCGATTATTACGCTCAACTTTTTCATTGTTCAGATTGCTCCCGGCGGCCCGGTTGACCAGGCGATTGCGGCAGTGGAATTCGGCCAACAGAGCAGTTTACCCGGCGGAGGCGGTATGGGCGGCGGACAATCACGGGCCGGCCTGAGCAATATTGCGGAAAGCCAATATCGAGGAGGACGCGGCCTCGACCCGGAAGTGATTGCCGAGATAACAAAGCGCTACGGCTTTGATAAACCGCTTCATGAGCGCTATTTCAAAATGCTGGGCGACTACCTGCGTTTTGATTTTGGCAACAGCCTCTTTCGCAATGCGTCGGTGATGCAGCTGATGAAAGAAAGTCTGCCGGTCTCGGTTTCGCTGGGCTTATGGAGCACGCTGATTATCTATCTGGTCTCCATTCCATTGGGTATTCGCAAGGCGGTGTATAACGGCAGTCGTTTTGATGTCTGGAGCAGTACCGGCATTATTATCGGCTACGCCATTCCGGCGTTCTTATTTGCGATTGTGCTGATCGTCTTTTTCGCCGGCGGCAGCTATTACGATATTTTCCCACTGCGTGGCCTGATATCAGCCAACTTTGACACGCTGCCGTGGTATCTGAAAATCACCGATTACCTCTGGCATATTACGCTGCCGGTGCTGGCAACGGTCATTGGCGGTTTTGCGGCGCTCACCATGCTCACCAAAAATTCGTTTCTTGATGAGATCCGCAAACAATACGTGGTAACCGCACGGGCAAAAGGGGTCGGTGAAAAGCAGATCCTGTGGAAACACATTTTTCGCAACGCCATGCTGCTGGTTATCGCCGGCTTCCCCGCCACCTTTATCAGCATGTTTTTTACCGGTTCCCTGCTGATTGAAGTGATGTTCTCGTTAAATGGCCTGGGTTTGCTGGGCTATGAGGCCACGGTCAGCCGCGACTATCCGGTGATGTTCGGCACGCTGTACATTTTCACGCTCATCGGGCTGCTGATGAATATTGTTAGCGATATCAGCTACACGTTGGTTGATCCACGCATTGATTTTGAGGGCCGCTAAGATGACGCTGAGTTCCGTGAATCAAGCGCGGTGGGCGCGTTTTTGCCATAATCGTCGCGGCTACTGGTCGCTGTGGATCTTTGCGCTGATTTTCATCTGTAGCCTGTGCGCTGAGCTTATCGCCAACGATCGTCCACTGCTGGTGAGCTATCAGGGGAGCCTTTACTCGCCGGTATTGAAAAGCTACAGCGAAAAGACCTTCGGCGGCGAATTTGCCACCGCCGCAGACTATCAGGATCCCTGGTTACAGCAACAATTAGACAAGCACGGCTGGGTACTGTGGGCACCTATCCGCTTTAGCGCCAGCAGTATTAACTACAGCACCGCGACCCCCTTCCCCTCACCGCCTTCTCGACAAAACTGGCTAGGCACCGACGCTAACGGTCGTGATGTGGTCGCGCGTATACTCTATGGCACCCGTATTTCGCTGCTGTTCGGGATAATCCTCACCCTTTGCACCAGCGTGATGGGCGTGGTAGTTGGCGCCGTGCAGGGATATTACGGTGGACGCATTGACCTATGGGGGCAGCGATTTATTGAAGTCTGGTCGGGCATGCCAACGCTCTTTTTGATTATTTTGCTCTCAAGCGTGGTGCAGCCCAACTTCTGGTGGCTGTTGGGCATTACCGTACTGTTTGGCTGGATGTCGCTGGTCGGCGTGGTACGGGCGGAGTTTTTACGTACCCGCAATTTTGACTATATCCGCGCAGCGCAGGCGCTGGGCGTGAGCGACCGCAGTATTATTTTGCGCCATATGCTGCCCAACGCGATGGTCGCCACATTAACCTTTATTCCGTTTATTCTGTGCAGCTCCATTACGACCCTCACCTCGCTGGACTTTCTCGGTTTTGGTCTGCCGCTCGGCTCACCGTCGTTGGGAGAATTGCTGTTGCAGGGTAAAAACAATTTACAGGCGCCCTGGCTTGGGATTGCTGGTTTTCTCTGCGTCGCCGTGCTGCTGTCGCTGCTGATTTTTATCGGCGAGGCGGTACGTGACGCATTCGATCCTTCTAAGGCGGTATAACATGCAGCCCCCTCTTTTAGAAATCGACAACCTGTCCATCGCCTTTCGTCAGCAAGGCGTCAGCACCACCGTAGTCAACGATTTGTCTTTGTCGATCGATGCCGGAGAAACGCTGGCGCTGGTGGGTGAGTCCGGTTCCGGTAAGAGCGTTTCGGCGCTGTCCATACTTCGCCTGTTACCAGAGCCCCCGGCCAGCTATCCGAGTGGCGACATTCGCTTTCGCGGCGAATCACTGCTGCATGCCAACGAACAGATGCTACGTAGCGTACGCGGCAACCGCATAGCCATGATTTTCCAGGAACCCATGGTGTCGCTAAATCCGCTGCATAACCTGGAAAAACAGCTCTATGAAGTGCTCTCGCTGCACCGAGGCATGCGCAAAGAGGCCGCACGTGGCGAAATCCTTGATTGCCTGGACCGCGTGGGGATCCGCAATGCGGCAAAACGGCTGTCGGATTTCCCCCATCAGCTTTCTGGCGGTGAGCGTCAGCGCGTCATGATCGCCATGGCGCTGCTCACGCGCCCGGAGCTGTTGATTGCCGACGAACCCACCACCGCGCTGGACGTCTCCGTCCAGGCACAAATCCTGCAACTGCTGCGCGAACTGCGCGTCGAGCTGAATATGGGGATGCTGTTTATCACCCATAATCTGAGTATTGTTCGCCAGTTGGCCGACCGGGTCGCGGTGATGCAAAACGGCCGTTGTGTGGAACAAAACAGCGCCAGTGCGCTGTTTGCCGCACCAGCCCATCCGTATACGCGTAAACTTCTCGACAGCGAGCCCGCCGGAGAACCCGTAGCCTTGCTGCCCGATGCCGCCCCGTTGCTTGAGGTTAATCAGCTTTGCGTCGCCTTCCCTGTTCGCAAGGGCATTCTGCGCCGCATCGTTGACCATAATCGGGTGCTGAATAACGTCAGTTTTTCGCTGCGAACGGGTGAAACCTTGGGGCTGGTTGGCGAGTCGGGATCCGGCAAAAGTACCACGGGCCTGGCGCTGCTGCGGCTTATCGCGTCACAAGGAGATATCCGTTTTAATGGCGAGGCGATTCAGGGCTGGACGCGTCAGCAGATGCTGCCGCTGCGCCATCGTATTCAGGTGGTGTTTCAGGATCCTAACTCTGCGCTAAACCCTCGGCTGACGGCGTTGCAGATTATTGAAGAGGGATTACAGGTGCATCAACCTGCCTTGTCGCGCGAGGAACGTGAGCAGCAAGTGATTGAGGTTATGCACGAGGTGGGGCTCGCTCCTGAAACCCGAAATCGTTATCCGTCAGCATTTTCCGGCGGGCAGCGTCAACGTATCGCGATTGCGCGAGCGCTCATTCTGAAGCCTCAGCTCATGGTACTGGATGAACCGACCTCGTCACTTGACCGCACCGTTCAGGCCCAGATACTGGCCTTGCTGAAAGCGTTACAGCAAAGGCATCATCTGGCCTATATTTTTATCAGCCATGACCTGCAAGTCATTCGTTCGCTATGCCACCAGGTGATTGTTTTACGTCAGGGAGAGGTTGTCGAGCAGGGTGAGTGTCGGCGCGTCTTTGCAGCACCGCAGCAGGAGTATACGCGTCAGCTCATTGCATTGAGCTGACGGTCAAAATGGGTTGTTGCCAGAAAAGGGTTCTGCAATGGCCACGCCAAAGTTTTTCAGACGGCAGGTCGCGGCAAACTCGTCCTGACTCTTGACGAATAAGCACGGCTCCCCTTCACACTCAAGAACTGAGCAATCAACGGAGATATCGCTCAACGCCTGGCTCAATGAGTGCATGACCGGCCAGGCGCTATCGCCATCCGGGCTTAATAATTTAAGCGCTACCAGCGTGTTATCACTCGCCGCGCCATTTTGCGGAATCGGTTCAACCTTCGAACCTGCAAAACCCGCTAACCAACGATAGTCTTGCGGTAGCCGATGTACTATTGAGAGCTGAAATGTCATACGTTCTTCCCGGTAAGCAAAGTGCTTCACAATTATTTCACATCCATATTAACACATTGTTGACAAATCGTCCTGCATCCACAAAAAAAACGCCAGCATTCAACATTCTTTCTACGACATAGTTCGGTGTACTGATGCGTTTTCGCGCTATATGTACCCGTTTCTGTGATCTAACACAACCTTTTTATCTACAACAATGTGACTTTTTACATAAACGGATTTTACATAAAAGAAACATCACGCCCTATCGGAAATGCAATTTCTGTTGATGTTTATCAAAAAAGGGGCGTATTTCGCCCCTCATAAGCGGTATTACTGCGCGGTTTTACGTGGGCGACTGGCGTAGAGGTAGAACAGAATGGAAGCAGTGGCGCAAAGGGCAATCGAAATTAACATCGGCCATGCGGTGGTAAAGGTGGCCATCGACAGCAGCGCGCCAACGATGGCGCCGATGCCAAAGCGGAACGTGCCTGCAAGAGAAGATGCCGTACCGGCCATATGCGGGAATTCATCGAGGATCACCGCCATCGCGTTCGATGACACCATCGAAACGCAGCCAATAAAGACCGCGATCCCCAGCACTAATGACCAGAATCCAACGTCAAATAAGGCGCAAACCACCATCCACACCGCCATCACGAATTGCACGATCAGGCCCGCGCGGAACATCCACAGCGCGCCTACCCTGCGTACAAAACGGCTATTAATGGTGGTCATTACAAATAAGAACACGATATTCAGCGCAAAGTAATAGCCAAAGTGCTGCGGCGACACGTGGTTAAGTTCGATATAAACAAACGGCCCGGCGCTCAAAAACGAGAACATTGCCGCAAAGCTAAAACCGCTCGCCAGCATGTAGGAAAGCACGCGTTTATGGCGGAATAGAGAAGCAAAGTTGCCAAGCGTGGTGCGAAGCCGGAACGGCTGACGCTTGTCGACGGCCAGCGTTTCATCGATAAAGAAGTAGATCATCAAGGACGCCAGGATCGCAGCGATAGCGAGGATCCAGAAAATCGCATGCCAGCTAAACCACACCAGCACTGCCCCGCCGACAATCGGTGCCACCAGCGGCGCAATGGTGGTGACCAGCATCACGAACGACATCATTCGTGAAAACTCTTCTTTCGGGTAGATATCGCGCATCAGGGCGTTAATCACCACGCTTGCCGCCGCAGCCGCCAGGCCGTGGAAGAAACGGGTAACAATGAGATAGTCAATCGATGGAGCAAGCGCACAGGCTGTGGCAGCGGCGGCAAAAATCAGCGTGCCGCCCAGGATAACCGGCTTGCGCCCGAGGCTATCCGCCATCGGGCCATACAACAGCTGACCGACAGCAAACCCCAGAATATAGGTGCTGAGCGTCATCTGCGCGCTGCCTGCCGGCACGCCAAATTGCTGCGAGATGACCGGCAACGCCGGCAGATACATGTCTATCGACAACGGCATTAACATGGCCAGAAGGCCAAGAATAAACACAATACTGAACGACGAGCGCGGCCTGGACGTCACAATCTACCTCTGAGTTTTGTTAGCGCTCTGGTGCGCCAACGCTGGCAATTTCTTCTGCGGTTAACGGGCGGTACTCACCCGGTTCCATGTCAGGATCAAGGGCGATAGCACCAATGCGTTCGCGGTGCAGGCCAATGACGCGGTTGCCGACGGCGGCAAACATACGTTTTACCTGATGATAACGCCCTTCGCTGATGGTCAGACGCACTTCGGTTGGCGTGATCACTTCCAGCACCGCGGGCTTGGTGAGATCTTTTTCGTTATGCAGCTGCACGCCCTTAGTGAACTGTTCGGCCGTATCATCGCTGACCGGATTCTCCAGCTGCACCAGATAGGTTTTCTCGCAGTGATGACGGGGAGACGTCACGCGGTGCGACCACTGGCCGTCGTCGGTCATCAGCACCAAACCGGTGGTATCAATATCTAAACGACCTGCGGCATGCAGCTTATAAGCAATCGGCTCGTCGAGGAAATAAAGTACCGTTGGATGATCTGGGTCCTCGGTCGAACACACGTAGCCTTGCGGTTTGTTCAGCATAAAGTAGCGCGGGCCTTTCTGCTGAGTCAGCGAGTTGCCCTCATAGGCGACCTCGTGTTCAGGTAACAGTTTAAATGCCGCCTCGCGTACCACTTCGCCATCAATGGTCACATGGTTGCCGCGGATCTGACGCCCGGCAATAGCACGGCTGACGCCGAGTTGCTGAGCGATAAACTTATCAAGTCGCATGAAGTATTTTTAGCCTGTAAATAGTGCCGGTGTCGGACAAGCGTCCGAAAAATGGGGTAGTAACAATGAGTAAGTATAACGGGCTTGTCGGGTCACTCAAGTGAAAAGATTCATGGCATACTATTTGGCAGTTAAGGACAATCATCAAGCTCATGACATTTACACTACGCCCGTATCAACAGGAGGCGGTTGACGCCACCCTGGCCTATTTTCGCCGCCAGACCGCCCCGGCCGTTATCGTCTTGCCCACCGGGGCAGGAAAAAGCCTGGTTATCGCCGAACTGGCGCGGCTTGCGCGCGGCCGTGTGCTGGTATTGGCTCACGTTAAAGAGCTGGTGGCACAAAACCATGCTAAGTATCTCGCGCTGGGGCTGGAAGCAGATATCTACGCCGCCGGTTTAAAACGCAAAGAGAGTCACGGCAAAGTGGTGTTTGGCAGCGTACAGTCCGTCGCCCGAAATCTTGACCATTTTCAGGGCGAGTTCTCCTTGCTGATTGTCGATGAGTGCCACCGTATCAGCGATGACGACGACAGCCAATATCAGCAAATCCTCACTCACCTCAAGCAAGTGAATCCTCACATTCGGCTGCTGGGGCTGACGGCAACGCCGTTCCGGCTGGGTAAAGGCTGGATTTATCAGTATCACTACCACGGCATGGTGCGGGGCGATGAAAAAGCCCTGTTCCGCGACTGTATTTACGAGCTGCCGCTGCGCTATATGATTAAGCACGGCTATCTGACGCCGCCAGAGCGGCTGGATATGCCGGTTGTGCAGTATGATTTCAGCCGACTTCAGGCCAACAGCAACGGCTTATTCAGCGAAGCGGATCTTAATCGCGAACTTAAACAGCAGCAGCGCATTACGCCGCATATCATCAGCCAGATAATCGAATTTTCGCAGACCCGAAAGGGAGTGATGATTTTTGCCGCCACCGTTGAACACGCGCGCGAAATCACCGGCCTGCTGCCCGCCAACGACGCCGCGCTGATTACCGGAGAAACGCCGGGGCCGCAGCGCGATGAGCTGATTGAGGCGTTTAAACATCAGCAGTTCCGCTATCTGGTCAATGTCTCCGTCCTGACCACCGGTTTTGACGCGCCGCACGTGGATCTCATCGCCATCCTCCGCCCAACGGAATCCATCAGCCTGTATCAGCAAATTGTGGGCCGTGGATTGCGCCTGGCGCCGGGTAAAACCGATTGTCTGATCCTGGATTACGCCGGTAATCCACATGACCTCTACACGCCGGAGGTGGGTTCGCCTAAGGGGAAAAGCGATAACGTGCCGGTGCAGGTTTTCTGCCCCGGCTGCGGATTTGCCAATACCTTCTGGGGTAAAACCACCGCTGACGGCACCCTTATTGAACACTTTGGTCGCCGCTGTCAGGGCTGGCTTGAGGATGATGAAGGGCATCGTGAGCAGTGCGACTATCGTTTCCGCTTTAAAAATTGTCCGCAGTGTAACGCAGAGAATGATATTGCCGCCCGCCGCTGCCGTGAGTGCGACACGGTACTGGTTGACCCGGACGATATGCTGAAAGCGGCGCTGAAGCTCAAAGATGCGCTCGTGCTGCGCTGTAGCGGAATGACCTTGCAGGACGGGATGGATGAGAAAGGGAGTTGGCTGAAAATCACCTATTACGATGAAGACGGGGCCGATGTGAGTGAGCGCTTCCGCCTGCACACACCTGCTCAGAAGATGGCCTTTGAACAGCTGTTTATACGTCCACATACGCGCACGCCGGGCGTGCCGCTACGCTGGATAACGCCGGGTGATATTATCAGTCAACAGGCGCTGCTGCGCGCCCCGGATTTTGTCGTCGCCCGCCAAAAAGACCGTTACTGGCAGGTGCGTGAAAAAGTGTTCGACTATCAGGGGCGCTTTCGTCGCGCAGGCGAGCTGCGCTAGCCGCCGGCCTGCTTCACCCACAGCAGATCGTCCACCGCGAAACCGAGTCCGCGTGCGATATTCAGGTAATTCTGCCGCACCTGGGTCGGTAGCGTCGGCGTCCGGGACAGGATCCACAGATAATCGCGGTTCGGCCCGCTGACCAGCGCGTACTGGTAGTCATCATCCAGGGCAATGACGTTGTAACCGCCATAGAACGGGCCGAAGAATGACACTTTCAGCGCGGCGGTGGTAGGTTTACCGGTAAAATAGGCTTTCCCGTCACTCTCTTTCCACACGCCTTTTTGCGGATCATACCCGCGGTTTATCACTGTAATCCCCCCATCCTGACGCTTACCGTAGGTGGCGGTCACCTGCTCCAGCCCACGTTCAAAACGATTTTCCAGGCGCGCAACCTCATACCATTTTCCTAAATAGCGGCTGGCATCAAAATGGTCAATGGGTGTCACGCCTTTTGGCGGCGTGGGCGAACGGCAAGCCACTAGCGCCAATGAGAGTGCAACACCGGTAACGACGGGCCATAACTTCATGTAAACGTCCTTCACAATGAAAAGTCCAATAAGTGTAGTAGAGGAGAAAAAAGCCACGCGGTAAGATTCGGGAGAATCTATGCTTTATCTACTACCCGCAATAACAGGAAACGTCATGAATACCAAACCGATACTCGGCATTAGCGGTTGCCTGACCGGCGCAGCGGTACGCTTTGACGGCGGGCACAAACGGATGGGATTTATTATGGATGAGCTTGCCGAATGGGTAAGCTTTAAACCAGTCTGCCCGGAGATGGCTGTCGGTCTGCCGACCCCTCGCCCGGCACTTAGGCTTGTTAATACCCCCACAGGTGATGTGCGATTGCGCTTTAGCCAGGCGCGCGATCAAGACTTGACGGACAAAATGCAGCAGTTTGCCGAGGGCTATCTGCCAGGTGTTGCTGACTACGCGGGTTTTGTGGTGTGCGCCAAATCCCCCAGCTGCGGGATGGAACGCGTGCGCCTGTATGATGAAGACGGTAATCGCGGTGCGAAAGCGGGAGTGGGCCTGTTTACCGCCGCGCTCCAGCAGCGCTATCCGTGGCTTCCGATAGAGGAAGATGGGCGGTTGCACGATCCGGTTTTACGGGAAAATTTCGTGGCACGCGTGTTTGCGCTCCACGAACTCAACGCCATGCGCGAAAAAGGGCTAACCCGCGGCGCGATAATGGCTTTTCACAGTCGCTATAAGCTGCATTTACTCGCGCATAGTCAGCCGGGTTATCGGGAAATCGGGCCGTTTATCGCCCGTATCCATGAATGGGACGACCTGGAAGCCTTCTTTGTCGCTTACCGGGAAAAACTGATGGCCATTTTGCAGCAGCCCGCCTCGCGCAAAAACCACACCAACGTGCTGATGCACATTCAGGGTTACTTCCGCAAACAGCTTAACGAACGTCAGCGCGCTGAGCTGCGGGAAGTGATTGTGAATTATCATGCCGGTCTGCTGCCCATTCTCGCCCCGTTGACGTTGCTACAGCATTATCTTGCCGAGCACCCGGACGACTATCTGCTGACCCAGAAGTACTTTTCCCCTTACCCGGACAGCCTGCGGTTACGTCTAACGGCGAATTGAGCCTGAGGTTTTCATTGCCCGACAAGGAATTGGAGGCTATAATGCCGCCCGCTTTCACATCCGTGAAGCAGATCAGTTGCCTGCTGCTGGGTCGCCTGTAGCAGGATTTATATATAGAGAGCTTTCAATGATTACTTTCAATGCAGTAGTACGTGAAGTGCAGGGTAAGGGTGCGAGCCGCCGCCTGCGCACAGCTAACAAGTTCCCAGCTATCATTTATGGTGGCGAAGCTGCTCCAGTTGCTATCGAACTGGATCACGACAAAGTGTGGAACCTGCAGACCAACGCTGAATTCTACAGCGAAGTTCTGACCATCGTTGTTGATGGTAAAGAAGAAAAAGTTAAGGCACAGGCTGTTCAGCGTCACCCGTTCAAGCCTAAGCTGGCTCACATCGACTTCGTTCGCGCGTAATCGCAAACCGGTCAACGTGACAAAGAAGAACGGCTCCTTTTGGAGCCGTTTTTTTATGCCCAGAAAAAACCCGCTCATGATGAACGGGTTTGCGAAAGCGGTTTAGCTTTTGCCGGACGTGCGGCGCTGGAGCTGGTCGCGCAAGTTTGGCGGCGTCCCTTTGATGGTCAGCGTATCGGTGGCCGGATCCCAGTAGATCCGCTCGCCTAATAACATCGCATCGAAATTAATCGTCAAGCCACCGCCGCTGCCGGCAAATTTGGTTAATTGACGCAGCGTACTGCGATCCGCCGGGAAGCTCTCTTCAAGCTCATAGCCCTTTTCAGCGGTGAACTCGCTGAAGCTGACTTCGCTGACCCCGGAAAGCTCCTTCGACAACGACTCCAGCTCAATCTCTTCGCCCGCCTGCAACTGCTCGTTACAGTAGCTATAGACCTGCTGACGCACGTTCTGACGCTCGTTTTTGTCGAGCTGCGCTTCGGCGGCAAAATCATCCAGCGCCTGCAGCAAGCCGCGGTTTTGCACTTTGGCGTTTAACCCTTCGCTGGCGCCGAGGAAGTCCATGAAGAAATCCGACACCTTACGGCCAACACGCCCTTTCAGGAAGGTCAGATAACGGGTGGACTCCGGGTTGGTTTCCCACTCGGTCAAATCGATACGCGCCACGATATCCGCATGATTGATATCCAGATAGTGAGTGGCACTGATATCCAGCTGTTCGTTCACGCGCATGCTGTTGAGATTGTTCAGCACGGCCACCAACAGGTAATCCACCGCCAGATAACGATAGTGACAGAACAAGACAATGCCCCCATCAGCAAACGGGTATTTCGCCAGCTCATCACGCAGACGACCGGTAGCGGCACGGGTAAAAGCAAGGAAGTCTTCCTCACCCTGACGCTGAAGCTTCAGCGCCTGCGCCAGCTCGCTTTCTTCGGTAAACAGGCCATAGGCTTTGTTTTTGGCACTGTACACGCGATGCAGCTCAGCCATCATCTCCTCTACCGGCGCGGTAGGTTCCAGCAGCGAGTCGCGCAGCACGACGTCCAGGTTTTGCTCATCACGTTTGATGAGCTGATGCAAAGCAATCTGGTCGATATCCAGACTCATGTTAAACTCTCCTTTATGATCGGGTGTATTCAAACACCCCCGATGCCACAGTGCAACTGACTCATTACCGCATTCGCGGCAGTATAATGGCGAAAGGATATCGCGAATGCTTAAAAAAAGCGGAAAAAATACTGCTGCTACGGTAATATACTGCCCTTTAATGAATGGACAGATTTCGATTTATGCCACAACAATCCCGCTATAGTGATGAACACGTTGAACAGCTGCTGAGCGAGCTCGCTAACGTACTGGAAGAACATAAAACTCCAACCGACCTGTCGTTGATGGTTCTGGGGAATATGGTCACCAATCTGATTAACAGCAGCGTGGCTCCGGCTCAACGCCAGGCTATCGCGCGCTCTTTTGCCCAGGCGCTGCAATCTTCTATTAACAGCGACTCTGCGCACTAAAGGTACAAGCAACAGTTTATGGTGACTCATCGTCAGCCCTATCGAGAAAAAGTCTCCCAGATGGTTAGCTGGGGGCACTGGTTCGCCCTGTTCAACATGCTGTTGGCTATGGTGCTCGGTAGTCGCTATCTTTTTGTCGCCGACTGGCCGACAACGCTTGCGGGACGCGTTTACTCCTACATGAGCCTTGTCGGGCATTTCAGCTTCCTGGTGTTCTCCACCTACCTGCTGATTCTGTTCCCCCTGACGTTTATCGTCATGTCCCAGCGCCTGATGCGCTTCTTGTCCGCCATTCTGGCGACAGTGGGCATGACGTTGCTGCTTATCGACAGCGAAGTCTTTACCCGTTTCCACTTACACCTGAATCCGGTGGTGTGGGAGCTTGTGATAAACCCCGATCAAAATGAGATGGCCCGCGACTGGCAGCTGATGTTTATTAGCGTGCCGGTTATCCTCCTCGTGGAGATGCTATTCGCCACCTGGAGCTGGCAGAAGCTGCGCAGCCTGACGCGGCGTCGCCACTACGCGCGGCCCGTCGCCTGGTTCTTCTTCGCCTCATTTATCGCCTCACACGTGATGTATATCTGGGCGGATGCCAATTTCTATCGCCCGGTCACAATGCAGCGCGCTAACCTGCCGCTTTCCTATCCGATGACGGCCCGCCGTTTCCTCGAGAAACATGGTCTGCTGGATGCGCAGGATTATCAGCGACGCCTGATTGAGCAAGGCGACCCGGAAGCCGTCACCGTACAATATCCATTAAGCGATCTGCGCTATCGCGATATGGGAGCCGGGAAAAATGTCCTGCTCATCACGGTTGATGGCCTGAACTACTCGCGCTATGAGCAGCAGATGCCGTCGCTTGCGCAATTCGCGAGCGAAAACGTCAACTTTACTCAACATATGAGCTCAGGTAACACCGCGGACAACGGCATCTTTGGCCTGTTCTATGGTGTGTCACCAAGCTATATGGATGGCGTGCTTGCCGCGCGTATTCCCGCGGCGCTTATCAGCGCGCTCAATCAGCAGGGTTATCAGCTGGGGCTGTTCTCTTCTGATGGCTTCACAAGCCCAATTTATCGCCAGGCGCTGCTGTCTGATTTCTCTTTGCCGCCGAGCAAGTCGCAAAATGATGCGCAGACCGCAAGGCAGTGGGTGAACTGGCTTAAGAATAATGCACAGGATGAAAACCGCTGGTTCTCCTGGGTATCGTTTAACGGTACCACGATGAACGATTCTGAACTGAGCGACCGGCAGTACGCCCGTGCGGCAGCGGATGTTGATGCACAGATTGCCCGCGTGCTGGATGCCCTGCGCGAGTCCGGTAAGCTCAACGATACGGTAGTCATTATTACTGCCGGTCACGGCGTGCCGTTGAAGGGACAAAACAGCAGCTTTAGCTGGTCACGTCCGCAGCTGCAGGTTCCACTGGTTATCCACTGGCCGGGAACGCCTGCCCAGCGAATCGACCTGTTGACCGATCATAAAGATATTATGACCACGCTGATGCAACGCTTGCTGCATGTCAGTACGCCGGCCAACGAGTATTCACAAGGACAAGATTTGTTTAGCGCTAATCGCCGCCATGACTGGGTAACGGCGGCGGATAACAGCGCGCTGGCGATCACCACGCCATCCGTTACCGTGGTTCTTGATCATAACGGCCACTATAAAACATGGACGGCTGAAGGCGAGAAAGAGCGTGAGCAAAAACCGCAGTTAAGCTTGCTGTTACAAGTCCTGACCGAGGAAAAACGGTTTATCGCTAACTGATTGATTAATTGTGAGTCAGTTGTGACGTTGCTGACTTGCAATCAACACAAAAAGCGGTAGTATTTTGTTGGCGTCGGCACGTAGCGCAGCCTGGTAGCGCATCGTCATGGGGTGGCGAGGGTCGAGAGTTCGAATCTCTCCGTGCCGACCAACTTATTTAAAGAACATCCCCCTGCTCTGTCCTTCTTATAGCGAAAATCGCGGCGTAATAGCCGTAAATTCCTCTCCTGATTTTGTGCGTTATCCCAGACACATTGCGTTGATAATGAATGCATCTAGCGTAAAAGATACGATTTTTTGATGGTTGATCGCATAATCGGTTAGTACTACACTGCCGACCACTTAAACTGACGCCATCTTATAATGTTAAAGCTATTCGGACGCTATATCTCTGTAGGCATTCTCAATACCGCAATCCACTGGCTTTGCTTCGGTGCGTTGGTTCATTTTTTTGCAAGTACACAGGCAATTGCGAATATTATTGCCTTTGGTTGCGCCGTAACGTTTAGTTTCTTTGCCAACGCCAAATGGACGTTCAACTCGCAAGCCACCTTAGGCCGATATATCGCCTTTGTTCTTTTTATGGGCGCGATGGCTGGATTAACCGGTTATATTGCTGACAGGCTTGCCATTCCTGCGTTAGTCACGCTTATTGTCTTTTCCGGCTTTAGTCTGGTGGCGGGCTTCATTTATTCAAAACTCATCGTATTCAAGAGTGCATGATGAAAATCTCACTGATCGTTCCTGTTTTTAATGAAGAAGAAACTGTCGGTATTTTTTACAAAGCCGTTCGCGAACACCTTGGCTTAAAGCCTTATGACATTGAAATTGTCTTTATTAATGATGGCAGCACCGATGCGACGGAATCCATTATTGAGGCGCTGGCGACCGCAGATCCATTGGTAATCTCGCTGCCACTGACAAGAAATTTCGGTAAAGAACCGGCCTTGTTTGCGGGGCTGGATTATGCCAGTGGCGATGCGGTCATTCCGATTGATGTCGATTTACAAGATCCCATTGACGTTATCCCAAGACTGATTGAGAAATGGCAGGAAGGCGCTGATGTGGTTCTGGCTAAACGTGAAGACCGTTCCGTCGACGGTCATTTGAAGCGTAAAACCGCCGAGTGGTTTTATAAACTGCATAATAAAATCAGCAAACCTCATATCGAAGAAAATGTCGGTGATTTTCGCTTGATGAGCCGGGAAGTGGTCGACAACATTAAACAGCTGCCTGAAAAAAATCTGTTTATGAAGGGCATTCTTTCCTGGGTTGGCGGCCACACCGAAGTGGTGTTGTACTCCAGAGCGGAACGTGTCGCAGGAGAAAGTAAATTCAACGGCTGGAAATTATGGAATCTCGCGCTTGAGGGAATTACGTCTTTCTCAACCTTCCCGCTTAGGGTCTGGACGTACCTGGGCCTGGCCGTGGCACTCCTGTCTTTCGCCTATGGCTTCTGGATGGTGGTGGATAAAATCTTTTGGGGAAATGCCGTCCAGGGATATCCCTCGCTGATTGTGTCCATCCTATTTTTAGGCGGTATACAGCTCATTGGCATTGGCGTACTGGGTGAGTATATCGGCCGTATCTATATCGAAACCAAAAAACGTCCCCGATACATTATTAAGAAAAAAGCACGTCACGCAGCGCGGATAAAGGAATAATTGATGCAAAAGATCGTGAGTTGGGCCATTGTTTTAATTGCCTTTATTACCGTATTTATCATCGAGTGGTACACCCCACTACATTCTGATGATTATGTGTATGCCATGTTAGGCACGTCCTTAGATACGCACCTTAATCATTACCTGACCTGGAGTGGACGGGTGGTTGCTGACTACAGCAGTGCGCTGTTGCTGGCCACCGGGTCTCGCGCTATTATTTCGGCTATGACCGGATTACTGGTCGTCGTATTCTGTTATTTCATCGTCAAAACGCCCACCGGGACATTACGCTGGCAGAAGCACGATGCCTCTATTTTTGCATTGGTATTCCTGACCTTTTGGATTGCGAACCCAAACATCGGCCAGACGGTATTCTGGATTGTAGGAAGCGCTAACTACCTTTGGACAAACCTGTTTGTGGTTGCCTGGATATGGAACATGTACCGTATCCAGACACAGCGCGAAGAACGCACGCAGGTGCTGATGCTGATTCTGGGCGTGCTGGCGGGCTGTTCTAATGAAAGTATCGCCCCGTTTGTCGTCGGGATTGCGGCGTTAGCCGTTGTTTACGATCTCTGGCGTGATAAACGCCTGCTGCTCAATAAATGCCTGTATTTTGTTTCCGCATTAATCGGCACCAGCATACTGATATTCTCACCGGGTAATTTCATTCGTGCCCACGGTGACGCCTGGTATCAAATGTCTATCTTCCAGCGCATCTATGTTCACGTGACCGAGCGCGTATTCGGGCATCTGGCATTAATCTGGATTGCCTACGTGATATTGGCATTGCTGGCCTTAATTTTGCTCTATGCGCAGAAAAAATGGCTTCGCTTTAATAAGTTCAATCTCAACACCATTATTCTGTCGATAGTAATTGGTATTGGCACCTCGTTGATTATGGTAGCAGCACCGACCTATCCTGACCGGGTGATGATGTCGACCTTTGTTTTCTTCCTGTTGGCCGTTTCATTCCTGGGGCGAGAACTCCTCAATACGGCAAATAAAACCGTTAAAGCGGGCGTCATGGCGATAAACGTTCTGCTGTTTGGCGTCTTTATCTGGTCGTTCAGCCTGATTTACACCTCCTATCTGCACGTCTATCAGCAAAACGAAGTGCGTCTGGCGATTATTGAAAACCAGCTGGCGCAGAAAAAAAGTGAATTCACGATCCCTGATTTCCATTTCCTGAAAATGCAAAATCGCGGCGGTGAGTTTGATTTCTGGCATGAAGCGCACGTGTATGGAAAATATTTTGGCGCGCAGAATATTTACCGTAAGACCACCGGATTTGACTATTCAGTGATGGTGACCGGCGAGAAGCAACACATTGATGCCAATACCAACGCCTGGTTCAATGATAAAGGTGAGCTTCTTGTGATAAGCGCCAGGCCGCTGGAAGGCCAGATCCATTTCACCTTAAACGGCAAATCGATGTCGCTCGCCCCGGATGAATTTACGTTCGTCCAGATTAACGACGATAATTGGTACTACAAGAAAATCCCTTATGGCGCCTTAACCGGGATCTCCGCTCAGTAATCCCCTATCCCCCCTACGCACTGCGCGAAGGGGGATAACTTTTCTGCCACGTTTTTGCAATCCAGCTAGTAGCCTACCGTATAAATGCGCCCGGTCTGTATTCCTTCCACGCTGCGACGAAAGGCATTGGCAACCGTGGCCGCTGCCACGCTTTCAAATCCGGGGAAGAAATCTTCATACGCTTTCGCCGATTCGCTTAAGACCGTGGGGCTAATCAAATTGATGCGGATACCACGCGGTAACTCACAGGCGGCAGCACGCACAAACCCTTCCAGCCCGGCATTGACCGTTGCGGCGTTAACGCCTTGCGCGATAGGCTCCTGAGCGATAATGCCGCTGATGAGGGTGATAGATCCCGCATCATTCAGATAATGCTGGCCGGTGAGCACCAGTCGAATCTGGCCTAACAGTTTGTCTTTTAGACCCTGATTGAAATCTTCATCCGTCATGCTGGCTAACGGGCCAAAAAAGACGCCGCCGGTCGCTGACACAATCGCATCGACTTTCCCCGTTTTTGCAAATAGCGCCTCAACGCTTGCTTGCGAGGTGATATCCACTTGCTCATCGCCATGGGTACGCCCCACGCGAATAACCTCGTGCTGGCGGCTGAGTACGTCTGCAACTGCGCTGCCCACCGTTCCGCTGGCACCAATAATCATAATTTTCATAGGCGACTCCTTAATCAGGTAAGCCACTATTCTTTACCCAATTAAAAATCGGATAAACTGGTAAAAGATTCGATAATTACTAACCAGAGGTTTGTAATATGGACAAGCTACGGGCAATGGAGGCTTTTGTTGCGGTGGTGGAAAGCGGTAGTTTTACGGAGGCCGCCGGTAGGCTTGGCATGTCCGCCGTGATGGTAGGTAAATATGTCGCTCAACTGGAAAACCAGCTTGGCACGCGCTTACTGGCGCGAAATACCCGTCGCCAAAGCCTGACGGATGCAGGTCGCGTCTTTGCGGAAGAATCCCGACGTGTTCTGGAGCAGGTGATGGTAGCTGAAAGCTCCATTGAGCGCCTGCGTCTTGCCCCAGCCGGGACTCTGCGAGTCAGTGCGCCAACTTCATTTGGCTCATGCGTGGTGTCTCCACTGGCCGCCACTTTTTTGCAAACCTGGCCGGAGGTACGCATTGAGCTTGATCTTACCAATCGGATGGTCGATCTAGTTGATGAAGGTTTCGACCTGGCTATTCGCATTGGTGATATTCGGCAAACTGATATTGTCGCCAAATATCTGTGCGACTACCGGATGGTTATCTGCGCCTCACCCGATTATTTAGCACGCTACGGCATCCCGCAAACACCCGCTGAGCTTAGCGACCATCTGTGCTTATCTCATACCGTGTGGACTGCACGCAACGAGTGGCTGTTACCCGGCATGGCGGGCGAAGTTCGGTGGAAACGCGATGCCATATTGCGCTGCAATGATGGCCACGGTCTGCGCATGGCAGCGATTGCCGGAGCCGGGCTGCTGCTGCAACCCGAAGTGTTGCTGGCTGACGATTTAGCCTGCGGCAGGCTGGTGCGTGTCCTGGAGGCATTTACACCCGAACCCCGCCCTATTCACCTGCTTTGGCGGCAAGATTTACGCCCATTGCCTAAACTCACAAAGTTTATAACGCATCTGCTGAACGGAGTGTGAAGTGATAATCGCTACTTTCGAGATTTAACTCGATATTTAGCACTACTCCTAATGCAAAATTCAGTAAATAACGATTACCATTGATAACATGAATGATATTCTGCTCTGGTTAACTACTGATACAAAGGACGAACAGTGAAAAAGACACATAAACTTGCCGCATCTTTACTTGCCATCGCCTGTGCCACCAGCACTGCATGGGCCGCAGAGCAGCCGCTGGAGAAGGTCGCGCCTTACCCACAGGCTGAGAAAGGGATGAAGCGTCAGGTTATTCAGTTGCCCGCACAAAAAGATGAGTCAGCCTTTAAGGTGGAATTATTGATTGGTCAAACGCTGGAAGTTGACTGCAATCGCCATCGTCTGGGCGCAGAGCTGGAAAGTAAAACGCTGGAAGGCTGGGGTTATGACTATTACGTCGTAGAGAAAGTGACCGGGCCAATGTCTACCATGATGGCCTGCCCTGACCAGAAGAAAACGAAACAGTTCGTTACCGCGTCGCTGGGCGATGATGGCATGCTGCGCTACAACAGTAAGCTGCCGATTGTGGTCTACACCCCAGACAACGTAGAAGTAAAATACCGCGTGTGGGAAGCCAAAGAAGAGATCCTTAACGCGGCTGTGCGTTAAACCGGGTTTCCCCGGGGTCGGCGTAAACGCCTCGCCCGGGCTACGAGGTGGTAGCCCGGCCGAACGAAGTGACGCCGGGAATGGGCTCCGAGCTAATCCCGGGGTCGGAGTAAACGCCTCGCCCGGGCTACGAGATAGGTAGCCCGGCCGAACGAAGTGACGCCGGGAATAGGCTCCGGGCTAACCCCGGGGTCGGCGTAAACGCCTCGCCCGGGCTACGAGTTGGTAGCCCGGCAGAACGAAGTGACGCCGGGAATGGGCTCCGAGCTAATCCCGGGGTCAACGTAAACATCTCGCCCGGGCCACCAATTGCGATTATTGCTTACAACGCAATATCCGCCATCTCTTTCACTTCTACCGGTTTTGATGGCACCTGCACCGCAGGTACCGGGTCGGCTTCGCGTACCGCTTCATAATGCAGCCCCAGCACTTCACTGGTGTAGGCCATCGTTTGGTCGATGAGGTGTGGGTTTTCAGTGAGCGTAGAGCCGTAGGTCGGCACCACCGCGCGAATTTTCTCCTGCCATTCGGCCGTTTGCATTTTCTCTTTGAAAACTTTTTCCAGCAGATCGAGCATGATCGGTGCCGCCGTTGATGCGCCAGGAGAAGCTCCCAGCAGCGCCGCTACGGTGCCTTCATCATCGCTTACCACTTCGGTGCCCAGACGCAATACACCGCCAATACGGGAGTCGCGTTTAATGATCTGCACGCGCTGGCCGGCCTGCCATAAACGCCAGTCCTGCTTTTTCGCCATTGGGTAGTAAGCCCGGAGCGCGGCGTGGCGATCTTTATCTTTTTGTAGTACCTGGCTGACCAGATATTTCACCAGATCAAAGTTGTCCAGCCCCACATTCAGCATCGGCAGAATGTTCGATTTATTAGTCGAGGCCAGTAGATCCCACAGCGAACCGTTTTTCAAAAATCGCGTAGAGAAAGTGGCGAACGGCCCGAACAGCACCACGCGTTTACCGTCAATAATACGGGTATCAATGTGCGGAACGGACATCGGCGGCGCGCCCACGGAGGCCTGACCGTAAACCTTCGCCAGGTGATGGTTAACCACTTCCGGGTTATCGCACACCAGGAACTGACCGCCAACCGGGAAGCCAGCGTACTCTTTGGCCTGCGGGATATGCGTTTGCTGCATCAATTTCAATGCCGCGCCACCGGCACCAATAAAGATAAACTTAGCCTTAATGGTTCGTTTGGCGTGGCTGTTATTGGCATCAGAAACCGTCACGCTCCAGCTGTTATCCGCATTTCGACGGAAACGGCGTACCACGGTATTAAGCTGTAGCGCAAAACGGTCATGTTTTTTCAGCGCGTTAATCATCTGGCGGGTGATTTCGCCGTAGTTAACATCGGTGCCCGCCTCGGTACGGGTGGCGGCAATTTTCTGCTGCGGATCGCGGCCTTCCATCACCAGCGGCGCCCACTGCTTAATTTGTTCGTGATCTTCGGAATAGCGCATGCCGTTAAACAACGGGCTTTTCTGCAACGCGCGATAGCGGGCGCGCAGGAAGTTGACGTTGTCCTCGCCCCACACAAAGCTCATATGTGGCACGGTGTTGATAAAACTTTTCGGCTGCGTCAGCACGCCGCGCGTCACCTGATGCGCCCAGAACTGACGAGAAATCTGGAAGGCTTCGTTAATATCAATGGCTTTATCGATGCTGACTGAGCCATCGGCTTTTTGCGGGGTATAGTTGAGTTCCATCAGCGCTGAGTGCCCGGTACCGGCGTTATTCCAGCCGTTAGAACTCTCTTCCGCCACGCTTTCCATCTGCTCAACCATGGTAATCGACCAGTCTGGCTCTAACTCCTGAAGCCATGTACCCAGCGTAGCGCTCATAATTCCGCCACCTATCAGCAATACATCTGTCTCGTGAACCGCCCGAGTCTTCGCCTTAGTCGCCACAGAAATCGTTTCACTACCCGTTTTCTGCGCGTTGGGTACAGCTATCTTTTTTTTCATCGTAGGGGGCCTTACTTGACTTGCGATTTGTTACATGCAGGTAAAAACATCCGTGCGGTTACGTTACCACCAGGCGGCATAAAATTAAATATTGTTTAAAATTTAAGTTGAGTTTTGAGATCTGTTATTAAAATGTTTAATAAATGTGTACAGAAAATGAGATTTGGTACTAGTAGAATGTGACGGGAAGCGCTATTATTCCCCCCTTTGTGATGGTGCGCACGGAAGCTGTGGCTTATGAAAGACCGGCCATCGATAACCTGTGAATATCTTATGCCCAACACCTCTCCGTCCCCTTCTTTGACTGCCGTTTTGACATCACCCAAGCTATTTACCCGCGAAGTGCTGGCAGGCATCATTACTGCTTTAGCGCTCATCCCGGAAGTCATCTCCTTTTCGGTCATTGCCGGTGTCGACCCTAAAGTCAGTTTGATTGCCTCAGTGGTACTGTGCCTGTCGATGTCGTTTCTCGGCGGCCGTCCGGCAATGGTCACGGCGGCGGCCGGTTCGGTCGCGCTGGTTATCGGCCCGATGGTGCATCAACACGGGGTGGCCTACATTCTTCCTGCGGTAGTCATGGCGGGAATGATTCAAATTCTGTTTGCCGTGTGCGGCATGGCGAAGCTGATGCGCTTTATCCCCGCATCGGTCATGAGCGGTTTCGTCAATGCGCTGGGTATTCTTATCTTCTTTGCCCAGGTTCCCCATTTCTGGACACGGAGCCCGCTGATTATCACCCTTTTTGCCGCCACCATTCTGATTGTGCTGTGGCTTCCTAAAGTGCTCAAATGCGTCCCTTCCCCGCTGATAGCCGTGGTGTTGCTGACGATTTACACCGCCACCAGCGGACAAGTGTTACCTACCGTTGGCGATGAAGGTTCAATGGGCGGCGGGCTGCCGGGATTAACCCAATGGCTGGTTCCGCTCAATCTCAACACGCTGGCCATTATCTGGCCCTGTGCGCTGAGTATTGCCTTTGTCGGGCTAATGGAATCGCTACTAACCGCTAAACTGGTGGATGATTTAACCGTCACGCCGTCGAATAAAACCCGTGAGAGCGCAGGTCTTGGCATCGCCAATATTCTGGCTGGCTGCTATGGCGGTATCGCCGGGTGCGCGATGATCGGTCAAACCATTGTTAACGTGGAGATGGGCAAAGGCCGGAGCCGCCTTTCCACCGTCGCCGCAGCGCTGGTTTTACTACTGCTGGTGACGGCGTTAAGCGAAGTGATGGCGATGATCCCAATGTCTGTACTGGCCGGGATTATGGTGATTGTGGCGTTTAAAACCTTTAGCTGGCAGAGCCTCCGGCCTGCGACGCTAAAACGCACGCCGTGGCCGGAAACGCTGGTGATGCTGGTGACCATCGCGGCCACCGTCAGCACCGGCAATCTGGCTATTGGGGTGCTGACGGGTATCGTGATGATGGTGGTGGTGCCAGGCCGCCTGAAAGAGCGGGCCAGGCTTAAAGCAGAAACACGGTCGCCAGCCCCAGAAAAATAAAGAAGCCGCCGGTATCGGTGATCGCGGTGATCATGACGCTCGAACCGACCGCAGGGTCGCGTCCGAACTTAACCATGATCATCGGGATCAATACCCCCATTACCGAAGCCACCAGCAGGTTTAAGATCATCGCCAGTGACATCACCGCGCCCAGGTGCATGTCGTCATACAGTAACCAAGTGATGCCGCCCATAATCCCGCCCCAGACGACACCGTTTATCAGCGCCACGCCCATTTCACGCAGGATCAGGAATGAGAAGTTTCCCGGCTGAATATGTTGTAACGCCAGCGCGCGCACAATCATGGTGATCGTTTGATTACCGGTGTTGCCGCCAATCCCGGCGACAATCGGCATTAACGACGCCAACGCCACTAGCTGTGAAATCGTATGTTCAAATCCGTCGATCACCCTCGAGGCGATAAACGCCGTACAGAGGTTAATCGCAAGCCACGCCCAGCGGGTTTTGACCGCTTTCATCACCGGGGCGTAAACGTCTTCGTCACTGCTCAGCCCCCCCATCCGGCGTAAATCACTGTCGGTCTCTTCATAGACCACATCAACGATCTCATCGATGGTTAAACGTCCCATCAGCTTACCGTCAGAGTCAATGACCGCGGCGCTGATCAGGTTGTCACGTTCAAACGTTCGCGCCACGCTTTCCGATTTTTCTTCCGGGTGGAAGGTCATCGGATCGGACTCCATGACTTCATGAACAAACCGATCCGCTGAATTGAGCAGAATGGTTTTCAGTTCCAGTTCACCCACCAGTGTCTGGTCGCGTTTGATAACGAACAGTTTATCGGTGTTCTCCGGCATTTTGCCCAACCGCCGCAGGAAGCGCTGCACGGAAGCCAGAGTCACATCCGCCCGGATGGTGATGACCTCGAACTCCATGATAGAACCCACGCAGTCGTGCGCATAGTTCATCACCTGGCGCACGCGGGCGCGTTCTTCCGGGGTCATCGAGGCCAGCAGACGGCCCGTCAGATCGCGCGGCAGGTGTTGCACCATGTAGATCTGTTCGTCGATATCCAGCGTGTGCAGTGCATCGAGCAACGCCCGGTCGCTCATATCTTCAATGAGGTCGTCCCAGACGTTCTCCGATGCTTCCAGCAACACTTTCCCGCGGCGATCGTCTTCGATCATGTTCCACAGTGCGTGACGCTCTTCCGACGGTAACGCCTCCAGGGTATCGGCAAGATCCGGCGGCTGCAGGTGCGTAACCAGCGCCCCCACTTCCGCAAGGTCGTCGGCTAGCGTGCTTTCGTCATATTGTTCGGCCAGCGTCAGTTTGCCCAGCAACGCCGAGGTGATGGCCTTATCGGTTGTCAGCAACCAGATAAGGCGCATACGCTCTTCGTCGCGCAGGCGGGCACTGTTCTTCTTCAACAGAGACATGAATAATCCTTATTCGTGAAGGTTCGCCCACTCGGATGAGTGGGCGAGTTTAAGCATAGCGCGGGGTATGTAAAAAAGGCTAAACGGGGCGCTCAAGCGTTGAAAAAATCAGCGAAGCGGCAAAAAAATCAGGCCGTTCGTGCTACGGCGTCCCTTGAGGCACGTTCTCGCTCTTCACCGACCAGCTCACTAAGCTGCCCGTTGCGCATTTCCAGCAGACGGTCGGCATGGACGAAATAGTGATCGTCGTGGCTGATGGCAAATATCGTTTTCCCCATTTGCTGCATCAATGGCAGGAGGACCTGATAAAACTCGCGGCGGAAATGCGGGTCCTGATCGGCCGCCCACTCATCGAGCATAATAATGTCACGCTCTTCCGCCAGCGCCAGCAGCAGCGCCACACGCTTCTTCTGGCCCTTAGACAGTTTCAGGTCAAGAATGCGACCGTCTTCCAGCTTCACTTTATGGGTCATCTGTAGCTGAAGCAGCCATTTCTCGACCAATTCCGGGTTAGCCTGCTTGCCTTCCGGCCCCAGTAAATGTTCAAACAGCCAGACATCGGTAAACACCGCTGAAAACAGTTTGCGATAATCTTCCGGCTTCTCAGCGGCCAGCGGTTGGCCGTCGAGCAGAATTTGCCCGGAAACCGGCTGATATAGCCCGGTCAGCAGCATCGCCAGCGTCGATTTACCGCTGCCGTTACCGCCAATCAGGAACACCAGCTCACCGCGTTTCAGCGTCAGGTTTAACGGCCCAACGGCAAAGGTATTGTCTTCATAATGGAAGGTCACATCACGCAGCTCAAGGGTCTGCCAGTGAGGGTGCGCCGTCGGCTGCGGGAAGGTTTCCCGGTACGGTGCCAGCGAGAATTTATTGAGTTTTTTGAAGGCCACCTGTGCGCTCAAAAGCGTCGGCAACGCCCCAACCGCCGAGAGCAGCGGCGTACGCAAAAACAGTAGCGTCAGGGAGTAAGTGGCAGCCACGTTGGTATCAGCCCATCCCAGCCCATTGGCCATCCAGAACACCAGCCCAATAGCGCCCAGCATCATGATATTTGACCAGTTGACGGCGCTTAAGTGGAAGGTATCGGCACGCACAATATGGTGACGATAGGCTTTGGCGTCCGGGGTAAATTGCTGTTCAAAAACATACTCTGCGCGTTCGCGGTTTAGGGTCAGCTCCTTGCGCCCTTCCAGCACCGTCTGATAGTCATTGTACAGTCGGTCTTCGGTTTCGCGCAGCGTTGCCATGTGTCTGTAGACGCGCGCCACCAGCATAAATCCGCCCCAGATGGTCAGCGCCATCCACAGTGCGGTAATCAGCAGCATTTTCGTCGACAGCATCGCCAGATACGCGGCGGAGCCTACGGTCAGGATAATCCCCTGTACCAGTTCCGGCAGACGCACAAAAGCGATGGTAATCGCGCGGATATCGCTGGTTAGCCCCGCCAGCAGCGAGGCGCTGCCCAGTTTTTCCACCCGCTCAACCTGGGTATCAAGAATGCGCTTAATAAATTCACGGCGCAGACGATAGACAAAATGGTGCCCCAGCGTGGTCAGTGCCAGCTGCGATCCCAGCGTGACCGCCATCAGCAATAAGAGCAGGCCAAGAAATTCCGGTAAGACGGATAAAGTGGTATCGACCATCTCAATCAAACGAACATTGATAAAGGCAATAAGGCCGATACCCAGCGCCGCACTAAGCAGGCTCAGCGCCATGACGCCAATAAAAGGCCAGCGATATTGACGCCAGACCAGTAAGAGAAGTTCCATCGCAGCTACCCGGACTTGAAAAAACAGCCAGCAGTGTAAACTGCTGAGAAACTACATCAAGAATAATTCTTATTTTTATTCGCTATTGAGCGGCACGACGAAAAGTCAGGTTATAGCGCCACGCGCCAACCTGCGGGTGATGACCGGCCTTGAGCGGCAATATGGCATGATAAAACAGTCGGGATTCCCCACCCCACACCACTACGTCACCGTGCTCCAGAAATATCTTTTGCAGCCGAGCGCTGCGCGTCAGACCGCCAAACTGGAAGGTTGCCGGAAGGCCCAGCGACACCGACACAATCGGCGCATTCAGGCAGGCTTCGTCTTTATCCTGATGCAGCGACAGTTTTGCGCCCGGCTGATAACGGTTAATCAGGCAGGCATCGGGTTGAAAGTCGGGGTATCCGGCACGGCTTGCCGCATCCTGCGCCAGCGCCAGAAAGCAGTCCGGCATCAGGGGCCAGGGCTTGCCACTGAGCGGGTCTATCGGCGAGTACCGGTATCCATGACGGTCTGTACTCCAGCCGAGCGGGCCACAGTTGGTCATCGCCACCGACATAGTGTAACCGCCCGGCGTCACCATCTGACGAAATGGCGAAATGGCCGCCACCTGCTCAACGGCGGCCAGCAGCTCGGCGCTTTTTTCTCGCGCCAGACGACGCAGCACCACAGCACCCGGGGCCAATGGCTCTGACCACGGCGCTTCATCCGCAAAGAGATCTAGCATTAGCGCTCCTTTTCACGTTGTAACAGCGCAGCTTTACGCGCCACTCCCCAGCGATAACCGGAAAGTGCGCCATCACCACGCACCACACGATGGCACGGCACCACAATGGCCAGCCGATTGGCGGCGCAGGCGCTAGCAACCGCTCGCACCGCTTTTGGCTTGCCGATACTGTCCGCCACCTGCTGATAGCTACGCGTTTGGCCCTCGGGTATCGTGCGTAGCGCCTGCCAGACCTGCTGCTGGAAGGCCGTCCCGCGAATATCAAGCGGCAGCGATAAAGTACCGCCGGGCTGATTCAGGCCGGCGATCACCGTGGCGATTTGCTCACTTGAGGCCGCGTCTGCCGCGAGATATCGTGCGGCAGGCAACGTTTGCTGTAGCTCAGCCAGCAGTGTGGCATCATCATCACCGAGTAAAACCGCACAGATCCCGCGCTCGCTCATCGCCACCAGACAGCGCCCTAGTGAGCACTCACCTGTTGAATAATGAATATCCGACGACTTTCCCCCCTGCCGATAACGCTGGGCGGTCATGCCAAGAATGTCGTCCGCGTGGCGATAATAGCTGCTGCTGGTGGGAAATCCCGCCTCCAGCACCGCCTGCGTTACCGCTTGTCCGGCTGCTAATGATTCACGCAGACGACGAGCGCGCCAGGCCTGTTGCCAGGCTTTTGGCGTCATTCCGGTGACGGATTTAAACAGTCGATGAAAATGATAAGGGCTGACCGCCACCGCCTGGGCGAGCGCCTCGAGGGTGACCGGCGTTTCCTGTTCCAGTAATCGGCAGGCGTGGGCGACTTTAGCGATTTTTTGCTGCTCTGGCGAAAGCGTTTCGGGGCGACAGCGCTTACAGGGCCGAAACCCGGCGTGCTGTGCGGCGTCAATATCCGCAAAAAAACGCACGTTTTGACGCAGTGCGTGACGCGCGCGACAAGACGGGCGGCAAAAAATACCGGTGGTCTGCACGGCGAAGACAAACTGACCGTCGGCGGCCGCATCACGGTTAAGCACCGCCTGCCAGCGTTCATCATCGGTCATTGAAGTATAAGATGTCATAACGAGCCCCTCCCTTTAGTGTAACCATCACTTTGCCTAAAGGGAGGAATTAAAAAACCCGCAATCTTGCTTTTTAATTTTTCCCGCCCACCAGGAAGGCGCGGAACTGCGGTGACATCCAGGTCGTGAATCCATCACCTTCTTTCATAATCATGTATACCGCCAACCCCTGTTCGCGTACCACCTGCTGAGCTTTCTGCGGGCCTAACACCATCAGCCCGGTATCCCAGCCATCGGCTTCCAGCGCGGTAGGCGCAATCACCGTCACGGAGACCAGTTTATGAGTAATAGGCCGTCCGGTTTGCGGGTCGATAACGTGGGAGATCCGCTGACCATCCAACTCATAGTAGTTGCGATAGCTGCCGGAAGTGCTGATCCCGTGACCGTTAATGTCGACAATCGCCTGCACCGCATTTTCCCGGTCGGTCGGTTTCTGGATAGCCACTCGCCACGGCTGCCCGTCAGCGTTCATGCCCCGGCTGACCAGTGCGCCGCCCACCGAGACCAGGTAGCGCGAAATCCCCTCTTGGGCCATCAGACGTGCCAGATGATCGGCGGCATATCCCTCGCCGACCGTCGAGAGATCGACATAAAGATCGGGGAGCGATTTTTGTAAGTACTGCCGTCCTGAGCGGTTGATAACCGATAAAAACTCCAGCCCGGTGCGCGCTTTCGCCGCGTCAATCTGGCTCTGGGTTGGCGTTTTTAGCGGCTGTTTATCCGGGCCAAAGCCCCAGAGATTGACCAGCGGCCCAACGGTAATATCCATGGCGCCTTGGGTCTTGCGACCAATACGCAATGATTCGGTGACAATATCGGCCATCGCCTCACTCACCGGCCACGGCGTCATACTGGTGGAATGATTAAAGCGCATTAACGCCGAATCATTTTTCCATGTCGACAGGAGCTGGTCGTCAGCGTCGAGCTGAGTTTGCACCTTTTGTCGCAGCTCGTCTGCCTGCGCTTTATCGATACCGACGACGCTAACGCGCCAGAAGGTTCCCATGGTTTTCCCTTCCAGCACGGTTGCCGCTGCTTTGGGTGCTTCCGGCGCATTGGAGTTATCACAACCTGCCAGCAGTACCACGACGCTCAATAGCGCCACACGTAAAAAAGTCATTTCCATCCGTTATTACCCTCCTGCGATCGCCGCAAGAGTACACTAATTGATTAAATTTCGGCATAAAAAAAGGGGCCGGATGGCCCCTTTTTGACTACGTCGTTAAGATTAGAACTGGTAAACCACACCCAGTGCAACAACGTTGTCGGTGGAGATACCCGCACGACGGGTAAACTCGCTGTCGTCCAGCAGGTTGATTTTGTAATCAACGTAGGTAGACATGTTTTTGTTGAAGTAGTAAGTCGCGCCTACGTCAACATATTTCAGCAGGTCCTGGTCACCGAAGTTACCGTCAACACCGTTGATGTTCTTGCCTTTAGACTGCAGGTAAGAAACGGAAGGACGCAGACCGAAGTCGAACTGGTACTGTGCAACCACTTCGAAGTTCTGAGCTTTGTCAGCGAAGCCGCTGATTGCGTCAGCATTGCCGTTGCCGCTGAAGCGGGTGGCGTTGTAGGTCTGGGTGTACTGTGCTGCCAGGTAGATGTTGTTCGCATCATATTTCAGGCCGCCGGTGTAGGTCGTAGCGTTGTCGCCGTGACCGTAGTATTCAGCGCGGTTCTGATCGGTAGTGCGCTTAGAGCTAGAGATCGCAGTACCTACGCTGAAGCCTTCGCCCAGATCGTAAGTCAGGGAGCCGCCGAAGCCGTCACCATTCTGTTTCAGAGCGCCACGACCGTTGTTGGTAGAACCTTCACCAGAAACGCTGCCGTTTTTACCCTGATACTGCAGAGCAAAGTTCAGGCCATCAACCAGACCGAAGAAGTCAGTGTTACGGTAAGTTGCTACACCGTTAGCACGCTGCTGCAGGAAGTTGTCAGAACCGTAGGTGTCGCCGCCGAATTCTGGCAGAACGTCGGTCCAGGAAGTAACGTCGTAAACAACGCCGTAGTTACGACCGTAGTCGATAGAACCAGCATCAGCAAAGCGCAGACCGGCGAAACCAACACGGGTCCATGCCTGGTCAGATGCGCTTTCGGTGTTGTTAGCCTGGATGTTGTATTCCCACTGGCCGTAACCGGTCAGCTGGTCGTTGATCTGAGTTTCGCCTTTGATACCCAGACGAACATAAGACTGGTCACCATCAACGCTATCGTCGCTGGAGAAATAGTGCAGGCCGTCTACTTTACCGTACAGATCTAATTTGTTGCCATCTTTGTTATAAATTTCAGCCGCATTTGCTGCGCCCGCTACCAGCAATGCTGGTACCAGGAGGGACAGTACTTTAACTTTCATGTTATTAACCCTCTGTTGTTATATATGCCTTTTTATATGCCACTGCTTACTGATTAACCCTCATTAATCAGTTGGCGAACCCATTGTGCTGTAAAAACAGGAATAATCCAACAGGAATATGATACGAAAAGCCTTGAAATGTTTCATTTATCGCTATAGATGTTTCAAAATGTGTATTTCAGGGAACTTTTTTTAGCACAAAATGCGATGAGAAATAGCACCAAAAAACAAAATTTCTATGAATATATTCATTAAATCAATGGTTTAAAAAACAGGCCAGGTTTAGCACTGAATGGTAAAACAAAACTTTCACACAGAACTAAAATAGTTCCCGCTATCATCATTAACTTTATTTATTACCGTCATTCAGTTCTGAATGTCTGTTTACCCCTATTTCTACCGGATGCTTCGCATCCGGTTTTTTTTACCTTTCTTTACGAAACCTTAATCAATTTGTGCTACCCGACATAAATTATAACGATTATTAATTAATCGAAATGCATTCATTGATAATAAGCCCTCGCCTATTAAAATAATAATGTCTTGTTTATTAGTGCTATTTTTTAGCCCATTGTGCCGTGTAATTGTACAATTAAAGTTAAATTGTACAATTCGTTAACAATATAACGATTGTTCGTTGCCTAATAATAAAAACGCGACTTATTGCCTATATTGTTCACCTCCGACCCCATCGAATTTGCCACAGTGCTGCATCTTGCTGGTTTTTTTGTATATACTGCCAGCAGAGCAAAAGCAGGGTTTCACGCCTCAATGCGCTTTAAGCTTGAGCATATCCTCATTTAGATGCCGTTATGATGGGTTACACACGCCAATGAGCCAGTCCGACAAGATGAACCCGAGTAAATTCTCCCTGCTTCCCGGGAGCATTACGCGTTTCTTCCTTCTTATGATCATCGTTTTGCTGGTCACCATGGGCGTAATGATCCAAAGCGCCGTGAATGCCTGGTTAAAAGATAAGAGCTACCAGGTTGTTGATATGACGCATGCCGTGCATAAACGCATCGACACCTGGCGCTATACCACCTGGCAAATTTACGACAACATTGCGGCCTCCAGCAGCAACGCAGCGCCTGCCGATGGGCTGCAAGAAACGCGCCTTAAGCAAGACGTCTATTACCTCGAGAAACCTCGCCGCAAGACAGAAGCGCTGATTTTCGGCTCGCATGATAGCGCCACGCTTGATATCACCCAGCGCATGTCAAACTATCTGGACACGCTGTGGGGCGCGGAAAATGTGCCGTGGTCGATGTATTACCTGAACGGTCAGGACAACAGCCTTATCCTTATCTCCACGCTGCCTTTAAAAGATCTCTCATCCGGTTTTAAAGAGTCGACGGTTGGCAGCATCGTCGATTCGCGTCGTGCTGAAATGCTGCAACAGGCGAATACGTTAGATGAGCGTGAAACGTTCTCCTCTCTGCGTCATCTGGCGTGGCAAAACGGCCGCTACTTTACTTTGCGCACCACCTTTAATCAGCCGGGCCATCTGGCAACGGTCGTGGCATTTGACTTACCGATTAACGATCTCGTCCCGCCGACGATGTCACTGGATAGCTTCCGCCTTGAGGCAGACCCTACGCAAAATGCCCAGCGTAGTCAGGAAAAGGATCCGGGCGATAGCGTTGCGATAAATTTCAACAGCTCGCGGATTGAAATCACCTCTTCACTCAATACCACCGGTATGCGTCTGGTGTGGCAGGTACCTTTTGGCACCTTGCTGCTGGATACCTTCCAGAACATCATGCTACCGCTGCTGCTGAATATTGGCCTGCTGGCACTGGCGCTGTTTGGTTACTCCACCTTCCGCAACCTGCCCGCGCGCGGCAGTTCGAACACCACGCCGTCGTCGGGAACCAATAACGAACTGCGCATGCTGCGCGTTCTCAATGAAGAGATCGTCTCTTTGCTGCCGCTTGGGCTGCTGGTGCACGATCAGGAATCGAATCGCACGCTTATCAGCAATAAAATTGCCGATCACCTGTTGCCGCACCTCAACTTGCAAAACATCACCAGCATGGCGGATCAGCATCAGGGGGTCATTCAGGCCACCATTAATAATGAGCTGTATGAGATCCGTCAGTTCAGAAGCCAGGTCTCTCCGCGCACGCAAATCTTTATTATTCGCGACCAGGACCGGGAAGTGCTGGTCAATAAGAAGCTTAAGCAGGCACAACGGCTGTACGAGAAAAATCAGCAGGGCCGCGCGGCCTTTATGCAAAATATCAGCGATACCCTGAAACAGCCGATCAAAGCGCTGGCCGCTGAGGCGACGGCGATCAATACCGATGACAGCCAGAGACTGGCGAATCATGCGGATCTGCTGGTACGCCTGGTTGATGAGATTCAGCTCGCGAATATGCTTGAGAACGACAGCTGGAAAGGCACCTCTACCCAGTTTTCGTTGCAGGAGTTGATTGATGAAGTTGTGCCTGAGGTGCTGCCATCGATTAAACGTAAGGGCCTGCAATTACTGATTAACAATCAGGTTCCCGCAAAAGAGCAGCGCTACGGCGACCGCGACGCCCTGCGACGTATTCTGCTGCTGTTAATCCAGTATGCCGTGACGACCACGCAAATTGGCAAAATTACGCTGGAAGTGAATGTTGATGAGTCCGCTTTGGAGCGTCTGACCTTCCGCATTCTTGATACCGGGAACGGCGTATCGCACGGAGAGGTCGATAACCTGCATTTCCCGTATCTCAATGACACCCAGTCCGATCGCTACGGTAAAGCCAACGCCCTCACCTTCTGGCTTTGCGATCAGCTGGCACGCAAGCTGGGCGGGCACCTTAATATCAAGCCGCGGGAATCGCTGGGCACACGCTACACGTTACATGTCAAAATGGCGGTACGCGCAGAGGATGCCGATCAAGAAGAACAGCTATTAGACGATGTGGTGGTGATGGTCGATATCACCTCAAATGAGATTCGAAATATCGTCACCCGCCAGATGGAAAGCTGGGGGGCAACCTGTATCAGCCCCGATGAGCGGGCAATAAGTCAAGAATTTGACCTATTTTTAACAGATAATCCGTCTAATCTTACTGCTTCCGGCTTGCTTTTAAGCGATGATGAGGCTGGGATACGCAAAATTGGCCCGGGTCAGCTGCGTGTGAACTTTAACATGAGTAACGCAATGCAGGATGCCGTACTGCAGCTTATCGAAGAGCAGCTGGCGCAGGAAGATGGGGTAGATTCGCCGCCTGGCAGCGATGAAAATGCCGAACTTCATGCCAGCGGCTATTATTCTCTGTTTGTTGACACAGTACCGGAAGATGTTAGCAGGCTGTATACTGAATCCGCAGCGAAGGATTTTGCTGCGCTGGCACAGACAGCTCACCGCCTTAAAGGGGTGTTTGCCATGCTAAATCTGGTACCCGGCAAGCAGTTATGTGAAACGCTCGAACATCTTATTCGTGAGAAAGATGCTTCCGGCATAGAAAAATACATCAGCGACATTGACGCCTACGTCAAGAGCTTGCTGTAGCAAGGTAGCCTTTACATGAACAATATGAACGTAATTATCGCCGATGACCATCCGATTGTGCTGTTCGGGATCCGTAAATCCCTGGAACAGATTGAGTGGGTTAATGTTGTTGGCGAATTTGAAGACTCCACTGCGCTAATTAACAATTTACCGAAGCTTGACGCCCACGTGCTGATAACCGATCTCTCCATGCCTGGAGACAAGTACGGCGACGGCATCACGCTGATTAAGTACATCAAGCGTCACTTCCCGGCGCTGTCGATTATTGTACTAACCATGAACAATAACCCGGCGATTCTTAGCGCCGTGTTGGATCTCGATATTGAAGGGATCGTGTTGAAACAGGGGGCGCCGACCGACTTGCCAAAAGCGCTGGCCGCACTGCAAAAAGGTAAGAAATTTACGCCTGAGAGCGTCTCTCGCCTGCTGGAAAAAATCAGCGCGAGCGGTTATGGCGACAAACGTTTGTCACCAAAAGAGAGTGAAGTATTGCGCCTGTTCGCAGAAGGTTTCCTGGTGACCGAAATCGCCAAGAAATTGAACCGCAGTATTAAAACCATCAGTAGCCAGAAGAAGTCGGCGATGATGAAGCTGGGCGTCGAAAACGACATCGCCCTGCTGAACTACCTCTCTTCTGTAACCCTTTCTCCGTCAGATAAAGACTAACGTCCGCTCTGCTGCGATTCCCGGCGGCGCTTCGCTTGGCCGGGCTACTTCGGGGAAGGCATTTTATGCCGACCCCGAAGTTTCATTCTGACTCCCGCGCTTCCCTCAACTACCAGTCCATCCGTAGCCCGGGCAAGGCGTTCACGCCGCCCCCGGGAAATTCACACTGACTCCCGCGCTTCCCTCAACCACCGCTCTACCCGTAGCCCGGGCAAGGCGTTCACGCCGCCCCCGGGATCGCATCCTTATTCCCGCGCTTCCCTCAACCACCGCTCCACCCGTAGCCCGGGCAAGGCGTTCACGCCGCCCCCGGGATCGCACCCTTATTCCCGCGCTTTACGCACTCTCGCCGCATACACCGTTAAGGTCTGCTTCAGCACATCCAGCGTCACCGGTTTAGACAGGCAGCTATCCATGCCAGATTCCAGACAGCGCTGCTTCTCTTCTGCCAGCGCATTGGCGGTGACCCCCACCACCGGCAACGTCAGCCCCAGCTGACGAATACGCTGAGTCAGGCGATAACCATCCATATTCGGCATGTTCACATCACTCAGCACGATATCAATATGGTTTTTACTCAGCACATTCAGCGCATCCACCCCGTCATTGGCGGTCATACACTGATAGCCCAGCGATCCTAACTGATCCGCCAACAGACGACGGTTAATCGGATGATCGTCAACCACCAGGATCATCATATCGTCATTGCTGTTTTCCGGTTGCTCGTGCGTCAAATGCAGTTCCGCTACATCACCGGTTTCAAATTTAACCCGATATATCCGCCCCAGAAGCGTCATCAGTTCATGCGGTGAGACAATACTGTGCACCCACTCGCCCGTTGAACGCTGCTGCGGGATACCAATATGACGGCGGCAGAAGGTCACCACCGCTTTCCCTGTCCACGGTCGCGTCAGCTCGTCGTCGGTAATCAGCAGATCGTCCGCGGCCGGAGTTTCGCCCTGATACAGGCGCACATCCAGACCGTGGTAGTTCAGCAAAGTCTGAATAAAATCGGATAACGCAACGTTACGTACCGCCAGCCAACAGCGAATCGTCGACAGGCTGCCAATCGCCAGAGGCTTTTGCGCATGTTCACCGTAGAGCGGAATACGCAGAGTGAACTGGCTGCCCATTCCCGGCTCTGTCTCCACCGCGATATCGCCGTCCATCATATTGACCAGCTTTTCACAAATCGCCAGCCCCAGCCCGGTGCCCTGGAAGTTACGCTGCACTCCGGTGCCCACCTGGAAGAACGGGTCAAACAGGCGCACAACCTCTTTAGCCGGGATCCCCACGCCGGTATCGCGAATGCTGATACTCAGATAATACTCTTCCCGCTTAAGGTGCAGCACAATGCACCCGATATCGGTAAATTTGATGGCATTACTCAGAATATTGGAGATCACCTGCTGGAGGCGCATCGGATCGCCCATCATCTGTGCCGGAACGTCAGGCTCGATAAAACAGTACATCCCCAGCTGTTTTCTCACCACCAGCGGCAGATAGTTGGCGGTGATATGATTCATCACTTCTTTAGGCGAGAATTCACACGGCTCAATTTTCAGCTGCTCGGACTCGATTTTCGAGAAATCGAGGATATCGCTGATAATCTTCAGCAACAGTGCCGACGAGTTATTCATCGCCGTTACCAGGCGATCAACGCCCTTCGGTAACTCTTTGGTTTGCAACAGATCCAGGTTACCAATAATCCCGTACAGCGGCGTACGCAGTTCGTGGCTGACGGTGGCAAGGAACATCGATTTCGACTGGCTCGCCTGCTCTGCCGCCTGCGCCATCTCCTGCAATGACTCTTCCATTTTGACGCGTGAACTCACGTCCACCAGCACGCAGATCGCCACGTTTTCGTTACGATAGCGCGAATGAACAAAGCTAATTTGCAGGTTGGTGTTGTTGCTGGTCAGCACATCGACAAAGTTCACCTGTTGACCGCAGATAATCTGCGTCAAGCGCTGGCGGTCTTCGTGCGTCAGCATATTCAGATAATTGTGTGCCAGTTCATTACTCAGAATATTGGTGCCATCCTGAGTGCGCAAAATACAGATCCCCACCGGCGCTGAAGCGACAATTTTGCGGTTGAACTGTTCATGTTCCTCCAGGCGCAACGCATCAGACTCGGCCGGCAGGAAGATACGACGTTCGTACATTCGCGCCAGGGTAAACAGCGCAACGCCGGTCAACAGGTTCAACAAGAGCGCATTGAGCACCAGCACCCGGATACGCTCCAGCACCGCATCAAGCGGTACCGAGTACACAATGCTGAGTGAGGATGGCGATAGCGTTTTCTTCAGCACCAGCTCGCGATAGCCTGCGGTATAGCCGAACCACAAACGCTCCTGCAATGCTCGGGTGCCAATACGCAATTTGGTATCCGGCCCTGCCAGAGAAATCAGCGTCTCGCCATTATCATCCATAATGGCCACGCCCATCGGTATGCTGCCTGGGGTGAAGAAGTTTTCCACGCGAATGGTCTGCTCAACGCCGAGCAAAGCTTGCAGGCGATTTGCCAGATACACCGGCGTCAGGGCATAGAAGTAGCCCACGCTGTGACGCGGCCCTTGTCCGACCCAGAACAGATTGCCTCCCCGCTCATCCTGCGGCGCATTACGATAGGCCATAATGCGTTCATGCAGCGCTTTTAGCGCTTCACTACGTTCAACGGGCATTTCACGTAGGCCAAAGTTGGCCATGCAGAGATTATCGCTGCCAATTAAAAAAACGCGGTTGAGATCGTAGGCGGCGGAGAAATTTTCTCGCCAGTAGCGTAAGAACCAGGATAAGGATTCCAGCGGCCCACGCCAGGTTGTGTCCATATTGCCGCACTCGGAATCAGCAAACAGCGGCTCAAAGTCCGGGACATCGGCGCTGTCTTTTGTCGCCCCTACCGGCAATACGCCGTTGGGCACATTGAGCCGATTTTCAGCAATATACTTTAGCTCCTTAATCACATCGGAGGTGCGCTGAAAGTATCGCTGCGCCTGATCGGCATTGAGGTTAAATTCCTGGCGGATTTCCGACTCTTTCTGATGCAGGGCATTCACGATATAGAAACACGAAATCAGCGCAATCAGTAGCCAAAGCAGCAAGGCCAGCGCCCGAAAAAGGTAACGTGAGACTTTTAGCGTAGTGCGAAAGGAGACTAGATATTTCAAAGTGGCGAAACTCCGCCGTCAAAGGCTAACAGGATGTGGTTAAGGTAGCGGGAAAAGCCCTTTGCCGCAATCAGAGACTCGCCTAACCGAGGGATATGTGCCGAAAACCCGGAGTCGGTGCCGCGCACCTCGTCCGGGCGACCGATTGGCACAGGCCGGATGAGCGCAAGGACACCAGGGATGGCGAAAACTCACGCATGCAGGATAAAAAAAGGGCCGGTATTCACCGACCCTCTTATTAGCCACGCGACAAATTACTCTTCTGCGTCGTCAGCGGCGTCATCATCGCTTTCGGTTTCAGGCGCGATTTCATCATCGCCTTCCGCCACGCTACCGTCGATAGCATCCAGCTCTTCGTCATCTACCGGTTCAGCAACACGTTGCAGACCCACCACGTTTTCGTCTTCCGCTGTGCGGATGAGGATAACGCCCTGGGTGTTACGTCCCACGATGCTGACTTCCGACACGCGCGTACGCACAAGGGTACCAGCATCGGTGATCATCATGATCTGATCGGTGTCGGTAACCTGCACGGCGCCGACTACGGAACCGTTACGCTCGGTAACTTTGATAGAGATAACGCCCTGCGTTGCACGAGACTTAGTCGGATACTCTTCGGCAGCGGTACGTTTACCATAACCGTTTTGCGTCACGGTCAGGATAGCGCCTTCGCCACGTGGAATAATCAGAGAAACAACTTTGTCCTCGCCCGCAAGCTTAATACCACGCACGCCGGTCGCAGTACGACCCATGGCACGGACGGCATCTTCTTTAAAGCGAACCACTTTACCGGCAGCGGAGAACAGCATCGCTTCATCCGACCCGGAGGTCAGATCGACGCCAATCAGCTCATCACCTTCGTTCAGGTTAACCGCAATAATACCGGCAGAACGCGGACGGCTGAACTCGGTCAGCGCCGTTTTCTTCACGGTACCGCTGGCGGTAGCCATAAAGACGTTCACGCCCTCTTCGTACTCGCGTACTGGCAGGATCGCGGTGATACGTTCGTCGGCTTCCAGCGGCAGCAGGTTGACGATTGGACGTCCACGCGCGCCACGGCTTGCTTCCGGCAGCTGATAAACCTTCATCCAGTACAGACGACCACGGCTGGAGAAGCACAGGATCGTATCGTGGGTGTTGGCCACCAGCAGGCGGTCGATAAAGTCTTCTTCTTTAATACGCGCGGCAGACTTACCTTTACCACCACGACGCTGGGCTTCGTAGTCGGTAAGCGGCTGATATTTCACATAGCCCTGATGGGACAGAGTGACCACCACGTCTTCGCGGTTGATCAGATCTTCAATGTTGATATCAGAGCTGTTGGCGGTGATTTCAGTACGACGTGCGTCACCGAACTGTTCACGTACCAGTTCCAGCTCTTCACGGATCACTTCCATCAGACGATCGGCGCTGCCCAGAATGTGCAGCAGTTCAGCGATCTGTTCCAGCAGCTCTTTGTACTCGTCGAGCAGTTTTTCATGCTCAAGGCCGGTCAGTTTCTGCAAACGCAGATCCAGGATAGCCTGCGCTTGCTGTTCAGTCAGGTAGTACTGACCGTCGCGCACGCCGAATTCTGGTTCCAGCCACTCAGGACGCGCAGCATCATCACCGGCACGTTCCAGCATCGCAGAAACGTTGCCCAGCTCCCATGGACGCGCAACCAGACCTGCTTTCGCTTCAGCCGGGGTTGGCGCACGACGGATCAGTTCAATGATTGGATCGATGTTTGCCAGCGCAATCGCGAGTGCTTCGAGGATGTGCGCACGATCGCGGGCTTTACGCAGTTCAAAGATAGTACGGCGTGTAACCACTTCGCGACGGTGACGAACGAAGGCGGCAATAATATCTTTCAGGTTCATGATCTTCGGCTGACCATGGTGCAGTGCCACCATGTTGATACCGAAAGAAACCTGCAGCTGAGTCTGGGAGTAGAGGTTGTTCAGCACCACTTCCCCGACCGCGTCGCGTTTCACTTCAATCACGATGCGCATACCGTCTTTATCAGACTCGTCACGCAGCGCGCTGATGCCTTCAACACGTTTTTCTTTTACCAGCTCGGCGATTTTCTCAATCAGGCGCGCTTTGTTCACCTGATATGGGATTTCATGCACGATGATGGTTTCACGACCCGTTTTCGCGTCAGCTTCCACTTCCGCGCGTGCGCGAATGTAAACTTTACCGCGACCGGTACGGTAGGCTTCTTCAATACCGCGACGACCGTTGATGATCGCCGCCGTTGGGAAGTCCGGACCCGGAATGTGTTCCATCAGCCCTTCAATGCTGATGTCTTCGTTGTCGACATACGCCAGACAGCCGTTGATCACTTCCGTCAGGTTATGAGGTGGAATGTTGGTCGCCATACCTACGGCGATACCAGAGGCACCGTTCACCAGCAGGTTAGGAATTTTGGTCGGCATGACGTCTGGAATGCGCTCGGTGCCGTCGTAGTTATCGACGAAATCAACCGTTTCCTTTTCCAGATCGGCCATCAGTTCATGGGCGATTTTCGACATACGGATTTCCGTATAACGCATCGCTGCGGCGGAGTCGCCATCGACAGAACCGAAGTTACCCTGACCATCCACCAGCATGTAACGCAGCGAGAACGGCTGTGCCATACGGACGATAGTGACGTATACGGCGGTATCACCATGCGGGTGATATTTACCGATCACGTCACCCACGACACGGGCTGATTTTTTATAGGCTTTGTTCCAGTCATTGCCCAATACGTTCATGGCGTAAAGTACGCGACGGTGTACCGGCTTCAGGCCATCTCGAACATCCGGCAGCGCACGGCCAACAATGACCGACATCGCATAATCCAGATAAGAGTTCTTTAACTCTTCCTCGATGTTGACCGGTGTAATTTCTCTCGCAAGGTCGCTCATCTAACCGCTATCCCTCTACTGTATCCCGGATTCAAAGGTCGCAAATTATAACACATTCGCGTAAAGACAGGTAAACCCATTACACCCGCCAGACGCTTTATTCGCTCGGCGGTACTGATATACTCGCAAGCAATAACGAAATAAGGAGCACAAACACCCATGAATGCCGAAAAAGCTACGGTTGCGCACAACGTTGACCACGAAGAGATTGCCAAATTCGAGGCCGTCGCGTCACGCTGGTGGGATCTGGAAGGGGAATTTAAGCCGCTGCACCGTATCAATCCGCTGCGTCTTGGCTACATCGCCGAGCGTTCGGGCGGCCTGTTCGGCAAAAAAATCCTCGATGTCGGCTGCGGCGGCGGCATTCTGGCAGAGAGTATGGCCCGTGAAGGCGCGACGGTCACCGGGCTGGATATGGGTTTTGAGCCGCTTCAGGTGGCGAAACTGCACGCGCTGGAAACCGGTATTGCGGTTGAGTACGTTCAGGAAACCGTAGAAGAACATGCCGCTAAACATGCACAGCAGTATGACGTGGTGACCTGTATGGAAATGCTGGAACACGTTCCAGACCCACAATCGGTGGTGAAAGCCTGCGCGCAGCTGGTGAAACCGGGCGGCCAGGTGTTCTTTTCTACCCTCAACCGTAACGGCAAATCCTGGCTGATGGCGGTGGTCGGTGCGGAATATATCCTGCGGATGGTGCCAAAAGGCACGCACGACGTGAAGAAATTTATCAAGCCTGCCGAACTGCTTGGCTGGGTTGACCAGACCGTGCTGAAAGAGCGTCACATGATTGGTCTGCACTACAACCCGCTGACCAACAGTTTCAAGCTGGCGCCGGGGGTTGATGTTAACTATATGCTGCACACTACCGCCAAAAGCGAATAGATTTACCGTGGTTCAATGCCTGATGGCGCTGCGCTTATCAGGCCTACGTCATTGAATCACGTATCACCCCGGGGTCGGCGTAAACGCCTCGCCCGGGCTACGTTTCTACGACACTCTCAACATCGTAGGCCGGATAAGATGCGCCAGCATCGCCATCCGGCACCGCACCTGATGGCACCAACCCGGGGTCGGCGTAAACGCCTCGCCCGGGCTACGTTTCTACGCCACTCTCAATATCGTAGGCCGGATAAGATGCGCCAGCATCGCCATCCGGCACCGCACCGATGCCACCTCGATTATCCGCCCCACTCATCATTGGTAGTAGCGATACGATAAATTTGCGCTGCGTCATATTGCGCAACAACACCCTTCGACGAAGAAATCAGCACTCGATCAAATTTTCATTTTTTTTTGCACATTATTGACATCCTCGCCAACCCTTACGCGCCGTGGACTTCAGGTTTGTTACCCTTTGACAACCTCATTTCAACATCAAAATCAACTCTTGTACTCAAAAGAATCCAGACTAGAATACTCACCATATAGCGTTTAATTAATCATCAAACCCCTACATATAGTATTTATCCACAGGTTTTGCTACAACGGCGATTGTGGATAAGCAGGGGACATTTTCCTTTTCACGGACAGGTAAAAATCACATGAATCAGAGTCTGCTGGTGACGAAGCGTGACGGTCGTACGGAACGTATTAACCTCGACAAAATTCATCGCGTGCTGGATTGGGCAGCGGAAGGGCTGCACAACGTGTCGATTTCACAGGTCGAGCTGCGTTCACACATTCAGTTCTACGATGGAATGAAAACGTCCGACATTCATGAAACCATCATCAAGGCCGCCGCAGATCTGATCTCTCATGACGCGCCGGATTATCAGTACCTGGCCGCGCGTCTGGCGGTATTCCACCTGCGTAAAAAAGCCTACGGTCAGTTCGAGCCACCGGCCCTCTTCGACCACGTTAAGCACATGGTCAACCTGGGTAAATATGACAATCATCTGCTGGAAGACTATACGGAAGAAGAGTTCAAGCAGATGGACTCGTTTATCGCTCACGACCGTGACATGACCTTCTCCTACGCGGCCGTTAAGCAGCTGGAAGGGAAATATCTGGTTCAGAACCGCGTCACCGGTGAAATTTACGAAAGCGCTCAGTTCCTTTATATTTTGGTCGCCGCTTGCCTGTTCTCAAACTATCCGCGTGAAACCCGTCTGCAATACGTTAAACGTTTCTACGACGCGGTATCAACGTTCAAGATTTCGCTGCCAACGCCAATCATGTCCGGCGTGCGTACCCCGACTCGCCAGTTCAGCTCTTGCGTACTGATTGAGTGCGGCGATAGCCTCGATTCCATCAACGCCACCTCCAGCGCGATTGTGAAATACGTGTCCCAGCGCGCCGGTATCGGCATCAACGCCGGTCGTATTCGTGCGCTGGGGAGCCCAATTCGCGGCGGTGAAGCGTTCCATACCGGCTGTATCCCGTTCTACAAACACTTCCAGACCGCAGTGAAATCCTGCTCTCAGGGCGGCGTACGTGGCGGTGCTGCAACGCTGTTCTACCCAATGTGGCACCTGGAAGTAGAAAGCCTGCTGGTGTTGAAAAACAACCGCGGCGTGGAAGGCAACCGCGTGCGTCACATGGACTACGGCGTGCAGATCAACAAGCTGATGTACACCCGTCTGCTGAAAGGCGGCGACATCACCCTGTTTAGCCCGTCTGACGTCCCGGGGCTGTATGATGCGTTCTTCGCCGATCAGGACGAATTCGAACGTCTGTACACGCAGTATGAAAACGACGATAGCATCCGCAAACAGCGCGTAAAAGCCGTTGAGCTGTTCTCGCTGATGATGCAGGAACGTGCTTCTACCGGTCGTATCTATATTCAGAACGTCGATCACTGCAACACCCACAGCCCGTTTGATCCGACCATCGCACCGGTGCGTCAGTCTAACCTGTGCCTGGAAATCGCCCTGCCGACCAAGCCGCTGGACGACGTGAACGACGAAAACGGCGAAATCGCGCTGTGTACTCTGTCCGCATTCAACCTGGGCGCTATCAAAAGCCTCGACGAACTCGAAGAGCTGGCGGTACTGGCCGTGCGCGCGCTGGATGCCCTGCTGGATTACCAGGACTACCCGATTAAAGCGGCAGAACGTGGCGCGATGGGTCGTCGTACGCTGGGTATTGGCGTTATTAACTACGCTTACTGGCTGGCGAAAAACGGTAAACGCTACTCTGACGGCAGCGCCAACAACCTGACTCACCAGACCTTTGAAGCCATTCAGTATTACCTGCTGAAAGCGTCTAACGAACTGGCAAAAGAGCAAGGCGCCTGCCCGTGGTTCAATGAAACCACCTACTCCCAGGGTATTTTGCCAATCGATACCTACAAAAAAGATCTCGATGCGATTACCAGCGAGCCGCTGCATCTGGATTGGGAAACGCTGCGCGAGTCGATTAAGACCCACGGCCTGCGTAACTCCACGCTGTCTGCGCTGATGCCATCCGAAACCTCTTCACAGATCTCTAACGCCACCAACGGTATTGAACCACCGCGCGGCTATGTGAGCATCAAAGCGTCGAAAGACGGTATTCTGCGTCAGGTTGTGCCGGACTACGAGCACCTGAAAGACGCCTACGAACTGCTGTGGGAAATGCCGAACAACGACGGCTACCTGCAACTGGTCGGCGTGATGCAGAAGTTTATCGATCAGTCGATTTCCGCTAACACCAACTACGACCCAACGCGTTTCGCGTCAGGCAAAGTGCCTATGCAGCAACTGCTGAAAGACTTGCTCACCGCCTATAAATTTGGCGTGAAAACCCTGTATTACCAGAACACCCGCGACGGTGCGGAAGATGCGCAGGATGACATGGTCGCGTCTATTCAGGACGACGGCTGCGAAAGCGGCGCATGTAAGATCTAAAAAGTATTGCCGGGCAGCGCTGCGCTGACCCGGCCTTTGATTTCCGTCATGTCTGGATAGTGATGCAAAAAACCTTACCCAGAATGCGGATTTATTTGCGATGATATTGTAAGCAGGTAAGTAAACGCCATCCGGCATTACTCTCCAGACAGGATTGACATCAATGGCATACACCACTTTTTCACAGACGAAAAACGATCAGCTCAAAGAGCCGATGTTCTTTGGCCAGCCGGTCAACGTGGCACGCTACGACCAGCAAAAATATGACATATTCGAAAAGCTGATTGAAAAACAGCTCTCCTTCTTCTGGCGTCCAGAAGAAGTTGATGTGTCCCGCGACCGTATCGACTACCAGGCGCTGCCGGATCACGAAAAGCATATTTTCATCAGCAACCTGAAATACCAGACGCTGCTGGACTCCATTCAGGGCCGTAGCCCGAACGTCGCGCTGCTGCCGCTGATTTCCATTCCCGAACTGGAAACCTGGGTGGAGACGTGGGCCTTCTCTGAAACCATCCACTCGCGTTCGTATACTCATATCATCCGTAACATCGTCAACGATCCGGCGATTGTGTTTGATGACATCGTCACCAACGAACAGATTCAAAAGCGCGCGGAAGGCATCTCCAGCTATTATGATGAGCTGATCGAAATGACCAGCTACTGGCATCTGCTGGGCGAAGGTACGCACACCGTGAACGGAAAAACCGTCACCGTGAACCTGCGCGAGCTGAAGAAAAAGCTCTACATTTGCCTGATGAGCGTGAATGCGCTGGAGGCGATTCGCTTCTACGTGAGCTTCGCCTGCTCCTTCGCTTTCGCCGAGCGTGAGCTGATGGAAGGCAACGCCAAAATCATTCGCCTTATCGCCCGTGATGAAGCGCTGCACCTCACCGGAACCCAGCACATGCTGAACCTGCTGCGCAGCGGCGTGGACGACCCGGAAATGGCAGAGATTGCGGAAGAGTGTAAGCAAGAGTGCTACGACCTGTTTGTGCAGGCCGCGGTGCAGGAAAAAGAGTGGGCGGACTATCTGTTCCGCGACGGCTCAATGATTGGCCTGAATAAAGATATTCTGTGTCAGTACGTTGAGTACATCACCAATATCCGTATGCAGGCCGTTGGGCTGGATCTGCCGTTCCAGACGCGCTCAAACCCAATCCCTTGGATCAACACCTGGCTGGTGTCAGATAACGTGCAGGTTGCACCACAAGAAGTGGAAGTCAGCTCGTACCTGGTGGGGCAGATTGACTCGGAAGTCAATACTGACGACCTCAGCGACTTCCAGCTGTAATGAGCCACGTGATTCTGCGCATCTCTGGCACGCGGTTGCAGTGCCAGGATGAACACCCGTCCCTGCTGGCGGCGCTGGAGTCTCATAACGTCTGCGTAGAGTATCAGTGTCGTGAAGGCTACTGTGGTTCCTGTCGCACCCGGTTGGTTTCAGGTCAGGTCGACTGGTTAACCCAGCCGCTGGCCTTTATTCAGCCGGACGAAATTTTGCCCTGCTGTTGCAGGGCAAAAGGTGACATCGAAATTGAGATGTAACGGTTAGTGCACCTCGTGTGCACTCACTAACGGCATCGGGCCGCGGCGTTTCATCTGCACGATATATAACGCACCGGCCAATACCACCAGCACCGCCCCCATCAGATAAATTGCGCGATACCCAACCTCTTCCACCATCAATCCCATGACGAACGCCCCCAGCGCCAGCCCCGCATCCATCGCATTGAAAAACAGCGAGTTCGCTACGCCGATTTTATGCGGTTCCACCGAACTGATGATTTGCGTCTGGAAGATAGGCGTCACCGAACCGTAGCCGATACCAATTAGCGCCCCCGCGAGGATCATCGTCACGCTACCGTGTGTATAGCCCAGCACCACCAGCCCAACGGTGAAGGCTAACAGGCAAGGATAGACCACATATTTCGGCCCTTTTTTATCGCAGACATTGCCGGTAAAGGCGCGGCAAACCATCAGGAAAATGGCGTAGCACAGCAGGAAGTTACTGGCCGCGGCCATTAAGTCCAGCTCGCGCGCATACAGCGCCAGGAAAGCGGAAACGCCAGCATAAGCAAACGTCATAAAGAAAGTGACCGTGGCGAAGGGTAAGGCTGCTTTATCGAACATTGCCGCAAAGCCCAGCTTCGGCTGCGAACCGTCGGCATGACGAATAACCGGCGGAACGTTAACGATAAGCGAAAGAATAATGCCCACAACACAGGCCACCGTACACATCCAGAACGCGGGGATAAATGCGCTATGACGCGCCATATTCAGGCCAATCCACGGCCCAACGACCATGGCCAGCCCCATGGCTAAAGAGAAAAAGCTGATGCCCTCCCCACGTCGGGAGGCAGGTATTAACCGCGCGGAAATCGTCCCTTTTACCGTGGTAATCACCCCGAAGGTGAGACCGTGGAGCACGCGAACAAAAAGCAGTGCGCCAACAGAGTGGCAGAAAGGATAGAGCGCGGTCACGACCAGAAACGCCAGAGAGGAAAGCATCAGAATCGTTTTGTTTGAGTATTTGCCCACCCACTGCCCGGCAAAAGGGCGCACGATAATCGCGGCGGCGAGAAAGCAGGTCACCAGCAAACCGGCTTTGTCGGCGGTGGCATTGAGATTGTCGGCAATATAAATGGGGAGCAGGGTTAAAAGTACATAAAATACGAAGAAAATAATAAAGCTAAGAATAGTGACTGCCCAAAAATCTTTAGTCCATAGTTTTTCTTTCATGTCCTTGACACCTTCTTCCACGGCGCGCCTTACCGCATTCATCGAAAATATATAAATTTAAGAATGCATTTTAAAAACAAATAATTGCGTGCGTGATTTTGTGATTCAGTCCGTAGCAAAAAGTATATTGACGGCATATAAATTAGTAAAATTAATCGTATTAATATATTTGATTAGAGATAACTAATGACACTTACTCAAATCAATGCCCTTTTAACGGTACTGGACTGCGGTGGGTTTACTGAAGCCGGCAAGCGCCTATACATGACTCAATCGGCGGTAAGCCAGGCCATTGCCGGGCTGGAAGAGGAGCTGGGCGTGGCCATCATAACTCGTGAGCGGCGAAAGGCTATCAAACTCACGCCCGCCGGGGAGCGTATTATTGTCCATCTTCGTCGACTCATGGGCGAGGTTAACGCGGTAAAAGAGATTGCCGAGCAGGAGAAAAAGTCCCCGCTACGTCTATTACGAATTGGCTGTTTTCCGAGTATTTGCGCCAGCGTCTTGCCGCAGGTCGTGCGTTATTTCGAGCAACATCATGCCAGTATTAAGATTGTGCCGCTGGAAGCCAACAGCGCGGAGATTATTACGGCTATCCGCGAAAATCTTATCGATGCCGGATTTGTTCATATGCCCGCTGAAGGGATGTTTTCGACGCCCGTTTATAAAGACCGCTTTAGCGTCGTGGTGCCGGATAATCACCCCTTTGCCAGACAGCGGCAGATCCCGCTAAATGCGCTGATTGGCGAGCCGCTTATCATCAGCAAAGGTCGCTACGAAATGAGCATTATGGCCCTATTTGCCGGTATGAACGTGACTCCCAAAATAAAATATGAGTTTAACCATCCGAGCACCGCCATGAGCTTTATTCGCCAGGGCTTAGGCATCGCCCTGCTGCCGGAATTAACGCTGAAAACCCTCGAGCAACCGCTGTGTTCTGTGCCACTGGAGCCCGCGTTTTATCGTCAGATTTCACTTATCGCCAGCGAACCGCCGGTGGCCGGAAGTCCGTTGCAGCTTCTGCAAAATTGCCTGCACCAGCTGGTCGAGGCGGGCCACATCTGAAAAGTCGACACGCCACACAAAACGCGCTATTGAATTTTCGATTAATGCTCGTTTATGTTCGATATCAAACAATTTAGGACTTAAATGTGACTTACTGTTAGCAAAGCGAACATTAAGGACATCAAAATGAACCGCGCCCCTGTACATGAATATGACGCCATTATCATCGGCGGCGGTGCCACCGGAGCCGGGATTGCTCGCGACTGTGCACTACGTGGCCTGAAAGTAGTACTGGTTGAGCGTTTCGACATCGCCACCGGTGCCACCGGACGCAACCACGGGCTGCTGCACAGCGGCGCACGCTATGCGGTAACCGACGGCGAATCTGCCCGCGAATGTATCAGCGAAAACCAGATCCTCAAGCGCATTGCTCACCACTGCATTGAACCCGTTGATGGGCTATTTATTAGCCTGCCGGAAGATGATATCGGCTACCAGAAAACCTTCGTTGAGGCCTGCCGCGCCGCCGGTATCTTCACCGAAGTGATTGACCCAACCTTTGCACGCCACATTGAGCCCTCGGTGAACCCCGCGCTGGTCAGCGCCGTGCTGGTGCCCGATGGCACCGTTGACCCCTTCCGCCTGACCGCCGCCAACATGCTTGATGCCCGCGAGCACGGTGCCACCATTCTCACCGGCCATGAAGTTACCGGCCTTATCCGTCAGGGCGAGCGGGTACATGGCGTCACCTTATATCACCACGACAGCCGCGAAACGCAGCAACTGTATGCTCCCGTGGTGGTGAATGCCGCCGGGATCTGGGGGCAGCGCATTGCCGAATATGCCGACCTTAGCATTCGCATGTTCCCGGCAAAAGGCTCGCTGCTAATCTTCGAAAACCGGATTAACCAGCACGTGATCAACCGCTGCCGTCCACCGGCCGATGCGGATATTCTGGTGCCCGGCGATACCATTTCGCTGATTGGCACCACCTCGACGCACATTGATTATGGCGATATTGACCGCTGCCGGGTTACTCCTCATGAAGTCGATATCCTGCTGCGCGAGGGCGAAAAACTGGCGCCGCGCATGGCGAACACCCGCATTTTGCGCGCCTACTGCGGCGTGCGTCCGCTGGTTGCCAGCGATAACGATCCGAGCGGACGCAGCGTCAGCCGCGGAATCGTCCTGCTCGACCACGCCGAGCGTGACGGTCTGGAGGGTTTTATCACCATTACCGGCGGCAAGCTAATGACCTACCGCCTGATGGCCGAATGGGCGACCGATGCCATCTGCCGTAAGCTCAACCACACGCGCCCCTGCACCACCGCCGACACGCCGCTTCCCGGCTCGCAGGAATCTACCGAGAAAACCCTTCAGCGCATGATTTCCCTGCCCACGACGCTACGTGGTTCGGCCGTCTATCGTCACGGCGACCGCACGCCGGCGTGGTTAGGCAACAGCCGCCTGCACCGTAGCGTGGTCTGCGAATGCGAAGCCGTTACCGCAGGTGAGGTTCAGTATGCCGTGGACAATCTGGCGGTGAACAACCTGCTGGATTTACGTCGCCGTACCCGCGTGGGGATGGGAACCTGCCAGGGCGAGCTGTGCGCCTGTCGGGCCAGCGGATTGCTGCAACGCTTTAACGTTACTACCTCAACGCAGACGCTGGCGCAGCTTTCTGATTTTCTCAACGAGCGCTGGAAAGGCGTGCAGCCTATCGCCTGGGGCGATGCGCTACGCGAAAGCGAACTGACGCGCTGGGTGTATCAAGGACTGTGCGGTTTACACAAGGAGCCTGAAGATGAAATTTGATAGCGTTATCGTAGGCGGCGGGCTGGCAGGCTTGCTGTGCGGGATACGGCTGCAAAAAGCGGGGCTGCGCTGCGCTATCGTGAGCCAGGGTCAGAGCGCGCTGCACTTCTCGTCCGGCTCGCTGGATCTGCTGAGTAACTTACCTGATGGGCAACCGATAAATGACCATGCGCAGGGGCTGGCGACATTGTGTGCACAATCGCCCGATCATCCTTACGCGCGAATCGGCGCATCCCGCGTTCTGCACTATGCCAGCCAGACGCAGGAGCTGCTGGCCGAATGCGGTATCCCGATGCAAGGCGACATTGCGCAGCCGCATCAGCGCATCACGCCGCTGGGCACGCTGCGCGCTGCCTGGTTAAGTCCGACGGAAGTCCCGGTCGCTCCGCTGGGTGAAGCGCGGATCCGCGTGGTGGGGATCGGTGGTTTTCTCGACTTTCAGCCGCATCTCGCCGCCGGGGAGCTGCAGAAACAAGGACTCATCGTCGATACCGCCGAAATTGACCTGCCGGAGCTGGACGTGTTGCGCGACAACGCCACCGAATTTCGCGCGGTCAACATTGCCAGAGTGCTCGATGAACGCGCGTTATGGCAGCCGCTGTACCAGGCGCTACTGCCATTGTGCGGAGGCTATGATGCTCTGATGATGCCCGCCTGCTTTGGTCTGCGCGACAACGCCCTGCTTGCCTGGTTAAACGAACGCCTGCCCTGCCCGCTGTACCTGTTACCGACGCTGCCGCCTTCTGTGCCGGGAATGCGACTGCATTCCGCGCTACAGCGGCAGTTTGTCGCGCAAGGCGGTACCTGGATGAATGGCGATAAAGTGGTTCGTATTAGCCAGAGTCAAGGTGACGTGCGCGAAATCTGGACGCGCAATCACGGCGATATCCCGCTGCGTCCGCGCTTTGCCGTGCTTGCCAGCGGCAGCTTCTTTAGTAACGGCCTGACCGCCGGGCGCGAAAGCATCCGTGAATCGATTCTCGGACTGGATATTCTCTCCCCTTCACCGCGCGCCCGCTGGTATCACGAGGACTTCTTTGCCTCGCAGCCGTGGCAGCGTTCGGGGGTCAGCGTCGATAGCCATCTGCACCCTACGCTACAAGGCGAAACGCTACGCAATTTGTTTGCCATCGGCTCGGTGCTTGGCGGCTACGACCCGATTGCCGAAGGGTGTGGCGGTGGCGTTTGCGCTGCAACCGCGCTGTATGCCGCAGAGCAGATAATCCAGTTAACGGGAGGCCAGGCATGAGCCAGCAAAGCTTTGAAAATTGCATCAAGTGCACCGTTTGCACCACCGTCTGCCCGGTTAGCCGCGTCAATCCTCGTTATCCGGGGCCAAAACAGGCCGGGCCGGACGGTGAACGACTCAGGCGTAAGGACAGCGGGCTGTACGATGACGCGCTGAAATACTGCATTAACTGCAAGCGCTGCGAAGTGGCCTGCCCGTCTGACGTTAAAATTGGCGATATCATCCAGCGCGCCCGCGCCGATTATGGCCAGGCAAAACCGGGGCTGCGTGACGCCATTCTGAGCCATACGGATTTAATGGGTACGCTTTCCACGCCGTTTGCCCCTATCGTCAATACCGCCACCGGTTTAAAACCCGTCCGCCAGCTGCTGGACGCCGCGCTGAAAATCGACCATCGCCGGAGCCTGCCGAAATATTCGTGGGGGACTTTCCGCCGCCGCTATCAACGTATAGCCGCGCATCAGGCGCAGTTTGCCGAACAGGTGGCGTTTTTCCACGGCTGTTACGTGAACTACAACCATCCACAGCTCGGGCTGGATCTGATTAGCGTGATGAATGCGCTGGGCGTTGGCGTGCAATTATTGAGTAAAGAGAAGTGCTGCGGCGTGCCGCTTATCGCTAACGGCTTCTTTGACAAAGCGCGGCGTCAGGCGCAAAGCAATGTGTCTTCGCTGCGTGAGGCTATTTTGCAAAAAGGGATTCCGGTACTGGCAACCTCCTCCACCTGCACTTTTACGCTACGTGATGAATATCCGCATTTGCTGGAGGTGGATAACCATGACCTGCGTGACAGCATTGAGCTCGCCACCCGCTGGCTGTGGCGCAAGCTGGATGCCGGTGCAGAACTTGCGTTAAACCCACTGCCGTTAAAAGTGGTTTATCACACACCGTGTCATATGGAGAAAATGGGGTGGTCGCTGTATACGCTGGAATTATTGCGCAAAATACCCGGCCTGGAGCTGCAGGTGCTGGAGTCGAACTGCTGCGGTATTGCCGGTACTTATGGCTTTAAAAGCGAAAACTATCCCACATCGCAGGCGATCGGCACCCCGCTGTTTGCGCAGATTGAAGCAAGCGGCGCAGACCTGGTGATTACCGATTGCGAAACCTGCAAATGGCAGATAGAGATGTCCACGAGCAAGCGCTGTGAACACCCTATCTCCTTATTAGCACGCAGCTTATCAGACCAACAAAATCCGACTTAACACATTGATATCACGATATGTAGGCCGGATAAGGCGTTCACGCCGCCATCCGGCAATGCGCACCGAGGCTGCCTGATGGCGCTGCGCTTATCAGGCCTACAATCCGGCATAACGCATTGATATCACAACGTGTAGGCCGGATAAGGCGCGCGCGCCGCCATCCGGCATAAAGGCTTACAGCGTCAGCGAATCCACGACGTTAATCCAGCCATGATCGCTGGCAACCGGGCGACCGTGCAGCCAGCGACGCAGCATATTCAACGCCATCATCGCACACACTTCCTGGCGCACTACCAGGCCGTGGCGCGTGTTGCTGAACTTCAGCTGCAACGCGTAAGTCTGGTCAGGCGTTGAGAGCGCGATGTTGATGTGCTCGGACTCAAGCCCGCTTACCGCCAGCGCTAATCCGGCAAAGTGATTCTCCCGACGCTCCGCCGCCCAGCGCGCGGTTTGCGCCAGCGTTTCGTCCTGCGCGGGCACCACTTCGCTGGCCAGCAGCGGCGCTGCGGCACGCGAAAGCTGTAACGCCAGAAGCCCACTGGTGAACTGTTCGCTCAAGGTCAGACTCAACTGTTTTTCTTTCAGCACGCGCGCAATCTGTACGGGCAAACCTTCGGTGCCTTCAAAAATCAGACTTTCACCCGCCACCTTCTGCACTTCCGGCCACAGCGCCAGCATCGCTTCACGGTGTTCCGCAGGCCCGGTCAGCTTGAGCTCGATGATCGGCATAGAGGAGCGATAGCCCATGATCACGCCCGGCGGTAAATCGAGATGCTGAAGGCTCTGGGCGAGGTCGCTCTCGGAGCGGCCAAAGGTGGTAAGACGCAGACAGATTGGTGGTTCCCCCACCGGATAGCGCTGGCGAATACGCGGCAGAATCTCTTTTTCTACCATCACCTTAAATTCGGACGGCACGCCGGGGGTGAAGAACATCAGGCAACGGTTAAGTTTCACCGCAAAACCGCAGGCGGTGCCGACGGGATTATCAATCAGCTCAGCGCTGGCGGGGATTTCCGCCTGTTTGCGGTTGCTCGGCGCCATTACGCGGCCGCGCTCGGTAAAAAAGCGCTCCATGCTGGCCAGCCACTCTTCATGCAAAATCAGCGATTCGCCTTTGGCCGTTGCGGCGGCCAGCGCGCTTAAATCATCGCTGGTCGGCCCAAGGCCGCCGTTGACGATTAAAATATCCGCCTGGGTGCTGCGTTCGCGAAGGATAGACACCAAATCATCAAGATTATCCCCCACGGTGTTACGTCGCGTGAGCGGAATACCCTGCTGAAAACAAAAGTCTGCAAGCCACGCCGCGTTCGTATCGACAATCTGCCCCGATAAGACTTCGTCGCCCGTGGACAGCATCTCAACCGTTATCATCACTTACTCCAGTAAAAAGAGAACGGTTTACTATAGCGTATGGTGAGCAATTAAGAACCTGGCTACTTAGCGGGGATGGCATTAAAAGGTGGAAAAATCGCGGAGATGAACAACAGGCGCGGCGGGCAGCCGCGCCGAAAGGCAATGATTAGAACGCCGCACTCACGCCAACATACGGGCCGTCAGCCACCGCGTTGTCACGGTTACCGTCTTTACCCGCAAGGTTCAGATAACGATAGCCCGCTTCAATGCTGATAGGACGCATCAGGGTGTAACGCGCCCCAGCGTTCGCTTCGGTGTAGCTGTCAATGCCGCTGGAAAGTGAGTCTGGAGAGTAATAGTACTCGCCGAACAGGCGCAGGCTATCACCAATTTTCCACTGCAGGCCGCCGCCAACGGCTGCCGCATAGCCGGAATCGCCGTCCTTAGGATCGGTATAAATGCCTTTGCCGCCAACGGTTGCCAGGAATGGGCCAAGCGGAATATTCAGCCCGAGGCCCAGACCCGCGACGTCGCCATCGTCGTCGTTGTGCGTCCAGTTACCGCTTAACGCGAGGCCCGACGTTTCGGTGCCCATGCCAAAGCCGAGGTTGGTATACTCTTTACCCGCCTGACCGTTAAAACTGATTGCACTCGCTGACGCCGAGACAAACATTAACCCCGCGAGGCCAAATAACACGCTCTTCTTCATTTTAATCCTTTCACGCAAATGCAAAAAATACCCTAAATAATCCGCTGAATTGTACTGCGATATACAGCGGATTCAATGTGCTAAACGGCTAATAATCCTTCGGATTGTAACGAATTGAGACCAATTCATTCACAAGAATGATAATTAATATTTATGGGATTCAGAAGAGAAATCATTCATACCGCCGACTGGGCTTTAACCCACAACGCAAGCTGATGGCGAGAAACCTTAATCCCCGTCCCTTTCATTTCTTCAGGCAGTAATAACCAGCGGCAAGGCTGCTGGAAGCCGGCCAGTTTATCTTTCGCCCACGCGGCCAGTTCAGAAAAACTCAGCGGCGACTCGATATCAACAACCGCCACCGGGCGCTGACCGAACTCAATATCATCCACCGGCACGATAAAGACCTGTGTTACCGCCGGATGCCGGGCAATCACCCGCTCCACTTCCTCCGGCTGAATGCCTTCACCGCCGCTGAAAAAGAGATTGTCGAGACGACCAATAACCCGCAGATTGCCGTTATGTATCTCTCCGCGATCGCGGGTCGCAAACCAACCTTCCTCATTCACCAGTGGCATTAGCTCGCCATTACGCCAGTAACCCGCCGCCATACTGGTTGCCCGCAGCCAGATTTCACCGTCGACCAGACGCAGCTCGCGCCCCGGCAGCGGCGTACCAACATCATCGCCGCCGTTCGCTTCGCGCGCGCAAACGGTGGATGCAAACTCGGTAAGACCGTAGCCGCAGAAGGTGTGAATACCCTGGTGCGCCGCCTGTTCGGTCAGCGCCGCCGGAATGGCCGCGCCGCCAAGCAGCACCGATTTTAGCGTTAACGGCTGATTATCGTTGAGCAAACGCCACAGCTGTGTCGGCACCAGTGACGCATGGGAGCAGCCGGTTAACGCCTGCGAGAGCGGCTTTTCGCTTATCGCCATCTGCCCCCCCGCCAGCAGCCAGCGCCAGAAAATGCCCTGCCCGGAGACATGAAACAGCGGTAACGACAGCAACCAGCAGTCGTTTTGAGCAAAAGGCATCAGGCTCAGTACGCCTTCAGCGCTTGCCAGATGCGCCTGACAGGAATGTACTGCGGCTTTCGGCAACCCGGTTGAACCAGAGGTGAGAGTCATGGAGGCAAAACGCGGCGCCTGCCAGTCAACGTCGATATAGCCGGAAGTGGCGAAGCAGCGCAGCGGCGCAAGGCCGTAATGCGCATCGCTTTCGAGGTTCAGCAGGTACCGTAAGGTGAGCCCCGGCAGCAGTTCGCCAACCAACGAGGCTGGCAAACGCGGATTAAGCGGTAAAATACGCGCGCCGCACTGGAGCAGCGCAAGCCAGGCCAGCACCGCATCCGGTTGATTGCGCGCGCAAAGCGCCACGCCGTCACCCACGTTAACGCCCTGCGCCTGAAAACCGGCGGCAAGCTGGTCGATACGCTGGCAGAGCGTTGACCAGCTTAGCGTTTCGTCATCCAGACGTAATGCCGGGGCGTCGGCACGCTGTGAACACCAGTGCCGCCAGGGCCAAGTCGCGAACATCACAGCAGCGGCTCCATATCCTCAATCGCCCCGCACGGCAGCACGCTCTCAGGCCAGCAGCGAATAAGCTGCGTCTGCATCAAGTTCAGCGTATCCAGGCCGGGGAGCGTTTGCGGCGTCAGCCAGGCGGCAACGCGCGCCAGTTGGGTTAGGCCGAGACTCGACTCCAGCGAGGAACTAATTACCGCCGTCAGCCCAAGCGCATGCGCGGCAGACACCTGCTCCTGAACCCGCGCCAGGCTGCCGGTTAACGTCGGCTTAATCACCACCGCACGCAGTCCGGGCTCGGCTTCAAAACGGAAATCGGCTTCGCGCAGGCTTTCATCCCAGGCGATGGCAATGCCGGTTTCACGCGCGAAAGCGCGCGAGTCGTCGCGGGTTTTGCACGGTTCTTCAAGAAAAGCGATGCGCGAGCGGTAGTCCGGGTTGACGTATCTGGCGAACTGCTGGGCTTTCAGCGGTGTCCAGGCGCGGTTGGCGTCCAGACGTAAGGTCAAATCAGGGATCGCTTCCAGCAGCAGGTTGACCACCATGCCGTCGCGTACCGCTTCATACAGCCCGACCTTGACCTTAGCCACTTTCTCGCCGGACATTTCAGCCAGCTTAACCACCAGTTCATCCGGGTCGCCGGTACACAAAGGTGCCGCGCGATAGTCAGCCGCCAGCGGCAGCGTATCGTTCAGCTCCGCCAGCGCACAGCTTACCCCGAAGGCCACAGAGGGAATCTCGGGCAAGGGTAAATCTTCACCCTGCCGCCAGGCCGTCGCCCAGGCGAGCAGCGCCGATTGTGCATCGTCCAGCGTTTCCTGGCTGAATCCCGGCAGGGGGGAGATTTCTCCCCACCCGTCACGTTCGCCGTCACGCAGGTAGACGAATAACCCGTCGCGGGTTTTCAGCCGCCGTTCACGCAGAACCACACCCGCGTCCATCGGGATCTGCCAGCGGTAAACCTGCGCGCTGCGCATTATGGATTCCGTTTGAATTTGCTGAAGTCAGGCTGACGCTTCTGGTTAAACGCGTTGCGCCCTTCCTGACCTTCTTCGGTCATGTAGAACAGCATGGTGGCGTTACCCGCAAGCTCCTGCAGACCCGCCTGACCATCACAGTCAGCGTTCAGCGCCGCTTTCAGGCAACGCAGGGCCATTGGGCTGTTTTGCAGCATTTCACGACACCAGCGTACGGTCTCTTTTTCAAGATCGGCCAGCGGAACCACGGTGTTAACGAGGCCCATATCCAGCGCGGCTTTCGCATCGTACTGACGGCACAGGAACCAGATTTCACGCGCTTTTTTCTGACCGACGATGCGCGCCATATAAGATGCGCCCCAGCCGCCGTCAAATGAGCCCACTTTCGGGCCGGTCTGACCAAAGATGGCGTTATCTGCCGCGATGGTCAGGTCGCACATCATGTGCAGCACGTGGCCGCCGCCGATGGAGAAGCCTGCCACCATTGCAACAACCGGTTTTGGACAAGTGCGGATCTGGCGCTGGAAGTCCAGCACGTTCAGGTGATGAACGCCGCTGTCGTCCTGGTATCCGCCGTAGTCACCGCGGACTTTCTGATCGCCACCAGCGCAGAATGCTTTGTCGCCAGCACCGGTTAAGATGATCACGCCGACATTGTCGTCATAGCGCGCATCGCTCATGGCCTGGATCATCTCTTTGACCGTCAGCGGACGGAACGCGTTGCGCACCTGCGGACGGTTAATGGTAATTTTGGCGATACCATCAGCCGATTTTTCATAAAGGATATCGGTAAAACCTTCCGAACAATCGTGCCACTCGGCAGGGGCGTACAGCATAGCTTCATCAGGATAAATCATAACGTGTCCTATTGTCAGAGAGGCAGAATCTGCGCCAGGCAGTCGGCAACGCCCGCCGGGTTTTCCCGGTGCGCGTTGTGCCCGGCATCACGAATAATGCAGCAAGTCAGCGAGAGTTCCTCGGCGATAGCCCGAAACTTGAGGTCGCGCTCGCCGCAGAGATAGTGGAAAGAGAAAGTTCGCTGGCGCAGCGAAGAACGCAAATCGTCCTGTACTGCCAGCGAGGTTGCCAGCAGCATTGCTGCCAGCGCACGACCGTCGTTGTGCTGGCGAAGCGATACCAGCGCATCACGCTGGGCCGCCGTCAGGCTGGCAAATACCGGCTGTTGATACCAGGCGTGGAACACCTCAGCTAGCGGTTGTTCGGCAAAGCGCTGCGCCCATTGCTGGTCGTTACGCAGCCGCTGATCACGCTCTTCGGCATGCGTCAGCCCCGGGTGACCGCCTTCGACAATCACCCCTGCCAGGCCTTCTGCCCGCGAGCAGCAAGCGTAGTGCATGGCAATCCGCCCGCCCAGCGAGTACCCCACCAGCCAGTAATTAAGTATGTTGTAACTAAGAAGCGTGGCCTTAAGAATCTCGGCCATGGCGGCGAAATTAGCCACCCGCACGTCAGCCGAGCCGCCGTGGCCCGGCAGATCGACATACAGCCGGTTAGCCTGCGGGAACCGTTCGCCGACCGGCTGCCATTCACGATGGTCGCCGGAAAAACCGTGCAGAAAAATGAGCCACGGCTGCTTTGGGTCACCCCGTTCGGCGACGGCATGCAGGATCATAGCTGGCTGACCTGCGCCAGCAAATGTTGCAGCGTTTGCGCGCCGTCGGTGTCGTTGACCACCAGCTCGATAACCGTCGTGGCAGGCGTGCGCCAGGCGGCGTCCAGCGCAGACTCCAGCGCTTGCCAGTCCTGCGGTTGCTGATAATGCAGACCAAACATTTTCGCCGCGTGTTCAAAGTGAACATTTTGCGGCATCGCATAGAAGCGTTCGCGCTCTTCCACCGGCGTTGGCAGCAGGGAGAAAATCTGCCCGCCGTTGTTGTTGACCACGATAAGCACCAGCGGGGCAGAAACCTGACGCAGCAGCGCCAGCGCATTAAGGTCATACAGCGCGGAGAGGTCGCCAACGATAGCCAGCGTCGGCCGGGCGCGGCCGCGCTGTACCCCTGCCGCCGTTGAAATCAACCCGTCAATACCGCTGGCCCCGCGATTGCTGTACACCGGATAGCCGGCCGGAAGCTGCCCCAGGGCATCAATTAAGCGCACCACCAGGCTGTTACCGACAAAAAGCTGACCTTGTTCCGGCAAATAGCGGCGAATGCGGTGCGCAAGCTGCGCCTCGCCAAAGTGTTCGCTTTGCGAAGCCACCCGCTGCCAGGCCTGCTCGGAAAGGGCCGGGATCGCGGTTGCCCACGGGGTGCGCTTTTCAGCCGGATGCTGTTCCAGCCAACGGTCAATGTCGCAGACCAGACGACGCCCGCGATGATGCGCCGGGTCAAGGCGACCTGTGAGATTATCGACTAGCCAGTATTCGTCAGGCTCGCAGGCCAACTGCCATTGCAGTACCCGTTTGCCGGTTAAGCTGCTGCCGAGCTGCACCACGATCTGCGCCTGCTCAAGCTCAGCGGTCGCCGCCGGGTTGGCAAGCCACAGATCCGCGCACGGCAGCGGCTGCCCGGTTTGCGACAGCACGTCGCCAATCAGCGGCCAGCCGAGCGTTTTCGCCCATTCGGCAACCAGCTTGCCCTCTTCCGCGCTCATCCGCCCGGCGACAATCACCCCGCGCTTCTGCCGCCAGAAGAACCAATCGCGCTGCGCGGCGCTTTCCTGATGCAGCGATTCGCGCAGCCAGGGTTTGTCGCTCTGCCACCAGTTGCCTAGCGCCTGCTGCCAGCCGAGGCCGGTTTCGTCCATGTCGCCATAAAGCGGTTCGGCAAATGGGCAGTTGATGTGAACACCGCCCGCGTGGAGCGAACCGAGCGCGTCATCAACCACCGATACCAGCCAACGCGCGGGAATATCCTGGCTTGGACGCGGTAAGGAAACGGTATGAGAAGGATGCGAGGCGAACATGCCCGGCTGACGAATCGCCTGATTCGCGCCGCAGTCAATCAGCTCAGGCGGGCGGTCGGCGGTCAGGAGAATAATTTTCTCACCGGTCAGGCCCGCTTCAATCAGCGCAGGATAAAGGTTTGCGACGGCAGTACCGGACGTCACAATCACCGCCACCGGCTGCTGGCTGGCTTTTGCCAGCCCTAGCGCCAGATGTCCAAGCCCACGCTCGTCAAAATGCGTGTGGTGAATAAAGGTGCGATTTTCCGCCGCCGCCAGGGTGAGCGGGGTCGAACGTGACCCCGGCGCAATGCAGATGTGCCGCACGCCATGACGGGTTAATGCTTCAAGGATCACCGCCGCCCAGCGTCGGTTAAATGCGCTTACTGACATGAAATTGTCCGGTATCAAGTATTGCGACTCAGTATAAATACTACGACATAGTAGAATTTTGATATGAATCGATAATGTTCTATTCAGAGAACAGTAATGAACGCAGCCCCGCCGCTTTGTTTTCGATTTCCTGCCATTCTTGTTCGGGGTCTGAGCCTTCAACAATCCCTGCGCCCGCATACAGCCGCAGGGTGTGGCCTTCTACCTGCGCGGAACGCAGCGTGACGCAAAATTCGCTCTGTCGCCGGGAAAGGTATCCGGCTGACCCGGCATACCACTCGCGGTTAAACGGTTCAACGCGGTTGATAAACGCCAGCGCCGACGCGCGAGGCAAACCGGCCACCGCAGCGGTCGGCTGCAATTGCAGCAAGCAGCGGGTGTCATCCGGCAGGTCCAGCTCGGCCTGAATGCGGCGACGTAAATGCTGCACTTTGCGCAGTCGAACAATTTCAGCGGGTAAAACATCCATCGTCTGCACGATGCCCTGTAGACGATGGCGAATATCTTCCACCACCAGGCTGTTTTCACGCTGATTTTTATCATCGCGCATCAGCCAATCGCCCAACTGCTTCGCCTTCAGGTCATCATCATGCGCAGCCACGGTTCCCGCCAGCGCTTCAGTATCAAGCGTGGTGCCGCGTCGACGCCATAAGCGCTCCGGTGAAGAGCCCAGGAACGTTCGCTTCGCGTCAAAGGCCATAAAGAAATGATAGCAAGAGAAATTCACCCGGCGACTGGCGGCCATCAGCGCACCGGCATCGGGCGCGGCGCTGAAGGTGAGATCCGTCGCCCGCGCCAGCACCACTTTAGTAAATTCACCGTCGCGAATCGCCTGCGTCGCCTTAGCAATAGAGTGGCACCAGCCCGGTTTGTCCGGGCGATGAACTTCTCGATTCTGGCGTAGCGTCAATTCCGTAGCGGCATGATGCACTGAAAGTTCTGCCAGGCATTCGCGCGCGCGCTCGGCATCAACGTGCAGCGAGCTGTCGCTCCACAAATTGAGGCGCAAAACCGCTCGCCCCGCTTCGCGCCGCCACGCCAGGCGCGGTAAGAACAGCACGCCCTGCTGAGGTTCAAAAGCATTCACACCGCAGATACGTATATCGTCACGTTCCTGCGTCGCCAGGAAGTCGTTGGCCTGCGCCAGCGATGAAAAAGTCACGACTGCGCCAAGCGCGGCGATCTCCTCGTGGCCGTTGCGCTGCTGCCAGTAAAACTGCGGCCATATCGTCTGCCCGCTAAGCCAGGCCAACGGATCAAAAGCGTCGTTTAAGGGGAAGGAGACTTCAATGATTCGCGTGCCGGGCAACGCGGGAAAATCGTCGGCCAGATGCTCCGACAGGCTTTGCAATGCCGTTAAAATGGACTGCACGCGAACCTCCCTATCATAAAAGCCACATAGTATACGGGGTACTAAGGGTAAAAAGCAGTACCCACGATTAGGGAGCGAAAGGACCGTAAGGCAATATCGCACTGAAAAACAATGCGCTTTGCCTTTTACTATAGACAGGATTGTGGCTTAAGAGGGCTGAATCTCACGCGCCATGCCGATGTGCGGGATGCCGTCTTCATCGTAAACGTCGGTCACGGTGATAAAACCGAAATGGGCATAGAAGTCGCGAAGATGCGCCTGGGCGCCAAGATAGATAGCGCGGTCGGGCCAGCGCTGCTGGCAGCTATCGAGCGCCCGTTCCATTAGCTGATAACCCAGACGTTCGCCGCGTACCGCAGGGCTGACAATCACCCGGCCAATCGTCACCGGTTCAAACGCCGCCTCGCTGACCAGAATACGGGCGTAGGCCACAAGCTCGTCACCTTTCCAGCCAAGAAGATGGCGGTTTTCGCCAATCAGATCGTCACCGTCGATATCCAGATAAATGCAGGCCTGCTCGACCACAAAAACTTCGCTGCGTAATTTCAGCAGTGCGTACAGCGCCGGGACGGTGAGTTCAGAATGGTGCAAATCTTGCCAGCGAATCATGGTAGGCTCCTTAGACCTTTTTTACCGCCAGAGGGCGCGGCACTATGCAATTGACGTTTTTAGGCACATCCGCGGGCGTGCCAACCCGAACCCGCAACGTAACAGCAATGTTGTTGCAACTGCAACACCCAACGCAGCCGGGGCTGTGGCTTTTCGACTGCGGCGAAGGGACGCAGCACCAGCTGCTGCGCACCGCGTTTCATCCGGGAAAAATCGAGCGCATTTTCATTAGCCATCTGCATGGCGACCATCTGTTCGGCCTGCCGGGGCTTATCTGTAGCCGGTCAATGGCGGGCAATATGCAACCGCTGACAATCTATGGGCCAAAGGGGATTAAAGAGTATGTGGAGACCAGCCTGCGCCTGAGCGGCTCCTGGACAGACTTCCCGCTGGAGATTGTCGACATCAGCGCGGGTAAAATTCTCGATGACGGCCTGCGTCAGGTTAGCGCTTATCCCTTAGAACACCCGGTAGAGTGTTACGGTTTTCGCGTCGAAGAACATGACAAGCCGGGCGCGCTGGATGCCAAACGGTTAATTGCGGCGGGCGTGCCGTTCGGCCCTCTGTTCCAGCGCCTTAAGGCCGGTGAGACCATTACGCTTGCCGATGGTCGCACGGTGAACGGCGCCGATTTTCTCGCTCCGGCCACGCCCGGCAAAAAAATAGCCATTTTTGGCGATACCGCGCCTTGCGAAGCGGCGCTTGAGCTGGCGCGGGATGTCGACCTGATGGTCCATGAGGCGACGCTTGAGGCAGTGATGGCGGAGAAAGCCAACAGCCGGGGTCACTCTTCGAGCGAGCAAACCGCGCAGCTGGCGCTGGCGGCTAACGTGAAGCGGTTGATTATCACCCACGTCAGCTCGCGCTACGACGCCGAGGGCTGTCGTCGGCTGCTGGCCGAATGCCAGAGCGTATTCCCGGCGTGCGAACTGGCTGAGGATTTTTCTACCTTCACGCTGCCATAACGTTTTGCCCTTTGGTGCCGATAACTCAGCTAATGCGATTTCGCTTTATCACGCTGAGGGCACCATGGATAACTTCCAGAAAGAGATTGACGACAGGGCTAACCTGACGCTGTCCAACCGTTTCGAACTGCTGCTGTTCCGGCTGGGCGCAGCGTCACAGAGCGAGGCTTCTGAGCTGTACGGCATTAACGTCTTTAAGCTGCGGGAAATTGTGCCGATGCCGAGCTTCACCCGTCCGGCCGGTATTAAGCCGCCGCTGATGGGGATGGTGAACATTCGCGACCAGATTATCCCGGTTATCGATCTCGCCGCCGTCGCCGGTTGTAAACCGACCAACGGGCTTAATATTCTGCTGATCACCGAGTACGCGCGCAGCGTTCAGGCGTTTGCCGTGGAGTCGGTAGAAAACATCACTCGCCTCGATTGGACGCAAATCCATACCGCCGAGAAAGCGGTAAACGGCAAGTACATTACCAGCATTGCCTGCCTTGACGATCATCAGGAGAGTAACAATCTGGCGATGGTTATCGACGTTGAGCAAATTCTGTATGACATCACCCCCGCCAACCACGATCTGCACGCCAAGGAACTGAGTCCGCGCCAGTTCAATATTAAACCTGGGGCGACGGCGATTGTGGCAGAAGATTCTAAAGTCGCGCGCGCCATGCTCGAAAAAGGGCTGAAGGCGATGAATATCCCTGCCCTACTGCACGTCACCGGTAAAGAGGCCTGGGAAAAGATTGAGCTGCTGGCACAAGAAGCGGCAAAAGAGGGCGTTCCGGTAAGCGATAAAATCGCGCTAGTGTTAACCGACCTTGAGATGCCAGAGATGGACGGCTTCACCCTCACCCGCAAGATCAAGACCGATCCCCGTCTGAAAAATATTCCGGTGGTGATCCACTCGTCGCTGTCGGGCAATGCGAACGAGGATCATATCCGCAAGGTGAATGCCGACGGCTATGTGGCGAAATTTGAGATTAACGAGCTGGCCTCGGTGATTGAGCAGGTGCTCAATAAAGCCAGCGGTAGAGGGGAAAGTACGCTGCACGCGGTGCGATAAACGACTGCAAAATTTCACCACGCGAGGCAAAAATGCGTTTAAAAATTCCGTCGATGGATACCTACCGGCGGATTTTGCGTTTATAGCTGACGTGTTATCACGGGAAATATTAATTTTCCCGAGCGTAAGCCATAAAGCTGTCGTTCAAATCATCATGTGCGTGACTGAGATGAATTTGCATCAGTCGAAATTTATTGCCAAATGAGTTGGTTTTCGAAAATTACCCTGATCATCTGGCAAATGCGAGATTGTTAGGATCGCTGTGTTGATTTGAATAAAGAACTGCAATAAGGGCAGACAAGTTGAGCCCCTTTTTGGACGCGGCTAAAGCTATGTTCAGAATCTTTTGAACAGTTAGGACATGGGCATTTAACTAAGTAATTGCGGCGGGTTTGTGCGTTTTTACGTTCTGACATAGGCATCTCCTGATTTAAGGGAATGTCACCATACACGTTTAATTAGGTTATTGCTCACTTTTATTCACCGTAAACTGAGATAAATGTAATAAAAAAACCCGCACATGGCGGGTTAATTTTATTATCAGTAACACTTATCTGCTCAGGCTAAAGCCATCATCGCTTTTGTAAACATCACTGATAATGGGCGCGACTTACAGCGGAGAAACGTTACCCGCTGCTGGGCCTTTAGCGCCGTTTTCAATGGTGAAGGAGACTTTCTGACCTTCATCAAGCGTTTTGAAGTTGTCACTCTGGATTGCAGAGAAATGTACGAATACATCTTTGCTGCCGTCGTCAGGAGTAATGAAACCAAAACCTTTATCTGCGTTAAACCATTTTACTAAACCAGTCATTTTATTAGACATAGATAATTCCTTAATTAATGAGTCACTCAAGGTGACGATGATGGCCTGTATTTCGAGTGGCTTATTTGGCACTTAGAAGAGGACTCATGAATAAGGGTATCGATGGATAACGCTTGAACTGAGGACTGCTTTACTAAAACTGCTTTCATAAGGTCTGAATTTCAAACCGATGACGTCATTAAGACATAGCGAAATTGTTTTAGCAACGATTATATTTTTTATTTTAACCACTTACACACCCGGATGGCTATATGTCCGTTGATTTTCTCAATAATAAAACCAAATATACCCGTCATACTTCACGTTGCAGGTGCGTTGGCTACGCTCCCTCACCAGAGGCCAGCCTTTGGCTGATCAAATTCGTTCCTGACGAATTTGTCGCTCCCTTGCCGCTTTCCAGCATACCAAAACTCACAACCCGCGCCCGCCCCCGCTCTTTTTTGCTACATCGATGGAGGTTTTTTGCTTCCCCGCCGTATTTATTTCCTCGAATTGTGAGAAATCTATTATGATTAATACATCAGCCGATTCTTTACTCACAATATGAGGTATTTGATTATGACTGAACGAAATAACAATCAGGATCCGTCGTCAAAAAGTGGCAAAAAGCCCCCTCGCCCGTATCAGGCCTATATTATTGCGGGGATCATTATTGTTATCGGAGTATTTTATTTAGCGATGTATTGGTAATCTACCGTCAAATCGCGGGCGCCTTTCAGCGTGGCGACCGATAAATATTTTTATCGGTCGCCATGTTAAGATTAACCATTCACTATAACACCACCGTTAATATGCAAGGTTTGCCCGGTCATATAGGAAGAGTCATTACAGCCTAGATAAACGTAGGCCGGAGCAAGCTCACTGGGTTGCCCTGGACGTTTCATCGGCGTGTTTTCACCAAATTTTTTCACTTCCTTTGCGCTGAACGTAGAGGGAATTAACGGCGTCCAGATAGGGCCGGGAGCCACCGCATTGACACGAATATTACGCTCGCTGAGTTTCAATGCTAAGGAACGGGTAAAGGAGACAATCGCGCCTTTCGTTGACGAATAATCGATTAATGTCGGATTACCATGATAGGCGGTCACAGAAGTGGTATTAATAATCGCGCCTTCCGCAGGCAGATATTTTAAGGCTTCCAGAGAGAGCATCACCATGCTGAAAAAATTGGTCTGAAATGTTTTTTCAAGCTGTTCTTCGGTTATGTGTTCTGGTTCATCCTGTGGGTGTTGCTCCCCGGCATTATTGACCAGAATATCCAGCTTGCCAAATGTCTCAACGGTTTTCCCCACGGCATCTTTAATAAATTGCCGGTCACGTAAGTCGCCGCGCAATAACAGCACCTCTGCGCCGTAATGGGCGGCACTACGTTGCGTTTCACGAGCGTCCTGATCCTCATCTAAATACACAATCGCTACTTTCGCCCCTTCTTTAGCGTAAGCGATGACCACCGCGCGGCCGATACCGCTATCGCCACCGGTGACCAGCGCGACTTTTCCGGCAAGTTTGTCGCAGGCGCGGTATGAGGGGTCGTCATAGAGCGGCGGTGGAACCATGTCTTTTTCCAATCCAGGCTGGCGCGATTGCTGCTGAGCGGGTTGTGAGCTCGATGCCATGATTCCTCCAGATTTTGCAGGGGTGAATTAAGGTGCTACGTCTAAGACGGCAGCACCTTTGAGGTTAGGCTGGTATCGAGGCGGCTTTGTCGCTACGGCTCCAGACTCTGTGCGCACTCAGCGCGGTAAAGAATTTATTCATCGTGGCATTTGAGATGGCTTTATCAAGGATAACGCCTTCCTCAGCATCTTCCGCCTGCCATAGGGCTTTTAGCTCGCGGGAGTCGCCGCTAAGGCCAATGACTTTTAAATGCCGATAGGCTTCCAGCAGATAATGTTTTGCCTCCCCGCTTTTCAATAGCGCAGGGCCGACGCCGGCCGGCACAATCACCGCATCGAGGGTGATAGACGGCGTTCCCGCAAAGGTGGCATCAATCGCCAGGGTTGAGCCATCGCTGGCGGTAATATTGCCCAGCTTCTGAGCCAGCAGTTTTGGATGTACGCCTTTCTTTTTCAGCGCCTGGAGGGTGGTTAACACATCGGTGGCATCCACGTTATCCGCCAGCAGCAGCGCGACGATACGCCCTTTAATACTGCCGCCCGGCTGCGCATACAGACTTAACGACAAATCACGCTCAAGCCCGTTGACGGGTTTAGGTGGGCTGACGTTACGCTGCTCATCAGTCAGGGTAATGCCAAGCTCTTCCGCCACTTTTTGTGCCAGCGTCGTATCAATGCGCGTCAGGTGATCGACAACGCGCTCACGAATGTAGGCACGCGCTACTTTTCCTAATTCGAAGGAGAAGGCATCGATAATGTGCTGTTGTTCCACCGGCGTCTGGCTTGACCAGAAAAGCCGCGGTTGCGAATAGTATTCGAGGAAGGAAGGGCTACGCTCGCGAACTTTGCTGGCCTCTACACGTTCAGGATAGCTGGAGAAACCGTCGTTTTCCTGCGAGGACTGCGTTTCTCGCGGCCAGTTATTGTTGATGGAATTTGGGCTGTAGTTTGCCGGATTAGTATTAATTTCCATACGATGCATGCCGTCACGCTGGAGATTGTGATAAGGGCAGACCGGGCGGTTAATCGGAATTTCATGGAAATTAGGCCCGCCAAGGCGGCTAATCTGGGTGTCGGTATAGGAGAACAGTCGCCCCTGCAATAACGGGTCATTGGAAAAATCAATCCCGGGAACAATGTGTCCGGGGTGGAACGCAACCTGTTCCGTTTCCGCAAAGAAATTATCGGGGTTGCGGTTTAGCACCATTTTACCGACAAGCTGCACCGGGACTAATTCTTCCGGGATAAGCTTGGTAGGGTCGAGAATATCGAAGTCGAATTTGAATTCGTCCTCTTCTGGAATGAGCTGTAAACCCAGCTCATACTCTGGATAATCTCCGGCTTCAATAGCTTCCCAGAGATCGCGACGGTGGAAGTCAGCGTCTTTACCCGCCAGCTTTTGCGCCTCGTCCCACAGTAAGGATGCTTTCCCCGCAACCGGCTTCCAGTGGAAGCGAACAAAGGTGCTTTTGCCCTCGGCGTTAATCAGGCGGAAGGTATGAATACCGAAACCTTCCATCGTCCGGTAGCTGCGCGGAATCCCGCGGTCGGACATTGCCCATATCACATTGTGCAGCGTTTCAGGCTGCAAGGAGACGTAGTCCCAGAAACTATCATGGGCGCTCGCCCCCTGAGGGATTTCATTGTGTGGTTCCGGTTTTACCGCATGAACAAAATCCGGGAATTTAATCGCATCCTGAATGAAAAAGATGGGGGTGTTGTTACCCACTAAATCGAATACACCCTGCTGGGTATAGAATTTTGTGGCCCAGCCACGGATGTCACGCACGGTATCCGCCGACCCTCTTGAACCCTGTACCGTGGAGAAACGGACAAAGACGGGCGTCTGTACGCCGGTGTGTTGCAGAAAATCTGCCTTGGTCACGTCGGCAAGACTTTTATAAAGCTCAAAATAACCATGGGCGGCCGAGCCGCGAGCATGAACGATACGCTCAGGAATTCGTTCATGATCAAAATGGGTGATTTTCTCCCGCATAATAAAATCTTCGAGCAGCGTCGGTCCTCGGCTGCCGACCTTTAACGAGTTCTGATCGTCGGCGATTTTCGTGCCCTGATTGGTGGTCAAAGAACGCTTGTCATCGTATTTTCGGTGGGCTTCAAGCTGCTGGATTTTTTCATTGCTCTTGCTGCCGTCTTTTAAACTACCGGGAGCAGTTGGCTGCTTTCCAGGAGGTGTGGGAGCACTATCAGGAATATGAGAATTATCGGCAGGAGCGGTGTTTGTCAGGTGTAGAGGATCGTCGTGGATAACGGTATTTTCTTTTACTAATGAGCGGCTTGCCTTTGCATCATTCAGTGGGGTATTTTTCTTTTTCATGACATTGCCTCAGCGCCAGTTTAAAAAAACAAATTAATAACGAACATTAAATCCTAGTCGGGAATGTTTAATGTAGCCAGTCAACTGCCAATATATTTTTTCTTTAGGAATATACCTTTATCAAAAAAAAAGAAAAATAGCGCGGCCTGTAATCTCATACAAGCCATTGTTTGTTATGCATTTTATTTTAAATCATTAAAACTTGTGAATACCTGATTTACAGCTATAATTATAGGGTTATCTATATTTACTCACGGTTAATCTCACCATCATAATATTTAGCTTTATTATTCCTCGTTAATATCTTCAGCGCAGGACTATGGGCAAATAAAAATTATCCCCCCGGTGGTTTCAGGACTCAGCTGGTTTATCTGCGTTAGATAATTATTTCGTCGATAAATTGTTCTCAGGTTCTATACCCAAAATAATTCGAGTTGCAGGAAGGCGGCAAGGGAGCGACAAATTCGTCAGGAACGAATTTGATCAGCCAAAGGCTGGCCTCTGGTGAGGGACAGGGATGTCCCTCAGTAATCCCCAGGAGCTTACTCTCGTAAGTGACTGGGGTGAGGGAGCGTAGCCAACGCACCTGCAACTTGAAGTATGACGGGTATATTACAACAAGGTTAACCCATGAACGATATCCCCTTTAGATCATCAGCCACCCGCAGTCTGGGTATTGAACTTGAGCTACAACTGATTAATCTCGCCGACGGGCATCTTTCCGATAAAAGCCTGGAAATTATTTCGCTGTGTAACGATGATCCCCATATTAAAAAAGAGTTAACGCTGTCCACCATTGAGCTGAACTCTTCGGTGCACGATAGTCCGTTTCCCCTGTACGAAGAAATCAATGCGCTCGCCCGAAAGGTCGCGACGATCGCCAAAGAGAAACAGTGTGGGCTGTGCGGAGGGGGGCGACATTTTAGCAATATCTGGAAAAATCAGACGATAACGCCCACCAAACGTTATGCCGAACTTCACCAGCAGCAAGGTTTTTTAGCCAAATTGTCCTGCGTTTTCGGTCAACATATTCATGTCGGCGTGGGCTCAGGCGATGAGGCCATCTATCTTTGCCATGCCCTCATTCCCTATCTGCCGCATTTTATCGCGCTAAGCGCATCGTCACCTTACTACCAGTCTGAAGATACCGGTTTTGCCAGCTCCCGTTTTAGCGCCCTGAACTCTTTCCATACCTTTGGCCTGATTGAGCGTGATATCGATAACTGGGAGAAATTTATAGGTTACGTAGAAGAGTGTACGGAGCTTGAGGTGATTCATTCGCAAAAGGATATTTATTGGGAAGTGAGGCCAAAACCTGAACTTGGGACGATAGAGATTCGCGTCTGTGATACTCCCCTGACCCTCTTCCATGCCGCCATGTTAGGGGGCTATGCACAGCTATTGGTGAAATATTTACTGAAAAACCGGGTGTCTGGTGCCCAGGCGCGCAACGCGGTGACCCAAACCAATGCTTTTCAAGCCCAACGATACGGTTTTGAAGCGCAGTATATCGACATCACGAAGCGGGTACGCATTCCCTTAAGCGCGCATATCCAGCATATGTTCGATACGCTTGAAAATGGCGCCAATATCGAGGATAGAAAGGTGCTGAGCTATCTGTCCGCCTACGTTAAGCAAGGCATTAACGATGCCACGCGACTGCGGGAAAAAGTGCAAAGCGGGATGAGCGAGGTTGAGGTGGCCCGGGATTTAATGGAAATGCTGCTGCCGAGCGCCCATATCACCCACAGCCCCTCATAAAAGGGGCTGTTCCAGCATGCCGAAACTCACTATGCGCGAACGCCCCAGCTCTTTGGCGCGGTACAGCGCCACGTCTGCAGCACGCAGCAGGTTATCGCTCTGAATATGCTCCGGGTAGCTCGCAATACCGATAGACACATCCACATGGCCAATATCGGATACCCCAAAGCGCAGCGTCATTTCTCGCACGCCGTTAAAGATATCGGTAGCGATACGATTTGCGGCCGCGTCATCCATGCCGTTGAGCAACACTAAAAACTCCTCACCGCCGTAGCGGAAGGCCATCCCGCTTTTATTGACCACCCGCTGAATGATAGCGGCGACGCTTTTAATCACCCCATCACCCGCCTCGTGGCCATAAGTGTCGTTAATGGTTTTAAAGTGATCGATATCAATCATCAGGCAACTGAGCGGCTCTTTGTTGCGCATCGCCTGACTTAGCTGGTTGCTCAACGTATCGTCCAGATGATGACGATTACGTAAGCCAGTCAGCGGGTCGTAAAGGGCTTTCTCCAGCAGGGCTTCACGTAGCCGCTGATTGGCGAGCGCCAGCCCGAGCGCTTCAGCCATCAGCTCCAGATAGGCGCGGGAAGGTGCTGTTTCATGATTCAGATTCTGGAATGAGAGCAGGCCGATAGCCTCACCCTGGGCGATTAACGGCACGCATAAGGTCTCGTCATGAGACAGCTCAGGAAGGTGGTAGCACGCAATATCCGGCTCACCGTGAACCGGCGGATGACTTTGCCCACGGCGTACCGCCCAGCATTCATCTGGATGAAATGGCTCCGCGCTGCCCTTTGGAGCAAGCCATTGGGCCACGCAGCGCATCTGCCAGGGATCGCGGTCAAGAATATACAGCCGTCCGGCAATACCCGGGGCAATATTCGGCGCGAAAAGCTCTGCAACGTTGACCACATCGGCTAAATTTTCACAGCCCTGCAAGCGTTGGGTCATGCGCGCAAGCAACTCGCGTATTGCCCAGTCGGCATCACGCTCTCTCTCAAGCTGCTGCCGCACCAGGCCATTTTCGCGGAAAATGCGGATCGCCTGCGCCATATCGCCAATTTCATCAATCTGGTTAAAGTTGGGCGTTTCCACCGCATAATCCTGCGAGGCCAGACGATGAACCACGTCGCTCAGACGCACGACCGGGCGCAATACGCGACGTTTTAAAATAAAGCCGAGAACGAATAAAAACAGCAGCGCCGTCAACCCCACCATCACCTCGGACAAGGTACGCAGCGTGCGCGACATCTTCGTCGCATCCGCAATGGCGTTGCGGGCACGGTTATCCAGCATCTGATGAAAGTGGTCGATGCGATCCTGCGCCAGATCCAATTGCTGTTCATAAATTTTGCCGTACAGCAGTGAAACGGCCTGTTTCTCTTCGCCATTGGCGATATCGTTAAGCGCGGTTTGCTGCTCGTCTTGTAAGGCGTCGACGACTTCAAGCCCCGAGCGCAATAACGCAAGCTCTTCCCCGCTCGCCCCCGCATCTTTTAGCACCGCCATTCGCCTGTCGATTGTTTTGAGCCCCGATTCATGTTGTCGATAGGCGTTGAGAACTTCCGGGTCTTTACCAATAACGTACAGGCGTGCCAAATCGGACAGCGCCCAGGCATCCTCGTCCACCGCGTCTGTGAGCTGGTCAAAAATCTGCCGCTGTTCTACCGCCCGCCGCTCGGTATTGTCTGCGTTTGACGCCATCAGCATGACGATACCTGAAGCCAGGGTGAGACAGACCGTCGCGCTATAGGCCCAGTTTGTGATCGTGGCAATTCGCACCGGATGTTTCCTTTTACGACGAAAATAGTGAGGCCTGATTGAATTATAGAAAACGCCTGATTTTAGGTGAAAAAAAAGGCGACCGAGGTCGCCTTAAGTTGTCGTCTTTACATTACAATTCTGGCGGGTTTTTACCCTCTTCAATAAATTCTTCGTCCAGCGATTCAGCGTTACCCGCATGATCCCGCCCGGAGAACAGGTTCCAACAGGCCAGGAAAAGCGCAGCAATAAGCGGGCCGATAACAAAACCGTTAATGCCGTAAATCTCCATCCCGCCAAGGGTAGTAATCAGAATCAGGTAGTCAGGCATTTTGGTATCTTTCCCCACCAGCAGCGGGCGCAGGATATTGTCCACGAGGCCGATAACCACCACGAAGAAACCCACGATAAACAGCCCCTGCCACAATTGGTGAGTCGCAAAGAGGTAAATCGCCGCCGGTACCCAGATAATGGCTGAGCCCACGGCGGGAACCAAAGAGAGGAAGGCCATCAACACGCCCCACAAAATGCTGCCGTCGATGCCAACTATCGCAAAAGCAATGCCGCCGAGCGTCCCCTGCACCGCGGCCACCACCGCCGTCCCTTTTACCGTAGCCCGGGTCACGCCGACAAACTTGGAAAACAGATGCTGTTTTACAAAATCAGAAAGCGGCAATGAGTCCAGAATCTGGCGTACCAGATATGGCCCATCTTTGAGCAGGAAAAACAGCAGATACAGCATAATGCCAAAGCTGATGGCAAACCCAAATGTGCCTTTACCGATAAGGAATGCGCTGCCAGCGAGATACTGCCCACCCTGTAAGGCGAATTCCGAGAGTTTTTTCTGAATTTGCGTCGCGCTGTCCAGATTGTGCTCAATCAGGAAACCTTTCGCCCAGCGAGGAAGGTGAGAAAAAATACTCGACACCACCTCCGGGAATTTCGAGGTGCTTTGCTGCAGCTTGCTATCCAGCATGCTGAGTTCAAGCGCGAGTGACGATAGCATCGCCATCAACGGAATAAACACAATCAGGCAGATAATGCCGATAGTCAGCAAAGACGCCAGCCCATTGCGATCGCCAAGCGCGGTGCGCAGTTTATTTTTTACCGGGTTAAACACCACGGTTAATATCGCGGCCCATAAAATGGCGGAGAAATAAGGAGATAGCACATCAAAAAATGCCCAGGTGACGAGAGCAAGTACTAATACAAAGAAACCTTTAGTCAGTCCGTTAAAGCGCATTGATAAATCCTGTTACGTAGAAACTGTGTTCGACTATAGAAGTGTTTTGAGGATTTACCAATATGCGGCAAGAAGTTTCAGAACCCGGCACGTCGGTTTAAAGTCACGCCGTCAATCGCCAGCAACATAAACCGGCTCGCTGCACCCTGAAAAGCGCTGGATGGTAGATGATAGCGATGGTGAAAACATCGGCCCGTGATAAAGTACAGGCCTGAATCCAGATACCTAATCACCATGAAGAGCAATAATAAAAAACGTCACCCTTTCCATTTTGGCCCTTTTCGCCATCTCTTTTTTGCGCGCCTGCTGACGGTATTAGGCAATGGCATCGCCCCCATTGCGCTCGCCTTTGCGGTACTGGATATTGGCGGGTCAGTCTCTGATTTAGGGATTGTCGTGGCATCCCGTTCGGTGTTTAACGTGATATTTCTGCTACTCGGCGGAGTGCTTGCGGATCGTTATTCGCGTAGCCGCGTTCTGGTCACCTCATCCCTGATTGCCGCTCTTTCGCAGGCTATCGTTGCCGCGTCGGTGCTTGACGGCTCAGCGACGGTACTAAGCCTGGCGTTGCTGGGTGCCGTTAACGGTGCCGCAGCGGGTGTTGCCCTACCCGCCTCGTCGGCGCTGGTACCGCAGACGGTTCCGGCACAGAATTTGCGCGGCGCAAACGCGTTAATCCAGCTGGGTATTTATAGCGGCACGGTGATTGGCGCTTCGCTTGGGGGTATTTTAATTAGCGCGGTCGGGCCCGGCTGGGGGCTGGCGATTGATGCGCTGGGCTTTGCCGCCGCCGCGCCGTTATATTTCTTTATTCGTATTGCCGCCATCCAGGCGAATTCATCGTCAAGCCATATCCTGCACGACCTTAAAGAGGGCTGGCATGAATTCGCCAGTCGCGCCTGGGTATGGTCGATTGTTGTTCAATTTACCATTATTAATGCCGCATTCAGCGGTCTGGTGATGGTACTGGGCCCGGTGATTGCGGATGCCTCTTTTGGGCGAGCCAGCTGGGGGATAATTATTGCTGCACAGAGCGTGGGTCTTATTGTCGGTTCCACCCTGGCGCTGCGCTGGCGGCCACGTCGCGATCTTTTTATCGGCGCGATGCTGGTAGCCCTCTGCGCGGTACCCATTTTCCTGCTAAGCCTGCCGGCGTCAGCGCCGTGGCTTATGGCCGCCTTTTTTATGGCTGGCGTCGCTTTTGGCCTCTTCGGCGTCTCCTGGGCGCATTCGTTGCAAACCCATATTCCGCCGGAAAAACTGGCGCGGGTTTACGCCTATGATGCGGTAGGCTCATTTATCGCCATTCCCTTTGGCGAACTTGTCGCCGGGCCGCTTGCCGCACAGTACGGCAGCCACCATGTGTTGCAGGTCGCCGCAGTGGCCGTCATCATCGCGACGGCTGGCGTCTGCCTGGTACCGGCTCTCAGACAACTTGATAATTCTTCACGCATTAACACGCACGTTGTTTAATCCTGCCTCCTTCCCGGGTGCCCGCCCGGGACGTGATTCACCACACTCGGCTTTTTCTACAGCGATCATGAAAATGGCTCATGTAGAATGAAATTAAGTCGCTTTCACTCATCGATCCGCTCTGGCATAAATACATCATATTAACTTGTTGGCAACATGAAAAACCGTGAGCTGCGGAGCATTAATTCATTTTGAATCAATAAGTAACAATCATTTATGCGGGCACGGGGATGCAGGTTTACGATGAATACAGATTTTACATTTAAAATTTCACGCAGTATTTTCGATGAAAATTATAACCCTTCTGAAAATACCCGTATTACGACTAATTTTGCGAACTTAGCCCGTGGCAAAGATCGTCAGGAGAACCTGCGCAATACCCTGGTGATGATTAACAACCGCTTTAATACGTTAGCACATTGGGATAACCCAAAGAGCGATCGTTATTCTGTTGAGCTGGAAATCATCTCCGTGGAAATGAATATTGGGGACAATGCTGACGCTTTCCCGGCGATCGAAATACTCCAAACCAATATTATTGATAAGAAAACCCATGAGCGCATCGAAGGGATTGTGGGGAATAACTTCTCCTCTTATGTGCGGGATTATGACTTTAGCGTTTTATTGTTAGACCACAATAAAAACCTGCCTGAATTCAGCATCCCGGAGAATTTTGGCGATTTGCATGGCAATATCTTTAAGCATTTCATCCGCTCAGCGGAATTCCAGGCAAGTTTTCACAAACCACCGGTGATCTGCCTGAGTATTTCCAACAAAAACAACTATGAACAAACCGGTAATCGCCATCCTGTATTAGGCATTGAATATCAGCAGCACGGTACTTCGCTGACGGAAAAATATTTCAGCAAAATGGGCTTAAAGGTGCGTTACTTTATGCCTAAAAACAGCGTGGCGCCGTTAGCCTTCTACTTCGCTGGTGATTTGCTGAGTGATTACACGGATCTCGAACTGATCGCGACCATCAGCACCATGGAAACGTTCCAGAAGATTTATCGACCTGAAATTTATAATGCAAACTCTGCGGCCGGATACTATTTCCAGCCGAGCCTTAATCACCAGGATCATTCATTAACCAAGATTGTTTACGATCGGGAAGAGCGTAGCCAATTAGCGATTGAACAGGGCAAATTCACGGAAGAGCACTTTATCAAACCCTATAAGCAAATCCTTGAACAGTGGTCTGCTCAGTACGCTATTTGATTAAAACAGAATATAAGGTCATTTATTATGAAAAAATTACTGCCAACATCGACTGCCGGTAGCCTGCCGAAACCTTCATGGCTTGCACAACCGGAAACCCTGTGGTCTCCGTGGAAGTTGCAAAACGAAGCGTTAATTGAAGGCAAACAGGATGCTCTGCGTCTGTCTTTAGCCGAACAGCTTCACGCCGGAATTGATATCGTCAGCGACGGTGAGCAAACGCGCCAGCACTTTGTCACCACGTTTATCGAGCACTTAAGCGGCGTTGATTTTGAAAAGCGCGAGACCGTGAGAATTCGCAATCGTTATGACGCCAGCGTGCCCACGGTGGTCAGCGCCGTTGAACGCCAAAAACCGGTGTTCGTGGAAGATGCGAAATTCTTACGCCAGCTCACCAGCCAGCCTATCAAATGGGCACTGCCGGGGCCGATGACCATGATCGATACGCTTTACGATAACCACTATAAAAGCCGTGAAAAACTGGCCTGGGAATTTGCCAAAATTCTCAATCAGGAAGCTCGCGAATTAGAGGCGGCGGGCGTGGATATTATCCAGTTTGATGAACCGGCTTTTAACGTGTTCTTTGATGAAGTGAACGACTGGGGCATTGCCGCATTAGAAAGAGCCGTTGAAGGGCTGAAGTGCGAAACCGCAGTGCACATCTGCTACGGCTACGGCATTAAAGCGAATACCGACTGGAAAAAGACCCTGGGTTCAGAGTGGCGCCAGTATGAAGAAGCGTTCCCTAAACTCCAGCAGTCGTCGATTGATATCATCTCACTGGAGTGCCATAACTCACGCGTACCGATGGATTTACTGGAACTGATTCGCGGTAAAAAAGTGATGGTGGGGGCGATTGATGTGGCAAACCACACCATTGAAACCGCCGAGGAAGTGGCCGACACGCTGCGTAAAGCGCTGCAATTTGTCGATGCCGATAAGCTCTACCCGTCAACCAACTGCGGCATGGCACCTCTGCCGCGCCACGTGGCCCAGGGCAAGCTCAACGCGCTGAGCGCGGGGGCGGAAATCATTCGTCGCGAGCTGGCGGCGAAGTAACGTCATAACATGCAGGCGATCGCCATGATCGCCTGTTGTTACGCGGGCTACGCGTTCTGATAAAGATCCCAGCGGTTGCCATACAGATCTTCAAACACCACCACCGTACCGTACTCCTCCTCACGCGGCGCTTCACAGAAATGCACGCCTTTCGCCTTCATGGCATGGTAATCGCGCCAGAAATCATCGGTCTGTAGGAACAGAAAGACTCTTCCACCGCATTGGTTGCCGATAAAACCTTCCTGCCGTTCGTTGGACGCGCGCGCCAGCAGCAGATTACAGTCGCTTTCCGGGTTGGGTGATACCACTACCCAGCGTTTGCCCGGCTGTGGCGTATCTTCAACAAGCGTGAACCCTAGTTTATCCGTGTAGTACTCAATCGCGCGGTCGTAGTCGTCGACCACGATGGCGACGTGCCCCAGGCACCGTTTTTGCGTTCTCATTCGTTGCTCCATTCAGATTCATACGCGAATACCCTACACGTTTTCACGCATAAAAAAACCGCCGATAAATCGGCGGTTTTTCACATCATCACGCTGGATTACATCAGCGGCATCGCCAGCTGAACAATACTAATCAGCGGCTGCGGATAAATACCCAGCACCAGCACCAGCAGTGCGGAGATAAGCACCACAATCCCGCCCGCGCTGTACTGCCAGTTCGATGGCGCATCGCGGTTTGGTTTTTCCGGCGCGCTCAGGTACAGGCTCACGGCTACGCGCAGGTAGTAGTACAAACCAATCGCGGAACCGACAACCACGGCACCTACCAGCCACCACAGATGCGCTTGCACACCCACGGCCAGCACGTAGAACTTACCGATAAAGCCGAGCGTCATTGGAATACCGGCCAGAGACAGCATCATCACGGTCATCACTGCCGCCAGAATCGGACGGTGCCAGAACAGACCACGGTAGGCGAACAGCGATTCAGCATCCGGGCCACGGTATGGGCTGGACATCAGGCTCACTACGCCAAATGCGCCGAGGCTGCTGAACAGATAACCGGCCAGATACACGCCGACGGTTTCCATCGACATCTCACCGCTGTGCAGAGCAATCAGCGCCACCAGCAGGTAGCCGAGGTGAGAGATTGAGGAGTAACCGAGCAGACGCTTGATGTTGGTCTGGCTCAGCGCCATCAGGTTACCGAAGATGATGGAAGCGAAGGCAATAAGGCCCAGCACCACGCGTACCGCTTCGCTGTCGCCCACCGGGGCGTACAGGAACAGACGCATCACCACGCCAAAGATAGCAATCTTGCTGGCGGTGGCCAGGAAGGTTGAAACCGGCGCAGGCGCACCCTGGTAAACGTCCGGCGTCCACAGGTGGAAAGGCACCAGTGAAAGCTTGAAGCCCAGACCAACAATCATCATCCCCAGACCCGCCAGCAGCAGCGGTTCGTGGAGCATGTTATCGCCAAGACTCTTACCGAGCGCGACGAAAGACAGGTTGCCGGACTGTGCGTACAGCAGCGCCATACCGAACAGCAGGAACGACGAGGCAGCGGCGGACAAAATGGTGTACTTGATACTGGCTTCCAGTGAGCGTTTCTGACGGAAGGCATAGCCCACCAGCCCGAACAGCGGCAGAGAAATCAGTTCAATACCAAGGAACAGCGCCGCCAGATGGTTGGCGTTCGCCAGCAGAATGCCGCCCATGGCCGCAATCAGCACCAGCAGGTAGAACTCTTCCTTGTTGTCGGTGTAGCCCTCAAGCCACGGATAGGCAAAGGTACAGGTGGCAAGGCTCGCCAGCAGCACCAACCCGGTGTAGAACATGGCGTAGGCGTCAACGCGCATCAGCGGCGTCACATCCATTGCGCCCGCCTGACCGACGAACCAGAGCGAAACCAGCGCAGCGTTAAGCCCCAGTACCGACAGCGTGGCATTGAGGAAGTGATTGCGTCGCCACGCAATGGAGAGCATCACAACCACCACCGTCAAGCCGACGATCAGCAGCGGTAATAGCGCGATCAGTTGTTGTGGAGTTATTGTCATGGCGAATTACGGCCTTGTAGTAGTAACGGAATTAACAAACCACTGCTGGATGTTACTCATCGCAGAATGTGACGTGTCCAGAATCGGCTGCGGGAAGAAGCCCAACAGCACCAGAAGCACGACCAGCAACAGGACGATAAACAGTTCACGCAGCGACATCCCTGGCAGTTCTTTTGCAGCAATCTCGGTTTTAGCTTTACCGAAATAGGCGCGGTGCAGCATAGCCAGCGAGTAGACGGAAGCAAAGACCAGACCGAAAGTGGAAATCACGGTAATCACCGGTACCACTTTGTAGCTGCCGAAGAGGATCATGAATTCGCCGACGAAGTTACCGGTGCCCGGCATCCCCAGCGTACAGACCGCGAAGAACATCGAAAGCGCTGGCAACCATTTAATTTTGCTCCACAGACCGCCCATCTGACGCATATCACGAGTATGCAGACGTTCGTACAGCTGACCACAAAGAATAAACAGACCGGCAGCGGACAGACCGTGCGCAATCATCTGAATTACCGCGCCCTGGTACGCCAGCTGGCTGCCGGTGTAGATAGCAATCAGCACGAAGCCCATGTGGGACACGGAGGTGTAGGCAATCAGACGTTTGATGTCGTATTGGGTAAATGCCATCCATGCGCCGTAGAAGATACCAATAACGCCCAGCCACATGGCGATTGGCGCAAATTCAGCAGACGCGTTCGGGAACAGCGGCAGCGCAAAGCGCAGCAGACCGTAAGCCGCGGTTTTCAGCAAAATACCAGCAAGGTCAACGGAACCCGCAGTCGGTGCCTGGGAGTGAGCATCCGGCAGCCAGCCGTGCAGCGGCACCACCGGCATTTTCACCGCGAAGGCGATAAAGAAGCCCAGCATCAGCAGATATTCCACACCGTGCGACATTGGCGTTTTCAGCAGGTCTTCATAGTTGAAGGTCCAGACGCCGGTAGCACCGTGGTGAACAAACACCAGCCCGAGGATAGCAATCAACATCACCAGACCACTTGCCTGGGTGTAGATGAAGAATTTGGTCGCCGCCGTGATACGCGTTTTACCATCGGAAGCCTTGTGGCCCCAGAGCGCTATCAGGAAGTACATCGGCACCAGCATCATCTCCCAGAAGAAGAAGAACAGGAACATGTCGATGGCGAGGAACACGCCGATTACGCCGCCCAGGATCCACATCAGGTTGAGGTGGAAGAAGCCCTGGTATTTCTGGATTTCACGCCAGGAACAGAGCACCGCCAGCACGCCCAGCAGCCCGGTCAGCACCACCATCAGCAACGACAGGCCGTCTAATGCCAGATGGACGGAGATACCAAAGCGCGGGATCCACGGCAGAATAAACTCAGACTGCCACTGCGGCAGGCCGGTGGATTGTGTGAGCGAGTAGCCACCCTGCAACCACAGTTGCAAAGACAGCGCCAGCGTCAGTCCCATGGTGATCAACGCAATCCAGCGCGGCATCTTCACGCCAAAGCGTTCAGTCTGCCAGCAGAGGAAACCGCCGATAAAGGGAATCAGTATTAGCCAGGGTAATAACATGGCAATTCATTTCCTTATTCATCTATCCGGTGACGAAACGCCCGCCGGAACAGGAAAACAGCACGACATTTTCATGGGGAGGAAAAACCTCCCCAACGAATTAACGCAACACCATCAACAACACCAGCACCACCACGGCACCAATGCTCATTGACGCAACATACCAGCGCAGGTAGCCATTCTCGCTCATCACAAGGCCTTTGCCCGCAAAGCGAGAGAGGATAGCCGGAATGTTCATCAGCGCATTGAGCGGGTCGCTTTTCAGCAACCAGGCGATGCCGAGGAATGGCTTAACGAACACTTTGTCGTACAGCCAATCGAAGCCCCAGGCGTTGTACCACCAGGTGCTCAACAGACGGCCCGGCGCGCTGTTGGCGATAACGGTCACAAGCGTACGTTTACCCAGCCACAGCCATGCCGCAATCAGGATGCCCGCAATCGCCACCACGCCTGAGGTAATTTCCAGCGTCAGTACACGGCCGTGTTCAAGCTCGGTGGTAGACGGCAGAACGCCCTGTAACGGTGGCACGATCATCGCGCCGATAAAGGTCGACAGGATCATCAGCACAATCAGCGGCAGGTGGTGGGTAATCCCCTTCCCTGCATGCGCGTGGATCTGCTCTTTACCGTGGAAGACGATGAAGATCATGCGGAAGGTGTAGAGTGAGGTCATGAATGCACCGACCAGACCCGCCACCATCAGATTGATATGACCGTTTGCCATGGCACCGGCTAAGATCTCATCTTTACTGAAGAAGCCTGCGGTAATCAGCGGCAGCGCGGACAGCGCGGCACCACCGATCAGGAAGCAGGCATACACCAGCGGAATCGACTTACGCAGGCCGCCCATCTTGAAGATGTTCTGTTCGTGGTGGCAGGCGAGGATAACCGAGCCGGACGCCAGGAACAGCAGCGCTTTGAAGAACGCATGGGTCATCAGATGGAAGATGGCCGCATCCCACGCCTGAACGCCCAGCGCCAGGAACATGTAGCCAATCTGGCTCATGGTGGAGTACGCGAGAACACGTTTGATGTCGGTCTGCACCAGCGCGGCATAGCCTGCCAGCACCAGCGTAATCGCCCCGACAATCCCGACCAGATGCAGCACTTCCGGCGTCAGCAGGAACAGGCCGTGGGTACGCGCAATCAGATAGACACCCGCGGTGACCATGGTTGCGGCGTGGATCAGTGCAGAAACCGGCGTTGGGCCCGCCATCGCATCAGCAAGCCAGGTTTGTAACGGCAGCTGAGCCGATTTACCCACCGCGCCGCCTAACAGCATCAGGGTTGCCCACATCAGCATGTCGTTGCCTGCGGCAAAGTGCGCTGGCGCCAGTTCAACCATTTCGCGGAAGTTCAGCGTGCCCAGCTCGTTGTAGAGAATGAACAGCGCGAACGCCAGGAACACGTCACCGACACGGGTCACCACGAAGGCTTTCATGGCTGCGGCACCGTTCTTCGGATCGGTATAGTAGAAACCGATCAGCAAGTAGGAGCACAGGCCCACGCCTTCCCAGCCGAGGTACATCAGCAGCAGGTTGTCCGCCAGTACCAGAACCACCATGCTGGCGATAAACAGGTTGGTGTAAGCGAAGAAGCGGGAGTATCCCTCTTCCCCACGCATATACCAGGAGGCGAACATGTGGATCAGGAAGCCCACGCCGGTCACCACGGAAAGCATGGTCAGCGACAGGCCGTCCAGCACCAGGTTGAAGCCGATGTTGAAGTCACCTACGGACATCCACGTCCACAGCGGCTGGCTAAACGCCTGCTTGCCGCCCGCGAAGAAATCCATACCGGCATACGCCGTCACCAGCGCAGACAGACCAATCGACCCGATACCGATAGTGGCGGAAAGATTTTCCGACCAGCGGCCACGGGAGAAGGCCAGCAGCACAAAGCCAATCAAGGGGAAAATAATGGTTAAGGCAAGCATGTTCATCCGCGCAACTCACTTACTGAATCGATGTTCAGGTTCTGGCGGCGACGATGGAGCTGCAGCAGCAGCGCCAGGCCAATACTCGCTTCCGCAGCCGCAAGGGTAATGGCGAGGATATACATTACCTGACCATCGGTCTGGCCCCAGTAGCTACCGGCGACCACGAAGGCCAGCGCGGCGGCGTTAATCATGATTTCCAGCCCAATCAGCATAAACAGCAGATTACGACGGATAACCAGACCGGTCAGACCCAGCACGAATAAAATCGCCGCGAGGATCAGCCCATGTTGTAAAGGAATCATGCGCGTTCCTCCGTTTTCCTTTTCGCGCTATCGCCTGCACGATTGCTCAGCACTTCACCCGGACGGTCTTCACGACCGAGGTGGAAGGCCACAACCAGACCCGCCAGCAGCAGCATAGAGGCAAGCTCCACCGCCAGGACGTATGGCCCGAACAGGGCGATACCCACTTCTTTCGCGCTGATGGCGTTGCCGTCAATGCCCTGGTCGTTAATGCCGAGAATGGCGTAAACCATCACCGCGAGCAGCACGGCGGACAAAATCGCCGGGCCAATCCAGATTTGTGGTTTCAGCCACTGACGTTCCTGGGCGATTTCAGCGCCGCCCAGGTTCAGCATCATCACCACAAAGACGAACAGCACCATGATGGCACCCGCGTAGACGATGATCTCCAGCGCACCGGCGAAGTAAGCGCCCAGCGAGAAGAACACCCCGGCAATAGCCAGCAGCGAGATGATCAGATACAGCAGTGCGTGTACCGGGTTAGTGTGCGTAATCACTCGCAGCGTCGCGAGGACAGCAACAAGGCCACAGATATAAAAAGCGAATTCCATTGCCCCTCTCCTTACGGTAACAGGCTCTTGACGTCGATAGGCTTAGCTTCGTTCTGCGCTTCGCCTTTATCTTTGCCGTCGATTGCCATACCCGCCATCCGGTAGAAGTTATATTCCGGGTATTTGCCCGGACCGGAAATCAGCAGATCCTCTTTTTCGTACACCAGATCCTGACGCTTGTATTCGCCCAGTTCAAAGTCTGGGGTCAACTGAATCGCCGTGGTTGGGCACGCTTCTTCACACATGCCGCAGAAGATGCAGCGTGAGAAGTTAATGCGGAAAAACTCCGGATACCAGCGGCCATCTTTGGTCTCTGCTTTTTGCAAAGAGATACAGCCTACCGGGCAGGCTACCGCACACAGGTTACAGGCCACGCAGCGCTCTTCACCGTCCGGGTCGCGTGTTAACACGATACGGCCACGATAGCGCGGCGGCAGGTAGACCGGCTCTTCCGGGTACATTTGCGTTTCGCGTTTGGCGAACGCATGCAGGCCGATCATCCAGATACTGCGTACCTGGGTGCCGAAACCTACGATAATTTCTTTTAAGGTCATGGTCTCATCGCCCCTTATGGCTGCTGCCAGAGAATGACAGCCGCCGTTACCAGCAAGTTGATTAGCGTCAGCGGCAGGCATACTTTCCAGCCAAACGACATTACCTGGTCATAACGCGGACGCGGTAATGAGGCGCGAATCAAAATGAACATCATCATGAAAAACGCGGTTTTCAGCGCGAACCAGATGAATGGCGGTAAGAACGGGCCTTGCCAGCCACCGAAGAACAAGGTCACTATCAGCGCCGACACGGTAACGATACCGATGTATTCGCCGACGAAGAACAGACCGAACTTCATGCCGGAGTATTCAATGTGGTAACCGTCCGCCAGTTCCTGCTCGGCTTCCGGTTGGTCAAACGGGTGACGGTGACATACCGCCACGCCCGCAATCGCAAAGGTCACGAAGCCAAAGAACTGAGGGATAACGTTCCACAGATGTGCCTGGTTGTTGACGATGTCGGTCATGTTAAATGAACCGGCCTGCGCCACCACGCCCATCAGGGAAAGCCCGAGGAACACTTCGTAGCTCAGGGTCTGTGCAGACGCACGCATCGCCCCCAGCAGGGAGTATTTGTTGTTGCTAGACCAGCCAGCAAACAGCACTGCGTATACCGCGAGGCCTGCCATCATCAGGAAGAACAGGATCCCGATGTTAAGGTCAGCAACCACCCAGCTTGGGCTAACCGGCACAATCGCAAAGGCCAGCAGCAGCGAGGTGAAGGCGATAACCGGCGCCAACGTAAAGATCATGCGGTCCGAGAATCTCGGCACCCAGTCCTCTTTAAAGAACATTTTGATCATGTCGGCAACCAGCTGGAGCGAACCGCCCCAGCCGACGCGGTTTGGCCCGTAGCGGTTCTGGAACAGACCCAGAAGGCGACGTTCGCCGAAGCTCATGAACGCCCCGCAGGTCACGACCACCAGCAGGATGACCACGGCTTTGATGATGCTAATCAGGATCTCAATCAGATCCGGCGTTAACCAACTCATTGCTGTGCCTCCTGCAGATTTTCAAGACGCGCACCCGCCAGCACCGGCGCAATACCCGGCATGCCCATTGGCAAACCAACCTGCCCTGCCACCAGCCCGCTGGAAATCACCAGCGGCAGCGTGACAGTCTGACCGTCGTAGCTAAACGCCATCGTCGCACCCGCATTCACGCCAAGCGCCGCGGCGTCCGCCGGGTTGAGCTTGAGGTAAGGCTGCGGCATACGGGTCTGGAACACCGGCGCGCGCTGTGACATTTCGTCGCTACCAAACAGATGGTAGTACGGGGCCACACGCCATTTTCCGGCTTCAGCCTGGAAGCTTTCCGGCACGGTGGTGAAGTAATCCAGACCGTTGTCAGAGGCTTCAATCAGACGTACGCCCGGATCGCCGTGACGCAGTTTGCCGCCCACTTCAGCCTGGAACTTGTTCCATGCCTGCGGGGAGTTCCAGCCCGGCGCCCATGCGAATGGGATCTGCGAGCGTGGTGCTTCTGGCTGGTTGTTCCCTTCCATCGAGAAGGCGAACATGGTGTCTTTATCCTGCGGCTGACGCGGTTCATGAACGCTGAGATTCGCGCGCATTGCCGTACGGCCACTGTAACGGTGCGGTTCACGCGCCAGTTTCTGACCACGAATACGGAACGACGCATCCGGCGCAGCATCTTTGATACCTGCCAGCTGCGGCAGTGCCGCAACGGCGGCGTCAATCACGTGATCAAGCTGGGTCCAGTCAACCTGACGGCTTTCCAGCGTGCTGTGCAGCGAATGCAGCCAGCGCCAGCTTTCCAGCATCACGGTTTTGCTGTCGTAGTAGCTTGGGTCATACACCTGGAAGAAGCGCTGTGCGCGGCCTTCGTTGTTAATGACCGTACCGTCGCTTTCCGCAAAACTTGCCGCCGACAGCACCAGATGAGCGTGATCCATAATGGCCGTGCGCTGATGGTCAATGACCATCACCAGCGGCGCTTTGTCCAGCGCAGCATTGACGCGGCTGGCAGAAGCATGACGGTGCAGATCGTTTTCCAGCACGATAACCGCATCTGCGGCACCGCTTTCCAGCTCAATGAGCGCTTCATCAAGTGAACCGCCGCCAATCATGCCAAGACCGACGCTGTTTACCGCGCGAGCAATCATCGTCACGCCGACATCGCTGCCGCGCGCTTTCAGCGCTTTCGCCACGTTAGCCGCCGCCTGAATCACGTCAGCGCTTCCGGCGTTGGTGCCGGAAATAATCAGCGGTTTCTTCGCCCCGGACAGCGCCTGGACAATAACGTCGATTTTGCCCTGCAGGTCGCGGTCAATACCGTCAACCGCCGGTGCGTTGTTATCCAGCGCATGGGCAATCGCAAAGCCTAAACGCGCCTGATCTTCTACCGGTGCGCGGTAGGTCCACGCGGCGATATCGTCCAGACGGGTGTCATCGACGTTGGTGACAAACAGCGGATGTTTCGCACGCTGACCGATGTTGAGGATCGCCGCAATCTGCCAGTCAGCCACTTTCTGGGCTGCGGCCATTTCGCGCGCTTTACCTTTCACCGCCTGACGAACCGCCAGCGCCACGCGCGCGCCGGTCTGGGTAATGTCTTCACCCAATACCAGTACCGCGTCGTAAGATTCAATATCACGCAGCGCAGGGGTATGAATTCCGCCTTCACGCAGCACTTTCAGCGCCAGTTGCAGACGTTCCTGCTCGCCTTTGGCGATACCGGTATAGAAGTTATCCGCACCGACTAATTCACGCAGCGCGAAGTTGCTTTCTACGCTGGCGCGCGGGGAGCCGATACCAATCACTTTCTTCGACTGACGCAGAATGTCCGCCGCGCCCTGCATTGCCTGTTCGGCGTTGAGGGTGATGAGATCGTTGCCACGACGCTGCACCGGCTGGCGTGGACGGTCTTTCAGGTTCACATAGCCATAGCCGAAACGACCACGGTCGCAGAGGAAGTAGTGGTTAACGGTACCGTTGTAACGGTTTTCGATACGACGCAGTTCGCCGTAGCGCTCGCCCGGGCTGGTGTTACAGCCGATGGAACACTGCTGGCAGATGCTTGGCGCAAACTGCATGTCCCACTTACGGTTATAGCGCTCAGAGTGCGTTTTGTCGGTAAAGACGCCGGTCGGGCAGATTTCTACCAGGTTACCGGAGAATTCGCTTTCAAGCGTACCGTCTTCCGGGCGACCGAAGTAGACGTTATCGTGCGCGCCGTACACACCCAAATCGGTGCCGTCCGCGTAGTCTTTGTAATAACGCACGCAGCGGTAGCAGGCGATGCAGCGGTTCATTTCGTGAGAGATGAACGGCCCCAGGTCCTGGTTGCGGTGGGTACGTTTAGTAAAGCGATAGCGACGGAAGCTATGGCCGGTCATCACGGTCATATCCTGAAGGTGGCAGTTACCGCCCTCTTCACAAACCGGGCAGTCGTGCGGGTGGTTGGTCATTAACCACTCCACCACGCTTTCACGGAACTGCTTCGCTTCTGCGTCGTCGATTGAAATAAAAGTGCCATCGGTTGCCGGGGTCATGCAGGACATGACCAGGCGACCACGCGTGTCTTCCGCGTTTTGATATTGCTTCACCGCACACTGGCGGCAAGCACCGACGCTGCCTAGCGCCGGGTGCCAGCAAAAGTACGGAATATCAAGGCCCATAGTCAGACATGCCTGTAACAGGTTGTCTGCACCATTCACCTCGTATTCTTTGCCGTCTACATGAATCGTAGCCATTAGCGTGCTTCCAGTTGGCTCAGTCGAAACCGAGTATTAATCAAAATTCGTTCCCCTCACCCCGGCCCTCTCCCCAAAGGGGCGAGGGAGAAAACCAGATCCGGTTCATCCTTTAAGGACGAGAGAGAAAACCATCTCCGGCTCGTCCCCTCTCCCCTCAGGGGAGAGAGTTAGGGTGAGGAGTGAAAATCACCAGCGCGTCTTAAGCAGGTTCGGCTGAATCCCATGAATAGCCTGGGTATTGCTGAACTGTTGCTTAATGCCTGCCTCGAATTCTTCGCGGAAGTATTTAATTGCGCTCTGCAGCGGTTCAACCGCGCCGGGCGCATGCGCGCAGAAGGTTTTCCCTGGGCCTAAGAATCGACACAGTTGCTCAAGTGTCTCGATATCGCCAGGCTGGCCTTCCCCTTTTTCCAGGGCGCGCAGAATTTTCACGCTCCACGGCAGACCGTCGCGGCACGGTGTACACCAGCCGCAGGACTCGCGGGCGAAGAACTCTTCCAGGTTACGCACCAGCGGCACCATGCCGATCTCATGATCGACGGCCATTGCCAGCGCGGTGCCCAGACGGCTACCCGCTTTACCGATGCTTTCAAATTCCATTGGCAGGTCAAGGTGCGCTTCGGTGAGGAAGTCAGTTCCCGCACCGCCCGGCTGCCAGGCCTTGAATTTCAGGCCATCACGCATGCCGCCAGCATAGTCTTCGAGGATTTCACGGGCGGTAGTGCCAAACGGCAGCTCCCACAGGCCCGGATTTTTCACGCGACCCGAGAAGCCCATCAGCTTAGTACCGGCATCTTTACTGGTAGAGATGTTCTGATACCACTCAACGCCGTTGGCCAGAATCGCCGGAACGTTACACAGGGTTTCAACGTTGTTAACGCAGGTCGGCTTGCCCCACACGCCCGAGCTTGCCGGGAACGGCGGCTTGGAACGCGGGTTGGCACGACGGCCTTCCAGGGAGTTAATCAGCGCGGTTTCTTCACCGCAGATATAGCGCCCGGCCCCGGTGTGCACGAACAGTTCGAAATCGAATCCGCTGCCCATGATGTTTTTGCCAAGCAGGCCTGCTTCGGTCGCTTCGGCAATCGCGCGGCGCAGATGCACCGCGGCTTCAATGTATTCACCGCGCAGGAAGATGTAACCACGGTACGCTTTCAGCGCAAACGCGGAGATCAGCATGCCTTCCACCAGCAGGTGCGGCAGCTGTTCCATCAGCAAACGGTCTTTGTAGGTGCCCGGCTCCATTTCATCGGCGTTACACAGCAGGTAACGGATGTTCATGGATTCGTCTTTTGGCATCAGGCTCCACTTTAAACCGGTGGAAAAGCCTGCGCCGCCGCGCCCTTTCAGGCCAGCGTCTTTTACCTGGTTGACGATTTCATCCGGTGCCAGACCGGTCAGCGCTTTACGCGCACCTTCATAGCCGTTTTTGCTACGGTATTCGTCCAGCCATACCGGCTGTTTGTCATCGCGCAGACGCCATGTCAGCGGATGCGTTTCGGGTGTACGAACAACGGTTTTCATTATTTGTACCGCTCCAGTAGCTCAGGAATGCCTTCCGGGGTCAGATGCGCGTGAGTATCCTCATCGATCATCATGCTCGGCCCTTTATCGCAGTTCCCCAGACAGCAGGTCGGCAGCAGCGTAAAGCGACCATCGAAAGTCGTCTGCCCCGGTTTGATGTCCAGTTTTTTCTCCAGCGCCGCCTGAATGCCCTGGTAGCCGTTGATGTGGCACACGACGCTATCGCAGTAGCGGATCACGTGACGGCCAACCGGCTGGCGGAAGATCTGGCTGTAGAAAGTCGCCACGCCTTCAACATCGCTTGCGGGAATATCCAGTACGCTTGCTATCGCATGGATAGCGCCGTCCGGCACCCAGCCGCGCTGCTTCTGAACGATCTTCAGCGCTTCAATGGACGCCGCACGCGGATCTTCATAGTGGTGCTTCTCGTGCTCAATGGCTTCACGCTCTACCGCACTCAGCTCAAAGGCCTCGGATTGGGATTGTTGGTTCTCGTGCATAATTAGCGGTCCACGTCTGACATAACAAAATCGATACTACCCAAGTGAACGATCAAGTCGGACACCAAGCTACCGCGCACCGCCGCCGGGATCTGCTGCAAATGCGCATAGCTCGGGGTACGGATACGGGTACGATAGCTCATGGTGCTGCCGTCGCTGGTCAGGTAGTAACTGTTAATACCCTTAGTTGCTTCCACCATCTGGAAGGATTCTTGCGCCGGCATAACCGGGCCCCAGGAAACCTGCAGGAAGTGGGTAATTAGGGTTTCGATATGCTGCAGCGTGCGCTCTTTCGGCGGCGGCGTGGTCAGCGGGTGATCCGCTTTGAACGGGCCTTCCGGCATGTTCTTGAGACATTGCTCAAGGATGCGCAGGCTCTGACGCAGCTCTTCCACTTTCAACATCACGCGGATATAGCAGTCGGATACACCGCCGCCAACCGGGACTTCAAAGTCGAAGTTTTCGTAGCCAGAATATGGACGTGATTTACGCACGTCGAAATCAATGCCGGTGGCGCGCAGCGCAGCACCGGTGCAGCCCCATTCCAGCGCTTCTTTCTTGCCGTAAGCGGCAACGCCTTTGGAACGACCAATCAGGATGGTGTTACGCAGTGCGGCTTTCTCGTAAGAGTCCAGACGTTTTGGCATCCAGTCGAGGAAGTCACGCAGCAGTTTATCCCAGCCGCGCGGCAGGTCGTGTGCAACACCGCCGATACGGAACCAGGCCGGGTGCATACGGAAGCCGGTGATCGCTTCTACCACGTCATAGACTTTCTGACGGTCGGTGAAGGCAAAGAACACCGGCGTCATCGCGCCGACGTCCTGAATAAACGTCGAGATGTACAGCAGGTGGCTGTTGATACGGAACAGTTCGGAGAGCATCACGCGGATCACGTCAACGCGCGCCGGTACGGTGATGCCAGCCAGTTTTTCAACGGCCAGCACGTACGGCATTTCGTTCACGCAGCCGCCGAGGTATTCGATACGGTCGGTATACGGAATGTAGCTGTGCCAGGACTGGCGCTCGCCCATCTTCTCAGCGCCACGGTGGTGGTAGCCGATATCCGGTACGCAATCGACAATCTCTTCGCCGTCAAGCTGAAGGACAATACGGAAAGCACCGTGTGAGGACGGGTGGTTCGGGCCGAGGTTGAGGAACATGAAGTCCTCGTTTTCGGTGCTACGCTTCATGCCCCAGTCTTCCGGCTTGAAGGTCAGCGCTTCCATCTCCAGATCCTGTTTGGCTTTGGTCAGCTCAAACGGGTCGAATTCGGTGGCGCGCGCCGGGTAGTCTTTACGCAGCGGGTGGCCTTCCCAGGTCGGCGGCATCAACAGACGCGTCAGGTGCGGGTGGCCATTAAAGGTAATGCCAAACATCTCCCAGGTTTCACGCTCATACCAGTTAGCGTTCGGGAAAAGTTTGGTGATTGTCGGCACATTCAGGTCGTTTTCAGACAACGCCACCTTGAGCATAATATCGCGATTGCGGTCTATTGAGATCAGGTGGTAGAAAACGGAAAAATCCGCGGCCGGTAAACCGTCGCGGTGTGTGCGTAGGCGTTCGTCCATGCCGTGCAGGTCGAACATCATGACGTAAGGTTTCGGCAGTTTCTTCAGGAAATCGATAATTTCCAGCAGTTGTTCGCGCTTAACCCAAACGACAGGTACCCCGGTGCGGGTGGCCTGAATGGAAAATGCATCCGGCCCAAAACGGTTGCGCATCTCGCCGATGACCGGATCATCAAGATGATCGCGGGTTTGCCATGCGGCGACTTCTGGCGCAGTTAAATCGGTCATATTGTTCACCATTGCAAAAGTTCGTGGTGACTGCCGGGCGTGGCTTCGCGCTGTTGTATATTGATTTGCGAATTTAAAAAGGTGCCACCGCCCGCAGGCGCAAATTAAATCTCGTCCGGGGAGCGGAGATTCGTCACAGCAATGCGTTCGCCGCGTTTACGCTCGCGTTCCGACTGCATATTGGCGCGATAAACGCCCTGATCGCCAACCACCCACGAGAGAGGACGGCGCTCTTTACCAATCGATTCTTGCAGCAGCATCAGCGCCTGCATGTAGGCTTCCGGGCGCGGTGGGCAGCCAGGAATATACACATCGACCGGGATAAACTTATCGACACCCTGCACCACGGAGTAGATATCGTACATGCCGCCGGAGTTTGCACAGGCGCCCATGGAGATAACCCACTTCGGTTCCAGCATTTGATCGTAAAGACGCTGAATAACCGGTGCCATTTTGGTAAAGCAGGTACCGGCGACAACCATCAGGTCAGCCTGACGCGGTGACGCACGCAGTACTTCTGCACCAAAACGCGCAACGTCATGCACGGCCGTGAATGACGTCACCATTTCAACGTAGCAGCAAGAAAGGCCGAAGTTGTAAGGCCAGATTGAGTTCTTACGACCCCAGTTGACCATGTCATGCATCGCGTGTTCGAGTTTCCCCATGTACACGCTTTTGTTCACTTCTTGCTCCAGGGGATCGGTCACAATCTCCTGTTTTTGCAGGGGGTAACGGTCGTTCTCACCGTTAGGATCTATGCGGGTGAGCGTATAATCCATCTTATTGCCTCGCTTTTACTGCGTATTACGGTTAGTGACGCTGTCGGTTTCTGGATTTACCAGCGTGCGGCGAGAACGCGCAGGCGTCCAATCAAGCGCGCCAATACGTACGAGGTAAACCAGGCCGGCCAGCAGCACAAATATGAAAATCGCGGCCTCAATAAAGCCAACCCAACCGCTTTCGCGAATGGAGGTTGACCAGGCATACAGATAGAGCGCTTCGACGTCGAAGATGACAAAGAACATAGCCACCAGATAGAACTTCGCGGACAGGCGCAAACGCGCGGTGCCAACGGAGTCGATACCCGACTCAAACGGAGTGTTTTTGCTTCTGGCGCGCGCGCGACCACCAAGGTACCAGCCGCCGATTAACATCATGCAGCAAAGGCCAATGGCAATGATCAGAAATATAGCGAATGCCCAATGATGAGCGATGATTTCAGTGGATGTTGACATACGCAAAGCTTTACCAAATAGGTAGCATGACCACCACTGCTCTTACCGGCAGATGGACGCTACATGATTCATGGGGAGGATTAAAAAACCTACAAACAGCCCAATTCAAAACATAGACCGCAAAATATGGAGGTTTTTTACTCCTTTCTATAACCTTTTGTCAACTTTAACAAAAGTTTCCTCACATTAATTTACATCAAAAGCATTTCATTAACATTACGTGCCCTTTGATTCATTTTGCTTCAGCAGACCTTACGGATTGCCTGTTGTTGAATCGTGTCCGTTTTGTAGCAATGACAAGAATTACCCCGCTATTTTGACAGGAATTTCTAATGATTCCTCCCCCTATTGAGGGGTATTTTCTTGATCTAAGACACGCTTTTGTTAATTCGACCAGTAAAACGGCAACAATCTATCCGTTTTTTTAACATTAGCAGGAGATATGATGTCATGTTTGATGATAAGCCATTTACAGAGAGTAATAATTGTAATTACATGATTATTATCACATTCCAGGATTTGATTTTTCAGATAGGTTCTACAAGTGTGAAAAAAGAACCGCAAACTGAGTTTTATTCGTCTACGGTTCTTTTTTGAAGTTACATTTTGTTACTACATTTCAACGGAGATGTTAATCCATATCCCTCTCATGAATAAGGGAATTATCTCCCTCTTCAGAGGTATATGCCCCCGCCTGCGGCCAGGGATCGTTACGCTGCACCTGAGACTGGAAAATCATCTGCGCCAGTTCATTTTCATTGTGTGGATTGTAGGTCAGCATGTATTCCGTTTCCGGTAATTCTGGCATTCCCTCAGCTTTCCCGAGCGCTCTGAGATCGGGGCTCATCATTTCAACCGGGCGCGCGGTGACGCCAAGCCCCGCTTTAACCGCCGCACGAACGGCTGACAGCGTCGAAGCAACATAGGCCAAACGCCATGGCATTCCCGCCGCATCCAGCGTTTTTATGATGGTGTCGCGGAATGGGCTAGGATCGTCGAGCAGAACCAACGGCACCGGTTCTTCCGCGCGCATTGAAAATTCAGCGGCACAGTACCAAAGCGTAGGTGACGCACGCAGTAGCGTCGATTCAAAACCTTCCAGCGGATGGGTGGTGAGGGCCAGATCGACCTCCCCGCTTTTCAGCATACCGGCCATCACACTATGACGTTTCACCCGAACATCAAGCGCCAGCTTAGGGTACGACGAGCTGACGCGATTTAATAAGAACGGCAAAATAGTGTCCGCTGATTCATCGGATGAGCCCAGCGTTAACTGCCCCTGTAGAGAGTTGAACATGAGGGAAGTACAGGCTTCATCATTAAATCGCAGGATTTTTCGCGCATAGCCAAGCAGCTGAATACCGTGTTCAGTCAGAAGCTTATTACGCCCATGACGGGCAAAAAGCTCTTTACCCACCAGCTGCTCCAGACGCTGCATTTGCTGACTCACCGCAGATTGCGTGCGGCACACCGCGGAGGCGGCGGCGGCAAAGGTGCTCAGGTCAGCAACAGCAACAAAAGTTCTCAGCAGATCGAGATCAAGATTTAGAATCGGACGATTGGCATTTATCATATAAATCCACTTACAGGTACGAATAAGACCTGACGTATTGATGCTGCACTCTAAAATTTCAGGCTAATCCTTTAAATCATCGTTCCCCAGTGAGGGAGTGAATGATGAGCTGATGAGTGTCAGTATTAAAATTGTCTGTTACTTCAAAGAGCAACAGTTCCCTTTGCAATATATCCTTTAACCCGAAGGCTATTTATCTGGTTCTCTCTCGGCAGTCTGCTGCGTAAGAAGTTGTAGGTTGTAATGCTGCTTTAATGCACCAGGAGGAAAGCCGTATTTTAAATTAATGCAATAAATAGACAAAAATCATCAAGTTAACTCAGACGCATTGATAATCATCAACAAAAATCGGAAGCAAAACTTGCATCTGCCTTCGCATATTAACCGAAAACCATTAACTTTATAAGCTTAATTAAGATCTATCTCAAGCGCACTGAAAGCTTCAGATTTCAACCAATTTAGGTAGCCTCACGATGCTTTGAAATACCTTTTCAAAATATAAAGAAATATTAATATATATTGAGGCCTGAGATTAACAACACTTTCACAAGGCGAGTATTAGTCCTAATACTTATTAGCCTGAATATAAATAAAGATATAAATAGGTAAAGTTAGTTAATGTATTTATGCCTATCAGTCCCTAAGGTAAACCATTTTCTTTTTGCTCAGTCAAAAAAACCATAAGTTTAGTTAATGATAGTGAATTGAGCTGCATAATTCCGAAGTCGCAATAGATATCATAGAAATCATCGGATGAAAGCAGTAAAAAAGAATGCTCCATCAATAAAAGCTGAACAAAATCTTCTACTGTTAACCCTTCAAAACTACGGGGATGCGGAGTACATTGTTCCGTGCTGACTTCCACGGCAGGGAGTGGCAATCACAGCTAAAAAGGTCAAAGATTCATGTCACCCATCGAAAAATCCAGCAAGTTAGACAACGTTTGTTACGACATTCGCGGCCCGGTACTCAAAGAGGCCAAACGCCTTGAAGAAGAAGGCAACAAGGTTCTTAAACTCAATATCGGTAACCCCGCGCCATTTGGGTTCGATGCGCCGGATGAGATTCTGGTTGATGTGATTCGTAACCTGCCAACCGCGCAGGGTTACTGCGATTCCAAAGGTCTGTACTCTGCGCGTAAAGCCATCATGCAGCACTATCAGGCTCGCGGTATGCGCGATGTGACGGTCGAAGATATCTACATCGGCAATGGTGTTTCTGAGCTTATTGTGCAAGCGATGCAGGCGCTATTGAACAGCGGTGACGAGATGCTGGTGCCAGCACCTGACTACCCGTTGTGGACAGCGGCCGTGTCGTTATCCAGCGGAAAAGCGGTGCATTATCTGTGTGACGAGTCGGCTGACTGGTTCCCTGACCTTGACGATATCCGTGCCAAAATTACGCCACGCACCCGTGGCATCGTCATTATTAACCCGAACAACCCAACCGGCGCGGTTTACTCAAAAGAGCTGCTGCAGGAAATTGTCGAGATCGCCCGCGAGCATAACCTGATAATCTTCGCCGATGAAATCTACGACAAGATCCTCTACGACGAAGCCCAGCACCATTCAATCGCCGCCCTGGCGCCGGATCTGCTGACGGTTACCTTTAACGGTTTGTCCAAAACTTACCGCGTGGCGGGTTTCCGCCAGGGGTGGATGGTATTAAATGGGCCGAAGAAGCACGCCAAAGGCTATATCGAAGGGCTGGAGATGCTTGCGTCCATGCGACTTTGTGCCAACGTTCCGGCACAGCACGCAATTCAGACCGCGCTGGGCGGCTATCAGAGCATCAGCGAGTTTATCGCTCCCGGCGGACGTTTATACGAGCAGCGTAACCGCGCGTGGGAGTTAATTAACGAGATCCCTGGCGTCTCCTGCATGAAGCCGAAAGGCGCGCTGTATATGTTCCCGAAAATCGATGCCAAGCGCTTTAACATTCATGATGACCAGCGCATGGTGCTGGATTTCCTGTTACAGGAAAAAGTGCTGCTGGTGCAGGGAACCGCTTTTAACTGGCCGTGGCCGGATCACGTTCGTATCGTGACGCTGCCGCGTGAAGACGATCTGGAAATGGCGATCACCCGTTTTGGCCGTTTCCTGTCGGGCTATCGTCAGCTGTAATCCCCTTCTCGCCGCCGGAAATTTGCATCCGGCGGCTTTCTCAGCGCACAATGCCTTTACTGAAGTCACCGAGTAAGGGATGTTATGAGTCAGAATCAGAGTCATTTTTTTGCCCACCTCTCCCGCCTGAAGTTAATCAATCGCTGGCCGCTGATGCGCAATGTGCGCACGGAAAACGTCTCTGAGCACAGTTTACAGGTTGCCATGGTCGCCCACGCCCTCGCGGCGATTAAGAATCGGAAATTTAACGGTCAGGTCAACGCCGAACGTATTGCGCTGCTGGCGATGTATCACGACGCCTCGGAAGTATTAACAGGCGATCTTCCAACCCCGGTAAAATATTTCAATTCGCAAATTGCGCAGGAATACAAAGCGATTGAGAAAATCGCGCAGCAGAAACTGCTCGATATGGTGCCAGAAGAGCTGCACGACATCTTCGCGCCGCTCATTGACGAACATCAGAGTAGCGATGAAGAGAAAGCGATTGTGAAGCAGGCTGATGCGCTATGCGCTTATCTGAAGTGCCTGGAAGAGCTATCGGCCGGTAATAATGAGTTTCTGCTGGCAAAAGGCCGCCTTGAAAAGACGCTGGCCTCACGTCGCAGCGATGAGATGGACTATTTTATGGCGATGTTTGTCCCAAGCTTCCATCTTTCGCTCGATGAAATAAGTCAGGACTCACCGCTTTAGTCCCTTCCTTCTACACATTCCGGGGTCCGGCACCGAGCCGCCCCGGAGTCGGTGCATTCGCACCTCGTCCGGGCTACAAAACCGCACCGCGCACAGAAAATGTAGCCCGGCCAAGCGCAGCGCCGCCGGGATGGCACCGCGCCGCCCCAGAGTCGGTGCGTTCGCACCTCGCCCGGGCCACAAAACCGCACCGCGCACAGAAAATGTAGCCCGGCCAAGCGCAGCGCCGCCGGGAACGTGCTATCAGAATGGGAACAGAATTGGGATCAGCACCACGCAGACAATCATCACCAGCACCGTAAACGGCACGCCAATTTTGAGGAAATCACTGAAGGTGTATTTACCAGGCCCTAACACCAGCGTATTCACCGGGGAGGAAACCGGCGTCATAAACGCCGCTGAAGCCGCCATTGCCACAACCATGGCAAACGGATAAGGCGACACGCCCATCGTTTTCGCCGCCGCGAGTGCAATTGGCGCCATTAATACCGCCGTGGCGGTGTTGGAGATAAACAGCCCAATGGCCGCACACATCACGAACAGACAGCCCAGCATCAAATATGGTCCCTGCCCGCCGCCGATATCCATCAAACCTTTCACAATAAGATCCACGCCGCCGGTTTTCTGCAAAGCCAGCGCGAACGGCATCATCCCGACAATCAAAATAATGCTCGGCCAGTGAATCGATTTATAGGCGCTCTGCGCATCGATGCAGCGGAATTTCCCCATCAGCAGGCACGAGATTATCGCGGCAATGGGGTTTGGGATTTCATCGGTGAGCATCAGCGCCACCATCAGTACCAGACAGAAAATAGCATGCGGAGCCTGGCTGTGCGCCGGTGACGCATCGCTGACTTCAACCGGCAGATTGAGCACCACGAAATCTCGCCCTTTTTGCGCCAGCTGGCTTATCAATTTCCAGTTGCCGACCACCAGCACAATATCGCCAAGTTGCAGAGGTTCATCGACCACCGACCCGTCTACCGCCTGACCATTACGCTTCATGCCCACAATATTGAGGCCGTAACGGGTACGAAAGCCCATTTCACGGACGGTTTTACCCAGCAGTTCGGAATCAGGGATAAGCGATACTTCCGCCATACCCACATCCAGCGCCTGGTCTGAGAAATATTCCCCGCGCAGAACCATCGGCTCAAGCATCTGCTCCGTGCAGAATTGGCGCAAATCTATCTCAGCCGCCGACATATCAATCAGCAGCACGTCGCGGGCACGGAATTCGGATACCCCGTTAACATTCACAATCACCCGACGAAAACGACGCCAGCGCTCGACGCCAATAATGTTGGCACCGTAACGTTCACGCAATTTCATGTCGTCAAGACGTTGGCCTATCATCGGCGAGCCGGGGCGGATAGCCAGGCGGCGTGCGCGTCCGGTCAGGCGATACTCTTTAATCAGATCGCGAAAGGTGCTGCGTTTGCGGCCGTCGCGCTGTTGATTTTCGTCATCGCCATTAAGCATAAATCGTGTCAACAGCATATAGATGATGCCGAGCACCAGAACGACCAGACCAATCGGCGTGACGCTAAAGAAACCAAAGCCGTCTAGCCCTTCGCGGAGCAATTCACTATTGATAACCAGATTTGGCGGCGTGGCGACTAATGTCATCATGCCGCTGATAAGCCCGGCGAAGCTTAGCGGCATCATCAGGCGCGAGGGGGAGATATTCATGCGTGTCGAGACGCTTAACACCACCGGGATAAAGATAGCCACCACCCCGGTTGAACTCATAAAGGCACCGAGTCCGGCGACGGTCAGCATCAGGAACACCAGCATTTTGATTTCGCTGTTGCCCGCGACCTGCACCAGCCAGGAACCCATTTTGGTGGCGACGCCGGTGCGAACCAGACCATCGCCAATAATAAACAGTGCGGCAATCAAGATAACGTTGGGATCGCTAAAACCGGAAAACGCTTCGCTTAACGTCAGCGTGCCGCTCAGGACAAATGCCACAATAATGCCCAATGCGATAGCATCCATGCGTACCTTGCCGGTGGCAAACAGCACCACCGCAATCGCTAATAAACAGAGCACCCAAATCAATTCACCGTTCACAGTACATCCTTGTCATCAAATAAGCGGTAACATCATCAACTATAAGGCGTTAATCATATTGACAGAAAAAAGCCCCAACGATGTGGGGCTAAATCATAAGATCATGCATTCTGCGTAACGTTTACCTGGTTATCCGGTAATTTTTCGACGCGCAGCGCATCGAGGGTCGAGAGAACAAAATCGACCTCCAACAGCTCCGGCGTTTCTGCCGGTACATTGACAGCCGCGACCAGACATCCCGCAGCGATTCCTGCCTGGATGCCAGCCTGAGCATCTTCAACCACCAGACACATTTGCGGTGGCAGCCCCAGAAGCTCGGCACCTAATAAATAGGCATCCGGCTGCGGTTTGCCGTGTTTAACCTGTTCGGCGGTGACAAACACTTCAGGCGTCGGCAGACCTGCCGCCCGATGGCGCGCGTGAGCCACCGGAATTGACCCTGAGGTCACAATGGCCCAGGGGATCGCGTTAGCCTCTAAGTGCTCCAGCAATTCAATGGCCCCCGGCAGCGCGCGAATCCCGTCCAAATCGGTAGCTTCAATATGCTCAAGACGCAGAAACTCAGCCTGGATCTCCGCTTCCGATTTATCCGGCATAAAGTGGCGCAAGGTGGTGATAGCCTGCTTACCGTGAATAAAATCCAGCACCGCATCCGGGTCAACGCCATAGCTTTTAGCCCAGCATCGCCAGGAGCGTTCGACCACGGGCAGCGAATCCACCAGCGTACCGTCTAAATCAAACAGGAAACCTTTGCACAGCACGGCCGCCTCCATTACGCGTTGATAATCTGGTTAATTTCGTTGCTGCTCAGGTGGTATTGGCGCGGGCAGCCGTGCCAGACATTCAGCATGCGCTGATATTTATCCCACATTGGCGTTTGGGCGTTGAAACCGTGAGTACCGGCGTCGAAGTGGGTATAGCGGCCTTCAACATTCACCATAAAGCGAACGTAGCCGAGGAAGCGCGCTTCCGTGGCGGCATCAAAGCCGAGGAAGGTGACGCGTCGCTCGTCAATGGCGGCGGCGTCTTTCAGATTGGTCCACGATACGTGCAGCGCATGGTACATCTCCATGATGTCGATGACGATACGACAGGTCTCTTCTTTGAGCTCGCCAAACTCGCGGTCCAGCTCACGCATCTGTAAACCATAACCACGTTCAATAATTGTTTGCAGGCGGCGATAGCGCTCAGCGTTGTCGGGATCAAGCATTGTCATCATTTTGTACTGATTGGACAAAATCAGACGTTGTGCATGGGTCATTTCCATTCTTCGACTCCTGTTGCGCTTGGCAGCATAAAAAAAGACACAATAATTGTGTCTTCTTTTATATGCGTTTTTCGCTATCAATTACAAATCATCGAGGAAAGTTTTATCCAGTTGTTTGAAGGCGCGCTTAAGCGTGTCAGCCAGCGCCTGATAATCCGGTTTGCCTTCTACCGGTGCGAGAGCTTGCCCCGCCTCCTGTAATTTGCCACGAACTTCATAAAACCACTGTAGCGTTGACGGCGGTAATGGGGTGACGGAACGTTTCCCCAACCACCACAGCCCCTGCATCGGCAAACTTAGCGCGAATAACGCGGTGCCAACGGCCGGGCCGAGTTGCCCGCCCAGGGCAATTTGCCAGCACAGCGTAAAGATAGCCAGCGGCGGCATGAAACGTATAGCGTGACGCGTCGCGCGGATGACCCGGTTTTCAACAAACACCGGTGCAAGGCGTTTTTCCAGCGGCCACGTTTTTGAATAGTGCTGTCCCCGGCTAAATAAATTGAAGAAACTGACCGGGCGTTGCTCGGGGGTTGACATGGCTCACCTCAACTTCACGTATAAAGATTAAAATATTTTTGCAAAACAACAACTGTGTATGACATCGTTCAAAAGATTTTGGCATAGCCCTTGCAATCGGGTATCCTGTGCCAGCCTGAGATAGCCAGATTCTATCCCTTCTGGCATATCAAATTATCGCATATTCTGCCATTGGCTGAAAAATATGCAAAATGGCTTAGAATCAATATGTATTTCTTAGATCATGCCCGAAAATTGTTCCAGGCATGATGTTAATCATAAATGTCGGGGTCATCCTGCGCTACGCTTAATGACTCATTGACGTTTTTTTAGCCACGTATCATAAATAGGTACTTCCATGTCGAGTAAGTTAGTACTGGTTCTGAACTGCGGTAGCTCCTCACTGAAATTTGCCATCATCGATGCAGTTAACGGTGAAGAATACCTCTCTGGTTTAGCCGAATGTTTCCATCTCCCAGAAGCACGTATCAAGTGGAAAATGGACGGCGGTAAACAAGAAGCGGCTTTAGGCGCAGGCGCCGCTCACAGTGAAGCGCTGAACTTTATCGTTAATACTATTCTGGCACAAAAACCAGAACTGTCCGCGCAGCTGACCGCAATCGGTCACCGTATCGTACACGGCGGCGAGAAGTACACCAGCTCCGTTGTGATCGACGAATCCGTGATTCAGGGTATTAAAGATTCTTCTTCTTTTGCTCCGCTGCATAACCCAGCTCACCTGATCGGTATTGCTGAAGCGCTGAAATCTTTCCCTAACCTGAAAGATAAGAACGTTGCCGTATTCGATACCGCGTTCCACCAGACTATGCCGGAAGAATCTTACCTGTATGCCCTGCCGTACAGCCTGTACAAAGAACACGGCATTCGTCGCTACGGCGCACACGGCACCAGCCACTTCTATGTAACTCAGGAAGCAGCAAAAGTACTGAACAAGCCGGTTGAAGAACTCAACATCATCACTTGCCACCTGGGCAACGGTGGTTCTGTTTCTGCTATCCGTAACGGTAAATGTGTTGATACCTCCATGGGTCTGACCCCACTGGAAGGTCTGGTGATGGGTACTCGCTCTGGCGACATCGACCCTGCCATCATTTTCCACCTGCATGACACTCTGGGCATGAACGTTGATCAGATCAACAAAATGCTGACCAAAGAGTCTGGCCTGCTGGGTCTGACCGAAGTCACCAGCGACTGCCGTTATGTAGAAGATAACTACCAGGATAAAGCTGACGCTAAACGTGCAATGGACGTTTACTGCCACCGTCTGGCGAAGTACATCGGCTCCTACTCTGCGCTGATGGAAGGCCGTCTGGATGCGGTTATCTTCACCGGTGGTATCGGTGAAAACGCCGCTATGGTTCGCGAACTGTCCCTGGGCAAACTGGGCGTTCTGGGCTTCGAAGTTGATCACGAACGTAACCTGGCTGCCCGTTTCGGCAAGTCTGGTTTCATCAACAAAGAAGGCACCCGCCCTGCCATCGTTATCCCGACCAACGAAGAGCTGGTCATTGCACAAGACGCCAACCGTCTGACTGCCTGATATCACACCGCCAGCTAAGCTGGCGGTGCTGTTTTGTAACCCGCCCAATTGCGGCGGTAACGAAAGAGGATAAACCGTGTCCCGTACTATTATGCTGATCCCTACCGGAACCAGCGTCGGCCTGACCAGCGTCAGCCTTGGCGTTATCCGTGCTATGGAACGCAAAGGCGTTCGTCTGAGCGTCTTTAAGCCTATCGCTCAACCTCGTAGCGGTGGCGATGCGCCAGACCAGACTACCACCATCGTTCGCGCCAGCTCTTCCACGACGACTGCCGCTGAACCGATGAAAATGAACCACGTAGAAGCGCTGCTCTCCAGCAATCAGAAAGATGTGCTGATGGAAGAGATCATCGCTAACTACCACCAGAACACCAAAGATGCGGAAGTTGTACTGGTTGAAGGCCTTGTCCCAACCCGTAAGCATCAGTTCGCGCAGTCTCTGAACTACGAAATCGCGAAAACGCTGAACGCGGAAATCGTCTTCGTCATGTCTCAGGGTACCGATACCCCAGAGCAGCTGAACGAGCGTATTGAACTGACTCGCAGCAGCTTCGGCGGCGCAAAAAACACCAACATTACCGGTGTTATCGTCAATAAGCTGAACGCACCCGTTGACGAACAGGGCCGTACTCGCCCGGATCTGTCTGAGATCTTTGACGATTCTACCAAAGCGAAAGTGGTAAAAATCGATCCAGCTAAGCTGAGCGGCTCTAGCAGCCTGCCGGTGCTTGGCGCGGTGCCATGGAGCTTCGATCTGATTGCGACCCGTGCAATCGATATGGCTCACCACCTGAACGCGACCATTATTAACGAAGGCGACATCAACACTCGCCGCGTGAAATCTGTGACCTTCTGCGCACGTAGCATCCCGCACATGCTGGAGCATTTCCGTGCAGGTTCCCTGCTGGTGACTTCCGCAGACCGTCCTGACGTTCTGGTTGCAGCGTGCCTGGCCGCCATGAACGGCGTGGAAATCGGTGCTCTGCTGCTGACTGGCGGTTACGACATGGATCCACGTATCAGCAAACTGTGCGAACGCGCATTTGCTACCGGCCTGCCGGTATTCATGGTGAACACCAACACCTGGCAGACCTCTCTGAGCCTGCAGAGCTTCAACCTGGAAGTGCCGGTTGACGATCACGAGCGCATTGAGAAAGTTCAGGAATACGTTGCTAACTATATCAACGCAGACTGGATTGATTCGCTCACCGCAACTTCTGAGCGCAGCCGTCGTCTGTCTCCTCCAGCCTTCCGCTACCAGCTGACCGAGCTGGCACGTAAAGCCGGCAAGCGCGTTGTTCTGCCAGAAGGCGACGAACCGCGTACCGTTAAAGCTGCGGCTATCTGTGCTGAACGTGGTATCGCAACTTGCGTACTGCTGGGCAACCCGGATGAAATCACCCGCGTTGCAGCCTCTCAGGGCGTAGAACTGGGCGCTGGCGTTGAAATCGTTGATCCAGAAGTGGTTCGCGAAAGCTACGTTGCTCGTCTGGTCGAACTGCGTAAAAACAAAGGCATGACCGAAACCGTTGCTCGCGAGCAGCTTGAAGACAACGTTGTTCTTGGCACCCTGATGCTGGAACAAGACGATGTTGACGGCCTGGTTTCTGGTGCCGTTCACACCACGGCAAACACCATTCGTCCACCGCTGCAGCTGATTAAAACTGCACCTGGTAGCTCTCTGGTGTCTTCTGTGTTCTTCATGCTGCTGCCAGAACAGGTTTATGTTTACGGTGACTGCGCGATCAACCCAGATCCAACGGCTGAACAGCTGGCAGAAATCGCTATCCAGTCTGCTGACTCCGCGATTGCTTTCGGTATCGAACCACGCGTGGCAATGCTCTCCTACTCTACCGGTACCTCTGGTGCAGGTAGCGACGTAGAGAAAGTTCGCGAAGCAACTCGTCTGGCTCAGGAAAAACGTCCTGATCTGATGATCGACGGCCCGCTGCAGTATGACGCCGCGGTTATGGCTGACGTTGCGAAATCCAAAGCACCGAACTCTCCGGTTGCAGGTCGCGCTACCGTGTTCATCTTCCCGGATCTGAACACCGGTAACACCACCTACAAAGCGGTACAGCGTTCTGCCGACCTGATCTCTATCGGGCCGATGCTGCAGGGTATGCGCAAGCCGGTGAACGACCTGTCTCGTGGCGCACTGGTAGACGATATCGTCTATACCATCGCTCTGACCGCGATCCAGTCTTCACAGCAGCATTAATTCCTTTTACCGTCCGTTCGCGGGCGGTTTTAAGGCAAAAAAAATCCAGAAGCGGGAAACCGTTCTGGATTTTTTTATGGCTGCAAGTCAGCGCGATGTTATTCGGCTTCTTCCTCAACCTGTTTTTCGTTATTCGCGTTGCGGGTCATCCACAGCGCCAGCGCCTTCAGGGAATCATCGGTAAAGTCATCGCAACGGGCGGTGATCTCTTCTGGCGTCATCCAGCTGACCTCACTCACCTCTTCTTCCTGTAAGGCAAACGGCCCGTGGGAGACACAGCTAAACAAGCTGCCCCAGACGCGACAGTTCTTGTCTTCAAAATAGAACTGACCGTGATCGGCAAACGGCACGCCTGCAATCCCGAGTTCCTCTTCTGCTTCACGACGGGCGGATTCCAGCAACGGCTCATCAGCCTGGACAACACCCCCAGCGGTGGCGTCCAGCATACCCGGCTGATAGTCTTTCGTCTCAGTGCGGCGTTGCACCAGAATTTTCCCCATCCCGTCATGCACGACGATATAGGTTGCCCGGTGACGCAGACACTGCGCGCGCATTTGTTCGCGGCTCGCTTGCGCGATGACCTCATTGTCTTCGCTGACAATATCGACCCATTCCGTGCTTGCCAAATGATTCTGCTCGACCATCAGAAAACCTTAAATTGAATGCGCTCTTGCGGCGCGTTTTATGATTGATGGGTAAATTACGGGTTAATGGTGACCTCTGCAATAACCCGCTGATCATTAAGTGCTAAAACTTGCAGTTTGCCCTCGTCCATCATTCCGAAGCTTGCAGCAAAACTGCCTTTAGGAATGCTAACCGAACCGGGGTTAAATAAGAATATCTCGCCGTGCTTTTCTGCCACCGGCAGGTGCGTATGGCCAAAAATTAGCACATCGTCTGTCGCCAGCGGCGGAAGATTATCCGGGCCATAAAGATGACCGTGAGTCAGAAACAGTCTCTGTTTGTCGGTCAATATCTGCTGCCATGGCGCCGTCATGGGGAAATGCAGCAACATCTGGTCGACTTCGCTATCACAGTTGCCACGTACCGCGATAATTCGCTCAGCAACGCTGTTCAGACACTCGGCAACCTGCGATGGCGCATATCCTTCAGGAAGCGCGTTACGCGGCCCATGATTGAGCACGTCGCCCAGAATCACCAGCCAATCTGCACCGCTTTGTTTAAATAGCGACACGACGCGTTCAGCGGCGGGCAAAGCGCCATGAATATCCGAAGCAAACATCAATTTCATTCATCAAATCCCTACAATGATAATCCCTGCTATCATAATGGATTTCATCGTTATTTTCAGCCCGACCGTTTTGCCGAGAGCGCCACGTAGCGCTGTAGCGATGACCGCTGCCATTGGAAGGTCGCGTAATCCGCCAGTCGCTCCGGGACATCATCGCCATTCATCACCAGCCGATTAAGCATCAGCGCCAGACAGCTATCCGCAATACACCACTCACCAAACAGATTCGGCTTGCCATGGGAGAGGAGCGCCGCCGCAGTATCAAAAAGTTTAGCCGCGCTTTGACGTCCTGCTTCGCTTAAAGGTGCTTTTTTCTCACCCCCAAAAACCACCGCCGTGGATCGTTCTTCACGAATTGGCATCAGGTCGCTGCGTAACCATGCCTGCACCTGACGGGCGCGTGCTCGTTTCTGGAGATCGTATGGGTACAAGCGTTCCCATTCAGGTGGTGAAAAACGCTCGTCAAGGTACTCGGTAATGGCAGACGATTCGCTCAGTTCAAAATCATCAACCACCAACAGCGGTACGCGGCGAGTGGCGCTATAGCCTCGCCATCCCGGTTGAAGATGTTCGCCGAGGCCAAGATTTACCGTTTTCAGGGTAAACGGTAGCCCTTTTTCCTGTAGCGCAACGTAAACTGACATAACATACGGCGAGAAAAAATCAGAGTCTGACCAAAGCGTTATCACAGGCTGGCTCATCGCGCATCCTCAATCACAGGTTACAGGGCACAAATGACGGACGCAAAGAACCTGCCTCCGACGGACATAACAGCCAACATAGCTTGTCTTAGAATAGATGTCACTCGTCTGGTACATGAGGTTTTTGCAACTAACAGGCTTGCGTAAATCGCGCTTTATTAAACAAGCACCTGTTCCCCCTCTGCCGCAACAAACCCGCTTTCGTGTATGATGCCAAGGACAACAATAATTAAGGAGAATACCTGCAATGTCACAGTCCGACGCCATTATCCGCATCAAAAATCTGCGGCTGCGTACGTTTATCGGTATTAAAGAAGAAGAAATTGCCAACCGCCAGGATGTGGTTATCAATATCCAGCTTCGTTACCCGGCAGATAAAGCGCGCAATAGCGAAGATATCAACGATGCGCTGAACTACCGCACCATCACCAAAAGCATTATTTCTCACGTAGAGAATAACCGTTTCTCTTTGTTGGAAAAATTAACTCAGGATGTGCTCGATATCGCACGCGAACATCACTGGGTCACTTATGCTGAAGTAGAGGTCGATAAAGTTCACGCGCTGCGTTATGCCGACTCGGTATCAATTACCTTAAGCTGGCAACGTTAAGCGCTCCTTCGCTTGGAGGTCGCATGCAAATTCTCATTACCGGTGGCACCGGGCTAATTGGTCGCCATCTGATCCCGCGTTTACTGACGCTGGGCCACACGGTCACAGTGGTGACGCGAACGCCTGAGAAAGCACGTCAAACGCTAGATGCGCGCGTTGAGATATGGGCCGGGCTGCAGAAAGTAACGTCACTTGATGGCATCGACGCCGTCATTAACCTCGCCGGAGAGCCGATTGCCGATAAGCGCTGGACCGAGGAGCAGAAACAGAAACTCTGCGACAGCCGCTGGAGGATAACCCAACGGCTTAGTGATTTAATTCAGGCAAGCGACACCCCGCCGGCGGTGCTGATTTCCGGTTCAGCTATCGGATACTACGGCGATCTGGGTGAAGTGGTCGTGACCGAAGAAGAACCGCCGCATAACGAATTTACCCATAAGCTTTGCGCGCGCTGGGAGCAGATTGCCTGCACCGCGCAAAGCGACCGTACCCGTGTTTGCCTGCTGCGCACCGGCGTGGTTCTTGCCGCAAAAGGCGGGATCCTCGGCAAAATGCTGCCACCGTTTAAACTCGGGCTCGGCGGCCCTATCGGCAATGGGCGGCAGTATCTGGCGTGGATTCACATTGACGATATGGTCAACGGTATTTTGTGGTTACTCGACCACAATCTCCGTGGGCCATTTAATATGGTTTCGCCCTACCCGGTGCACAATGAACAATTTTCTCACGCCTTAGGTCATGCACTGAATCGTCCGGCAATCTTACGCGTTCCCGCAACCATGATACGCCTGCTGATGGGCGAATCGTCGGTACTGGTGCTGGGCGGTCAGCGCGCGTTGCCAAAACGCTTAGAAGCCGCCGGTTTTACCTTCCGCTGGTACGATTTGGATAAAGCGCTGGGCAATATTATCGGCAAACGGCCTTAACTGTCTCTGCCATTGAGGATATTGAATCCGCGCCCATGCTCAATGCGCGGGTGGAATCAGTGGATGCCACGCTGGTTGGGCTAAGCGATATTGCCGAACTCACCGGGCTTTCCCGCCAGGCTATCTCGCTTTTGAAAGAGGGCGCTCGGGGGGCGGGAAAATTTCCCGGCCCCGTACAACGCTTGAAGGGCAACTCGCCGCTTTGGCGCTGGCAAACGGTCGTTGAGTGGCTGATTGATGAAGGGCGCTTATCCACGGCATCACCACTGGTGGCCCATGCCCGCACGCTGGATAGCCTGAATCTGGCCCTCCAGCTACGCGCCTCCAAAGAGAGCCAGACGGTGCTCGACTATTTCCGTGAGCTTAGCAGTAGCGCATCGCTTAACCGTTAAGGCCTTGTTGTGGCGCCTTTTTGGGTGCTAAGGTATGGCTTTGTTCTCGCATACTGGCCTCTTTATGGTGACGCTGACAACCCCACGCTTACTGCTAACTCCCTTTAACGAACGCGACTGGCCTTTTTTTCTGTCGCTACGAAAAAACGCTGACGTCATGCGTTTTATGGGCGAAGTGCTGGACGAAGCGGCGATACGGGCGGTGTTCAGGCTGCGATGCGAAGAACCCAATATCTTTGTCATTCGTGATGAAAATAATGTGGCATTAGGTGATATCGGCCTGCGCGTTAGCCCAAAAAACCCGCATGAAGCAGATATCGGTTACGCGCTGCTCCCCGAAGCTCAGGGCAAAGGCTATGCCAGCGAAGCGCTCACCGCGCTTTGCGACTACGGCTTTCATCAACTGTCGCTGTGGGCCATTAATGCGTGGGTGTTAGGGGCCAATCAGGGCTCCTCACGGCTGCTGGAAAAACACGGTTTTACGCGCACTCAGGTGCTGGAAAAAGCCTATTTGCTCAATGGGGAATACTATGACGATTGGGTTTACCGACGCGAGAATACCCTCACCGAGCGGTGAGGGCTAAGAGTATTTATTTTAACGCACCGCTCAAAAACTGCTGCAAACGTGCGCTTTTCGGGTTACCAAACACGTCATCTGGCGCGCCCTCTTCTTCAATTTTGCCCTGATGCAGGAAAATCACGTGCGAGGAGACATGCCGCGCGAAGCCCATTTCATGCGTCACGACAACCATGGTTTTCCCCTCTTCCGCCAGCTTCTGCATAATACGCAGCACTTCGCCTACAAGCTCTGGGTCAAGCGCGGAGGTGGGTTCATCAAACAGCAAGACTTCCGGCTCCATAGCTAAGGCACGCGCAATGGAGACGCGTTGCTGCTGTCCACCGGAGAGATGTACCGGATATTTCCCCTGCTGGCGTTCATCAATACCCACTTTCGCCAGGTATTTCACCGCCCGCTCGCGCGCCTCTTGCTTGCTTAATCCCAATACCTGAATGGGAGCTTCCATCACGTTTTCCAGCACCGTCATATGGCTCCAGAGATTGAAATGCTGGAACACCATCGTCAGACGGGTACGCAGTAAACGCAGCTGATTTTTATCCGCCACCTTCAGCTGTCCGTCATTATCACGAACCAGACCAATATTCTGGCCATTGACGATAATCGTGCCTTCACTCGGTTTTTCGAGGAAGTTAATGCAGCGTAAGAAAGTACTTTTACCCGAACCGGACGAACCGATAATGCTGATAACATCGCCCGCGTTCGCCTGTAGCGATACGCCCTTCAGCACCTCATGCTCGCCATAACGTTTATGCAGATCGATGACGTTAAGTTTTTTCTCAGACATTTTGTTCTCAGTGCGTAGAAGACGGTTGCACATGCTGCAGCCAGCGCTTTTCCGCTTTGCGGAACAGGCGAATCAGCACGTAAGAGATCATTAAGTACAGCACCGCCGCAATCCCGAAGGCGGTAAACGGTTGATAGGTCGCGGAGTTGATATCGCGAGCAATCTTGAGCAAATCAGGCACGGTCGCGGTAAACGCCAGCGCCGTAGAATGCAGCATCAGGATGACTTCGTTACTGTAGGCTGGCAAAGCCGTGCGCAGCGCTGAGGGCAGAATAATGCAGCGATAAAGTTTAAACGACGAGAAACCGTAGGCCCTTGCCGCTTCTACCTCACCTGCCGGAACGGCACGAATCGCCCCCGCAAAAATCTCCGTTGTATACGCGCAGGTGTTTAGGGTTAACGCCAGTACGGTACAGTTAAGACCGCTGCGGAAAAAGGCATTGAGCATCTCGGTGCCTTTAACGATTTCCAGCGTGTACATGCCGGAGTAGAACACCAGCAGCTGCACATACAGCGGGGTACCGCGGAAAATATAGGTGAAAAGCCACACCGGGAATTTGATGAATTTATTACTGGAGACACGAGCGATAGCCAGAAAAAGCGCCAGAATACCGCCCATCACCACCGACAACACCAGCAACCACAGCGTAATCGCTACGCCGGTAAAACGGTAACCATCACTCCAAAGAAGCGCCTTCCAGTACTCCTGAATAATCTCTATCACAGGTCAGCCCTCTTCACACCCACGGAGTAGCGGCGTTCGAGCAGAAGCAACACGCCATTGGAAACGGTGGTAAACAGCAGATAAATCAAGCCGCAGACGATGGCGAAGTAAAACGGCTCCCAGGTGCTTTTGCCAGCAAGTTGGGTGGCTTTCACCACATCTTCAAGACCGAGCAAAGAGACCAAGGCGGTCGCTTTCAGGATCACCTGCCAGTTATTACCAATACCGGGCAGCGCATAGCGCATCATCGCGGGGAATAAAATCCGACGGAAAGTTTGCGCCCCGGTGAAACCAAAGGCGGTGGCCGCTTCAATATGTCCTTTTGGCACTGCCATAAACGCGCCACGGAAGGTTTCCGTAAAGTAAGCGCCGTAGATAAAACCGAGGGTGATAATCCCGGCTATCATCGGATCAATATCAAATTGTGATAACCCGAGCGAGTCGGTTACCACGTTCAATGCCATCTGCAAGCCATAAAAAATCAGCAGCATCAGGACCAGATCGGGCACGCCCCGAATCAAGGTGGTGTAGCCCTCAAATATTAACGCCAGTACGCGATTTCGGGAGAGCTTCGCCCCCGCGCCAACCAGACCAATAAGCACGGATAGCACCACTGAGCTAAGTGCGAGCTCAAGCGTGACTATCGCCCCCTGGAAAATAACCTGTGAAAACCCGTACAGCATGCTGCAGCCCTGTCTTGACGTCCATCGCCCGGTCATGCCAGGCGATGGGTTACTCGTGATGATTACTCGCCGTAAACGTTAAAATCGAAATACTTTTTCGCCAGCTTGTCGTAAGTACCGTCAGCGCGCATCTCAGCGAAAGCCTTGTTAAGCGCGTTCAGCAATTCGGTATCGTCTTTACGCAGTCCCATTCCGGTACCCACACCAAACAGTTTCTCGTCTTTAATTGACGCGCCACCGAACTGGTAGTCTTTACCGATAGGCTGTTTGAGGAAACCTTCACTCGCCGCCACTTCGTCCTGGAATGCCGCGTCAATACGACCGGCCGTCAGGTCAGAGTAGATATTGTCCTGGCCCTGATAGGAGACAATTTCAACCCCTTTTGGCGCCCAGTGTTCGTTACCGTAGGTTTCCTGCGTGGTGCCTTGCAGCACGCCCACACGCTTGCCTTTAAGCGAAGCGAGATCGGACGTAACCGGGGAGCCCTTCTTCACGACCAGACGCGAGTCGGCAGCATAAAGTTTGTCGGTAAAGGCGATTTCCTGCTGACGTTTTTCAGTGATCGACAGCGATGACATAATGGCATCGATTTTTTTCGCTTTCAGCGAGGGGATCAGGGCGTCCAGCGGGTTCTCCACGAAGGTACATTGTGCCTGGATGCGCTTACAAAGCTCTTTTGCCAGATCAATGTCAAAACCCACCAACTCACCCTGTGCATTTTTTGATTCGAAAGGTGCATAGGTAGGGTCAGTACCAATACGCACTTTTTGCCCGACTGCTGCAAATGCGCTTGATGCAGACGCAAGCGCTAAGACCAGAGAAAGAGATAACGCCAGTTTTTTCATATTATCCTCAACAGACAGTAATTCTTGGGGGTTTTATCGAAATAATCTGAGCGGTTATCGTGCCATCTTTCGGCCCATCAAGGCAAAGCATTCTGCCCTGTTGGTTGGCTTTTTTCTCATTCAAAATGCTTAATTATGCAAGCATGCGTAACTTTCGAGCAAAAAACGCACTATCGTGGTGCATCCAATAATAGATGCACCACGATGATACATCCGGCGTGATTAGTCGCCGTAGACGTTGAAGTTAAAATACTTCTTCGCCATCTTGTCATAAGTGCCATCGGCGCGCAGTTCTGCGAGCGCTTTATCAAACGCCGCCTTCAGCTCAACGTCGTCTTTACGCAGACCCACGCCCGTACCGTCGCCAAAATATTTTTTGTCTTTTACCGAAGGCCCGGCAAAGTCAAAGTCTTTGCCCGCAGGCTGCTTGAGGAAACCTTCGCTAGCGGCGACTTCATCTTGTAAAGCCGCATCCAGACGGCCCGCCGTGAGGTCGGAGTAAATCAGGTCCTGGTTTTGATAGGCCACCACATCAACGCCTTTGCTGCGCCAGTTTTCGTTGGCGTAGGCTTCCTGCGTTGAGCCTTGTAACACCCCGATATGCTTGCCTTTAAGTCCATCAAGCGTCGGGGTAATTGCCGCCCCTTTGGCGGCAATCAGACGTGAATCCGCCGCATACAGTTTGTTGGAGAAGGCAATTTCCTGCTGGCGTTTTTCGGTAATCGACAGTGAGGAGATAATGGCATCAATTTTCTTCGCTTTAAGCGACGGGATCAGGGCGTCAAAATCGCTGCCCACCCAGGTACATTTGATGCTGGCGCGTTTACACATCTCATTACCCAGATCGATATCAAAGCCGATAAAATCGCCTTTGGCATCTTTTGAGGAGAATGGCGCATAGGTGGTGTCAGTGCCGATACGAATACTCTGCGGGAGTGCGGCAAATACGCTGGAGGCGCTGCTGAGACCCAGCAGCAAAGAGAGAGCCAGAACCGTCTTCTTCATACATTCCCCTATAAAATCGTGATGTCGTTAACTGCGCATAATTATGTTGTGTTGTGTCTGCATAACCTTGTTTGCATCTTCTGTGCCATCTTTAGCAACGCCTTAAATGGCGATGTTAAATTTGTTAATGAAAAGATAACAAAAGGTAATCATAAGGAAAGATATCAGCCACAGCGCATAAATCGAGCACAAATACACATTTGGGACGATTAAATAGCGAGGATTTGATCGGCGTTACAGAATTGCCCCGAAACGGGGCAATTGAGAGGGTATGCACTCTCTTTGGGCGCGATTACGCACCGTTCCAGCGGGTAAAGAGATCTTCCGGCAGCTCGATGTCGAAGAGATCCAGCACACGATTGACGGTTTGGTTAATCACATCATCCAGCGTCTGCGGACGGTGATAAAACGCCGGCACGGGCGGCATAATCACCGCGCCAATTTCAGCGGCCTGGGTCATTAAACGCAAATGTCCCAGATGCAACGGCGTCTCTCTGACGCACAGCACCAGCGTCCGACGCTCTTTGAGCACGACGTCAGCCGCACGGGTCAGCAAGCCATCGGTATAGCTATTGACGATGCCGGAAAGCGTCTTCATGGAACACGGCAGAATCACCATGCCGGCGGTTTTAAATGAACCGGAGGAAATATTGGCGGCGATATCGCGCGCATCGTGCACCACGTCGGCCAGCGCCTGAACATCGCGTAAAGAGAGATCGGTTTCCAGCGCCAGCGTCTGGCGGGCAGCCTGGCTCATCACCAGATGCGTTTCCACATCAGGAAGAGCGCGTAGCACCTGTAATAAGCGTACGCCGTAAATCGCGCCACTCGCGCCAGAGATACCAATGATGAGTCGTTTCACACAAACCGCCCTGTTTCCATAATGAAGCAAACTTTGCCGGATTACGGCGCCAGACGCAACCGTGACGCATGAACATCGGTTACCGAGCTTCCACGGGTGACTAAACGTACCGGTAACAACAGGTTTCTTTCGTTCTCGTCGTTCATGAGAAGCTGGAAAGCATCACGCCCTAGCTCACGCTTATCGACCACCACCGTAGAAAGCGGCGGGTGCGCCCAGGCGGCAGCATCAATATCATCAAACCCCACCACCGCAATGTCTTCCGGTACACGAATACCGCGGCGGGCGCATTCGCGCATTGCCACAAGCGCGGCCATGTCGTTATAAGCAAAGATAGCATCCGGTGGCTCCGGCAACGCCAGCAGTCGCGCCATCCCTTCCACCAGCGCTTGCTCAATATCTTTTACTGGCGGGACTTCAACACGGTATTCGGCGGGTAACATCCGTCCGGCATCAAACAAGGCCTGTTGGTAGCCTTCAACGCGTTGACGAATACTGTAATGGCGCTGCGAAGTGCCCAAAAATGCGATTCGCGTTCGGCCTTGCTCCAGCAGGTGCCGCGTCGCGACAAAACCGCCGTGGTAGTTATCGGGATTCACACACGGAAAGTCTGCCGCCCACAAATCAACCAGCGCCACCGGTAACGTCGTCAGGCGCAGCTCGGCTAATACTTCGGGTTCCAGATAACCGGCGCAGATTAACGCATCCGGCTGATGTAAATTTATCAGATCAGCCACCGAATCATTCGGGCCAATGGGCTGAAAACTCATCGCTACCTCATGTTCCCGACAGGCATCTGCCACGCCGAGCATTACTGAGGAATAAAAGGGTAGCGCGCAGGCGATATTATGTTCGCGATGCAACAGAAACAGCAGTCGCTTGATACGCCCATTACGTAATCGACTTAAATCATACCCCTGCGCCTGAGCAATGGAGACAATGCGCTGGCGCGTTTCGTCGCTTAATCCAGGTTGCCCTTTCAACGCACGTGATACCGCGGCAATAGATACACCGCTGGCTGCAGCAATATCTTTAATGCGAATTTTTTTGACCATTTCGTTTTTTCCGACAGTTAACCACAACGTCAACCAAAGAATATCATGCAGCGCGTGAATATGAATAAATAAAACATTCATGTTTACTAAACATTTTCATGAAAATACCTATCTGGTCATATTTCATGCAAATTCACCGCTAAATCTACAGTCAATTGTGATTTAAGTCACCTTTCAAAATTAATTTATAGTAAAAATAAGATCGAATTCACCCTTTCAATTACCGTCTATATACCGCCATTACATCCACGAACTATGCTCAGCGCGGTTAGTTATTTACTAAAAACCGTCAGAGATACGCCGTAATGACTTTTTAAATCATCACACCCTGTTCGAGGATTGGTTATGACAATTGCTGATAACCTGGATACTGATGTACAGACAGTTGATGCGGGAGAGAAACTCTCTACCCGCGAAAAAATAGGCTATGGATTAGGCGATGCAGGTGGGCATTGCATCTCAGATTTGATCAGTGGTTTTTTACTCTTTTTCTATACCGACGTGTTTGGCTTAAGCCCGGCGATTGTCGGCGTGATGTTTTTTGTTCTGCGCATTTTCGATGCGGTCTCCGACCCCATTATGGGGATCGTGGCTGACCGCACCCGCAGCCGCTGGGGGCGATTCCGTCCGTGGCAGTTGTGGACCGCTTTGCCGCTGGGCATTATCGGCATCCTGACCTTCACCGTTCCCGATATCAGTGCGAATATGAAAATCGCCTGGGCCTTCGGCACCTATTTCCTGCTCTCACTGGGCTATACCGCCAACAACGTTCCTTACTGCGCGCTGATTAACGCGGTCACCAATCGTCCCGACCAGGTGATGTCCTGCCAGTCATGGCGCTTCGTGTTAAGCGGCATCGCCGGTTTCCTGGTGTCCGTGGGTCTACCGTGGATGGTCGATTTCTTCGGTCAGGGCAACCTGGCAAAAGGCTACCAGTATGGTGTGGCGGTGCTGTGCTGCATTGGCGTAGTGATGTTTTTACTGTGCTTTAGCTGGGTTAAAGAGCGTGTGCCGTTGTCGGTGGTGGGCAATTTTACCATCCGTCAGCACCTTTCGGGGCTGCGTAAAAACGATCAGCTGCTACTGATGCTGGTGATGTCCTTCCTGCTGATTAATATCCTGTGCATCCGTGGCGGCGGCTATATGTACTTCATCTCCTATGTCCTCGAGGGCGGGGCTGGATACATGTCGATGTTCTTCGGCGTACTGACCGTCGCAGGGATTGCCGGGGCGATGATTGTGAATCCGCTTTCACGTCGCTTCGATATGGTGCGCTTGTACTACTACACCAACCTGGTGCTGGTGGTGTTCGGCATTGTGATGTGGTTCCTGCCAAGCGGGCCGCAATACCGCATGATGTGGCTGGGTTGCATTGCGCTCAACAGCGTGATACTCGGCTTCACCCTGCCGCTGCATTTCTCCATCATGGCGTTTGCCGATGATTACGGTGAGTGGAAAAACGGCGTGCGCTCAACCGGCATGAACTTCGCCTTCAACCTCTTCTTTATCAAACTTTCATGGGCGTCTTCCGGTGGCATTATCAGCGTGTTGTTGATTCTGGTGGCCTATCAGCCGGGGCTTGAAAACCAAACCGCCGCGTCGCTTCAGGGCATAACCCTGATACAAAGCATCATCCCGGCCATTTTCCATCTGGTACTGGCGCTGTGCTTGCTCAAATGCCGTCTGAACGGGCCAATGATGGCGCGCATTTCTTCCGATCTTCACCAACGACATTCACACATTTCTTGAGGTAAACATGATGCAGTCTGATGTGATTGAAGCTGATTTGAACAACATCACCATTACCGATCCGTTTTTAGGTGAATACCAGCGCCTGATTCGCGATGTCGTCATCCCCTATCAGTGGGAGGCGTTAAACGACAATATCGCCGAGGCCGAGCCTAGCCACGCGTTGGCGAACTACCGCATTGCCGCAGGTCTTGAGGAAGGTGAGTTTTACGGCATGGTTTTCCAGGACAGCGATGTCACCAAATGGCTGGAAGCCGTGGCCTGGTCATTAAGCCAAAAGCCGGATGCAACGCTTGAGAAAACCGCCGACGAGGTCATTGAATTACTGGCCCAAGCGCAGTGTGAAGATGGTTATCTCAATACCTGGTACACCGTGAAAGAGCCAGGCTTACGCTGGAGCAACGTCGCCGAATGCCATGAGCTGTACTGCGCCGGACACCTGTTTGAGGCGGCGGTCGCGTTCTTTAACGCGACGGGCAAACGTCGACTGCTGGAGATCGCCTGCCGCTTTGCCGATTATATCGATACCGTATTTGGCCCTAATGAAGGCCAGCTGCGCGGCTATCCGGGGCATCCCGAAATTGAGCTGGCGCTGATGCGGCTGTATGAAGTCACCCATGAACCGCGCTACCAGGCGTTGGCCTGCTTCTTTGTTGAGGAGCGCGGTCAACAGCCTTACTACTACGATATCGAGTTTGAAAAACGCGGCGGCACCCAGCACTGGGTCGGTTGGGGCGACGCGTGGCCTGGGATGATAAAAGATAAAACCTACACGCATTCGCACAAGCCGCTGTCCGAGCAGAGCGAAGCCGTGGGTCACGCGGTGCGTTCGGTGTATCTGATGACCGGGCTTGCGCATATTGCACGCATGACCAACGACGAAGAGAAACGCCAGACCTGCCTGCGTATCTGGAACAATACGGTTCAGCGCCGGATGTACATCACCGGCGGCATTGGTTCGCAGGGAATTGGCGAAGCCTTTACCAGCGATTACGACCTGCCAAACGACACCGCCTATGGGGAAAGTTGTGCCTCTATCGGCCTGATGATGTTTGCCCGTCGAATGCTGGAGATGGAGGGCGATGCCCACTATGCCGACGTGATGGAACGTGCGTTCTATAACACGGTGCTTGGCGGTATGGCGCTCGACGGTAAACATTTCTTCTATGTTAACCCGTTAGAAACGCACCCAAAAAGCATTCCGCATAATCATATTTACGATCATATCAAACCGGTTCGTCAGCGCTGGTTCGGCTGCGCCTGCTGTCCGCCGAATATTGCCCGCACGCTGGTTGCGATTGGTCACTATATTTTCACCCCACGTCCTGACGCGCTGTTTATCAACTTCTACGCCGGAAGCGAAGCGCAGTTTGCCGTCAAAGAGCAGACGCTGGCGCTGAAAATCACCGGTAACTATCCGTGGGATGAGAAGGTTACGCTCACCCTCACCCAGCCGCAGGCGGTCAGCCACACGCTGGCGCTGCGCTTGCCGGAGTGGTGTGAAGCGCCACGCGTGCAGGTCAACGGAGAAGCGGCTCAGGGTGAAGTGATCAAGGGTTATCTGCATCTGCACCGCCAGTGGCAGGCGGGAGACACCATTATCCTCAATCTGCCGATGACGGTTCGCCGCGTCTATGCCAACCCGCTGGTGCGTCATGCCGCAGGCAAAGTCGCCATTCAGCGTGGGCCGCTGGTCTATTGCCTGGAACAAGCGGATAACGGTTCTGAGTTGCACAATTTGTCGCTGCCAAAAGAGAGCGAGCTGCGGGAAATTCAGGGCGTGGGCGTGTTAAAAGGAAAAATTCTTTTGCAGGCTGAAGGGGTTCGCGTGTTAACGGCGCAAGAAGATAAACCGCTGTACAGCTTTGATAACCGCCAGACAGCAGTCGAGAAGCAGACCTTAACCTTTATTCCGTGGTTTAGCTGGGCCAACCGAGGGGAAGGCGAAATGCGCATTTGGGTGGACGAGGTGTAATAAAAAGCCGGAGGGCGGCAACGCCTTATCCGGCCTACAAAGCGAGCAGAACGTAGGCCGGATAAGACGCAAAGCGTCGCCATCCGGCATACCCTGACTTATCCTTCGTTATGCATCTCTAAGCTCTCAACTTCATTGAGCAATTGAATGGCTTTCGCGTCGTCATTGCGCAGTGAGTCGAGGAAATCAAGATAAGCCTGATCCACGTCTTTAGTGACATACACGCCATTGAATACTGAGCATTCAAACTGCTGAATATCCGGGTTCTCGGCGCGTACTGCTTCAATCAGATCGTTAAGATCCTGGAAGATAAGACCGTCTGCACCGATGATCTGGCGAATCTCATCCACTTCACGCCCATGAGCAATCAGCTCAGTGGCGGTAGGCATATCAATACCATAGACGTTCGGGAAGCGAATTTCCGGGGCCGCTGAGGCCAGATATACCTTCTTCGCGCCAGCTTCACGCGCCATTTCGATAATCTGTTCAGAGGTCGTGCCACGCACGATGGAATCATCCACCAGCAGCACGTTTTTATCACGGAACTCAGCGCGGTTGGCGTTCAGCTTACGGCGAACCGATTTACGACGCAGTTGCTGGCCGGGCATGATAAAGGTGCGCCCCACGTAGCGGTTTTTCACAAACCCCTGGCGGTACGGTTTATCGAGAATACGGGCGATTTCCAGGGCGATATCACAAGACGTTTCCGGGATCGGGATAACCACGTCGATATCCAGATCGTCCCACTCACGCGCAATTTTCTCGCCAAGCTTCGTCCCCATATTCACGCGGGCGCTATAGACGGAAATTTTGTCGATAAAGGAGTCCGGGCGCGCAAAGTAGACGTATTCGAACAGGCAAGGGTTACTGACCGGGTTATCCGCACACTGACGGGTAAACAACTGCCCTTTCTCAGTAATGTAGATGGCTTCACCCGGCGCTACGTCACGCAGGAATTCAAAGCCCAGCGTATCCAGCGCCACGCTTTCGGAGGCCACCATATATTCGGTGCGACCATCGCCAATATCACGCTTGCCAAGCACCAGCGGGCGAATACCGTTTGGATCGCGGAAAGCCACCATACCGTGACCGATAATCATCGCCACGCAGGCATAGGCACCACGGATCTGACGATTCGTCGCGGCAATGGCGGCGAAAATGTTATCGGCTTCCAGCGGATAATGGCGGAAGTTATCCAGCTCACTGGCGAAAATATTGAGCAGGATTTCAGAATCGGAAGTGGTGTTGATGTGACGGCGTTTTTCTTCAAACAGCTTTTGACGTAACTCATGCGCATTGGTCAGATTGCCGTTGTGCGCAAGCGTAATACCATACGGAGAGTTGACGTAAAAAGGCTGGGCTTCGGAAGCACTGGAGCTGCCCGCCGTTGGATAACGCACATGGCCAATACCCATATTGCCCTGCATACGTTGCATGTGGCGAGCTTCAAAGACATCGCTGACCAGGCCGTTCGCCTTACGCAACCGGAAGCAGTTGTTGGCATCAATGGTGATGATGCCAGCGGCATCCTGACCACGGTGCTGAAGCACCGTTAGCGCATCATAAATCGACTGGTTAACCGGCATGACACCGGCGATACCGACAATACCGCACATACGTCTTTTCCTCGTTCAGCAACGACCCAAGGCCTATACCTTGGGCAAGAAACTTGACGAGCTTTGCAGGTAGTCAAAAAACCATCTGATGACGGGTGAGAAATAAGGAATAAACTGCGAGTGTTGCCAGTCATCGCTTTTCGCCATTCCGGTAAAGGTGTCGAGGAAGAACAAGATAGCGGCGATAATCAGCACCCCACGTAAAGCGCCAAAGCAGATCCCCAATACCCTGTCTGTACCCGACAGACCGGTTTTTTCCACCAGCTGGCCTATCACGTAGTTCACGCTAGCACCAACGATGAGCGTCACGATAAACAGCGCCGCAATAGCAATCCCATTTCGAACACGTTCATCTTCAAAGCCCGTAAACCAGACAGACAGTTCCGTGTAGTAATGGCTGGCAACATAGAAGGCACAGCCCCAGGTTACCAACGATAACGCTTCACGAACGAAGCCGCGGATAAGGCTCACTAAGCAAGAAAAACCCAGTACCGCGATAATGGCATAATCAATCCAGACCATAAATGTCCCACGATTTTACGCCCTGTCATCCAGTTCGGGCGCATTCTAACAGAAAAAGAAAACGTTTGCGTAGGGATTTCCTTCCCGAGCATAAATAAAAAATGGCGCTGAAAAAATATTCAACGCCATCGTTTTTGGGCCGTTTTCAGCGTTGTGCAGGCCCCCTCACCCTAGCCCTCTCCCCACAGGGGAGAGGGAACCGTTGAGAGCCGTCGATAAGTTCGGTATCGGCTTTCTGCCTCGCCCCATTTAGGGAGAGCACCGCCGAGAGCCGGTATTAAGTCCGGCACCGGCTTTCCCTCCCCCCTCTATGGAGAGCGACCGCCGAGAGCCGGTGTTAAGTCCGGCACCGACTTTCTCCCTCGCCCCTTTAGGGAGAGCGACCGCTGAGAGCCGTTGTTAATCCCGGCACCGACTTTCTCCCTCGCCCCTCTGGGGAGAGGGCCGGGGTGAGGGGAAATACCGACACCTTAGTTCGGCGTGTATCCCATCACGACGCCACTCAGCCCCGACAGCTGTTTCAACTCACCCAGTGAGCCTTTGAGCTTATCTTTCGAGGCATCGGGCCCCACCAGAATTCGGGTGATTTTACCCTGAACCGGCGTTGAAGGCGACGTGTAAGCACGATATCCCGCACCTCGCAGGCTGGCGACGATTTCATTCACCTTATCCGCATTTTTCAATGCGCCGAGCTGAACCACATACGCTTTACCAACCGGTGCCGCTTTTTCTTCCGCCGCAGCTTTCGGCGGCGGCGTAGTCGCCGCGACCTGCTCGGTCGCTGGCTGTGGTTTTGGCTGCGGCTTCGGTTTTTCTACCGGCTTAGGCTTCGGCAATTCAGCCGCAGGCGGGATCTGTTCAAGATCACCATTGCCATTCACCGACAGGCGGCTGGAGTCCAGCGACGGCGCGGCGGCATCCCCCGCCCTCACCTCTTCAGCAGCGCCTTCAGGCGGCTGAGCGGGTAAGGCCTGAGTTGCCGTTGGCAGCATATCAGGTTCATCGCGATCGCCCGGTTTTGGCACCAGTGGGATCGCGGCAAATTCATCCTGATAATGTTTTTTTTGCCCGTCGAGCAGCCCGGGCAGCACGATAACGCCCAACGCCACCAATACTATCGTCCCGACCAGACGGTTTTGAAACTTACTTGCCACCGGCTCTCCCCGCGTCTAACTCTTCCATCACATGCGCTACCGTGTGGAATGACCCACACACCAGCACCGTATCTTCGGGCGCTGCATCAGCCATGGCGGCATGCCATGCCTGCGCGACGCTGATATAAACGGTCCCCGCGCGCAAATGTTCGCGCAATTGCTCGGCCGTCGCTCCGCGCGGCCCTTCAAGAGGCGCGCAATACCAGCGGTCTACCACCTCATCCAGGCATGTCAGCGTACCGGCAATATCCTTATCATGCAGCATACCAATAACTGCCAGTACTCGCCCAGTTTTCGGCAACGATTTGAGACGCCCGGCAAGGTAGGCGGCGGCATGCGGGTTATGCGCGACGTCAAGGATCACGCGCGGCGCAAGCTGGATGGTCTGGAAGCGGCCCGGCAGAAGCGCGTTAGCGATCCCCTCCCGGATAGCCTCTTCGCTTACCGCAAGCTGACTTGCTCGCAGCGCCGCCAGCGCGGTTGCCGCATTGGGCTGCGGCACCTGCGGTAGCGGAAGCCCGCTCAGCTCGCCTTCGGCATCGCTAAACGTCCAGCTGTCAGCCTCGACCGTGTAGCGCCAGTCGACATCACGCTGACGCAGCACCGCGCCTTTCTCGCGCGCGACATCGGCGATGGTATGCGGCATATCAGGTTCACCCACAATCGCCGGGCGGCCACCGCGGAACACGCCCGCTTTCTCGCGGCCAATGCTTTCGCGATCGGGGCCCAGCCAGTCGGTATGATCCAACGCAATGCTGGTCACCACGGCAACATTCGCATCCACGATGTTGGTGGCGTCCAGTCGTCCACCCAGACCGACTTCAAGGATAACCACGTCCACTTTAGCCTGCTTAAACAGCCACAGCGCCGACAGCGTGCCGTATTCAAAATAAGTCAGCGATGTCTCGCCGCGCGCCGCTTCAATCGCCGCAAATGACGCCGTGTGGGCACTTTCAGCCAGTTCGCTGCCCTGTACGCGCACACGTTCGGTGTAGCGCACCAGGTGAGGAGAGCTATAAACCCCCACGGAGTAACCCGCCGCCATCAGGATAGCTTCAAGCGTCCGGCAGGTCGTGCCTTTACCGTTGGTGCCCGCGACGGTGAATACAAAAGGCGCAGGCTGGAGCACGTCCAGATGTTCAGCAACCAGGCTGACACGCGCCAGGCCAAGATCGATGGTTTTGGAGTGAAGGTTTTCCAGATAAGAAAGCCACGTAGCCAAAGGCGACGTGGCCTGAGGAATGAGATGTTTTTCCATGGTGCCCGCAACTTTCAACGGTGAATAATAACAAAAAGGGCAGCGCCACCCGGCTCTGCCCTTTTTCTCGTCGTCTTTCAAGCTGCAGGTGCGTTGGCAGCATCTGCCCACCTGCAACCCGAAATCCATAGAGCAATGATCAGGCCTCTGGTTCCTGATCCGGTACTGGCGGAACCACCACGCTTTCACGCGGCGCATCCGGATTCGGTGCCGGGAGATTCATCAGCTTCGCCAGGATACTGGCCAGCTTCAGACGCATTTCCGGGCGACGAATAATCATGTCGATAGCGCCCTTCTCAATGAGGAACTCACTGCGCTGGAAGCCAGGCGGCAGTTTCTCACGCACGGTCTGCTCGATAACCCGCGGGCCCGCAAAGCCGATAAGCGCTTTTGGCTCAGCGACGTTCAGATCGCCCAGCATCGCAAAGCTCGCAGACACGCCGCCCATGGTTGGGTCGGTCAGCACGGAGATATACGGTAAACCGCGCTCCTGCATTTTCGCCAGCGCCGCAGAGGTTTTCGCCATCTGCATCAGCGACATCAGCGCTTCCTGCATACGTGCGCCACCGGAGGCGGAGAAACAGATCAGTGGACAGTTATCTTCCAGCGCCTGTTCAACCGCACGAACAAAGCGCGCACCAACAACGGAACCCATTGAGCCGCCCATAAAGGAGAACTCAAATGCCGCAGCAACAACCGGCATGGTATGCAGGGTGCCTTTCATAACAATCAGCGCATCTTTCTCGCCCGTTTCTTTCTGAGCGGATGCCAGTCTGTCTTTATACTTTTTAGAGTCACGGAACTTCAGCAGATCTTTTGGCTCAAGTTCGCTACCTAGTTCAACCAGGGACCCTTCGTCCAGCAAGCTATGCAGGCGATTACGCGCTGACATACGCATGTGGTGATCGCACTTCGGGCAAACCTCAAGGTTACGCTCCAGCTCCGCACGATACAAAACCTGACCACAGCTATCACATTTGGTCCATACCCCTTCCGGGATGCTCGCCTTACGGGTAGGTGTGATGTTACTTTTAATTCGTTCAATCCAGCTCATTGATAACCTTTCTGCCTGAACCTGGTCGATGCCAGTTTTGCCATTAAGGGGGCGCGCATAATGCCACTTTCGCCCCTCATAGACCATGAATGTTGCACATTAAAACATAACAGCCCGAAACTTGGCATAAAAAAGTGGTCGAACCGCGAAACATGCCGTAACAGGGCACGGCTGAATCGTGCCCTATGTATTACGTTTATTTAACCTGTTTTGCTGCTGCTCGGCGGTGACGGATCACCTCGATAACGCCTGGCAATATCGACAGGACGATAATCGCCACAATCAGCAGTTTCAGGTTTTCCTGAACGATAGGCAGGTCGCCAAACAGATAGCCCGCGTAGGTAAACAGCAGTACCCACAGCAGCGCACCGGTGACGTTATAGATTGCAAAATGACGATAGGACATATGGCCCATTCCCGCCACAAACGGCGCAAATGTTCTGACGATCGGCACAAATCGCGCCAGGATTATCGTCTTGCCACCGTGCTTATCGTAAAACGCATGCGTCTTATCAAGGTAGCTACGACGGAAGATTTTCGAGTCCGGGTTACTAAAGAGCTTTTCTCCGAACATGCGGCCAATCGTGTAGTTCACCGCGTCCCCGACGATGGCGGCTATCACCATCAATACCACCATCAGATGAACGTTCAGATCGTTAGTGGGCAGCGCGGAAAGCGCACCGGCAACAAACAGCAGCGAGTCGCCTGGTAAAAATGGCGTCACCACTAGCCCGGTTTCACAAAACAGGATCAAGAACAAAATGGCATAGACCCAGACGCCGTACTGCGCGACCAGTTCCGCCAGATGCACATCGATATGCAGGATGAAATCAATTAAAAAACGAATAAGATCCATATTGTTTTAGCCCCAAATGACTACGTTAGTCCGCCAGGAAAAGCGGCCCCATCGGCACGGAAGGCAGTTCAAAGTGTGCGGGGTAGTCTACCGCCACCAGGTACAATCCTTCCGCTTTCGCCGTCGCTGCGGCAAGCGTCCTGTCTTTTGCCGCCAGCAGTTCTGCAATCCAGCTCTCCGGCTGGTTTCCTGCGCCAACTTCCATCAGGCTGCCAACAATATTCCTTACCATGTGATGCACAAAAGCATTCGCTTTGATGTCCACCACAATGTACGCGCCGTAGCGAGTCACGTTGATGTGCATCATATTGCGCCACGGCGTGCGCGATTGGCACTGAACGGCGCGAAACGAGGTGAAGTCATTCTCACCCAGCAAACTCTGCGCCGCGCGATGCATCCGCTCAGCATCCAGCGGCTGATGATAATGCGTCACGCCCTGACTTAACACCGCCGGACGTAGCCGGTGATTGTAAATAATGTAACGATAGCGACGCGCCGTGGCGCTAAAGCGCGCGTGAAAATCATCGGGGACAGCTTTCACCCAACGCACCGCAATGTCTCCAGGCAAATTCGCATTTGCGCCTAACGTCCACGCGATATCTTTACGCACAGCGTGAGTGTCGAAATGCACAACCTGGCCGGTGCCATGCACGCCGGAGTCGGTGCGCCCGGCGCAGAAGACGTTGATCGGTTCATTCGCCACCTGCGAGAGCGCTTTTTCCAGCTTTTCCTGCACGCTGCGCACTTCATTTTGCCGCTGCCAGCCGTAGTACTTGCTGCCGTCGTACTCAATGCCCAGCGCAATTCGATAGACCGGCAGTTGCTCCATGTCGGACATTAGTACAGATACTCCTGCACCAGCTTCTCAGCCGTTTTTACCGCCATCAACGCGCCGCCGAAACGGACGTTATCGGCAACCGACCAGAACTGGATCTGCTCTGGCATACCGTAATCATTGCGCACGCAGCCAACGGACAGGTGCGCGCTACCGGAAGCATCGCCAACCTGAGTCGGGAATTCACCCTCTTCAGACAGCGCGATATCTTCACCACGTTCAAAGGCATCACGCGCTTCTTCCGCCGACAGCGGGCGCATCGCTTCAAAAGTGACCATCTGCGCATGACCGTAGAACACCGGTGTTTGAATGACGCTTGCGGAGATCATCAGACCGTCGTCCTGGAGGATTTTACGCACCTGGTCAACAATACGACGCTCGTCAGGCACGCTGCCTGCGCGGTCTGGCAGTAATGGCAGCATGTTGAATGCCAGTTGACGACCAAAGAAATCGTCTTCGTCGATAGGAATACCGTTGAGCAGTTTTGCGCTTTGCCCCGCCAGCGCATCGACCGCTTTTTTGCCATGCGCAGAAGCAGAAAGCAGGTTGGTAACCCCAATGCGAGACAGACCGCCATCATCGATGAGCGGTTTTAAGGCGCTCAACAGCTGGCTGGTCTGGCTATCGGCGACGGCCACCAGGTTGCGGTTACGATAGTCAGCGAGGACAAACGGATTCACATCCGGCACCACCAGCGGCACGTCAGGCTCAAGGGCAAACACACCGCTAAGATCGATAATCAAACAGCCCGCGTTGCTGGCTTCTTCAGCATAAGTTGCCGAGGCTTCTTGTCCTGCGGCAAAAAAGGCCAGCTGCGCCTGAGTCCAGTCAAACTCAGCGGCGTCCTGCACCATTACCGTTTTACTGTTAAAACGCAGATTCTCACCCGCGCTTTCGCTGCGCGCTAGCGCGTAGATATCACCCACCGGAAACTCGCGTTCAGCAAGGGTTTCAATCAGGGCGCGGCCCACGGCGCCAGTTGCGCCCAGAATGGCAATGTTCCAGCCTTCAGACATGGTGATTTACTCCAGAAAAATAGCGCCCTTGCCGGAGTATCCGACAAGGGTATTAAGAAGACATTAACGATGTACGGCGTTAAACCCGATTTGCTGCAGCAGCGCGGCGGCGTCTGCATCGTCGCATTCCACGGTGAGCGAAGACCATTCGCGGCGCTCAAGATAGTTCTTGCGCAGCTTGTCAAATTCCCCCGGGATCCCGGCAACTTTTCGCAGCGGTGCGTCATCGCGGCGCACATCATACACCAAATGAACCAGTCTTTTCAGCGTTGGCTGATCGAGCGGCCCGTGCAAAGTGATGTGGCCAAATTCCGGTGCGGGTAAGAGCGAAGAGAGCGCCACTTCCTGCGGCTGACCGATAAACTGGCTGTAAGCTTCAAACACCTGAGTGGTGCCGCGCGCTTTGCCTTCCAGGGTGTAGCCCGCAATGTGTGAGGTCCCTAAATCAACCTTCGCTAACAGCGCCAGGTTAAGATCCGGTTCTGGTTCCCAGACGTCCAGCACCACACTGAGATCTTGCCCAGCTTCCAGACGCGACAGCAGCGCGGCGTTATCTACCACCGGGCCACGGCAGGCGTTGATAAGTATCGTCCCCGGCTTCAGGCGGCGTATCAACGCTTCATCGGCCAGGTGCAGGGATTTGTAAGCCCCCTCTTTATAGAGCGGCGTGTGGAAGGTCAGCACGTCGGCATTTTCAACCAGTTCTTCGAGCGTGCGGAAATCCCCTTCGTCGCCATTATCCGCCCGAGGCGGATCGCATAGCAGCGTTTTGATTCCCAGGGCTTCCAGCCGTTTTTGCAGGCGACCACCGACATTGCCCACCCCGACGATCCCGACGGTGCGGTCGGTCAGCGCAAAACCATCACGTTCAGCCAGCATCAGCAGCGCCGAGAAGACATACTCAACAACGGCAATCGCATTGCATCCCGGTGCGGCGGAAAATCCAATCCCTGCCTGCTGTAGCCACGGCTGATCAACGTGGTCGGTGCCCGCCGTGGCGGTGCCTACGAATTTAATCGCTTTGTCGCCTAACAGCGCTTCATTGACTTTAGTGACGGAGCGCACCATCAGAGCATCGGCGTCGGTCAACGCTTCGACTGGGATGGGACGGCCAGGAACAGCTTTGACCTCACCCAAACGGCTAAAAAGCTCGCGCGCGTAGGGCATATTTTCATCAACAAGGATTTTCACGGTTAGTACCTGTCTGAGAACGAGAGTAAACGCGGGAAGTGTGCCATAATCTCGCCGCCAGGCATACTTGCGCCTGGCGTCAGTAAAGCAATATGGAAAGGATGAATCATGACACAACCCATTTCAGGTATGCCTGCGCGCCCTCCGGGGGCCGGTATTCCTCCCCTCTCCCCTGCCGGAGAACAGCCGCTTAGCACGCAGCAACGTACCGTGCTGGAACGGTTGATAACGCGATTAATCGCCATGACCTCGCAGCAAAATGCGGAAGTCTGGGCGGGGGTTAAGCACGATCTGGGTCTTAAGAATGATACGCCTTTACAGGCTCGTCACTTTCCCGCCGCCGAACAAAACCTCAATCAGCGTATCGGCACTGCCGAGCAAAAGCTGAGCACACGACAAACGCTGTCGCAGCTGACTGAGCTGCTGGGTCAGGGTAATAACCGCCAGGCCGTCAGCGACTACATACGCCAGCAGTTCGGTCAGACCGCCCTAAGCCAATTGACGCCACAGCAGTTGAAGAGCGTTTTGCAGCTATTACAGCAGGGGCAGCTGTCTATTCCGCAACCCCAGCAGCGTCCGGCAACCGATCGCCCGCTGCTTCCGGCTGAGCACAATACGCTGAATCAACTGGTGACCAAAGTCTCTGCCGCCACCGGTGATTCAACCAAACTTATCTGGCAATCACTGCTCGAACTCTCAGGTGTTAAAACCGGAGATACGCTGCCCGCCCGGCACTTCAACGCGCTGGTGACGCTACTACAGGCGCGGCTGACGTTAAGCTCACAGGCGGCGCCAACGCTTAATACGCTCCAGGCGGCGTTGAAGCATCCGATGGAGTCACAGGAGTGGCAGTCGGTACGTGATTACGCCCAACAGAACTGGAACGGTACGCCGCAAACGATACTCACCCCGGTGCAGGTTCAGGAATTGCTGAATTTACTGTTCTTAAAACGAATTGAACGCGAACGCGTGGCACACACGCTGGAAGCTCGCGACCTGCAGCCTATCTATGCGCCATTTGCGCCGGTAATCAGCTCTTTGAAATCGCTTTCGGCCCGGCCCGGGCTGGCGTTTGTGGTGGTCATTGTGGTGTTTGTATTGTTGTGGCTGGTGATCTAAGAGTTACACCGCGGCATCAGGATTTAAACCGATTGTTCCCTCTGGTAATCGCGAAAGAAGGGAGGGTAAGAAAGACATTTTTTCTTATTCTCTCCTTCAGCTTGCATGTATCCATGCATATCTATAATCGCATATTCCTTATATCTCTCAGCCATAAAGTCAGCATCTATACTTGTATCACACACTTAATATTATTGATAAATTGAATGTACAAAATAATTTATTCAATCGTGTTGCCAATGATATTTATAAATATATTCATCCGACAGAACTCTTGCCTCTTCCATTTGCCCCTTCGTTAGTTGCGAACCAATATGCTCTCTATTTTTCTTTGCCTCTTCCTTGCCGTTGACACTCGCGACAGAATACCAAGCATAGGCCTTTAGATAGTTTTTAGGCAGATTATCAGTACCTTCTTCATATAACATCCCGAGGTTATATTGAGCCTCTCCCCATCCCTGCATAGCTGATTGTTGAAGCAAATGGATGGCCTTATCCTTATCTATAGGCAGTCCACCGTTACCATTAAAATAAAAAAATGCCAGACTATTTTTAGCTTCCATTGAGCCGTGCTCCGCTCCTTTCTGTAACCATTCAACTGCTTTCCGGTCATCTTTTTCAACCCCAATCCCGAGATAATACATTCTCCCAAGATTAAACTCAGCCATTGGTTCGTTTTTATTTGCGGCGTGCATAAACCATTCTTTCGCCAATGAATAATTCGGCGCCCCCACTTTGCCATCAAGGTATATCAGACCTAAATTAAGTTGTGCCGCTGAGTAATTCTTTTCAGCGGCTTTAAGATACCAATATTCTGCCTGCTTATAATTCCGCGTCGTACCTTTACCATATTCATATGCAACCCCTAAATCTGATTGAGCTTCAACCATTCCTTTACTTGCGGCTTTTGTATACCAATTGAACATTTTTTTATAATCTTGTGATACGCCATGTCCGCGGCTGTATAGAATTCCTAGAGAATATTGGGCATCAGGGTCGCCTTGTTCTGCTGCCTTAAGAAACCATTTTGCTGCTTGCTGATAATCTTTATTAATATATTTCCCGTAGTAATAGTACCTTCCTAGCTGTTCTTGCGCTCTAATGCTACCATGTTCCGCTTCTTGTTTAAGCGAGAGAATATTAATTTCTGCAGAATAGACAGAATTAACACTAACAAAAACAACAATCGCTACAAAAAACAACACGATTCCTTTGTTTTTTCTAACACAATTGTATTCTTTTAAGTAAGGATTATTCATCATTTATGTTTTTAGTCACGTTATCACCATCAGCTTCACCAGCTATCCCTGTTGCAATGGATAACAAAGGTGAACCAAGGAAAGAGAATACTTTCCCAAGTGTCATGCTCTGACATTCAGTTTTATCCTCGAACAGGACAATTTCGATAAAGATAGATTGTTCGCACCTCCCTATAACTTGTCTAATTCACCCCCCTCCGTTAAGGATATCTACATTCTGTTTGAGACTTATAAATATCATCCTCAACTGGGGAGGCACGATATTTATGACTGTATTCCGCTGCCATTTCCTTGGCCACGACGAGCTCTTTGCCACTCATTTTACTGGTAAGTAAATTAAGTTCATCTTGAGAATTCAAAGAACCATTTATATATGCGGTATAATACCAAGCATATGATTTTTTATAATCAATTGGCGCTTCACCATCATTTTCCATATAAAATGAAGCAAGGTTCATTTGGGCTTGAACATACCCCTGACATGCTGATGCTTCAACAAGTGGTAAAACTTTTTCAAGATCTTCTGGATGACTTCCCAATCCTTTACCATAAAAGGCTCCCAGTGAATTCCTAGCACTCATCGAACCAAGGGCAACGGCTCTCAGATACCATTTCTCAGCCTGAGCGTTGTCTTTTTCAGTACCCAAGCCATGAACATACATCTGCCCAAGATTATTCATTGCGACAGTATTGTTTTGTTCAGCTGCTCTTAATAACCATTTTTTGCCTTCCAAATAGTTCCTTTCGGCACCTGTGGTCGTGACATACAATGTTCCTAAATTAACTTGAGCATTTACCATCTTTTGCTCAGCTGCTTTTGTATACCACTTTATCGCTGTTTGAATATTTTTTGCAGCACCCCAGCCATGTTCGTAATAAAGTCCTAAATTAAATTGAGCCTGCGCATAGCCTTGTGTAGCAGATTTCTTGTACCAATACATTGCTTTTTCATAATCCTTCTTTACACCATTGCCATTTCCATAAGCAAGACCAAGATCGGTTTGGGCTTCTGCATTGCCCTGCTCAGCTAACATGGCAAGATGTTCTATATCATCCTCAACACTCTTTTTAATCACCTTGTAATACAAAAAACAAAACGACATAATTACTAATAAAATAGTAATAGTCACTGTGGTTTTTTTCTTTGAAAGATTGACCATCCCCACCCCTAGTTACCATTTGGTAAATAAAAACCCGCAACACATATTGAATACATAATTATTGTTTTTGCTCATAAGATGAGAGTATATCAGTAAGATAATCTAGCGTCTTACCCTGGTGATCTGACCCGCCTTCATTTATAAAACTTTTACCACAAGTTAATAATAAATTCTTGGGTTCTCTTTCTCCATCCTTTATAACAGCATCAGCAACATCTTTAATACATGCTGAGCTTTTCTCAGCTACCGTTGCCGAACCGAAATTCATCCCTCCCAGCCCTATAATTGCAGAGCCAACAGACACACCTAAAACATATTCAGACAATGGATTGGGTACATTATGCATTGTTTCCATATTATGTATTACACCAGCGGCTTCATCTGTTGATAAATAATTAACAGCTGAGCCAGCCTGTTGGCAATATTGCCTCATTCCATCGCCAAAAGAAGCCAATCCTGCTAATCCTAGTGGATCAATATTTTTGACCGGATTTAATGGATACTGGTATGGATTCAACCCACCTTCCAGCCCAATCGGATCCTGCGTGATATACCTCCCCATCAGCGGCTCATAATACCGGTGCCGGTTGTAGTGCAGTCCCGATTCCTCATCATACTGCTGGCCCGGCAGGCGGAAATTCTGCGTGATACTGTGCGGGTTGTTCTCACTGAGCTGACTGCCCCACTCATTGTACTCTGCCTGCCAGACGATGTTTCCTTCGCTGTCCACCAGTGCCAGCGGCAGGCCCCGGTGGTCGCAGTGGTACAGGTGGATTGCTCGATTCGGCTCATAAATTGGCTCCAGCTGTGCTGCCATTCTTTCCACCGTCAGGCCGCAGCCTGCCAGCCAGCGGCGGTTTTCCTCACTGACCGCGTTGTGCCGCAACTCAGCTTCAAGTTTGTCCAGCATCTGTATCAGCACCGGCGGCATCATGACCGGCTGACCGTTTTCACTGCCCTCCTGCTGGAGCTTCTCCGCCAGGCTGCGGTGGTGGGCCTTTGCCAGTTCGGCAACGTCTGTTTCGATACGAATGAGCGGGGTGAAGCTGCCCGGCGTATACAGCGTCTGGATGCGGGTCTGCTGCGTCTGCTCGGTGACCAGACGGTCGCCGTCCCAGCCGTACCAGGTGACGTACGGTTTACGGGAGAAGGCCATCTGGTCGTGGTCAGGGTGGTCGCGTTCCAGTTTCCACACCTG
>NZ_JBIUZS010000002.1:0-743540 GCF_044745165.1 Kluyvera sp. NPDC087067 | reverse complement strand
GACTATGACGTTGATAGGCTGGGTGTGTAAGCGTAGCGATACGTTGAGCTAACCAGTACTAATGAACCGTGAGGCTTAACCTTACAACGCCAAAGATGTTTTGGTGAGAGAGATGATTTTCAGCCTGAACCAGATTAAATCAGAACGCAGAAGCGGTCTGATAAACAGAATTTGCCTGGCGGCAGTAGCGCGGTGGTCCCACCTGACCCCATGCCGAACTCAGAAGTGAAACGCCGTAGCGCCGATGGTAGTGTGGGGTCTCCCCATGCGAGAGTAGGGAACTGCCAGGCATCAAATTAGAAGTATGGCACTCGACCTTCGAGGCAGGTCACTACTCGACAGAGAGTAGGACAAAAGCGAAAGCTTTTGAACGTTGCGAAGCAACGGCCCGAAGGGTGAATCACTTGTGATTCATAAACTGCCAGGCATCAAATTAAGTGTGCTGATATGGCTCAGTTGGTAGAGCGCACCCTTGGTAAGGGTGAGGTCCCCAGTTCGACTCTGGGTATCAGCACCAGTTTTTAGGTTAAAGTTCGGCGCTAGTAAAAGAATTTGTCTGGCGGCAACAGCGCGGTGGTCCCACCTGACCCCATGCCGAACTCAGAAGTGAAACGCCGTAGCGCCGATGGTAGTGTGGGGTCTCCCCATGCGAGAGTAGGGAACTGCCAGACATCAATTAAAACAAAAGGCCCAGTCGAAAGACTGGGCCTTTTGTTTATCTATCGTTTGATAAAAAACAAGGCCCATCCTCACGGTTGGGCCTTTTTGTATCCGCAGAACTTAACAATATGAATTTATAACGATTATGGTTAAGTGTGCTCGCCTGATTAATATTACCGCTGAGTTTAAACCGTCTCTTCGTCTATTTAGCTCATGATGAGTAGCACACATAAAATAGATCAGCATTGGCTATCTATCTATTAAGATGAGTTATTTTGGAAGTGACAAAAGAAGGGGAATGCTGAGGTGATTCGGTATCATCATCCTGCGCTTATCCAGCGTCGATAAGCTGATAAGCGCAGGTGAAGTCATGCCAGCCATTTCTGACTACGGCATTATTTAGTGAGAGCTACAATCCCAAGCGTCAGCCCCGCCAACGCTGCTGCGCCGCCAGCAATGGCACCAGCTGTCTCCCAGTTATCCTGCGTTGTTCCTTTCATACAGGTATTGGTATGAACCAGGCGCCCCTGATCGTCGTAAACAGGTACACAAGGTGAATCATGCGCACAGCCGGCCAGTAAGGTTGCCAGCAGGGTCACCAGAATGAATTTTTTCATGATGTTTGCCTCTAAAGGATCCGTTTCAATACGCCATAAATATGCCGCATTTCGGAATGGCTTATTTTATCACCTCAGATACGGCCTCTAGATAGGGGAAATAATCTCAATTTATGTGTTTCGTAAATATAATGGAGAAGAAACCGTTAAATTAATTAGATTATGTAGAAATGATGTAGAGGAAAATACTGTTCATCAGTTTCACCCGGCGAAATAGGCGGCGACATACCGCAACTTATTGAAAGGGAGCCCGTTGGTGAGTCAGTTTTTCAGACACAAAAAAGGCGCCCGAAGGCGCCTTAGTCGATAGGATCGGACGTTATTCTTTATGTTTCGTAAAACGGCGTCTGACGACGACGAAGAACACAGGGACAAAGAAGATTGCCAGCAGGGTCGCTGTCAGCATCCCACCCATGACGCCGGTACCGACCGCATTCTGCGCGCCACTACCTGCTCCACGGCTGATAACCAGCGGCATAACCCCGAGAATAAAGGCCAGAGAAGTCATCAGGATAGGGCGCAGACGCATACGTGAAGCCTCAAGCGTTGCCTCAATAATGCCTTTTCCTTCTTTATCCATCAGGTCTTTAGCGAACTCGACTATCAGGATGGCGTTCTTAGCCGACAAACCAATCGTCGTAAGCAGGCCTACCTGGAAGTAAACGTCATTATTCATCCCACGCAGTGACGCTGCCAGCAACGCACCCACAACACCCAGCGGTACAACCAGCATGACGGAGAATGGAATAGACCAGCTCTCGTAGAGCGCAGCAAGGCACAGGAAAACGACAATTAATGAGATCGCGTACAGTGCCGGAGCCTGGTTACCGGATAAACGTTCCTGATAGGACATTCCGGTCCAATCAAAACCAATCCCTGCCGGTAACTTAGTGGCTAACTGCTCCATCAATGCCATGGCTTCACCGGTACTTTTACCTGGAGCAGCCTCGCCGAGGATCTCCATAGACGGCAGCCCGTTGTAGCGTTCGAGACGCGGAGAACCATAGACCCAGTGAGAAGTTACGAAGGCTGAGAACGGCACCATCTCACCGTTAGCGCTGCGAACATACATGTTGTTGACATCGCCTGGAAGCATACGGAACTTCGCATCCGCCTGAAGGTATACCTTCTTCACACGACCATTGTCGATAAAGTCGTTAACGTAATAACCCCCGAGCGCCGCTGAGATTGTCTCATTGATATCAGACAGCGAAACGCCCAGCGCCTGTGCTTTTTCCTGATCAACATCGAGTTTGAATTGCGCGGTATCCTCGAGTCCGTTCGGACGGACACGCACCAGCTGATCCGGGTGCTGATGCACCATCCCCAGCAGCTGATTACGCGCCTGGGTGAGTGCGGTATGTCCAAGGTTGCCCTGGTCAATCAGCTCAAAGTCGAAACCGGTCGCCGTACCCAGTTCGATAATCGCCGGCATGTTGAATGGGAAAACCATGGCGTCTTTAATCTGGCTAAATGCCATCGTAGCGCGCTTGATGATTGACTCTGCGCCATTCTCTTCACCGCTACGTTTATCCCAGGGTTTCAGACTCACGAACGCCATGCCGGAGTTCTGGCCCTGACCACTGAAGCTAAAACCGTTAACAGTAAAGACGCTCTCAACGTTGGCCTTTTCGTTATTCAGATAGTAGTGGGTCACGCTATCCAGGACTTTTTGCGTGCGCTCTTGCGTTGCGCCAGCAGGCAACTGAACCATCGTCAGGAATACGCCCTGATCTTCATCCGGCAGGAATGAGGTCGGCAGACGCATAAACAGCACCGCCATACCCAGCACGATCAGCACATAGATAAGCAGATAGCGCCCAGTGCCGCGCAGAATACCGCTCACGCTATTGGTATAATGGTTAACGCTGATATCAAATTTAGTGTTGAACCAGCCGAAAAAGCCCTTCTTCTCATAGTGATCGGCGCTAGCGGGTTTGAGCAACGTCGCGCACAGTGCCGGCGTCAGGATCAATGCAACCAGAACCGATAGCGCCATTGCTGACACGATAGTGATTGAGAACTGGCGATAGATGGCGCCGGTGGAACCACCGAAGAAAGCCATTGGCACAAATACCGCCGACAGCACCATCGCAATACCGACCAGCGCGCCCTGGATTTGCGACATCGATTTTTCCGTCGCCACAATGGGTGAGAGTTTCTCCTCAACCATCACTCGCTCGACGTTTTCCACCACCACAATGGCATCATCAACCAGCAGCCCTATCGCAAGCACCATACCGAACATGGTTAAGGTGTTTATCGAGTAGCCGAAAATCGCCAGAACCGCGAAGGTGCCCAGCAGTACCACCGGAACGGCAATCGTTGGGATAAGGGTTGCGCGGATGTTCTGCAAAAATAGATACATGACGAGGAAGACGAGGATAATCGCTTCAAACAGCGTCTTAACCACTTCATGGATCGAGAGGGTTACAAATGGCGTGGTGTCATACGGATACACCACTTTCATGCCTTGCGGGAAATACGGCTGCAGTTCTGCCAGCTTGGCTTTAATCGCATTTGCCGTATCCAGCGCGTTCGCGCCAGTCGCCAGCTTAATACCGAGACCGGAAGCCGGTTTCCCGTTGATACGCGCGACAACGTTGTAGTTCTCGCCGCCCAGCTCAATGCGCGCCACGTCGCTTAAATGCACGACGGAGCCATCGGCATTCACGCGCAGCGTGACTTTGCCAAACTCTACCGGATCTTTCAGGCGCGTCTGCGCAATGATTGAGGCGTTAAGCTGCTGACCTTTTACCGCAGGCGTTCCGCCCAGTTGCCCGGCGGCAATCTGGTCGTTCTGCACCTTTAGCTGATTAATGATATCAACCGGCGTCAGGCTATATTTATTCAGTAAGTTACCATCGAGCCAGATACGCATCGCATACTGGGCCCCGAACAGCTGTACATCGCCTACGCCGTTAAGACGGCTGATAGGGTCTTTCACGTTAGAGGCGATATAGTCGGAGATATCGTCCTGAACGGTATTAGGGTTGTCGGAGATAAAGCCCGCCACCATCAGGAAGCTGCTACTCGACTTCTCGACGCTAATCCCCTGTTGCTGCACTTCCTGCGGTAGCAAGGGCGTTGCCAGCTGTAGCTTGTTTTGTACCTGAACCTGAGCGATATCGGGATCCGTTCCCGACTGGAAGGTCAGGGTAATCGTCACCGATCCCGCAGAGTCGCTGGTAGAGGACATATACATCAGGTTATCGATACCGTTCATGTTCTGTTCGATAACCTGGGTGACGGTATCTTGCACCGTTTGTGCATCAGCGCCCGGATAGGTCGCGGAGATGGCGACCGCTGGCGGTGCTATCGTTGGGTATTGGGCGATAGGCAGCTGCAAAATCGCCAGACCACCTGCAATCATCATGATGATTGCCAGCACCCACGCGAATACCGGTCGATGGATAAAAAACTTAGACATGGGATCGGTACCTTATTGCGCGGCCGGAACCGCGGTATCTTCTTCAGCTTTCACGGTTGCGCCTGGACGCACCTTTTGCAGCCCGCTGACAATAACTTTATCGCCGGATTTCAAGCCGCTGGTAATCAACCACTGATCTCCAATGGCCTGAGAGGCAACGACATTGCGCGTTTCGACCTGATTTTTATCGTTCACCAACAGGACCGTCGCATCACCTCGCGGCGTGCGGGTGACCCCCTGCTGTGGCACCAGCATCGCGTTCGGGTTTACGCCTTCATCAATACGCGCACGAACGAACATGCCCGGTAGCAGGATGTGCTGTGGGTTAGGGAAAATAGCCCGGAGCGTAATTGAACCGGTGCTTTCATCAACGGTGACATCAGAGAATTGCAGCGTGCCTTTCAACGAGTAAGCCTGACCATTTTCCATCAGCAACTGCACGCTTTTTGCTTCCCCGCCTTGTTCAAGGCTTTCTTGTTTCAGACGCATAAAATCCGTGCTGGATTGCGTGACATCGACATAGATAGGGTCCAGCTGTTGTACGGTCGCCAGAGCGTCAGACTGCCCATTTGTGACCAGTGCCCCTTCGGTCACGCTGGACTTACCGATACGACCGGTGATAGGTGAGGTCACCTTGGTATAGGCCAGATTAATTCGGGCGCTCTCAACGGCTGCTTTGGCGGCCATTACGTCGGCATCGGCCTGACGGGCGGTGGCGACAGCCTGATCATAATCTTGCTGACTGATATATTTTGTTCCCAGCAGTGGGACGTAGCGTTTCACCGTCAGATGGGCGATAGCGGCGGCGGCCTGTGCTTTTGACTCGTCACCTTTCGCGCTGTCATAAGCGGCCTGATAGGTGGCAGGATCGATTTGATAAAGCGAATCTCCAGCCTGTACGTCGCTGCCTTCAGTAAAGTGGCGTTTAAGGATGATTCCGCTCACCTGAGGACGGACTTCAGCGACGCGAAACGCGGAGGTTCGGCCCGGTAATTCTGTGGTTATGGAGAGGGGCGCATTGTTTACAACATGCACGGTGACCTGAGGCGTTGGCGCATGCGCTTGTTGATCTGCAGAATTATCGCAACCGCTGAGTAAAATGGCGGAGACAATTAGGCTGGATAAAAGTGTAACCCTGGCATGACTCGTCATTGCTATTCCTTATAGATTGATAGCCAGATTTGACTACAAATCTGTCAAAGAAAGGATGAATAAAAAACAGTCCGTTATCCTACAAATAAATACAGAATGATGTAAGGGATAGTTATTTTGTGATGTTCAACAAAGGCACGGAAACACAAAGATATCAGGCTTGGCGTATAGGGTAGGGGAATATATATTTATCTCATGAATGTTATTAGCTAAAAGCATCACCAATATTTATTTGTTCATTTTTAGACGATATCAAACTTTTTGTTAAGCATTCGAATTTGGTTGAGTGATAAGTTTATTTTAGTTGATCATCCTAATCGCCGATCCTTTTGCGGCAAGTGACATTTCCATGGCAAGAAGAACAAAAGATGATGCGCTCAAGACGCGCCAGCTGCTGCTGGACGCAGCCATTGAGCAATTTGCACTGCGCGGTGTCAGCAGCACCACATTGACCGATATTGCAGATGCCGCCGGGGTCACTCGCGGTGCGATTTATTGGCATTTTGCCAGCAAGAGTGAATTATTTAATGCGATATGGCAGGAACAGCAACCGCTGCGAGACTTAATTCTTCATAAATTGAAACAAATAGAGACGGCGAATCCGCTATTGAATTTGAGGAATAAATTTATTATCGGTTTGCAATATATTGCAGAAACGCCGAAGCAGCGCGCATTAATGCAAATACTGTATCACAAATGTGAATTTTGCAGTGATATGATGTCGGAGTCTGAAATCAGGGCGAAAATTGGCTTTAGCTATGATTATATGAGAACCGTTTTGCAGAATTGTGTGAGTAACAAGATATTACCTCACGATACAAACGTTGAGATTATTTTGATTATATTACACAGTGCATTCAGCGGTATTATCAAAAACTGGTTAATGAGCCCTCAGCAGTTCGATCTCTATCAACAGGCCCCGCTGCTGGTTGATAATTTGATGACCACGATCTGCTCTCAACCTCTGTGGATGTCACGGCCAACGCTCGCCGCAAATCTGTAGCTCCCACCTCAGGCAAGGACGCTTGAAGATCGTTCATCTACCTAATCTGGCACTGTTTTCTGGCCACCACATCTGTCATCTTGTCTATTACTTATCACGCTCATAATGAGGGTTTTATGAATGACATTTTTTGCCAGATTGGCGATTTTCAGGTAACCGCACTCAGCGACGGCAGCATGAACGCCAGTCTGACTTTACTCTCGGGTATTGATGTGACTGATGCGGGTGAGATTCAGCAACGTGCTGGGGTTGCTGAACCTGATAGCCTGCATATCTTTGGCTACCTGATTCGCGGCGGCGGACACACTATTCTGGTCGATTCTGGAACGGGCGGCTTCAATAATATTGGCGGCCAGCTGCAAACTCGTCTGCTTGAAAACGGTGTCAGGCCTGAAGCTGTGGATACGATATTGCTGACCCATGCTCATCCCGATCATATTGGTGGTTTGCTCGACGAGCAGGGGAATGCGATATACCCGAATGCTCGTCTATACCTGCATCCTCTGGAGCTTGAATACTGGCAGGATGACAACCTGATGGCACAGGCCAATGAGAGGCAGCAGCGTAATTTCGAACGTGCGTGCCGTACGTTTTCGGTTTACCGCGAGAGCCTCCATCTCCTGAATGAACATCCTATCGTGGAAGGCATTCGTGCTATCCCGTTGCCCGGACATACACCGGGGCATACCGGGTTCAGGGTTGACGCTATGCCATCGAGCCTGATCATCTGGGGAGACATTGTGCACTTCCCCTTTATCCAGACGGCACGACCGGATGTCACGATTGCCTTTGATATTGATCCCATTCAGGCAAAGGCTTCTCGAAAACTGATACTCGCGCAGTGCGCTGCGGAAGGGATGCTGGTGGCGGGAATGCATTTTGCGGGAACGGGGTTTGCACGGGTGTACCCTGCTGGTAGCGGTTACCGGATCGTCTATGCACAGGCGTAAAAAAGACAATAAAAAAGGCGCTTCCCCATGCCGAGTAGCGCCTTCTTAAACAACAAGTAACTGATTAGTATCAGTTCATGCCGTATTTTTTCAGTTTTTTACGCAGAGTTCCACGGTTGATGCCCATCATCAGGGCAGCGCGGGTCTGGTTACCACGGGTGTATTGCATCACCATGTCCAACAGGGGCTGTTCTACTTCAGCCAGTACCAGCTCATAGAGGTCACTCACATCCTGACCATTCAGTTGAGCAAAATAGTTCTTCAGTGCCTGTTTAACCGAGTCACGCAGGGGCTTTTGAGTCACCTGGTCCTGAGAGTTAACGGTAGAAACGGTCAGTACGTCAGAATTTACGCGTTGTTCGAACATAGTTCTGTCAGCTCTTTATTTCTAATTACGCAAAATTTTCGAAGTATGCCTCCAACGCCGCCAGCTGTTCGCCGGCATCTTCAATGGCGTTGAATGTGCGCCGAAACTGGTCATCTGGAGCGTGTTCCTGGAGATACCAGGATACGTGTTTACGCGCAATTCGGTACCCTTTAGCCTGACCATAAAAGTCATGCAGTTCCCGAATATGCGAACAAAGCAAGCGCTTCACCTCTGCCAGAGGCAGTGGAGGCAGCAGCTCCCCAGTGTCCAGATAGTGCTGGATTTCCCGAAAGATCCAGGGTCTTCCCTGAGCCGCACGTCCTATCATCAGGGCATCAGCCCCCGTATAGTCCAGTACAGCCCTGGCTTTAAGCGGGTCAGTAATGTCACCATTCGCGATAATCGGAATGGAAACGTTCTGCTTAACTACCCGAATGCTGTCGTACTCAGCTTCTCCGTTAAACAAGCAGGCGCGTGTGCGTCCGTGAATAGTCAGAGCTTGAATGCCACAGTCTTCAGCCAGTTTGGCAATTTCTACACAGTTACGGTGCTCTGGAGCCCAGCCAGTACGAATCTTGAGAGTAACAGGAACGTCCACTGCCTTAACAACCGCATTCAGGATAGCCTTCACCTGATCCGGATATTGCAGTAGGGCTGAGCCTGCAAGCTTGCGATTCACCTTTTTAGCCGGACAGCCCATATTGATATCAATAATTTGGGCGCCGCTTTCCACATTAATGCGGGCGGCTCCGGCCATTTCTTCAGGATCGCTACCGGCAATTTGCACGGTACGAATACCTGGTTCATCCACATGCACCATACGTAAACGAGATTTGTCACTTTCCCAAACCTGAGGGTTGGATGACATCATCTCGGAAACGGTCAAACCTGCTCCCATCTCGTAGCACAGCGTCCTGAATGGTCTGTCAGTGATGCCAGCCATAGGTGCTGCGATCAGGCGATTTCTAAGCTGGTATTGTCCAATGCGCATGAGTTAAGAAATGACCATACTGTGACTGCAAGGCGGCGTATATTACGCATTTTTCGCACGAGATGAAAGGCCAAACTTTGAGCAATCTCCTGCGGTGGATCAAAGAATTGCTGTTGAAGTGAGCAGGTTTAAATAATTCGCTTTTTAAATCATTGGATTATGAAAATGTGTCGATTTTATCTACACATATAATTTTGCGTAACTTCTCATTTTTTCTTCAGCAGAGGTCAGCAAAGCAAGATAATCTGCTGAATTAATCAGCAAATTATCGTAGCTTACTGTGACGATGCTCTCATTTCAGAACATGATCGTGAAGGCCTATTCGACGACGACCCGACCGTTAAGAGGCTGTACAGGACGATTATTATCGTGATGCATGGTATGAGTGAATTTTTGTAGCTGCGCCTCGGAAAGCGTCAGAGGATGCTTCAACACAATCCAGGTAACTCCCTCGGAGCAAGGTGGGGTCGTCAAAGAGCCGCTGAAACGCCAGAAAGTCTTATCGCCAGGAAGCAGGGCGTTGAGATCCATTTGGGTATCCAGTTTCGCATCCTGGTCAGCTTTTTCTGGCATCGTCGCCCACAGCTTATTTAATTCCGCGTTCTCTGCGCCCTTATCAAACATCACTGCCACAACGGCAGTAGCACCGCTGGCGTCTTTGTGGACCAGGTGCATCTCCATCGCATAATGCTTGCCATGAATGGTGTTTTCGCTTGGCGCGTGGAAATGGAACTGCTGGAGTGTGAACGGCTTACCGTCAAGGGTAATGGTATCCGCGGTGGCGGTTTTCAGGCCCGCCTGAACGGTATGGCCATTATTAATGAGCGTCACCGGCCCATCGCTATAATGCACTTCCAGCGGCGACAGATGCGCATTCAGCGTCGTCTCAATATTAATTGGCGATTGATTCATGCCGGTCTGGCAGATTTTATTCTCTTCACTGAGTGCACCCCAGTGTTCAGGCGCGCCTTCCCCTTCGTAGCTCCAGTGTGATGCAAAAGACGTAACGGGAATCATGCTCAATGCGAGCAGTGCAGCCTTGCCGAAAGTTGTTTTCATTTAATTCGTCCAGTGAATATAAAATAAATATTTATTAGTAACTTAACTGCGTTACAGGATTATTTTATCTCACAACGACGAGGGCGGTTTGTACATAAAACGGGGAAAATCGTGGCCTCCAGAGAGGCCACGGGGGGATTATTTCTTACGTCCAGTAATTCGGCACCACTCCTCTTTTTCAACCACAGGATCGAGGTCGAAAAGATCGGCATAGGCTTCGCATACGCTTTCGGCCTGGCTTGCCAGGATACCCGAAAGGCCCAGCAGACCGCCTGTAACCGGCAACACGCTGATTAAAGGAGCCAGCTCGCGCAGAGGGCCTGCCAGAATGTTTGCGACCACGACATCGGCTTTCATGGCCTCTGGCTGATCGTGCGGCAGATAAAGTTCCAGACGTTCAGAAACGCCGTTGCGCTGCGCGTTATCGCGGCTGGCCTGAATAGCCTGAGGATCGATATCGATCCCGATTGCTTTTGCCGCACCCAGCTTCAGCGCCGCGATCGCCAGGATCCCAGAGCCGCAGCCAAAATCGATGACCGTCTTGCCCTCTAAATCCAGTCCGTCCAGCCACTGTAAGCACAGAGACGTCGTTGGGTGGGTGCCGGTACCAAATGCCAGACCCGGGTCAAGCATCACGTTCACGGCGTTAGCATCCGGCACGTCGCGCCAGCTTGGGCAAATCCACAAACGCTCGCCGAAACGCATCGGGTGGAAGTTGTCCATCCACTCGCGTTCCCAATCTTTATCTTCGAGTTGTTCGATTTTATGCGCAAAGCCCGCGCCCAACAGTGGATGCTGCTCCAGAAGGGCAACCACCTCTTTCATGTCGGTTTCTGCGTCGAACAGGCCGATAACGTCGGTATCACCCCACAGGCGAGTCTCGCCCGGCAGCGGCTCAAAAACCGGCGTGTCATGCGTATCCTGGAAGGTGATGGAGACCGAACCGGCTTCCATCAGCGCATCGCTAAGATCTTCGGCATTCGCGCCGGTAGTATTCAGTTTTAGTTGGATCCACGGCATGGCAAACTCTTTATTTATCAGTAGAAATTACGGCTGCTTGCGGCACCGGCTGACCAAAACGGTTCCCGACCACAAACGCCAGTAAACTTAGCAGTAACGAAGGCACAATCGGATGGAAGCCCAGATACTGAATATTGAATGTGGCAAGCACGGCATACAGCACGCCACCGACGATCATCGCGCTCAGCGCTCCGGCTGCGTTCGCTCGCTCCCAGTAAAGGCCGAGCACCAGCGGCCAGAGAAATACCGCTTCCAGGCCGCCAAAAGCGAGCAGGTTTAGCCAGATAATCATCTCAGGTGGACGCCATGCAGCGAGCATCATCAGTATACCGAGCACCAGTGTAGTCCAGGTGGAGATGCGCTTAATACGGTGCTCATGACGAATTTTAGTCGGGCTCGCGCTGAGCCACAGATCTTTAATGATGGTGGCTGACGCCTGCAACAGGTGGGCGTTCACGTTCGACATAATAGCGGCCATCGGCGCGGCAAGGAATAGACCGGCTGCCCACGGCGGCAATACCTGTACCATCAGCGTGGGGATAACCAGATCCGGCACGGTCAGGTGCGGTAGCACGGCGCGGCCCAGCGCGCCCGCCAGGTGCATACCCAGCATCAGCAGCGCCACAACGATAGTGCCGATGATAATCCCACGATGCACCGCCTTGCTGTCTTTATAAGAGATGCAGCGAACGGCAGTGTGCGGCAAGCCGATGACCCCGAAGCAGACCAGAACCCAGAACGAGGTCATAAAGGTCGGCGTCAGGATATCGTCAGCGCCGTGTGGAGAGACCAATTGTGGGTTGATTTGCTCCAGCGTATTCACCGCGTTATGCAGGCCGCCTGCGGCATGAACCACGCCAACCAGCAGCACAATAGTGCCAATCAGCATCACCATACCCTGCATGGTGTCGTTCAGGACGCTGGCGCGGAAGCCACCAAAGGCGGTGTACAGCGCAATGGTAATGCCGAAGATCAGCAGGCCATTCTCATATTTAATGCCTGCCGCGGTCTCCAGCAGACGCGCGCCGCCGATAAACTGCACCGCAATCGCGCCCACGAAAGCGACTAACAGGCTGATACTGGCAATCCACACCACCGCGCGGTTCTGGTAACGCGCCTGCAGCATGTCGTTGAGGGTGATAGCGTTATAGCGGCGTGCCAGGATGGCGAACTTCTTGCCGAGCACACCGAGCGACAGCCAGATAGTCGGTACCTGAATCAGCGCCAGCAGCACCCAGCCCAGCCCGTATTTATAGGCGGCGCCCGGCCCGCCGATAAACGAACTGGCGCTGATGTAGGTGGTGGTGAGCGTCATGGCCAGCACGAAGCCTCCCATTGAGCGGCTACCGAGGAAATACTCGCTGAGGAATGAGCCAGTGCTGCGTTTACGCATGGCGTAGAGCGAAAGACCGAACACCACGAACAGGTAAAGCACCAGAACGACGATAATCTCAGTTTGCATCTTTATCCTCCAGCGGGATGTCGCGGAAGACAAAGCGGACCATCAGCCAGCACAGCACAATGAAAACCAGCGGCATCAGCATACAGGCCATCTCAAACCAGTGCGGCAGACCGGTAATACCCTGCGTGGAATCTGGTAAGTAAGCACACGCTAACCACGCAGCAAGATAGAGAAGGGTTAGCCACAGCGCCCAGCGCGCCTCTTTATGGGCCTGAACAAAACGCTTGTCCATTTTTTGTCCCTTGTGGATGAAGAAAGCGGGGATTGTACCGCAAGGAAAAGATGAGGGCAGAGAAAAAGAAAAAAGGCCGGAAAATCCGGCCTTTTGCGGCGAAAACAGGATTATTTTTCCTGTAATCCGAGTTTTTTCTCCAGATAGTGGATATTCGTTCCACCATGCTGGAAGTGCTCGTCGCTCATAATGCGCATTTGCAGGTCAACGTTGGTTTTGATGCCATCGATGATCAGTTCCTGCAACGCATTCTTCATGCGAGAAATCGCGATATCACGGGTTTCACCGTAGCAGATGAGTTTGCCGATCATTGAGTCATAGTACGGTGGTACGGTGTAGCCAGCGTAAATATGTGATTCCCAACGAACGCCAAAGCCGCCCGGTGCGTGGAAACGGGTGATCTTGCCCGGACTCGGCAGGAAGGTGTTCGGATCTTCGGCGTTAATACGGCACTCTACCGCATGACCGCGAACCTGAACTTCTTCTTGCTTGATAGACAGCGGCTGACCGGCAGCAATACGCAGCTGCTCTTTAATCAGGTCAACGCCGGTGATCATCTCGGTAACCGGGTGCTCTACCTGGATACGGGTGTTCATTTCAATGAAATAGAACTCGCCGTTTTCGAACAGGAACTCGAAAGTCCCTGCGCCACGGTAGCCGATATCCACACACGCTTTCGCGCAACGTTCGCCGATATAGCGACGCAGTTCCGGCGTGATGCCCGGTGCTGGTGCTTCTTCAACGACTTTCTGGTGACGACGCTGCATAGAGCAGTCGCGCTCAGCCAGATAGATAGCGTTACCTTGACCGTCGGCCAGTACCTGAATCTCGATATGACGAGGATTTTCCAGGTATTTTTCCATGTAGACCATATCGTTGCTGAAAGCGGCTTTCGCTTCTGCTTTGGTCATGGAAATAGACTGTGCCAGGTCTGCATCATTGCGTACAACGCGCATACCACGACCGCCGCCGCCGCCGGACGCTTTGATGATAACCGGGTAGCCGATGCGTTTGGCATGGGCGCGGTTAGCGTCCATATCGTCGCCCAGCGGGCCGTCAGAGCCTGGAACGGTTGGTACGCCAGCTTTCTTCATTGCGGTGATTGCAGACACTTTATCGCCCATCAGGCGAATGGTCTCTGCTTTCGGGCCGATAAAGATAAAGCCAGAACGTTCAACCTGCTCGGCAAAGTTGGCGTTCTCAGAGAGGAAGCCATAGCCTGGGTGAATCGCTACTGCCCCGGTGATCTCAGCCGCGCTGATGATGGCCGGAATGTTCAGGTAGCTTTTTACGGACTGAGCAGGGCCAATACAAACCGTCTCATCCGCCAGTAATACGTGTTTTAAATCGCGATCCGCAGTGGAGTGCACAGCGACGGTCTTAATGCCCAATTCTTTACAGGCACGAAGAATACGCAGCGCGATCTCGCCACGGTTAGCGATGACAATTTTATCCAGCATCTTCGCCTCGTTACTCGATGACGACCAGAGGCTCGTCAAATTCAACTGGTTGACCGCTTTCGACCAGGATTGCTTTCACAGTCCCTGATTTGTCAGCTTCAATCTGGTTCATCATTTTCATCGCTTCAACGATGCACAGGGTGTCGCCCACGTTAACTTTCTGACCAACTTCCACGAATGCTTTAGCATCCGGGCCTGGAGTGCGATAGAAAGTACCAACCATCGGGGAACGTACGATGTGACCACTGATTTCAGCTTTAGCTGGAGCTTCAGCTGCAGCTGGTGCTGCCGCAACAGGCGCTTGTGCTTGCGCTTGCATAACAGGTGCTGCGTAAGCCTGCTGCATCACTGGATAACCGGTGCCTGGGGCTGAGCGGCTGATGCGCACAGACTCTTCACCTTCAGAAATTTCCAGTTCGTTGATGCCAGACTCTTCGACCAGCTCGATCAGTTTTTTAATCTTACGAATATCCATGAGTGGGTTCCGTACTCTTTGTTTAGTGTGATTGTGACAGGCGTTTGACCGCCGTCTGTAAAGCGTATGAATAGCCGTCAGCCCCAAGTCCGCAGATAACGCCCGAGGCGATATCAGACAGATACGAGTGATGGCGGAATGGTTCGCGCGCATGTACGTTGCTTAAGTGAATCTCGATAAACGGGATACTCACTGCCAGCAACGCATCGCGAATGGCAACGCTCGTGTGCGTAAATGCGGCCGGATTAATCAGGATATAGTCAATGTTGTCTTTAGCCTGATGAATACGGTCGATAAGGACGTACTCGGCGTTAGATTGCAGACTGTCGAGCGTGACGTTAAGCGTTTCGGCTTCCGCATTCAAGCGGCTAACGATCTGGGAAAGCGTCAGCGTGCCATACTTCTCTGGCTCACGGGTGCCTAACATGTTCAGGTTCGGGCCGTTTAAAAGCAAAATGCGAAACTTGTCAGTCATTGTGCTGCTATCTCCTGCTATTCTCGGGTAAAAAACAAAATATACCTTCGATGCGCGATTGTCACCCTTTCAGAGGCCTAAAAACCCCTTCAGGAAAACCAAGGTCGCACATTATAACTATTTCGTAGCATTTGGCAGCTAAATACTGGTCTTATCAGGGAAGATTATCAACCGCATTCGTGTAAAGAGCGTCGAACGTTAAAAGAATTGCGGTAAACCGCACACATCGTGACGCTATCGCCACCATTGGCGGAACTTCTTATAACGGCACAGCAGCAGGGCGATGGCAACGCCGGCGTATATCAACGGTTGAGGCGAAATAATCTTCACTGACCACAGATAATGAATCGGCGCGAGGATCGCGACAAGATAGACGAAGTTATGCAAAAGCTGCCAGCGCCGCCCTAATTTTCGTTGCATTGCCTGCGTTGAAGTTACCGCCAGTGCGAGCAAAATCAGCCAGCAGGCCAGCCCCAGAAGCAAATAGGGACGAGTGACGATCTCCTGACCTAATAGCGATAGATTCTGAATGCCCAGCTCCAGCACGCTATAGCTTGTCAGATGGATAGACGCCCACGCAAAGCACCACAGCCCAAGCAATCGGCGGGTGCGCATCAACAACGGTTGTTTAGCGTAGCGCGCCAGTGGCGAAATTAACAAGGTTGCCAGCAGAAATTTCAGAGCCATCCTACCGGTAAAGTGCTGGATATCTTTGACCGGATCGGCGCTCAATTGCCCCTGAGACACGGCCCAGAAAAGCCAGAACAGGGGTAAAAATCCGGCAAGGTGCAGCACGACCTTAAGCCAGGTCACCTGCTTAACTGATAACCGCATTAGAAATTCTCCCGTAAATTCATGCCGCGATACAACGACGCCACCTCATCGGCATAGCCGTTAAACAGCAAGGTCGGCTGGCGCTGAACGTCCAGAATGCCGCCTGAGCCGATAAAACGTTCGGTTGCCTGTGACCAGCGCGGATGATCGACGTGCGGGTTTACGTTGGCATAAAAACCATATTCATTCGGCGCGGCGAGGTTCCACGTCGAGTCCGGGCGTTCACGGGTGAGCGTAATGCTGACGATGGATTTAATGCCCTTAAAGCCATACTTCCACGGTACGGTCAGGCGAATTGGCGCGCCATTTTGCGGCGGCAGCGCTTTGCCATAGACGCCCACGGTAAGTAACGTCAGCGGATTCATCGCCTCATCCAGACGCAATCCTTCTATATAAGGATAGGCAAGCCCGCCGCCAATAAAGCGATCCTTCTGGCCGGGCATGTGCTCCGGTGAATACAGGGTTTTAAAGGCGACGTATTTGGCATTGCTGGTGGGTTCCACGGCGGCCAGCAGTTTATGCAGCGGGAAGCCAATCCACGGCACCACCATCGACCACGCCTCGACGCAGCGCATGCGATAAATGCGTTCTTCCAGCGGGAAGCGTTTTGTCAGGTCGTCGTGATCGAGCGTCAGAGGTTTGGCGACTTCTCCCCCGATAGTTAACTTCCATGGATCCGTTGGCAAACTGCCGGCGTTGGCCGCAGGGTCGGCTTTATCGAGACCAAATTCATAGAAGTTGTTGTAGCCCGTAACTTTATTTTCCGGCGTCAAGGCGAGCTTACTCTGCCATTGCGCGGGTTTATCAAAGGTCAGCGCTGGGCCAGACGGTGCGGGTGGTCGGTCGTTACCTTTGAACCAATCGGTCAGGCTTGAGGCATGAAGCGGGAGTGAGGCGGCGGCCGTGCCAATGCCTAACATCTTCAGGACCTGGCGGCGCTTTAGCATAAACACAGACTCGGCGGTGACGTCTGATTCGGTTAATTTTTTAGGGGTCATAGTGCTCTCCGTCAGGCTTTTTTTTAAGCATGACGGAGGCAAACTATTATTGCGAATATATCACGAAAAATTGCAGATTAAGCGATTTTGACCAGCGTACGGCCCTGGATCTGATTGTTGATAATTTTGTCGGCGAAGGCGGGCGCCTGCTCAAGACTAATCTCCGTTGCGCTCTGGGCGAAGAACGATTCAGGCAGGTCGTTCACTAAACGCTGCCAGGCTTTCTCACGACGCGCCGCAGGTGTCATGACCGAGTCAACGCCCTGTAGACGAACATTACGCAGGATAAATGGCATGACGGTGGTTGGCAGGGCAAAGCCGCCAGCTAAACCACAGGCAGCCACGCAGCCACCGTAGTTCATCTGCGCCAGCACCTTGGCTAACACTTTATCGCCCACGGTATCTACGGCACCGGCCCAAATCTGTTTTTCCAGCGGGCGAGTTTCGGCAAACTCGGCGCGGTCAAGAATACGGTTTGCGCCAAGAGCACGCAGATAGTCATGCGTACTTTCACGGCCAGATACGGCGGCGACCTGATAACCTAGCTTGTGCAGCAATGCGATAGCGGTGCTGCCCACGCCACCGCTGGCGCCGGTGACCACAATTTCACCATCTTCAGGACGAACGCCGGCATCTTCCAGCGCCATCACGCACAGCATGGCGGTAAAACCAGCTGTACCGATAATCATCGCCTTACGTCCATCTAAACCCGCCGGTAGCGGCACCAGCCAGTCACCGTTCACGCGTGCACGGCTGGACAGGCCGCCCCAATGGTTTTCGCCCACGCCCCAGCCGGTTAACAGCACCTGCTGGCCTGGCGCGTAACGCGCGTCGTCGCTGGCGTACACTGTCCCGGCGAAATCGATCCCCGGAACCATTGGGAAATTGCGGATGATTTTGCCCTTGCCGGTGATAGCCAGCGCATCTTTATAGTTCAGGCTAGACCACTGTACATCGACGGTGACATTACCCTGCGGAAGCAGGCTATCATCAACGGCCTGCACTGCGGCGATGGTTTTGCCATCCTGCTGTTCTAAAATGAGTGCCTGCATAATCCTTCCTTACATGAACTGATAGTGAAAAAATCTACCGGGACTATACTCGTTTATCATCATTTGATGGCGATTTGGCGCAATAAATTGCCAGATCTGTCAGGTTTGGTAGTATGCCCCCCTGGTAAGATATGTTAGTGCTTACTTCTTGTAAGACACGGACGCTGGCTCCCGATATTTGATCGGGTACGATAAACCTACGGAGTTAACTCAGGGATGCGATTAACGACGAAGTTCTCAGCTTTTTTCACGCTTTTAACCGGGCTCACCATATTTGTAACGTTAATCGGTTCCTCACTGAGTTTTTATAACGGCATACAATACAAGATAGCGAATCGCGTACAGGCCGTTGCCACCGTGCTGGATAACCGCTTACTCAACACCCCGTTCGATAAGCTGGATAATCAGCTCGATGAGATCATGGTGTCCCTCGACATCGTGCGCATCGACTTTACGATTGACGGTAAGACGCTCTTTCACCATTCGCGCAGCAGCAGTTATCTGCCGATGGGCAGTCATTATCAGTTTCGCGAAATGGACGTCCCCTCGATTAAGCATCCTGGCATGATGATTCATCTGGTCTACCAGGATCCGATGGCAAACTACTTCCGCTCGCTAATGACCACCGCCCCGCTGACCGGGACAATTGTCTTTATGGTGCTGGTGGTGTTTATCGCCGTGCGCTGGCTACGTCGACAGCTGGCGGGGGAAGAGTTACTGGAACTGCGCGCGATTCGAATTTTAAACGGCGAGCGCGGCGCGAAGGCCAAAGGCAATATCCACGAATGGCCAACCCGTACCAGCAGTGCGCTGGATATGCTGCTTTCTGAAGTCCAGTTTGCCGGTGAACAGCGAAGCCGCCTCGATACGCTTATTCGCGCTTATGCTGCACAGGATTCCAAAACGGGGCTCAGCAATCGCCTGTTCTTTGATAACCAGCTCGCCACGTTGCTAGACGATCAGGAAAATGTCGGTTCACACGGGATTGTGATGATGATCCGCCTGCCCGATTTCGACTTCCTGCGCGACAACTGGGGACGCGCGGCGGCGGAAGAACATGTCTTTACGCTCATTAATCTGCTCTCTACCTTTATTATGCGCTACCCGGGTGCGCTGCTGGCGCGCTATCGCCGCAGTGACTTTACCGTTTTACTGCCGCACCGTACCTTAAAAGAGGCGGATAGCATCGCCGGGCAGTTGCTGAAAGCCATTGATGGATTGCCGCTGACGAAAATCCTCGACCGTGACGACATGATGCACATCGGCATCTGTGCCTGGCGCGGCGGGCAGACGACCGAGCAGGTGATGGAACATGCCGAAGCGGCCGTGCGCAACGCGGTGCTTCAGGGCAGCAACAGTTGGGCAATCTACGACGATTCGCTGCCGGAAAAAGGTCGCGGTAATGTGCGCTGGCGTACCTTAATTGAGCAAATGCTAAGCCGTGGCGGCCCGCGTATCTATCAAAAACCGGCGGTAACGCTTGAAGGCAATGTGCATCACCGTGAGCTCATGTGCCGTATTTTTGATGGTAAAGAAGAGGTCATTGCTGCGGAATATCTGCCGATGGTGCTGGAGTTTGGCCTGGGTGAAGAATATGACCGTCAGCAGATTAGCCGCTTGATTCCTTTCCTGGGATTCTGGCCGCAGGAAAATCTGGCGATTCAGGTAACGGTGGAGTCGTTAATCCGCCCTCGTTTTCAGCGCTGGCTACGTGATACTTTAATGCAGTGCGAAAAATCGCAACGTCGACGGATTATTTTTGAACTTGCAGAGGTAGATGTCTGTCAACATATCACTCGGTTGCAGCCGGTCGTGCGTTTAATCCATGCATTAGGCGTTCGGGTTGCCGTAACTCAGGCTGGTCTGGCCTTAGTCAGTACCAGTTGGATTAAGCAGCTCGAGATTGAATTGATCAAGATCGATCCCGTGCTGGTGCGAAATATTGAAAAACGAAGTCAAAACCAACTGTTGGTACAAAGTCTGGTGGAAGCGTGTAAAGGAACATCGATACAGGTTTTCGCGGCGGGTGTCCGCAGTCGGGGTGAGTGGCAGGTGCTGACCGAATGCGGAGTTTTCGGCGGTCAGGGTGATTTTTTTGCCGCCTCACAGCCGCTTGACTCAAATGTGAAAAAATATTCGCAAAGATATTCGGTTTGACCTGCTGTTTAACGTGTTTATCACGTAGAATGACGCGCGCGGTTTTTTCTGGGAGTGTGCATGTCTGCTCGCCGGTAAAACAACGCATCACGCATGTGACGACCTTTGACAGGTACAAATCCAGGAAGGAGCGGCAGTGAGTCTCCCTGCACTGAAGGAGTCAGGTTGGATTTGTAACAAAGGTAACGAACTGCACTAATTTTCACCGTTGCAGATGATTTTTGCGCCTTGTCGCTGCTACGTGTGGTTGGTAAAGTAAGCGGATTTTATTTTTCCGCCCCAGCTTTCAGGATTATCCCTTAGTATGTTGAAAAAATTTCGTGGCATGTTTTCCAATGACCTGTCCATTGACCTGGGTACCGCGAATACCCTGATTTACGTAAAAGGACAAGGCATCGTATTGAATGAGCCTTCCGTTGTCGCCATTCGTCAGGACCGTGCCGGTTCCCCGAAAAGCGTGGCTGCCGTTGGTCATGACGCAAAACAGATGCTGGGTCGTACGCCGGGCAACATCGCGGCAATTCGTCCGATGAAAGACGGCGTTATCGCTGACTTCTTCGTTACTGAAAAAATGCTCCAGCACTTCATTAAACAGGTTCACAGCAACAGCTTTATGCGCCCAAGTCCGCGCGTACTGGTGTGTGTGCCGGTTGGCGCAACTCAGGTTGAACGTCGTGCGATTCGTGAATCCGCTCAGGGTGCCGGCGCGCGTGAAGTGTTCCTGATTGAAGAGCCAATGGCGGCGGCAATCGGTGCGGGTCTGCCGGTTTCTGAAGCAACCGGTTCTATGGTTGTGGATATCGGTGGCGGTACTACCGAGGTTGCTGTTATCTCCCTGAACGGCGTGGTGTACTCCTCTTCCGTGCGTATCGGCGGCGACCGTTTCGACGAAGCCATCATTAATTATGTGCGTCGTAACTACGGTTCCCTTATCGGTGAAGCGACCGCAGAACGTATCAAACACGAAATCGGCTCTGCTTACCCGGGCGATGAAGTGCGTGAAATCGAAGTGCGTGGCCGTAACCTGGCTGAAGGCGTTCCGCGCGGCTTTACGCTGAACTCCAACGAAATCCTCGAAGCGCTGCAAGAGCCGCTGACCGGTATCGTTAGCGCGGTTATGGTTGCACTGGAACAGTGTCCACCAGAGCTGGCTTCAGATATCTCCGAGCGCGGTATGGTGCTGACCGGCGGCGGTGCGCTGCTGCGTAACCTTGACCGTCTGTTGATGGAAGAAACCGGTATTCCAGTTGTTGTTGCTGAAGATCCGCTGACCTGCGTAGCGCGTGGCGGCGGCAAGGCGCTGGAAATGATCGACATGCACGGCGGCGACTTGTTTAGCGAAGAGTAGTCAGCATGAAGTTCAGGGTAGCCAATGGGCTACCCTTAATTTCACTGACACGAGAATACGCATAGCCTATGAAGCCCATTTTTAGCCGTGGCCCGTCGCTACAGATTCGCCTTATCCTGGCGGTGCTGGTGGCGCTGGGTGTCATTATCGCCGACAGCCGTCTGGGTATGTTCAGTCAAATACGAACGTACATGGATACTGCCGTCAGTCCTTTCTACTTTGTCTCTAACGGTCCTCGTGAACTGCTGGATAGCGTTTCTCAAACGCTGGCTTCACGCGATCAGCTTGAACTTGAAAACCGCGCATTACGTCAGGAACTGTTATTAAAAAACAGCGACCTGCTGATGCTGGGTCAATACAAACAGGAAAATGCCCGTCTACGTGAGCTGTTAGGTTCACCGCTGCGCCAGGATGAACAAAAAATGGTGACGCAGGTGATCTCAACGGTTAACGATCCTTATAGCGATCAGATGGTTATCGATAAGGGTAGCGTAAACGGTGTCTATGAAGGTCAGCCGGTTATCAGTGACAAAGGCGTTGTCGGCCAGGTTGTTGCTGTGGCGAAACTGACCAGCCGGGTGCTGCTGATTTGCGATGCCACCCATGCGTTACCGATTCAGGTTTTGCGTAACGATATCCGCGTTATTGCTGCTGGCAACGGCTGTACTGACGACCTGCAACTGGAACATTTGCCGGCCAATACCGACATTCGCGTCGGTGACGTTCTGGTGACGTCGGGCTTAGGCGGACGCTTCCCGGAAGGCTATCCGGTCGGCGTGGTTTCTTCCGTTAAGCTCGACACGCAGCGCGCGTACACGGTGATTCAGGCGCGTCCTACGGCGGGTCTGCAACGCCTGCGCTATCTGTTGCTATTGTGGGGAGCAGACCGTAACGGCTCTAACCCAATGACGCCGGAAGAGGTGCACCGCGTGGCCAACGAGCGCCTGATGCAGATGATGCCTCAGGTTCTGCCATCGCCTGAAACAATGGGGCCGCAACTTCCCGCCCCGGCGACGGGTATCACCACGCCGCCTGCGGTAACCACGCCACCCCCTCCAGCAAGGGGGCAATAGTGGCAAGTTATCGTAGCCAGGGACGCTGGGTCATCTGGCTCTCGTTCCTCATTGCACTGCTGCTACAAGTCATGCCCTGGCCGGACAACCTGACGGTTTTCCGGCCAAATTGGGTTCTGCTCATTCTGCTTTACTGGTCGCTTGCCCTGCCGCATCGGGTGAATGTCGGTACAGGCTTCGTGATGGGTGCCATACTGGACTTAATCAGCGGTTCAACGCTTGGTGTTCGTGCGCTATCGTTAAGCATTGTCGCCTATCTGGTGGCGCTCAAATATCAGCTGTTCCGTAACCTGGCGCTCTGGCAACAGGCGCTGGTCGTCATGCTGCTTTCTCTTGCCACGGATATTATTGTTTTCTGGTCAGAGTTTTTAGTGATCAACGTCTCTTTCCGACCGGAAGTGTTCTGGAGTAGTGTAGTTAACGGCGTGCTCTGGCCGTGGATCTTTCTTCTGATGCGTAAAGTTCGCCAGCAATTTGCCGTTCAATAAGGTCGTTATGGTATCTCTCTATCTTGCTTCTGGTTCCCCACGTCGCCAGGAACTTCTCACACAGCTTGGTATTTCGTTTGAGAAAGTCGTTCCCGGTATTGAAGAGCTGCGCCGTCCTGATGAGTCGGCGCAACATTATGTGGCGCGCCTGGCGCGAGAGAAGGCCCAGGCGGGCGTGGCGTTAACTCGCGACGATCTCCCTGTTCTGGGAGCGGATACCATTGTTATCCTTAACGGTGAAGTGCTGGAGAAACCGCGTGATGCTGCTCATGCAGCGGTCATGCTGCGAATGCTTTCAGGGAAAACCCACCAGGTGATGACCGCCGTCGCGCTGGCGGATAGCCAGCATACGCTCGACTGTCTGGTGGTGACCGAAGTCACTTTCCGGGCGCTGTCTGATGATGACATCGCAGACTATGTGGCGAGCGGCGAACCTTTAGATAAAGCAGGTGCATACGGTATTCAAGGGCTGGGTGGCTGTTTCGTCAGGAAGATAAATGGCAGCTATCACGCCGTAGTCGGCTTACCGCTGGTGGAAACGTATGAGTTGCTGAGTAACTTTAACTCGCTACGTGATAAAAGGGATAAACATGACGGCTGAACTATTAGTGAACGTGACGCCATCGGAAACGCGAGTTGCGTATATCGATGGCGGCATTTTGCAGGAAATTCATATTGAACGAGAGGCGCGACGTGGAATAGTAGGCAATATCTACAAAGGTCGCGTCAGTCGGGTTTTACCGGGTATGCAGGCGGCCTTTGTAGATATTGGTCTCGATAAGGCAGCATTCCTCCACGCTTCCGATATCATGCCGCATACCGAATGTGTTGCCGGTGAAGAGCAAAAGCAGTTCACCGTTCGCGATATCTCCGAATTAGTTCGTCAGGGCCAGGATCTGATGGTGCAGGTGGTTAAAGATCCGCTGGGCACAAAAGGCGCGCGCCTGACGACCGACATCACCTTGCCATCCCGCTATCTGGTCTTTATGCCCGGCGCTTCGCACGTCGGTGTTTCCCAGCGCATTGAAAGCGAAGTTGAGCGCGATCGCCTGAAAAAGGTGGTGGCCGACTACTGCGATGAGCAGGGTGGATTTATTATTCGCACCGCCGCGGAAGGGGTGTGCGAAGAGGATTTAGCCTCGGATGCCGCCTACCTGAAACGGGTCTGGACGAAAGTGATGGAGCGTAAAAAACGCCCGCAGACGCGCTATCAGATGTACGGTGAACTGGCGCTGGCGCAGCGTGTGCTGCGCGACTTTGCTGATGCGCAGCTGGATAAAATTCGCGTTGATTCCCGTTTAACCTACGAAGCGTTAATGGAATTCACGGCTGAATATATGCCTGAAATGACCAGTAAGCTTGAGCACTATAGCGGTCGCCAGCCTATTTTCGATCTCTTCGATGTTGAGAATGAAATCCAGCGTGCGCTGGAGCGTAAAGTTGAACTTAAGTCAGGCGGCTATCTGGTTATCGACCAGACCGAAGCCATGACCACCGTGGACATCAATACCGGCGCTTTCGTCGGCCATCGTAATCTTGATGACACCATTTTTAACACCAACATTGAAGCCACCCAGGCGATCGCCCGTCAGCTTCGCTTGCGGAATCTCGGCGGTATTATCATCATCGACTTTATCGATATGAATAACGAAGATCACCGCCGCCGGGTGCTGCACTCTTTAGAGCAGGCGCTCAGCAAAGACCGGGTAAAAACCAGCGTCAATGGCTTCTCGCCGCTGGGCCTGGTGGAGATGACCCGTAAACGTACGCGTGAAAGCGTTGAACATGTGCTGTGTAATGAGTGTCCAACCTGTCACGGCCGGGGCACGGTAAAAACCGTTGAGACGGTGTGCTACGAAATCATGCGTGAAATCGTTCGTGTTCATCATGCCTATGATTCCGATCGCTTCCTGGTCTATGCTTCTCCTTCGGTAGCCGAAACGCTGAAGGGCGAAGAGTCCCATGCGCTTGCGGAAGTGGAAATTTTTGTCGGCAAGCAGGTTAAAGTCCAGATTGAACCGCTCTATAACCCGGAGCAGTTCGACGTGGTAATGATGTAATTACGCAGCCTGCTGCAACCCAAGGAGAGATGCGTGAGGCGATTGCCGGGGATTTTACTGCTCACTGTAGCCACACTGATTGTGATTATCGCGCTGCTGGTGAGTGGCCTGCGACTCGCCTTGCCGCATCTGGACACCTGGCGCCCGGCGTTACTGCAAAAAATCGAGGCGGCAACGGGGTTACCCATCTCCGCTTCACAGATAAATGCCAGCTGGCAGACCTTTGGCCCGACGCTGGATGTGCGCGACATTAAAGCCGGTCTGGCTGACGGCGGCAATCTGTCCATCAAACGCGCCTCTATGGCGCTGGATGTCTGGCAAAGCCTCCTGCATATGCGCTGGCAGTTCCGGGAGCTGACTTTCTGGCAACTGCAAATCCACACCAACACCCCGCTGCAAAAAAATGACGGTGGCGAAAGTCTGAAAAGCGATCGCGTGGCCGACCTCTTCCTGCGTCAGTTTGACCATTTCACCCTGCGTGATAGCCACTTAAGCTTCCTGACGCTCTCCGGCCAGCGTGCCGAGCTGGCTGTGCCACAGTTAACCTGGTTAAACGGTAAAAATCGTCACCGCGCCGAGGGCGAACTCAGTCTTTCCAGCCTGACCGGTCAGCACGGGGTAATGAAAGTGCGCATGGATATGCGCGATGAAAATGGCCTGCTGAACAAGGGGCGTCTCTGGCTGCAAGCGGACGATATTGACGTTAAGCCGTGGTTGGGACGCTGGATGCAGGACAACATTGCCCTGACCCGCGCGCGCTTTAGCCTCGAAGGTTGGGCATCGCTGGATAACGGTGAAATCTCTGCTGGTGACGTGTGGCTGAAGAAAGGCGGCGCGAGCTGGCAGGGCAATGAGCAGGAACATCGTCTGACGGTCGATAACCTGACGGCGCATCTTTCGCGTGAGAAAGAGGGATGGGAATTTCGTATTCCCGACACCCGGATCACCATCGACGATACGCCCTGGCCACGAGGCGCACTGGCGCTGGCGTGGATCCCTTCGCAGGAAGTCGGCGGGCCGAATCATAAACGTAGCGATGAGCTGCGCATACGCGCAAGCCACCTGTCGCTTGCTGGCTTAAACGGTCTGCTGCCCATTGCTGAGAACTTGTCGCCAGAGTTGGCCGATATCTGGCGCACCGCCCAGCCCAACGGCATGGTGGATACGCTAGCTATCGATATTCCCCTTCAGGAGGCGGAAAAAACGCGCTTTAACGCGACGTGGAAAGATCTGGCCTGGAAGCAGTGGAAGCTGTTGCCGGGGGCTGAACATGTCTCCGGGCGTGTCGCGGGTAGCGCCGAAAACGGTTCTTTGCAGGTGACGATGCAAAACGCCCTGATGCCGTACGAGCGCGTGTTCCGCGCGCCGCTGGAGATTGCCGACGGCACGGCGACGCTCAATTGGGTCAATAACGACAAAGGTTTTATGCTCGACGGCCGCAACATTGACGTGCAGGCGACCGGCGTGCGCGCTGCGGGCGGTTTCCGCTATCTGCAACCGAAGGATGACCAGCCGTGGCTGGGGATCCTTGCTGGCATTAGCACCAACGATGGCGGTCAGGCCTGGCGATACTTCCCTGAAAATTTAATGGGTAAAGCGCTGGTGGACTACCTGAGCGGAGCGATACAGGCCGGTAAGGCGGAGAACGCGACGCTGGTGTATGGCGGCAATCCACATCTGTTCCCGTACCCGCACAATGAGGGGCAGTTCCAGGTTTATGTTCCGCTAAAAGACGCGACTTTTGCCTTCCAGCCTGATTGGCCCGCGTTAACGCATCAGGATATCGAGCTTAACTTTATCAATGCCGGGCTGTGGATGAAGGCGGATAAAGCCACCCTCGGTGGCGTGACCGCCAGTAACCTTGATGCCGCTATTCCCGATTACGCCAAAGAGAAGCTGCTGATAAGCGCAGACATCAATGGTCCGGGGAAGGCGGTTGGCCCGTATTTTAAAGAGACACCGCTTAGCAAGTCGTTAGGCGCCACGCTTGATGAGCTCCAGCTTGATGGCGACGTGAGCGCTCGCTTACATCTGGATATTCCGCTGGACGGTGAGCTGGTCAAGGCGACCGGTGATGTAACGCTTAATAATAACAGCCTGTTTATCAAGCCGTTGGACAGTACCCTGCACAATCTTAGCGGTCGGTTTAGCTTTGACAATGGCAACCTGACCAGCGAGCCGCTGACCGCCACCTGGTTTAACCAGCCGCTTAACGTCAACTTCAACACCACGGAAGGCGCGAAAGCCTATCAGGTGGGCGTAGACATGCAGGCGGACTGGCAGCCTGCGCGCACCGGCGTCCTGCCAAAACCTTTTGCGGAGGCGCTAAAAGGCAATGTGCCGTGGAAAGGCAATGTCGCCATTGAACTGCCTTATAACGGCAATACAACTTATAAAGTTGGCATTACCGGTGATCTGAAGAATGTGAGCAGTCACTTACCTTCTCCAGCAGACAAAGCCGCCGGGCAGCCGTTGCCGCTGAAAATTAACGTTGACGGCAACCTGCGCAGCTTCACTCTGACCGGCAATGTCGGTTCAACGAATCATCTCAACAGCCGCTGGTTGCTGGGTAATAAGCTGAAGCTGGAGAACGCTATCTGGGCATCGGATAGCCGAAGTATTCCACCGTTGCCGTCAACGCCGGGCGTGGAGCTGAACCTGCCGCCGATGGATGGCGCGCAGTGGCTAGCATTGTTCCAGAAGGGGGCGGCGGATAGCGTCAGTACCGCTGCCGCTTTCCCGCAAAATATCACCCTGCGCACGCCATCGTTGACCTTTGCCGGACAGCAATGGAATAACCTGAGCCTGGTATCGCAGCCGACGGCTGGCGGCACGCGCATTGAAGCACAAGGGCGCGAAATCAACGGCAGCCTGATAATGAAAAACGCCCAGCCATGGCAGGCGGCGGTGCGTTATCTCTACTATAACCCGTCGGTAAACCCGATAGCAGCTCCGACAACGGTGGCAGCAAATAGCCAGCCGGTAAGCAATCCAATTGATTTCCACGGCTGGCCGGATCTCCAGTTGCGCTGCGCGGAATGTTGGCTGTGGGGACAAAAATATGGTCGAATTGACGGCGATTTCAGCATCAAAGGCGACTCCTTATCGCTGGAAAATGGCCTGATCGACACCGGTTTTGGTCGGCTGACTGCGGATGGCGTGTGGGTTAACTCACCAGCGGGTCAACGGACGTCGTTGAAAGGGAAAATTCACGGGAACAATATTGACGATGCAGTGAGTTTCTTTGGTGTTTCTACCCCGATTCGCGATTCTTCCGTTGATGTGGACTACGATTTACATTGGCGGGATAAACCGTGGCAGCCAGACGTTGCCTCGCTAAACGGCATTCTGAAAGCGCATGTTGGTAAAGGGGAATTTACCGACATTTCAACCGGACATGCTGGGCAGTTGCTGCGCCTGTTGAGCGTCGATGCGCTGCTGCGTAAGCTGCGCTTCGACTTTAGCGATACCTTCAGTGAAGGCTTCTATTTTGACTCCATTCGCAGCACCGCGTGGATCAAAGACGGCGTGCTGAATACTGACGACACGCTGGTAGACGGCCTGGAAGCGGATATTGCGATGAAAGGCTCGGTCAACCTGGTACGTCGTGAACTGAATATGGAAGCCATCGTAGCGCCTGAAATCTCGGCCACCGTGGGTGTCGCCACTGCTTTTGTGGTGAACCCGATTATCGGCGCGGCGGTCTTTGCGGCCACCAAGGTGCTCGGCCCGCTGTGGAATAAGGTCTCGATTCTGCGCTATCGCATCACCGGCCCGATTGATAAGCCGCAAATTAACGAAGTGCTGCGCCAGCCGCGCAGCAATGAAAAAAAGCCATGATTTGACGCAAGCCTTGAATTGCCTCAATCTCATAACACTATACACAAAATCATTCAAGTTGCCTCAAGGCGGCAAGGGAGTGACAAATTCGTCAGGAACGAATTTGACCAGCCAAAGGCTGGCCTCTGGTGAGGGACAGGGATGTCCCTCATTAATCCCCTGGAGCGTACATAAGTACGTGACTGGGGTGAATGAGCGCGGCCAACGCAGAAGCAACTTGAATGATGAAGTGTATAACACCCGGAATACAGGCCTGAATGCGCCATACGCGCGGGCATCAACGAGTAGCGAAATAATGAGTTTAAATCTGGTAAGTGAACAATTGCTGGCGGCGAATGGCCTGAATCATCAGAGCCTTTTTGCCATTCTTGGTCAACTCACGGAGCGCCGTCTTGACTATGGCGATCTCTATTTTCAGTCCAGCTATCACGAATCCTGGGTTTTAGAAGACCGCATCATTAAAGATGGTTCTTACAATATCGACCAGGGCGTCGGAGTGCGGGCGGTGAGCGGTGAAAAAACCGGTTTTGCCTACGCCGATCAGATTAGCCTGCTGGCGCTGGAGCAAAGCGCTCAGGCCGCGCGTACGATTGTGCGTGATACCGGCAATGGCAAAGTGCAGACGCTTGGCGCGGTAGAATATTCTCCGCTGTACACCACGCTCGACCCGCTGCAGAGCATGAGCCGCGAAGAGAAGCTGGATATCCTGCGTCGCGTCGATAAAGTGGCCCGCGCCGAAGACAAGCGAGTGCAGGAAGTGACCGCCAGCCTCACCGGCGTGTATGAGATGATCCTGGTTGCCGCCACGGACGGTACGCTGGCGGCGGATGTACGCCCGCTGGTACGCCTGTCGGTAAGCGTGCAGGTGGAAGACGACGGCAAACGTGAGCGCGGCGCGAGCGGCGGCGGCGGTCGTTTTGGTTACGACTATTTCCTCGCAGACCTCAACGGTGAAGTGCGTGCCGATGCCTGGGCCAAAGAGGCCGTGCGCATGGCGCTGGTTAACCTGTCGGCGGTCGCCGCTCCTGCCGGAACGCTACCGGTCGTGTTGGGGGCTGGCTGGCCGGGCGTGCTGCTGCACGAAGCCGTAGGTCATGGCCTGGAAGGCGACTTTAACCGTCGCGGTACGTCGGTGTTCAGCGGACAGATGGGCCAGTTGGTGGCTTCGGAACTGTGTACTATCGTTGATGATGGCACCATGGCCAACCGTCGTGGCTCCGTGGCGATTGACGATGAAGGTACGCCGGGCCAGCACAATACCCTTATTGAAAACGGTATCCTCAAAGGTTACATGCAGGACAAACTCAACGCGCGTCTGATGGGCGTTGCGCCAACCGGTAACGGTCGTCGTGAGTCCTACGCGCACCTGCCGATGCCGCGTATGACCAACACCTATATGCTGGCGGGTAAATCCACGCCGCAGGAAATTATCGAATCCGTGGAGTACGGCTTGTATGCGCCAAACTTTGGCGGCGGCCAGGTGGATATCACCTCCGGTAAGTTTGTCTTCTCTACCTCAGAAGCCTACCTGATTGAAAACGGTAAAGTTACCAAACCGGTGAAAGGCGCGACGTTGATTGGTTCCGGTATCGAAACCATGCAGCAAGTTTCGATGGTCGGTAATGATCTGAAGCTGGATAACGGCGTGGGCGTGTGCGGCAAAGAAGGTCAAAGCCTGCCGGTTGGCGTGGGTCAGCCAACGTTGAAAGTGGATAATTTGACGGTGGGCGGCACGGCCTGACCTGAATAGTTTTGAAAATGAATGGCGCACCTCTAAAAGGTGCGCCATTTTTTTATCGTGAATGGTCCAAAGGGATCTCAGGATCGGGCTCGTGAGTGATGCGGTTACGCAAGTCACGTCGAATAATTTCAATAGACCAGAACCAAATCAGGTGACCCACGATTTCTGATACGTGTTCGTACCATGGCAGTTCAAAGAGCGGTGGCGTCAGGCCCATCAGAGGGAACGAGATCATATGGACAAAAAGTTGAGCTAAAGCACCGGCGAGCAAGCCTTGCCAGAGTTTTATTTTAGGGAAAACTTCGGCCACTACACAATAGCCTACTGCGAACACGATTGAGAAAATAATATGTGTTACGCCAACCCAGTTAAATATATGCCCTGCAAATGTATATACTGCCGCATTAGGATCAACGATACCCATCCAATCGCGAAGAAATACATAAGGTGGGTTGAGGAAATTACGTGAGCAATCAATTTGTCCCGCTGCGCGAATTAATTGTTCTGGCGCGCATGCTCCGCTGAATAAATCGGTTGGGCTACGAGGGGGTAACGGAACTTCTGCTCCCCATTTCACAAATGCGGAGACAATCCCTGCGATGAGCCCAATGAATGCGGCGAGCCCATAGCGCCTGCGTGAAGGTGGTGTTAGTTCGAATAAATTCATACTGTGTCCTTGTTGAAAAGTGGCCTAAAAATACCTTTATTATTTCTATTTTTAATAAAAACTCAGTGTCGTCAGACAACGTTGACGATAGGCCTGGAATGACAACTCTGTCAATCCGCTAAACATGATAGGCTTCCCGAATTACCGTGGTGGTCATTCGGGAGATATTCATGCAGGATATAAGAACTGAGTTAATTAATTTTGCGAGGACGTGATTTAAATTACGACTTTCCTCGCCCTCTCATTTCCTGAAACAACGCCGCCACTTCGACAAAATATTCAGTGAGATAGTTAATACAGACCTGTACCTTCAGCGGGAGTTTGTCCTTTTCGGTATATAACGCATAAACCGGACGCGGATCGGATTGGTAACGCGGCAGCAAAATCTCCACTTCTCCCCGGTTGATCTCGTCAATCGCCCACATCAGCGGCACGTAGGCAAGCCCGGCACCGGCGGAAAGCCAACGGGTGAGCGTCATCGGATCGTTAGTCACAAAACGTCCTTGTGGAATGAGACGCGTGGAGATCCCCTCAGGCGCAATCAGTTCAAACTCGTTATCCGGGCGCACGCTGTATTCCAGCCACGAGTGATTGGCTAAGTCGGCCGGTTTTTCAGGGATCCCTGCATGCTGTAAATAACTTTTGGCCGCGCAGACGACCATCGGCATTGCGCCCAGACGGCGGGAGAAAAGGCTGGAATCCTGCAATGCACCGACGCGGATCACCACGTCCAGACCGTCGGCGATAAGATCCGGCGCGGGGATCCCGGTGACCAGATTGACCGACAGCCCCGGATATTTTTTCAACATATCGGCGGTGATCCTGGCGAGGACATTTTGTGCCATAGTTGAAGAACATCCCACGCGCAGCGTACCGATAGGGGTGTTATTAAAGGCGTAAAGTTGTTCATGCACTTCCTGTGCTTCGAACAGCATGCGGCGGCAGCCCTGGTAGTAAATTTTACCGGCTTCCGTCAGGCCAATGCTGCGGGTACTGCGGTTAAGCAGTTTTACCTGGAGCTCATCTTCCAGTTTAGAGACAGTCTGGCTGATGGATGAAACGCTCATTTGTAGCTGTCGTGCCGCGGCGGTAAAGGAGCCTTGCTCAACAACTTTGGCAAACACCGACATCCGTTTTAATCGTTCCATTGTTCACTCTGGCTTAAAAGTGATTTGCATCACACTATGTAGATAAGGCGATAACAGTTACGCTAAAATACTGTTAGTCACATAACTAAATTTCTAATCTCACCTGCACGCTAGTCTAGTAAGGTCAACATGAGCCTGTTTCCCGTGATCGTAATTTTCGGTCTCTCTTTTCCACCCATATTTTTTGAGCTGCTGTTATCGCTCGCTCTTTTTTGGTTGGTGCGTCGAGTGCTGACGCCAACGGGGATCTATGATTTTGTCTGGCATCCCGCGTTGTTCAACACCGCACTGTATTGCTGCCTGTTTTATTTGATATCACGTTTGTTCGTTTGAGGTAGATGTGAAAACACTAACAAGAAATATCTCCCGTACTGCTATTACGGTGATTCTGGTCGTTCTGGCGTTCATCGCTATTTTCCGCGCCTGGGTCTATTACACCGAATCTCCCTGGACGCGCGATGCTCGCTTTAGCGCTGATGTCGTGGCCATTGCCCCGGATGTCTCGGGCCTGATTAGCCAGGTACACGTCAAGGATAACCAACTGGTCACGAAAAATCAGGTTCTGTTTGTGATAGACCAGCCGCGTTATCAAAAAGCGCTCGCTCAGGCTGAAGCCGATGTATCGTACTACCAGGCGCTGGCAGAAGAGAAAAACCGTGAAGCCGGACGTCGTAACAAGCTGGGCATTAGCGCCATGTCCCGCGAAGAAATCGATCAGTCTAACAACGTGCTACAAACCGTTTTGCATCAGCTCGCGAAAGCTCAGGCAACGCGCGATCTCGCGCGCCTCGACCTCGAACGTACGACGATTCGTGCTCCTGCCGACGGCTGGGTCACCAACCTGAACGTCTACACCGGCGAATTTATTAATCGTGGGTCAACGGCGGTGGCGCTGGTTAAACAGCACTCTTTCTACGTGATGGCCTACCTGGAAGAGACCAAACTTGAAGGCGTACGTCCAGGCTACCGCGCGGAAGTGACGCCGCTTGGCAGCAATCATGTGATTAAAGGCACCGTCGATAGCGTTGCGGCAGGCGTGACCAATGCCAGCAGCAGCGTCGACAGTAAAGGCATGGCGACCATTGACTCTAACCTTGAGTGGGTTCGCCTGGCCCAACGTGTACCGGTACGCATTCGTCTGGATCGGGAGCCTGGCAACCTGTGGCCTGCGGGCACGACCGCCACAGTGGTTATCACCGGTGAAAAAGACCGTGACGCCAGCCAGATGAGCTTCTTCCAGAAGCTGGCGCTGCGCCTGCGTGAATTCGGTTAATCATCATGGGCATTTTCAGTATTGCCAACCAGCATATCCGCTTTGCCGTCAAACTGGCTTGCGCGGTGGTGCTGGCGCTGTTTGTCGGCTTCCATTTTCAGCTTGAAACGCCCCGCTGGGCGGTGCTGACCGCTGCAATCGTCGCTGCTGGCCCGGCATTTGCGGCGGGTGGGGAACCTTACGCTGGGGCGATCCGCTACCGCGGGATGCTGCGCATTGTCGGGACGTTTATCGGCTGTATCGCTGCGCTGGTCATCATCATCACCATGATCCGAGCGCCGCTGTTGATGCTGCTGGTTTGTAGCATTTGGGCCGGATTTTGTACCTGGGTCTCCTCGCTGGTACGGGTTGAGAACTCCTATGCGTGGGGGCTCTCCGGCTACACAGCGCTGATTATCGTCATTACCATTCAGGCTGAACCGCTCCTAACGCCGCAATTTGCCGTGGAGCGATGCAGTGAGATTGTGCTCGGGATCATCTGTGCGATCGTCGCCGATCTGCTGTTTTCACCGCGATCGATTAAAAAAGAGATCGACAACGAACTCGATACGATGCTCATCGATCAATATCGTTTAATGCAGCTGTGCGTACAACATGGCGATAGCGATGAGATGGACAAAGCCTGGCACGCGCTGGTTCGCCGTGCGACAGCGCTGGAAGGAATGCGCAGCAACCTGAAAATGGAATCTTCACGCTGGGCGCGCGCCAATCGTCGCCTGAAGGCGCTCAATACCGTGTCGTTGACCATGGTGACCCAGGCGTGTGAAACCTACATTATGCAGAATACTCGCCCGGAACTGGTGACGGACGCCTACCGCGAACTGTTCGAAGAGCCGGTCGAAACGGTGCAGGATGTGCATCGCCAGCTCAAACGTATGCGACGCGTTCTGGCGTGGACGGGCGAGCATGATACGCCCGTCACTATCTATAGCTGGGTAGGGGCCGCTACGCGCTATCTGTTGCTTAAACGCGGTGTGATTGGCAATACCAAAATCAGCGCCCGTGAAGAAGAGATTCTGCAAAGCGAAGTCGTTGTGCGTCCCGATTCCGCCGAGCGGCATCATGCGATGATTAACTTCTGGCGCACCACGCTTTCCTGCGCGCTTGGCATCTTATTCTGGCTGTGGACCGGCTGGACATCCGGTAGCGGCGCCATGGTGATGATCGCCGTGGTAACGTCACTGGCAATGCGCCTGCCGAATCCACGCATGGTGGCGATAGACTTTATCTACGGCACTATCGCGGCGCTGCCACTCGGTGCGCTCTATTTCCTGATAATCATTCCTGCTACCCAGCAAAGTATGCTGCTGCTTTGCATAAGCCTTGCGGTCATGTGCTTCTTTATCGGTATCGAAGTGCAAAAACGCCGACTGGGTTCAATGGGGGCATTGGCCAGTACCATTAACATCCTGGTACTGGATAATCCGATGACCTTTCACTTTAGCCAGTTCCTGGATAGCGCGTTAGGGCAGATAGTGGGCTGTTTCATGGCGTTTATCGTCATTCTGCTTATCCGCGATAACTCACGGCTGCGCACGGGGCGCGTACTCCTGAACCAGTTTGTGTTGGCTGCGGTATCGGCAATGACCACCAATATGGCGCGTCGTAAAGAGAATCATCTCCCTGGACTCTATCAGCAGCTCTTTTTGCTGTTGAACAAGTTCCCCGGCGATATCGCCAAGTTCCGTCTGGCGCTGACCCTGATTATTGCGCACCAACGTCTGCGCGATGCGCCAATACCGGTGAATGACGATCTCTCAGCATTCCACCGCCAGCTGCGCCGCACCGCAGACCGGGTGATCTCTGCCAGCAACGACAACAAACGTCGCTACTACTTTACCCGCTTACTGGGCGAGTTAGAGGTGTATCAGCAGAAACTGCGTACCTGGGATGCGCCCGCGCAAGTCACCGAGCCGGTTGAACGGCTGGTACTCATGCTGCACAAATACCAGAGTGCGCTCACTATTAATTAAGTTTTTATCCCTCATGTAGCCCGGCCAAGCGAAGCGCCGCCGGGTTAGCCACCCTATATCCCCGATGTAAATTTCACTTTCAGCATTCTGGAAACTGTCCCCCCACAAGCGATGGCTATACTTAAACGGAGACACTTTTCAGGAGGATGTAATGACAACGCTTGCACTGCAGGACAACGATCTTTTTCAGACCGGTTATCTGGTTAATGGTGAATGGCGCAAGCTTGATACCACCTTTGACGTCCTCAACCCGGCAACGGGCGAGCTGGTCGCCAAAGTCGCGAAAGCCGGTACAAAAGAGACTGAAGACGCGATAGCCGCAGCCGCTAAGGCCTTTCCATTGTGGCGAGCAAAGACCGCAAAGGCGCGCTCTGAACTGCTTTATCGCTGGTATCAGCTGATTATCGACAATAAAAGCTGGCTGGCGCGGCTGATGACCCTGGAGCAGGGGAAACCGCTGAAAGAGGCGGAAGGGGAAGTCGAGTACGCGGCGAGTTTTATCCAGTGGTTTGCAGAGCAAGGCAAACGGGCGAACGGTGAAATCATCCCGCCGGTTAAACCGGGTTCACGCATTCTGGCCACCCGCGAACCTATTGGCGTTGTGGCGGCGATTACCCCCTGGAATTTCCCGATGGCGATGCTGGCCCGCAAGCTTGGCCCGGCATTGGCCGCCGGCTGCACCGGGGTGATTAAACCCGCCAATAACACGCCATTATGCGCATTCGCGCTCCTCGCGCTGGCGAAAAAAGCCGGGATCCCCGATGGCGTGTTGAATGCGGTCGCCGGGAATACCGCAGAAATCAGCGATGCCATCATGGCGAGCCACGAGGTGCGCAAAATCTCCTTCACCGGTTCAACCTCGGTGGGCAAAACGCTGGTACGCAATGCCGCAGAAACCATGAAGAAAGTCTCCATGGAACTTGGCGGTAACGCGCCGTATATCGTCTTTGAGGACGCGGATATTGATGCCGCCGTGCAGGGTGCCATTGCCAATAAATTCCGTAATGCCGGGCAGGTGTGCGTCAGCGTGAACCGTTTTTACATCCACGATAGTGTTTATCAACGCTTTGTCAGCCAACTGGCGAACGCCGTGAAGGCGCTGAAAGTGGGGAACGGGCTTGATGAAGGGGTTGTTGTTGGGCCGCTTATTGAAGCATCGGCGGTAAAAAAAGTGCGTGAACACGTAGAAGATGCGATTGCAAAAGGCGCCGAAATCCTCGCCGGTGGTGAGCCGCATCATCTGGGCGGTAACTTCTGGCAACCGACGGTGCTGGGGGAGTGTCATGAGCAGATGCAACTGGCGCAGGAAGAGACGTTCGGCCCGTTAGCTGCCTGCTTCCGCTTTAGCGATGAAGAGGATGTTATTCAACGCGCGAATAATACTCCCTATGGCCTGGCCGCTTACTTTTACACGCAAAATCTGTCCCGCGTCTTCCGGGTCTCACAGGCCTTAGAAAGCGGCATGATCGGTATTAATGAGTGTGCGGTATCGACAGAGCTTGGGCCGTTTGGTGGCGTTAAAGAGTCGGGGCTGGGACGTGAAGGTTCGGTTCTGGGATTGGAAGAGTACCTTGAGGTCAAAACGTTACACATTGGGGGGTTATAGACACATGGGATTGGATGAGGGCGTGGAGATGAAAATCTATACTTTTGATTTTGACGAGATAGAGGATCAGGGCGATTTTTACCGTGAGTTTGCCCGACTCTTTGCCCTCGACGGCGAGCCGATCCGCGATCTGGATGCGCTGTGGGAAGCGGTGATTAGCCCAGAGATGCCGCTTCCTCTGGAGATTGAATTCATTCATCTCGATGATAAGCAGCGTCGACGCTATGGCGCGTTGATCTTGTTGTTTGATGAAGCGGAAGAAGAGCGGGAAGGGATGCTGCGTTTTAACATTCGGCGCGGATAAAAAAAGCCCTCGCAAAAGGGCGAGGGCAAGTCGTCGGTCAAGACGACGAGGGTTTATTTGTACAGCTCTGCGGTCGCGTGCCAGCTATCGCCGGTACGTGCTTCAATAATACGGTAGCTGCTAGCGCCTTGTTTTTCAGCTTTTGCGGCTAACTCGCTACGCATGTCCATTGGTGCACTCCCAACCTGTGACAGAGAGATGGTGCCCATGGATTGCAGATTCTGTGCCTGGTCGGCGTTAATTTGTTGTGCGGCGGCGTTTGCGCCGAAAGAGAGTACGGATGCCAGACCAAGGGATGCGATGATAATTGCGCTTTTCATACTATTTACTCCTCACCTTATTATGCAGCGGTGAGAGGACGTTCTTTCTGATTCCTGAACCGCTGTAGATATTTTATTTGCTGATAATTAAAGCGTTATTTCACGAGAGCTTATTTATACAGCTCAGCGGTTGCGTGCCAATGAGAACCGGTACGCGCTTCAATAATGCGATAAGAAGATGCCCCTTCTTCCTGTGCTTTTTTGTTCAGCATTTGGTGCATATCCATCGGGGTGGAACCTACGGAGCCGATGGAAACGGTGCCAAGGGATTCACGCGATTGGGCCTGCTCGCTATTGATAGAATCAGCGGCGAATGCGCCAAAAGAGAGAACGGAAAGGATGCTTAGGGCTGCAACGGTTGTTTTGATTTTCATGATTCTTACCTCGTCGAATTTTTTTGGAAGGTCTTTATTCTGTGACCCTCATCACGAAATTAAGTATACACTAATCACATGAAATATTAATACCCGACTAATGGTTTCGCGTGTAATTACTTGTCAGAATCCGTCATTTTTAGAACTTTTATGTATAAAAAAAGGCATAATCTGGCAAAGTTAAACGTCAATAATGCGTAAAATCAAAAAGATAGGATAATTTGATATTTTGTGCGCTTAAGGCGGGATATATTCACTGTGTATATGTATTGAGGCGGTAAATCGCACTAAATGCTAACGAAACGGCAGTGGAAGATAGGGGAGTTGGGCGGGGAGAAGCCGCTCCTCTGGACATCCAGAGGAGGCAGCAGAGAGCCTTACAGTTCCTGTTCGAACAGGATCTGGATAGCCTCAAAGAGTTCTTTAACGCTAAAGCCTCTGGCGGGAGTGGTGAAAATCGTGTCATCGCCGGCAATACTGCCGAGAATGCCTTCAGCCTTACCCAGTGAGTCCAGCAGACGTGCGATTAGCTGTGCCGCGCCGGGGCTGGTATGGATGACAACCACGGAGTCGTTGTAATCAATATCCAGCACCAGATTTTTAAGCGGGCTGGTGGTGGTCGGTACGCCAAGCTCGGCTGGCAGACAGTAAACCATCTCCATTTTGGCATTGCGCGTACGCACGGCGCCAAACTTAGTCAGCATGCGCGAGACTTTGGATTGGTTAATATTATCGAAGCCCTCTTCCTGTAAGGCCTGAACAATTTCGCCCTGAGAGCTAAATTTTTCTTCCTTCAGAAGGGCTTTAAAGGCTTTAACTAATTCTTCTTGTTTGGTTGAACTTCGCATAAGTCACCCGAGTATGGTGGTGAAATTAACATTATTATGCATATAGGTGAATTTTTATGCAAAACAATTTGCCCCAAGAGGCTAAATAAAAAACAGAAAGGCAGGATTTTAGCAAATATTAGCCCTAAGAAACATGCTTATGTCACGGGACGCAAATAAGTTAAAAGTAAATGAATTGTTATTAAATTGCTGTTGTTTTACGCAACATGCTGCGTATATTGTAATCGATAGTTGATGAAAATTTGGTTTCGTAGACAGGCCTTTTTCTGGAAGTCATGCGATGACGCCAACAATGCTGTTGGATAACCCGCATTCTGTAAGCAATTATATTGTAATTATTTACCTCGTGAATTAAGGTCGCCGCAACGGAGTAACAACAGGTCTCTCCTGCGTTGGTTATGCGGTCCACAGCAGGTCGTTACCTGAATGTCATTAACCATAATAAGGAGTTTAGGATGAAAGTCGCAGTCCTTGGTGCCGCCGGCGGAATCGGTCAGGCGCTTGCCCTACTACTAAAGACCCAACTTCCTTCAGGTTCAGAACTCTCATTGTATGATATCGCCCCCGTCACGCCTGGTGTCGCGGTCGATCTCAGTCATATTCCTACTGATGTTAAAATCAAAGGTTTCTCGGGTGAAGATGCGACGCCAGCGCTCGTTGGGGCTGATGTGGTCCTGATCTCCGCGGGTGTTGCCCGTAAACCCGGTATGGATCGCTCCGATCTGTTTAACGTTAACGCCGGGATTGTGAAAAACCTGGTACAACAAATTGCCAAAACCGCGCCAAAAGCCTGCATTGGTATTATTACCAATCCGGTCAACACCACGGTGGCCATTGCCGCTGAAGTGCTGAAAAAGGCGGGCGTGTACGATAAGAACAAACTGTTCGGCGTCACGACGCTGGATATCATCCGCTCTAACACCTTCGTGGCGGAGCTGAAAGGCAAAAACTGTGGCGATGTTGAAGTGCCGGTGATTGGCGGCCACTCTGGCGTGACCATCCTGCCTTTATTGTCACAGATCCCAGGCATTAGCTTCTCCGAACAGGAAGTGAATGACTTAACCAAACGCATCCAGAACGCGGGCACCGAAGTGGTGGAAGCGAAAGCGGGTGGCGGATCCGCAACGCTCTCGATGGGACAAGCGGCAGCGCGTTTCGGCTTGTCGCTGGTTCGTGCTCTACAGGGCGAAAAGGGCGTGGTGGAATGTGCTTATGTTGAAGGCGACGGCGAATACGCGCGTTTCTTCTCACAGCCGCTGCTGCTGGGTAAAAACGGGATTGAAGAACGCCGCGCAATCGGCAAACTGAGCGCCTACGAACAGCAGGCGCTGGAAGGGATGCTGGAGACGCTGCGAAAAGATATTCAGCTGGGTGAAGAGTTCATCAATAAATAAGACGCAAGGTCTTACTGTCACAAAGGGGCCGTATGGCCCCTTTGCTTTTAGTCCATTAGTCTGATGCCGGATATTCCTGAATCGTCACCTGCATCGTCAATTTCTTATCATCCCGCATCACGACAACCGGAATGACCGAACCTGGGCGAATCTCTGCCACCTGATCCATTGTCTCCAGCGCAGACACCGCCTGCTTACCGTTCACCGAGATAATCACGTCGTTGTTCTGGATACCGGCCTGGGCTGCCGGGCCATTCGGTGAGACATCGTTGACCACGATCCCTTGAATCGGGTCGATGCTGCTGCCCTGCGCGTGCAGAGGCGCAATTTCACGTCCGCTGATGCCGATAAAGCCACGGATTACCCGACCATCGCGAATCAGCTTGTCCATGATCTTGGTTGCCAGCTGGAATGGGATGGCGAAGCTGAGCCCTTCCGGCGTCTCACCGTCATTGCTCTTATCAAAGGAGAGGGTGTTAATGCCCATCAGCTCGCCCAGCGAGTTGACTAACGCACCACCCGAGTTACCGTGGTTAATCGATGCGTCGGTTTGCAGGAAGTTCTGCCGACCGCTTGGGTTCAGGCCAATACGACCGGTGGCGCTGATAATCCCCTGGGTGATGGTCTGTCCGAGGTTGTATGGGTTACCAATCGCCAGGACCACATCTCCAATATGGGGAACGCGTGCTGGATTAATCGGAATCACCGGCAGGCCACCGGTGGCGTTGATCTTGAGTACCGCCAGATCGGTCAGGCTATCGGAGCCCACCAATAGCGCTTCAAACACGCGGCCATCCTGCAGGGCGACAATGATTTGATCGGCATTGTTGATCACGTGCTTATTGGTAATGATGTAGCCGCGTTCATCCATAATCACCCCGGAGCCGAGCGTTTTTATCTCCAGTTGATTGTTGGTGCTGTTGTTGACGCTGCGATTATAGACGTTGACCACCGCAGGCGCGGCGCGGCGCACCGCAGGGTTATAGCTCGCCGGCGTTTCATCCGTGCTGCTAAAGTGCGGGGTGGATAATGGGTTCCACTGGCGCAAAGAGGGGACGGTGGCAATCAGTATGCCGCCGACCAATAAACCGAGTGCGACCGAACGTAAGAGCTTTACAAGCATGATACCGGCATCGTTGATAAGGAAACTGAGACGAAGCATACCACGAGTTAACCGGACATACATTCCATGCTATGTCCGGTTTTACATGGATTATCGCATAAGCAGATAGATGCTCTCAGTTCCGCGTAGAACGTTCACGGCAATCACGGCTGGCTTGGCTTCCAGCACTTTGCGCAGTTCGGCGATAGACTGCGTTGGCTGGCGGTTAATGCCGATAATGACATCATCCTTATGCAGACCAACCTGGGCGGCAGGACTGCCTTTCTCGATATCGGAAATGACCACCCCTTTAGTCCCATTTTTCGCCTGCCCATCGCTCAGTTGAGCGCCTTCCAGCGCGGGAATAATCAGTTGGGCGCTGGCGGTGGCTGAGGTGCTCTTGTCGAGCGTCACTTCCACTTCCATCGGCTTACCGTTACGCAGCAGACCCAGTTTGACCTTGGATCCCGGCTCGGTGGTGGCAATACGGGAGCGTAGTTCGGCAAAGCTGTTGAGAGGTTTACCGTTCAGGCTGGTAATGACGTCGCCGGATTTTATCCCCGCTTTCGCTGAACCTGACCCCGGCAACACTTCACTGATAAATGCGCCGCGCTGCACGTCGAGATTAAAGGCTTTCGCAATATCCGCCGTCATCTCCATACCGCGAATACCCAGCAGGCCGCGTTTGATTTCACCAAACTGAATCAGCTGCTGCGCCAGGGTTTGCGCCATATTGCTTGGTATAGCAAAGCCTATCCCTACGCTGCCACCGCCGGGAGCCAGAATGGCGGTATTGATGCCAATCAGTTCACCGTTGAGGTTAAGCAGCGCGCCGCCGGAGTTGCCGCGGTTGATGGCGGCGTCGGTCTGAATAAAGTTTTCCAGCCCTTCCAGATTCAGGCCGCTGCGCCCCAGCGCCGAAACAATCCCTGACGTTACCGTCTGCCCAAGGCCAAAGGGGTTACCGACGGCGACGGCGAAATCACCGACGCGCAGCTTGTCAGAGTCGGCAATGGCGATCTGCGTTAAATGGCTGGCTTTTTGAATTTGCAGCAGGGCGATATCGCTCTGATCGTCACTGCCGATGAGCTTGGCATCGAACTCGCGCCCATCGTTAAGCTGGATGCTAATCTTCTGCGCATCGCTGACGACGTGGTTGTTGGTCAGCACATAGCCTTTTATGGCATCGATGATCACCCCGGAACCCAGCCCTTCAAATTTCTGTGAAGGATCGTTTGTGGCATTGCCACCCTCGTCGCCAAAGAATTTCTTTAGCTCCTCTGGCACTTGCTGATTGACCGGCGCGGTTCCCTCAACTTTTACGCTCACCACCGCAGGCAGAACTTTTTCCAGCATTGGCGCAAGGCTCGGCAGGCTCCCCTGGCCGGGCACCTGCGTGGGTAATGACGCCAACGCTGGCGCAGGTACAGCAAGAGAGAGTCCGATGCTTAACGCTAACGCACTTAACAGTAATGTCGATTTGCTCATTGATGCTGGCCCTCATGACCCAGAAGATAAGGACAATGCTTCCCAAAAAGGCTGATGTTATTGAATTAAATATAGTCGGCGTGTACAGAAGACGACGGGCGCATATCATGCGCCCGTGAAAAATAACCAAAAATGCAGATTAATCGCGTTTGGCACCGCTTCTCAGCAGGCCAGAAGCGCCTTCTGAGTAGTCGCGTGGCATCTGAACCGGCGCCTGGTCATTCCCGGCTTCGGACTCCGCCAGACGGTTGCGGAACGGGTTGGCTTCAGGCGACATCCCCGGCAGCAAGTTGCTGGAGCTTTTCGCCATGTGCTGGTAAATCTGGCGGTAGTCATCGGCCATGTTATCGAGTAATTCTGCGCTGCGTGCAAAATGGCTGACCAACTCTTCGCGATACTCTTCCAGCTCAGCTTTGTTTTTTTCCAGTTCGTACTGCAAGGCCTGTTGCTGGCGTAATTTGCGATTACCAAAACGCATGGCCACGGCACCGATGATGATACCGACAACTAACCCAATTAGCGCGTATTCCCAGGTCATGAACATCTCCCATTGTTTTGTTGTTCCGTAGGGTAGTGGCGACTTCGGCAACTCCATGCCTGCACCCGATAGTGCCACTATAACCGCTAATCCCGTAGAAGTGGAATCCTGACGCATCATCGCGTAGTGTAGAACGGACTTTTTTTAGTCAATCGTGAAGTAAGACATACCGGTTTTCAAAGGAATAACAATTAGATCATGCAAAGCCTGTCCCCCACATCGCGCTATCTTCAGGCCCTCGAACAGGGCAGCCACCAACCTGATGATGTCCAGCGTGAGGCGGTAAGCCGCCTCGATGCCATTTACCAGGAACTTCAAACAAAAACAACGCCTCCCGCTTCTGGTGGAGGGCTAAAAGCGCGCTTTGGTAAACTGCTGGGTAAGAAAGAGCCCGAAACATCGACCGCCGTACGCGGACTTTATATGTGGGGAGGCGTCGGGCGCGGCAAAACCTGGCTGATGGATATGTTTTATCAAAGCCTGCCGGGTACGCGTAAACAGCGTCTGCATTTCCATCGTTTTATGCTGCGGGTGCATGAAGAGTTAGCCGCGTTACAGGGGCACAGCAACCCGCTGGAAATCGTTGCCGAACGCTTTAAAGCCGAGACGGACGTTCTGTGTTTCGACGAATTTTTTGTCTCCGATATCACTGACGCCATGCTGCTTGGCGGTTTAATGAAAGCGTTATTTGCCCGCGGTATTACGCTTGTAGCAACGTCGAATATCCCGCCGGATGAACTTTATCGCAACGGTCTGCAGCGCGCGCGTTTCATACCTGCTATCGAAGCGATTAAAGAACACTGTGACGTCATGAATGTTGATGCGGGTATCGACTACCGCTTGCGTACGCTCACTCAGGCGCATTTGTGGCTGTCGCCGCTCAATAGCGAGACGCGCCAGCAGATGGATAAACTATGGCAGGCACTGGCGGGCACATCGCAGCACAACGCCAGTACGCTGGAAATTAACCATCGTCCGCTGCCCACGCTCGGCGTTGAGAATCAAACGCTGGCGGTTTCCTTTACTACGCTCTGCGTTGATGCGCGTAGCCAGCATGACTATATCGCGCTCTCGCGCCTGTTCCATACGGTGATGCTGTTTGATGTTCCGGTGATGACGCCTTTGCTTGAGAGTGAAGCACGACGCTTTATCGCGTTGGTAGATGAATTCTATGAGCGCCACGTCAAGCTGGTGGTGAGTGCGGAAGTTGAGCTGTACAACATCTATCAAGGCGAACGGCTGAAGTTTGAGTTCCAGCGCTGCTTGTCGCGTTTGCAGGAGATGCAGAGCGAAGAGTATCTCAAGCGTCCGCATATGCCTTAATAAGTAGCCCGGGCAAGGCGTTCACGCCGCCCTCGGGGAAACACTCTGCAGCCATTCCGTCATCACTTCGCTCAACCGGGTTGCATGGGCAAACAAAACCCATCGCAAATCACATAAAGGGGTCGATCTTTGACCCCGACTTCTCTATACTCTTGCGACCCCACGTTACGAGAGAGTTTTTTTCCCAAAACTTTCTATGTGCTGGCATAGGCTATTCGAAGGGGTAGGTTTGCCGGACTTTGTCGTGTGAGCCTCAACTGACTAAACGTTTGGGTGTTCACCAACGTGTAACTAATTTATTTGGGTAAGCTTTTAATGAAAACTTTTACAGCTAAACCAGAAACCGTAAAACGCGACTGGTATGTTGTCGACGCGACCGGTAAAACTCTGGGCCGTCTGGCTTCCGAACTGGCTCTGCGCCTGCGCGGTAAGCATAAAGCGGAATACACTCCGCACGTAGATACTGGTGATTACATCATCGTTCTGAACGCTGATAAAGTTGCTGTAACCGGCAACAAGCGTACTGACAAAGTGTACTATCGTCACACTGGCTACGTCGGTGGTCTTAAAGAAGCGACCTTTGAAGAGATGATTGCTCGCCATCCTGAGCGTGTGATTGAAATCGCGGTTAAAGGCATGCTGCCAAAAGGCCCGCTGGGTCGTGCAATGTACCGTAAACTGAAAGTTTACGCGGGCAATGAGCACAACCACGCGGCACAGCAACCGCAAGTTCTTGACATCTAATCGGGATTATAGGCAATGGCTGAAAATCAATACTACGGCACTGGTCGCCGCAAAAGTTCTGCAGCTCGCGTTTTCATCAAACCGGGCAGCGGTAAAATCGTAATCAACCAACGTTCTCTGGAACAGTACTTCGGTCGTGAAACTGCCCGCATGGTAGTTCGTCAGCCGCTGGAACTGGTCGACATGGTTGAGAAACTGGATCTGTACATCACTGTTAAAGGTGGTGGTATCTCTGGTCAGGCTGGTGCGATCCGTCACGGTATCACCCGCGCTCTGATGGAGTACGACGAATCCCTGCGTGGCGAACTGCGTAAAGCTGGCTTCGTTACCCGTGATGCTCGTCAGGTTGAACGTAAGAAAGTCGGTCTGCGTAAAGCACGTCGTCGTCCACAGTTCTCCAAACGTTAATTGCTTTCTGCTTACGCAGACAACAATTTGCGAAAAAACCCGCTTCGGCGGGTTTTTTTATGCCCGCAGAATGGGGCGAAACAGTTCTTTTTCGGCTTTTCCAGAATCGCCTCACCACAAGTCATTCAAAATCTGGTAGACTATCATCCAATTTTCTGCCCAATTGCGCGCGATTGTTCATTTTTTGTTGAGTTTATGAACGAGAATGCCGTCTAACGTGCAGAGGCTTATCATCTGGCTGGCCGCCGTTGTGGCTGGTAGCAGTACAAATTCTGATTACACCTGGAGGTTTTCATGGCTGTCGCTGCCAACAAACGTTCGGTAATGACGCTGTTTTCTGGTCCTACTGACATCTATAGCCATCAGGTCCGCATTGTGCTGGCCGAGAAAGGTGTTAGTTTTGAAATCGAACTCGTGGAAAAGGACAATCCACCGCAGGATCTGATTGACCTCAACCCGAATCAAAGCGTTCCGACACTGGTCGATCGCGAGCTGACCCTTTGGGAATCTCGCATCATTATGGAATATCTGGATGAGCGTTTCCCTCATCCGCCGCTGATGCCGGTTTATCCGGTTGCACGTGGTGAAAGCCGCCTGTACATGCACCGTATCGAAAAAGACTGGTACTCACTGATGCATACGGTGATGACGGGTTCTGCCGCTCAGGCCGATGCTGCACGTAAGCAGCTGCGCGAAGAGCTGCTGGCGATTGCGCCAGTCTTCACTCAGAAGCCGTTCTTCCTGAGCGATGAGTTCAGCATCGTTGACTGCTACCTGGCTCCACTGCTGTGGCGTCTGCCGGTCATGGGTATTGAGCTGGTTGGCGCTGGCGCTAAAGAGCTGAAAGGTTATATGACCCGCGTCTTCGAGCGTGATTCATTCCTCGCGTCCTTAACGGAACCTGAGCGCGAAATGCGCCTTGGCCGGGGTTAATTCCATGGACGTTTCACAGCTTTCTCCGCGTCGTCCGTATCTGCTTCGTGCGTTTTATGAGTGGCTGCTGGATAACCAACTGACGCCACACCTGGTGGTTGACGTCATGCAGCCAGGCATAAACGTACCGATGGAGTACGCACGTGATGGCCAGATCGTGTTGAACATCGCGCCACGCGCGGTAGGCAACCTCGAACTGTCCAACGAAGAGGTGCGCTTTAATGCCCGCTTCGGCGGCGTACCGCGTCAGGTTTCGGTCCCACTGGCTGCCGTGCTGGCTATCTATGCACGTGAGAACGGTGCTGGAACCATGTTTGAAGCAGAAGCAGCCTACGATGAAGATGCTGCAGGCTTCAACGATGATGCTGTGGAAGAGAGTGGTAACGAAACGGTGATGTCTATCATTGATGGTGATAAGCCTGATAGCGATGACGATACCGATCCAGACGACACTCCGCCACCGCCACGCGGTGGTCGCCCGGCGCTACGCGTAGTGAAATAACAACAGGCCCCATGGGGCCTGTTTTGTTTTATAGGGATTAACGCGGTACGCGCGCTTTTCTTCTCAGGCCACTCGTCACCTATCTCCGTTAATTCGCTTTATGAGCTTCAAGCAGGGTTTGCGAGCGAATGAGCTCATCCGCCAGCAGCTTCTCGTCAGGCAACTGCATTTTGTACTCACTGGTAAGCACTTTATGAGGTAAACCGGTCAGGGCATAGTGAGCCTCACCTGCACCTTTTTCCGCGCATAGAATTAAGCCAACGGGTGGATTCTCGCCCGGCATTGTCCAATGCTCCTGGGCGTAATTCAGATACATGTTCATTTGCCCGGCATCGGCGTAGCTGAATTTGCCGACCTTGAGGTCAACGATGAGCAGGCAGCGTAAGCGGCGGTGGAAGAACAGCAGGTCGATGCGAAACCAGCTATCGTCAATGCGCAATCGACGCTGACGACCCACAAAGGCAAAGTCATCACCGAGTTCCAGCATAAAATCCATCAGATGGTTTATCAGCGCTTCTTCAAGGTCGGATTCGGAATACTCGTCCTTCAGATCGAGAAATTCAAGAATGAACGGGTCACGTATGGCTTGTTCCGGCGTAACCTCTGCGACGGTGGGGGCGGCCTGCTGCAACATGGCTGATTTGTCGTGGGACAATAATGTTCGTTCGTAAAATTGGCTGGTAATTTGCCTGTCAAGCTGCCGTACTGACCAGCCGTTACGTAACGTCTCTTTCTCGTAAAAGGCGCGGGCTTCAGGATTTTTAACTGACAGCAGCCGGACATAGGCTGACCAGGGAAGCGGGAAAATTTTGGCAAGTTGTGCCAGGAGAGAAGATTCCGCAGACACTGTCTGCGGAATTTCAACATGTTGAAAATAAATATAAAAATTACGGAATTGCCATAAGTTACGGGTAGAAAAACCGCGTTTATATCGCTGGTTTAAATCGACAGACAAACGTTCAATCAGTTGCGTTCCATAAGCCGCTCGCGCTTCACCGCCTTGCTCAAATTCGACAATTCGACGGCCAATCTCCCAATAGGTTGCCGTCATAATGGCGTTGATGCTGCGAACCGTTTCTGTCCGGGCGTTATCCAATAAATGAATAATACCATCATGGACTTGCTGATAATCCTCAGCATGGTGTGTCGAGGTGAGTGTGTTCATGTCTTCCCTGGCGTGATAGTTGCGAAGTGAAAATATATCGCTATCAATACGCTCGGTGTCGTATGACGTCAATCCATGTCGATTGGATTACATGAAGTTGCATTCGTATTTGCGAGGCGCTTTCCGGGAATGGCACAGGTGTGAAGCAGCAGAAAACAGGCCCCCATCCATCAGGATGAATTGTGGCAGGGGGCCAGAGAGGTTTTTACACTTCCAGGTAATTCATAATTCCGTCAGCCGCTTTACGACCTTCGGCAATCGCCGTTACCACCAGATCCGAACCGCGCACGATGTCACCACCGGCGAAGATTTTCGGGTTGCTGGTCTGGAAGGCGTTATCGCTACCTTCCGGGGCAATTACACGGCCCTGCGAATCAAGCTCGACGCTATGCTTTGCCAGCCATTCCATGCTGTGAGGACGGAAACCAAACGCCATCACCACGGCATCGGCAGGGACCACGTGTTCGGAACCGGCAACGATCTCCGCGCGACGACGGCCTTTCGCATCTGGCTGACCCATCTCGGTACGCGCCATTTTCACGCCGCAGACTTTGCCGTTCGCATTCACTTCCACACCCAGCGGTTGGACGTTGAACTGGAACTCGACGCCTTCTTCACGCGCATTTTTCACTTCGCGTTTAGAACCCGGCATGTTCTCTTCATCGCGGCGATAGGCGCAGATAACGTGCGCGGCGTTCTGACGAATGGAGGTGCGTACGCAGTCCATCGCCGTATCACCACCGCCCAGCACGACAACGCGTTTGCCTTCCATGCTGACATACGGCGCGTCTGGCGTTTCACCAAAGCCCATCAGCTGTTTGGTATTGGCAATCAGGAACGGCAGGGCGTCGAATACGCCGGAAGCATCTTCATTTTCCAGACCGCCGCGCATAGATTGATAGGTACCGACGCCGAGGAATACCGCATCGTAATCCTTCAACAGGTCATCAATCTGTACGTCACGACCCACTTCGACGTTGAGTTTGAATTCAATACCCATACCGGTGAAGATTTCACGGCGGCGGGTCATAACCTCTTTCTCCAGCTTGAAAGCCGGAATACCGAAGGTCAGCAGGCCGCCGATTTCCGGGTGGCGGTCAAAAACCACCGCCTTTACGCCATTTCGCGTCAGCACATCGGCGCACGCCAGGCCTGCCGGGCCCGCACCGATAATGGCGACTTTCTTGTCGGTCTGCTTCACACCAGTCATGTCCGGGCGCCAGCCCATCTCGAACGCTTTATCGTTGATATAGCGTTCGATGTTGCCGATGGTGACCGCGCCGAACTCGTCGTTCAGCGTACAGGATCCTTCGCACAGACGATCCTGCGGGCATACGCGGCCACAGACTTCCGGCAGGGTGTTGGTTTGGTGCGACAGTTCGGCTGCCTCAAAAATACGTCCCTCGTTGGCAAGCTTAAGCCAGTTAGGGATGTAGTTATGCACCGGACATTTCCACTCGCAATACGGGTTACCGCACGACAGGCAGCGGTCTGCCTGTGCTTTGGCCTGGCCTTCGGAAAACGGCTCGTAGATCTCGATAAACTCGATCTTACGGATCTTCAGCGGTTTCTTTGGCGGATCAACGCGCTGGAGGTCGATAAATTGATAGACATTTTGACTCATGATGACCCCTTACTGCGCCTGCACACGCAGCTCAGCTGCGCTACGACTACGATGACCCAACAGTGCTTTCACATCACTGGACTTCGGTTTAACCAGCGCGAATTTCGCCGAGAAGGCTGGCCAGTTCGCCAGGATTTCTTCACCGCGTGATGAACCGGTCAACTGTACGTGCTCGGTAATCAGACCGCGTAGATGCTCTTCGTGAATAGCCAGCGTTTCAACATCAAGCACTTCCACCAGTTCCGGGTTGACGCGTTTACGGAAATCACCGCTTTCGTCCAGGACGTAGGCGAAGCCGCCGGTCATACCGGCACCGAAGTTGACGCCCGTTTTACCCAGCACGCAGACAATCCCACCGGTCATGTATTCACAGCCGTTGTCGCCAATACCTTCAACCACGGTGATGGCGCCGGAGTTACGCACGGCGAAACGTTCGCCCGCGCGGCCTGCGGCATACAGACGACCACCGGTCGCGCCGTAGAGGCAGGTGTTACCGATAATGCTGGCTTCATGACTGCGGAAGGCAGAACCGACCGGAGGACGGATCGCCAGCAGGCCGCCTGCCATGCCTTTACCGACGTAGTCGTTGGCATCACCGGTCAGGTACAGCTCAACGCCACCGGCGTTCCACACGCCGAAGCTCTGGCCTGCGGTACCGCTGAAATGCGCCTTAATTGGGTCTGACGCCAGCCCCTGATCGCCGTGGGTCTGGGCGATATAGCCCGACAGCGATGCGCCCACGGAACGGTCGGTGTTGCGAATATCAAACCAGAAGGTTTTGCTCTGGCGCTCATCGACAAACGGTTTTGCCTGCTGCAACAGTTGAGCGTTCAGCACACCGTTGTCGAACGGCGGGTTGTTCTCGGTACAGAATAGCGCTTTGCCCGCCTTAGGCTCGGCGGTTTCCAGTAGACGAGACAGCTCCAGCTTCTGCTGCTTGGCGGTGAACCCGTCCAGCTCTTTGAGCAGGTCGGTGCGGCCAATCAGATCCACCAGGCGAGTCACGCCCAGGCTTGCCATCAGCTCGCGCACTTCACGGGCGATAAATTCAAAGTAGTTGGTCACTTTGAACGGCAGACCGTGATAGTGGTTCTTACGCAGTTTTTCGTCCTGGGTTGCAACACCGGTTGCACAGTTGTTCAGGTGGCAAATACGCAGATATTTACAGCCCAGCGCGACCATAGGCCCGGTGCCGAAGCCGAAGCTTTCCGCGCCGAGAATCGCCGCTTTAATGATGTCGACGCCGGTTTTCAGGCCGCCATCGACCTGGAGACGGATCTTGTGTCGCAGACCGTTCGCCACCAGCGCCTGCTGGGTTTCCACCAGCCCCAGCTCCCACGGACATCCTGCATATTTCACTGAGGAGAGCGGGCTTGCGCCGGTGCCACCGTCGTAACCGGCGATGGTAATAAGGTCAGCATAGGCTTTCGCCACGCCGGTTGCGATGGTGCCGACGCCCGGTTCGGAAACCAGCTTCACGGAGATCATCGCTTTCGGGTTGACCTGTTTTAGGTCGAAAATCAGCTGCGCTAAATCCTCGATAGAGTAGATATCGTGGTGCGGCGGCGGGGAGATAAGCGTCACGCCCGGTACCGAATAACGCAGTTTGGCGATGTACGGAGTGACTTTATCACCCGGCAACTGGCCGCCTTCGCCCGGTTTTGCACCCTGAGCGACTTTAATCTGAATCACGTCGGCGTTCACCAGATACGCTGGAGTCACGCCAAAGCGACCGGAAGCGACCTGCTTGATGCGCGACACTTTATTGGTGCCGTAGCGCGCAGGGTCTTCACCGCCTTCGCCGGAGTTGGAGTTACCGCCGATGCTGTTCATCGCTTCAGCCAGCGCTTCGTGCGCTTCCGGGCTCAGCGCACCGATAGACATAGCTGCCGTATCGAAACGCTTAAACAGTGAACTTGCCGGTTCAACGTCAGATACGCTCACCGCTTCGCCGTTCGGGGCAATTGCCAGCAGATCGCGCAGGGTGGCAGCCGGACGATTGTTTACAAGCGCAGCGTACTCCTGATAATCGCTGTACTCGCCGCTCTGCACCGCCTGTTGCAAGGTGCGCACCACGTCCGGGTTGTAGGCGTGATATTCACCGCCGTGAACGTATTTCAGCAGACCGCCCTGATCCAGCGGTTTACGCGCAAGCCACGCACGTTTAGACAGATTCAGCAGATCCTGCTGGAAGTCGTCGAACGATGCGCCGCCGATACGGCTGACCACGCCCTGGAAGCAGTTCTCAACCACATCGTCGTGCAGGCCAACCGCTTCAAACAGCTTGGAGCAGCGGTAGGACGCGATGGTCGAGATGCCCATTTTGGACATGATCTTGTACAGACCTTTGTTGATCCCGTTACGGTAGTTCAGCATCACCGTGCGGTAATCTTTCTCGATAGCGTGGGTATCAATCAGACGCCCCAGCGTTTCGTAGGCCAGATACGGATAGATTGCCGTGGCGCCGAAGCCCAGCAGTACCGCAAAGTGATGCGGGTCGCGGGCGCTTGCGGTTTCCACGATGATATTGGCATCGCAGCGCAGGTTTTTATCGACCAGGCGCGCCTGAACGGCGCCAACGGCCATTGGGGCCGGAACCGGCAGACGGTTTTTGGCAATGTTACGGTCAGACAGCACCAGCAGCACGGTACCGTCACGCACCATCTGTTCGGCCTGATCGCACAGTGCTTTCACCGTCTCTTCGAGACTGGTTTCAGTCACATCAAAGGTGATGTCCAGCGTATCGGCGCGGTAGTGCTCCTCTTTCATCGTGGTGAGCTGATTGAAATCGGAGTACAGCAGAATTGGTGATTTGAAGCTCAGACGGTGTGCCTGGCCTTCCGCTTCGCAGAAGACGTTCATCTCACGGCCGATGCTGGTCGCCAGCGACATTACGTGCGCTTCACGCAGCGGATCGATTGGCGGGTTGGTGACCTGCGCAAACTGCTGGCGGAAGTAGTCATAAATAATACGTGGCTGGCTTGAGAGCACGGCAAACGGGGTATCATCGCCCATTGAGCCGACCGCTTCCTGGCCGTTTTCACCGAGTACGCGCAGGACGGAGTCCAGCTCTTCGGCGCTGTAGTTAAACTGTTTCTGGTAGCTGGCGAGGGTGTCGTCGTCCAGCTCGCGGCTGCCGACCTGATCGTCAGCCAACTCTTCAAACGGCACCAGTCGACGGACGTAGTTTTCCATCCACTCTCTGTAAGGGTGGCGGCTTTTCAGATCGTCATCGGTTTCCGCGGAGTGCAGAATGCGCCCGGTACGGGTGTCGATAACCATCAGTTCGCCCGGCCCTACACGACCTTTTTCCACCACTTCATCGGGCTGGTAGTCCCAGATACCGACTTCAGAGGCGCAGGTAATCAGCTTGTCTTTGGTGATGACATAGCGGGCCGGACGCAGACCGTTACGGTCAAGATTACAGGCCGCGTAGCGACCATCGGACATAACGATGCCCGCCGGACCGTCCCACGGCTCCATGTGCATGGAGTTAAAGTCGAAGAACGAACGCAGGTCTGGATCCATATCCGGGTTATTCTGCCAGGCCGGCGGCACCAGCAGACGCATGGCGCGAATAATATCCATCCCGCCCGCCAGCAGCAGCTCAAGCATGTTATCCATTGAGCTGGAGTCAGAGCCGGTTTCGTTCACAAACGGCGCGGCGTCGTGCAAGTCAGGAATCAGCGGCGTCTGGAACTTATAGGTACGGGCGCGCGCCCACTGACGGTTGCCGGTGATGGTATTGATTTCACCGTTGTGCGCCAGGTAGCGGAACGGCTGCGCCAGCGGCCAGCGCGGCACGGTGTTGGTGGAAAAACGCTGGTGGAACAGGCAAATGGCCGATTCCAGACGTAAGTCCGCCAGATCCAGGTAGAAGCGCGGCAAATCTGCCGGCATACACAGACCTTTATAAATGTTGACCAGATTCGACAGGCTACAGACGTAGAAGTCTTTATCTTCCTGCAAACGCTTTTCAATGCGGCGACGCGCAATAAACAGGCGGCGCTCCATATCGCGTGGACGCCAGCCCGCAGGGGCGTTGACAAAGATTTGTTCAATACGTGGCAGAGAGGAGAGGGCAATTTCACCCAATACGCCTTCGTTGGTTGGCACATCGCGCCAGCCGACAATAGACAGGGTTTCACGCTGCAGTTCTTCTTCGACAATATGGCGAGAAATCGCGGCAAGCTCAGGATCTTTGTTCAGGAACAGCATCCCAACGGCATAGTTCTTCGCTAAGCGCCAGCCGCGCTCTTGCGCGACGATGCGAAAGAAACGGTCAGGTTTTTGCAGCAGCAAACCACAACCATCGCCGGTTTTACCATCGGCGAGGATTGCCCCACGGTGCTGCATGCGGGCCAGTGCGTGTATGGCGGTACGCACTACCTTGTGGCTAGGTTCGCCTTCTATGTGGGCGATCAGGCCGAAACCACAGTTATCCCTCTCAAGGGATTTATCGTACAACATATCAGTGAACCTCCCCAGGCTCTACGGGACGCCCCCTTAATCGATTGCGCGCAAGGCACAGCAAGAGCATGGCGACGGGGTATGGCATTCATTGCCTACCTCGCATTCGCCCTCTTCTATCCTTTTCGCGTAGGTCACACAAGTTTGAGGACTTGCTTAAGAGGGAATCTCAATTACTGCATAAATATGATGAGCAGACTGCTCATCCAGAAAGCTTCCAGCGGATTCCCAACTTATCGGGAATCGGTACATAGGTCAAATGGCAAACTTATTTATGCAGAAATGTGCTATGGAGTAATTAAGATAATGAATAATAAAGAAAATATGATGTTTTTATCCTCTGTGAAACGAAATGAGGAGGGATGGGGAGTGTGATCTGTCTCACTATATGAAAGCGCTGTGATAATCGTCATACGCTGATTATTTAATGAAAAGCAGCATTTAATGCTGGCATTGAGTGTGGGGATATAGGATCGCTCTGTTTTTTAACTGCAACCGGAATATGCCCAATTTGGCATCAGACATAAGGAAAAATAATCTCATCGTCGATGAATGAAATTGCAGTGATTTTGATTGATTATGCAATAAGATAAAAGGTCTACATGACGATTGATCCAGGTCATCGCCGATCGAGACTAAAAATGGCAGGCTTGGCCCCTTTCTTCAGGCCGGTCTATCAGATTATGCAGTTACAAAAATTAGTCAATATGTTTGGTGGGGATCTTTCGCGGCGCTATGGCGAAAAGGTTCATAAACTGACGCTGCATGGTGGATTTAGCTGCCCAAACCGCGATGGCACCATTGGCCGCGGAGGTTGTACGTTCTGCAACGTGGCTTCTTTTGCCGATGAAGCGCAGCAGCATAAGTCGATTGCCGACCAGCTTGCGCATCAGGCCAATCTGGTGAACCGCGCAAAACGTTATCTGGCCTATTTCCAGGCCTACACCAGTACCTTTGCCGAAGTGCAGGTATTGCGATCTATGTATCAACAGGCGGTCAGCCAGGCCAATATCGTCGGGTTGTGTGTGGGGACGCGCCCGGACTGCGTGCCGGAAGCGGTGCTTGATTTGCTAAGCGAATATCACGAGCAGGGTTATGAAGTGTGGCTGGAGCTGGGTTTGCAGACCGCGCACGATAAAACCCTGCATCGCATCAACCGTGGTCATGATTTTGCCTGCTACCAGCAAACGACGCGTCTGGCCCGTGAGCGCGGCCTGAAGGTATGCAGCCACCTTATCGTTGGTCTGCCGGGCGAAGGGCAGACAGAGTGCCTGGAGACGCTTAAACAAGTGGTTGAGACCGGGGTTGACGGCATTAAACTGCACCCGCTGCATATTGTGACCGGCAGCATTATGGCGAAGGCGTGGCAAGCGGGACGTTTGGGCGGGATCGAACTGGATGAGTACACGGTTACTGCCGGTGAAATGATTCGCCACACCCCGCCTGATGTCATTTATCATCGAATCTCGGCCAGCGCCCGCCGCCCCACGCTTCTGGCACCGCTATGGTGTGAAAATCGCTGGACCGGGATGGTTGAGCTCGACAAATACCTTAACGAAAACGGCGTTCAGGGTTCGGCATTGGGTACGCCGTGGGTGCAGCCTGCTTAATGTGGAGGCCGTGAACACCTGCAACATGTATGCCTGATTGCCGGATGGCGGCTTCGCCTTATCCGGCCTACGTCCGTCGGTAGCCCGGCCAAGCGCAGCGCCGCCGGGAGTGCACGACAACACTCACACGACTCATTTCACAGATAATCCTCGCATTTTTTGTACAACCTAACGCGCCGTGCTCAGAATTGGGTATGATTGAACGATGAAGTCGTTAAGGAACTCCTCATGAAGCAAATCCGTATGCTGGCGCAGTATTACGTCGACCTGATGATGAAGCTGGGTCTGGTACGTTTTTCCCTGCTGCTGGCGCTCGCGCTGGTGGTGTTGGCCATCGTGGTACAAATGGCAGTAACCATGGTGCTGCATGGGCAGGTTGAAAGCATTGATGTCATTCGCTCAATCTTCTTTGGCCTGCTGATCACCCCATGGGCGGTCTACTTTTTGTCGGTGGTCGTCGAGCAGCTCGAAGAATCACGCCAGCGGCTGTCCCGCCTGGTCGAAAAGTTAGAAGAGATGCGTGAGCGCGATCTCAAGCTCAACGTGCAGTTAAAAGACAATATTTCACAGCTTAATCAGGAAATTAGCGATCGTGAAAAAGCGGAAGCCGAACGCCGGGCAACGCTGGAACAGCTGAAAATTGAGGTACAGGAGCGTGAAGAGACGCAGATCCGCCTTGAACAACAATCGTCCTTCTTGCGCTCTTTCCTTGATGCTTCACCGGATTTGGTTTTCTACCGTAATGAAGATAAAGAGTTCTCTGGCTGTAACCGCGCCATGGAGTTGCTGACCGGTAAGAGTGAAAAGCAGTTGATTCACCTGCATCCAGAAGATGTTTACACCCCGGAAGCTGCGGCGAAAGTGATTGAAACCGATGAGAAAGTTTTCCGTCACAATGTCTCACTGACCTATGAACAGTGGCTCGACTACCCGGACGGGCGCAAAGCCTGCTTTGAGATCCGCAAAGTGCCGTACTACGACCGCGTGGGGAAACGCCACGGTCTGATGGGCTTTGGTCGTGACATTACCGAACGTAAGCGCTACCAGGATGCGCTCGAGCGCGCCAGCCGCGATAAGACCACCTTCATCTCCACCATTAGCCACGAGCTGCGGACACCGCTAAACGGGATTGTGGGATTAAGCCGGATTCTGCTCGATACGACCCTGACCGCTGAGCAGGAGAAATACCTGAAAACCATTCATGTCTCAGCGGTCACGCTGGGTAATATCTTCAACGATATTATCGACATGGACAAAATGGAACGCCGTAAAGTCCAGTTGGATAACCAGCCTGTCGATTTCACCGGCTTCCTGGCTGACCTGGAAAACCTCTCCGGTCTGCAAGCACAGCAAAAAGGGCTGCGCTTTGTGATGGAGCCAACGCTGCCGCTGCCGCATAAAGTCATCACCGATGGCACTCGTCTACGCCAGATCCTGTGGAATCTGATCAGCAATGCCGTGAAGTTTACCCAGCAGGGGAACGTGGTCGTTCGCGTTCGTTATGACGCAGGCGATATGCTGCACTTCGAGGTGGAAGATTCCGGTATCGGTATTCCTCAGGGCGAGCAGGACAAGATTTTCGCCATGTACTATCAGGTGAAAGACAGTCAGGGCGGCAAACCGGCGACCGGCACCGGCATTGGTCTTGCCGTCTCGAAACGCCTGGCGAAAAGCATGGGCGGGGATATCGAGGTAGCAAGCAACCCCGGCCACGGCTCGATCTTTACGCTGACGGTGCACGCTCCTGCGGTAGCGGAAGAAGTGGAAGATGCCTTTGAAGAAGATGATATGCCGCTGCCTGCGCTGCACGTTCTGCTGGTGGAGGACATCGAGCTGAATGTCATTGTTGCCCGCTCGGTGCTGGAGAAACTCGGCAATAGTGTGGATGTGGCGATGACCGGGCAAGCGGCGCTTGAGAAGTTCACGCCGGGCGAGTATGACCTGGTGCTGCTGGATATTCAGTTGCCGGACATGACCGGGCTGGATATCTCCCGTGAGCTGAAGCGTAAATATGACGCGGACGATCTGCCACCGCTGGTGGCGTTGACGGCGAACGTCCTGAAAGACAAAAAAGAGTATATGGACGCAGGCATGGACGATGTACTGAGCAAACCGCTTTCGGTACCGGCCCTGACGGCGATGATTAAGAAGTTCTGGGATACCGTTGAAGACGAAGAGGAGAGTGCCGTGACCCCTGTTGAAAGTGGTAAGACGCAGCAGCTGCTGGATATTCCTATGCTTGAGCAGTACATCGAGCTGGTTGGCCCGAAACTGATTACCGATGGTCTGGCGGTATTTGAGAAAATGATGCCGGGCTATCTGTCGGTGCTGGAATCTAACCTGACCGCGCGTGACCAGAAAGGTATCGTTGAGGAAGGCCATAAAATCAAAGGCGCGGCGGGATCCATCGGGTTACGCCACCTGCAGCAGTTGGGGCAGCAGATCCAGTCCCCGGATTTACCGGCATGGTGGGATAACGTTGGTGAATGGGTTGAAGAGATGAAATCAGAGTGGCAGACCGATGTCGCGATCCTTAAAGCCTGGGTGGCAAATGCTGCTAAAAAATGACCCCGGTCTAGCCGGGGTGCGCGAATACTGCGCCAACACCAGGGAACTGGTGGCTGCGTCAGATGATTAATATGATTTTGATTTTTTGACACAACCTGAAATACGATTGCACGTTCAATAAGATAGCAAATCTTAAATTATTTGTTACGTGAATCAGTAAAATGTGTGAACCGTAGCGTCTAAATCAGGAATATTAATCGGCGTCAGAGGGTTAGCGTGAGGAAGAAGGCTTTGTGGGGAGTCGCGGGACTTAAGCGTCTGGTTTGGCGTGTGTTACTGCTGCTGGCGCTGTTCTGGGGTGGCGGAATTGCGCTGTTCAGCATTCTGCCGGTTCCATTCTCCGCGGTGATGATGGAACGTCAAATCAGCGCCTGGCTTGGCGGAAACTTTGGCTACGTCGCCCATTCTGATTGGGTCAGTATGGATGAGATCTCGCCGTGGATGGGGCTTGCGGTGATTGCCGCAGAAGACCAGAAATTCCCGGAGCACTGGGGATTTGACGTTTCTGCGATTGAAAAAGCGCTGGCGCATAACGAACGCAATGAAAGCCGTATTCGCGGTGCGTCGACGCTATCGCAGCAGACGGCGAAAAACCTGTTTCTGTGGGATGGACGCAGTTGGGTGCGCAAAGGGCTGGAGGCGGGGTTGACGCTCGGCATCGAGACCGTATGGAGCAAGAAGCGTATTCTGACGGTGTATCTCAATATCGCTGAGTTTGGCGACGGGGTTTTTGGCGTTGAAGCGGCGTCACAGCGCTATTTCCATAAGCCTGCCAGCAAATTGACGATCTCGGAAGCCGCGCTGTTAGCGGCGGTGCTGCCGAATCCGATTCGCTTTAAGGCAAACGCGCCAACGGGCTACGTGCACAGTCGTCAGGCGTGGATTATGCGCCAGATGCGTCAGTTGGGCGGGGAAGGGTTTATGCGCGAGAATAAGCTCTATTAGCAATATCTTGTAGGCCTGATAAGGCAAAGCCGCCATCAGGCGTTGCGCCATTGCCGGATGGCGGCTTCGCCTTATCCGGCCTACACCGTTCTGGTCGCCCGGGGCGTGACTAGTCTTCGTCGAACCCAGCGTTAAATAGCGCAATCACCGCCGCCAGCGCTTCCACTTCCTGCGGGCCGGTGGCTTCCACCTCAATCTGACGACCCTTAGCAGAGTCCAGCATCAGCAGCGCAATCACACTATTGGCTTCTGCTACCGTGCCTTCATCGTTGCGCAGCAGCACTTCCGCATCAAAATCCTGCATCAACTCAAACAGCTTCATTGCCGGGCGCGCGTGCATACCCAGCTTATTGGTGATTTCAACGGTCTGCTTTACGGTCATGATTTACGTTTTTCCAGCGTCCGATGACGAGATTGCACGTTCTTGCCGCGTGAACGGAAGTAGTCAGCCAACTGTTCGGCAACGTACACTGAACGGTGCTTACCGCCGGTACAACCAATGGCGACCGTCAGGTAGCTACGGTTGTTGGTTTCCAGCATAGGTAACCATAGCTCAAGATAGCTGCGGGTCTGGTAAATAAAGTTGTGAACTTCTGTGTGCCGGTCGAGGAATGCGGCGACTGGCTTATCAAGGCCGGTCATCGGTCGCAGTTTCGGATCCCAGTGCGGGTTTGGCAGGAAGCGCACGTCAAAAACGTAGTCGGCATCGATAGGAATACCGTGCTTGAAGCCGAAGGATTCGAACACCATCGTTAGCTCGCGCTCACGTTTACCCAACAGGCGGGTACGCAGCATCTCGGCAAGCTCGTGAACGGACATTTCGGAAGTGTCGACGATAAGGTCAGCGCGGGAACGCAGCGGTTCCAGCAGATTGCTCTCCTCATCGATGGCGCTTTCCAGTGACAGATTTTTGCTGGAGAGAGGATGAAGGCGACGCGTATCGCTGTAGCGACGAATCAGGGTATTGCGGTCAGCATCGAGGAACAGCAATTGAGGGGAGAAGTTATCCGGCAGGCTTTCCATTGCCCGTTCAAAAATCTCCGGCGTCTCCGGCATGTTACGCACGTCAATGCTGACAGCCGCCGAGATTTCGCGGTCGGCAAGCGTCTTAGCCAGCTCCGGCAGCAACACCACCGGCAGGTTATCAACGCAGTAAAACCCCATATCTTCCAGCGCACGCAGGGCAACAGATTTTCCCGAGCCAGAGCGGCCGCTGACGATCATCAGTACCATGTACCGTTTCTCCTCAGTACGATGTGATGTCCATTACGCATCATCGTGAGTTTCTGTATCGGTGATGATTTGATACAGCTCTTCGTCGCTCTGCGCAGAACGCAGACGACGGCAAATGGTTTTATCCGCCAGACGTTTCGCCACCAAAGAGAGCGTATGCAGGTGGGTTTTGGTCTGATCTGCTGGCACCAGAAGCGCAAACAGTAAATCAACAGGCTGATTGTCGATGGCATCGAAGGCAATCGGTGTTTCCAGCTGCACGAAAACGCCTACCGCGCGCGTCGTATCCTCTTCCAGTTTACCGTGCGGAATCGCGATGCCGTTGCCAATGCCGGTACTGCCCATTTTTTCACGGGTCAGAATGGCTTCAAACACCACCTGCGGAGGCAGGCTTAGCTGTTTGGCCGCCAGCTCGCTGATGATTTCCAGCGCACGTTTTTTACTCTGACAGTGCACAGCACTGCGGGTACATTCCTGGTTAAGGACATTGCTCAGTTGTAGAGCTGAATCAGTATTTGTCATAATTTCACCTAAGCACCGCCCGGTATACGGAGCATATCGGGCGGCTGCTCGGACAATCAATGTTGTTTTAGTTTATCTTTATGCTTGTTTAACTGTCTCGACAGTTTGTCGATCAAGCCATCGATGGCGGCGTACATATCTTTGCCTTCCGCGCTAGCGTGAAGCTCGCCGCCGTTAACGTGCAACGTTGCATCCGAGATGTGCGTCAATTTCTCCACTTTTAACACAATGTAGACCTGATTGATCCTCTCGAAATACTGCTCGAGCTTCACGAATTTGGTATTAACAAATTCGCGCATCGCCTCGGTAATTTCGACGTTGTGTCCAGTGATGTTGAGCTGCATAGTGTCTTCCTTATCAGTAGAGTCAGACCAGCTGTTTACGCTGATTTGACGGCGGGATGGATAAAGACTCTCGGTACTTTGCAACGGTACGCCGCGCCACCATGATACCCTGATCGGAGAGTAGGGTGGTCAGTTTACTGTCGCTCAGTGGTTTTGCGGGATTTTCCGCTGCAATTAACTTCTTCACCAATGCACGAATGGCCGTGGACGAGGCTTCGCCGCCGCCCTCAGTACTGACGTGGCTGGAGAAGAAATACTTAAGCTCAAAAATGCCCCTTGGGCTATGCAAATACTTCTGCGTGGTGACACGCGAAATGGTGGACTCGTGCATTTCGACGGTCTGGGCGATATCGGCCAGCACCATCGGTTTCATGTGTTCTTCGCCAAGATCGAAAAAGGCCTGCTGCTGCTCAACAATGCAGCGGCTCACGCGCAAAAGCGTGTCATTACGGCTCTCAAGGCTTTTAATCAGCCACTTCGCATCCTGTAAATTGCTGCGGATGAACTGGCTATCGGCATCATTACGGACGTTATTGCACATGCCCGCGTAGTGCTGGTTTATCTGCAAGCGCGGAATGCTGTCGGAATTAAGCTCAACCATCCAGCGACCGTTCACTTTGCGCACCAGCACATCAGGGATCACATACTCCGGCTCACCGGTCTGGATCGACTGCCCCGGACGAGGATCGAGTGACTGAATCAGATCGACCGCTTCTTTGAGCACATCTTCTTTTAAGCGCGTAACGCGCATAAGTGAACGGAAGTCGTGGTTGGCGAGAAGATCGAGATGATCGCTGATGATTAATCGGGCTTCGGTAATACGCGGGGTATCCGGTGCGAATTGGGAGAGTTGGATCAGCAGACAGTCGCGCAGATCTTTGGCGGCAACGCCAACCGGATCGAAACGCTGGATTCGCTTTAAGACGGCTTCGACTTCATCGAGACCGATTTCATCATCGCCAATGCCTTCATGGATATCTTCTACCGTGACGGTGAGATAACCGGTGTCGTCCACCGCGTCGACAATGGAAGTGGCAATGGCTCTATCGGTATCGGTAAACGGCGTCAATTCTACCTGCCACATCAGATAATCCTGCAGTGACTGGGTGGTTTCGCCCTGGTAAACCGGCAGCTCGTCGTCCTGGTAATCGACACCGGTGCCTGATGGCGTTCCGGCGGTGTAGATTTCGTCCCAGCTGGCGTCAAGCGGCAGCTCCTCGGGCATATCTGGCTTTTCCAGCGCATCAACGCTGTCTAACGTTTCGGTATCAACGGGTTCCTGAGTGTCTACTTCCTCGTGAAGATCGGTTTGCTCAAGCAGGGGGTTACTCTCCAGCGCCTGCTGGAGTTCCTGCTGAAGTTCCAGCGTCGACAACTGCAACAGACGAATTGCCTGCTGCAACTGCGGCGTCATGGCAAGCTGTTGGCTGAGCCTTAATTGCAAACCTTGCTTCATGTTCAGAACGAATCTCTCCCACTAACGTCGTTATCCATACCCTATCAGAGTCTGAAGTCTTCCCCAAGATACACGCGTTTAACATGTTCGTCTTGTAGGATCTCCTGAGGGGTACCGTGGGCAATCAGATGCCCCTGGCTGACGATATAGGCACGTTCGCAGACGGCTAACGTTTCACGCACGTTGTGGTCAGTAATCAGTACGCCAAGGCCGCTGTCACGCAGATGTTCAATAATGCGTTTAATGTCGATAACGGAGATGGGGTCAACGCCAGCAAACGGTTCATCCAGCAGGATAAACTTCGGGTTTGCCGCGAGCGCACGGGCGATTTCCACTCGTCGACGTTCACCACCGGAAAGCGCCTGACCCAGGCTGTCACGCAGGTGTTCGATGTGGAACTCTTCCATCAGTTCTTTTGCGCGGTCTTCGCGCTGCTCTTTAGTCAGATCGTCACGGATCTGCAGCACCGCCATCAGGTTGTCATAGACGCTCAGACGACGGAAGATAGACGCTTCCTGCGGCAGATAGCCAATCCCGCGTCGGGCACGGGCATGCAGCGGCAGCAGGCTGATATCTTCGTCATCAATGATGATATTGCCCGCATCACGCGAGACGATCCCAACCACCATGTAGAAAGTGGTGGTTTTACCTGCACCGTTTGGCCCAAGCAGACCGACAATCTCACCGGAATTTACGGTCAGACTGACATCTTCCACCACGCGACGGCCTTTATAAGCCTTCGCCAGATTTTTTGCAGTTAATGTCGCCATAACGAATTAGTTACTCTTCTTCTGGGCCGGGGCCTGATCTTTGGATTTGTCCTGCAGCTGCGACGGAACCAGAACGGTAGTGACGCGTTTGCCTTTGTCGCTAAACGCTTGCATTTTCTGTTCTTTGACCAGATAGGTGATCTTGTCGCCTTTGATATTACTATCAAGCTGCTCAAGGTAGGCGTTGCCGGTCAGCACCACGAAATCATTCTGCAATTCATAATGCATTTTTGAGGCATGACCTTTCACCGGCTTGCCGTTGTCCTGCATCTGATAGAAGGTCGCTGGATTACCGTAACCGTCGATCACTTCTTTGCCTTTTTGATCCGCAGGACGGGTCACAACCACTTTATCGGCGTTGATTTTGATCGTGCCCTGGGTGACCACAACGTTGCCGGTAAAGGTAACCACGTTGCCCTGCATATCCAGCGACTGCTGATCGGATTCGATATGAATCGGCTGATCGGTATCCCCGGTGAGCGCCATGGCTGGCAGGCTGGCCGCCAGCAATGTGCCGGCGAGCGCAAGCTTAAGGCTGAGTTTGTTTTTTCTGAATTTCATAAGAGGTTCTAACCTTTTCAATCAACTCGGCGTTTTTGCTGCGTAAATTGCCGCGCATTTTCAGGCCGCTGGAATTAAATGTTGTTCCGTATAACGTCACCAGATCGTCAGAGGCAACATCCTGAGTAATCAGGTTTACCTGGGCGTTATCCGTCGTAATCTTACGCAGTTGTGCATCTTCTGTCAGCGCGTTGATTTCAACGTGCCCGTAGAGGTACAGCATGCGATCGTTGGTCAGCTTGGCTTTATCGGCTTTAATCGACCAGGTTGGTACCTTGTTTGCGTCAAAAGTGGTCAATACCGGATGGGTAAACCACGATATTGCCTGATCGGAAAAATACTCCACATGCTCGGCGATAAGCCGATAACTCAGAGCGCCTTCCGGGCTGTAAACTACCGTGTCGGTATGTTCGCTTTTATAGGTTGGGTCGCTGGTGTTGAGCGCTTGCGGACTCACTTCATCCTTATCGGCGAGATTCAGGCCGATGAGGACAAGCGCCACCAGTGCCAGCACAATAATAACCCAACGTCTGGTTTTACTCATATCGATTGCCCTTTGGCTTCTTCCAGCTTCCCTTGCGCCAGTAGCAGCAGGTCGCAGACTTCACGGACGGCACCCCGACCACCTGCAATGCGGGTGACATAATCTGCGCGTGGCAGCAGCAGCGGATGTGCATCCGCAACCGCAACGCTCAAACCGATTTCAGCCATAACCGGCCAGTCGATCAGATCGTCACCGACGTAAGCGACCTGGTTTGGCTCAAGCGCCAGCTTCGCCAGCAGTTCGCGATAGGCAATGAGCTTATCCGACTGTCCCTGGTAGAGATGGCTAATACCGAGCGTGGCGCAGCGGTCTTCTAACAGTTTAGCTTTTCGTCCGGTAATAATCGCCACCTCAATGCCTGAGGTGAGGGCGCAGCGAATGCCATAACCGTCGCGCACGTTGAAGGCTTTCAGCTCCTCGCCGTTGTTGCCCATATAAATCAGGCCGTCTGAGAGCACCCCGTCAACATCGAGGATAAGCAGGCGAATTTGTTCCGCCTTAGCAATAAATTGTGGGCTCACCGGGCCATAACAGGTGGCGACCGGGGCGACAGCATGACTCATTCTTTATATCCTTGATTACACTACGCCTGCGCGCAGTAGGTCGTGCATATGTATCACACCTAGCAAATGGTCGCCATCGGCAACCAATACGCAGGTGATATGACGTGATTGCATCAGGTTCAATGCATCGACCGCCAGCATCTCTGGACGAATGCGAATACCGCCTGGCGTCATCACGTCGGCAATGCCGAGCGTGCGGACGTCAACGCCGTTATCGAAGATTCGCCGCAGGTCACCGTCGGTGAAAATACCTTTAATCTGCATATTGTCGTCGCAGATGGCGGTCATGCCCAGATTTTTACGCGTGATCTCTAAAAGCGCATCACGCAGCGAAGCCTCGAGACTTACCTGAGGAATTTCATCTCCGGTGTGCATGATATCGTTAACCCGCAGTAACAGCTTGCGACCAAGTGCGCCGCCGGGGTGCGACAGGGCGAAATCTTCCGCCGTGAAGCCGCGGGCTTTCAGTAACGCGACGGCGAGAGCATCACCCATGACCAGCGCGGCCGTGGTACTGGTGGTCGGCGCCAGGCCAAGTGGGCAGGCTTCGCGGGGTATTTTCACGCATAAATGAATATCTGCCGCGCGACCCATACTGCTCTCCGGGCGGCTGGTCATGCAAATAAGCGGCACTCTCAGCCGCTTCAATACCGGAATCAGCGCCAGAATTTCGTTGGATTCACCGGAATTCGACAAGGCGATCACAACGTCCTGTGGCGTCACCATCCCTAAGTCACCGTGGGCAGCCTCGCCGGGATGAACAAAGAATGAAGATGTGCCCGTACTGGCGAAAGTGGCCGCCATTTTACGGCCAATATGCCCAGATTTGCCCATGCCCATGACGACCACTTTGCCGCCACAGTAAAAGATCTTCTCACACGCGTCGTTGAAATCCTGATTAATGTATTGATCGAGCTGTTCCAGCCCTTCTCGTTCAATCTCCAGAACCTCTCTTCCTGCTTGCTGGAAGTCGAAATTTGGCTGCAAATCTATTTGCGACATAGTGTTATCCCGATTCATTCGATGAAAAGCGGCGTGCCCCAGTAGAGCAGTGCCAGCCATACAACAAACCCGCTGATTAACAGCATTCCTGCGCCGCGACCAACCTGCCTGCGACGCCAGCACAGCAGCGCGAAGACCACGCTGACCAGCACCATCACGCCATAGTCGCGGGAGAACGCGAGCGGGTTAAAGGTTCCCGGTGCGATGAGCGCGGGGAGCCCCAGTACGATGGCGATATTAAAGAAATTGGAGCCGATGATATTGCCGACGGCGATATCATTCTCACCCTTACGCACACCGGCAATTGCGGTGGCAAGCTCCGGTAAGCTGGTGCCTAGCGCGATAATCGTTAAACCGATGGTCAGTTCGCTCATGGCAAAGTAGTTTGCCAGAACCGTTGCGTTATCAATCACCATCCGCGTCGCCATTGGCATGATGATTAAAGCCACGCCCAGCCATAAACAGGCGACGGGTAAAGAGCCATCGCGCGGCAGTTCAGCCAGCTGCTCTTGCGTAAATTTATCGTTGCCCTGACGTTCGGCCAATCTGGCTATTTTAATAATAAACACCAGCCAAAGGGCGGTGAGAATAAATAAAAAAATGCCGTCAAGGCGTGAAAGCTCACCATCATACAACACATACCCCGCCAGCAGGCTCACTACCAACATTAGCGGTATTTCGCGGCGCAGGATATCAGAATGCACGGTAAAAGGATGGAACAGGGCGGTCAGCCCGAGGATCAATAAGATGTTGACGATGTTGGATCCGATCGCGGTTCCGACGGCGACATCAACCTGCCCATGGAGCGAGGCTGCGGCGGCGACAATAATTTCCGGCAACGATGTGCCTATACTAACAACAGTCATCCCGATAATGAGCGGCGGGATCCCTAACGCACGGCATAAAATGGAGGCGGAGTACACCAGGCGGTCGGCGCTGTAGACCACCAGAAGTAAACCAATAATTAACAGAGCCGTGGCTAAGAGCATCTAAAGTCCTTTATTCGGGTATAATCGCCGGCCCGCACTTCTGGGCATGGCGAATTCCTAATTTTGACTTTATGCGCAGGAAAAGTAAAACAAATGCCAGATTTCGTTAACCAGAGCGGTTAGGATTCTGTAAGAATGCAGGGGCAAGCAGGAGTTTGCTCTACTTAAGGACCTGGAAAGGTAAGCCTATGAGCCAAAATCTAGCGAATTTAGTCGATATGCGCGACGTCACCTTTACGCGTGGCAATCGGGTTATCTTCGACAACATCTCGCTTTCGGTGCCGCGCGGCAAAATCACCGCGATTATGGGGCCGTCGGGGATTGGCAAGACCACGCTGTTACGCCTGATTGGCGGGCAGATCCCCCCGGATAGCGGAGAGATCCTCTTCGATGGCGAGAATGTGCCGCAGATGTCGCGATCTCGCTTATACACCGTGCGTAAGCGCATGAGTATGCTGTTTCAGTCGGGCGCATTGTTCACCGACATGAACGTCTTTGACAACGTTGCTTACCCGATTCGCGAACACACGAATTTGCCCGCTGAGCTACTAAAAAGCACGGTGATGATGAAACTGGAAGCGGTCGGCCTGCGCGGGGCGGCTAAGCTGATGCCATCTGAACTGTCCGGCGGAATGGCGCGGCGCGCGGCGTTGGCCCGTGCTATCGCGCTGGAACCGGATCTCATCATGTTTGATGAACCGTTTGTCGGTCAGGATCCGATAACCATGGGCGTGCTGGTGAAGCTGATTTCTGAACTCAACAGTGCGCTGGGTGTCACCTGTATTGTGGTTTCCCACGATGTACCGGAAGTGCTGAGCATCGCCGATTTCGCCTACATCATGGCAGACCGAAAAATCATCGCTCATGGGAGCGCAACGTCGTTGCAGGAAAACGCCGATCCTCGGGTGCGTCAGTTCCTCGACGGTATCGCCGACGGCCCGGTGCCGTTCCGTTATCCGGCGGGCGACTACCGCCGCGACCTCATTGGCACAGGGAGCTAAACGACTCATGCTGTTAAATGCACTGGCAGCGCTGGGACATCGCGGTATTAAGACCATCGCAACGTTTGGGCGCGCCGGGTTAATGTTATTCAATGCCGTTATCGGCAAGCCAGAGTTTCGCAAACACGCGCCGCTGCTGATTCGTCAGCTTTATAACGTCGGCGTACTTTCACTGGTTATCATCATTGTGTCGGGCGTGTTTATCGGCATGGTGCTGGGGCTTCAGGGCTATCTGGTGCTGACAACGTACAGCGCCGAGACCAGCCTCGGGATGCTGGTCTCGCTATCGCTGCTGCGCGAGCTGGGGCCGGTGGTTGCCGCGTTACTCTTTGCCGGACGCGCGGGTTCAGCGTTGACCGCCGAAATTGGCCTGATGCGCGCCACCGAACAGCTCTCCAGTATGGAAATGATGGCCGTCGATCCGCTGCGTCGCGTCATTTCTCCGCGCTTCTGGGCGGGCGTTATCTCTTTACCACTGCTGACGATTATTTTCGTTGCCGTGGGGATCTGGGGCGGCTCTCTGGTCGGCGTCAGCTGGAAAGGGATTGATGCCGGATTCTTCTGGTCGGCAATGCAAAATGCGGTGGACTGGCGTCTTGATCTGGTGAACTGCCTGATCAAAAGCGTTGTTTTCGCCATTACGGTGACATGGATTGCGTTATTTAACGGTTACGATGCAATCCCCACTTCTGCCGGAATTAGCCGCGCGACCACCCGTACCGTGGTGCATGCGTCGCTGGCTGTTCTTGGGCTGGACTTTGTGCTGACGGCACTGATGTTTGGGAATTGAGTGAATGCAAACGAAAAAGAGTGAAATCTGGGTCGGTATTTTTCTGCTGGTTGCCCTGCTGGCGGCGCTGTTTATCTGCCTGAAGGCGGCGGATGTGTCGTCAATTAAATCTGCACCAACTTACCGTGTTTATGCCACCTTCGATAACATCGGCGGCCTGAAAAGCCGTTCGCCGGTGCGCATTGGCGGCGTGGTGATTGGGCGTGTTGCCGATATCTCGCTGGATCCAAAAACCTATTTACCGCGCGTGGCTATCGACATTGAAGACAGCTATGACCATATTCCCGACACCAGTTCGCTGGCGATTCGCACCTCGGGTCTGCTGGGTGAGCAATACCTGGCGCTGAATGTGGGTTTTGAAGACCCGGAACTGGGAACGTCTATCCTTAAAGACGGCAGCGTCATTCAGGACACGAAATCAGCAATGGTGCTCGAAGACTTGATTGGTCAGTTCCTTTACAACAGCAAAGGCGGCGACAATCAGAATTCAGGCGATGCGAAAACGTCAACTGACGAACATACTGATACGGCAGCGCCTGCTACTGGCTCGACGAATTAATCTCAGGAGATACTCGACATGTTTAAACGTTTACTGATGGTCGCCATGTTGGTGATTGCGCCTTTAACGGCGGCTACGGCGGCAGACCAGACTAACCCTTACAAGCTGATGAATGAAGCGGCGCAAAAAACGTTCGACCGCCTGAAGAATGAACAGCCGAAGATTCGTTCTAACCCTAACTACCTGCGTGATGTCGTCGATCAGGAACTGCTGCCGTACGTGCAGGTGAAATATGCCGGTGCGCTGGTACTGGGTCGCTACTACAAAGATGCTACGCCAGCTCAGCGTGAAGCGTACTTCACCGCGTTCCGCGAATACCTGAAACAGGCATACGGTCAGGCGCTGGCGATGTACCACGGTCAGACTTACCAGATTGCGCCTGAGCAGCCTCTGGGCGATGCCACCATCGTGCCAATCCGCGTGACTATCGTTGATCCAAACGGTCGCCCGCCGGTACGTCTGGACTTCCAGTGGCGTAAAAATACCCAGTCGGGTAACTGGCAGGCTTACGACATGATTGCGGAAGGGGTGAGCATGATCACCACTAAGCAAAATGAGTGGAGCGATCTGCTGCGTACCAAGGGCATTGATGGCCTGACTGCACAGCTGAAATCTATCTCTGCACAGCCAATCACTCTGGAACAGAAAAAATAATGGCCGAACAGTTAAGCTGGACACGCGAAGGCGAACGCCTGGCGCTGCACGGTGAGCTGGATCAGGACTTTCTGGTGTCTCTCTGGGACGCCAGAAAGGACGCAACGCAGGGCGTATCGGTGATTGACCTCAGCGGCTTGAGCCGGGTGGATACGGCGGGTCTGGCACTGCTGGTGCATCTGGTCGAGCTGATTCGCGTCCAGGGGCGCACGCCGAGCCTTGAAGGCGTAAGCGAAAAAGTCGCCACGCTGAAAGGGTTATATAATCTGCCCGAAGATATGATCCCTTAAAAATTTCAGTACGTTATTGTCGCCAATATTCTTAAAGCCCCATCAATCTCAACGATGGGGCTTTTTGCTTGTTTAAGACTGCGTCACTTTCCTCTAAGATGTGGGGCTGTTTTCACTCTCAAATGAAATGCGAACCTATGGAAAATAATGAAATTCAGACCGTGCTAATGAACGCACTCTCCCTTCAGGAAGTTCTCGTTTCTGGTGATGGCAGCCACTTCCAGGTGATTGCTGTGGGTGAGATGTTTGATGGCATGAGCCGGGTTAAGAAGCAGCAGACTATCTACGGCCCGCTGATGGAGTACCTTGCGGACAACCGCATCCATGCCCTGTCGATCAAAGCGTATACCCCGCAAGAGTGGGCACGCGATCGCAAACTCAACGGTTTTTGAGCCAGGGGAAAAGTGGCATCACTTTTCCGGTGGCGAACGTGAATACTTAACAGAGATTAGATTTGATGGATAAATTTCGTGTGCAGGGGCCGACCCGCCTTCAGGGTGAGGTCACCATTAGCGGTGCAAAAAATGCAGCCCTGCCGATTCTTTTTGCCGCTTTGCTGGCAGAAGACCCGGTTGAGATCCAAAACGTACCAAAACTGAAAGACGTTGATACCTCCATGAAGCTGCTGACGCAGCTGGGTGCGAAGGTTGAACGCAATGGTTCGGTATGGATTGATGCAAGTTCGGTGAACGTATTCTGCGCGCCGTACGACCTGGTGAAAACCATGCGTGCTTCTATCTGGGCATTAGGGCCGCTGGTGGCGCGTTTTGGTCAGGGTCAGGTGTCTTTGCCTGGCGGTTGCACCATCGGCGCACGTCCGGTCGATCTGCACATTTCTGGCCTTGAGCAGTTAGGTGCGGAAATCAAACTGGAAGAAGGTTACGTCAAAGCGTCCGTGAATGGTCGTCTGAAAGGCGCACACATCGTGATGGACATGGTCAGCGTTGGCGCGACCGTCACCATCATGACCGCCGCGACGCTGGCGGAAGGGACAACCGTCATCGAAAACGCCGCGCGTGAGCCGGAGATCGTCGATACGGCGAACTTCCTCAATGCGATGGGCGCGAAGGTGAGCGGCCAGGGTACCGACCGCATTACTATCGAAGGCGTTAAGCGCCTGGGCGGCGGCGTGTATCGCGTTCTGCCTGACCGTATTGAAACCGGCACCTTCCTGGTGGCGGCGGCGATTTCCGGCGGCAAAATTGTTTGTCGTAACGCGAAACCAGACACCCTGGATGCGGTACTGGCTAAGCTTCGTGAAGCCGGCGCAGACGTTGAAATTGGTGAAGACTGGGTTAGCCTGGATATGCACGGCAAGCGCCCGAAAGCGGTCAACGTGCGTACCGCGCCACATCCTGCTTTCCCAACCGACATGCAGGCGCAGTTCACCTTGCTGAACCTGGTGGCAGAAGGTACTGGTGTTATCACCGAAACGGTATTTGAAAACCGCTTTATGCACATACCGGAACTTATCCGTATGGGCGCACATGCGGAAATTGAAAGCAATACCGCCATTTGTCACGGCGTAGAGCAGCTCTCAGGCGCTCAGGTCATGGCAACCGACCTGCGCGCATCTGCAAGCCTCGTGCTGGCAGGCTGTATCGCTCAGGGAACCACGATCGTTGACCGTATTTATCACATCGACCGTGGCTATGAGCGCATTGAAGACAAGCTAAGCGCGTTAGGCGCGAACATCGAGCGTATTAAGGGCGAGTAATCGCAACGCTTGTTACACGCCCTCTGGCCCATCTGGAGGGCGTTATTTTTCCCGGTCAGACCTGCGCATTGCTTTCGTTCTATCAATAAACTCATGGGTTATCGGATCGTGATAGCGCGATGGCCAGATTATCCACGGTTCAGTTTCCAGCACCTTCGCAATAATCACTTCCCCTTTCGGCCAGGGGCGCGACAGCACATTGGCTAACGTCGACGAACTGAGGCCGTTCTTACGTGATTCTGCGGCCATTGACGTGCCTTTTTTATGCAACCCCGCGATAATATCTGCCGGATGCCAGTCGATAAGCTTATCCATACTTCCTCCCTGAGAATACTGTTTAAATCATCATGTCGAATGAGGAATGTACTGTATCGCTCTTTTCAGGAAGTTTCTAAAAAGTTCTAGTAAGTTTCTTTAAATTCGGAATAAGTTAATTTTTGGCCCTAAGACAAGGGGGCGTTTTGGCATGTTTGGGAAGTTTCCCGCGCGGAGTCCGCGCGGGAGAAGATTAACGATCGCGTTGCACAGCGATGTGGGCGAGGGCGATAAGCGCATCACGCCATTGGTTATCAGGCAGAGGGGAGAGGGCGGCAATGGCTTTATCGGCCTCTTCTTCGGCACGCTGGCGCGTCCACTCCAGAGAACCACACGCCGCCATCGCTTCGAGAACCGGTTCGAGCAGATGACGTCCATTACCCTGTTCAATCGCGCCGCGAATCAGCAGCGCCTGCTCCAGGGTGCCGTTACGCATTGCATGCAGCAAAGGCAGGGTCGGTTTGCCTTCGTTGAGATCGTCCCCGACGTTTTTCCCCAGCGTTTCGCCATCAGCGCTATAGTCGAGTAAATCATCGATTAGCTGGAAAGCGGTTCCCAGATAGCGACCATAGTCCTGGAGCCCTTTTTCCTGCTCGGGCGTGCAATTAGCGAGCAGGCCGGAACATTGGGCCGCCGCTTCAAACAGGCGCGCGGTTTTGCTGTAAATCACACGCATATAATTTTCTTCGGTGATGTCAGGATCGTTGACGTTCATCAACTGAAGCACTTCACCTTCAGCAATCACGTTTACGGCTTCAGACATCACTTCCAGGACTTTCAGCGACCCGAGGCTGGTCATCATCTGAAATGCGCGGGTGTAAATAAAGTCGCCTACCAGTACGCTGGCAGCGTTCCCAAAAGCAGCATTCGCCGTTGCCTTGCCACGACGCATATCCGACTCATCGACGACGTCATCGTGCAGCAGGGTCGCGGTATGAATAAATTCGATAAGCGCGGCAATATTGACATGGGCATTGCCCTCATAGCCAACGGCGCGAGCGGCCAGCACGGCAATCATCGGGCGGATACGTTTTCCGCCACCGCTGACGATGTAATAGCCTAGCTGATTGATCAACTGGACATCCGAGTTGAGCTGCTCAAGAATCGTCGCATTGACACCCGCCATATCCTGCGCGGTTAACTCATTGATTTGTTGTAAATTCATCGCAAAAGCCGGGCTTAGTGTCCTGTTTACCACTTATCCATTCGGGATAATGAAGGTTTTACGTTAGCGTTGTGGCTACGATTGTACTGAAAAAACGCCTCAGATAAACGTTGTCGTGCCGGTTGTGTTTTTTTTCTGCATCTATTGATGGTAGCACTTGTCAAAGGCTCACGTTTTGCGTAATATTCGCGCCCTATTGTGAATATTTATAGCGCACTCTGAATCACATGAAGTTGTGCGCGGAAGCGGAGTTTATATGTACGCGGTTTTCCAAAGTGGTGGTAAACAACACCGAGTAAGCGAAGGTCAGACCATTCGCCTGGAAAAGCTGGACATCGCAACTGGCGAATCTATCGAATTCGCTGAAGTTCTGATGATCGCAAACGGTGAAGAAGTCAAAATCGGCGTTCCTTTCGTTGATGGCGGCGTAATCAAAGCTGAAGTTGTTGCTCATGGTCGTGGCGAGAAAGTTAAAATCGTTAAGTTTCGTCGTCGTAAACACTACCGTAAGCAGCAAGGCCATCGTCAGTGGTTCACTGATGTGAAAATCACTGGCATCAGCGCTTAAGTTAAGAGGAGCAGATTAAATGGCACATAAAAAGGCTGGTGGCTCGACTCGTAACGGTCGCGACTCAGAAGCTAAACGTCTGGGCGTAAAACGCTTCGGCGGCGAATCCGTTCTGGCTGGTAGCATCATCGTTCGTCAACGTGGTACTCAGTTCCACGCTGGCTCAAACGTAGGCTGCGGCAAAGACCACACACTGTTTGCTAAAGCAGACGGTAAAGTGAAATTCGAAGTGAAAGGCCCGAAAAACCGTCGTTTTATCAGCATTGTTGCTGAATAAGTTTTTCGCGTCCCGGTAACGGATGAAAGCCCCGCAACGTGTTGCGGGGCTTTTTACATTCGACGCCAGGAAAATGATGGGTTGTACCACCGTTTGAAGGCAGGGAATCCGGTATGAAGCAGCAGGCGGGGATTGGCATTCTTTTGGCGCTTACGACGGCAATATGCTGGGGCGCATTACCGATTGCCATGAAACAGGTTCTGGAAGTTATGGAACCGCCTACCGTCGTTTTCTATCGATTCCTGATGGCGAGCTGTGGTCTCGGCCTTATTCTGACATGGAAGCGCAAGCTGCCTTCTTTGCAGATTTTTCGCAATCCACGCTGGTTGGTATTGCTGCTCATCGCAACCGGTGGGCTGTTCGGTAATTTCGTGCTGTTTAGCTCATCGCTACAGTACGTTAGCCCAACGGCATCGCAGGTAATAGGCCAACTCTCGCCTGTCGGCATGATGATTGCCAGCGTCTTTATCCTCAAAGAGAAGATGCGCGGTACGCAGATATTTGGCGCAATCATGCTTATCTGCGGTCTGCTGATGTTTTTCAACACCAGCCTGATCGAGATTTTTACTCGTCTCACTGACTATACCTGGGGTGTCATCTTCGGGGTGGGTGCGGCGATGGTCTGGGTGAGTTACGGCGTCGCGCAAAAGGTGTTATTGCGGCGAATGGCCTCGCAGCAGATCCTCTTTTTATTGTACACTTTATGTACTATTGCATTGTTGCCGCTCGCAAAGCCTGAGGTTATCGGGCAACTAAGCGACTGGCAGCTAGCCTGTCTGATCTTCTGTGGACTGAACACACTGGTCGGTTATGGGGCGCTGGCAGAAGCCATGGCGCGCTGGCAGGCGGCGCAGGTGAGCGCGTTAGTGACGCTGACTCCCCTGTTTACACTGTTATTTTCAGATCTTTTATCAATGGCCTGGCCCGATTTCTTCGCCCGACCGATGCTTAACCTACTAGGTTATCTCGGTGCGGTTATCGTGGTTGCGGGCGCGATGTATTCCGCCATTGGTCATCGTCTTTGGGGGCGGTGGCGTAAGCGTGAAACGGTTGTTCCGTTGCCCCGCGCAGGCGAATGATTTACGGAGAGTAAAATGAAGTTTGTTGATGAAGCAACGATCCTGGCAGTCGCAGGTGATGGCGGTAATGGTTGCGTAAGCTTCCGCCGTGAAAAATATATCCCGCGTGGCGGCCCTGACGGCGGCGACGGTGGTGATGGTGGCGACGTCTGGATGGAAGCTGACGAAAACCTGAACACCCTGATCGACTATCGTTTCGAAAAATCTTTCCGTGCAGAACGTGGTCAGAACGGCGCAAGCCGTGACTGTACCGGTAAGCGCGGCAAAGACGTCACCATCAAGGTGCCGGTCGGTACGCGTGTTATTGACCAGGGCACCGGTGAAACCATGGGCGATATGACCAAACACGGTCAGCGTCTGATGGTGGCGAAAGGTGGCTGGCACGGTCTGGGCAACACCCGCTTTAAATCCTCCGTTAACCGTACTCCGCGTCAGAAGACGATGGGTACGCCGGGCGATAAGCGTGACCTGCAGCTCGAACTGATGCTGCTGGCCGATGTCGGGATGCTGGGGATGCCGAATGCCGGTAAATCCACCTTTATCCGTTCCGTCTCTGCGGCGAAACCAAAAGTGGCAGACTATCCGTTTACGACACTGGTACCGAGCCTTGGCGTGGTGCGTGTCGATAACGAGAAGAGCTTCGTGGTTGCCGATATCCCGGGTCTAATTGAAGGGGCATCCGAAGGTGCAGGCTTAGGTATCCGCTTCCTGAAGCACCTGGAACGTTGCCGTGTGCTGCTGCACATCATTGATATCGATCCAATCGATGGTTCTGACCCGGCTGAAAACGCGCGCATCATCATTGGTGAGCTTGAGAAATACAGCGAGAAGCTGGCGAGTAAACCACGCTGGTTGGTCTTCAACAAAATCGACACCATGGATAAAGCGGACGCGGAAGCGAAAGCGAAGGCCATTGCCGAGGCGATGGGTTGGGAAGATAAATACTACCTGATTTCTGCGGCAAGCCAGATTGGCGTTAAAGACCTGTGCTGGGACGTGATGAACTTCATCATTGAGAACCCAGTGGTGCAGGCTGAAGAAGCCAAACAGCCAGAGAAAGTCGAATTCATGTGGGATGACTACCACCGTCAGCAGCTTGACGAAGTCGCCGCTGAAGCGGAAGAAGACGATGAAGATGACGACTGGGATGAAGACGACGAGGAAGGCGTAGAGTTTATCTACCAACGCTAATCCTGGCGCCGGAGAGCGACGCTAGCGCGTTTCATCCGCCGTACCTATATAAACGGGCCGCAATCGCGGCCCGTTTTGTTATGTACTTTATAGGCCGGATAAGCGCAAGCGCCATCCGGCAGCACCGAACTCAATTGTTCTGATAAATATCTTTATACAGCCGGCTTTCAAAGCGAACCAACGGAATACGACGATTCCTCTGGTCGGCAGGGGAAACCGCATAACCTGAAAGATATTGCACAAATGCCATTCTTTGACCGCTAGCGGTAGTGATAAAGCCCGCCAGGTTATACACCCCTTGCAGAGAGCCGGTTTTCGCCGACACCTTACCGTCAACCCCCGCCTGATGCAGACCGGCGCGGTACTGCAACGAACCATCGTGTCCGGCGAGCGGTAACATCGAGATGAAATCCAGCTCATTGTCATGCTGGGCGATGTACTGTAACGCCTGCATCATGGTTGCTGGCGCAATCAGGTTATGGCGAGACAGGCCGGAGCCATCGGCAATAATCGTATTGCCCAAATCGACGCCCGCTTGCTGGCGCAGGATCTGCCGGACGGCATCGGATCCCGCGCGCCAGGTACCGGGTACGCCAAAGCGCGAATGACCGACCATGCGGAATACGGTATCGGCAATCATGTTGTCAGACTTTTTCAGCATGATCTTCAGCAAGTCGTGCAGCTGCGCGGATTGCTTGCTAGCGAGCACGGTTCCGGGTTCGTTTACCAGAGTCTGGCGCAGTAGGGTGCCGCTGTAGGTGATCCCCGCCTGCTTGAGTTCATCTTTGATTATTGCCCCGGCATAGCTTGCGCCATCCTGAATGGCAAACGCCAGCGGCAGAGGCTCCGCGCGTTGTGGCAGGCAGCCGGTTAGCGTAAAGCGGTTCAAATCGCCTGGCACCACGTCCAGTTCGCAATATTGTGCATCCGGTGAGCCTTTAGCGAGCGTACGCACCTGGCTGAACATCGTCACCGGGTAGTACGATGCGATACGGATAAACGCCAGATCGTTAGCTTTTTGGGCGCTATAGAGTGAAATGGAGAAGCAGTTGCGGTCGATGATTGCGGCAGCGGGCGGCGCGCTAAAGCATTGGGTCATATCGTTCCACGGCCAGCCTGGCGCTTTATCATGGCTGGCGAAAATGGAGGTATCGATAAGTACGTTACCCTCGATATTTTGCACGCCTGCCTTTTTAAGCGTCGCCACCATATTGCGAATATCCTGACGTTTTAACGTCGGATCGCCGCCAAATCGCGCAATAAGGTCGCCTTTCAGCGTGCCATTATCAATGCTGCCTTTGGTTTCAAGTGTGGTGGTAAAACGAAAATCAGGGCCCAGTTGTAGCAATGCTGCCAACGCGGTGAGCACCTTTTGGGTACTGGCTGGAAGCGCCATCTGCTGGCCGTGATAATCCACCAACGGCGCAGAGGCACCGACCTTCTGCACTAACAGTGCAAGGTTGGCCCCGTCAGGGAGTTGATTGATATATTCATCAACATTCGCGGCCTGAACGCTAAACGCTATACTGGTGGTCAATCCGATGATAAATCTGGAAAATCGCATAATCTCGCGCTAACAACCTGGAAACAAGCCGTCATACTACGGTGCAAAGCCCTGTAAAGTAAACGATGACCCGTAGTGAACTTCAGGGTAAAATGCGTATCAAATTAAAAAATACTGCTGACCTGGGCTTAGTACCCGGGTCGGTTTTCTTTTGCTTCTGGCCTGGTGTCGATAGCGATACTGGCGGGCTTAACGGCCGGAGCGGGGGAACCGCTCCCTACAGGTATGTTTAAGAGGTATAACGATGCAAGCTATTCCGATGACCCTCCGCGGGGCAGAAAAACTGCGTGAAGAACTGGATTTTCTCAAGTCCGTACGTCGCCCAGAAATCATCGCGTCTATCGCTGAAGCGCGAGAGCATGGCGATCTGAAAGAAAATGCTGAGTACCACGCTGCCCGCGAGCAGCAGGGCTTCTGCGAAGGGCGTATCAAGGATATCGAAGCGAAGCTGTCTAATGCGCAAGTTATCGATATCACTAAGATGCCGAACAACGGCCGCGTTATCTTCGGTGCTACCGTAAAAGTGTTGAATCTTGATACCGATGAAGAGCAGGTTTACCGTATCGTGGGTGATGACGAGGCGGACTTTAAGCAGAACCTGATTTCAGTGAACTCTCCTATTGCTCGCGGTCTGATTGGCAAAGAGCAGGATGATGTCGTTGTCATCCGTACGCCGGGCGGCGAAGTTGAGTTCGAAATCCTGAAAGTGGATTATCTGTAAGATTTGTTCGACACTCAAAATGTTGACTGAGTGTAAAGATAAGAAAAAGGCCGCATAGCGGCCTTTTATCAAGCTTAAGAGCGTGGCATGTTGCTAGCCCTCGTAAAGAAAATCCCTCATTTAACACAATCTTGTGTCAGAAATTAGGATACTCTTAACGTGGCAGCGAGATTTTGCGTTCTTTACCAGGGCGATAAAGTACCAGCATCTTACCGATGACCTGTACGTTACAGGCGCCGGTTTCGCGCACGATAGCGTCCACGATCAAGGTTTTGGTTTCGCGATCTTCCGAGGCGACTTTCACCTTGATAAGTTCATGGTGCTCTAACGCTTGTTCAATCTCGGCCAGTACCCCTTCGGTCAAACCATTATTGCCAAGCATAACTACTGGCTTGAGCGGATGTGCAAGACCTTTCAGGTGCTGTTTTTGTTTAGTACTCAGATTCATCGTATATTTTTGCTTACGTTGGGATTGAAAACGGGTCATTCTACCGCCATCTCCCTTATATCACCAAATGATGCGTAGAAATTTACGCCAAAGGTTACGATGAACTGCCCCTATGGGAATGTTAAATGACAGGTAAAAAGCGTTCTGCCAGCTCAAGCCGCTGGCTCCAGGAACACTTTAGCGATAAATATGTTCAACAGGCACAGAAAAAGGGGTTACGTTCCCGTGCCTGGTTTAAACTTGATGAAATACAGCAAAGTGACAAACTTTTTAAGCCGGGGATGACGGTAGTTGACCTCGGTGCTGCCCCAGGAGGCTGGTCACAGTACGTGGTCACGCAGATTGGCGGCAAAGGCCGCATTATCGCTTGCGATCTTTTACCTATGGATCCAATCGTTGGTGTGGACTTCCTTCAAGGCGATTTTCGTGATGAACTCGTGGTGAAGGCATTACTGGAGCGAGTGGGTGACAGTAAGGTACAAGTTGTCATGTCAGATATGGCACCAAACATGAGCGGAACGCCGGAGGTTGATATCCCCCGGGCCATGTATCTGGTGGAGCTGGCGCTTGAAATGGTTCGTGATGTATTAGCGCCAGGCGGAAATTTTGTAGTGAAAGTGTTCCAGGGCGAAGGTTTCGATGAGTATCTAAGGGAAATTCGCTCCCTGTTTACGAAGGTCAAAGTTCGTAAGCCGGACTCTTCTCGTGCGCGTTCGCGTGAAGTGTACATTGTAGCGACCGGGCGAAAACCATAACCGTAAGAGTTTAAACGAAAGTTTGAATGATGACGGATATAGCGTATCCTGACGCTGTTTTTAACACAGTTGTAATAAGAGGTTAATCCCTTGAGTGACATGGCGAAAAACCTAATACTCTGGCTGGTCATTGCCGTCGTGCTGATGTCAGTATTCCAGAGCTTTGGGCCCAGCGAATCGAACAGCCACAAGGTGGATTATTCTACCTTCCTGCAAGAGGTCAATAACGATCAGGTTCGCGAAGCGCGTATCAACGGACGTGAGATCAACGTTACCAAGAAAGATAGTAACCGTTACACGACTTATCTTCCGGTTAACGATCCGAAGCTGCTTGATAACCTGCTGACGAAAAACGTCAAGGTTGTGGGTGAACCACCAGAAGAGCCAAGCCTGCTGGCTTCTATCTTCATTTCCTGGTTCCCAATGCTGCTCTTGATCGGTGTCTGGATCTTCTTCATGCGTCAGATGCAGGGCGGCGGTGGCAAAGGTGCCATGTCGTTTGGTAAGAGCAAAGCGCGCATGCTCACAGAAGACCAGATCAAAACCACTTTTGCTGACGTTGCTGGTTGTGACGAAGCGAAAGATGAAGTAGCCGAACTGGTTGAATATCTGCGTGAGCCGAGCCGTTTCCAGAAACTGGGCGGTAAAATCCCGAAAGGCGTCCTGATGGTCGGCCCTCCGGGTACCGGTAAGACCCTGTTGGCAAAAGCCATCGCGGGTGAAGCCAAGGTTCCGTTCTTCACTATTTCTGGTTCTGACTTCGTGGAAATGTTTGTGGGTGTCGGCGCATCTCGTGTGCGTGACATGTTCGAACAGGCCAAGAAAGCCGCTCCGTGCATCATCTTCATCGATGAAATCGACGCCGTAGGCCGCCAGCGTGGCGCAGGCCTGGGCGGTGGTCATGATGAACGTGAGCAGACGCTGAACCAGATGCTGGTTGAGATGGATGGCTTTGAAGGTAACGAAGGTATTATCGTTATCGCGGCAACTAACCGCCCAGACGTACTTGACCCAGCGCTGCTGCGTCCAGGTCGTTTCGACCGTCAGGTTGTGGTGGGTCTGCCAGACGTTCGCGGTCGTGAACAGATTCTGAAAGTGCATATGCGTCGCGTACCGCTGTCCCCGGACATCGATGCGGCAATCATTGCGCGTGGTACTCCTGGCTTCTCCGGTGCAGACCTGGCGAACCTGGTGAACGAAGCGGCACTGTTTGCAGCTCGCGGTAACAAGCGCGTGGTATCCATGGTTGAGTTCGAAAAAGCGAAAGACAAAATCATGATGGGTGCGGAACGCCGCTCCATGGTGATGACGGAAGCGCAGAAAGAATCCACCGCCTACCACGAAGCGGGCCACGCGATTATCGGTCGCCTGGTACCAGAGCACGATCCGGTGCACAAAGTAACGATTATTCCGCGCGGCCGTGCGCTGGGTGTGACCTTCTTCCTGCCTGAAGGCGACGCGATCAGCGCCAGCCGTCAGAAACTGGAAAGTCAGATCTCTACCCTGTACGGTGGTCGTCTGGCGGAAGAAATCATCTACGGCGTAGAGCATGTTTCTACCGGTGCGTCGAACGACATTAAAGTGGCGACTAACCTGGCACGTAACATGGTGACCCAATGGGGCTTCTCCGACAAACTCGGTCCGCTGCTGTATGCAGAAGAAGAGGGTGAAGTGTTCCTGGGCCGCTCTGTCGCTAAAGCGAAGCACATGTCTGATGAAACGGCTCGTATCATCGACCAGGAAGTTAAAGCGCTTATCGAACGTAACTACAATCGTGCGCGTCAGCTTCTGAACGAAAACATGGACATCCTGCACTCGATGAAAGATGCGCTCATGAAATATGAGACTATCGATGCACCGCAGATCGACGATCTGATGGCTCGCCGCGATGTGCGTCCGCCAGCGGGTTGGGAAGAACCGGGTTCATCCAACAACTCTGGCAGCACGGGTAAACCAAGTGCTCCGCGTCCAGTTGATGAGCCACCGGCACCGGACTCTGGCACCATGTCAGAGCAGTTCGGCGACAAATAAGTTCTCCTTCGTGGATAACCGTGCTTTACCTGAAACCCTGGGGCTTGCCCTGGGGTTTTTTCTATTCAACATCAAGAAATAAAAAGGATTCTTTATGAAACTCACCGCCCAGGGCTCCATCCTGGATCTTTCCCATCCGCACGTCATGGGAATACTCAACGTTACGCCTGACTCTTTCTCCGACGGCGGCACGCATAACACGCTGGTTGAGGCGGTGAAACATGCAAATCTGATGATTAACGCCGGTGCGACAATCATTGATGTTGGCGGCGAATCCACACGTCCTGGGGCACTGGATGTGAGCGTTGATGAAGAGCTTGAGCGCGTTATCCCGGTGGTCGAAGCCATTGCCCAGCGTTTTGAAGTCTGGATTTCTGTCGATACCTCTAAACCTGAGGTCATGCGCGAATCAGCGCGAGTAGGCGCGCATATCATCAATGATATCCGTTCGCTTAGCGAACCCGGGGCGCTGGAAGCGGCGGCAGAAACGGGTCTGCCCGTGTCGTTGATGCATATGCAGGGTAATCCAAAAACCATGCAGGATTCGCCGAAATATGATGATGTCTTTGCCGATGTGAATCGCTATTTTGTCGAACAAATCGCTCGCTGCGAGAAGGCCGGGATCCCAAAAGAAAAATTGCTGCTCGACCCGGGCTTCGGTTTCGGTAAAAATCTCTCCCATAATTATGAGTTACTGGCGCGTTTGTCAGAATTCCATCATTTTGGCTTACCGCTGTTTGTCGGTATGTCGCGTAAATCGATGATTGGCCAACTGCTCAATGTGGGGCCGTCAGACCGTCTTAGCGGCAGCCTGGCGTGTGCCGTGATTGCAGCCATGCAGGGCGCGCATATTGTTCGCGTCCACGACGTCAAAGAAACTGTTGAAGCGATGCGAGTGGTAGAAGCCACCCTGTCTGCGAAAGGAAAAAAACATTATGAGTAATCGCAAATATTTTGGTACCGATGGGATCCGTGGCCGTGTAGGAGACTCACCGATTACCCCTGAGTTTGTCCTGAAGCTGGGCTGGGCGGCAGGTAAAGTCCTTGCAAGCCACGGTTCGCGTAAAATCATTATCGGTAAAGACACGCGTATTTCCGGCTATATGCTGGAGTCTGCGTTAGAGGCTGGGCTGGCTGCGGCGGGGTTATCCGCCTCATTTACCGGCCCTATGCCGACCCCTGCGGTGGCCTATCTGACCCGTACCTTCCGTGCAGAAGCCGGTATTGTGATCTCCGCATCCCACAATCCCTTCTACGATAACGGCATTAAATTCTTCTCCATCGACGGCACCAAATTGCCGGATGACGTTGAAGAAGCAATTGAAGCCGAGATGGAAAAAGAGCTGACCTGCGTCGACTCCGCTGAGCTCGGAAAAGCCAGCCGCATTGTGGATGCAGCTGGCCGCTACATCGAATTCTGTAAAGGCACTTTCCCCAACGAACTTAACCTCAACGCATTGAAGATTGTGGTGGACTGCGCCAACGGCGCGACCTATCACATCGCACCGAACGTGCTGCGTGAACTGGGGGCGAATGTTATTGCGATTGGCTGCGAGCCGAACGGCGTAAACATTAACGAAGAAGTCGGCGCGACGGACGTTCGTGCGCTACAAGCGCGCGTGCTGGCGGAGAAAGCCGATCTGGGTATTGCGCTGGACGGCGACGGCGATCGCGTGATTATGGTTGACCACGAAGGCAATAAAGTCGATGGCGACCAAATCATGTATATCATCGCCCGTGAAGCGTTGCGTCAGGGTCAGCTGCGCGGTGGCGCTGTCGGGACGCTGATGAGCAACATGGGGCTGGAAGTCGGCCTCAAACAGCTGGGCATTCCTTTCACGCGCGCCAAAGTTGGTGACCGCTACGTGCTGGAAAAAATGCAGGAGAAAGGATGGCGAATTGGGGCGGAAAACTCCGGCCACGTTATCCTGCTGGACAAAACCACCACCGGTGACGGTATCGTTGCGGGCCTGCAGGTCGTTGCGGCCATGGTGCGTAACCATATGAGTTTGCACGACCTGTGCAGCGGGATGAAAATGTTCCCTCAGGTGCTGGTCAACGTTCGCTATACCGACGGCAAATCCAATCCACTGGAGAATGATGCCGTGAAAACGGCGGCGGCAGAAGTGGAAGCCGCGCTGGGCAACCGCGGGCGTGTGCTGTTGCGTAAATCAGGCACTGAGCCGTTGATTCGCGTGATGGTTGAAGGTGAAGACGCCGAACAGGTGACGGCATTTGCCCACCGGATTGCTGATGCGGTAAAAGCGGTTTAATGCTCGCTAAGTGACTAAAAAGGCGGCGCTTGCCGCCTTTTTTTGCATGATTCACCGTTGTTTTGCTGTTTTTTTCCGCAGTTGATACAATGTGTCGAAATTGCCCTTGCGAAGGTCATTCGCTTTGGTTAGTATTCACACCCGCTTCAGTGGGAAAATAAATCTCCCGCTTTATTGGTTGAGGCACTGGTACGCGGTGACCCCGCAAGGAACAGGTTGATTATGTACGAAGCTCTTTTAGTAGTTTTCCTTATTGTAGCGATTGGCCTTGTGGTCCTCGTTATGCTGCAACAAGGTAAAGGCGCTGATATGGGAGCCTCCTTTGGAGCAGGCGCTTCCGGCACGCTGTTTGGTTCAAGTGGTTCTGGTAACTTCATGACCCGTATGACCGCCGTGTTTGCGACGCTGTTCTTCATTATCAGTCTGGTACTGGGTAACATCAACAGTAACAAGACCAATAAAGGAAGTGAGTGGGAAAACCTGACTGCACCGGCTAACACCGAGCAGACTCAGCCAGCTGCACCGGCCCAGCCGACCAGCGATATCCCGCACTAATAGCAGTATCTGTACCGAGGTGGTGGAATTGGTAGACACGCTACCTTGAGGTGGTAGTGCCCTAACGGGCTTGTGGGTTCGAGTCCCATCCTCGGTACCAATATTCCGAAAGAAAGACGCTGAAAAGCGTCTTTTTTTTCGTCTGTAGTTTGTACTTGCGGTGTGGTGTATATGGTGTTGTATATGCCGTAGGCCTGATAAGCGTAGCGCCATCAGGCACAAGCGCACATTGCCGGATGGCGGCGTAACCGCCTTATCCGGCCTACAACACCATAACCCAGAATACAAAAAAGGCCGCATACGCGGCCTTTCACTCATTTTCTTACTCGTTTATTTACTTTTGTTTTCCAGATTCTCAACCTGAGGCAGGCCGGTTGCGGCAGACGCGGTCAGCAGACCGGACTTCGCATAGCCGAACAGCTTTTCGCGGGTATCGGTGATATCCAGATTACGCATGGTCAATTGACCAATACGGTCGTCAGGTGAGAAGACGGATTCACCTTTCTCCATGGTCAGACGCTCTGCCTTATAGGTCAGGTTGTCGGACACGGTGTTCATAATCGAGTAATCATTACCACGACGCAGTTCCAGCGTGACTTCACCGGTAATCTGGCTTGCAACCCAACGTTGCAGACCATCACGTAGCATCAGCGCCTGAGAGTCGAACCAGCGACCTTGATACAGCAGACGACCCAGCTGACGGCCGTGGGCGTGATACTGTTCAATGGTATCTTCGTTGTGAATGCCGGTCAGCAGACGCTCGTAGGCGATATGCAGCAGCGCCATTCCCGGGGCTTCGTAAATACCACGGCTTTTCGCTTCGATAATACGGTTTTCAATCTGGTCGCTCATCCCCAGACCGTGGCGTCCGCCGATGCGGTTAGCTTCCAGCATTAATTCAACGTCATCGCTGAAGGTTTTACCGTTCAGCGCGACGGGATGGCCCTGCTCAAAACGGACGGTCACTTCTTCCGCAGGGATTTTCACATTTTCATCCCAGAATTTTACACCCATGATCGGATTAACGATTTTGAGGCTGGAATTCAGGAACTCGAGATCTTTAGCTTCGTGGGTTGCACCCAGCATGTTGGAATCGGTTGAGTAAGCTTTTTCAACCGACATTTTGTAGTCGAAACCACAGGCAATCATAAACTCGGACATTTCATGGCGTCCGCCCAGTTCATCAATAAAATCGGTATCCAGCCAGGGTTTGTAAATCTGCAGTTCAGCATTCGTCAGCAGACCGTAGCGATAAAAACGCTCGATGTCGTTGCCTTTATAGGTGCTGCCGTCGCCCCAGATATTAACGCCATCTTCTTTCATGGCGGCAACCAGCATGGTGCCGGTTACTGCGCGGCCCAGCGGGGTGGTGTTAAAGTAGGTCAGGCCGCCGGTGGTATTATGGAAAGCACCGCATTGAATGGCGGCGATACCTTCAGCAACCAGCTGCTTACGGCAGTCGATCAGGCGAGCGTTCTCGGCACCATATTCCATAGCACGACGAGGAATTGCATCATAATCATCTTCGTCTGGCTGTCCCAGGTTTGCAGTATATGCATAAGGGACCGCACCTTTTTGTCGCATCCACAGCAGCGCTGCGCTGGTGTCAAGACCGCCAGAGAAGGCGATACCAATACGTTGACCTGCTGGAAGATGCTTGAGAATCGTCGTCATAAAGTAAAACCCTGCTTAAGTGACTGAAGGGGGAATCGCTTTCCGCTGTCAGTGAATTTTTATGCAAAATAAATGAGTTTTAATTTAATCATCTTTTGCTTGTGACTGGAAGTGATTCATGCATTTTTATTCAAAAAATCCGCGCTATCAGTGTAGGCCATTGGGATAACCTTACCGCGATGGCAAACGCATTTCTTCTGCATAGAATGTGAGGTTGACAAGCTGTGAGCCACATCACTATACTGTAGGTCGATTTTACGTCCCGTCCTCGGTACCAAATCCCAGCATTATTTGCATTTTTTACTCAAAACGCGTAAAATTTGCCACGTTCGTTTCAGGCGCGGGGTGGAGCAGCCTGGTAGCTCGTCGGGCTCATAACCCGAAGGTCGTCGGTTCAAATCCGGCCCCCGCAACCACTTTCCCTTAGAGTTATTTTTCAAATATACTGTGAAGACTTAGGCCTTCGGAGTTGGATTTGAAAAAAATTCTTTCGGAAGGTTCTCCAGGCCGCAGTTGCGGCTATAGGGTTCAGTTATCTAAAGCCCCGATTTATCGGGGTTTTTTGTTATCTGACTACAGAATAACTGGGCTTTATGCCCTTTTTTTATGTCTTGGGGGTGGGTTTGTCCACATTAGAGCAAAAATTAACAGAGATGATTACAGCGCCGGTTGAAGCCCTGGGCTATGAACTGGTCGGCATCGAATTTATTCGTGGCCGCACTTCCACACTGCGCATCTATATTGATAGTGAAGATGGCATCAATGTTGATGATTGTGCTGATGTGAGCCACCAGGTAAGCGCTGTAATGGATGTAGAAGATCCGATTACCGTTGCTTACAACCTGGAAGTGTCCTCTCCGGGCCTCGACCGTCCTATGTTCACCGCTGAACACTATGTACGCTTCCTGGGTGAAGAGGTGACGCTGGTACTGCGTATGGCGGTTCAAAACCGTCGTAAATGGCAGGGCGTTATCAAAGCGGTGGACGGTGAAATGATCACCGTTACAGTCGATGGTAAAGATGAAGTGTTCGCGCTGAGTAATATCCAGAAGGCGAACCTGGTTCCCCACTTTTAACAGTCTGGATTGAGGTGAAAAGCCCGCGATGAACAAAGAAATTTTGGCCGTTGTTGAAGCCGTTTCCAACGAAAAATCACTGCCACGCGAGAAAATTTTTGAAGCGCTGGAAAGTGCGCTGGCTACAGCAACCAAGAAAAAATACGAGCAAGAAATTGATGTGCGTGTAGAAATTGACCGTCGTAGCGGTGATTTCGACACGTTCCGCCGTTGGGTTATTGTTGAAGAAGTGACCCAGCCAACCAAAGAAATCACCCTGGAAGCCGCGCGTTACGAAGACGAAAGTCTGAACGTGGGTGAATACGTTGAAGATCAGATTGAATCTGTCACCTTCGACCGTATCACCACCCAGACGGCAAAACAGGTTATCGTCCAGAAAGTACGTGAAGCTGAACGTGCGATGGTCGTCGACCAGTTCCGTGAGCACGAAGGTGAAATCGTCACCGGCGTGGTGAAGAAAGTAAACCGCGACAATATTTCGTTGGATCTGGGCAACAACGCTGAAGCCGTTATCCAGCGCGAAGATATGCTGCCGCGTGAAAACTTCCGTCCGGGCGACCGTATTCGTGGTGTTTTATACTCTGTACGTCCAGAAGCTCGTGGCGCACAGCTGTTCGTCACCCGTTCTAAGCCGGAAATGCTGATCGAACTGTTCCGCATTGAAGTGCCGGAAATTGGCGAAGAAGTGATTGAAATCAAAGCCGCCGCTCGCGATCCTGGCTCTCGTGCGAAAATTGCCGTTAAAACTAACGACAAACGTATCGATCCGGTAGGTGCTTGCGTTGGTATGCGTGGCGCACGTGTTCAGGCAGTTTCGACTGAACTCGGCGGCGAGCGCATTGATATCGTCCTGTGGGATGATAACCCGGCGCAGTTTGTCATCAATGCGATGGCACCGGCTGATGTTGCATCCATCGTGGTTGACGAAGACAAGCACACCATGGATATCGCCGTTGAAGCCGGTAACCTGGCTCAGGCGATTGGTCGTAATGGCCAGAACGTCCGTCTGGCCTCTCAGCTCAGTGGCTGGGAACTCAACGTAATGACCGTTGATGACCTGCAGGCTAAGCACCAGGCTGAAGCACACGCTGCTATCGATACCTTCACCAAATATCTCGATATTGATGAAGATTTCGCAACCGTGCTGGTTGAAGAAGGCTTTGCAACGCTCGAAGAACTGGCCTACGTGCCAATGAAAGAGCTGCTGGCTATCGACGGCCTGGATGAAGACACCGTTGAAGCGCTGCGCGAGCGTGCTAAAAACGCACTGACCACTCTGGCACTGGCCCAGGAAGAAAGCCTCGGTGATAACAAACCGGCTGACGATCTGCTGAATCTGGAAGGATTGGATCGCGAAATGGCCTTCAAACTGGCTGCCCGTGGTGTTTGTACGCTGGAAGAACTCGCCGAACAGGGCATTGATGATCTGGCTGATATCGAAGGGTTAACCGACGAAAAAGCCGGTGAGCTGATTATGGCTGCCCGTAATATTTGCTGGTTCGGTGACGAAGCGTAATAAACTGTAGCAGGAAGGAACAGTATGACAGATGTAACCGTAAAATCGCTGGCTGCAGAAATACAGACCTCCGTGGATCGCCTGGTACAGCAATTTGCTGATGCAGGTATCCCGAAGGCTGCTGATGACTCTGTGTCCGCACAAGAGAAGCAAACCTTACTGGCGCATTTGAACCGTGAAAACGGCTCGGCGCCGGATAAGTTGACTTTGCAGCGCAAAACGCGCAGTACTCTCAACATTCCAGGTACCGGTGGAAAAAGTAAATCGGTACAAATCGAAGTCCGCAAGACACGCACCTTTGTGAAACGCGATCCGCAAGAGGCTGAACGCCTGGCCGCGGAAGAGCAGGCGCAGCGTGAAGCGGAAGAGCAAGCCCGTCGTGAAGCAGAAGAAACTGCTAAACGCGAGGCGCAACAAAAAGCCGAACGTGAGGCCGCAGAACAAGCTAAACGTGAAGCCGCTGATAAAGCGAAACGTGAAGCTGCGGAAAAAGACAAAGTGAGCAATCAACAGACCGACGATATGACAAAAACCGCCCAGGCCGACAAAGCCCGCCGTGAAAATGAAGCCGCTGAGCTGAAGCGCAAAGCTGAAGAAGAATCGCGCCGTAAGCTGGAAGAAGAAGCCCGCCGCGTAGCGGAAGAGGCTCGCCGTATGGCGGAAGAAAACGAAAAGAATGGTGTGAACACCGCTGCTGAACCAACTGAAGATGCCAGCGATTATCACGTCACCACCTCTCAGCATGCTCGTCAGGCTGAAGACGAAAATGACCGTGAAGTTGAAGGCGGTCGTGGCCGTACCCGTACTGCGACCAAAGCTGCTCGCCCTCAGAAGAAAGGCAACAAGCACGCTGAATCTAAAGCAGACCGCGAAGAAGCGCGTGCTGCGGGTCGCGGCGGTAAAGGCGGTAAGCGTAAAGGTTCTTCCCTGCAGCAGGGCTTCCAGAAGCCAGCTCAGGCCGTTAACCGTGACGTTGTGATTGGCGAAACCATCACCGTTGGCGAATTAGCGAACAAGATGGCGGTCAAAGGCTCTCAGGTCATCAAAGCGATGATGAAGTTGGGCGCAATGGCGACCATCAACCAGGTTATCGATCAGGAAACCGCACAGCTGGTTGCTGAAGAGATGGGCCACAAAGTTATCCTGCGTCGTGAAAACGAGCTGGAAGAAGCGCTGATGAGCGACCGTGACACCGGCGCTGCGGCTGAACCGCGCGCACCGGTTGTGACCATCATGGGTCACGTTGACCACGGTAAAACCTCTCTGCTGGACTACATTCGTTCAACGAAAGTGGCCTCTGGCGAAGCGGGCGGCATTACCCAGCACATCGGTGCATACCACGTTGAAACTGACAACGGTATGATCACCTTCCTGGACACCCCGGGGCACGCCGCGTTTACCTCTATGCGTGCTCGTGGTGCGCAGGCAACGGATATCGTTGTTCTGGTTGTTGCAGCAGACGACGGCGTGATGCCGCAGACTATCGAAGCTATCCAGCACGCGAAAGCTGCGCAGGTACCGATGGTTGTTGCAGTCAACAAAATCGATAAGCCAGAAGCCGATATGGATCGCGTGAAGAACGAACTGTCTCAGTACGGCGTTATGCCGGAAGAGTGGGGCGGCGAATCACAGTTCATCCCAGTTTCTGCGAAAGCCGGTACCGGTATCGATGACCTGCTGAACGCTATCCTGCTGCAGGCTGAAGTTCTGGAGCTGAAAGCGATTCGTAAAGGTATGGCAAGCGGCGCGGTTATCGAATCCTTCCTCGACAAAGGTCGTGGCCCAGTGGCTACCGTCCTGGTACGTGAAGGTACTCTGAACAAGGGCGATATCGTACTGTGTGGCTTCGAATACGGCCGCGTTCGTGCAATGCGTAACGAACTGGGTCAGGAAGTTCTGGAAGCAGGTCCGTCTATTCCAGTTGAAATCCTGGGTCTGTCCGGCGTTCCTGCGGCGGGTGACGAAGTTACCGTTGTTCGTGACGAGAAAAAAGCGCGTGAAGTTGCACTGTATCGTCAGGGCAAATTCCGTGAAGTTAAGCTGGCTCGTCAGCAGAAATCTAAACTTGAAAACATGTTTGCTAACATGACTGAAGGCGAAGTTCACGAAGTGAACGTCGTACTGAAAGCAGACGTTCAGGGTTCTGTTGAAGCTATCGCTGACTCCTTGCTGAAACTGTCTACCGACGAAGTGAAAGTAAGAATCATCGGTTCTGGCGTAGGTGGTATCACCGAAACCGACGCAACGCTTGCTGCAGCATCCAACGCTATCCTGGTTGGCTTCAACGTCCGTGCTGATGCCTCTGCGCGTAAAGTGATTGAATCTGAAAGCCTGGATCTGCGTTACTACTCCGTCATCTATCATCTGATCGACGAAGTGAAAGCAGCAATGAGCGGCATGCTGTCTCCAGAACTGAAACAGCAGATCATTGGTCTGGCTGAAGTTCGTGATGTGTTCAAATCACCGAAATTTGGTGCAATCGCGGGCTGTATGGTTACCGAAGGTACCATCAAACGTCACAACCCAATCCGCGTTCTGCGCGACAACGTGGTTATCTATGAAGGCGAGCTGGAATCCCTGCGCCGCTTCAAAGATGACGTCAACGAAGTCCGTAACGGTATGGAATGTGGTATCGGCGTTAAGAACTACAACGATGTACGCACTGGCGATATGATCGAAGTCTTCGAAATTATCGAAATCCAACGTACCATCGATTAATGACCGATCGTAGGCCGGGTTAGCGAAGCGCCACCCGGCAATTATTTCAAAAGGGGCTGATAGCCCCTTTTTTGTCTGGAGAATTTATTATGGCGAAAGAATTTGGTCGCCCACAGCGCGTGTCTCAGGAAATGCAAAAAGAGATCGCTATCATCCTGCAGCGCGAAATTAAAGACCCACGCCTGGGTATGATGACCACCGTTTCCGGTGTTGAAATGTCTCGCGACCTGGCCTACGCCAAAGTGTTCGTGACTTTCCTGAACGACAAAGATGAAGCTGCCGTGAAAGCAGGCATCAAAGCGTTACAGGAAGCCTCTGGCTTCATCCGTTCGCTGCTGGGTAAAGCCATGCGTCTGCGTATCGTGCCTGAACTGACCTTCTTCTACGACAACTCGTTGGTTGAAGGGATGCGCATGTCAAACCTGGTCAGCAACGTGGTCAAGCATGACGATGAACGTCGTGTGAACCCGGACGACAGCAAGGAGGACTGATGAGTCGTCCTCGTCGTCGCGGCCGTGATATTCACGGCGTACTGTTGCTGGATAAGCCATTAGGCGCGTCCAGCAATGATGTGCTGCAAAAGGTTAAACGTATTTATAACGCTAACCGTGCCGGGCATACGGGTGCGCTGGATCCACTGGCAACCGGTATGCTGCCGATTTGCCTGGGTGAAGCCACCAAGTTTTCCCAGTATCTGCTCGACTCCGACAAACGCTATCGGGTGGTTGCACGTTTAGGGCAACGTACCGATACCTCGGATGCCGAAGGGCAGATAGTCGAAGAGCGTCCGGTTAACGTCAGCGAGTCTCAACTGGCCGACGCGCTTGAGAGTTTCCGTGGTGACACCCAGCAGGTGCCATCAATGTACTCTGCGCTGAAGTATCAGGGGAAAAAACTCTACGAATACGCCCGTCAGGGAATTGAAGTGCCGCGTGAAGCGCGCCCGATTACCGTCTACGAATTGCAGTTTATTCGTCATGAAGGTGATGAGGTTGAGCTGGAAATTCACTGCTCAAAAGGCACTTATATTCGTACCATCATTGACGATCTCGGCGAGAAGCTCGGCTGTGGCGCGCACGTCATTTTCCTGCGTCGTCTGGCGGTCAGCAAATACCCGGTTGAACGGATGGTGACGCTGGATCATCTGCAAGAGCTGGTTGCACAAGCCGAACAGCAGGGCATCCCGGCGGCAGAACTGCTCGATCCCTTATTGATGCCAATGGACAGTCCCGCGTCGGACTATCCGGTGGTCAATATTCCTCTCACCTCATCGGTTTACTTCAAAAATGGTAACCCGGTACGCACCACCGGCGCGCCGGTGGACGGCCTGGTTCGCGTGACTGAAGGGGAAGAAGGGAAATTTCTGGGTATGGGTGAAATTGATGATGAAGGCCGCGTGGCTCCACGCCGTCTGGTCGTCGAGTACACCGAGTCAGCCTGACTCTGTCGCTTGCGATAACAGAGCGCTGCGGGTAGAATATCGCGGCTTAACGTCTGCTTAATTGTTTAACAATTGGCGCGCGTTATATCAGGGGTCGCTGAATTAGAGATCGGCACCCTTTCTTTCTTTTAAATTTGGAGTTCAAAATGTCTCTAAGCGTTGAAGCTAAAGCAAAAATCGTTTCTGAGTTCGGTCGTGGCGAAAACGACAGTGGTTCTACCGAAGTTCAGGTTGCACTGCTGACTGCACAGATCAACCACCTGCAGGGTCACTTCTCTGAGCACAAAAAAGATCACCACAGCCGTCGTGGTCTGCTGCGTATGGTTTCTCAGCGTCGTAAACTGCTGGACTACCTGAAACGTAAAGATGTTGCACGTTACACTGCGCTGATCGAGCGTCTGGGTCTGCGTCGCTAACTCTAGCGAGTTTCAGAAAGAGGGGCCTTTATGGCCCCTTTTTTCCACCAGACGGCAGTACGTTATGAAAGCATGTACCCGCAAAATCACTGATATGGTGTTCAGGCCATCCCATCTTGTTTAGATAAAATTAAGCTGGAATTGCCAACACAGCAGTATTTTGAAAGATAACGGGTATAATGTATTGTTGTTGTACATATTCTTCGTTGCAGAGGTTCGCGCGGCTAATGAGAGGCTTCACCCAGACCGGGTTAGGATTGTCATTAGTCGCGAGGATGCAAAGAAGATCGGTTCCATTGGCAGAGACACCAAGGGGTGCTCAGCCGCATATTAAGAAAGGATAGAATTTTGCTTAATCCGATCGTTCGTAAGTTCCAGTACGGCCAACACACCGTCACGCTGGAAACCGGCATGATGGCGCGTCAGGCGACTGCAGCCGTTATGGTTAGCATGGATGACACTGCGGTATTCGTTACCGTTGTCGGCCAGAAAAAAGCGAAACCAGGCCAGGACTTCTTCCCGCTGACCGTTAACTATCAGGAGCGTACTTACGCTGCTGGCCGTATCCCAGGCAGCTTCTTCCGTCGTGAAGGCCGTCCAAGCGAAGGCGAAACCCTGATCGCGCGTCTGATTGACCGCCCGGTTCGTCCGCTGTTCCCTGAAGGCTTTGTTAACGAAGTCCAGGTTATTGCGACCGTGGTTTCCGTTAACCCACAGATCAACCCAGATATCGTGGCAATGATCGGTGCATCTGCTGCGCTGTCCCTGTCCGGTATTCCGTTCAACGGCCCAATCGGTGCTGCACGTGTTGGTTATATTAATGACCAGTACGTACTGAACCCGACTCAGGACGAGCTGAAAGAAAGCAAACTGAACCTGGTTGTTGCCGGTACCGAAGGTGCCGTGCTGATGGTTGAATCCGAAGCAGAACTGCTGAGCGAAGACCAGATGCTGGGTGCTGTCGTGTTTGGTCACGATCAGCAGCAGGTTGTTATCAAAGAAATCAACGAGCTGGTTAAAGAAGCCGGTAAACCACGTTGGGATTGGCAGCCAGAAGCCGTCAACGAAGCGCTGAATGCGCGCGTTGCTGCGCTGGCGGAAGCTCGCCTGAGCGACGCTTACCGTATCACCGACAAACAAGAGCGTTATGCTCAGGTTGACGTGATCAAATCTGAAACCATCGCTCAGCTGACCGCAGAAGACGAAACCCTGGACGCTAACGAGCTGGGCGAAATCCTGCACGCTATCGAGAAAAACGTTGTTCGTAGCCGCGTACTGGCAGGCGAGCCGCGTATCGATGGCCGTGAAAAAGACATGATCCGTGGTCTGGACGTTCGTACTGGCGTACTGCCACGTACTCACGGCTCTGCGCTATTCACCCGTGGCGAAACTCAGGCGCTGGTTACCGCGACCCTGGGCACCACCCGTGACGCACAGAACCTCGACGAGCTGATGGGCGAGCGTACTGACAACTTCCTGTTCCACTACAACTTCCCTCCGTACTGCGTAGGTGAAACTGGCATGGTGGGTTCTCCTAAGCGTCGTGAAATTGGTCACGGTCGCCTGGCGAAACGCGGCGTGCTGGCAGTGATGCCGGATCTGGATAAATTCCCGTACACCGTACGTGTTGTGTCTGAAATCACCGAATCCAACGGTTCTTCTTCCATGGCTTCCGTGTGCGGTGCTTCTCTGGCGCTGATGGACGCAGGCGTGCCAATCAAAGCGGCCGTTGCAGGTATCGCGATGGGTCTGGTGAAAGAAGGCGACAACTACGTTGTTCTGTCTGACATCCTGGGCGACGAAGATCACCTGGGTGATATGGACTTCAAAGTAGCGGGTTCCCGCGACGGTATCTCTGCGCTGCAGATGGATATCAAAATTGAAGGCATCACCAAAGAGATCATGAAGGCCGCTCTGAACCAGGCTAAAGGTGCACGTCTGCACATCCTGGGCGTGATGGAACAGGCGATTAACGCGCCACGTGGCGACATCTCTCAGTTCGCTCCACGTATCCACACGATCAAGATCAGCCCAGACAAGATCAAAGACGTTATCGGTAAAGGCGGTTCTGTTATCCGTGCGCTGACCGAAGAAACCGGCACCACCATCGAAATCGAAGATGACGGTACCGTGAAGATCGCAGCGACCGACGGCGAAAAAGCGAAATACGCGATTCGTCGTATCGAAGAGATCACCGCAGAAATCGAAGTGGGTCGTATCTACAACGGTAAAGTGACTCGTATCGTCGACTTCGGTGCATTCGTTGCTATCGGTGGCGGTAAAGAAGGTCTGGTTCACATCTCTCAGATCGCTGACAAGCGCGTTGAGAAAGTGACCGACTATCTGCAGATGAACCAGGAAGTGCCGGTTAAAGTTCTGGAAGTTGACCGCCAGGGCCGCGTACGTCTGAGCATCAAAGAAGCAACTGAACAGTCTTCTACCGCACCGGTTGCACCGGAAGCGGAACAAGGCGAGTAAGGTTTGCCTTTTGCCCTCCGCGTTTGCGGAGGGCGCATTTCGCTGGCATGATGCCTTGTTTGCATGCGGGGAACAGGACGTTCATCCATTTGTTGTCTTCGGGAGTGGGAAATGAAGCCTTTTTTGCGCTGGTGTTTCGTGGCGACAGCACTCACGCTGGCAGGATGCAACAGCTCTGCCTGGCGTAAAAGTGAAGTCCTCGCGGTACCATTGCAACCGACTTTACAGCAGGAAGTGATCCTGGCACGCATGGAACAAATTCTTGCCAGTCGGGCTTTGACCGATGACGAACGCGCACAGCTTTTATATGAGCGCGGAGTGTTGTATGATAGTCTAGGTTTGAGAGCATTAGCGCGTAACGATTTTTCGCAAGCGCTGGCTATCAGACCCGATATGCCTGAAGTATTCAATTACTTAGGCATTTATTTAACGCAGGCAGGCAATTTTGATGCTGCCTATGAAGCGTTTGATTCTGTACTTGAGCTTGATCCAACTTACAATTATGCGCACTTGAACCGCGGCATCGCACTTTATTACGGTGGCCGTGCTAAATTAGCGCAAGATGATCTGCTAGCGTTTTATCAAGACGATCCCAATGATCCTTTCCGCAGCCTGTGGCTATATCTCGCTGAGCAGAAGCTCGATGAGAAGCAGGCCAAAGATGCGTTGAAGCAACGCTTCGACAAATCGGATAAAGAGCAATGGGGATGGAACATTGTCGAGTTCTACCTGGGCAACATTGACGAAAAAACGTTAATGGAACGCCTGAAGGCGGACGCAACGGATAACACCTCGCTCGCTGAGCATCTCAGTGAAACCAACTTCTATTTAGGTAAGTACTACCTAAGTCTGGGGGACAAGGACAGCGCTACGGCACTGTTCAAACTGGCGGTTGCCAACAACGTACACAACTACGTTGAGCACCGATACGCATTGTTGGAATTAGCGCTCTTGGGCCAGGAGCAAGATGACCTGGCAGAATCGGACCAGCAATAGCTGACGTACACATCAGCCCATAATCTCTTTTGATTGTCATCACCTTAACGGGTGAGGGCGTTGTTGTTCGTTAATACACCTACTTTGAGCCGGTTCACACTTTTAATGAAAATTACCGAAAATTTTCACGATGAGTTATGTAGACTGGCCGCCATTAATTTTGAGGCACACGTACTACATGGCTGAATTCGAAACCACTTTTGCAGATCTGGGGCTTAAAGCTCCTATCCTTGAAGCCCTTAACGATCTGGGTTACGAAAAACCATCTCCGATCCAGGCTGAGTGTATCCCACACCTGCTGGGCGGCCGCGATGTTCTGGGTATGGCCCAGACCGGTAGCGGTAAAACCGCAGCGTTCTCCTTACCGCTGCTGAACAACCTTGATCCTGAGCTGAAAGCACCACAGATTCTGGTGCTGGCACCGACCCGCGAACTGGCGGTTCAGGTTGCTGAAGCAATGACTGAATTTTCTAAACATATGCGCGGCGTAAACGTGGTAGCCCTTTACGGCGGCCAGCGTTATGACGTGCAGTTACGCGCCCTGCGTCAAGGGCCACAGATTGTCGTCGGTACTCCGGGTCGTCTGTTAGACCACCTGAAGCGCGGCACCCTGGATCTCTCTAAACTGAGCGGTCTGGTGCTGGACGAAGCTGACGAAATGCTGCGTATGGGCTTTATCGAAGACGTTGAAACCATCATGGCTCAGATCCCAGAAGGTCATCAGACCGCTCTGTTCTCTGCAACCATGCCGGAAGCAATCCGTCGTATTACCCGTCGCTTTATGAAAGATCCGCAGGAAGTGCGCATTCAGTCTAGCGTTACTACTCGCCCGGACATCAGCCAGAGCTTCTGGTCTGTTTACGGCATGCGTAAGAATGAAGCACTGGTACGTTTCCTGGAAGCGGAAGACTTTGATGCGGCGATTATCTTCGTGCGTACCAAAAACGCGACTCTGGAAGTGGCTGAAGCGCTGGAACGTAGCGGCTACAGCAGCGCTGCGCTGAACGGTGACATGAACCAGTCCCTGCGTGAGCAGACTCTGGAACGTCTGAAAGACGGTCGCCTGGACATCCTGATTGCAACTGACGTTGCAGCACGTGGTCTGGACGTTGAGCGTATTAGCCTTGTTGTGAACTACGACATTCCAATGGACTCCGAGTCTTACGTTCACCGTATCGGTCGTACCGGTCGTGCGGGTCGTGCGGGTCGTGCGCTGCTGTTCGTTGAGAACCGCGAGCGTCGTCTGCTGCGCAACATCGAACGCACCATGAAGCTGTCCATTCCAGAAGTTGAACTGCCAAACGCAGATCTGCTGGGCAAACGCCGTCTGGAAAAATTCGCCGCGAAAGTACAGCAGCAGCTGGAAAGCAGCGATCTGGATCAGTACCGTGCACTGCTGGCGCAAATTAAGCCAACCGCAGAAGGCGAAGAGCTGGACGTTGAAACGCTGGCCGCTGCGCTGCTGAAAATGGCACAGGGCGAACGTTCTCTCATCGTTCCACCTGATGCGCCAATGCGTGCTAAGCGTGAGTTCCGTGAGCGTGACGATCGTTTCGAACGTCGTGGCGACCGTAATGACCGTGGTCCTCGTGACCGTGCTGAGCGTGGCGGTGAAGATCGTCCTAAGCGCGAACGTCGTGACGTTGGCGATATGGAACTGTACCGCATTGAAGTGGGCCGTGATGATGGTGTTGAAGTTCGTCATATCGTTGGCGCGATTGCTAACGAAGGCGACATCAGCAGCCGTTACATCGGTAACATCAAGCTGTTCGGTACTCACTCTACTATCGAACTGCCAAAAGGTATGCCGGGCGAAGTTCTGCAACACTTTACTCGCACTCGCATTCTGAACAAGCCAATGAACATGCAGCTGATGGGCGATGCCCAGCCGCGTTCTGACCGTGGTGGTCGTGGTGGTGAGCGTCGTGAAGGCGGCCGTGCATTCGGCGGCGAACGTCGTGAAGGCGGTCGTGGCTTTGGCGGTGAGCGCCGTGAAGGTGGCCGTGGTGATGGTCGTCGTTTCAGCGGCGAACGTCGTGACGGTGGCAACGGTAACCGTGCGCCGCGCCGTGATGATGCTGGTTCCGCACCGCGTCGTGATGACTCTACCGGTCGTCGTCGTTTCGGCGGTGACGCATAAGCCTCGCAGCTTATTAGCGTAAAGTAATAATGACAGCCCCGATCTTTATGATTGGGGCTTTTTTTTATTTCATTTGTACTCGTGTACTGGTACAGTGCGACACATTGGAATGCAGTAGCAAAATAATACACTGGAGATAAGGCTGTATGGCGACACTAACCACCACCCAAACGTCCCCATCGCTGCTTGGCGGCGTGGTGATCATTGGCGGCACAATCATTGGTGCTGGGATGTTTTCCTTACCGGTCGTCATGTCCGGGGCGTGGTTCTTCTGGTCAATGGCGGCGCTGGTGTTTACCTGGTTCTGCATGCTGCACTCAGGGCTAATGATCCTTGAGGCCAACCTGAACTACCGAATTGGTTCAAGCTTCGACACCATCACGAAAGATCTGCTGGGCAAGGGCTGGAACGTCGTTAACGGCATCTCTATTGCTTTTGTGCTCTACATCCTGACCTACGCCTACATTTCAGCGAGCGGCTCGATTCTGCACCATACCTTTGCTGAGATGTCGCTGAATGTTCCGGCACGTGCGGCGGGCTTTGGCTTTGCACTGCTGGTGGCGTTCGTGGTGTGGTTGAGCACCAAAGCGGTAAGCCGTATGACGGCCATCGTGCTGGGCGCCAAGGTCATCACCTTCTTCCTGACCTTCGGTAGCCTGATGGGCCACGTCACGCCCACCACGCTGTTTAACGTTGCGGAGACGCATGCCAGCTATACGCCTTACCTGCTGATGACGCTGCCGTTCTGTCTGGCCTCGTTTGGCTACCACGGCAACGTGCCGAGCCTGATGAAGTACTACGGCAAAGATCCTAAGACCATCGTGAAGTGCCTGGTCTACGGCACGCTGCTGGCGCTGGTGCTCTACACGGTGTGGCTGTTGGCGACGATGGGTAACATCCCACGTCCAGAATTTATCGGCATCGCGCAAAAGGGCGGTAATATCGATGTGCTGGTACAGGCGCTGAGCGGCGTGCTCAATAGCCGTAGCCTCGATCTCCTGCTGGTGGTGTTCTCAAACTTTGCGGTAGCCAGTTCGTTTCTTGGCGTGACGCTGGGGCTGTTTGACTACCTGGCGGATCTGTTCGGCTTTGATGATTCTGCGCTGGGTCGTTTTAAAACCGCGCTGCTGACCTTCCTGCCGCCGATTATCGGTGGTCTGTTATGGCCGAACGGTTTCCTGTACGCCATTGGCTATGCGGGGCTGGCGGCAACGATTTGGGCGGCAATTGTTCCGGCGCTGCTGGCACGTAAATCCCGCAAGCGTTTTGGTAGCCCGAAATTCCGCGTCTGGGGCGGTAAGCCGATGATTGCGCTGATTCTGGTGTTCGGGGTGGGTAACGCGCTGGTGCATGTGCTGTCGAGCTTTAATCTACTGCCGGTTTATCAGTAAGGCATTCTTCCCCTCACCCTAACCCTCTCCCCAAAGGCGAGAGGGAACTGCCCCGTGCAGTTTTTAACGCCAGCACCAATCGGGTTTTCTCCCTCGCCCCTTTGGGGAGAGGGCCGGGGTGAGGGGAACAAACTGCACTATCCCAACAATTCCTGCTTCACATCCATCGCTAAATCAAACGAATGCAACCGCGCCTGATGGTCAAAAATCTGCCCATTAACCATAATCTCATCCGCCTGGGTTTCCCGCAGAATCGACTCCAGCCCGTGGCGCACCTTCGCTTTATCTCCCACCAATGACATGCCGAGCGCCTGGTCAACCCCATACTTCTCCGACGGAGACCAGAACTTGCTCATATCCTGAATCGGTGGCGGCAACTGCCCAGTTTCACCCCGGCGAAGCCTGGTAAACGCCTGCTGCATGGAGGTAAAGAGGAATTCCGCATCGCGATTGCTGTCGGCGGCGATGATGTTGATGCACACCATTGCATACGGTTTTTCCAGCCGTGCTGACGGCTTGAAGTGGGTACGATACAGATGCAACGCCTGGAACAGCATGTCCGGTGCGAAATGTGAAGCAAAGGCAAAAGGTAGGCCAAGCTGTGCTGCCAGCTGTGCGCTGTACAAACTTGAGCCTAGTAACCATACCGGGATTTTCTCGCCGTATCCCGGCACCGGGCGCACCTGTGGGTCAGGATCGCGAGCATCAAACCAGTCCACCAGTTCTGCCACATCGCGGGGGAAGTTATCAATATCGCCGCCCATATGACGACGCAGCGCGCGCATTGTTGGCTGATCGCTGCCCGGCGCGCGACCAAGTCCAAGATCGATACGTCCCGGATATAACGTATTGAGCGTGCCGAACTGCTCGGCTATCACCAGCGGTGAATGGTTCGGCAGCATCACGCCGCCGGAACCGAGATGCAGCGTCGTGGTGTTCGCCGCCAGATAGCCAATCAGTACCGATGTCGCCGCGCTGGCGATGCCGGTCATATTGTGGTGTTCAGCCAGCCAATAGCGCTGATAACCCCGCTTTTCTGCCAGTTTTGCGAGGTCGAGCGAATGAGAGAAGGCTTCTCGCGCGGAGGAACCCTGGGGGATCGGTGCGAGATCCAGCACCGAATATGCAACGGTTTTGTCAGTCATAAAGGCTCACTTTGTTACCAGCTAATCTTGTCATACTGCATTAAAGAATAGTGAATGTTGTTAACAAAGTGAGCTTTATAAGACTGGTGATAAACATAAAATGCCTGATGGCGCTACGCTTTTCAGGCCTACAAACGCATTGTAGCCCGGCCAAGCGCAGCGCCGCCGGGAATGCTTATGCCTGTAATTCCAGACCGGCCAGCCGCTTCCAGTAACCGTTACAATCACTGTTCGCCGCCAGCGGCAGCGGGGCATTGCCGTTTTCATTGGCGCGGAAAGCATCAAGCATCGCAAACGTCTCCTTGCCCATCGGCGACAGACGCACCATATCGACCAGTCCGTGCATCGAGGTCAGCTCGTTGCCCAGGTTATACACATAGCCGCTCATGGTCTGAATACCGTTAAGCACAAACACCTGCTGGTTCTCCTGCGATAACACGTTGCGCCCGGTAGGGTACTTAATGCAGCAGGTTTCACACTCATCTTTCGGCTTGTCTTCTGAACGCGCGGTAAAACAGCGGGCGGAGTAGGCCAGCGGCAAATGTCCGTAGCTTAGCACCTCCACTTCGAACTTATCGCGGATACCCAATTCTTCACATTGATTCAGCAGATTCACCAGCCAATCACGAGACAGCTCAACCGGCATACACCAGCGCGTCATGCCCTGTTTTTGCAGCAGACGCAGGGTCACCGCGTTGTAGCAGTTCAGCGCATGACCGGCGACAAACGGCAGCTTACGGTCGGCACACATATTGACCACGCCAAGATCGCTGGCTTCCACCAGAAAATCACCGTTTTCAACATAGCGCTTGAGCTCGCCCAGTTCTGATGAAGCCTGCACCAGCGCCAGCGTGGAAAGCACCACCTGCTTGCCGCTCCCGGCGAGAGATTTCGCCATATCCAGCCAATCGCCCACTTTGGTGGCGCGGCGCTTGCTGCATACCGCTTCGCCCAGATAAATGGTATCGGCGTGGCTTGCGGCGGCCTGCTGGTAAAAATCTTCCAGCGTCTCTTTTGGCCAGTAGTAAAGCACCGGCCCTAATGAATATTTCATTGCTGTTCCTACTGCCATTTACGGTGATACGCGCCGAGGGTGGTCTGGGTGCCTTCGGACATTGAGCCGAGCGTTTCCATCCATGAATCCTGAGCGACGAAATTCTGTGGGTCAGCCATACAGCGGTCAATCGCCTGACGCCAGACTTTCGCCACCTGGCTAACATAAGCAGGGCTACGCTGGCGGCCTTCAATTTTGACCGACGCGATATTAGCGGCCAGCAGTTCTGGCAAAAGCTCCAGCGTGTTGAGGCTTGTCGGTTCTTCCAGCGCATGATAGCGCTCGCCGTCGACCATATAGCGGCCTTTGCACAGCGTCGGATAACCGGCGTTTTCGCCATCCTGGTAGCGGTCAATTAATACTTCGTTAAGACGCGACTCCAGACCCTGTGGCGTTTGCTGCCAGCGCACGTAGCGCGCCGGAGAGCAGGCTCCCACGGTGTTTGGCGACTCGCCGGTCAGGTAAGAGGAAAGATAGCAGCGGCCTTCCGCCATAATGCACAGGCTACCAAAGGCGAACACTTCCAGCGGCACCGGCGTGACGCGGGCCAATTGCTTAACCTGGTGAATAGACAGCACGCGCGGCAGCACGACGCGGGCGACGTCAAAATTGCGATGATAGAAATTAATCGCTTCTTCGTTGGTCGCGGATGCCTGAACGGAGACATGGCGCTCAATATGCGGATAGCGCTCTGCGGCATACTCAAGCATGGCGATGTCGGCAAGGATCAGCGCATCGGCGCCCAGCTGTGCGGCCATATCCACGGCGCGTTGCCAGCGCACGTAGCCGTCAGGGTGCGCGAAGGTATTAATGGCGATATGCAGCTTACGGTTATGCTGATGTACGAAGCTCACCGCTTCTTGCAGCTTTTTCTCGGTGAAGTTAAGACCGGCGAAATGGCGGGCGTTGGTATCATCCTTCAGCCCGATATACACCGCATCGGCACCGTTTTCGATAGCCGCCTTCAGCGCCGGAAGGTTTCCGGCAGGGCAGAGCAACTCCATAATTCTTCCTGAGTTTGCGGCCCAGCAGGGGCGCATTATTGTTAATGAATAGGGATTTTAGTTAACCTATCGCTAATCATTTTTGATTTGAGGCAGACAAAAGCGTATTGATGACGCCAATAATCCCTCTGCCTCACGACATAATTGTTGATTTACGCCGCTATGTTGTTTAACTGATATGGCAAAATAACGGAACTATTGCATTCAGGGAGTAAAGCTTGTGTTGGATAAACTGCGTTCACGTCTGGTTCATGTAGCGCCTACTTTGATGAGCGTCCCGGTGAAATTGACGCCGTTCGCGCTGAAACGCCAGGTTCTGCAGCAGATGTTAAGCTGGCAGTTCCGCCAGGCGCTCAATGATGGCGAACTGGATTTTCTTGAGGGGCGTTGGTTGAGCATTGAGGTGCGCGATATTGGCCTGAAATGGTTTACCTCGGTGGAAAACGAGCGCTTAATTGTCAGCGACGCCGCCCAGGCGGACGTCAGCTTCAGTGCGGATGCCAGCGATTTACTGATGATTGCGGCGCGCAAACAGGACCCGGACACGCTCTTCTTCCAGCGTCGTCTGGTGATTGAAGGGGACACGGAGCTGGGGCTCTATGTCAAAAACCTGATGGATGCCATTGAGCTTGAGCAGATGCCTAAAGCGCTGCGCGTGATGCTGATGCAGTTGGCTGATTTTGTCGAAGCAGGCCTTAAATCGCCATCAGAAACTAAACATACATCGGTAGGTGAGCCATGCTGATTCGAGTCGAAATTGGAATTGATGCCCCGGGCATCGACGCGCTGTTGCGTCGTACTTTCAACGGTGATGGCGAAGCCAATCTGGTACGCGAACTGCGCGAAGACGGCCTGATTACGCTAGGTCTGGTGGCGACGGATGATGAAGGCCATGTTGTTGGCTATGTCGCCTTTAGTCCGGTGAGTATTGAAGGCGAAGAGTTGCAGTGGGTGGGGCTTGCGCCACTGGCTGTCGACGCTGAATATCGCGGCCAGGGTCTGGCGCGCCAGATGGTCTATGAAGGTCTGGATTCACTGAATGAATTCGGCTATGCCGCCGTGGTTACGCTCGGCGAACCGGCAATGTACAGCCGTTTCGGTTTTGAACGCGCCGCGCAGTACGATCTGCGCTGCCGCTGGCCGGACACCGAGGAGGCGTTTATGGTGCATCCTCTGGCAGATGACGCACTAAATGGCGTCCATGGTCTGGTGGAGTATTCCGACCACTTCAATCGCCTGTAAGGCTGTGCAGTAACGTTTCAAACGAACCATCACCGGTGACGAGGCGCTCTTTCTGGCGCTTCGTCAACTGCTTGATGCGATACTCCAGGCGGAGCGCCAGCGAGTGCTCGCCCACTTCACCAGAAAATACCAGCCGCAGTTCGCCTTTGCCGCGCAGCGCTTTTGCACCTTTCCCGCTCTGATGCTGGTGGAATCGCCGTTCAACATCAGTGGTGATACCGGTGTACAATTTGTCGTCTGCGGTTCGGACGAGATACAAAAACCAACGCACGTGTGCCAACCTGTCTGTGATGATGGACGCACCATAGCATAACGGAGAGAACAGATGGAAACGCTTGCTGCCATTAGCCGCTGGCTATCAAAACAACATGTAGTGACCTGGTGCGTGACGAGTGAAGGCGAGCTGTGGTGCGCCAACGCTTTCTACGTCTATGACCCGCAGCGCGTGGCTTTTTATGTGCTTAGCGAGGAGACGACGCGCCACGGACAAATGACCGGCAAACAAGCTCCGGTGGCCGGTACGGTGAACGGCCAGCCGAAAACGGTGGCGCTGATTCGCGGCGTCCAGTTCAAAGGCGAAATTCGTTTACTCGAAGGTGAGGATGCCGCAGAAAAACGTGCGCGTTACGTTCGCCGTTTCCCGGTAGCCCGCATGCTGCAAGCCCCGGTCTGGGAGCTGCGCCTTGATGAACTCAAGTTCACTGACAACACCCTCGGTTTCGGCAAGAAATTACACTGGCTGCGCGACTAACTTCCCATTTTAGGCAGCTCAATGATAAAGCGTGTGGCGACGGTATCTGACGTCACATGGATCCTGCCACCGTGCGCCCGCACGATCGATTTAACGATAGCCAACCCGATCCCGCTGTTGTCCCCCTTGCGCTGACGTGAAGGATCGACCCGATAGAAACGATCGAACAGTCGCGGCAGATGCTCAGGGGGAATCGGTGTCCCCGGATTCTCAACGCGATAGACGATCCGATCATTATCTTCACTTGCCTGTACGGTGACCGACATCCCGCGAGGCGTATAGCGGATAGCATTCGACAGCAGGTTATTGATAACCCGACGGATCATCAGCGGATCGCCCTCAATCAGCACCGACGAGCCAACAAAATTGAGCCTGACTTCGCGCTCCTCCGCCCAGGCTTCGAAGAACTCAAACACCTTCATGGTTTCCGTTTGCAGATCCAGCGGCATACGCTCGGGCACCAGCAGGTTTTCATCGGCCTGCGCCAGAAACAGCATATCGCTGACCATTTTTGCCATCCGGTTATATTCCTCGAGACTGGAATAGAGCACATCCTCCAGCTCTTTCACCGTGCGCGGATGGCTTAGGGCGATTTCCGTTTGCGTAACCAGATTGGTGATGGGCGTGCGCATCTCATGGGCTATGTCGGCGGAGAAGTTGGCCTGGCGGCGGAAAACGTCCTCGATCCGTCCGATCATCTGATTGAACGACACCACCAGCTGTTCCAGCTCAATGGGCACGCGTTCGGGCTCCAGCCGCACGTCGAGATTTTCGGAAGTGATATTCTTGATCCTCATACTGACATTTCGCAGCGGCTGGTGGCCTTTGCGCACGGCGATCAGCACGATCCCAATAATCATCAGGCTGATGACGGCGGCGATCATCATCAGATTACGTTTAAGTTCATCAAGATAGTGCAGATGGAAGTCGATCGACAGCGCGATAAGCAGCGTGTAAGTGCGATCGCCCGCGTGGATCGTTGAGGCAATCACACGGTAAGTCGTCGTCGGTCTGGCGCTGGCTTCATGACCGGGCATCGGCGGCATGTTGCTCCCTTCCCAGCGGAACATACGCTGGGATTTGAGCTCCTGAGCAAAGTCTTGTGTCGCGAGAATTGCAGAAAGATCCGGCCCATTTGGCGAGTGGTATAACTGCGGGTTATCGGGGCTGCGCAGCAGCACGGCGATATTTCGATAACTTGCCAGCGCACTACTGATATTGTTTATCTTCAACGCTTCCGGCGTATCCGGCGCGGTCAGCAGCGTGTTAAGCGTGGCGTTGACCTGTTTTAAATCGTTAACGTCCTGCTCGGCAAAATGTTTTTCCACCGAATACAACATGATTCCGGTGAATGCCGCGAAGGCAATAATGGTGGCGAGGCTAATGAAAAAGGTCAGGCGGGTGGCCAGCGAAAACGGGCGCCGATGCAGACTAAGCTTCATCGCGCACCTCAAGCACGTAGCCGACGCCACGCACGGTTTGAATCAGCTTCGGCGAAAAATCGTTATCGATTTTGGCGCGCAGACGTTTGATGGCGACGTCGATGGCGTTGGTATCGCTATCAAAATTCATATCCCACACCTGAGAAGCGATGAGCGAACGCGGCAGCACTTCCCCTTGATGGCGCAGGAAAAATTCAAGCAGGGTAAACTCTTTGCTGGTGAGCGTAATGCGGGTATCGCCTCGCATCACCTTACGAGAGACCAAATCAAGATGGAGATCGGCTACCTGAAACTGGCTTTCGGCAATGACCGCATTGCCCCGACGCAGCAGGGTTCTGACGCGCGCCAGCAGCTCCGCGAAGGCAAACGGCTTCACCAGATAATCATCCGCCCCCAGCTCCAGACCTTTCACTCGGTGTTCAATGGTGCCCAGCGCGGTCAATAGCAGGATCGGCATCCCCTTATTGGCGGCGCGCAGCATACGCACGATATCCCAGCCGTTCACGTCCGGCAGCATGATATCCAGTACCAGAAGATCGTAATCGGCGGTCATCGCCAGGTGATAACCGTTGAGGCCGTTGTCGGCATAATCGACCACAAAGCCTGCTTCCGTCAGCCCCTTGCTCAGGTACTCGCCCGTTTTAATCTCGTCTTCCACTACCAGAATTTTCACCTGCCCTCCGTCACCGCTGTGTGATGGAGTCATTCTAATGGAGCGAGTATTGATGGCAACGGCTAAGGGCTTAAATGACAGCATTGTCATTTAAGCCCTCGCCCGGTGTAGGCCGGATAAGGCGTAGCCGCCATCCGGCAATATGCGCGGTTGTGCCTGATGGCGGCTACGCCTTATCAGGCCTCCCCATTGCGGGTGTTCACAGTACCTACATAGTTAAGGTTACTGCGCCCACGCGTTTTGCCGCTTCAACTCGTCGTTAACCCTGGCGTTGATCTCTTTGAGCACCGCGGGAATATCGCCGTCGCAGCTGGCATAAATTTTATTAAAGCCGTCAGCGGTAATCTGCCGCACGGGGATCCAGTTTGGGATCTGCGGCATATAGCGCCCCTCTTTGGCGTAGGTACTGGCAAACACTTCCCAACGCGGATCATCGTGGTAATCCTTAATATTCAGCGTCTTGTTAACCGGTAACCTAACGATCGGCATCGACGTGCTATCCACCGCCATGCCGATCTTTTGCCCTTCCGGGGAGATTAAAAACTCAAGGAACCGCTTCGCCGCGGCTTTGCGCTGGCTGGTTTTCATTAAGAATGCGGTAGTGCCTTCCGCCATTGACGTTGCGCCACCGGGGCCGGCCGGTGGGGGCACCACGGTGTAGGTATCTTTCCCCGGATCTTTATCGAACAGAGCGATATGGTACGGGCCGGAAGAGTACATACCGGTCTGGCCGGAGCGGAATGAGGTGTTGGCATCGGCGGTGGTGTGGTTGATTGCCCCCGGCTGCGCCAGCCCCTCGCAAACCATACCGCGCATAAATTCCATCGCTGTGGCTATCTCTTTACTGTCCAGCGCGGCCTTAAATTTCCCCGGCTTGGTGGCGACTAAATAGTTACCGCCTGCCTGCCAAAGATAGGACGACGAAAATGAACTCGCGTATCCCCGCGTTGTGGCGAGCGGCATGGTAAAGCCGTAAGTATCTTTTTTACCGTTGCCGTCGGGGTCGTCATGGGTAAACGCCTGCGCCACTTTTTTCAGCTCATCCCAGTTGGTCGGCGCTTTGAGGTTGAGCTTGTCGAGCCAATCCTTGCGAATAAACAGGGCATAGGTATGCGCGGAAGTCGGCACGCCATAGTATTTACCATCCGGTAGCTGCGTGGATTTCCAGGCCGCCTCATAGACATCGCCGCCGCCTTTTAGCTCGCCGGGTTTAATCTCATCGACAATACCCAACTGCACCATCTGGCCAACAATAATGGCGTCGTTGAATACCACATCCGGCAGTGCCCCACCGGTGGCGGCACGTGCCAGACGCTGGTCAAAATCGGTGACCGCATTGAAGTATTTAATCGATATTCCCGTCTCTTTCTGGAACTGGTCGGCTAGCTTCTGATAAATCACTTTTGAATCATTGCTGGCGCGGATCCAGACATCCAGCTGTTCGCTGAAGGCCTGATGTGAGATAGGGAGTAACAGGGCCAAACTCAACGCTTTTATTTTGAGATGCATATATTTTGACTCCAGTTTTGCAGTGGATTATCTATCCCTGGACAGAGGTAAAAACAGATAAAAAAGCGAGTGAGAATGATGATAGGAGCGGGTTTAAGGTGAAACAATGTTTTAATTCTGGCACCGATCGGATATTGTGCCGTTGTGTGGTCTGACTCACAGTGAATATGAGGTCATATTTTTAATAAATAACTAATATATTGAAAATATTGAGTTTGTTGTTTATTGGGTAATTATCTGGTTTGCCATTTCCGCAATAAAACTGTGAGCGATTTAATCATTTAGACCAATAGTGTGATCGCCACGAATAATTCGAAAAAAATAATCAACTTTTTAGCGTGCTAATAACGATGTTCATTATCTGAGGCGAGTTTTTTGCCATAACCATCACACTCTTTCATCTCATCCAGCGGCTTAAATGACAATTTTGTCATTAACCTGTCACCGAGCAAACAGAGTCACTTCCTTAAAATCAGCGTATTACCAGCCCCTTTTCCTGGCTGAACAGGACGTGACATGTTTAATGCAAAGCAACTGACGCTGATGATGGCGTTTATTCTGGCCGGATGCACTTCGCTGGCACCGGACTATCAGCCGCCGGAAAACGTTGTGCCGGAGCAGTTCTCACTCTCGCAGGGGACGCTAGTGCCGACGAATAGCCGCTGGCAGGAAACCGGCTGGCAAACCTTTTTCGCTGACCCACAGGCTCGGCGCATGATTGATGTGGCTATACGTAACAACCGCGATTTGCGTATGGCGGTGCTGAACGTTGAGGCAGCTAGGGCGCAATATAACGTCACCGATGCCGGGCGTTATCCGCAGCTTAATGGCACTACCGGTGCAACCTACGAAGGCGATCTGCAAGGGCAAAAATCTACCAGCAAAAGCTACGATATTGGGCTGAACCTCAGCTACGAACTCGATTTTTTCGGCAAGCTGAAAAATATGAGCGAGGCTGACAAGCAGAACTTTTTCGCAAGTCAGGCCGCCCAGCGTGCGGCGCAAATCGTGGTGGTCACGAATGTTTCGCAAGCCTATTTCAACCAGCGCCGACTCACCGCACAGCTGGCGATTGCCAAAGAGACGCTGAAAAACTACCAGCAATCCTATGCGTTTGTGGAGCAGCAGCTCGTGACCGGCAGCACCAACGTGCTGGCGCTTGAACAGGCGCGCGGCGTGATTGAAAGCACCCGGGCCGATATCGCAAAACGAGAAGGCGAATTGGCGCAGGCGAGCCACGCGCTCCAGCAGCTTTTAGGAACCTACAAGACCCCGCTTGAGGAAAGCGCAACATCGGCCACGGCGGTGAACCCGTTGGTGCTCCCGCCTAATCTGCCGTCCACCATTTTGCTTCAGCGCCCGGACATTATGGAAGCGGAGCACCAGCTACGTGCAGCGGATGCCAATATCGGCGTGGCACGCGCGGCATTCTTCCCATCAATTACGCTCACCAGCGGCATCTCCTCTGGCAGCTCGTCGCTCTCGAGCCTGTTTAACGCTGCCAGCGGAATGTGGAATTTTGTCCCGAAGGTGGATTTGCCTATCTTCAACGCCGGACGTAACGAAGCCAACCTTGCGCTGGCGAACGTCAAGCAGCGACAGGCGGTGGTGAACTATGAGCAAAAAATTCAGACCGCGTTCCAGGCCGTTGCCGACACGCTCTCTCTGAGTGACAGCATTGAGGGCCAGCTGGCGGCCCAGCAGCGCTACTTAACCTCGCTGCAAATCACCTTACAACGTGCCCGGGCGTTATATGCCAGCGGGGCGGTCAGCTATATCGAAGTGCTGGATGCGCAGCGCTCGCTGTTCACCACCCAGCAGGCCATTCTCGACTTACGGTATTCCCAGCAGGTTAACGAAATTAATTTATTCAGCGCGCTTGGCGGCGGCTGGAAAGCCTAACTTTTCTTCAGGAGTTTTTAGATATGCGTAATGTAACCCCTCTTATTGGCGGAATTTTTATGCTGTTGGCGGCGAACGTGCAGGCGGCAGAAATGCAGCATGACGGGCACGGTCAGATGATGGAGATGAACACCCAGCAGCAGGTTATTGAAGGGACCGGCGTGGTGAAACACATCGATACGGATGCGAAGAAAATCACCATCGCGCATGAAGCCATTGCGGCCATCAACTGGCCCGCGATGACCATGCGTTTTACCTACAACGCGCCAACCGCAGCCATTAACCAGCTTAAAGAAGGCGACAAGGTGAACTTCAGCTTCGTCCAGCAGGGCAATCTTTCCCTTCTTCAGGATATCCAGGCGCAGTAATGATCATGACGACAGCCAAACTAAAATATACGGCGGCGATCGTCGCAAGCCTTATCGTTGGCGGGCTGTCGACCGCTGCGGTGAGCCATTTTTTTGCGTCCGATAAGCCGACGTCATCCGCGCCCGCCGAGCGTAAAGTGCTCTACTGGTACGATCCGATGAAGCCGGATGTGCGTTTTGATAAGCCCGGGAAATCGCCGTTTATGGATATGGATCTGGTGGCGAAATACGCAGACGAGGGTGGCGAAACTTCGTCAAGCGGCGTGCGTATCGATCCGACACAGGTTCACAATCTGGGGCTACGTACCGCGAAGGTAAGCAAAGGACGCCTCGACTATACGCAAACTTTGCCAGCAAACGTCAGCTATAACGAGTACCAGTTTGTTATCGTTCAGGCGCGCGCCGAAGGGTTTATCGAAAAGGTCTTCCCGCTGACCGTCGGCGATAAAGTGCGTAAAGGCACGCCGCTGGTGGTGGTAACGATCCCGTCGTGGGTTGAAGCGCAGAGCGAATATCTGCTGTTAGCCAACTCCGGCGGCACGGCAAGCCAACTGGACGGCGTGCTGGAACGTCTGCGTCTGGCGGGAATGCCGGAAGCGGATATCCAGCGCATGCGCACCACGCGGCGCGTGCAAACGCAGTTTACCCTTACCGCGCCAATTGACGGCGTCCTCACCGCCTTTAGCCTGAAAAGCGGCATGAACATCGCTAAAGATAACGTGGTCGCGCAAATACAGGGGATGAACCCGGTATGGGTAAGCGCCGCCGTACCTGAGTCGATTGCCTATCTACTCAACGATTCTACCCAGTTCACGGTTGCCATCCCGGCGTATCCGGGCAAAACGTTTACCGTGCAGAAAACCACTATTCTGCCCAGCGTTGACCCCGCCACCCGTACCTTGCAGGTACGTCTACAGGTCAATAATCCTGACGAACGGCTAAAGCCGGGGATGAATGCCTACCTGAAGCTGAGTGCGCAAAGCGATGAGATGCTGCTGATCCCGTCGCAGGCGGTGATTGATACCGGTGATGAGCAGCGGGTGATTACGGTGGATAGCCACGGCGAGTTTGTGCCAAAGAAAATTCAGGTGCTGCATGAATCCCGACACCAGACGGGAATCGGGAGCGGGCTGTCGGAAGGCGAGTCGATAGTGGTTAACGGCCTGTTCCTGATCGACTCGGAAGCCAATATCAGCGGCGCGCTGGATCGTATGCGACATACCGCTGACGCCCATAGCGGACATTAAGGAGACGGCGATGATTGAATGGATTATCCGGCGCTCGGTCGCCAACCGTTTTCTGGTGATGATGGGCGTGCTGTTCCTTGCACTCTGGGGCAGCTGGACGATAGTGAATACCCCGGTCGATGCGCTGCCGGATCTCTCGGATGTGCAGGTGATTGTAAAAACCAGCTATCCGGGCCAGGCGCCGCAGATTGTCGAAAATCAGGTGACCTATCCGCTCACCACCACCATGCTATCGGTGCCCGGGGCGAAAACCGTACGCGGCTTCTCGCAGTTTGGCGACTCTTACGTGTACGTCATTTTTGAGGACGGCACCGACCTGTACTGGGCGCGCTCGCGCGTGCTGGAATATTTAAACCAAGTGCAGGGTAAGCTGCCGCAGGGCGTTAGTTCGGAGATTGGCCCGGATGCCACCGGCGTCGGCTGGATTTTTGAATATGCGCTGGTGGATAAAAGCGGCAAGCACGATCTTTCTGAACTGCGCTCGTTGCAGGACTGGTTCCTCAAATACGAGCTGAAAACGATCCCCAACGTGGCGGAAGTGGCCTCGGTGGGCGGCGTGGTGAAACAGTACCAGGTACAGGTCGACCCGCTCAAGCTTGCCCAGTACGGCATCAGTTTAAGCGACGTGAAACAGGCGCTGACTACCTCCAACCAGGAGGCCGGTGGCTCTTCGGTCGAGATTGCCGAAGCGGAATACATGGTACGGGCGACGGGTTATCTCAAAAGCCTCGAGGACTTTAACCACATTGTTCTCAAAGCCGGAGAAAACGGCGTGCCGGTGTACTTAAAAGATGTCGCGCGGGTGCAGATTGGCCCCGAGATGCGTCGGGGTATTGCCGAGTTTAACGGCGAGGGCGAAGTGGCGGGCGGCGTGGTACTGCTGCGTTCCGGCAAGAATGCCCGTGAGGTGATAACGGCGGTGAAAGCGAAACTCGCCTCCCTGCAAAAAAGCCTGCCGCCGGGCGTTGAAGTGGTCACCACCTACGATCGTAGCCAACTGATCGACCGGGCTATCGACAACCTGCGCTCCAAGCTGGTTGAAGAATTTATCGTGGTCGCCGTGGTCTGTGCGCTGTTCCTCTGGCACCTGCGTTCGGCGCTGGTGGCGATCGTCTCGCTGCCGCTGGGGCTGTGCATTGCCTTTATCGTCATGCATTTCCAGGGGCTGAACGCCAATATTATGTCGCTGGGCGGTATCGCTATCGCGGTGGGGGCGATGGTGGATGCGGCGATCGTGATGATCGAAAATGCTCATAAACGTCTTGAGCACTGGCAGGAAGCGCATCCGAACGCGCAGATGGATAACGCCACGCGCTGGAAAGAGATAACCGATGCCGCCGTGGAGGTGGGGCCCGCGCTGTTTATCAGCCTGCTTATCATTACGCTATCGTTCATTCCCATCTTCACCCTGGAAGGTCAGGAAGGGCGGTTGTTTGGGCCGCTGGCCTTCACCAAAACCTATGCCATGGCGGGCGCGGCAGCGCTGGCGATTGTGGTGATCCCGATCCTGATGGGCTTTTGGATCAAAGGTAAGATCCCGGCGGAGGCGAGCAACCCGTTAAACCGTTTTTTGATTGCCCTCTACCATCCGCTGCTGTTGAAAGTATTGCGCTGGCCAAAGCTGACGCTGCTGGTGGCGCTGCTGTCGATCTTCACCGTGCTGTGGCCGCTTAGCAAGGTCGGCGGCGAATTTCTGCCTAAGATCAACGAAGGCGATCTGCTGTATATGCCCTCAACGCTGCCGGGTATTTCGCCGGGGCAGGCGGCGGTATTGTTGCAGCAAACCGACAAGCTGATTAAAACGGTGCCAGAGGTAGCCTCGGTATTTGGTAAATCAGGCAAGGCGGAAACGGCAACCGATTCTGCGCCGCTGGAGATGATTGAAACCACCATCCAGTTGAAGCCGCAGGATCAATGGCGTCCGGGAATGACGATTGACAAGATCATCGATGAACTTGACGCCACCGTGCGCCTGCCGGGGTTGGCTAATCTCTGGGTGCCGCCGATTCGTAACCGTATAGATATGCTCTCGACCGGTATTAAAAGCCCGATTGGTATCAAGGTGTCGGGCACATCGCTTGCCGATATTGACGCCGCGGCGCAACAGATTGAAACGGTAGCGAAAACGGTGCCGGGTGTGGTGTCCGCGTTGGCGGAGCGGCTGACGGGGGGACGCTATATTGATGTGGATATCAATCGCGAGAAAGCCGCGCGCTACGGCATGACCGTGGGTGACGTGCAGCTGTTTGTCTCGTCGGCCATCGGCGGTGCGACGATAGGCGAAACCGTCGAAGGGGTGGCGCGTTATCCGATTAATATCCGCTACCCGCAGGGATTCCGCGACGGCCCAACGGCGCTGCGCCAGCTACCGATACTGACGCCAACAAAGCAGCAGATTACGCTAGGTGACGTGGCGCAGGTGAAGGTGGTGTCTGGCCCCACGATGCTGAAAACCGAAAACGCCCGTCCGGCAAGCTGGATCTACATCGACGCGCGCGACCGCGATATGGTGTCGGTAGTGCATGACCTGCAAACCGCTATCAGTCAGAACGTGACCCTGAAGCCCGGTACCAGCGTGGCGTTTTCCGGCCAGTTTGAATTGCTGGAACACGCGAATAAAAAGCTCAAGCTTATGGTGCCGATGACGGTGATGATTATCTTTATCCTGTTGTATCTGGCGTTCAGGAGAGTTGATGAGGCATTGTTGATTCTGATGAGTCTGCCGTTTGCGCTAGTGGGCGGGATTTGGTTTATCTACTGGCAGGATTTTCATATGTCGGTGGCAACGGGCACCGGATTTATCGCCCTGGCGGGCGTGGCGGCTGAGTTTGGCGTGGTGATGTTGATGTATTTGCGTCACGCCGTGGAAGCCGACCCGACGCTGAAAAGTGCGGAAACCTTTAGTGAAGCGCGGCTGGATGAAGCGCTGTATCACGGTGCGGTTTTACGCGTGCGGCCTAAAGCGATGACCGTCGCCGTGATTATTGCCGGTCTGTTGCCCATACTTTGGGGAACCGGTGCCGGTTCCGAGGTCATGAGCCGCATCGCCGCGCCGATGATTGGCGGCATGATCACCGCGCCGCTGCTATCGTTGTTTATTATTCCTGCGGCTTATAAATTGATAGAATTACAGCGCAATAAACGCAAAGGATAACGGCCGCTGGCTGCGTTTTGCCGCATCGCATTAGACTTTGTTGCATTCCCGGCGGCGCTGCGCTTGGCCGGGCTACAAGATCGGTGCCCGGCCAAGCGCAGCGCCGCCGGGGGAAAACGGAGCAAAATCATGCACCACGTACTCATCACCGGTGCCACCGGCCTAGTTGGTGGGCACTTACTTAACTTGCTGCTTCGAGAGTCGCAGATTGAATCTATCACCGCACCGACGCGGCATCCGCTGGAGCACGCTTTCGGTATTGTGAATCCTCATCACTCCGATCTCACGGCGGCGCTGGCGCAGGTCTCAACACCCATAGATACCGTCTTTTGCTGCCTGGGCACCACTCAGCGCGAAGCCGGTTCGAAGTCAGCGTTCACTCACGTTGACTACGATTTAGTACTGGAAACCGCACAGACTGGCTTACAGCTGGGTGCGCAGCAGATGCTGGTGGTCAGCGCGATGGGTGCGAACTCCCACTCGCCGTTCTTTTATAATCGGGTGAAAGGTGAAATGGAAGCCGCGCTGATCGCGCAGGGGTGGCCAAGGCTGACCCTTGCTCGACCGTCAATGTTACTGGGTGAACGCGGTTCGCCGCGCTTGAGCGAGCGTCTGCTGGGGCCGCTGTTTAGCCTGCTGCCGGGGAACTGGAAATCAATCAAAGCGGAAGATGTGGCGAGGGCGATGCTGGCGACGGCGAAAAAACCGGGGGCGGCTTCTTTGACGATACTGTCGTCACGACAGCTTAGAGAAATGGCCCGGCAGTGAACCTGCCGGGCAGCATGATTACTGAATGTAGGTAAACGCCGTGGTCACGCGCTTCACACCGCTTACGCGGCTGGCGATATCGGCGGCGGCTTTACCTTCCCGGTCGGTCACCAGACCCATCAGGAAGACTTCGCCGTTCTCGGTCGTCACCTTCACATTTGACGATTTCACCTGATCGCTCGTTAACAGCTGAGAGCGGACTTTGGTGGTTATCCATGTGTCGTTAGACGAGGTGCCAAGGCTGATTGGCTGGCCCTGACGCACTTCGTTGAACACCTCGGTTGCCCCATCAACGCCGACGGCTATCTGCTTCGCGCGCGTGGCAAGGCTGAGATCCGGCGCCTGACCGGTCAGCAGGACTTTGCCCTGATACGCGGTGACGTTGATACGTGCTTCTTTCTTAATCTGTTCATCTTTCGACAGCGCGCTGTTTACACGTACTTCAAGCGTACTGTCATCCACCTGAGTTCCCACGGTACGCGGGTCAGTAGCGGCTTTAGTCCCCACTGCTGCCGTACCGACAACGGCGGCTGCAATACATCCTTGAAGCAGCAATGCGGAAATAAGGACTGCGAGGGCAGAAATGACCTTCATTTATTCTCCTTAGAGCCTATCCCATTAGGCTATTTTATTCGCCATTTTGGCATCGTGCAGTGCTCAAAATCCTCACGTACTCCAGTACGCTCCGGTTTTTGCGCGCTGTCCGCTGCCAAACTGTCTTCAACAACTACGCCTACCGGGATAGGCCATTAGTCGTCCTGGTGTGGGAAAAGCGTGTTATCAATCAGATCGCACAAACAGTTCACCGTGAGCATGTGCATCTCCTGGATACGCGCGCTGCGGTGTGAAGGAATGCGAATTTCCACATCCTGTTGACCGAGCAGGCCCGCCAGTTCACCACCGTCATAGCCCGTCAGGGCGACGATGGTCATATCACGCGTCACGGCAGCTTCTACCGCTTTCACGATATCGCGACTGTTACCGCGCGTTGAGATAGCCAATAGCACGTCACCGGCGTGACCCAGTGCGCGCACCTGCTTGGCGTAGATCTCATCGTGCAGACGATCGTTGGCAATCGCCGTTAAGACCACGTTATCACTATTAAGTGCAATCGCCGGTAAACTTGGGCGCTCTGTTTCATAACGGTTAATCATGCAGGCAGCAAAATGCTGTGCGTTGGCACCGGATGAACCGTTACCACAACAGAGAATTTTGTTGCCGTTCAGCAGTGACTGTACCAGGGTCATCGCGGCTCGGGAGATAGCATCCGGGAGCGCTTCTGCGGCGGCGATTTGGGTCTGGATGCTTTCGGTGAAGCACACTTTAATTCTTTCGAGCACGATATCCCTTTACATTCTATTAGCTAAAAGCGTTCTGGAACCATTCGATCTCATTGCCCGTGAAGGCTATCACATCGAAACGGCAATCCACAGTATCAAAACTCCCATTGTGCTGGGCAAGCCACAAGCGGGCAGTCTGTAATAATTTGTGTTGTTTGCTCCGGGTCACACTGGCGGCCGCGCCGCCGTATGCCCTCGATGACCGGAAACGGACTTCAACAAAAACCGTCACCGCGCCATCGCGCATCACCAGGTCAATCTCGCCGCAACGCGCATGCACGTTGGCGGCGACAAACCGTAGACCCTGATTTTCCAGCCAGCGACGCGCGCGAAGCTCTGCGTCGTCGCCGGTCTGTTTAGAGGTTAATTGGCGGGGACGATCTGCCCCTGCTGGTATTTGAGCCATGATAACTTCCTGTTAATCACGCAGTCCGAAGTTGCACTCAGGTCGCCGGTATTACCGTTCAGCTCAAAGCCCGGCACTCCGCGCATCTGCGCGAAATGGTTGGCCAGCGCCCAGGCATCCACGCCCATGGCATACAAACGTGCCAGCGAGTAGTCATTATTGACCGCGCTCAGCGCCTGCTGCATCAGTGCCGGGTTGCTGCCAGCCAGCATCGGGATTTCGCTGTATTGCAGACCTTCCATCTCCAGACGGAAATCCGGGCCGGCGGTGCCCTGGGCGCTGCGTGAGCTGGCGTACAGAAGGGAGCCGCTCTGGCTGCCGTTACGCATCGCAATCATCGGTTTGATAAAGGCAATCTCTTCCGGCGTTGCCACAATATAGGCAGCGTCTACCTTCCCGCTACCGCTAATCTGGGCGTCCGTCGGTGCCGGTGGAATGGTCAGGCCGCCGATGGTCACGCCTTGTGGTTGTGACTGAGCAGAAATAACCGGCGTACCGGACAGCGCAATACCTGAGCCGCCGTTCACGCCGCCGCGCAGTTCAGCCAGTGAACCCAATTTCTGCTGCAATACGGTGCCGCCGCCCAGCTTCTGCCACTCATCGGCAAAAGCCTGCGTCACACGGTCGCCAAGGGCATTGCGCGGCACCATCAGCAGCGGAGACTGTTTACCCTGGTCGTGAATGTGACGAGCCGCATCGCGAGCTTCATCTTCCGGCGACAGCGCGAAGTAGCAGATGTTGACGCGGTTGGTTACGGCTTCCGGCTGGTTAAGCGCCAGCACGTTCAGTGAGGTATTGCTTTTCAGCAGCTCATCGACATTGTTTTTCAACAGCGGGCCGACCACCAGACTCACGCCATCCTGCTGCGCCTGTGCCAGGATCTGATTCAGCGGCTGCGTGGAGGTATCATAAATTTTCAGCTCGGCCGATGGATTCGCCGCGACGTTTGCCACCGCCTGAGGCTGTGCCGCCGGAGCGGCTGGTGCCGAGGTGTTTTCCGGCGACGTAGACGTCGCTGCCTGCACCGGAGCGCTGGCGGCTGGTGCCTCTACCGGAGCCTGAGTTTGTGGGCGTGTCAAATCGGTCACTTCCGCCTGTGACGGGCTCACGACGTCGGTCGATGCGGATTGTGCGACCTGTTCCGGCACGGCGCTACCGTTAACCGGCGTGGTGCCGTTCTTCGCCGCTTCAAACCCTTTTTGGATAGCGCGGCCAAACACAGACGCCTGTCCGCTCAGAGGCAGCAGCAGGGCGATTTTATTGACCGATGCGGGTTTAAAGTTCTGCACGTTCGCGAGCTGTGAAGGTAATACCTTCGCGCCCGGATTTTGCGGGTAGCGGGTCTGCCAGTCTTTGATCCCGGCTTTCATCATGTCTGGATCGTTACGGTTATCAAACCATACGCGTTGCAGATCCAGCCAGCCTTGCAGCACGTTCTCATCGGCATTAATCACCAGCGCGTTAGCCTGCGCCTGAGTCATGGATGAGAGTGCCTGCCAGGTGGCATCGCTGTTTTGCTGCTTTTGGGGCTGCTCGGTCAGCAACGGCGCCTGGGCGATTAACGCTCGCAGCAATGCCAGCGACGGTTTACCCTGCTCGGCGGTGATGGTGTCTTGCCAGAAACGCGCCTGCAATGCGCTGTCGAAGTCATCGGCTTTCAGTTTTTGCAGCAGCGCCTGCGCACCGGCAAAATCTTTCTGCGCCAGCTTAATTTCCACCGCCAGCAGCGACTGCTCCTGACGCTGGGCCGCGTTCAGTTCCTGCGGCAGCTGGTTGTACAATTCCAGCGCCTGCTGGCTCTTGCCTTCCTTCAGCAGTGCACGAATGGCGAGTAATTGCCAGTTGGTCTTGCTATCATTCGAGCTTTGCTGCATTTGTTGCAGATAAAAGCCGGAATCAGCCTGTGTCGCACTCTGAAGTAGGGCGGCACTCTGATCGGGAGCCTGAGTTCCACAGCCTGCAAAAATCAGCGCAGCCAGGATAACAGGCAGACAGCGCACAGCTTTCATACGAGAAAATGTTGAGGGTACCATACTGTATCCAGTGATATTTTTTACGCAATGCTCAATATTAAATCGGCAATACGGACTAAACAATGAAACAACACGAATCGGCGGATAATTCTCAAGGCCAACTCTTTATTGTACCTACTCCAATCGGAAATTTGGCTGATATTACCCAACGAGCGCTAGAAGTATTGCAAGCTGTTGATTTAATTGCGGCAGAAGACACTCGACATACCGGTTTACTGCTGCAACACTTCGCGATCAGCGCCCGGATGTTTGCCTTACATGACCACAATGAGCAACAAAAAGCCCAGATGCTGGTGGCAAAACTCAAGGAAGGGCAGAACATCGCGCTGGTGTCCGACGCAGGTACGCCGCTGATTAACGACCCTGGCTACCATCTGGTGCGCACCTGTCGCGAAGCGGGCATCCGCGTGGTGCCGTTGCCGGGGCCGTGCGCAGCCATTGCCGCGTTAAGCGCCGCAGGTCTGCCTTCGGACCGTTTTTGCTACGAAGGTTTTTTACCGGCTAAATCGAAAGGCCGTCGTGATGCGATGAAGGCGATTGAAGCCGAGCCGCGGACGATGATCTTCTACGAATCAACCCACCGTCTGCTCGATAGCCTGGAAGATATGGTCGCGGTATGGGGCGAATCTCGCTATGTGGTGCTGGCGCGTGAGCTGACTAAAACCTGGGAAACGATTCACGGCGCGCCGGTCGGGGAACTGCTGGCATGGGTGAAAGAGGACGAAAACCGTCGTAAAGGCGAGATGGTGCTGATCGTCGAAGGTCACAAGGCCCAGGACGACGAACTGCCTGCCGACGCGCTGCGCACGCTGGCGCTGCTGCAAGCCGAACTGCCGTTGAAAAAAGCGGCGGCGCTGGCGGCGGAAATTCACGGCGTGAAGAAGAACGCGCTGTATAAGTATGCGCTGGAGCAGCAGGGGGAATAAGTGTGAGCGCCTACCAACCACCTTTTGTCGTAACGCCTCTATTGCTCAATCTGGTGGTTGAAATTGGTGAGCTTATGGGGCATTGGGCTGCGATGGCCGGTCGGTCTTCCCCTTTGCTACGCAAAGAAAACCGTATTCGGACTATTCAGGCGTCGTTGGCAATCGAACATAACTCTTTGACTGCCGATCAGGTGACGGCGCTGATGGAAGGAAAGCGGGTTCTTGCGCCAGCGAAAGATATTCAGGAGGTCAGAAATGCTCTTCTGGCTTACGATAAAATGCCCGGATGGAAAAGCTTTCAACTCGCCGATCTGCTCGACGCGCATCGCCTTTTAATGGCTGGGTTGGTGGATGCTCCGGGACAGCTTCGTGCGGGTGATGTCGGGGTATATCGCGGTCAAAAACTTGTTCATATGGCTCCTCCTGCTTCGCAGGTTCCACGCTTGATCGGCGACTTACTGCAGTGGCTAAAAGCGACGGATATTCATCCGTTGATTGCCAGCGCTGTGTTTCACTATGAGTTTGAGTTTATTCATCCGTTCGCCGACGGTAATGGCCGAATGGGACGGTTGTGGCAGACATTAATCCTGAGTGAATGGCGAATAGAACTAGGCTGGTTACCTGTCGAAACCCTGATTCACTATCAGCAGGAACGTTATTATCAGGTGTTGGGACAGTGCGATAACCGGAGTGATTGCACGCTATTTATTGAGTTTATGTTGGAAAATATTGCTGCTGCGCTCAAGGAAGGTTTAGCGCGACCGACGTTCATGTCGGAAGAAATGTCGGAAGAAATGTCGGAAGAAAATATCTCAGGTCTCACTTCCACTGAGATATTAGTGCTGAAAAGCTTAGCGCAAAAGCCCATGCTTACGGCGAAGACTATTGCATTGGAAATTGGTGTTTCTACACGAACCGTTGAGCGGGCACTCAAAACATTACAGCAAAATGGAAAGCTAAAGCGTGTGGGTTCGACTAAACGTGGCGAATGGCGGGTGCTGTAGCCTTCACACCCACCCTCCGTTTCGTCACTTAAACAATCTGTAGCTCAACCCCGGTTTCAGCCAGCGACGCAATGTCCGCTTCGCCGATCTCGTCATATTGCCGGATGGCGGCTTTGCCATATCCGGCCTACGCCACTGGTAGCCCGGGCGAGGCGTTTACGCCGACCCCGGGAGGTTCACCAAATCAGGTCACCGGCGCTGGGTTAAACACCGCCAATTGGTTGTGCAGCCCCCACTGATCCGAGAAGGTTTTCTTGCGGCCGCTCGCCACGTCGAGAATGAACTCGAACAGCTTCAAGCCCACATCCTCAATCGTTTCTTCGCCGGTGGCAATGGTGCCCGCGTTGATATCCATCAAATCGTACCAGCGGTTGGCAAGCTCGGTACGGGTCGCCATTTTAATCACCGGCACCGCCAGCAGGCCGTACGGTGTGCCGCGACCGGTGGTGAACACCTGCACGGTGATCCCGGAGGCGACCTGCTGCGTACCGCACACAAAGTCGCTCGCCGGTGTTGCCGCGTAAATCAGGCCGCGTTTGGTCGGGCGTTGACCCGGCGATAACACTTCCACAATGGCGCTCTTGCCAGATTTTGCGATTGATCCCAGCGCTTTTTCGACCACGTTTGCCAGCCCGCCTTTTTTGTTACCCGGAGACGGGTTGGCGCTGCGGTCGGTCTGCCCTAAGTCGAGATAGTTATCGTACCAGGCCATCTCTTCGAGCAGGCGTTTGCCCACTTCTTCATTGATAGCGCGCGGCGTTAACAGATGGATAGCGTCACGCACTTCGGTCACTTCCGAGAACATCACGGTCGCGCCGCAGCGCACCAGCAGGTCGGAAGCGTAGCCAACCGCTGGGTTTGCGGTGACGCCGGAGAACGCATCGCTGCCGCCGCACTGCATACCCACCACCAGCTCGGAGGCCGGGCAGATTTCACGTTGACGCTGGTTAAGTTTTTCCAGGTGACGTTCGGCCACCTGCAGAATATCTTCCACCATTGATTTAAAACCGACGTGCTGCTCGTCTTGCAAACGCACGATGCTGGCGCTATCGACCGGGATGCTTTGCACATCTTCCGTCCCTTCCAGCAGACGTTCCGGCTGAAGCTTTTCACAGCCCAGGCCGACAACCATCACTTCGCCACCAAAGTTTGGGTTGAGGGCCAGGTTGTGGATAGTGCGAATCGGCACCACGGCCGCCGGGGCATTGATGGCCACGCCGCAACCGTATAAGTGATTAAGGCCAACCACGCCGTCAACGTTCGGGTATTTCGGTAGCAAATCGCGCTCAATAATTTTGACGACGTAATCCACCACGCCCGCCACGCAGTGCACGCTGGTGCTAATCCCCAGCAGGTTTTTGGTGCCCACGCTGCCGTCGGCATTGCGGTAACCTTCGAAGGTATAGCCTTCGAGTGGCGGTAAAGGTTCCGGTACTTTGGTAGCCAGCGGCAGGGTGTTTAGCGGTGGCGCTTTTGGCAGCGTCACCGTGGACTCATCGATCCAGCTGCCTTTGACGATGTCGCGCACCGCGTAGCCGATAACTTCGCCGTAGCGAATAATTTCACCGTTTTGAGGAATATCCACCAGGGCAACTTTATGGCCTTGAGGAATATGTTCGATTAATTCCAGCCCGTCAGGAAAACGTGTGCCTGCTTTTAATCCGTTATCGTTGACAATAATCGCAACGTTATCTGTTGCATGTACTTTTATATAAAAGGCAGTGGGTGACTCTTGTCTGATTTCAATGTTCGCCATTGTCCAGCACTCTCCAGCTACGGGGTAAAAAGAATAATGTTTAAAAGTGTTTCGCTTCTGGTTATTTAAAATAAAAACACGGTCAGATTGGAATAAAGCATGTCAGGTGTTTGATTATGAAAATGTGATATAGATCACTCATTATCGTCATGCCCCGCAGGGTAAGGGTAGCAATGGTTGAAATTGTGCATCAGCGCCCAGTGTTGTGTGCATCTGCTCAATTAAATGATTTTATAAAGTCATTAAATTGGATGATTGCACAATGCCTGGCCAAGGCTTCATGATTATACTGAATCTCGATTTCATGGTGTCTTATTTTTGTCGATAGTTTATTGCCAATAAATAGTCAGAGAAATACACCTTAATAAAAACAATACAATTAAGGTGACCTGTACCCGAGGATAATAAAATGATGCACGATACCGCAGATGCTGCTGAAATAAAAAAAGGTATGCCAACCCGATATTTAATTTTACTGATTATTTTTATTGTTACGGCTGTGAACTACGCTGACCGCGCGACGCTCTCTATTGCAGGTACGTCGGTTGCAAAAGAGCTGAATCTTGACGCGGTATCGATGGGATATATCTTCTCTGCATTTGGCTGGGCATACCTGCTCATGCAGATTCCCGGTGGCTGGCTGCTGGATAAATTTGGTTCGAAGAAAGTCTATTCATACAGTTTATTCTTCTGGTCATTGTTCACGTTTTTACAGGGCTTTGTTGGCTTCTTCCCATTGGCATGGGCTGGCGTCTCCATGTTCTTCATGCGCTTTATGCTGGGCTTCTCTGAAGCGCCGTCCTTCCCGGCCAATGCCCGAATCGTGGCAGCATGGTTTCCAACGAAAGAGCGCGGCACTGCCTCCGCTATTTTCAACTCTGCACAATATTTCTCGTTAGCGCTGTTCTCTCCACTGCTCGGCTGGCTGACCTTTGCCTGGGGTTGGGAGCATGTGTTTACCGTAATGGGCGTGATTGGTTTCGTGCTGACCGGCCTGTGGATCAAGTTCGTCCATAACCCAACCGACCATCCACGGATGACCCAGGAAGAGCTGAAGTTTATTGCGGACAACGGCGCAGTGGTTGATATGGACCATAAAAAGCCGGGTAGCGATGCCGCTAAAGGTCCGAAAATGGATTACATCAAGCAGTTGCTCAGCAGCCGTATGATGTTAGGTATCTTCTTCGGGCAGTACTTCCTGAACACCATCACCTGGTTCTTCCTTACCTGGTTCCCGATTTATCTGGTGCAGGACAAAGGCATGTCGATTCTGAAGGTGGGGATGGTCGCTTCTATTCCGGCGCTGTGCGGCTTTGCTGGTGGGGTACTGGGCGGACTGTTCTCTGATTATTTGATCCGTCGCGGTTGTACGCTGACCTTTGCGCGTAAGCTGCCTATTGTCCTCGGCATGTTACTGGCCTCAACGATTATTCTGTGCAACTACACCGATAATACGGCGCTGGTGGTGGCCCTGATGGCCCTCGCATTCTTCGGTAAAGGCTTCGGCGCGCTGGGCTGGCCGGTTATCTCCGATGTGGCGCCAAAAGAAATTGTTGGACTGTGCGGCGGGATGTTTAACGTCTTCGGCAACGTAGCCTCTATCGCCACTCCGCTGGTCATTGGCTATATCGTCAGCGAGCTGCACTCCTTTAATGGTGCACTGATTTTTGTAGGCTGTTCCGCCTTGATGATGATGGTGTGCTACCTGTTCGTGGTAGGCGACATTAAGCGTCTGGAATTGCGGAAATAAGTCACGACTCACTTAAGGTAAAGAAAATGGATAACGCGATTTTCCCTAACAAATTCAAAGCAGCACTGGCTGCAAAAGAAATCCAGATTGGTTGCTGGTCAGCGCTGTCTAGCCCAATCAGCACGGAAGTTTTAGGTCTGGCTGGGTTCGATTGGTTGGTGCTCGACGGCGAACATGCGCCGAACGATGTCACGACGCTTATCCCACAGCTGATGGCGTTAAAAGGCAGCGCTAGCGCGCCGGTGGTTCGCATCCCAACCAACGAACCGGTGATTATCAAACGTATGCTGGATATCGGTTTCTACAACTTCCTGATTCCGTTTGTGGAAACTCAGGAAGAGGCGGCGCAGGCGATCTCCTCCACCCGTTATCCGCCGGAAGGTATTCGCGGCGTCTCCGTGTCTCACCGCGGCAACATGTTTGGCACCGTGCCGGATTACTTTGCGCAGTCGAACAAGAACATCACCATCCTGGTACAAATCGAAAGCCAGCTGGGCGTGGATAACGTGGACGCCATTGCGGCTACCGAAGGCGTAGATGGGATCTTTGTTGGCCCAAGCGATTTAGCGGCAGCACTCGGCCATCTTGGCAATGCATCACACCCGGAAGTGCAAAAAGCGATTCAACATATTTTTGCCCGTGCCAAAGCGCACGGTAAACCAAGCGGCATCCTGGCACCGGTTGAAGCTGATGCGCGCCGTTACCTGGAATGGGGCGCCACCTTTGTGGCCGTAGGCAGCGATCTGGGCGTATTCCGCGCTGGAACCCAGAAGTTAGCTGACGCTTTTAAAAAATAACCCCTGGCGAATTACTGCAAAATTGAGGAAATGACGATGAAAGTTGGCTTTATTGGTCTGGGCATCATGGGTAAACCAATGAGTAAAAATCTGCTGAAAGCAGGTTACTCGCTGGTGGTTTCTGACCGTAATCCTGAAACGGTTGCTGAACTGATTGCCGCGGGCGCGGAATCGGCGACAACGGCAAAAGCGATTGCCGAGCAGTGTGATGTGATCATCACCATGCTGCCAAACTCTCCGCACGTTAAAGACGTTGCGCTGGGTGAAAACGGCATTATCGACGGGGCAAAACCGGGCACCGTGCTGATTGATATGAGCTCGATTGCTCCATTGGCAAGCCGTGAAATTAGCGATGCGCTGAAGGCGAAGGGCGTGGATATGCTCGATGCGCCGGTCAGCGGCGGCGAACCAAAAGCTATCGACGGCACGCTGTCGGTGATGGTGGGCGGTGATAAAGCGATCTTCGACAAATATTATGATCTGATGAAAGCGATGGCAGGCTCCGTGGTGCACACCGGTGAAATTGGTGCGGGCAACGTGACCAAGCTGGCAAACCAGGTGATTGTGGCGCTGAATATCGCCGCCATGTCGGAAGCGTTGACGCTGGCGACTAAAGCGGGCGTCGACCCGGATCTGGTGTATCAGGCAATTCGTGGCGGCCTGGCAGGCAGCACCGTGCTGGATGCGAAAGCGCCGATGGTCATGGACAGAAACTTCAAGCCGGGCTTCCGTATCGATCTGCACATTAAAGATCTGGCCAACGCGCTGGATACCTCCCACGGCGTCGACGCGCAGCTGCCGCTGACGGCGGCGGTGATGGAGATGATGCAGGCACTGCGTGCCGACGGTCTGGGAACCGCCGACCATAGCGCAATTGCGTGCTACTACGAGAAGCTGGCGAAAGTCGAAATTTCTCGCTAAGGACGTGGTGCCCGGTGGCGGTACGCTGACCGGGCCTACACAGTAGGCCACGCCATCCGGCGTCGTGCGCGAATAGGCTCAGATATGAAAATCGTTATCGCCCCAGACTCTTATAAAGAAAGTCTTTCTGCCTCTGAGGTAGCACAGGCAATAGAAAAAGGATTTCGGGAAATTTTTCCCCAGGCGCAGTTTGTCTCCGTGCCGGTCGCCGACGGTGGAGAAGGCACGGTTGAGGCGATGATCGCAGCCACGCAGGGGCAAGTGATGACCTCAACGGTCACCGGCCCTTTAGGCGATGCCGTTTTGGCCCAGTGGGGGCTCTCGGGCGACGGCAGTACGGCGTTTATTGAGATGGCGGCCGCCAGCGGTCTGGCGCTGGTGTCTCCTGAGTTACGCAATCCGTTAATTACCACCTCTTACGGCACCGGAGAGCTTGTGCTACAGGCGCTGGAAAGCGGGGTGAAAAAAATCATTATCGGTATCGGCGGCAGCGCCACGAATGACGGTGGGGCCGGAATGGTACAGGCACTGGGGGCAAAACTGTGTGATGCCAATGGTGCTGAAATCGGCTTTGGCGGCGGTAGCCTGATAAGCCTGAATCATATTGATATCAGCGGTCTTGATAGCCGTTTGCAAGATTGCAGCATCCGGGTGGCCTGTGATGTGACCAACCCGCTTACGGGCGCGTTTGGCGCATCCCGCATCTTTGGCCCCCAAAAAGGGGCCAGCGAGGCGATGATTGTTGAGCTGGATAATAACCTTGCCCACTTCGCCGAGGTGATTAAAAAATCGCTGCGGGTGGACGTGAAAGAGGTTCCCGGCTCCGGCGCGGCTGGCGGTATGGGCGCAGCTTTAATGGCGTTTCTTGGCGCTGAGTTACGCAGCGGCATCGAGATTGTTACCCAGGCGCTCAATCTGGAAGAACATATTCATGACTGCACGCTGGTGGTGACCGGAGAAGGTCGCCTTGATAGCCAGAGTATTCACGGTAAAGTGCCGGTTGGCGTCGCCAGCGTGGCGAAGAAATACCGTAAACCGGTGATTGGCATTGCCGGTAGTCTGACCCGCGATGTCGGGATTGTGCATCAGTACGGCATTGATTCGGTGTTCAGCGTGTTGAACCGCATTGGCTCACTAGAAGAGGCATTTCGCGAGGCGGCGGACAACATTTACCTGACCTCACGTAATGTTGCCGCGACGATTAAGGTGGGGATGCTCACTCAAGGGTGACATCGTCGCGCAAACCCTCTATACTTCGCGCCGAAGCTGACCAGACAGTCGCCGCTTTGTCGTCGTCCTCTTCGGGGGAGACGGGCGGAGGGGAGGAAAGTCCGGGCTCCATAGGGCGAGGTGCCAGGTAACGCCTGGGGGGTGTAACAGCCCACGACTAGTGCAACAGAGAGCAAACCGCCGATGGCCCACGCAAGTGGGATCAGGTAAGGGTGAAAGGGTGCGGTAAGAGCGCACCGCGCGGCTGGTAACAGTCCGTGGCACGGTAAACTCCACCCGGAGCAAGGCCAAATAGGGGTTCATAAGGTACGGCCCGTACTGAACCCGGGTAGGCTGCTTGAGCCAGTGAGCGATTGCTGGCCTAGATGAATGACTGTCCAACGACAGAACCCGGCTTATCGGTCAGTTTCACCTCTTAAAAAACCCCGCCTCGGCGGGGTTTTTGCTTTCCAGGAGCCGGGCTGCGCATGAGCGCATTATGCTAAATAGTTACCATATCCTTACAAAGAATAGAGTTATTAACTGAATCTGTTTAACTTTGTGATAAGCCTCATTTTTTTGCTTTTATAAAAGCAACATTTCATTAACCTTAACTTATGCGCTATCTCACACCTTCGTCTTAGCTAAAGCCTACGTACAAAAGTACCGAAATCATAAAATCGTTAATAAACATAATGTTATGGTGTTTATGGAACGCATCAAAACAATCCATTCCTCTCTTTTTTAGTTAAAAGAGAAATTACAGGACTGATATTCCGCTGATAGGGGAAATATCTTCTCTTTCTAGCCCGGCCTGACGCAATAACCGGCAATCTTTTTCTCCTTAACCCGCGCTATTATTTACTCACTCTGAAAAAGGCAGTGAATATAACTGCAATATTCAGTTTTTCTGGAATATCAAACCGCATTAGAACAATAAACCCTACACACCAAGAGTGAGACTTTGTTATGGAAACAATCTCAGTGGTACCCGTGCGCACGTCGACTGCCGCAGCGCGAGCGGGGATGTCGGAAAGTGAGTGGCAGACGGCAATAAAGTTCGACAGTACCGATGTGGGCTGGATCATCATGAGTATCGGGATGGCGATAGGCGCCGGGATCGTGTTCTTGCCCGTTCAGGTGGGATTGATGGGATTGTGGGTTTTCCTTCTCTCTTCAATCGTTGGCTATCCGGCGATGTATCTTTTCCAGCGCTTGTTTATTAATACCCTCGCCGAATCCCCGGAGTGTAAAGACTATCCCAGCGTTATCAGTGGCTACCTCGGTAAAAACTGGGGGATTTTATTAGGTGCGCTCTATTTCATTATGTTGGTTATCTGGATGTTCGTGTACTCCACGGCCATCACCAACGACAGCGCTTCTTATCTGCATACCTTCGGCGTCACCGACGGACTGCTATCTGAAAATCCATTCTATGGCCTGGTGCTTATCTGCGTGCTGGTTGCCATTTCATCGCGCGGCGAAAAGCTGCTGTTTAAAGTCTCAAGCTTTATGGTGCTGACCAAATTGCTGGTGGTGGCGGCATTAGGGGCGTCGATGGTGGGAATGTGGCATCTGTATAACGCCGGTACGCTACCGCCGATGGGGCTGCTGATTAAAAATGCGATTATCACGCTGCCGTTTACGCTGACTTCAATCTTGTTTATTCAGACCCTAAGTCCGATGGTTATCTCCTATCGCTCGAAGGAAAAATCACGCGAAGTTGCCCGACATAAAGCGCTGCGCGCCATGAATATCGCCTTCGGGATTCTGTTTGTGGTGGTCTTTTTCTATGCCGTCTCGTTCACGTTGGCGATGGGGCATGATGAAGCGGTGAAAGCCTATGAGCAGAACATCTCGGCGCTGGCGATTGCCGCCCAGTTCATCAACGGTAGCGCGGGTGCATGGGTTACGGTGGTCAGCGTTATTCTCAATATCTTTGCTGTGATGACCGCGTTCTTCGGGGTGTACCTGGGCTTTCGTGAGGCCACGCAGGGGATTGTGATTAACCTGCTGCGCCGCAAAATGCCGGAAGAGAAAATCAATCAAAAGCTGGTACAGCGCGGCATCATGCTGTTCGCTATCCTGCTGGCCTGGAGCGCAATTGTGCTCAATGCGCCGGTGCTGAGCTTTACCTCTATCTGTAGTCCTATTTTCGGGATGGTGGGCTGTCTGATCCCGGCCTGGCTGGTCTACAAGGTTCCCGCGCTGCATAAATATAAAGGTGCTTCTTTGGTGATCATCATCATCACCGGTTTACTGCTGTGCGTCTCTCCATTCCTGGCATTTTCCTGATTAATTGGTGGTAAAAATGGTTGAAGTCAAAATGAACCCGCTGTGGGATGCGCTGATTAAAGCGGTGAAGCAGAATGTTAAACCGGCGATGGGCTGTACTGAACCGGTATCGCTGGCGTTGGCAAGCGCTATCGCGGCCTCCCACCTCGCTGGTCGTGTGAGCCACATCGAGGCCAAAGTCTCTCCTAATCTTATGAAGAACGGGATGGGGGTGACCGTACCGGGTACGGGCATGGTTGGGCTGCCGATTGCCGCCGCAATTGGGGCGCTGGGCGGCGATCCGCAGGCGGGTCTGGAAGTGCTGAAAAGCGCGTCGGTAGAGGCGATTGCGGCAGGAAAGGTGCTGCTGGCCAGCGGCAAGGTGTCGGTGACGATTGCACAACCGTGCGATGAAGTGCTCTATGCCAGTGCCACCGTTTATACCGCAGATGAATCTGCCACCGTCACCATTGCGGGCGGCCATACGCGGGTCATCCGTATCGTAAAAAATGGCGTTACGCTGTTGGACGCCAGCCGCTGTGGCGGTGAAACAGAAGAGCAGGCGGTCTCGCTTTCAGAGGTAACGCTCAAACAGGTGGTAGAGTTTGCCGAGCAGGCTCCTTTTGACAAAATCAGCTTCATTCTGGATGCGGCGTTGCTGAACAATGCGTTATCTCACGAAGGCTTGCGCACGCAGTATGGTCTGCATATTGGCGTGACGCTACAGCGCCAGCGTGAGCGCGGGCTGCTGGCGAAAGATCTGTTGAGTGACATCATGATCCGCACCTCGGCGGCCTCCGATGCGCGTATGGGCGGAGCGTGCTTACCTGCAATGAGCAACTCGGGGTCGGGTAATCAGGGCATTGCTGCCACCATGCCGGTCGTGGTGGTGGCTGAGCATCTGGCGTGCTCGCAGGAAAAACTGGCGCGAGCGCTTATTTTGTCGCACATGACGGCTATCTATATTCATCATCAGTTGCCTATGCTGTCAGCATTGTGTGCGGCAACAACGGCCTCAATGGGCGCGGCAGCGGGCATTTGCTGGCTTATTGATGGCAGCTATCGCAGCATCTCAATGGCGATTAGCAGCATGATTGGCGATGTCAGCGGGATGATTTGTGATGGTGCCTCCAACAGTTGCGCGATGAAGGTCTCCACCAGCGTCTCGTCGGCGTGGAAAGCGGTGCTGATGGCGCTGGATGAAACTGCGGTGACGGGCAATGAGGGCATTGTCGCGAACGATGTGGAGCAGTCGATCAGTAACCTTTGCTCACTGGCCTGCCACTCTATGCAGCAAACCGACAAACAGGTGATTGAAATTATGGCCAGCAAACTGGCCTGAAATACGCCCCGGCCTTGAGCCGGGGTTTTTACGTCTGACCGTGTTTTCCTGCCCCCTCAACGTCTATTTCCCCCTTGTGCAAAACGACCATTTCGTAGAAATGCGATGCCACGCACAAAACGCTGTTTATGATATTTCTGATGGTTTTAATGTGCGCTGTCGTCAGATTGGTTGGTCTTTTCGGTTGCCAATGTATGCGAATGCAGTATTTATGTGTGGGCATTGTTTGGGGTTGTATGTTTATTTTTTGTTAAAATAAATGATATGTATATGCTGATAATTATGAATATGGCGTCGGAGTTATGTGATGTTGCGCGAATAAAAGCGTAAATAAATAAATTTTTATCGGTTTATTTTATAAATTAAAAATAATGTTAATTTTATGGGTGCGTGTAATTTAGCCGAGAAATGGTTGAATGGTGATCTTTTTTATATATTTTTGTCAGGGTTAAATTGTATTAATTATCGCCATAAAATAAATTTATATACCATTATTTCGTTGATGAAAATCATCATAATGCCACTTTGAATTGCACCTATCGATTTGATTTAAAAGTCTTTTTATCTATTTTTATTTGAGTTGTAAGAGAGTGTTAAACTGAATTGTGAGAGATAGCACATATCTTTCGTGGCTATATTTATTAGAATCCATCTCGCCAAGTGAAAATAACGGGGAGAGAAAAATGGATAATGTTCTTCTACCAAAAACACAGCAACTCGTCGTGTTTCAGGAAGTCATTAGAAGTGGCTCTTTCGGCTCCGCTGCAAGGCAGCTGGGTCTTACCCAGCCGGCGATCAGTAAGATTATTAACGATATCGAATCGAACTTTGGTATCGAACTGATGATCCGTAAAAATACCGGTGTCACGCTCACCAGTGCCGGGCAGGTGTTGCTCAACTATTCAGAATCTATCACTCGTGAAATGACCAATATGGTCAACGAGATAAACAGCCTGAGCTGCAGCAGCGTCGTTGATGTCTCATTCGGTTATCCATCGCTTATCGGTTTCACCTTCCTGCCTGAAATGATTAAAACCTTCAAAGAGGTGTTTCCGGCAGCTCAGGTCACGATGTTTGAAAATCAGCTCTCCTCGCTCTTGCCAGCGCTGCGTGATGGCCGCCTGGATTTTGCCATTGGAACGCTGAACGATGAAATGCAGCTTCAGGATTTACAGGTTGAACTGCTTTTTGAGTCTGAATTTGTTGTGGTCGCCGCAAAATCGCGAACGTGTACGTCAACGCTAACGCTGGAATCGCTCTCGAATGAGCAGTGGGTTTTACCGCAGACGGATATGGGCTACTACAAAGAATTACTCAACACCCTTCATCATCACCACATCAATACTGAAAGCATCGTCAAAACCGACTCGGTCGTCACTATTTATAACCTGGTTTTAAACGCCGGTTTTTTAACCGTTATTCCGAAAGATATGATCGCCCCTTTCGGTTCAGACCAATTTATTATGTTACCGGTTGAAGATGATTTACCGGTAGCGCGCTACGCAGCCATTTGGTCAAAGAATTACCGTATAAAAAAATCTGCCTCAGTGCTGGTTGAGCTTGCGAAAAAATACTCTTCGCGAAACGAGGCCGTTGCGGTGAATTAAAAAAAGGCTGCTGCTTAATTTAAAAGAAACCCAGAGCGACGTATTACTCTGACACTTTATTATTGTCTAAAATCAGAACGCTATTCTGATAAGAGGATAAAATGCATATTACATACGACCTGCCTGTTACTCTTGATGATATTAAAACAGCGAAAAAAAGACTTGCCGGTAAAATTTATAAAACCGGGATGCCGCGTTCGAATTATCTCAGTGAAAAATGCAAAGGCGAGATATTCCTTAAATTTGAAAATATGCAGCGCACCGGCTCGTTTAAGATCCGCGGTGCTTTCAATAAATTGAGCGCTCTATCGGATGCTGAACGCCGTAAAGGGGTGGTGGCGTGTTCGGCGGGCAACCATGCACAGGGCGTTTCCCTCTCCTGCGCCATGCTGGGCATTGACGGCAAAGTTGTGATGCCGAAAGGGGCGCCAAAGTCTAAAGTGGCGGCGACACAGGATTACTCGGCAGAGGTCATTCTGCACGGAGATAACTTCAACGATACCATCGCCAAAGTCAGTGAAATCGTCGAAATGGAAGGACGTATTTTTATCCCACCTTATGACGATGCGTTAGTCATCGCGGGGCAGGGAACCATTGGCCTGGAAATACTGGAAGATCTCTATGATGTCGATAACGTCATTGTACCAATTGGCGGCGGTGGGCTGATTGCCGGGATTGCAACGGCGATAAAATCGATTAACCCAACGATTAAAATCATCGGCGTGCAGTCGGAAAACGTACACGGAATGGCGGCCTCGTTCTACGCGGGTGCTATCACCAATCATCGCACCAGCACCACGCTGGCGGACGGTTGTGATGTGGCGCGTCCCGGAAATTTAACCTTCGAAATTGTTCGTCAGCTCGTCGACGATATTGTATTGGTCACCGAAGATGAAATTCGTGACAGTATGGTGGCACTGATCCAGCGTAATAAAATTATCACTGAAGGCGCAGGCGCACTGGCATGTGCGGCGTTATTAAGTGGCAAGCTTGATGAGTATATTAAGGGGCGGAAAACGGTCAGCATTATTTCTGGCGGAAATATTGACCTGTCACGTGTTTCTCAAATTACAGGATTTGTTGCAGCGTAAATTATTTCTCTGACTGTTGCAGGCAGCATCTATATTACACGTTTGGTGTACGGCTGCCTGACGTTTTAAAACAACGAAAACATTAATCAAAGGATACGTTATGAGTACAACAGAAAGTATTAATGTTAGTTCAGCCAAAGAGTCCTCCTGGCGCAAATCAGATACCACGTGGACGTTAGGATTATTTGGTACAGCAATCGGCGCCGGGGTTTTATTCTTCCCTATTCGTGCAGGTTATGGCGGTCTGATCCCAATACTGTTAATGCTGGTGCTGGCTTATCCTATCGCGTTTTATTGCCACCGTGCTCTGGCGCGTCTGTGCCTTTCCGGCTCGAATCCTTCCGGTAATATCACCGAAACGGTTGAAGAGCACTTCGGGAAAATGGGCGGGGTGGTCATTACGTTTCTGTATTTCTTCGCAATCTGTCCGCTGTTATGGATATACGGCGTTACCATTACCAATACTTTTATGACCTTCTGGGAAAACCAGCTACAAATGCCGGCGCTGAACCGTGGGCTGGTGGCGATGTTCCTGCTGCTGTTGATGGCGTTCGTTATCTATTTCGGTAAAGACCTGATGGTCAAGGTGATGAGCTTCCTGGTGTTCCCGTTTATCGCAAGCCTGGTGTTGATTTCCCTGTCGCTCATTCCTTACTGGAACTCAGCCGTCATCAGTCAGGTGAATCTGAGTGAAATCTCAATGGCCGGCCATGACGGTATCCTGGTAACGGTATGGCTGGGTATTTCCATCATGGTGTTCTCCTTTAACTTTTCACCGATTGTCTCCTCGTTTGTGGTCTCAAAACGTGAGGAATATGAAGGTGAGTTTGGCCGTGAATTTACCGAACAGAAATGTTCAAAAATCATCTCTCGCGCCAGTATGTTGATGGTTGCGGTGGTGATGTTCTTTGCCTTTAGCTGCCTGTTCACTCTCTCGCCACAAAATATGGCCGAAGCGAAAGCGCAAAACATTCCGGTGCTCTCTTATCTGGCGAACCACTTCTCTACCATGGCGGGTGAAAAATCGACATTTGCAACCACGCTGGAATACGGTGCTTCTATTATTGCGCTGGTCGCTATCTTTAAATCTTTCTTTGGACACTACCTGGGCACGCTGGAAGGGTTAAATGGCCTGGTGCTGAAGTTCGGCTATAAGGGCGATAAAACGAAGGTCTCTACCGGTAAGCTCAACACCATCAGCATGATTTTCATCATGGGCTCTACCTGGGTTGTGGCTTACGCCAACCCGAATATTCTGGACCTGATTGAAGCAATGGGCGCGCCGATTATTGCCTCGCTGCTGTGTCTGCTGCCGATGTACGCTATCCGCAAAGTTCCGGCGCTGGCGAAATACCGTGGCAAGCTGGATAACGTTTTTGTCACCGCGATTGGCCTGCTGACCATTCTGAATATTGTGTATAAGTTATTTTAATTATCTTACTCAGGATGAGTGGAGTGTGATATGAATGAATTTCCGGTTGTACTGGTGATTAATAGCGGTTCGTCGTCGATTAAATTTTCCGTATTGGATGTTGAAACTCATGATGTATTACTGGCGGGTATTGCGGAAGGAATAAATACCGAGCGAGCGGGGTTATCAATTAATGGTGGCGAGGCTTCTGCATTATCCCAACCGACTTATGAGGTGGCATTACAAGCCATTTCATTTGAACTGGAAAAACGCAATCTCATAGACAGCGTGGCCTTAATTGGCCACCGCATTGCGCACGGTGGCGATATATTCACCCAGTCGGTATTAATAACGGATTCAGTCATTGAGAACATCCGTAAAGTTTCGCCACTGGCGCCATTGCATAACTACGCCAACCTGAACGGGATTGAGTCTGCAAGGCACCTTTTCCCGTGCGTACCGCAGGTGGCGGTGTTTGATACCAGTTTCCATCAGACGCTGCCGCCTGAGGCGTATCTCTATGGATTACCCTGGAAATATACCGAGGAGCTGGGCGTGCGCCGCTACGGTTTCCACGGGACATCTCACCGCTACGTCTCCCGTCGGGCCTATGAATTACTGGGGCTTCCCCAGCAGGATTCTGGGTTGGTGATTGCTCACTTAGGTAACGGCGCATCCATTTGCGCGGTACATAATGGCAACAGCGTCGATACCTCCATGGGAATGACGCCGCTGGAAGGTTTGATGATGGGAACGCGCTGCGGCGACGTGGATTTTGGCGCCATGGCGTGGATTGCCAGTCAGACTCAGCAAACCATGAGCGACCTTGAGCGCGTAGTGAATAAGGAGTCGGGGTTACTGGGCATCTCCGGCCTGTCATCTGATTTACGCACGCTGGAGAAGGCCTGGCACGAAGGCCATGAACGCGCGCGGCTGGCGATTAAAACCTTTGTTCATCGCATTGCCCGTCATATTGCCGGGCATGCCGCTTCCCTGACGCGTCTGGATGGCATTATTTTTACCGGCGGTATTGGTGAAAATTCGGTTTTAATTCGCCAACTGGTTATTGAGCATTTGCAGGTGCTGGGTATTGCGTTAAATCCCCAGATGAACAAACAACCTAATTCTCACGGTGAGCGGATTATTTCTGAAAAACATTCACGGGTGCTGTGTGCTGTTATTCCGACGAATGAAGAAAAAATGATTGCGCTGGATGCAATCCGCCTGGGAAATATTAATACGGTTGCTGAATACGCCTGATTTAATCACTTTTAGAGCCTATCCCATTAGGCTATTTTATTCGCCATTTTGGCACCAGGCAGTGCTCGAAATCCTCACGTACTACGTGTACGCTCCGGGATCGAAGCGCTGTCCGGCACCAAACTGGCTTCAACAATTACGCCTACTGGGATAGGCTCTTATTATTAAGAGAAGAATTTTCATGAAGGTAGATATCGATATTAACGATAGGCTGTTTGCCGATGCATGGCGAGGATTTAACGGTAGCGATTGGCAGCATGAAATTAATGTGCGCGATTTTATCCAGCGTAATTACACGCCTTATGAAGGGGATGAATCTTTCCTTGCTGAGGCCACGCCTGCGACTACCGCGTTGTGGGAAAAAGTTCTGGCCGGTATTCGTATTGAAAACGCAACCCATGCGCCGGTGGATTTTGATACCAATATCGCCACAACGATTACCGCGCACGACGCCGGCTATATCGATAAAGCATGCGAGAAAATTGTTGGTCTGCAAACGGATAAGCCGTTAAAGCGCGCGCTGCATCCGTTTGGCGGCATCAACATGATCAAAAGTTCGTTTGAGGCTTACGGGCGTGAAATGGATGCTGATTTTGAATATCAGTTCACGGCGCTGCGTAAGACCCATAATCAGGGCGTCTTTGACGCTTACTCGCCGGATATGCTGCGCTGCCGTAAATCTGGCGTGCTGACCGGTTTGCCGGATGGCTATGGGCGTGGTCGCATTATCGGGGATTATCGTCGTGTTGCCCTCTACGGTATCGGCTATCTGGTGCGCGAACGTGAGCTGCAGTTTGCGGATTTACAGACCAACCTGGAGTGGGGGCAGAACCTTGAAGCCACGCTGCGCCTGCGTGAAGAACTCTCAGAACAGCGCCGTGCGCTGCTGCAAATGCAGGAGATGGCGGCGAAATATGGTTACGATATTTCCCGCCCTGCCGCCAATGCCCAGGAAGCGGTGCAGTGGCTCTACTTTGCCTATCTGGCGGCGGTGAAATCACAAAATGGCGGCGCGATGTCGCTGGGGCGTACCGCCACGTTCCTCGATATCTATATTGAACGTGATATGAAGGCCGGGCTGTTAAGCGAACAGCAGGCGCAGGAACTTATCGATCACTTCATTATGAAGATCCGCATGGTGCGCTTCCTGCGCACGCCTGAGTTCGACACGCTGTTCTCCGGCGATCCGATTTGGGCGACGGAAGTGATTGGCGGAATGGGGCTGGATGGCCGTACGTTGGTGAGCAAGAACTCCTTCCGTTATCTGCATACGCTCCACACCATGGGGCCAGCTCCCGAGCCTAATCTGACCATCCTGTGGTCGGAAGCGCTCCCGGTTGCTTTTAAACAATATGCCGCTCAGGTTTCAATCGTCACCTCATCGCTGCAATACGAAAATGATGATTTGATGCGCGCAGATTTCGACAGTGACGACTACGCCATAGCCTGCTGCGTCAGCCCGATGGTTATCGGTAAACAGATGCAATTCTTCGGCGCGCGCGCCAACCTTGCGAAAACGCTGCTCTATGCGATCAACGGCGGTGTTGATGAGAAGCTGAAGATTCAGGTGGGGCCAAAAACGGCGCCGCTGATGGACGAGGTGCTGAATTACGATACGGTTATGGACAGTCTGGATCACTTTATGGACTGGCTTGCCGTGCAGTACATCAGCGCTCTGAATGTTATCCACTATATGCATGATAAATACAGCTATGAAGCATCACTGATGGCCCTCCACGAGCGGGATGTTCATCGCACAATGGCCTGCGGCATGGCCGGATTATCGGTCGCTGCCGACTCCCTGTCAGCCATCAAATATGCCCGCGTGAAACCTATCCGTGATGAGAATGGATTGGCGGTAGATTTTGATATTGAAGGGGAATATCCGCAGTACGGCAACAACGATGAGCGCGTCGACAGCATTGCCTGCGATCTGGTTGAACGCTTTATGAAGAAAATCAAAGTGCTGCCAACTTACCGCCATGCAGTACCGACCCAGTCCATTCTGACTATTACCTCAAACGTGGTCTACGGCCAGAAAACGGGGAACACCCCTGATGGACGCCGTGCTGGTACGCCGTTTGCACCGGGGGCGAACCCGATGCATGGGCGTGACCGTAAAGGTGCCATTGCCTCGCTGACGTCGGTGGCGAAACTGCCGTTTACCTATGCGAAGGACGGAATTTCCTACACCTTCTCTATCGTCCCAGCGGCGCTGGGGAAAGAAGAAACGGTGCGAAAAACTAACTTGGTTGGGCTACTGGATGGCTATTTCCACCATGAGCAATCGGTAGAGGGGGGCCAGCATCTTAACGTTAACGTGATGAACCGTGACATGCTGCTGGACGCTATCGCCCACCCGGAAAATTACCCGAACCTGACGATCCGCGTGTCCGGCTACGCTGTGCGCTTTAATGCGCTGACCCATGAACAGCAGCAGGATGTTATCTCACGCACGTTCACTCAGGCAATCTGACCGTGGTAGCCCGGGCGAGCGCAAGCGACCCCGGGAATATCACCGTTCTCTACACACGGTTTCCCGGCGGCGCTGCGCTTGGGCGGGCTACTTTACGGTAGCCCTTCATTTTAAGTTGGAACGAGGTTGAGGCTATGATCAGTACTTTCGACATGTTCAAAATCGGCGTTGGGCCATCAAGTTCACATACCGTCGGGCCAATGAATGCAGGGAAAGCATTTATTGATGAGCTGAGTACGTCAGGTCTTTTGTCGCAGACAAACCGTCTGGTGGTCGATCTCTACGGCTCACTTTCACTCACCGGCAAAGGCCATGCCACCGATGTTGCCGTGATTATGGGATTAGCCGGAAACAGCCCCGATCGCGTTGATATTGATGCTATTCCCGCTTTTATTCGCGCCGTGGAACGCAGCGGACGCCTCTGCGTCGCTCAGGGCGCTGCGGTAATTCCTTTCTCTGTGGCTGATGATGTTGTTTTTCATGATGAATATCTTCCTCGCCATGAAAATGGACTGCGTTTTACCGCGTGGGACGCCGAGAACATGCTGCTGAGTAAAACCTATTACTCGATTGGCGGTGGTTTTATCGTTGAAGATGCTAAGTTTGGTCAGGAGTTCGAGGTTGAGCAGCCGGTGCCGTATCCGTTCCATTCTGCAAGCGACCTGTTGGCGCAATGTAAAGAGCACGGCTTATCGATATCGGGCTTGATGATGAAAAACGAATTGGCGCTGCGCAGCCAGGAGGAGATCGACGCTCGCTTAGCCCGGATCTGGCATGTAATGCAAACCGGGATCGAGCGCGGTATGAATACCGAAGGCACGCTTCCCGGCCCGCTGAAAGTACCGCGTCGGGCGGTGGCTTTGCGTCGGCGGCTGGTCTCCAGCGACAGCACCTCCAGCGATCCGATGAACGTTATCGACTGGATCAATATGTTTGCCCTGGCGGTCAGTGAAGAAAATGCGGCAAGCGGCCGCGTGGTGACCGCGCCGACGAACGGAGCCTGCGGGATCGTCCCAGCCGTGCTGGCCTATTATGATAAATTCCGCCGCACGGTAAACGGCAATTCAGTAGCGCGTTTTTTACTGACGGCGGGCGCGATTGGCGGTTTATATAAGCAAAATGCGTCTATTTCCGGGGCGGAAGTGGGATGTCAGGGGGAGGTTGGAGTGGCGGCCTCCATGGCGGCGGCGGGCCTTGCAGAACTGCTCGGCGGTAGCCCGCAGCAGGTGTGTATGGCCGCGGAAATCGCGATGGAGCACAACCTCGGATTAACCTGCGATCCGGTCGGTGGACAGGTACAAATTCCCTGCATCGAGCGCAACGCGATCAACGCCGTGAAAGCCGTTAACGCGGCGAGAATGGCGATGCAGAGAACCAGCGAAGCCCGGGTGTCACTCGATAAAGTGATTGAGACAATGTATGAAACCGGCAAGGATATGAACGATAAATACCGTGAAACATCACGCGGCGGGCTGGCGATCAAGGTGTTGTGCAGTTAAACCCTTCTGGCGGCACCACCATGAAGAAGGGTGCCGCGATAGGGGCGTTAAGCCGCTTGCTCTTCAGCCTGTTGGCTTTTCTGGGCGGCAACCACAATGGCCTCCAGCTCGCCCAGCATCTCTTCAAATCCAAACTCGGTCGGCGTCGTTTTAGCCTGCGGCGCCGATTTCACAACCTGCTGCTTTTTATGGTTTCTTTTACTCATTTGCGTTCATCTTCCTGATAATGACTATATCGGTAAATCTATCAGCAAAGCGCGCAACGGGGTATCAGCCACCAGTGTGATATTGGCTTCATCACGAATAAATGCGCCATCACCGCAGGTTAAGGCCTGTTTCTGGGCATCATCATGCGCCAGCGCATGCACCGTACCGTGAATGGACTGCAAATAAGCGCGCGGCCCGTGCAGCGGCAGGCTGACCTGCTCACCTTTATCCAGATTGATATGGTGCAGCCAGACCTGCTGACGCAGTTGCAGGCTGCCCTCGCTGCCGTCCGGGGAGGCCAATAATTGATGCGCGGAATCAAGCAGTTTTAACTTCTGCACACGTGAGTTTTCGCGCTCCGGGCAGGCGTCCAGCCAGATTTGAATCCGGGTTAACGATTTGTCTTTGCTGAGATTATGCTCGCTGTAGCTCACGCCGGGCTGGGTGGCGATAAGCAACGCCTCACCGGCTTTCGCTTTGACATGATGCCCATCGTTGTCACGATATTCGGCTTCACCTTCTAAAATGAGATTCAGGATATCCACTTTGGGGTAAGTTCTTGGCTGGAAGGCCGCGCCGGGCGCGAGAACTTCTTGATTCAACACGCGCAGAGAAGCGTAACCCAACAGTTTCGGATCAAAGTAGTGCCCAAATGAGAAGGTATAGCGAGCCTGTAACCAGCCGTAATCGGCCTGCCCGCACTGTTTAGCTGTTCTCGTGGTAATCATCTTCTTGACCCTCCTTTACACTAAATCAATGGTAAAGGTATGGACGCTGCATTGTTAGCCAGATATTCTGCCCGGTATGTTCAAATTTCCTGAATGATAACGCCATGGCTAAAGAAAGAGCACTGACGCTTGAAGCACTACGAGTAATGGACGCCATCGATAGACGCGGCAGCTTTGCCGCCGCTGCCGATGAGCTGGGACGTGTGCCTTCTGCATTAAGTTACACCATGCAAAAGCTCGAAGAAGAGCTGGACGTGGTGTTATTTGACCGTTCAGGTCATCGAACAAAATTCACCAACGTAGGACGTATGCTGCTGGAGCGCGGACGCGTTCTGCTGGAAGCGGCGGACAAGCTGACGACCGATGCCGAAGCGCTGGCGCGCGGTTGGGAAACTCATCTCACGATTGTGGCTGAAGCGCTTATCCCGACGCCGACGTTGTTCCCGCTGGTTGAGAAGCTGGCCACCAAATCTAACACCCAGCTGTCGATTATTACCGAAGTGCTGGCGGGCGCCTGGGAGCGGCTGGAACAAGGGCGCGCGGATATCGTGATTGCGCCGGATATGCATTTTCGCTCATCGACCGAGATTAATTCCCGCAAGCTGTATTCGGTGATGAATGTGTACGTGGCCGCCCCGGATCACCCTATTCACCAGGAGGCAGAGCCGCTTTCTGAGGTCACGCGAGTAAAATATCGGGGGGTGGCAATTGCCGATACCGCGCGTGAACGCCCGGTGTTGACGGTGCAACTTCTGGATAAACAGCCGCGCTTAACGGTGACGTCGATGGAAGAAAAACGTCAGGCGCTGCTGGCGGGATTGGGTGTCGCGACCATGCCGTATCCGCTGGTGGAGGACGATATTGCGCAGGGGCGCTTGCGTGTCGTCAGCCCAGAATATACCAGCGAAATTGACATTATCATGGCGTGGCGTCGTGACAGTATGGGTGAGGCAAAATCCTGGTGCCTGCGTGAGATCCAGAAATTATTGATGGTCAAATAGTCAGTAGGCCTGATAAGCAAAGCGCCATCAGGCACAATGGTGCAGGGATGCCGGATGGCGGCATAACGGCCTACAGCAATCGGTAGCCAATAACCCGGAGTGGGCGCTCGCGCACCTCATCCGGGTGACTGTTATCAGGAAAGACGTTTAGGATCTGGCCCGAAACGGTTATCCCCCGGCGTGCCATTCTGACAGTTGAAAATAATAATGATTATCCAACCCACCACCGGTATCAGCAGCAGTAACAGCCACCATGCGGTGCGATCGGTGTCGTGCAGGCGGCGGAACTGGACTGCCCACCAGGGTAGAAAAATCAGAATGCCGTAAATGGTGGTCAGGATCCCCTCTCCACCAGCTCGCTCCCAGCCAAGCATTTTGTCCACCACGCTTAGCACGGCCGTCAAAATGACGTTCACCAGGATGAACATCCAATACTCTTTGCGGCGGGCGCGACCGCCAAACCCAATGTAATTACGTAGAACCTTGAGATACCAATCCATTTTTTTGCCTCAGTTGATCATTAATCACTTGTTTTTAAAGCGATCGATCTAAGGATAGTCGTGAATGAATTGGTGGTAAATATTGATGCGGTGAATAAATTGGGCGTCGCGTTAACGATGCCCAATGTCCTTAACGGAAACGTTCGTCGCGTCCGTGAGGTTCATCGAGATCCTGCCACGGCCCAATTGAGATAATGCCCGTCGGGTTGATGGTTTTATGGCTGCGGAAATAGTGGTTGCGGATATGGTCAAAGTTGACGGTTTCGGCAATGCCCGGCATCTGGTAAATATCGCGCAGGAAGCCGTGCAGATTCATATAATCGCTGATGCGGTGTTTATCGCATTTAAAGTGGGTAACGTAGACCGGATCAAAGCGAATCAGCGTGGTCCATAAACGAATATCCGCTTCGGTTAACTGATTACCGGTGAGATAGCGATGCTGACCGAGGATCTTTTCCAGCCTGTCCAGCGAGCTGAAAACCTTTTCTACCGCTTCGTCATAGGCCGCCTGGCTGGTGGCAAAACCGGCCTTGTAGACGCCATTATTAACGGTGTCGTAGATCCAGGTATTCAGTTCATCAATCTGCTCGCGCAGGGCAGGCGGATAGTAATCACCGGCTTTCGCGCCCAGCGCGTCAAACGCGGTATTGAACATACGGATAATTTCCGCAGATTCATTGCTGACGATGGTCTGATTCTTTTTATCCCACAGTACCGGGACGGTCACGCGACCGGAATAATTTGCATCGGCGTGCTGATAAAGCTGATAAAGAAATTGATGTTGATAGAGCGAGTCCCCGGTTGCGGCCGGGAAATCAGCATCAAACGTCCAGCCGTTTTCCAGCATTAATGGGTTAACAACGGAAACGGAGATAAAAGGTTCCAGCCCTTTCAGGGTGCGCAGGATCAGGGTGCGGTGGGCCCACGGACAGGCCAGAGAAACATACAGGTGATAGCGATCTTTTTCTGCGGCAAAGCCGCCGTTGCCGGTTGGGCCAGGTTCACCGTCGGCGGTGAGCCAGTTGCGAAAAGCGGAGACTGAACGCTGGAAACGTCCACCGGTGGATTTGGTGTCATACCAGACGTCTTGCCAGACGCCGTCAACTAATTGTCCCATCTCATGCTCCTTCAGATAGCAAAAGCGAGGAGATATCTCCTCGCTTTTTAATGAATCAGTATAGTGTACTTACCACTTTTTGTTCAGAACGCGGTCGATGCTGAATGCGCCAGGACCGGTGATACCCAGCAGCAGGTAGCCGCCAGCGATGGTCAGGTTTTTCATGAACATCAGTGAGTTCACGCCTTCGGCAAAGTTGCTGTGGAACAGGAACGCGGTCAGCAGAGTAAAGCCTGCGGTGAACAGCGCCGTGGTACGCGTCAGGAAACCGAACAGAATCGCCAGACCGCCGCCGAACTCAAGCAGGATGGTCAGTGGCAGCAGGAACCCTGGGACGCCCATGGCTTCCATATATTGCTGTGTACCCGCATACCCGGTGATTTTGCCCCAGCCCGCTGTAATAAACAGAATTGGCATCAGAATACGAGCAACCAGGAAACCAACATCTTCTAATTTTTTCATCTTTCTCTCCAGAGAATCTTGCGGGTCGTTAAACCATATTATTGAGCGTTTACACGTCGATAGCGTGTATCTGCTGTCGATGGAGAGAAATATAACCGTGGTGTATGACAATTGTTAGCAAGGAAAACTGTTGAACTTCTTCAAAGAATCTGAGCAACGATGTATGGCAGCAAGATTTTCTCCGCGGCGCTACGCAGGTTCTGGCTTCACGGGTGGTGCGCTTTTGGTTTTTTCGGATACTTAAGGCAGGAATCAATGAAAGCAGGAACAAAGGAATGAGCCAGGGCTTATTGCGAAAGGGTATTGCGATGAAAACTGTTGCTCGGTGCACGGGGGGGGGGGTTGCGTTGAGCAGCTCAACGAATTGAGCTGCTAACGAACGTAAGAGCATTTAACGCAGTAAGTTTTTTGCCATCCGCCAGGTGCTCCAGGCGCCAAAACCACGTCGCGCCCAGCGAACCAAAAAGCGCGGATGGCGGACTGAAACAACTGCCATCGCGCTTGTGGCAACCACTGCCCACGAACGCAGGCTAACGAGCTTATTCCACCTGCGATCGTAGACTTGTGTCACATCCAGCCAGTCGCGACGACTGGCGCTCAGGTCGAGACGTTGCTGCTGTATCTGTCGCAGCAGAAACGCCTTACGGGTATCACGATCGCCTAATGGGGTCATTTCTCGTCGTCCTCCAGCAGAGCACGATCGTTTGCCAGTTCGTTGCGCGTATGCAGTAACAACGTTGAACGGCGCGCACGGCGGATAGTCAATATTCCACCAATTAACGCCAGCAGCAGCAGCGTACCGGTTGTCGCAATCATGACGGGCAGACGATACTGAGGATCGACGGCCCAGATAATCAACACCAGCAGGCTCATCAGGCCGAAAGCGGTAAATAGCAGGGTAAGCCCTGCCATTAACAGCAGCTGGATGAGGTTAGATTTCTCCTCTTCCAGCTCCACGACGGCCAAACGCAGCCGTGTTTCCACCGTCTGAACGACCAGTGTGACAATGCGCTGACCAATGCCCAGGATGTTTTTTCCTGGGCCTTGTGCATGGTGAGAATCGCTCATACTTAACGGCGAGACAGCAGAACGCCCAACACCAGGCCGACTGCTGCGCCAATACCGACACCGGTCCATGGGTTTTCACGCACATAGCCATCGGCTTTAGCCGCCGCTTCACGGGTTTGTTTTGCCAGAGCTTCGCTGGTTTCACCCAGACGGACGCGGCTTTCCTTGAGGGCGCTTTCCGCTTTGCTGCGCAACTTGCTCAGCTCTTCTTTGGACTTATCGGTGGAAGTATTCAGGACTTCTTCCAGCGTATCGGACAGAGCTTTCAGTTCTGCGCGTAACTGTTCTGATGTTGCATCTCGAGCCATCGTATCTCTCCTGTAAGGGTTTCCACTCAATACGCGCGGGATTCCAGCGCGTTAAGTTCGTCTTGGGCTTCTTTGAGCTTGCGCTCACGTTTAGCCACTTTGTCCGCATCACCGGTCTGTTTTGCTTCTTTTAAATCCTGCTGGCGCTCGCGGATCTCATCTTTCTGATCGGCAATTTTTTCCTGATGATCGGCACGCAGTTTGCTATCCGTGCAGTTAGCTTTTACTTCACTCAACGCTTTTTTCAGCCCGTCAATCCGGTGCTGATTGTTATGCTTTTCGGCATAACCAATTTCACGCTGAATATCCTGCTCTTTTTCCTGACACAGGGAAGTCGCCGCCGCGCTGGCGCTGAGCGAAGCAAGAGTAAGAACAAAGATGATGCGGTATTTCATGTTTAGGCCTTCCATTGTGCGTAGTACATTCGGCTGTACTTTCCTCAGTGCGTGGATGACAACATAAGGCCACCACAACACTAAGCATAGTAAGTAAAATACAAAATCACCAAAGTTAGTGAAATTATTCAGATTCCTGGAAGTTTGCTAACCAAATCGATGCGAGGTATCACGAAGAAGGGATAGCCAACTTGCAGGGTTATTATCTTCATCCCCAAGCGCGATGACGTAGACGTGCGGCAGGGAGTTATCCAGTACGCGCTTCGCGGCTGCGCTTTGCTCGCTGGATTCAAAAGTGATAAGCAGAGCATCATCCTTTGGCGTGATGCTCTTAAAGCGAATGCCATTCGCATCCAGATGGTGCGAGATGGCAAAGCCATCTGGCATATTAGCCTGGTTCATTGGGCGGATGGCGAGCGTGGACTCTTCGTGCTGCAATGCCGCCCAAAGCCAGAGCATGATGCAGAGCATCAACATGATGCTCAGACTGAGTGCAAACCGGCGAAACTGAATGTGGTTTGACCCCATAATTACCCTCGATTACCGTACTTTTTCTTCCACACCACGACCAGCGAGCCAATCAGGCCAAATACCAGCAGTACCACAGGCAGCAGCATCAGGCACGACATCAGCGCATCTTCATATTTCTGGAAGACCGGCGTTTTGCCCAGCAGGTAGCCCAGGGTGGTCAGAATCAATACCCACAGCAGCCCGCTCATCCAGTTAAAGAACTGGAAACGCGCGTTGTTCAGCCCTGAGAGGCCGGCAATGGTGGGGAGCAGGGTACGAACAAAGGCAATAAAACGCCCGACGAGCAACGCGGAGAGCCCGTGCTTGTGGAATAAATGGTGCGCACGTTGGTGATAGTGGGCGGGCAAGTGCGAAAGCCAGTTCTGCACGAGCCGGGTATTGCCTAGCCATTTACCCTGAATGTAACTCACCCAGCAGCCGAGACTTGCGGCCACGGTCAACAGGATGACCGTTTGTGGAAAGCCCATCGCCCCTTTGGCAATCAGTACGCCGACCAGCACCAGCAGGCTATCGCCCGGCAGGAAGGCGGCAGGCAACAGACCATTCTCAAGGAACAGAATCATAAATAAGACAAAATAGAGCATACCGATCATGGACGGATTAGCGAGGGTTTCGAAATCCTGGCTCCACAAGGCATTTAAGAGTTGGGTTAGTAGTTCCATTCACGATTCCTGGTACATCGATTAACGTAATGCCTGAACGCGCTGCGATATCTTCTCTGTCTTTATTTTAATAGCATCGCGGTAAATACGCGCTGAACAGTCCTTGTTTTGGCGAAATAATTGCAAAACGACAAAAAGCATTCGATTGTAACAAAAGGCCCAGAATGTCGTCATAGAAATTGCAATTTGTTGCAGATTGATTTTGCGGGTTAGGGCGGGGAGAGGCTAGGGGATTTACAAAGGCTTACCCATACTGAACGTCGGGTAAGCCTGAAGGGGATAACAGCGCGCTTATTTACCGGCGGCTGAGGCGGTATCGAGATGCACCACCGGGTTCTCCGCAAACAGATAGCGGTCAGCGTTAAACTCGAAATCATCACTGGTTTCGTTGAACAGCATCAGCTTGGTGTTTTCCAGGTGCTGCCACATGGCGAGCTTCGCCGCATGGGGATCTTTGCGAATAAGCGCCTTCAGAATTTGGTCGTGGTCATCGCACCAGTTATCGACGGTTCGCGCGTCAATGTGGTCGTGAAGCTTTTTCCAGTACGGGTTATGTACTCGCTGGGTCCACATTTTCTCGACAATTGCGGCAAGCGCCGTATTTTGTGTGGCAAGGGCCACCTGCACGTGGAACTGAAGGTCCCATTCGGAGTCACGGAAGCACTTCTCTTTACGCGCGTTCTCCTGGATCTCCATCAGCTTCATAATGTCTTGCTTGGTGACCTGAGTCGCGGCAAATTCGGCGATATTGCTTTCAATGAGCTGGCGAGCTTGTAGCAGCTCAAACGGGCCGTAGTTAGCAAACTCCATATTTTCATCGGGAGCTTGATGGTGCTTAGCCTGATTCGAAATGACGTGGATACCCGAGCCTTTTCGCACCTCAACATACCCTTCCACTTCGAGCATAATAATGGCTTCGCGCACCACCGTTCGGCTGACGCCTTTCTCATCGGCAATAAAACGCTCGGCAGGTAGCTTATCACCCACCAGATAAACGCCTTGCTCAATGCGTTCTTTCAGCTCAGCGGCAAGTTGCTGATATAAACGGCGTACGTCGGTGATTTCCATATGCTCTCCAGGCAGGGTACGGCAGACTAAATTTGTTATACCACTTTTACGAGCGGCTAACCATATTCAGGCATGAAAAAAGCCGCCTGAATCACGGCGGCTTGTCGGATAAAAATTATCGATATTGATTAGTTCTGGGTTGCCTGCTGTGTCGGATGAGGAGTATCCGATTCGTCGTTATCAACCTGTTTGTTTTGCAACACGGTCCAGATAACCAGGGCACCTAACAGATCGAAGATTGCCAGCACTGCAAACAGTGGGCTGAAGCCGATGGTATCTGCCAGTGCACCCACCACCAGGGCGAACATGGTACTCGCCATCCATGCAGCCATCCCGGTCAGACCGTTTGCCGTTGCCACTTCGTTACGACCAAATACGTCAGAAGAGAGCGTAATCAGCGCGCCGGACAGCGACTGGTGAGCAAAGCCACCCAGGCACAGCAGAGCGATAGCAATATATGGGCTGGTGAACAGACCGATTAAGCCTGGGCCAATCATCAGCAGTGCACCCATGGTAACAACCATTTTACGGGAAACGATCAGGTTAACACCGAACCAGCGCTGGAACAGCGGCGGCAGGTAACCTCCGATAACGCAGCCGAGGTCAGCAAACAGCATTGGCATCCACGCAAACATCGCGATTTCTTTCAGGTCAAAACCGTACACTTTGAACATGAACAACGGGATCCAGGCGTTGAAGGTCCCCCAGGCAGGTTCAGCCAGGAAACGCGGCAGGGCGATACCCCAGAAGCGACGAGTCTGGATAATCTGCCATGGCGACATTTTCTTGCCGTTGTTGGTCTGGTGAGCCGCTTCCTGACCGCCGATGATGTAATCACGTTCTTCGTCGGTTAATTTTTTCTGGTCGCGAGGGTGTTTATAGAACACCAGCCAGCACATCGCCCAGATGAAGCTCAGTGCGCCGGAGATGATGAACGCCATCTGCCAGCTGTGCATCACGATAGCCCATACCACCAACGGAGGTGCAATCATGCCGCCGATAGAAGAACCAACGTTGAAGTAACCTACTGCAATAGAACGTTCTTTAGCTGGGAACCACTCGGAACTGGCTTTCAGACCCGCAGGGATCATAGCCGCTTCAGCAGCACCTACTGCGCCACGAGCGATAGCCAGACCACCCCAGCTGCCGGCCAGCGCGGTTGCGCCGCAGAAGATAGCCCAGGCAACGGCGAAGAAGGCGTAACCAATTTTGGTACCCAGAACGTCCAGAACATAGCCCGCGACGGGCTGCATAACGGTATAAGCTGCGGAATAAGCAGCGATGATGTACGAATATTGCTGTGTGGAAATGTGCAGCTCTGCCATCAGAGTTGGCGCAGCTGCTGCCACGGTATTACGCGTCAGGTAACCCAGCACGGTGCCCATTGTCACCAGTGCGATCATGTACCAACGTAATCCTTTAATTTTACGCATGTAAACCTCATCGTGTAGTTATCTCTGCGAGTTCCGCAGCCATCATCGTTACAACATCAATGATGTCTCACCAAGGGGCTTACCAGGGAAAGGGTTCCCGGTACGGCCCGAACTTGCCATTAGTACGTGTGCTGAATTCGGTATCCGTACCGCTCAATCAGGTGTCTAAATCGACCACCGCTAATGCATTCCGTCGTTCTATGTGTTTCGACGGGAGGCAAGATAACTTGTCATACAACTTTAAAAGGTGAATGCCGTCACAAAAGAGGTATTTACCCTAGTGTTTAAGGGGTAGATAAGGCAGGCCAGTCGTGGCGCGGGTTGCAGCGCATTTTTGCCAACTTTCATGTCAATTTTTGTCAGTGTTTATTGATCTAACTCACGAAAAAATCTTCGGTCCGACGAAATTGGTGTGATAACTTTGACGTCATTACAGATAAACATCTGACCCACTCGTTGAGAGGAAGACGATAATGACCCCGTTTATGACTGAAGATTTCCTGTTAGACACCGAATTTGCGCGCCGTTTGTACCACGACTACGCAAAAGACCAGCCGATTTTCGATTATCACTGCCATTTGCCACCGCAGCAGGTCGCTGAAGATTACCGTTTTAAGAACCTGTATGACATCTGGCTGAAAGGTGACCACTACAAGTGGCGCGCAATGCGCACCAACGGTGTGGCTGAACGCCTGTGCACCGGTGATGCGTCTGACCGCGAGAAGTTTGACGCATGGGCCGCCACCGTCCCGCACACCATTGGTAACCCGTTATACCACTGGACTCATCTTGAACTGCGTCGTCCATTTGGCATCACCGGCAAACTGCTGTCCCCGGCGACTGCGGACGAAATCTGGAATGAGTGCAACGAGCTGCTGGCGCAGGACAAATTCTCCGCGCGCGGCATCATGAAGCAGATGAACGTGAAAATGGTCGGCACCACCGATGACCCAATCGACTCCCTGGAGCATCACGCATCGGTCGCTAAAGACACGACCTTCGACGTGAAAGTGCTGCCAAGCTGGCGCCCGGATAAAGCTTTCAACATTGAGCTGGCGACCTTTAACGACTACATGGCGAAACTGGGTGAAGTGTCTGACACCGACATCCGTCGCTTTGCTGACCTGCAAACCGCGCTGACCAAACGTCTGGATCACTTTGCCGCCCACGGTTGTAAAGTTTCTGACCACGCGCTGGATGTGGTGCTGTTTGCTGAGTCTAACGAAGCTGAGCTGGATAGCATTCTGGCCCGCCGTCTGGCTGGCGAAACGCTGAGCGAGCATGAAGTTGCTCAGTTCAAAACCGCCGTTCTGGTCTTCCTGGGTGCAGAATACGCACGTCGCGAATGGGTACAGCAGTACCACATTGGCGCACTGCGTAATAACAACCTGCGTCAGTTCAAACTGCTGGGCGCGGACGTCGGCTTCGACTCCATCAACGACCGCCCAATGGCTGAAGAACTGTCTAAGCTGCTGAGCAAACAGAACGAACAGAATCTGCTGCCAAAAACCATCCTTTACTGCCTGAACCCACGCGATAACGAAGTGCTGGGCACCATGATCGGTAACTTCCAGGGTGAAGGTATGCCGGGCAAGATGCAGTTTGGTTCCGGCTGGTGGTTCAACGATCAGAAAGACGGTATGGAACGTCAGATGACGCAGCTTGCGCAGCTGGGCCTGCTGAGCCGCTTTGTCGGTATGCTGACCGACAGCCGTAGCTTCCTGTCTTACACCCGTCATGAATACTTCCGTCGTATTCTGTGCCAGATGATTGGCCGCTGGGTTGCCGCGGGTGAAGCGCCTGCCGATATCCAACTGCTGGGTGAGATGGTGAAAAATATCTGCTTTAACAATGCGCGTGACTACTTCGCCATTGAATTGAACTAAGGTCTGGGTGAAGGTATGCAATACATCAAGATCCATGCGCTGGATAACGTCGCGGTAGCGCTCGCTGACCTTGCTGAAGGAACCGACGTCACCGTGGATGGGCAGGTAGTGACCCTGCGCCAACCGGTCTCGCGTGGCCATAAATTTGCTTTACGCGATATTGCGAAGGGCGAAAACGTCATTAAATATGGTTTGCCAATCGGTCATACGCTGGTCGATGTTGCGGCGGGCGAGCATATCCATGCTCACAATACCCGTACCAATCTGAGCGATCTGGACACGTATAGCTACCAACCTGATTTCCAGGCTCAAGTGGCTCAACCCGCCGATCGTGAGGTGCAGATTTATCGCCGTCCGAACGGTGAGGTTGGGGTACGTAACGAGCTGTGGATCTTACCGACCGTCGGTTGCGTCAATGCGATGGCGCGTCAGATGCAAACGCGGTTCTTAAAAGAGAGCAACGATGCTGAAGGTATCGACGGCGTGCATCTCTTCAGCCATACCTACGGTTGCTCACAGTTGGGCGATGACCATATCAACACCCGCACTATGCTGCAAAACATGGTGCGCCACCCGAATGCGGGTGCGGTGCTGGTGGTCGGACTCGGCTGCGAAAACAACCAGATTGACGCTTTCCGCGAGACGTTAGGGGAGTTCGATCCTGACCGCGTTCACTTTATGGTCTGCCAACACCAGGAAGACGAAGTGGAAGCGGGGCTCGAGCACCTCCGCCAGCTTTACAGCGTGATGCGTCACGACAAGCGCGAGCCGGGTAAACTGAGCGAGCTGAAGTTTGGTCTGGAATGCGGCGGCTCTGATGGCCTGTCCGGTATTACCGCCAACCCGATGCTGGGTCGTTTCTCCGACTACGTGATTGCCAACGGCGGCACCACCGTGCTGACCGAAGTACCGGAAATGTTCGGCGCCGAGCAATTGCTGATGGATCACTGCCGCGATGAAGAAACCTTCGGCAAACTGGTGACGATGGTCAATGACTTCAAGCAGTACTTCATTGCCCATAATCAGCCAATTTACGAGAATCCATCGCCGGGTAACAAAGCCGGTGGTATCACTACGCTGGAAGATAAGTCACTCGGCTGCACGCAGAAGGCCGGATCAAGCAAAGTGGTGGATGTCCTGCGCTATGGCGAACGCCTGAAAACACACGGTCTGAATCTGCTGAGCGCGCCGGGCAACGATGCGGTAGCGACCAGTGCCCTGGCGGGCGCAGGTTGCCATATGGTGCTGTTCAGCACCGGGCGCGGTACTCCTTACGGTGGTTTTGTGCCAACGGTGAAAATTGCTACCAACAGCGAGCTGGCGGCGAAGAAAAAGCACTGGATCGACTTCGACGCGGGTCAACTGATTCATGGAAAAGCAATGCCGCAGTTGCTTAATGAATTTGTCGACACGATTGTTGATTTCGCCAACGGCAAGCAGACTTGTAACGAACGCAACGATTTCCGCGAACTGGCGCTCTTTAAGAGCGGCGTCACGTTGTAATAAAAAAGCGATCTGATACGATAAAACGGCGTTTCAAATACTGAAGCGCCGTTTTTTTATGGCTTCGTTTTCCAGGGACTCTTCATGACTGCGTATTGGCTCGCCCAGGGCGTAGGTATCATTGCTTTTCTGATTGGTATCACTACCTTTATAAACCGCGACGAACGGCGCTTTAAGTTCCAGCTGGCTATCTATAGCGGCGTCATTGGCCTGCATTTTTTCCTGATGGGGGCGATCCCCGCAGGCGCCAGCGCCGAGCTTAACGTTATTCGAACGATTATCTCGGTCTACACCCGCCGCCTGTGGGTGATGTTCTTATTTATCGCGCTGACGTTGATTATCGGTGTCGGAAAACTCCAGCACGCCATGGAGATCCTGCCGGTCATTGGTACGGTGGCCAGCACCTGGGCGCTATTTCGCTGCAAAGGACTCACGGTGCGTTGCGTGATGTGGTGCTCCACCGCCTGTTGGGTGATTCACAATTTCTGGCTGGGTTCGATTGGCGGCACGCTGATTGAAGGTAGCTTCCTCGTCATGAACGGCCTGAACATTATTCGCTTCTGGCGCATGCAGCGTAAAGGCATTGACCCATTTAAGGTTGAGAAGAAAGTGCAAAGCGAAAGCTGACGGAAGCCCGGCGTCGGAGTAAATGCCTCGTCCGGGCTGTAGGCCGGATAAGGCAAAGCCGCCATCCGGCAATGTGCGCGCTAATGCCTGATAGCGCGCACCTCGATTAACTGCGCAGCGCGCTTTTAGCCAGGCGCGCATCCTCCGCCTGACAAACGGCAGCGGTAAACATCACGTCGGTTGATGAGTTAATGGCGGTCTCACAGGAGTCCTGCAACACGCCAATAATAAAGCCGACGGCCACGACCTGCATGGCAATCTCATTAGGAATACCAAACATATTGCAGGCTAATGGAATAAGCAGCAACGAACCTCCCGCCACCCCAGAAGCCCCGCAGGCACACAGCGAAGCCACGATGCTTAACAGCAGTGCGGTTGGCAGATCGATAGCAATACCCAGCGTATGCACCGCCGCTAAGGTGAGAACCGTGATGGTAATCGCGGCCCCCGCCATATTGACCGTCGCCCCCAGCGGAATGGAAACCGAATAGGTATCGCGATCCAGATTCAGCTTCTCGCAAAGTGACATGTTGACCGGAATATTGGCCGCTGAGCTGCGGGTAAAGAAGGCGGTGACGCCGCTTTCGCGCAGGCACATCAGCACCAGCGGATATGGGTTGCGACGAATCTGCAGGTACACCAGCAGCGGGTTAATCACCAGCGCGACGACGGCCATGCAGCCAATCAATACCAGCAGAATTTGCGCATAGCCCCACAGCGCCGAGAAACCGGTGGTGGCAAGCGTAGAAGAGACCAGGCCGAAAATACCGACGGGAGCAAAGCGGATCACCACTTTGACAATAAAGGTGACGGCGTTGGACAAATCGTTGACCAGATTTTTAGTGGTCTCGTTGCTATGACGCAAGGCAAAGCCTAAGCCGACCGCCCAAACCAGGATCCCAATGTAATTGGCGTTGATCAAGGCGTGAATAGGGTTAGCAACAATACTCATTAATAACCCATGCATCACTTCCACAATACCGGTTGGCGGTGTGATATCCGTCGCACCGGTAGTGAGTTGCAGCGTGGAAGGGAAGATAAAGCTCACCACAACGGCGGTCAGCGCGGCGGCAAAGGTGCCGAAAAGATAGAGCCATAAAATGGGGCGAATATTGGTTTTCTGGCCCTGCTGGTGGTTGGCAATTGAGGCCATCACCAGCGTTAATACCAGTACTGGAGCAACGGCCTTCAGTGCGCCAACGAATAGCGTACCGAGCAGGCCGGTGGCGATGGCAGCGGGCTTAGAAACCAGCGCCAGCAAAATACCGAGAATTAATCCAACCAGGATCTGTTTGACCAGACTGCCCTTGGTTAGCATGCGCATAAAGCCGGATGATGCGGGTTGTTGTGTCATCATTGCATTCCTTAAGATGATGAGTTGTGTCTTTCCAGCGACGTATTATTTGTTACGTTTATGTCTGGATGTAAAAAAATGTTTGCTCGATCGAGTATAAGGAAAGTCTTCGGTTGGGGAAGTACAAAATGCTGGAATTTACGCCATGCGTCATATTTTTTAACCAAATATTTACATGCGATGGCGTGGATTGAAGTATGCAGGTAGATACTGTGGGCATTGACAACACGTAGGCCTGATAAGCTACGCGCCATCAGGCATAACCGAGCACATTGCCGGATGGCGGCTTTGCCTTATCCGGCCTACGAGTTACATATTCTGCTTTTTCATATCGTTACGATGGTTGACCCACGCGTTAAGTAACAGTGTGAAGGCCAGGATCCCGCCGACAACCCCCAACGATACCGAAATCGGGATATGGTAGAACTCGACGATCAGCATCTTGATACCGATAAACACCAGAATCACCGACAGCCCATACTTCAGCATTGAGAAGCGCTCCGCCACGCCTGCCAGCAGGAAGTACATCGCGCGCAGACCGAGAATGGCGAACAGGTTAGACGTCAGGACAATAAACGGATCGGTGGTTACCGCAAAAATCGCCGGGATACTGTCGACCGCAAAAATCACGTCGCTCAACTCAACCAGAATCAGCACCAGCAGCAGCGGCGTGGCAAACAGCATGCCGTTTTTGCGGGTAAAGAAGTGCTCGTTCTCTATTTTGTCGGTCATGCGTAAATGACTGCGTAACCAGCGTACCAGCGGTTTATCGCCGATGCCGCCTTCATCCTCTTTCGCCAGCGCCATTTTGATCCCGGTAAACAGCAGGAAGGCGCCAAAGACGTACAGCAGCCATTCGAACTGGGAGATAAGCCAGCTACCGGCGAAAATCATGATGGTACGCAGCACAATCGCACCTAACACGCCGTAAACCAGTACGCGACGCTGCAAGGCCGGTGGAATAGAGAAGTAGCTAAACAGCATCAGCCAGACAAAGACGTTATCAACGGCCAGTGATTTTTCAATCAGATAGCCGGTAAGGAACGCCAGAGCCTGCGGGTCAGCGACCGCGCGTCCCTGGGTTTGCGCCAGATACCACCAGAAAGCCGCGTTAAACAATAAAGAGAGGGTGACCCACACCAGCGACCAGGTCGCCGCCTGCTTCATGGTCATGGTATGAGCGCCGCGACGCCCCTGTATCAGCAGATCAATGGCGAGCATAATCACCACGATGACCGCAAATCCGCCCCACAACAACGGGGTGCCGACTGTATTCATAATCAATTCCTTACGCATAAAAAAACGGCTACCGTCAGAAGACGATAGCCGTTGCTTTTTATGCATAGACCTCGCCTTCCGGCAAGGTCTCACTTACAACAAGAAAGGAATACGCTTTCGTATTCCTTTTTCGTTGCCCGGCGACCGGATACGGTTTTTCACGTATCGTATTGACGATCCACCGACAAGGAAGTTACTCCCCTTTGCACGTAACAAAATATGACAGGCCATTGATTTCGTCAATGACCCGCAACATCTCTTTTACGTTGTTTTACGCAGCAGACGTATCCGCCGGGAAAACGACGCCGGTCTGGCGACGAATTTCGGTCTGAACTTTGGCGGTAATCCGGCTGACCTCTAAACCAGGGTGCTCGACTTCGTTGTTTTCGACCAGGCGCGCAAATTCCTCGGCTTCATAGAGCATAGTATTAATATGCTGAGGCTGGCTGAGATCCTGCGCTTTGCTACCGCGCGGCACGAAACAGAGTTTCTGGCACTCGGAAATTTTTTCAATCACCAGCGCCCCCGCTTCCCCCTGAATCTCGCTTGGCAGGGTGGAGTCGCTGACTTTGGAATGTTGCAGCGTCACGCTGAAATCACCGTAATCCATCATCACCACGCCGTGGGCGTCAACGCCGCTGTCCAGCAGGCTGGCAGAAGCCTGAATCCGTTCGGGTTCGCCCCACAGCGCCACCGCAGAAGCCAGGCAGTAAAAACCGATATCCATAATCGAGCCGTTAGAGAAGGCCGGGTTAAAGGTATTTGGGTTCTCGCCATCGAGATAACGCTGATAACGTGATGAGTACTGGCAGTAGTTGATAAACGCTTTACGGATCTGACCTATCTTCGGCAGCGATTGTTGTAGCAGTTGGAAGTTAGGCAAGCTGGCGGTTTTGAACGCTTCAAACAGCACCACCTGATTCTCACGGGCAGTGGCAATGGCCTGCTCAACTTCGCGCAGATTGGACGCCAGCGGCTTTTCACAAATCACGTGCTTTTTATGGCGTAAGAACAGCTCTGTCTGGGGAAAGTGTAGCGAGTTTGGGCTAGCGATATAAACCGCGTCAATATCATCGCTTTGCGCCATTGCCTCAAGCGAGGTGAATAAATGTTCGACCGGATAATCGTTAGCGAAGCTTTGTGCCTGCTCGAGGCTACGGGAATAAACGGCGGTTAATTTATACTTGCCGGTCTCATGAGCGGCGTCGACAAACTGGCGGGTGATCCAGTTTGTGCCGATAACAGCGAAACGTATCATAAGTGCCTTCAGGCTCCATAAAGGGATTCTTTGGTCAATGTATCACGCCTTTATGACATTGCCAGCGCCCGACCACGCACTCTGACATTTTAACGACTGGACGGACAACCGTGTTCACTGGTTGGGCTGATAATGACGCTGGAACCGAGATATTTTGGCTGACGATGGATCACTTTTGCATCAATTACCGCGCTGACGCGCGCCAGTTTCTCTCTGAACCGAACATACTTCCCGCGACTCTCGCTCAGGTCTGGCGCATTAAAGCCGATAGCGTCAATCCCGTACTGTTGTGCAAGCCAGATAGCCCGCTGGTTATGAAATTTCTGAGAGATCACCGTGATATGGCTTTCGCCGAAGATTTTTTGCGCCCTGACGACAGAATCAAGGGTGGAGAACCCTGCATAATCACAAAAAATCGCATGTGCCGGTACGCCTTTGGCAATTAAGGCTCGCTGCATAGCGGACGGCTCATCGTAATGCTTGTTACCGTTATCGCCGCTCACCAGCAACCATCTCACCTTGCCCGCGTGATAAAGCGCGGCGGCCGAGTTGATTCGACGATTAAAATAGTTATTTCCCGGCTTTGCGCCTAATACCAGCCCGACATTGCGCGACGGAATAGTGCTGGCGTCATTCCACGTCAGCCCTTCACTTGCCTTATCAATATGGTGGTTGGCGATAAAGACAGTGGCGAGGGGGGCGACAAGAATGATGCCAATAAGCATTAGTATGCGCCGTACAGAGAAAAGACGTCGGAAGAACCGAAGGAATATCCGTATCATGGTCGTTATCCTTAACGAAACGGGAGCTGCCGATTCTAAACTTAAGCGGCAAAAAATATAGTCACAAACGCGGAATTCAGACTTTAGCCTGAGACAGGGACAAATGTGTCAGCCACAAACGGGTATCAAACTCCAGCTGGTGGTACTGCGGTTCCATATGGCAGCACAATTGATAAAACGCTTTGTCGTGCTCTTTCTCTTTTAAATGCGCCAGTTCGTGCACCACGATCATTTTCAGGAATGCTTCCGGTGCGTTGCGAAACACGGTGGCGACGCGAATTTCTGCTTTGGCTTTCAGCTTGCCACCCTGCACGCGCGACACCGCAGTATGCAACCCCAGCGCGTTTTTCAGCACGTGGATCTTGTTGTCGTACATCACTTTATTGATGGGCGGCGCGTTACGCAGGAACTGGCTTTTGAGATCCTGGGTGTATTGCCACAGGGCTTTATCGGTGGCGAAATCGTGAGTGCCCGGATAGCGTTTTTCCAGCACGGTTCCCAGACGCTGTTCGGCGATGAGCGTTTTTACCTGTGAAAGTAAATGTTCGGGATAACCTTGTAGATAAGTTAGTTGGTTCATCTTTGCCCATGCCAATCATAAAAAGTGTATACTCACGCACCCTTTTCAGGGATAACGCCGAAATTTTACCATTCAGGAGGGCCGATGAGCCACATAGACAACGGTTTCCGTTCGCTGACACTAAAACGTTTCCCGGAGACGGACGACGTTAACCCACTGCTGGCGTGGGAAGCGGCGGATGAATATCTGCTGCAACAGCTGGACGACACCGAAATTAGCGGCCCGGTGCTGCTCCTGAATGATACCTTCGGTGCGTTAGGCTGTGCGCTGGCGGAGCATACACCATACAGCATCGGTGATTCTTATTTAAGCGAGCTGGCGACGCGTGAAAACCTGCGCCACAACGATATCGCTGAGTCTAGCGTTAAGTTTCTCGACAGTACCGCCGAATACCCGCAGGCGCCGGGTGTGGTGCTGATTAAGATCCCAAAAACCATGGCCCTGCTGGAGCAGCAGCTGCGCGCTTTGCGTGAGGTTGTTACCCCGCAAACGCGTATTATCGCGGGCGCGAAAGCGCGAGATATCCACACTTCAACGCTTGAGCTGTTTGAAAAGGTGCTCGGCCCAACGACCACTACGCTCGCGTGGAAAAAAGCCCGTCTGATTAACTGTACCTTCAGCAAACCTGCTCTGGCCGATGCATCGCTGACGCTGAGCTGGAAGCTGGAAGGCACCGACTGGACTATCCACAATCACGCTAACGTCTTTTCCCGTACCGGGCTGGATATTGGTGCGCGCTTCTTTATGGAACACCTGCCGGAGAACCTGGAAGGCGAGATTGTCGATCTCGGCTGCGGCAACGGCGTTATCGGGATGACGTTGCTTGAGAAAAACCCGCAAGCCAGCGTCGTATTTGTGGATGAATCGCCAATGGCCGTCGCATCCAGCCGTCTGAACGTGGAAAGTAACCTGCCTGAAGCGCTGGATCGCTGCGAGTTTATGATCAATAACGCGCTCTCCGGCGTCGAGCCGTTCCGCTTTAACGCGGTGCTGTGCAACCCGCCGTTCCACCAGAAACACGCGCTGACCGATAACATCGCCTGGGAGATGTTCCACCACGCCCGCCGCTGCCTGAAAATCAACGGTGAGCTGTATATCGTGGCCAACCGTCACCTGGACTACTTCCACAAGCTGAAGAAGATTTTCGGCAACTGTGAAACCATCGCCACCAATAACAAATTTGTGGTGCTGAAAGCGGTGAAATTAGGCCGCCGTCGCTAATCAGGCCCGCCGGATGGCGGCTTCGCCTTATCCGGCCTACTCCACCCCGTAGGCCGATAAGCGCAGCGCCATCGGGCACACCCTGCCGGATGGCGGCAAATTGCCTTATCCGGCCTACTCCACCCTGTAGGCCCGATAAGCGCAGCGCCATCGGGCACACCCTTGCCGGATGGCGGCAAAATTGCCTTATCCGGCCTACAATTTGGCTTCGTTAAATACTCAGTGCAAGCGTTGTCCCCTGCGCAATTGCCCGGCGAGCATCGAGCTCACCCGCCACATCACTGCCACCAATCAGATGCACCAGTTTTCCCAAAGCCTGTAGCGGCTCAGCCAGCACGCGGTTAGGTTCCTGACCGGCGCAGATAATCACGTTATCAACCGCCAGCAACCGCTGCTCACCGCCGATCTCAACGTGCAATCCATCATCGTCAATTTTCTGATAGCTCACCCCCGGGATCATCTTCACACCGCGCGATAGCAGGGTGGTGCGATGGATCCAGCCGGTGGTTTTACCAAGCCCTTCGCCCGGTTTGCTGGCTTTACGTTGCAGCATCACTATTTGCCGTGGGCTACGCGCCAGATGCGGCCCTTCCGGGCGCAGACCGCCCGATTGCTGCAAACTGGTATCGATGCCCCATTCGACGCAGAATTCGGCAATATTCTGACTGGTCGGCGAGCCCGGCTGGCTCAGATACATCGCCGTATCAAAGCCGATGCCGCCGCAGCCGATAATCGCCACGCGCTCGCCGACCGGCGCTTTATCACGCAATACATCCAGATAGGTCAGTACTTTTGGATGATCAATGCCTTCAATCGGCGGCGTGCGTGGGGTGATGCCGGTAGCGAGGATCGTTTCATCAAACTGGAGAAGATCTTCTGCACTAACGCGATGATTCAATTTCAATGTCACGCCGGTTACGTCGATCATCCGACGGTAATAGCGCAGCGTTTCATAAAATTCTTCCTTGCCGGGGATCTGTTTGGCGATATTAAACTGCCCGCCAATCTCAGCGTTCGCATCAAACAAGGTCACCTGATGGCCGCGTGAAGCGGCGTTGACGGCAAAAGCCAGCCCTGCAGGGCCAGCGCCGACGACCGCCAGATTTTTGATCTGCGTGGCAGGCCTAATGGGCATTTTGGTTTCGTGGCAGGCGCGTGGGTTTACCAGGCACGAGGTAACTTTACCGACGAAGATCTGATCCAGGCAGGCTTGGTTACAGCCGATACAGGTGTTGATCTCATCGGCCCGACCAGACTGGGCTTTCGATAGCAGTTCGGCATCGGCGAGAAACGGTCGCGCCATTGACACCATATCAGCATCCCCACGCGCCAGAATATCATCGGCAACCTGCGGATCGTTAATGCGGTTGGTGGTGATAAGCGGGATCGTTACGTGACCTTTAAGTTTGCGGGTTACCCAGCTAAACGCGCCGCGCGGTACCGGTGTGGCGATGGTTGGGATCCGCGCTTCATGCCAGCCGATCCCGGTGTTGATGATGGTCGCTCCTGCCGCCTCAATGGCTTTTGCCAACTGGACGGTCTCGTCAAAGGTGCCGCCGTTGTCCACCAGATCGAGCATCGACAGACGATAGATGATAATAAAATCTTTGCCGACACGTTGACGCACCGCGCGCACGACTTCAACGGCAAAGCGCATGCGGTTGGCGTAGTCACCGCCCCATTGGTCATCGCGCTGGTTGGTGCGGGCCGCGAGGAATTCGTTAATCAGATACCCTTCGGAGCCCATCACCTCTACGCCATCATATCCAGCTTCTCGCGCCAGTTGGGCGCAGTGTGCGAAATTATCGATAAGCGTCAGGATTTCTTCATGCGTCAGGGCATGCGGCGTAAAGCGGTTAATCGGGGCCTGTAGCGCTGAGGGGGCCACCAGATTCGGCTGATAGCTGTAGCGACCGGTATGCAGGATTTGCAGGGCGATTTTTCCGCCTTCCTGATGTACTGCATCAGTGATGATGCGGTGGTGCGGTAACTGGCTGACATCATTAAGCATTGCGCCACCCGCCATGCCGACGCCGGTGGCGTCAGGGGCAATCCCTCCGCTAACAATCAGCGCCACGCCGTGACGTGCCCGTTCGGCATAGAACGCCGCCAGACGCTCCGCGCCGTCGGGGTACTCCTCCAGACCGGTATGCATAGATCCCATCAGCACACGGTTTTTTAACTGGGTAAAACCCAGATCCAGCGGGGTGAACAGCGACGGATAGCTCATAAGTTGTCCAGTATGTGAAATTATTGTTATGTGGTCGGATGAGTTACTAATTTAGCCGTCGGCGAAGAAAAGGGAAAAGGCGAATGCGATGATTGTGATGGGATTCAAAAAACACTCATGTGCTTGTGTAGTTACTATGGGCATTGACAACATGTATGCCTGATAAGCTACGCGCCATCAGGCATAACCGTTCACATTGCCGGATGGCGGCTACGCCTTATCCGGCCTACAAATAGCGAAGTAGCCCGGCCGAACGCAGTGACGCCGGGAACCACGGCGTCGGTGTTACAAATAGTGGAGTAGCCCGGCCGAGCGAAGCGACGCCGGGAATTTGGCGTCGCTGCAACCGCATCTCTTTCAGGCTCCTGATGAGGGGCAAACTTACTGCTCGGTGGCGACCTGCTGTTGACCGACGCGCAGGGCGGCAAGCGCATGACGCGCGGCTTTCAGCACCTGTTCGCACTGTTCCATCGTTAGGGTTAACGGCGGTTCAATACGAATCGTCTTCGCGTTGTTGAGCGTGCCGGCGACCAGCACGTGCTGGCGGAACATCTCGCTCGCAAAGCGATAACCGATTTCATTATCGACAAACTCAATGGCCATCAGCATCCCTTGACCGCGCGCTTCCCGCACCAGGTCCGGGTATTCGCGAACCATACTGCGGAAACCGTCCAGCAGGATGTCCCCTTTCTGCTCCGCCTGCGCCGGGAGATTTTCGGTCAGCAGAACGTTGATGGTCGCCAGCGCGGCAGCGCAGGCCAACGGGTTACCGCCGAAAGTGGTGGTGTGCAGGAACGGATTATCGAACAGCACCGAGAACACCTCTTCGGTGGCGATGGTGGCGCCGATAGGCATCACCCCGCCGCCAAGGGCTTTCGCCAGGCACAGGATATCCGGCTGCACGTTTTCATGCTCGCAGGCGAACATCTTACCGGTGCGCCCCATCCCGGTTTGTACTTCATCAAAGATCAGCAGCGCGCCGAACTCATCGCACAGTTTGCGCACGGCGGGCAGATAGCCTGGCGGAGGCAGAATCACACCACCTTCACCCTGAATCGGCTCAAGGATCACCGCAGCCACATCATCCCCGGTTTTCTGGCATTCGCTGAGCATGGTTCGCAGAGCGTCAATATTGCCGAACGGGACGTGACGGAATCCCGGCAGCAGCGGCATAAACGGTTTACGGAAAGTGGATTTCGCGGTGGCAGATAACGCCCCAAGCGATTTGCCATGGAACGCACCGCTGGTGGCGATAAAAGTAAACTTACCGCGCGGAGTTTGATACGCCTTCGCCAGCTTCAACGCCGCTTCTACCGACTCGGTACCGCTGTTGCTAAAGAAGCTGTACTTCAGCTTACCCGGAGCGAGCGCAGCCAGCGTTTTAGCGAGCATCGCACGTAGCGGGTCGAGCAGTTCCTGGCTGTGAAGCGGTTGTTTGGCGAGCTGATTCTGTACGGCGGAAACCACCACTGGATTACGGTGCCCCACGTTGAAAATTCCAAAACCGCCCAGGCAATCCAGAAACTCCTGGCCCTGGGTGTCGACAAGCGTATTTAACCCTCCCGCTTGCCACTCTACGGCTCCGTAATCCCCGCCGGCTGTGACAGATTTTCGATACTCCAAAAAACCCGGATTCACATGCTCTTTAAAGTATTCCCTGACCTCCTGGTTGAGTGCTTTCATCTCCTCATGATCGAGCGTTCGCTTTTCAATGAGATTCAGTGCGTGTGCGCTGCAGGCCAGAGCCGATGCGCTGGAAGGTAACCTGTTCAAAATGAGCTCCTGGACGGGGCGTATCACATGATACTGATTTAAGTATTGCAGGGATTACGCCACTTCAGCGGCTGCGGTGAAAATCGGGATAAATGCCAGGGAAAACCGTATCTGTACAATATTTAATCGTCCAGCGTAGCGGGGGAGGTGGGAAAGATAATCGGAGGATTGCTGCCTGCAAGGGCGACTGCGCCATGATGGTGCGCTTGATGTCCCAACGGGGAGCGCCGGGCAAAAAGTAGGGTTTTTATCGATTTTGCGATCTAACGCAAAATTAACAAGTAAGGTTAACGAAATATCCTCCGATATAACAAATGTAATACATTTTATCTTCGCCCCTGAAAAGGATGTTCGTATGTCTACCCTGTCCGACCCAAACCAGCATGAAACTGTGCTGGATGATCACATCACCCTCATGTCGACCACCGACCTTAATAGTTACATCACCCACGTTAATGATGCCTTTGTAAAAGTCAGCGGCTACAGCCGCAATGAGATGCTGGGCCAACCGCATAATCTGGTCCGTCATCCTGATATGCCGAAAGCCGCCTTCGCGGATATGTGGCACACGTTAAAGCAGGGCGAACCCTGGACGGGCATAGTGAAAAATTGCCCGAAAAATGGCGGGCATTACTGGGTACGTGCTAACGCTATCCCTCAGGTGCGCCAGGGGAAAACGATTGGTTATATGTCTATTCGAACCCGAGCCAGCGCGCAAGAAATCGCGGCGGTTGAACCGTTGTATCAGGCCTTACGAGAAGGGCGCGGCAACAAACGTCTGCATAAAGGCCGGGTTATCAGCACGCGCTGGTGGGGCAAGCTCTCCTTGATGCCACTGCGCTGGCGAGTCAGAAGCGTGATGATGGGGTTCTATCTCCTGCTGGCAGGATCGCTCCTGGCGCTGCATGCACCCGTAGCCTCGGTGCTGGCATCGGCGATTTTGCTATTACTGACCACGTGGATATTTGAAAGGCAGATTGTCCGGCCAATCGAAAATCTGGCGAAACAGGCGCTTAGCGTGGCAACCGGCGAGCGCAACAGCGTCGAGCATCTGGATCGCAGCGATGAGGTAGGGTTGATATTACGTTCGGTAGGTCAGCTTGGTCTGATGTGCCGCTGGTTGATTAACGATGTTTCAAGCCAGGTCAACAGCGTGAGCGACGGCAGCGATGCGTTGGCGCGTGGCAACAATGATCTCAACCAGCGAACGCAGGAAACGGTGGAAAACGTGCAGCAAACGGTCACCACTATGAACCAGATGGCGGCATCGGTGCAGAACAATTCACACACGGCGGCAAAGGCCGATAAGCTCTCGCTTGCCGCCAGCGGTGCGGCGACGCAAGGTGGTCAGGCGATGCATCGGGTGGTGAAAACCATGGAAGATATTGCCGACAGCACGCAGCGCATTGGGTCGATTACCACACTGATTAACGATATCGCATTCCAGACCAATATTCTGGCGCTGAATGCCGCGGTTGAGGCCGCGCGTGCGGGTGAGCAGGGGAGAGGATTTGCGGTAGTGGCAGGCGAGGTGCGTCATCTTGCAAGCCGAAGCGCGACGGCGGCGAATGAAATTCGCCAGCTTATTGAAGCCAGCGCCAGCAAAGTGCAGTCCGGCTCTGAACAGGTTCACGCCGCGGGGCGCACCATGGATGATATCGTCTCGCAGGTGCAAAACGTCACCGAGCTGATTGCGCGGATAAGCCAGTCGACCTCGGAGCAGGCGACGGGCCTCTCTGATTTGACGCGTGCGGTGGCAAAACTCAATGAGATCACCTCGCAAAATGCGCAGCTGGTGGCGGAGAGCGCCGATGTTTCGGCGATGGTCAAACGCCGCGCCAGCCTGCTTCAGGATGCGGTTACCGTCCTGCATTAATCCAGCTGTGAGATATCCAGCGCCGCGCGGTCGATAACGCCGATAATCTGCTTGAGCTGCGCGTCGCTGATATCACCCTGATTTACTTTAAGATCCAGCACGGCCTTGAAGTTATCCAGCGCGCGCTTCATCTGCGGGTTTCTGCGCAGTTCATGCCCAACCATTTTCGCTTTCAGCCGCGCGTGGATATGATGAAGCGGCTCCTGATTGTCATCCAGCATCTGCCGGCCGTCCGCCGTAATCTTGATTTTCTTGCGTCCGCCATCTTCTTCCTGAACGGTAATCAGCCCCTGATCCTGCAACAGATCCAGCGTCGGGTAGATAACGCCCGGGCTCGGGCTGTAGTGGCCCTGAGTGAGGGATTCAATCGCTTTAATCAGTTCGTAGCCGTGGCTGGCACTCTCTTTGAGAATGCTGAGGATCACCAGGCGCAGCTCACCGTGACCGAAGAAGCGCTGGCGACGTCCACCGCCGTGGCCTTCACGATGTGCGCATTTACCGTACTCCCCGGGATGGCCGCGATGTTCACTGTCAGAAGAAGGTTTCATTGCTAAATCCTTATTGATTTCGATATATCTAATTTATATCTAAATGTAATTCATGGGCAATGAAAAAATAAAATAAATTCCAATATGTTGATATTTAATGACTTATTTTTAATTTCTGTAATGGCGTCAACGAAGCGTCTATATCAAAAAATTGCTTGCTTTTTGCTTTATTAGCAATCATTATCATTTGCAAATAAGTTTAGATATATCTATTTATGAGAGAGACGCCCGATGAAAGAGACAAAGTACCCACAGCGCGTGCGCAATGAACTCCGATTCCGTGAACTGACCGTCAAGCGCGTTGAGCGTATCGGCGCGGCTTTCCAGCGTGTTGTGCTGGGTGGTGAAGCGCTGGAAGGTTTTAGCTCTCGCGGCTTTGATGACCATACCAAACTGTTTTTCCCCCAGGCGGGAACGACGCTCACGCCGCCTACCGTGAGTGACGAAGGTATCGTCTGGGCGGATGGCGTTCGCCCGCAGGCGCGCGACTATACCCCGCTGTACAATGCCGAGCGCCACGAGCTGGCCTACGATTTCTTTATTCACGAGGGCGGTGTCGCAAGTCGTTGGGCGATGGAGGCCAAAGTCGGCGACACCCTGCTCATCGGTGGCCCGCGCGGATCACTGGTGGTGCCGGAAGACTACGCCTGGCAGCTGTATGTTTGTGATGAAACCGGTATGCCCGCACTGCGTCGCCGCCTCGAGGCGCTGAGTCAACTGCCACAATTCCCGCAGGTGACGGCACTGGTCATGGTGCGGGATATCGCCGATAAAGCCTATCTGAACGGGTTTGCAGGCGGCAATATTGAGTGGTTTAGCCAAAACGACCACGCCGCCGTTGCCGCGCGTCTGGCGCAACTGACGGTGCCAGAATCCGATTACTTCATCTGGCTCACCGGTGAAGGGAAGGTAGTAAAAAATCTGGCCGATGGTTTTGTGACCGAGGCCCTCGATCCGCAATTAGTCCGCTCAAGCGCATACTGGCACGCTAAATAAGCCACCGGCAGGTATCAACTGTGATATCTGCCGTGCCCTTTGGTCGTTATTTATCGTTGCTTGCCTCAATTCGTGCAACGAGAGCCACATTTCCACACTTTTTATATCCCTTTCTCTGCGATGATTTTGCTCGCTTTTTTGCGATTGATTTTCTATTAATTCATTGTTTTAAATGAATAATAATCCCCTTCGTACGCTGCATCGCGATGTCAATCATATTTCCTTCCCAACCAATACAAAATCTGTAAAAGTAGATGTTTATCGAATTTTCGTCTAAAAAGGTGGAGGCAAGGACTAGACACGACCATAAGATGGTTATCAAATGGTTAAAAAACACCGTGTCAGATGTGAATCATCGACAAAATTAAAAATGGCTAGTCCGCTTACACAACTTACACGCGTTGCGGCGCACCTCTTCGGGAGAAACTATGCATTCCTCTGTTAATAAAAACGAAAGCCGAACCTTTTTCGGTCATCCTTATCCACTGGGGTCACTGTTCTTTACCGAAATGTGGGAGCGATTCTCGTTTTACGGTATCCGCCCATTACTGATCCTGTTTATGGCGGCGACCGTTTATGATGGCGGCATGGGGCTGGCGCGTGAGAACGCCTCGGCGATTGTCGGTATCTTCGCAGGAACGATGTACCTGGCAGCCCTACCGGGCGGCTGGCTGGCAGATAACTGGCTGGGTCAACAAAAGGCCGTCTGGTACGGCTCTATCCTGATTGCGTTAGGCCATCTGGCCATCGCGCTGTCGGCCTTTATGGGCGACAATCTGTTCTTTATCGGCCTGATGTTTATTGTTCTGGGTTCGGGTTTGTTTAAAACCTGTATCTCGGTAATGGTCGGTACGCTGTATAAAAAAGGAGATGCGCGCCGTGACGGTGGTTTCTCACTGTTTTATATGGGCATCAATATGGGCTCGTTTATCGCGCCGCTGATTTCCGGTTGGTTGATTAAATCACACGGCTGGCACTGGGGCTTTGGTATCGGTGGCATCGGGATGCTGGTGGCACTGGTTATCTTCCGTGTCTTTGCCGTACCGGCGATGAAGCGCTATGACAGCGAAGTTGGGCTGGATTCCACCTGGAACAGCCCGGTGGCGAAGAAGAACGGTGTTGGCGCGTGGCTGGTCGCACTGGCGGTCGGTGCAGCAGTGATTATTACCTTGATTGCCCAGGGCATCATTGTGATTAACCCGGTCGCCGTGGCGAGCGTACTCGTTTACGTTATCGCGGCTTCTGTTGCGCTGTACTTTGTCTACCTGTTCGCCTTTGCCGGTATGAACCGCAAAGAGCGCGCCCGCCTGCTGGTGTGCTTTATCCTGCTGGTTTCCGCCGCCTTCTTCTGGTCGGCCTTTGAACAAAAACCGACCTCCTTCAACCTGTTTGCTAACGACTACACCAACCGTATGATCGGCGATTTTGAGATCCCAGCGGTATGGTTCCAGTCGATTAACGCACTGTTCATCATCCTGTTGGCTCCGGTATTCAGCTGGGCCTGGCCGGCGCTGGCGCGTAAAAACGTGCGTCCCGGCAGTATCACTAAGTTTGTTATCGGTATTCTGTGTGCCGCCGCAGGCTTTGGTTTGATGATGCTGGCTGCGCAAAACGTGCTGAGCAACGGTGGTGCGGGCGTTTCGCCATTGTGGCTGGTGGGCAGTATCCTGATGCTGACGCTGGGTGAACTGTGCCTGAGCCCGATTGGTCTGGCGACCATGACGCTGCTGGCACCGGAAAGAATGCGCGGCCAGATGATGGGGCTGTGGTTCTGCGCCAGCGCGCTGGGTAACCTTGCTGCTGGCCTTATCGGCGGTCATGTGAAAGCCGATCAGCTCGACATGCTGCCTGACCTGTTTGCGCGCTGTTCCGTAGCGCTGCTCATCTGTGCGGCGGTACTGTGCGTCTTAATCGTGCCGGTCCGCCGGATGCTGGAGAACACCAAATCCAGCGCCGAACAAAAGCCAGTCACTAACGCCTGATGTGATGAGCGTTAGCCAAGCCAGCGTTTGATACGCTGGCTTTTTTTTGCGCATAAAAAGCGCGATATCGTAAAAAGAGGCGTAAAAAGTCGGCTTTTGCTCACGAAAAAGTGCAATAACGTGAGCGGTTCTTTGAAATCAGATCCAATTTCGGTCCATAGTATAAACTTGTTTACTACGTGGTTAATTTAAGGACAAGCATATGCCAGCAGTCATTGATAAAGCATTGGATTTCATTGGTGGTATGAACACGTCTGAGCCAGTACCACAATCCATGGATGAGAGTACAGCGAAGGGAATTCTGAATTATTTGAAAGAGTTGGGCATGCCGCTTAGTCCTTCCGATGTAACCGAACGCGGGCATCAGGATGGCTGGAATGCTGGATTCACCGACAAAGTCGCCGGATGGGCAGACAGGATTGAGTCCGGCGAGCGTATTGTGATTAAAAACCCTGAGTTTTTCACTTCTTACATGCGTGAGGAATTGAGCGCACTGGTGTGATGCCTGTTCGCCCTCGCCGCTGGGTGGGGGTATTTATTCTCATCTTTTAAAAAAGCAAAAGGGCTGACGAGAAATCGTCAGCCCTTGCTGTATCTGGTGGCCCCTGCTGGGTTTGAACCAGCGACCAAGCGATTATGAGTCGCCTGCTCTAACCACTGAGCTAAGGGGCCGTGGTAGGCGAGGATTATAAAGTAACAACGCACACCAATCCAGCACTATGCGCACGTCCGCTGTTTTTATAAACAATGCATTTTCAATTCGTTATACTCAACTTACGATGTATAGGTTGAGGATATTATGGTTAAGGACATTATTGGTTCAGAGCTTCGGGTACTCTTTTGCGGTATAAACCCCGGTTTATCGTCTTCCTCTTTGGGTTATCCCTTCGCCCATCCCGCGAATCGTTTCTGGAAAGTGCTGCATCTGGCTGGGTTTACTGAGCGACAGTTGAAGCCGGAGGAGGCGGAGCAGATGCTCGATTTCCGCTGTGGAGTGACCAAGCTAGTTGAACGGCCGACAGTGCAGGCTAGTGAGGTGAGCGTGCAGGAGCTGCGTAGCGGCGGTCAGGAGCTCATTGAGAAGGTTGAACGCTATAAACCAGCAGTGCTGGCTGTGTTAGGTAAGCAAGCCTATGAGCGTGGGCTGGGGCAGCCTAAGGCGACCTGGGGGAAGCAGGCGTTTATGATTGGCGATACTGAGGTGTGGGTTCTGCCAAACCCGAGTGGGTTGAGCCGGATTACGCTGGATAAGCTGGTTGAGGCGTATCAAGAATTGGACGTGGCGTTAAAGGCGCGTGGTCTATAGAGTCAGATGTTCCCGGCGGCGCTGCGCCTGGACGAGCGACTCCGACATGTCGCCGGGGAATGCTTCGTGATTTACAGGCAAAAAAAAGCTCCCGGAAGGGAGCTTTTAGATTTCTAACCAGAGCGATTAATCGTCCAGGAAGCTACGCAGTACTTCAGAGCGGCTTGGGTGACGCAGTTTACGCAGCGCCTTCGCTTCGATCTGACGGATACGTTCGCGGGTAACGTCGAACTGTTTACCCACTTCTTCCAGCGTGTGATCGGTGTTCATATCGATACCGAAACGCATACGCAGGACTTTCGCTTCACGCGCGGTGAGGCCCGCCAGGACGTCGTGCGTTGCGGCACGAAGGCTCTCGGTGGTCGCAGAGTCCAGCGGCAGCTCGAGGGTGGTATCCTCGATGAAATCACCCAGATGCGAATCTTCATCGTCGCCGATTGGCGTTTCCATGGAGATAGGCTCTTTAGCGATCTTCAGCACTTTACGAATCTTATCTTCCGGCATCAGCATACGTTCAGCCAGCTCTTCCGGCGTTGGCTCACGACCCATTTCTTGCAGCATCTGGCGAGAGATACGGTTGAGTTTGTTGATAGTCTCAATCATATGCACCGGAATACGGATGGTGCGCGCCTGGTCTGCGATAGAACGAGTAATCGCCTGACGGATCCACCAGGTTGCATAGGTGGAGAACTTATAACCACGACGGTATTCAAACTTATCTACCGCTTTCATCAGGCCGATGTTGCCTTCCTGAATCAGGTCAAGGAACTGCAGACCGCGGTTGGTGTATTTCTTCGCGATAGAAATAACCAGACGTAAGTTCGCTTCAACCATCTCTTTTTTCGCACGGCGGGCTTTGGCTTCACCGATGGACATACGACGGTTGATGTCTTTGACCTGCTCGATGGTCAAGCCGGTTTCTTCTTCAATCTGACGCAGTTTCTGCAGACCACGCTGAACATCATCAGCCACATCGTGCAGTTTTTCGGACCACGGTTTGTTCATCGCGATAGCCGCGTTGAACCAGGTATCGCTGGTTTCGTTGCCAGTGAACAACGTGATGAAGTTTTTCTTCGGCATTTTGCACTGTTCAACGCACATCTTCATGATGATACGTTCCTGGGTACGCACGCGATCCATCATGACGCGCATGCTGTTAACCAGGTAGTCGAACTGTTTTGGCACCAGGCGGAACTGCTTGAAGACTTCAGACAGCTTCTGAATCTCTTCCTGGGCTGCGGCGTGGCTACGGCCTTTGGCTTTGATCGTGTCGCGCGCTAATTCGTACTGAGTACGCAGCTCGGCGAATTTTTCACGGGCGAGCTCTGGGTCGATGCTGTTGTCATCATCGCTATCGTCGTCGTCTTCTTCGTCTTCTTCTTCGTCATCATCCATCTCTTCCTGAGACAGTTCAGAACCGACGTGCGTGGCGGTCGGTGCCATGTCTTCTTCGGCGTTTGGATCAACGAAGCCGGTGATAAGGTCAGAAAGACGCGCTTCTTCAGCTTCAACGCGATCGTACTGTTCCAGCAGGTAGGTGATGGCTTCAGGGTATTCGGCAACCGAACACTGAACCTGGTTGATACCATCTTCAATACGCTTGGCGATGTCGATTTCGCCTTCGCGGGTCAACAGTTCAACGGTACCCATTTCACGCATGTACATGCGCACCGGGTCAGTGGTACGGCCAATTTCAGATTCAACGCTGGACAGAACCTGTGCCGCCGCTTCTTCTGCGTCTTCATCAGTGTTGTTGGAGTTTTCAGCCAGCAACAGATCATCGGCATCCGGTGCTTCTTCCATCACCTGAATGCCCATGTCGTTGATCATTTGGATGATATCTTCGATCTGATCTGAGTCGACGATATCTTCCGGCAGATGGTCATTGACCTCGGCATAGGTCAGATAGCCTTGCTCCTTACCACGTTGGACAAGAAGCTTGAGCTGTGACTGCGGGTTTTGCTCCATAAGACGGTATCCACACTTAATTCATTTGATTGGTGTCGGCCGGCGAACGAACCGCCGACATTTAATGCGAGGGCGTACTTATATTTGTGCCGCTGCGCCTCGGTGCGGCTGTCGGGGGCTACCCGATAGGTATTCGGCAGTTAAGCCGTTAAATTCATTTTTTGGCCAGTTCCTGGTTTAATGTCCAGAGTTCCCGGCGTTCTTCGCTGCTTAAACCGTGTGTGCGATCGCGAGCTATCAACTCTTCTTGTCGCAGTACAAGCAACGAATCAAACATATGGTTGAGCGAGTCGGTGAAGGTTTTTTCAGCGATATCCTTATCTGCTATATCGTCCCACATCGACAGTTTTTCAAGGGTCGCGGCTTCATTTGTTCCACGATACTGCTCCAGCAGCTGTCCGGTTGTCAGACCCGGCTGGGCTAAACAGGTATTGACCAGTTCGGTAAACAATCCCAGACCTGGCATTTTTTTCGGATCCAGCCCGACCAGCGGAGGAACGCGTGGTGCGAGATCGGGGTTTTGTACCAGTAACCCTATCAGTATACGCATGGTCGTGCGTTTTAGCTGTTGAGTCGGGCGTACCACGCCACTTTCTGCCTGTTTTGGCATTAAACGATCAAGTGCAGCATCGTCGAAAATGCCCAGCTTCAAACCCAGCGTCTGGCGTAACTGGATACGATGCGCATCGCCCGGCACCTGGCTAATGAGCGGTAGCGCCAGCGCCGCAAGCTGCGTGCTGCCGTCCGGTGTGCTCAGGTCAACCTGCGGCAGCAGGCTATTGAATAAGAACACGGAGAGCGGTTGCGCATGCTCCATCCGTGCTTCAAAAGCCTCTTTCCCTTCTTTACGTACCAGCGTATCCGGGTCTTCGCCGTCGGGTAGAAACATAAAGCGTAGTTGACGACCGTCGGTCATATACGGCATTGCGGTTTCTAAGGCGCGCCATGCGGCATCCCGTCCCGCGCGATCGCCGTCGTAACAGCAAATGACGTTGTTTGTTGCACGGAATAACATATGCATATGGTCAGCCGTGGTCGACGTCCCCAGCGAGGCAACGGCGTAATTGATACCGTATTGCGCCAGAGCCACAACATCCATATACCCTTCGACAACCAGCAGGCGCGGTGGTTCAGCGTTGTGCTGCTGGGCTTCATAAAGACCATATAACTGACGGCCTTTATGGAAAATATCGGTTTCCGGGGAGTTCAGGTATTTCGGCGTATCGTTACCCAGTACGCGACCACCAAAACCAATCACCCGGCCGCGTTTATCGCGAATCGGGAACATCACACGATTGCGAAAACGGTCGTAGGTTCTTCCCTGGTCGTTGGTGACCAGCATTCCGGCATCGAGCAGCAGCTTTCTGTTGTCGACATTACCGCCGAAACGTTTTAATGCGTTATCCCAGCCTGGTGGTGCAAAACCAATAGCAAAACTCTGGACAATTTCGGCGCTCAGGCCGCGTTGTTCCAGGTACTGGCGTGCAGGTTCGGCGATGGGTTGAGCGAAAGATTGCTGATAAAACGCATTCAATCCGTCCATCAGCTGATAGAGATTTTGCCGCTGATGGCGCTCTATCTGGCTCAGGCCCGTTCCGGCTTCATACGGCACTTCAAGATTGTGCATAGCCGCCAGTTCTTCAACGGTTTCAACGAACTCGAGCTTGTCGTAGTTCATCAAAAAGTCGATGGCATTGCCGTGCGCGCCGCAGCCGAAGCAGTGATAAAACTGCTTATCACCATTTACGGTGAAAGAGGGGGTTTTCTCGTTATGGAAGGGACAGCACGCATGATAATTTTTGCCCTGCTTTTTTAGCTTCACCCGTGCATCGATAAGATCGATGATGTCGGTGCGCGCCAGCAGGTCACTAATAAATACGCGTGGGATTCGTCCAGCCATAGGCCCCGTTTATTTTCACTTTAACCTTCAAACTGTCTCTGCGTTGGCCGCGTTCGTTCACCCCTGTCACTTACTGATGTAAGCTCCGGGGATTCACTCACTTGCCGCCTGGATACAGCATGAATGATTTTGTGTAAATACTGATTTATAAACGAAAACAAGCCGCGCATTCCTTTCGGAAGCACGGCCTTGCAACTACAACTCGGTCTGACAATTGAGAGCGTGTGCCCTCAAGAGATTAGTACAGACGAGTACGGCGTGCGTTTTCGCGAGCCAGTTTCTTCGCGTGACGTTTCACTGCAGAAGCTTTAGCGCGCTTACGTTCGGTAGTCGGTTTTTCATAGAACTCACGACGACGAACTTCCGCCAGAACACCTGCTTTCTCGCATGAACGTTTGAAGCGACGCAGTGCTACGTCGAACGGCTCGTTTTCACGTACTTTAATTACCGGCATGTAACTCTCACCTTTAATAAATTCGGTTTGCCGCTGGCATCAACGCCAGCTTATTTCAAAATGGTGCGGAATTTTACTACAACTGCTGCTGCTTTGTAAAGCACCGACGCTCTTTTGAAAGGGACTTTTTAAGGTTGAGAAGTATACACGAACTCGACGCCTGAAGTGAGCAAAGTTTTACATCTAAGGTCAGAGATCCTACACTGCGCGGTACTGAAACGAGGTAAATGTAGCCATGCGTGTACTGGGAATTGAAACATCCTGCGATGAAACCGGCATCGCAATTTATGATGATGAAAAAGGGCTGTTAGCCAACCAACTGTATAGTCAGGTGAAATTACACGCTGACTACGGCGGCGTGGTGCCTGAATTAGCCTCGCGCGATCACGTGCGCAAAACGGTTCCGCTGATTCAGGCTGCGTTAAAAGAAGCCAGCTTGACGGCAAAAGATATTGATGCGGTTGCTTATACCGCAGGCCCGGGCCTGGTAGGCGCGCTGCTGGTAGGCGCAACCGTGGGGCGGTCTTTGGCATTCGCGTGGAACGTACCGGCGATACCGGTGCACCATATGGAAGGCCACCTGCTGGCGCCGATGCTGGAAGAAAATCCACCGGAGTATCCGTTTGTGGCGCTGCTGGTCTCAGGCGGTCACACGCAGCTTATCAGCGTGACCGGCATTGGTCAGTACACCTTGCTGGGTGAATCTATTGATGATGCCGCCGGTGAAGCTTTCGATAAAACGGCGAAACTGCTGGGGCTGGATTACCCGGGCGGGCCGCTGCTGTCGAAAATGGCCGCTCAGGGTACGGAAGGGCGTTTTGTTTTCCCACGCCCAATGACCGATCGTCCGGGGCTGGATTTCAGCTTCTCTGGCCTCAAAACATTCGCGGCTAACACTATCCGCAATAACGATAACGACGATCAGACGCGCGCCGATATTGCTCGTGCATTTGAGGATGCGGTGGTGGATACGCTAATGATCAAGTGCAAACGCGCGCTGGATCAAACCGGCTTTAAGCGTCTGGTGATGGCGGGGGGCGTGAGTGCTAACCGTACGCTGCGCGCCAAGCTCGCCGACATGATGCAAAAGCGTCGTGGCGAAGTGTTTTATGCGCGCCCGGAATTTTGTACCGACAATGGGGCGATGATTGCCTATGCGGGCATGGTGCGGTTGAAAACGGGCGCTAGCGACTCACTGGGCGTCACCGTTCGTCCGCGCTGGCCGTTGGCAGAATTGCCGGCAGCTTAATTGTTAGAACTTCCCGGCGGTGCGGCGCATAACCGGGCTATTCTGAACTGTAGCCCGGCCGAGCGCAGCGACGCCGGGAGCAATGCCAACCCTTCCTCTATTCTTCTTTCTTCTGCTTACGCTTCTTAAACCGCACCCAGATCTTTGTCTCCTGACGTCGCCACAGACGCTGAATATTGTCATGATGACGCAGCAAAATCAGGCATGAGAGCATCGAAACCGGGAAGGTGTACTGGGGTTTGAACCACCAGACGTAAAACGGCGCCACCAGCGCGCTGACGATCGCACCCAGCGAGGAATAGCCGCTGAGAAGAATGGTGAGGATCCAGGTGCCCGCCATTACGCCGGTCAAATCAAGGCCGATAGGGGCAATAGCGCCAAATGCAGTCGCCACGCCTTTTCCGCCCCGGAAATGGAAAAACACCGGCCAGATATGGCCCAGACAGGCGGCAATCGCCACAAGACCTAGCCAGAATGGCGACAAGCCGAGAGCGTATGCTCCCCACACAGGCAGCATCCCTTTCAGAACATCGAAAATCAGTACGGCTAAGGCAGCACCTTTTCCGCCAATACGTAATACATTGGTGGCTCCAGGATTACCGGAGCCACAGTTACGAGGGTCAGGTAACCCTGCGAGGCGGCAGACCAGAATGGCGCTGGAAATTGAGCCGCAAAGGTAGGCAAGGAGAATCATTCCAGGCTCGATTGCACTCATAACGCTGTTCCATTTTGAAAATGTCGAAGTATTCTCTGCATCTGTGGATAATACGCATAATTCGCCGGAAGTGGTATCCGGTTTAGCCTAAAACCAAGCAGGTCGTGATGGATATTGTATTTATAGAGCAACTTTCGGTAATCACCACTATTGGTGTTTATGATTGGGAACAAACCATTGAGCAGAAACTGGTGTTCGATATCGAATTAGGCTGGGACAACCGCAAAGCCGCTGCCAGCGACAATGTGGAAGACTGCCTGAGCTACGCTGACATCAGCGAAGCTGTCGTGCAGCATGTGGAAGGCAGCCGTTTTGCGCTGGTTGAGCGCGTAGCGGAAGAGCTGGCTGAGCTGTTAATGTCCCGCTTTAACTCGCCGTGGGTGCGTATCAAGGTCAGTAAACCCGGTGCGGTTGCGCGGGCGGCAAACGTCGGCGTAATCATCGAGCGTGGCCATAATCCGAAATAAAATATTTAGTGGTCATATAAGTTAAACCAAAATGATCTATACCCGTCATACTTCAAGCTGCAGATGCGTTGGCTGCGCTCACTCACCCCAGTCACGTACTGTATGTACGCTCCTGGGGATTCGTTCTCTTGCCGCCTTCCTGCAACTTGAATTATTTAGGGTTACACCGGTCATAGTGCTGGGTTTATTTTATTGTTTACTTTTAAAGGGTTTATAAATGAGCGATATACACTCGCTGCTGGTGGCGGCAATTTTGGGTGTGGTCGAGGGATTGACGGAGTTTCTGCCTGTTTCCAGCACTGGTCATATGATTATTGTGGGTCATCTTCTGGGGTTTGAAGGTGAAACGGCGAATACCTTTGAAGTGGTGATCCAGCTTGGGTCGATTCTTGCCGTCGTGGTGATGTTCTGGCGTCGACTGTTTAGCCTGATAGGCATTCACTTCGGTCGCCCGCCGATTCACGAAGGTGAAGGTTCAGGCCGACTGTCTTTGATTCATATTCTATTGGGGATGATCCCGGCGGTGGTGTTGGGTCTGGTGTTCCACGACACGATCAAATCGCTCTTTAACCCGGTAAACGTGATGTATGCCCTGGTGGTCGGTGGCCTATTGCTGATTGCCGCAGAGTGCCTGAAACCCAAAACGCCGCGCGCGGTCGGGGTTGACGATATGACCTATCGCCAGGCGTTTATCATTGGTTGCTTCCAGTGTCTGGCGCTATGGCCGGGCTTTTCTCGTTCAGGAGCGACCATCTCAGGCGGCATGCTCATGGGTGTGAGCCGTTACGCCGCCTCAGAGTTTTCTTTTCTGCTGGCGGTGCCGATGATGATGGGCGCCACCGTTCTTGATCTCTACAAGAGCTGGCACTTCCTGACCGTCGGCGATATTCCGATGTTTGCCGTCGGTTTTGTGATGGCTTTCCTGGTGGCGCTGGTGGCCATCAAAACCTTCCTGAAGCTGATTAAACGTATCTCGTTTATTCCGTTCGCCATCTATCGCTTTATCGTCGCGGCAGCGGTTTACGTGGTCTTCTTCTGATCAATTGCCCTCAGTCTTTTGACTGAGGGCAACGTTTTTCCTTCCAGTCAGCGACCGCTTTAATTCGGCGTCGCGTCAATTCTTCGCGGATAGCAGGGCCTTTAAATCCGGCTTCGATAACCTCTTTATTGCCAACCGCACGAGCCACTTCCCATGCTTCACGCAGCAGCCGTCCTTGCGGGTAGTCGCTGGCTTCAAAATGGGTGCGTCCGCGCACATCCGCTTCGCTGGTTAGCGCAATTTGCTCTACGCGCTGCGGTTTACGCCAGGCGTCAATGGCGTCAAAAAGCTTGATAATCGTTTTCGGTTGCAGAATGGGCAGCGTGTGGATGAGGTCGTGGAATTCGGCAACCAGTTTCGCGAGGTCACGCATATCATTTGGGACTTTCAGGCGCTGGCTCAACCGTTCAACCAGCTTCACGCCGGCCGGGCCGTGGCCGTGGTGGCGAGGCCACAATGCTTTTGGCGTAAGCCCTTTGCCCAAATCATGACACAACGTCGCAAAGCGTACGTCGAGTTCAGGGCTGAGCATTGCCGCCATGGTGAGGGTCATCAGCGTATGGACGCCGGTATCGATTTCGGGATGCCATTTTTCCGGGGCCGGAACGCCAAACAGCACGTCGATTTCCGGGAACAGAACTTTTAGCGCACCGCAGTCGCGCAGCGTCTGGAAGAACACCTGCGGGTTGCGAGTACCGAGAGCGCTTTCGGTTTCTTTCCATACGCGTTCTGGCGTCAGATGCGCCAGCTCGCCGGCCTCCGTCATCGCTTTCATCAAGGCCAGCGTTTCATCGGCAATACGGAAACTGAGATGGGCGTAGCGGGCGGCAAATCGCGCCACGCGCAGCACGCGCAGCGGGTCTTCGCCAAAGGCCGGGGAAACATGGCGCAAAATACGCTGCTTAAGATCGCGGTAGCCATCGTACGGATCGATAAGAGAACCGTCGGCATCCTGCGCCATTGCGTTAACGGTTAAGTCCCGACGCAGCAGGTCTTGCTCCAGCGTAACGTCAGGGGCCGCATAGCAGGTGAAGCCGGTATACCCGGAACCGGACTTACGTTCGGTACGGGCAAGGGCATATTCTTCGTGGCTGGCAGGATGCAAAAAGACAGGAAAATCACGGCCGACCTGCTGGTAGCCTGCATCAAGCATTTGCTGCGGTGTCGCACCGACCACCACCCAATCTCTGTCTTTGATCGGGAGGCCCAATAAACCGTCCCGAACTGCACCGCCAACCAGATAACTCTTCACGCCACGCCTCTCCTCATCATTTTCTCTGTGATAATACGAAAGAAGTTGATTCAAGGCGAGTTAGCTTAGTTCATCCAGCGATCTTTACGCTTACGGCTTGGAATGATGTGCGGTAAGACCAGACCGAGGATCAGACCCATCCCCAGCACGCCGCCGCCATACATGAACCACTGCATAATGATGGTGCGCTGTTTGTCGTCTAACTGGAGGTTAGCGGCGCTCACTTTTTTCTGCGCAACGATAAGCTCGTTCTTCAGCTTCTGGTTTTCGTTTTTCAAACCGTTGATCACGCTATCGCTCTGAGCGACCTTTTTCTGCATTTCCGCAGTGCGCTGGTTCCAGGTGCCGTCGATATTATTGAGCTTGTCGGTCAGCGTTTTGACCTGGTTTTCCAGGTCGGGCACGCGGGTACGCAGGCTTGGCGTGGCGGTCAGCTCTTTAAGCGGGATCCACGCGGTACGGCCATTGCTGTCGCGCACCTGGCCGTATTGTGTACTGTCGTTGGTTTGTAGCAGGGTCACTTCTTCACCGGCGTTCAGTGAACCGGCGAGACGGTAGTTATCGCCCGGGCCGCTGCGTACCCAGGTGTTCAATTCGTCGGAAACGTAACGCTTTTCATCAGCATGAGCCAGAGTGGAAGCGGTAAGTGTCAGTAAAGTAATGGCAATTAAGCGTAATTTTGGCATCAGATCATCGTTTTTGTCATAAAAGTGGAACGATAGTAGTGGCAACAGTCTGACGACGCAAAGCATTCTGCGGCAATCGGAATCCTCCAGGAGGAAAAAAACGCCGCCAGCGTGTTACCTGACAAATTGCGCATTGCATGGCAATTTGTCGCAAAATACTATCTACTGACAAAAAGAATACCTATAAGTTCGCCAGATGGGTATTTCCAGGTAACGAAACCACAAGAATTCAATCATGGCTCAAGAAATCGAATTAAAATTTATTATCGACGACGCAGGCGTTGAAGCGCTGCGTGAAAATCTGCAATCCCTCAACGCTGAGCACACTGCGCCGACGACGTTGCTAAACATCTATTATGAAACGGCGGATAACTGGCTGCGTCGGCACGATATGGGCCTGCGCATTCGCGGCGATAATGGCCGCTACGAAATGACCCTCAAAATCGCCGGTCGCACCGTAGGTGGGCTGCATCAGCGCCCGGAATACAATATTGATATCAGCACCCCAGAGCTTGCGCTGGATAAACTGCCGCTGGAAGTCTGGCCAAACGGCGAAATGCCTGAAGGGCTCGCCGAGCAGGTTCAGCCGCTATTTAGTACCGACTTTAACCGCGAGAAATGGGTCGTCAATCACGGCAACAGCCAGATTGAAATCGCGCTCGATCGGGGCGAGGTGAAAGCGGGCGAGCACCAGGAAGCCATCTGCGAACTGGAGCTTGAGCTTTTAAGCGGTGAAACCGCTGACGTATTGGCGCTGGCACAGGAGCTGGCGAAAACCGGCCTGCTGCGCCAAGGCAGCCTGAGCAAAGCGGCGCGCGGCTACCATCTGGCGCAGGGTAATCTGGAACGTGAAATCAAACCGTTGACCATTTTAACGCTGCCGCCAAAAGCCACGGTAGGTCAGGCGTTTGAGGCCGCGCTGGAAAGTGCATTGTCTCATTGGCAGTATCATGAAGAACTGTGGCTGCGCGGTAAAAAGAAGGCGAAAACGGAAGTCGTTAATGCGCTGGGGCTGGTTCGCCATGTCCTGACGCTGTTTGGCGGTATTGTTCCGCGCAAAGCCAGCGCTCAGCTGCGTGAAGGGTTGACCCAGGTGGACGCGCTGATGCTCAGCGAAAAGTCCGCTCATGATATCGTTTTCTGCCCTGAGATGGCGTTAACCAAGCTGGCCTTTACAAAATGGCTGGTCACGCGCGGCTGGCAGCCGTTCCTCGACGCCAAAGCCGAAGCCAAAATGGCGGACTCCTTTAAACGCTTTGCCGATACCCACCTTTCTCGTCAGGCCGCTGAGCTGCGCACAACCTTTGCCTATCCTCTGGGCGACAGCTATGCCGACCAGCTCCCACGTCTGACGCGCGACATCAATACGGTGCAGATATTATCGGGTTACTACGACGCCGGGAAAGCCGAACGCTGGCTGGCGAACTGGCAAGGCTTACGCCACGCCATCGAAACGCGTCAGCATATTGAAATTGAGCATTACCGCAATGAAGCGCTGGCGGTTGAACCGTTCTGGTTACACAGCGGAAAACGTTAATTAACTTCAGGGAACCCGCGTATGACGCCGCTTTCTTCGCAGTTACAGCAGCACTGGCAGACGCTTAGTGAGCGCGCGCCAGAAGCGTTTGCCATGGATTCGCTTAGCGCCGAGGCGCAGGCTGTTGTCACCTTCAGTGATTTTGTTTCGCAAAGTTTGCTGACCTATCCCGAGTGGCTGACGTCGCTGGAAAGCAGCCCGCCACAGGCGGATGAGTGGCAACAATACGCGGGGTGGCTTCAGGCTGAGCTGTCTGAGGTGCATGATGAAGCGGCGCTTATGCGGACGCTGCGGGTATTCCGTCGTCGGGTAATGGTGCGTATTGCCTGGGCACAAGCGCTATCACTCGTCAGTGAAGAAAATACCCTTCAGCAACTGAGCCATCTGGCAGAGACGCTAATTGTTCAGGCGCGTGATTGGCTTTATGACGCCTGCTGCCGGGAATGGGGCACACCGTGCAGCGCCGACGGCGTACCGCAGCCGTTGCTCATCCTTGGGATGGGAAAACTGGGCGGCGGCGAACTCAACTTTTCTTCCGATATCGATCTGATTTTTGCCTGGCCGGAACACGGCACGACCCAAGGGGGGCGCCGCGAGCTGGATAATGCCCAGTTCTTTACCCGTCTGGGGCAACGCCTGATTAAGGCGCTGGACCAGCCCACGCAGGATGGTTTCGTCTACCGCGTCGATATGCGCCTGCGTCCGTTTGGCGACAGTGGCCCGCTGGTGCTGAGCTTTGCCGCCCTGGAAGATTATTACCAGGAGCAAGGGCGCGACTGGGAGCGCTATGCGATGGTCAAAGCGCGGATCATGGGCGATGACGAAGGTGTTTACACTCGCGAACTGCGCGCGATGCTGCGACCGTTTGTATTCCGCCGCTATATCGACTTCAGCGTGATCCAGTCCTTACGCAATATGAAAGGGATGATCACCCGCGAAGTGCGCCGCCGTGGCTTGAAAGACAATATCAAGCTGGGGGCGGGCGGCATCCGCGAGATTGAATTTATTGTGCAGGTTTTCCAGCTGATTCGTGGGGGGCGCGAGCCTTCACTGCAAAGCCGCGCGCTGTTGCCCACGCTGTCGGCGATTGAAGCGCTGAATTTGTTATCCGCAACGGATGCGCAGGCGCTGCGCGAGGCCTATTTGTTCCTGCGTCGCCTGGAAAACCTGCTGCAAAGCATTAACGATGAGCAAACCCAAACCCTGCCCACCGATGAGCTCAATCGGGCGCGCCTGGCGTGGGGCATGCATCTCAACGATTGGGATTCGCTCACCGCGCGCCTTGACGCGCTGATGGCGGATGTCCGCCGGGTCTTCAACGATCTGATCGGCGATGACGAAGAGCCATCACAGGAAGAACAGCTGTCTGAAGACTGGCGCGAGCTGTGGCAGGACACCTTGCAAGAAGATGATACTCCAGTGGTGCTGACGCATCTGAGCGATGACGATCGCCACCACGTTTTGTCGCAGGTGGCGGATTTTCGCAAAGAACTGGATAAGCGCACCATCGGCCCACGTGGACGCCAGGTGCTGGATTCCCTGATGCCGCATCTGCTCAGTGAAGTGTGCTCGCGGGAAGACGCGCGGGTGCTATTAACGCGTATCACGCCGTTACTGAGCGGTATCGTCACACGGACAACCTACCTTGAGCTGCTTAGCGAATATCCCGGCGCCTTAAAGCATCTTATTCGCCTGTGCGCGGCCTCACCGATGGTGGCAAGCCAGCTGGCGCGTTATCCGCTGCTGCTGGATGAGCTGCTTGACCCGAGCACCTTGTATCAACCGACGGCAACCGACGCCTATCGCGACGAGCTGCGTCAATATTTGCTGCGCGTGCCGGAAGAGGATGAGGAGCAACAGCTGGAAGCATTGCGCCAGTTTAAGCAAGCGCAGTTGCTGCATATTGCGGCGGCGGATATCGCTGGTACGCTGCCGGTGATGAAGGTCAGCGACCACCTGACCTGGCTTGCGGAGGCGATGATTGATGCGGTTGTCCAGCAGGCATGGGTGCAAATGGTGGCGCGTTATGGCCAACCAACACATCTCCACGAGCGACACGGCCGTGGTTTCGCGGTCATTGGTTACGGCAAGCTGGGCGGCTGGGAGTTAGGCTACAGCTCCGATCTGGATCTGGTGTTCCTCCACGATTGCCCGATGGACGCTATGACCGACGGTGAACGGGAAATCGACGGTCGTCAGTTCTATCTCCGCCTGGCGCAGCGCATTATGCATCTGTTCAGCACCCGTACCTCATCGGGCATTCTCTACGAAGTGGATGCCCGACTGCGTCCATCCGGCGCGGCCGGTATGCTGGTCACCACCGCCGAAGCGTTCGCCGATTATCAGCAAAACGAAGCGTGGACGTGGGAGCATCAGGCGCTGGTGCGCGCGCGAGTGGTGTACGGTGACCCACAGCTTGAGCAGCAGTTTGACGCTATTCGTCGGCAAATCCTGACCACCGCGCGCGACGGGGCGGTATTGCAAACCGAAGTTCGTGAAATGCGTGAGAAAATGCGTGCACACCTGGGCGGCAAGCAGCGCGACCGTTTTGATATCAAAGTCGACGCCGGCGGAATTACCGATATTGAATTTATCACTCAGTATCTGGTGCTGCGTTACGCCTACGACAAACCGAAGCTGACGCGCTGGTCGGATAATGTGCGCATTCTCGAACTGTTGGCGCAAAACGACATTATGGACGAGGACGAAGCGCGGGCGTTGACCCATGCTTACACCACATTGCGTGACGCCCTGCATCATCTTGCATTACAAGAACTGCCGGGCAACGTTTCGCAGGAGAGCTTCGCTCAGGAACGCCAGCAGGTAAGCGCCAGCTGGCAGAAGTGGCTGGTTCAACCGTGAAATGTGCTATTATCGCGCGAAATTTTGATTCTCTTTGGAGACAAGAATGAAAGTAACGCTGCCGGAATTTGAACGCGCAGGAGTGATGGTGGTTGGCGATGTGATGCTGGATCGCTACTGGTATGGCCCAACCAGCCGTATTTCCCCGGAAGCCCCGGTACCCGTGGTGAAAGTGGAAACTATCGAAGAACGTCCTGGCGGCGCGGCGAACGTGGCGATGAACATTGCCTCTTTGGGCGCGGTATCTCGTCTTGTCGGCCTGACCGGTATTGACGATGCGGCACGTGCGCTGAATAAAGCGCTGGCCGACGTTAACGTCAAATGCGATTTCGTTTCTGTGCCAACGCATCCGACGATCACCAAGCTGCGTGTGCTGTCTCGTAACCAGCAGCTGATTCGCCTGGATTTTGAAGAAGGTTTCGCGGGCGTTGATCCTCAGCCGTTGCACGATCGGATTCAAAGCGGCCTGCCGAACGTCGGTGCGCTGGTGCTTTCCGATTATGCCAAAGGCGCGCTGGAAAGCGTGCAGCAGATGATTCAACTGGCGCGCCAGGCGAATGTTCCGGTACTGATCGACCCGAAAGGCACTGATTTTGAACGCTATCGCGGTGCTACGCTGCTCACGCCAAATCTCTCTGAATTCGAAGCGGTTGTGGGCAAGTGCAAAACCGAAGAAGAGTTAGTGGAACGCGGCATGCAGCTGATTGCCGATTTCGACCTGTCTGCATTGCTGGTCACTCGCTCCGAACAGGGCATGACGCTGCTACAACCCGGCAAGCCGCCGCTGCATCAGCCGACTCAGGCGCAGGAAGTGTATGACGTGACCGGTGCCGGTGATACGGTTATTGGCGTACTGGCGGCGACGCTGGCGTCTGGAAAAAGTCTGGAAGAAGCCTGCTTCTTTGCCAACGCCGCGGCAGGCGTGGTGGTGGGGAAATTGGGGACATCTACCGTTTCGCCTATCGAGCTGGAAAATGCCGTGCGCGGTCGCGCGGATACCGGTTTTGGCGTGATGAGCGAAGAAGAGCTCAAGCATGCGGTTGCCGCTGCGCGTCGTCGCGGTGAGAAAGTGGTGATGACCAACGGCGTGTTCGATATTCTGCACGCGGGCCACGTCTCCTATCTGGCGAATGCGCGCAAGCTGGGCGATCGTCTGATCGTTGCGGTAAACAGCGACGCCTCGACGAAGCGTCTGAAAGGCGAATCCCGCCCGGTAAATCCACTGGATCAGCGCATGATCGTGCTGGGCGCGCTGGAGTCCGTCGACTGGGTCGTGTCCTTTGAAGAAGATACGCCGCAGCGTCTGATTGCCGGGATCCTGCCGGATCGTCTGGTGAAAGGCGGCGACTATAAGCCAGAGCAAATTGCCGGTAGCGAAGAAGTTTGGGCCAACGGCGGTGAAGTGCTGGTGCTGAATTTTGAAGATGGCTGTTCAACCACCAATATCATCAAGAAAATCCAGCAGGACAACGATAAGTCGTGAATGCGCGAGGCGCATCGAACATTTCGTTTTGGTGCGCAGCGGGCTGTTGACGCTGTTGTTTTTTCGACCTAAAGTAAAGGAATAAGGGTGAGAGGGGATTTCTCCCCCCTCTGATTGACTGTTAGAAAGCTGCGAAACTTATCAATAACAGCACAACCAGTATGATGATGAGCTTCATCATAACCCTTTCCTTATTAAAGCCCCTTCCTCGGGAGGGGCTTTCCCGTTTCAGCGCCTTGCTGACAGTGCGATTGTTAGCGTGCCCACTGACAGGCACAAGCCTTTTCCCTTTCGGTTTTATGACTTCTCGAGCGTCCACGCAAAAACAGCGTTTCTGGCGCTGAAAGGGCAATTTGCGGATAAAAAATCCCCGGCTTTTTGGGCCAGGGATACAAGGTTTAGCGACTTTGCGGAAAAATGATTAAGCCTCTTTTTGCTGTGCTTCCACCTCTACCCCGGAAGCTTTCGGCGTACTTAACGGCGAAGTCAGGGCATGAAGTGAACCGCCGGCAAGACCAATCTCGTTTAGCAGTGAATCGATAAGCGGCGCCTGCGTGCGATAAGAGAGGGCGGCAGAGAGTGCTTGTTCCGCCAGATTTCCACCGCTGACACCATTTGCTGTACTGGCTTCTCCGGTGGCACCACCGCGATTTAAGCCATCCACCTGGATTATCTTAATTCCGTCGATGGACTTCATTGGTTCAACGGACTTCTCGATGACGGCAGGCAGAGATTGCAACAGCGCCAGTTTGAATTTAAGGCTGGTCTGTTCATTGGAAAGCACGTTGATAGCATCGTTCAGCGCGCGCTGCGCTTCGGCTTCCGCCAGACCTTTTTTGCGCGTCGCTTCCGCCAGTTCGACAATGGCCGCCGCCTGCAATTCCGCCGCTTCCTTCTCGGCTTTCGCCCGTACCGTCAGCTCAACCGCTTTGGTTTCCGCATCCTGCGCGGCGGCGATAAGCGCAACCTGCTTGGCACGATCCGCTTCCGCCGTCTGACGGGTGGTTTCTACGTTCTGCTGGGCGCGAACCGCCTCGGCCAACGCATCGTTAGCGCGTGCTTCCGCCTGAGATTGCTGCTCGGATTTTGCGGCAATGGCGATGGATTTCGTCTGATTAGCGATTTCCGTGACCTGCTGCTGTTCGATCTCTTTAATCCGAACTTCACGCTCGGCCTCAACTTTCCTTGAGCGAACGGCCTGCTCGCGCTCAATTTCAGTTTCCTGAATCTGGCGCTCGGCAAGAATACGCGTCTGTTCCGCTTCACGGTGACGCTCGGCTTCAAAGGCGGCGATTTTGGCGTTCTGCTCGGCAGTGCGGGTTTTCACCTGCTGCTCCTGCTCAAGCGTCATAAAGGATTCCTGCTGCTCAATTTCCAGCTTGCGGGACAGCGCATCGCGGTTTTTCTCTCTTACCGCCACTTCCACGTCCTGCTCGACTTCATTACGCTCGCGGCGACGGCGCTCCGTTTCCTGAGTCAGCTTGGTCAGGCCTTCGGCGTCAAAGGCGTTGTTCGGATTAAAATGCACTTTCTCCGTCTGGTTAAAGTTGGTTAACGAGACGCTCTCCAGCTCCAGGCCGTTTTTTGACAGATCTTCCGCTACCGTGTTTTGCACGCCCTGCACAAAGTTTTCACGGGTGTCCTGTAGCTCATGCATGGTCATTTGCGAGGCCGTGGCGCGCAAGGCATCAACAAACTTATCTTCGATCAGTACGCGTAAATCTTCAGGCGAAAGGGTGCGCTGGCCCAGAGTTTGTGCGGCGGTGGCAATCCCTTCAACCGACGGTTTTACGCGGACAAAAAAGGCGACAACGACATCTACACGCATACGATCTTTGGTGATCAGACTGTCGACGGTAGACCGGCTAACCTCAAGTTTGAGGGTGTTCATATTGATGGGAATAATTTCGTGGAAGATGGGCATCACGATGGCACCGCCGCTCATCACCACTTTCTGGCCGCCAAGCCCGGTTCGCACAAATGCTTGTTCTGCGGAGGCTCGGCGATAAAGACGGGCAAATATAATCCCGATGATTAATAAGACGACAACCGCGACAATTGCGGTAAACATCCATGAAGGTAACGTGTTAATAATATCATCCATTATGTCGTTCTCTTAAGGTCAAAATACAATTACAAAATATTCGGCCAAGGGTTGAGTTCGGCCAAATAACGCGTTGCGGAGAGTCGGTAAATAATTAATACCCGGTCCCCTTTTTTAAACGCGTGTCCTTCTTCGGGTTCTAGCAACAAGTAATGAATTTGCCCGAACTTATCGGTAAATTTTCCTTCGCAAGGCGTGCCTGCCATTGCGGAATGTCCGGTAACCATTGCCATACAGCCGATATAATCATCCTCAGCGATAGCGGTACTTTCATCACGAGGGATCCACGGAGCAATGATTTTCCCGCTGTAATGTACCGCGAGGACAGACGCAATAAAGCATACGGGGGCCAGCAGCAGGTTACCCAGTGGCGCTTGCAGCAGCGTGGTCCAGCCATGCTGGACAAGAATACCAAACAGCCCAAAATAACCCGCCAGTAAGCAGAACACAACCAATGACGGAATACGCCCAATATTCAGGAAGTGAAGCACCTGGCCAATATTCCCGGACGATAAGGAATCATAATTATCGAGATGGGCGTCGAGGATGCCAGAGAGAAAATGACCAAAGGTCAGCGATATTATTTCAAGTGCACCAATAAGCAGGACAAATGATAGAGCGAATAAATAGGGGCTATTATATTCCGTAAATAAATACATACTTCATTCCCCCCTGTAATAATTTTCCTTGGGTGAAGATTTTGTTTCTTAAAATAATAGAGGGATACAATAGCATGTACCGAAGGAATCTTTTAATCCGAAAAGAGAGTTTTCAGGCTAAATATTTATCGACAAGGTGCAGGGCAAATCAGGATTGGCATAAAGCGGGCCATACGGCCCGCTTCAATTTTTACTCTGAAGGTTCTGTCGGGGCTGGTTTTACCTCTACAGCGGCCTGACGATTTTCCAGCTCGCTGATCCGCTGCTCCAGCAGCGCCAGCTTCTCGCGAGTACGCAGCAGAACCTGGGTCTGTACGTCGAACTCTTCGCGGCTGACCACGTCAAGACGCGTCAACTGTGACTGAATCACCTGACGAACTTTCTTTTCTACGTCATCACCGAATTCACGCAGGCCTTTTGGCATGGATTCGTGAACCTGACGGGCGATTTGTTCAATTTTTTTCGGGTCGATCATCTGTGTTTCCCTGATTCTGTCGGCGTTACCGTTATTGTAGTGCCTTCTCAGGGTGCGATAAACCAGAATTGTGCGAAGCTTATGCATTGCCGAAGATAATCAATAGCGTTATAGTAAGTACGCTTATTCTCAGGGCGGGGCGAAATTCCCCACCGGCGGTAAATCAGCAACATCCAAAGAATTTCGCGTTGCAGCAAGGCGGCAACTGAGCGAGTCACCAGGAGTTTAGTCAACTAAATGACTGGTGTGAGCGAAGGCAGCCAACGCAGCGGCGGCGTGAAAGTCGACGGATTGGCTGAAAGCCCGCGAGCGCTTCCCGTGTAAATGGGAAGGTCAGCAGATCCGGTGTAATTCCGGGGCCGACGGTTAGAGTCCGGATGGGAGAGAGTAACGATCCAGTCGGGTTTACGCCCGCTCGCGTTATCTATTAGCCGTTTATCGGCACTCCTAAGACTGCCCTGATTCTGGTAACCATAATATTAATGAGGTTTTTTTACCATGAATCAGACGCTACTTTCCTCTTTTGGTACTTCTTTCGAACGCGTTGAAAACGCACTGATTGCTCTGCGTGAAGGTCGCGGTGCGATGGTGCTGGACGACGAAGATCGCGAGAACGAAGGCGACATGATCTTTGCCGCCGAAAACATGACCGTTGAACAAATGGCGCTGACTATCCGTCACGGTAGCGGCATCGTTTGTCTGTGCCTGACCGATGAGCGTCGTAAACAGCTGGATCTGCCGATGATGGTGGAAACGAACACCAGCGCTTACGGCACCGGCTTTACGGTCACCATTGAAGCGGCTCACGGCGTAACGACCGGCGTATCCGCCGCTGACCGTCTGACTACCGTTCGTGCGGCGATTGCCGACAACGCTAAACCGTCAGACCTCAACCGCCCTGGTCACGTTTTCCCGCTGCGCGCGCAGCCGGGCGGCGTATTGACCCGTGGTGGTCACACCGAAGCGACCATCGATCTGGTGACGCTGGCGGGCTTTAAACCAGCTGGCGTTCTGTGTGAACTGACCAATGACGATGGCACCATGGCGCGCGCGCCAGAGTGCATCAAGTTTGCGCAGGAACATAATATGGCGCTGGTCACCATCGAAGATTTGGTGGCCTACCGTCGCGAGCACGAGCGTAAAGCAAGCTGATTGCGCTCTGTTTGAAGAAGCCCGGCTGAATCTGCGCCGGGCTTTTTTTATGGCTGTTAGCCAATTCCCATCGATTGTAATGCCACAAGGCTCATCCCCATCACCGACATTCCGCATAACACGCCGTAGCTGGGGTTGTTGTTAGGATCGATCTCTTTCGCCAGCGGCATCAGCTCGTCAACGGATAGCGCCACCATAATCCCGGCAACGGCGGCCATAATCGAGGCCATCAGTACCGGCGACATCATGCTACCCAGAATCGCCCACGCCAGCACGCCGCCCAGAATCTCGGCCATCCCGGAGATTCCGGCCCAGAACACCGCTTTGCGTTTTGAGCCTGTCGCCGCATAAACCGGCCCGGCAACCGCCAGCCCTTCTGGAATATTGTGTAGCGCCACGGCGAGCGCAATGCCGAAACCTAATTCGAGGTTGTTGCTCGCCGTAACGTAGGTGGCGATACCTTCCGGGAAGTTGTGCAGACTAATCCCCAGCGTCAGCAGTATCGCCGTGCGGCGAATATTACGCGGCAGCGGCGTGGTGGTTTTCTGCATCAGATCTTGCGGATGCGCATGCGGCAGCACGCGGTCTAGCGCGAAGTAGCCAATAAGCCCGATAACAAACATGCTGTAACCCAATACCGGCGACATGCCTTCCGTACCCAGCGCGGCGGGCAGCATCTCCATTAAAGAGATCAGCAACATAATCCCGGCGGCAAAGCCCAGTGAAAACGCCAGCACTCGGTTAGAGGGCTTTTGGCCAATGACGCCGAGAATGGCGCCAATAAACGTGGCAGCTCCTGCCAGTAATGTCAGAATTAGCGGTACCGACATCGCTTACTCCTTTTGATAATGATTATCATTCATGATATTGAAGTTTGTGATTTATGGCGAGAGGCACAGGCATTCTTTACCTCATCCTTACATTCAAATTTTCTGAAGATCATCATCACGCTTATCTGAGTTTATCCTCACGGAAAACAGGTTAATGTGGTGTTATTCAATTATGCCTCTGGAAGGATAACATCATGTCTCGTAACCGAATGCCAGCACTGTTTTTAGGTCACGGTAGCCCGATGAACGTACTGGAAGATAACCTCTATACCCGTACCTGGCAGCACCTCGGTGAGACATTGCCGCGCCCGAAAGCCATTGTGGTGGTTTCCGCGCACTGGTTTACCCGGGGCACGGGCGTGACGGCGATGGAAGCGCCGAAAACCATCCACGACTTCGGCGGTTTTCCTCAGGCGCTGTACGATACCTATTACCCGGCGCCGGGTTCCCCTGAGCTTGCGCAGAAGTTGGTAGAGCTGCTCTCGCCTGTTCCGGTTACGCTGGATACCGAAGCCTGGGGCTTTGACCACGGTTCGTGGGGCGTGTTGATAAAGATGTACCCGAATGCGGATATTCCGATGGTACAGCTCAGCGTCGACAGCACCAAACCTGCGGCCTGGCATCTGGAGATGGGACGCAGGCTCGCCAGTTTGCGTGATGAAGGCGTGATGCTGGTGGCAAGCGGTAACGTAGTGCACAACCTGCGCACCGCAAAATGGCGCGGTGATTCTGAACCTTATCCGTGGGCGACGTCGTTTAACGACTATGTTAAAGCGAATCTGGAATGGAAAGGGCCGGCTGAACAACACCCGCTGGCAAATTACCTGCAACATGAAGGCGGGGCGCTCTCAAACCCGACGGCGGATCACTTCCTGCCGCTGCTGTATGTTTTAGGCGCGTGGGATAAAGAAGAACCCATTACGATCCCGGTAGACGGTATCGAAATGGGTTCCTTAAGCATGCTGTCGGTGTTAGTCGGTTAACGGCTACTCGACGAAAATGTGCGGATAGAAGCGTGACAGATCCTGGGTGATCAGCGCTCTATCCTCACGGATCCCGATGCCAGCTGGCTGGTCGTTGATAAGCCAGCTGCCAATCAACATGTAGCTATCGCCAAACTTCGGCAGCTGATAGAACTGCTGGACGATCATCCCTTCTTCGCCATACGGGCCTTCCACCTGCTCGATAGTTTTGCCGTTTTCGATGATCGAAATGTTGGCACCTTCACGGGAGAAGATAGGCTTCACCACGAATTTGTCCATCGGCGGGTGGCTGTCTTCCGCGAAGTAGGCTGGCAGCAGGTTCGGGTGATCCGGGAACATTTCCCACAGCATTGGCAACAACGCTTTGTTAGAAATGATGCTCTTCCACGCGGGCTCCAGCCAGCGTACGCCCGCATCCTCCAGCTTGGTGGAGAACATCTCGCGCAGCATATATTCCCAAGGGTAGAGCTTGAACAGATTACCAATCACCTGATCCTGCAGATCGGTAAACTGGCCTTTCTCGCCCAAACCCAGTTCGTCGATATAGAGGAATTCGGTGGCGATATCGGCTTCTGCCGCACAATCCTGGAGATATTGTACCGTCCCGCGATCTTCCACGGTGTCCTGGCAGCAGGTCAGATGCAGTAGCTGGAAACCGTACTGTTCGCGCAGTTCGGTAAAGCGCTCGATTAACTTTTCCTGCAGGCTGTTGAACTGGTCGCTGCCTTCAGGCAGGTTACCGGCATTGAGCTGGTCTTCCAGCCAGATCCACTGGAAAAACGCCGCTTCATACAGCGAGGTTGGCGTATCGGCGTTGTTCTCTAAAAGCTTTGGCTCGCCGGTGCCATCCCACGCCAAATCAAGGCGCGAGTAGAGCGATGGCTGCTGCGTTTGCCATGACTGACGCACAAAACCCCAGGTGTGTTTTGGAATGCGGAATTTCGCCATCAGTTCATCGCTGGCGATCACCCGGTCGACCACTTTCAGACACAGCTGGTGCAGCTCGGCGGTGACATCTTCCAGTTTTTCGACCTGGGCAAGCGTCAGCTTGTAATAGGCTTCTTCACTCCAGTACGGTTCACCGTACATAGTGTGAAAGTTAAAGCCATATTCCGTCGCTTTTTCGCGCCAGTCCGGGCGCTCAACAATACTGACTCTTTCCATGATAATCAGCCGCCCATTGAACGGGAGGTGCTGCCCGTCGCGCTACGCTGCATGGTGGACTGCTTCGCCACAGACTCACCAAAACCGCCGCGGGTGACCGTATTGGTGGTTGCCGGTTTCGGTGCCATCGCGGTTTTTGGTACGTTCATTGAACGACCCGGCTGTGCGGCACCGTAGTTTTTACCGCTCGCATCGGTGTATTTACCGTAGGCCGGGCTGGATGGATTCTTCGAGGTGAATACCGGCTGCTGCTGGTAACCGCCCATGCCGCCGCCCATCATACGGCCCATCATGTAGCCCGCCATCAGCGGCATCCAGAAGCTACCGCTGCTCTGATTCTGCGCCTGAGCCTGGCCTTCGCCGGTTGGCGCCATGCCCGCCTGTGCAGGAGCCTGCTGGCATTGGCCTTCACCAAACTCAGCCACACAATCTTCACGGCTGGCGTATTTTGGTGCGGTACGCTCGGCTTCTTTCAGAGCGTTGTTGTAGGTAGTGGTACATTCTGCGCTTTTGCTTGGATTAGCAGCAGAGCAGTCGTCCGCGTTCTGATACAGCGTGACGGTTTCGTCCGATTTCTCACAGCCCGCCAGCATGAATACTGCGGTAACGGCGAGTGCCACCGGCGTTAAGTGACGCGCGCCCCAGCTTTTACGAAATGCGGCGTGCTGAATATTATTTGTCCGTTTCATTTTAATCTTCCTGGACCCAGTAGAGTGGTATTGCAATAACGCTCAGGATAGAGGATGAGTGGTTGAAAATGAAGCGAAGAAGGGAATAAAGGAGGCGATCTTTACGTTGCCTTACGTTGAGAGGGGATAAATAAAAAAGGGCCCGTAAAAACGGACCCTTTTGAAGGCAAATACCGATCTTAGCGCAGACGCGCTTTGCTGGTGGCCGGTGAGGTGTAACCGTCGGCGGCAGCATCCTGCTGGGTATTTTCCGGCGCGACGCTGGCGTTGGCGGTAGAAACCGGTTTGCCCAGCGTATTGTTCAGCGCCAGCAGATCCTGCTCGTTGAGCGTACCCAACGCATTTTTGATATTAAGCTGGTTTATCAGGTAGTTATAACGCGCACTGGAGAGCTGCTGTTTGGCGTTATACAGCGTGGTGGTGGCGTCCAGTACGTCAACGATAGTACGCGTACCCACGGAGTAGCCCGCTTCCATCGCGTCTAAAGAACTCTGTGCAGAAACCACGGCCTGTTTGTAGGCGTTGATGCTGCTGATAGAGGCGTTAACGTTGTTGAAGGAAGAACGAACGGTCTGTACCACGGAACGGTGCGCGCTTTCTAACTGCTCGCTGGCGCCCACGAAGTTGTACTGTGCTTGTTTGACCTGGGAGTTAACCATCCCGCCTTGATACAGCGGCAGGGAGAAGCTCAGGCCCACTTTGTTCTGACCGGCATCGTTATCGTTGTACTGCGTACCGTTGGTTTTAGAACCGCTGTAAGAGGTGTTAGACACCCCGGTAGAGGCGGTTAAATCCAGCGTCGGCAGATGGCCATCCTGCGCCAGGCGAATTTGCTCACGCGCCAGGTCCTGGCTCAGACGAGCCTGCAACAGCGTCAGGTTGCGGTTTTCCGCTTCTTTCAGCAGCGAGTTAACTGCCTGCGGTTTGTCGGTTTTGAAGCTATCCACGTTCAGTGAGGACAGTTCAGGGTAATAGTTACCGGTGACCTGACGCAGCGCTTCAACGGCATTGTCGAGGTTGTTACGTGCCGTGACTTCGTTTGCCAGTACGGTATCGTATTGTGAACGGGCGTTCTGCACGTCGGTGATGGCGACCAGGCCTACGTTAAAGCGCTGAGTCGTCTGATCCAACTGACGGTAAATGGCCTGTTTCTGTGCTTCCGTAAAGGAAAGCGAGTCAATGGCGCTCAGGACGTTAAAGTACGCCGTGGCGGTATTGAGGATCAGCGTCTGCTGATCGGTCTGATAGGTCACATCCTGGATACCTGCGGATTTCTCTTGCAGGGAAAGGTTACGCCATTTGGACATATCAAACAGGCTTTGCGTTAACTGCAAAGAGCCGCTGGTGACGTTAGAGTTCACGCCGTTGCTGTCGCGGAAGCCGTTGGTATAGGTATAATCAGCACCCAAACCTAACTGTGGCAACAGTGGACTGCGCGCTTCGTTGATCTTCTCGAACGCTGCATCACGATCTGCGGCAGATTTGCGGAGATCCGGGTTGCTGGTACGTGCCTGCTGATACACCTGTAACAGGTTCTCTGCCTGGCTCATTGCACTGAAACCCGTAAGGCTCAGACCAATAAGGATGGGGAGCAATTTCTTCATTTGCATTTGCATTCCTTGTTGTGAAGCTTAGCGCTGATCTAATTCACAGAAAAAATATTCGCCGATTGTACCAGAGTCTGCCACGTTAAAAAGTTGTCGTAATGTGCCATCTGGCGTTAATTTGCACCAATCTACCATAGAGTTAGTGAATCCTAAGAGTCACTGACTTTAAATCCACAATTTCAACACAATTACTGCATAGGCCAGTCCATGACAAAAACAGTTAATCCTGTGGCAACGCTCTCGAAAAATGATGTAGAAATTATTGCACGAGAAACGGTATATCGCGGCTTTTTTTCGATTGATTTGTATCGCTTTCGTCACCGGCTGTTCAACGGTGAGATGAGCGGCGAAGTAAAGCGTGAAATTTTTGAGCGCGGTCACGCCGCAGTCTTGCTACCCTTTGACCCAGTGCGTGATGAAGTGGTGTTGGTTGAGCAGGTTCGAATTGCTGCCTACGACACCAGCGAAACCCCGTATCTGCTGGAGATGGTGGCTGGCATGATTGAAGAAGGGGAAACCGTAGAGGACGTTGCCCGTCGTGAGGCGCAAGAAGAGGCTGGGCTTGAAGTTGGCCGGGTGAAAAAGTGCCTAAGCTATCTGGCAAGCCCGGGGGGCACCAGCGAGCGCCTGACCATTATGGTCGGCGAAGTGGACGCGACAATGGCCGAAGGTATTCATGGCCTGGCAGAAGAACACGAAGATATTCGCGTTCATGTGGTAAGCCGGGAGTTCGCTTATCAATGTGTAGAGGATGGAAAAATTGACAACGCAGCGTCTGTCATCGCTTTGCAATGGCTACAGCTGCATTATCAGGACTTACGAAAAGAGTGGATCAAATGAAGCGCTATACACCTGACTTCCCAGAAATGATGCGTCTATGCGAAACCAACTTCGCGCAATTGCGTCGCTTACTGCCGCGTACTGATGAAGTCGGTGAAACCGTGAACTATCAGGTGACAACTGCGCAATATCGCTTAACGATAGTCGAATCAACACGTTACACTACACTGGTGACGATTGAACAAACGTTGCCAGCGATAAGCTACTGGAGCCTACCGACGATGACGGTTCGGCTGTATCATGATGCGATGGTGGCTGAAGTGTGTTCAACTCAGCAGATCTTTCGCTTCAAAGCGCGATATGATTATCCAAATAAAAAGTTGCATCAACGCGACGAAAAGCATCAAATTAATCAGTTTTTGGCCGATTGGCTGAGATTCTGTTTAGCACATGGAGCGATGGCGATTCCGGTTTGTACATAACAGCCTTCAGGCGGCATCACAGGCGCTGCCAGCGAGAAGTCGCCTGAGAGGATGATGTGTATATTTGCATCGTGAAACCTAAGGACACCATTTGGAAAGCCTTTTAAACCTTCCTCTGGCTGGTGGGGCCAGTGTTAGGGTACTGCAAATTACTGATACTCACCTGTTTGCCCAGCAGGATGAAACGCTGTTAGGGGTGAACACCTGGGAAAGCTATCACGCGGTTCTGGAGGCCATTCATGCCTCGGCCCGTGACGTTGACCTGGTGGTTGCCACCGGCGATTTAGCTCAGGATCACTCCTCCGCGGCCTATCAGCATTTTGCTGACGGCATCGCGAGTTTTTCTGCGCCTTGCGTTTGGTTGCCGGGGAATCATGATTTCCAGCCCTCGATGTACAGCACGCTGCAAGAGGCAGGCATCTCACCTGCTAAACGCGTACTGGTGGGCGAAAACTGGCAGATATTATTGTTGGATAGCCAGGTGTTCGGCGTTCCGCATGGCGAATTGAGCGAATTCCAGCTGGAGTGGCTTGAAAAACGGCTGACGCAAGAGCCGGAGCGTCATACCTTACTGCTTCTGCATCATCATCCGCTGCCGTCTGGCTGTAGCTGGCTTGACCAGCATAGTCTGCGCAACGCCGGTGCGCTTGATGGCATACTGGCGCGTTATCCGCGCGTAAAACATCTGCTTTGCGGCCATATTCATCAGGAGCTGGACGTTAACTGGAACGGTCGACGAATTATGGCGACGCCCTCAACCTGCGTGCAGTTTAAGCCGCACTGTTCTAATTTCACCCTCGACACCGTGTCTCCCGGTTGGCGCTGGCTTGAGCTGCATGCCGATGGTTCATTAACCACCGAAGTCTGCCGCCTTGCTGGGGTGAAATTCCATCCTGATACCGCATCTGAAGGCTATTGATGTCGACGCTTCTCTATTTGCATGGATTCAACAGTTCTCCATGGTCAGCCAAGGCCACGGCGCTTAAGCAGTGGCTGGCGGAACACGCCCCGAACGTGAACATGCTTATTCCCCAGCTGCCTGCGTATCCGGCGCAAGCGGCCGAAATGCTTGAAGCGCTCGTGCTTGAGCACGGCGGTGAGCCGTTGGGTATCGTGGGGTCGTCGCTGGGCGGCTATTACGCCACCTGGTTATCGCAGTGTTTCATGCTGCCAGCGGTGGTCGTTAACCCGGCAATCAGGCCGTTTGAGCTACTGACGAATTTCCTCGGGCCGAACGAGAATCCCTACACCGGGCAGCAATATGTGCTAGAGTCTCGCCATATTTACGATCTCAAAGTGATGCAAATTGACCCACTTGAAGCCCCGGATCTTATCTGGCTGCTTCAGCAAACCGGCGATGAAGTGCTTGATTATCGCCAGGCCGTGGACTATTTCGCCTCCTGCCGACAAACGGTAGAAGAGGGCGGAAATCACGCATTTATCGGCTTTGAAGATCACTTCACCCAGATTATCGATTTCCTGGGGTTGCATTAAGCAACGCCAACTACCTACGAATAGATCATGACGCAATCTTCTTATAACGCTGATGCCATTGAGGTACTCACTGGGCTTGAGCCGGTTCGCCGCCGCCCGGGGATGTATACAGATACCACACGCCCTAACCACATGGGTCAGGAAGTTATTGATAACAGTGTGGACGAAGCGCTGGCTGGGCACGCGAAACGTGTCGAGGTCATTTTACATGCCGATCAGTCACTGGAAGTGATTGATGACGGCCGTGGTATGCCCGTTGATATTCACCCGGAAGAGGGTGTACCGGCGATTGAGCTGATCCTCTGCCGCCTGCACGCGGGCGGTAAGTTCTCGAACAAAAACTACCAGTTTTCCGGCGGCCTGCACGGCGTTGGGATCTCGGTGGTCAACGCCCTGTCAAAACGCGTTGAGGTTAACGTTCGTCGCGATGGCCAGATCTACAGCATTGCCTTTGAACATGGTGAAAAGGTCGAAGACCTGCATGTTTCCGGTACCTGCGGAAAACGCAACACCGGCACCAGCGTGCATTTCTGGCCGGACGAAAGCTTCTTCGATAGCCCACGCTTCTCCGCATCACGCTTAAGCCATTTGCTGAAAGCCAAAGCGGTGCTGTGCCCGGGCGTTGAAATTGTCTTTAAAGACAAGGTCAACGATACCGAACAGACCTGGCGCTACGCCGATGGCCTGACCGATTACCTGAGCGAAGCGGTAAACGGCCTACCGTTACTACCGGAAAAACCGTTTGTCGGCACGTTCGCCGGCGATACGGAGGCGGTGGATTGGGCACTGCTGTGGCTGCCTGAAGGTGGTGAACTGCTGACCGAAAGCTACGTCAACCTGATCCCGACGATGCAGGGCGGTACGCACGTTAACGGCCTGCGTCAGGGCCTGCTGGACGCGATGCGCGAGTTCTGCGAATACCGCAATATCCTGCCGCGCGGCGTGAAGCTGTCGGCGGAAGATATCTGGGATCGCTGCGCCTACGTGCTGTCGGTGAAAATGCAGGATCCGCAGTTTGCCGGGCAAACCAAAGAGCGTCTGTCTTCCCGTCAGTGCGCCGCCTTTGTCTCCGGTATCGTTAAAGACGCCTTTAGTCTGTGGCTAAACCAGAACGTGCAGTCGGCAGAACTGCTGGCGGAAATGGCGATTGCCAGCGCCCAGCGTCGTCTGCGCGCCGCGAAGAAAGTGGTGCGTAAAAAGCTCACCAGCGGCCCGGCGCTGCCGGGTAAACTGGCGGACTGTACCGCGCAGGATCTCGCCCGCACCGAACTGTTCCTTGTCGAAGGTGACTCGGCAGGCGGCTCGGCCAAACAGGCGCGCGACCGTGAATACCAGGCGATCATGCCGCTTAAAGGTAAGATCCTTAACACCTGGGAAGTCTCTTCTGATGAAGTGCTGGCGTCGCAGGAAGTTCACGATATCTCTGTGGCGATCGGTATCGATCCAGACAGTTCGGATCTCAGCCAGCTACGTTACGGCAAGATCTGTATCCTCGCGGATGCCGACTCAGATGGCCTGCACATCGCGACCCTGCTGTGCGCGCTGTTTGTGAAACATTTCCGTACGCTGGTGAAAGAAGGGCATGTCTACGTTGCGCTGCCGCCGCTGTATCGAATCGATCTGGGCAAAGAGGTTTATTACGCGCTGACCGAAGAAGAAAAAGCGGGCGTGCTGGAACAGCTTAAGCGTAAGAAGGGCAAGCCGAACGTGCAGCGCTTTAAAGGTCTGGGTGAAATGAACCCGATGCAGCTGCGTGAAACGACGCTTGATCCGAATACGCGCCGCCTGGTGCAGTTGTTCATTACCGATGAAGATGAGCAGCAAACCACGGCCATGATGGATATGCTGTTAGCCAAGAAGCGTTCGGAAGACCGCCGTAACTGGCTGCAGGAGAAAGGCGACATGGCGGATATCGAAGCCTAATCTCATCAACCCCGTAGGCCTGAAAGCTGCGCGCCATCAGGCAGAGCGGTGCAGTGTGCCGGATGGCGGCGTAAACGCCTTATCCGGCCTACTTTTTCGAAAAGGAGACGCTTGCGTCTCCTTTTTTATTGCCTGAACCGCCTCTTAGTTAATCGATTCAATTCTAATTTCTTCACTTTCTGAAATGCCATTTTGAAATTTGGTATGACAGGTCACACTTTAGTTGTATGACTTCTACCATATTCCTTTGCTGGATATAAATCATACTTCTGAACATGGACGTCAATCTGTGCTGGCAATTGATTCGCATGGTGAATTTTATCTTTCCTCAAAAGAGAATCGTCTATGTTAAGAAGAAAACTGGCAGTAAGCGTTTTATCTTTCTCGTTAATGATGGGGTCTGCGGCGGCGATGGCAAAAACTGTGTTTATCGCCTCTGATGTGCATCCGGCTGACTATCCGACGACGGCGGCAGTCATCCACATGGGTGAAAAACTCAGCGCCCAAACGGATGGGCGGCTTTCCATTCGCATGTTCCCGAGCGGGCAAATGGGTGATGAAAGCACTACGCTGGAAAAGACCCGTGCGGGGGCTATCGATATTCTGCGTGTCTCAATGTCGCCGGTCGGCGGCATCCTTCCTGAAGTTAGCGTATTCAACATGCCGTTTGTGTTCCGCGATACCGATCATCAGCACAAGGTGCTGGACGGCGATATCGGTAACAAACTCGCGCAGGAGATCTCTGATAGCAAACTGGGGTTGGTTTTCCTCGGCTGGATGGATGCGGGTTCGCGCAGCCTTATCACCAAAAAGCCGATAACGACGCTCGACGATCTTAAAGGCGTGAAGATCCGTCTGCAAAACAACCCTATTGGCCTTGATACCTTTAAAGCGCTGGGCGCAAACCCGATTGTGTTACCGGTTGGCGATGTCTTTGCCAGCTTACAAACCGGGGTTATCGATGCCGCGGAAAACAACGAACCGACCTTTGATACCGAAAACTACGTGGTCGCGGGTACGAAGTATTTCGACCTCACCGAACACTTTATGATCCCCGAAGTGCTGGCCTTCTCTAAACGTAAATGGAACAAACTCACCCCAGAAGATCAGGCGCTTATCATGAAGCTGGCGAAGGAAGCGCAGGCGGAAGAACGCGTGCTGTGGGCGCAATATGTGGAGAAATCCAAACAGCGTCTGCAAAGCCAGGGGGTGAAATTCCTCCCGGTGGATAAAAAGCCGTTTGTTGATGCCACCGCGCCGGTGCGTGAGAAATATGGCAAGCAATTCAGCACATTAATGCAGGAAATTCAGGACACTCAATAAGGCACGTGGCGGCAGGCTGGCGAGCGCTGGCCTGCCCGTTTTGATCTGGAGATAACAATGAAAAATATCTATGTCCTGGTCATGGATGGCGTGTATCGGATCTGCATTTGGCTGTCAGGGATCAGCCTGTTATTTATGACGTTTATTTATCTGGTGGGGATCTACGCTCGCTTTCGTCCTGATTTTCCTCAGTGGCTGGGTTTCTTACCCCACGCCTCAACCAGCTGGCCGGAGCCCTTGTCGCAAATTTGTATGATCACTTTTTCGTTTGTGGGGGCGGCGGCAGCTTATCGCGCGGGTAGCCATATCGCCATCACCATGTTGGTCGATCATATCAACCCGGCGATGAAAAAAGCGTTGGCGGCGTTTGTCGATCTGGCGATGCTGGCGACCTGCCTTTTTATCATCCACTGGGGAATTATTGGCTGTATGGATGCCTGGGAAGATGTGGTGCCGTCGCTGCCGTTCCTGACGTCGGGGATCACTCATCTGCCTATTCCATTAGGCTCGTTCTTTACGCTGCTGTTCGTGGTTGAAAAACTGCTGTGCGGCCCGCAATCGCACCGCGAGCTGGTGCAGTACGGCTCACCGAAAGTCGGCCATTAAGGAGCGCACCGATGGACTTAACGCTAATTATTTTTGTGGTCACGTTCGTGGTGTTAATGGCAGTGGGGATGCCGGTGGCATATGCCGTTGGCCTGACCGCCGTAGTCGTCACGGCTTTCGCCGATTTTTCATTAGATGGGCTTATCATCACCATCTTCCACAGTACCGATAACGTTAACCTGCTGACCATTCCGTTCTTCGTTTTTGCCGGGGCAATTATGGCGGAAGGGGGTATGGCACGAAGGCTGGTCGATTTTGCCGGGCTGTTTGTGGGCTGGATCCGTGGCGGCCTGTCGCTGGTTAATATTCTGGCCTCGACGCTGTTTGGCGCTATTTCTGGATCGTCGGTGGCGGATACGGCGTCGATCGGATCGGTGCTGATCCCGGAGATGGAACGTAAAGGTTATCCGCGCTCGTTCGGCGCGGTATTGACTGCCAGCGCCTCGGTGCAGGCGATTCTGGTACCGCCAAGCCATAACTCGGTGCTGTTTGCCATTGTCGCCAATACCGCAGCGGTCACTATTCCGGCGATGTTCCTGGCCGGGATCATCCCGACGCTGGTGCTGTGCTTTACGCTCATCATTGTGTGCCTTGTTGCCGCGCGCAAAAATAACTACCCGAAGGAAGAGAGCGTCGAACTCAGGCGTAAGCTGAAAATCGCCTCCGACGCCATCTGGGGACTTATCACCATCGTCATCATCTCTGGCGGCATTCTCTCCGGCTTCTTCACGCCGACCGAGTCTGGGGCCATTGCCTGCGTGTGGGCGATGTTTGTCACCTTCTTTGTCTACCGTGAATATAAGTTTAAGGACTTCCCGAAATTGATTCACCGTACCATCAAAACGGTGACCATGGTGATGGTGCTTATTGCCTTCGCGGCGGCCTTTGGCTCGGTGATGACGCTAGTGGGGCTGCCGCAGGAAATCTCAGCCGCGCTGCTGTCACTGTCGGACAACAAGTACGTCATTTTGTTGATTATCAATATTATGCTGCTGTTGTTGGGGTGCCTGATGGACATGGCGCCGCTGATCCTTATCCTGACGCCGATCCTGCTACCGGTGGTGGTGCAACTGGGTATCGATCCGGTGCACTTTGGCATCATCATGATGATGAACTTAGGGATTGGGCTTATCACGCCGCCGGTGGGATCGGTGCTGTTTGTAGCGAGTGCGGTCAGCGGCGAGAAGATTGAGACCGTGGTGAAGGCGATGGTGCCGTTCTACTGCATACTTTTCCTGGTGCTGGTGATCATCACTTACATCCCGATGATCTCGCTATGGCTACCGGGCCGCTTCCACTAACCTAGCGGCGCGAAACGTGATTTTTGCGGTATTGTAAGGGGGTCTCACCGATCCCCTTTTTAAATGAACTGATAAAGTAGGTCACCTCGGAAAATCCCACCAGAGCGGCAATCTCGCTTACCGGTAACACGCTGTGCAACAGCAATTCACACGCGCGGCGCAGGCGCAGAGTATTAAGATACTCGTGAATGTGCTCCCCGGTTTCAGCGTGGAAACGCCGTGACAGATAGCTACGTGATTTGCCAAGCTCATTTGCCAGCGCATCAAGGCTGAATTTCTGTCGGTAATTCTCCTCAATCCAGAACATCACCGGAGTGGCGATGCCGCGCGATGACTCGGCCATTTTCTCCTGTTCCGGCGGCAGCATAGCGAACAGCGTCATCAGCATGGTGGCGATGCGTTCGGGGCTAAGTCCAGAGGTGGATGCCGTGTTGGCATAAAGGCTAAAAAGATGGTCGATGTGGGGATGAGCGTCGGCTAAATCGGCGACAAAAGCCGGGCGGCCACGTGCAGAAAGTGCCTGTAAACGGCGCTGATTTTCGGGGAAAAGGTGCAGAAGCTTAGCAATAGCATGCTGATCGACATGAATAATGGTACGTCGATAGCAGTCCTGCGCTTTTTCATCGACCATAATTTTATGCAGCGTAAACGGCGGAAAGAAAAAGAGCCTACCGGGACGCATGGTGTATTGGCGATTATCGACGATGACGACGCCAAAACCCTCTTCTACGTAGAGAATTTCCAGACATTGATGCCAGTGATGGTAGCGTACCGTATTAGCAAAAAGACGGCTAAACGACGCGACGGTATCGTTGAGGGTAATCAGCTCCAGATGTTCGGCATTCCAGGATGAAGTCATGTGCAATAAATTTAAATTTATCCGTCATTAATCTGACTACTAAACCACTGTTTTAAATTTTATCAAGCAGCGGTTCAATCAAAGCTATCAGTTGTGACCGGGTTAACATTTCTCCATCACCTGGATTCTCTATGCTTTAGCCACTTTCGAGGATGGTTAAATTAGAGGCCAGAACAGTGACGGAAATATCAAATCTATTGTCATCACGTGAAGACGTCAGGCAAACGCTGATGACGATGCTGAGCGCTCTCGATAAACAATTTCCCGCAGGCGTTGCGCAGTTCTCGCTGGGTAAAACCTGCGCGCACTACAGCACTTCCATCGCGGAAATGGAGGGCTTATCGAGAGCGCTTTGGGGCTTGTTCCCGCTGATGGCGGGCGGGGCAGATGTGCCGTTTAGCGAGAAATATATCACCGCGATTAAGCTGGGTACTGACCCGCAAAGCCCGTCTTACTGGGGCGAAACTGGGCCATACGATCAGCGTCTGGTTGAAATGGCTGCCTACGGTCTGGGGCTGGCGTTAATGCAGCAGCGATTAACCGACCTGTTTAGTGAAACTGAACTGGCTAACCTGCATCGCTGGCTCAACCAAATCACCGATGCGCAGATGCCGGACAGCAACTGGAACTACTTCGCCATTATCGTTCAGCTCGGCTTTAAACGCGCCGGGCTGCCGTACGACCAGGCGGCGATTGACCGTCGTTTTGCGATGATGGAAGCCTACTACCTCGGCGACGGCTGGTACTCCGACGGCCCCGGACGTCCGAAAGATTACTACATCTCAATGGCGTTTCATTTCTACGGCCTGATCTATGCCACGCTAAATGCGGACGATGATCCCACTCGCGCCGCCACGCTTCGCGAACGTTCATGCCTATTTGCCAAAGACTTTATCTATCTTAGCGCCGCGGACGGCGCATCGGTGCCGTTTGGCCGCAGCCTGACCTACCGTTTTGCGATGGTGGCATTCTGGAGCGGCGTCGCGTTTGCTGAACTCGATGTTTTCTCACCCGGCGTGGTCAAAGGCATCATCCTGCGCCACCTGCGCTGGTGGCTCGCGCAGCCTATTTTCGACCGTGATGGGATCTTAACGTTGGGCTTTGCTTACCCGAACCTGGCGATGTGCGAAGACTACAATTCACCGGGCTCACCATACTGGGCGCTGAAGGTGTTTCTGATTATGGCGCTGCCTGCCGAACATGCTTTCTGGCAGGCTGAAGAGCTACCGCTACCGAAGCTCGCGCCGGTACATGCGATTATCCCCGCGCAGCAAATTTTGCAGCACAGCGAAAATTCGCAGCATGTGGTGATGCTGACTTCAGGCCAGCTGGAGCTGAATAACTACGTTAATACCGAAGCTAAGTACACTAAGTTTGCTTACTCCACCCGCTTTGGTTTCACCATTGAGCGGGGGCGCTACGGTATTAAACACGCCGCCTGCGATTCCATGCTGCTGCTGTCGGATAACGATAACTACTGGCGCGGTCGTCGTGAATGCGCAAGCGTGGAAATGCTCGATGGTGCGATTTACTCCCGCTGGTTGCCGTGGCACGACGTGCAAATTGATACCTGGCTTATCCCGTGCGGCGAGTGGCATGTGCGTGTACATCATGTGAATAGCGCGAGACGTTTACAAACGGTGGAAGGCGGCTTTGCGGTAATGAAGGCCGATGCACAGACCTCGGCGCGGGGCAGCAAGGTGCTGGCTGCTAACGGTCAGAGTGTGATAGCAGATTTATCGCCGCTGATTGTGCGTCAGGGCGATAGCGTGGTTACGCCGCCGAACAGCAGCGTGATGTTTGCCGAATGTGCCTCAATCCCGACCCTGATGGGAGAAATATCCCCCGGCGAACACTGGCTATGTTGTGCGGTGACGGCCAGCGCGCAGACTGCTTCAGCGACGCCGCTCGCGCCGACGCTTGAGATTGAAAATAATACGCTTCACGTTACGGATAATATCAGCGGGAAAATTATCTCCCTGCATTTATAACGCTCCGGATAAAAATAACAACCGGAATACCCTCTGACACGTGCTGAATAATCATTATTCAGCACGTGTAACCTACACATTTTGTCGAGGCTTGTATGGAAAATGTATCGTCTCAAAACAGAATAGAATATTACAAAATAAGCTCTTTTATATTTTTATACTTCTTCACCTGGTCTGCCAGTATTGGCTTATTTGCCATTTGGCTTGGGCAAAAAGCGGAGCTGAGCGGCGCGGTCATTGGCACCGTATTTGCCGTTAACGGCATTTTCTCCGTGGTGTTAAAACCTATTTATGGCTACATCCTCGATAAAATTGGCATGAGTAAATATCTGCTCTATTTTGTGGTGGTGATGTCGGCCTTAATGGCGCCATTCTTTATTTATGTTTACCAGCCGCTACTGCTGTCTCATACGATGTTAGGGATTATTATCGGTGCGATTTACCTGAGCTTTGCCTGGTATGCGGGCGTTGCGGCCTGTGAATCTTATGCCGATCGCTATAGCCGCCTTAACAGCATGGAGTTTGGCCAGATTCGTATGTGGGGTTCGCTGGGTTGGGCGGTAGCATCATCCTTCTCAGGCCTGCTGTTTAATATCTCTCCGGCCTACAACTTTATTCTCGGTAGCGTCGCGTCACTGGTGATGCTGGCGGTGTTGATGAGTCTGAAGGTAGATACTCAGACCGCCAATGCGAGCGCCGTTATATCGAAAGATAAGATTGTCCTGAAAGACGTTTTCGACCTGCTGAAAAGCGGCAAATTCTGGGCCTTCTGCCTGTATGTTGCCGGTGTCGCATGGATGATGTTTGTTGCCGAACAGCAGTTCTCGCGCTATTTCGTCACCTTCTTTAGCGATGTTCACGAAGGCAACACGGTATTTGGTTTACTCGGTACGGTACAGTCGGGCACCGAGTTCGTGATGTATATCTTTATGCCGATGTTTGTTAACTATATTGGCGCAAAACGCGGTCTGCTTATTGTTGGCGTGTTAGTTGGCGCGCGCCTGGTTATTTCAGGTCTGTGTGATTCACATCTGCTGATTTCAGTAATTAAACCATTATACGGACTTGAAATTTGTCTTCTGCTGGTGTCGGTCTTTAAATATATCGCCGAGCATTTCGATAAACGTGTTAATGCCACAATGTATTTATTAGGTTATCAGGCAATGCTGTATATCGGTAATGTGGTGGTGTCATCACCGGCAGGTTTATTGTATGACCGTATTGGCTTTGAAAAAACGTATATGATTATGGGGGCTATCGCTTTGTTCTTTACGCTTGTCTCCGCTTTCACCTTATCCGCTTGTCAACGCCAGAATCATCGCCAGCCTGCGCTGGATGTGGCTGAAAACGGTATTTCTAAATAAGCTCTACTGAATAAAGGATCCGAAAATGTTAAACCATATCGTTGAGGAAAAATTGCGCGAATATCCGGGGGCTCCCGTTAATCTTCAAACGTTTAACGATGAACTGTGCTCGGCGCGTAGTCATGTCCTTAAGCTGATTAGCCGTCATTTAACGGATTTCGGGGATAAATTCCCAGGCGAGGCCGCTGTTAATGGGTATTACCCGTTAACCGAAAACGTCGAGTGGACGACCAGTTTCTGGACCGGGCAGCTGTGGTTGGCGTGGGAGATGACCGGCGATGATAAATATCGGGCGCTGGCAGAACAGCACGTGCGCTCGTTTGGCCTGCGGATTGCCGGGCGTCATGATACCAACACCCACGACCTGGGATTTTTGTATACGCTCTCTTGTGTTTCCGCGTGGCGTTTAACCGGAAATCGTGAGGCGCGTGGTTTCTCGCTGCAGGCGGCGGAAGCGTTACTTGAGCGCTTCCATCGGAAAGCGGAAATCATCCAGGCCTGGGGCGTCCTGACCGACCCTGAACAGGCCGGACGCATGATTATCGACTGCACCATGAATCTGCCGTTGCTGTACTGGGCGACCGAGCAAACCGGTGACCCGCGCTTTGCTGATGCTGCGCGCGCCCACGTCCGTCAATCGGCGAAATATCTGGTGCGTGACGATGCTTCAACCTATCACACCTACTATATGGATGTGCAGACCGGCGCGCCGCGCTTTGGTAAAACTCAGCAGGGCTATGCCGATGATTCTTGCTGGTCACGTGGCCAGGCATGGGGCATTTACGGCTTTATGCTGAGCTTCCTCTATACCGGCGATAAGGAACTGATTAGCCTGTCGAAAAAGCTGGCGAATTACTTCCTCAATCGCCTGCCGGAAGATGCTGTCTGTCATTGGGATTTAGCACTGGTCGGTACCGATGCGCTGCGTGACTCATCATCAGCGGCGATTGCCGTTTGCGGTCTGCTGGAGCTGGTGAAACATCTCCCCACGACCGATCCGGATCGTGAACGCTATCAGCAGTGGGCGATGGGCATGATGTCATCGCTGTCTAAACACTATCTGATGAGGCTTGATGAGCCGGGCACCGGCGTGCTCAAACACTCGGTTTATCACTTCGCCAGCGATAAAGGTGTGGATGAGTGCTGTAGCTGGGGGGATTACTTCTATGTGGAAGCGCTGGTGCGCATGACGCAGAGCTGGAAGCTGTACTGGTAAGAAACATACTCTCCCTATAAAGCGGTCTCTTGATCATAGTTCTTGATCAAGAGACCTTGCCCGTTTTTTCTACCTTTCGCTTCGGTGATGCTTATTACCTAAAAATTATCTCAACAGATGCCCTTTGATAGGTATCTATTATTTTGTGGTATCTGTATCAAAAAAACATTTATGGCACGAATTAATTCATTGAAAATTAATTGTTTTATTTTTCATCTGGCATAAAAATAAAGCACTCATCACATTTTCCCGAATCGTTATTGCTTCTAATACTTTTTGCACTCTCTGGTGCATATGGATTAACAGCAAAAGGATGTGAGCGATGAGTGGAAAACCGGCGGCCCGCCAGGGGGACATGACAAAATATGGCGGCCCGATAGTCCAGGGCTCGCTGGGCGTGATGATTGGCGCGCCTTCCGGCGTCGCCTGCTCGGTCTGTCCCGGCGGGGTGACCTCCGGCAACCCGGTTAACCCGCTGCTGGGGGCCAAGGTGCAGCCCGGCGAGAGCGATATCGCGCTGCCCGGTCCGCTGCCGTTTATCCTCACCCGCTCGTACAACAGCTACCAGACGAAAACACCGGCACCGGTAGGTTTATTCGGCCCCGGCTGGAAAATGCCCGCCGACATGCGCTTACAGCTGCGTGATGCGGAGCTGATACTGAACGACAACGGCGGGCGAAGCATTCACTTTGAACCGCTCTTTCCGGGCGAGTGCTCGTACAGCCGCAGCGAGTCCTTCTGGCTGGCCCGCGGTGGGGTTGCAGCCCTGCATGACAGCCATCCGCTGCACGCACTCTGGCAGACGCTGCCGGAAGCTATCCGCCTGAGCCCGAATATTTATCTGGCAACGAACAGCTTTCAGGGGCCGTGGTGGATACTTGGCTGGGCAGAGCGGGTGCCGGGCGTGGATGAGGTGCTTCCCGCGCCGCTGCCACCGTACCGGGTACTGACCGGGCTGGCGGACCGCTTCGGTCGCACGCTGCGCTATCATCGCGCCGCTGAGGGCGAGCTGACCGGCCACATCACCGGCGTCACCGATGGCAACGGGCGGCGGTTTCAGCTGGTGCTGACCACCCAGGCGCAGCGCGCGGAAGCGGCTGAAGAGCCATACCCGGAAGGCCTGCCCGCCGCCGGATACGGTCAGGACTGCGGTGTCCGCCTGTCCCAGGTGTGGCTGACGCATGACCCGCTGTTTCCGGATAAGCTGACCGCCCCGCTGGTGCGCTACGCATACTCCCCACACGGTGAACTGCTGGCGGTATACGACCACAGTGATACGCAGGTGCGTCACTTCTCTTATGACCCGCAACACACCGGCAGAATGGTGGCCCAGCAGCACGCGGGACGTCCGCCGGTTTCTTACGGATATGATACCAACGGCCGGGTTATCGCCCAGCATCACCCCGATGGCCTGAGCTACACCTACGCCTATGGCAAAAACACCGTCACCATTACCGACAGCCTGAATCGCCGCGAGGTCTTACACACCGAAGGCGAAGGCGGCCTGAAGCGGGTGGTGAAAAAAGAATTCGCCGACGGCAGCGTCACCCACAGTGAGTTCGACGGTTATGGCAGGTTAAAGGCGCAGACGGATGCCGCCGGACGGCGCACGGAATACACTCGGACGGTCACCACGGGTATCGTCACGGAGGTGATGTGGCCGGATGGCCGGAAAACGCGTTACGGCTATAACCGTCTGGACCAGCTGACCGCCACGACGTACCCGGACGGCCTGCACAGCAGCCGTGACTATGACGAAATGGGCCGGCTGGTGAAGGAGACCTCGCGCAGCGGTGAAGTCACGACGTACAGTTATGACGACGTGAGCAGTGAACTGCCTTCCTCGGTACAGGATGCAACCGGCAGCCGCAAGAAGATGCGCTGGCGGGACGACGGGCTGCTGCTGGCCTTTACCGACTGCTCGGGATACCAGACGCGCTACGAGTATGACCGCTTCGGTCAGATGACCGCGATGCACCGCGAGGAAGGACTGAGCGTTTACCAGACCTATAACCGCCGTGGTTTTCTGGTTTCCCGGAAAGATAATGACGGTCATGAAACCCGCTACGACTACAACGCCGCCGGTGACCTGACCACCGTGACCGGCCCGGACGGTAACCGGACAGAAACCCACTACGACAGCCGGGGCAACATCATCAGCACCACCCAGGGCGGGCTGACGCGGAAAATGGCCTATGACGCCGCAAGCCGCTTAACCACGCTTATCAACGAAAACGCCGCCACCACGACGTTCAGTTATGACGTGATGGACCGCCTGACAGAGCAGACCGGCTTTGACGGCAGATGCCAGCGCTATGAATACGACCTGACCGGAACACTCACGCAGAGCCGCGATGAAAACCTCATCACCGGCTGGCACTACGACGAAGCCGGCCGCCTGACCCACCGCACCGTCAACGGTGAGCCCGCCGAACAGTGGCAGTACGATGAGCGTGGCTGGCTGACCGATATCAGCCATCTCAGCGAAGGCCACCGCGTTGCCGTCCACTACGGCTACGACACCAAAGGCCGGCTCACCGGTGAGCGTCAGACGGTGCATAATCCGCAGACAGACGAACTGCTGTGGCAGCACCAGACAAAACAGGGATACAGCACCGCGGGACTGGCAAACCGGTTTAAACCGGACAACCTTCCGCCTGTCGAGTGGTTAACCTACGGCAGCGGCTATCTCGCGGGGATGAAGCTCGGCGACACCCCACTTATCGAGCTGACCCGCGACCGTCTGCACCGGGAAACGCAGCGCCGCTTCGGGGGTTACGAACAAACCAGCGCTTACACAACAGGCGGTCAGCTACAGTACCATCACCTGAACCACGACTTACTCAACCGTGACTACGGCTATAACGATGCCGGACAGCTGATACAGATTCACAGCCCGCTGCAGACCCGGCACTACCGCTACAGCGACAGCGGACGCCTGACCAGCGTGCGCACCACCGCCGCGAACCTGGACATCACGCTCCCGTACGCCACCGACCCGGCGGGCAACAGATTACCGGACCCGGAGCTGTACCCGGACAGCCCGTTTACCGAATGGAAAAATAACCGCATCACCGAAGATGCACATTACCTCTACCGTTATGACCTCCACGGCAGGATTACAGAGAAAACCGACCGCATCCCCGACTACGCGGCGCGGATGGACGATGAGCGCACCCATCGCTACGACTACGACAATCAGCACCGCTTAACTCACTACACCCGCACGCAGTACAACACCGTGCAGGCGGAAGCCCGCTACCTCTATGACCCGCTGGGCCGCCGCATCGGCAAGCAGGTGTGGAAACTGGAACGCGACCACCCTGACCACGACCAGATGGCCTTCTCCCGTAAACCGTACGTCACCTGGTACGGCTGGGAGGGCGACCGGCTGGTGACAGAGCAGACGCAGCAGACCCGTATCCAGACGCTGTATACGCCGGGCAGCTTCACCCCACTCCTGCGTATCGAAACAGACGTTGCCGAACTGGCAAGGGCCCACCACCGCAGTCTGGCAGAGAAACTCCAGCAGGAGGGCCGCGAAAACGGTCAGCCGGTCATGATGCCCCCGGTGCTGGTACAGATGCTGGACAAACTTGAAGCGGAGCTGCGTTGCAACGCGGTCAGTGAGGAAAACCGCCGCTGGCTGGCAGGGTGCGGCCTGACGGTCGACAGAATGGCGGCGCAGCTGGATCCGGTGTATGAGCCGCCGCGAGCCATCCACCTGTACCACTGCGACCACCGGGGTCTGCCGCTGGCACTGATAGACAGAGAAGGAAGCATCGTCTGGCAGGCGGAATACAATGAGTGGGGTTATCAGCTCAGTGAGAATAACCCGCACAACATCACGCAGAGCCTCCGCCTGCCGGGGCAGCAGTATGATGAAGAATCGGGACTGCACTACAACCGGCACCGGTATTATGAGCCGCTGACGGGAAGGTATATCACGCAGGATCCGATTGGTCTGGAAGGTGGATGGAATTTGTATCAATATTCGCTGAATCCAGTACAAGGAATCGATCCGTTAGGATTAGCGGCATGTAAGGTTTTATATCCTGATTATCCCATCGAATATATGAATGGGCGTACTAGTACTTGGCTTGGTGGACATGGAGGTATAGTAGGATATGATGAAAATGGTTCAACTAAATATTATGAATATGGCCGTTATAATCCTAGTCTAAAAGGTATTGTTGGTGTCAAATTACCAACTGATGATGGAAATATCAGAAATGTTAGCATGCCTGATTTAGTTTTAGATAAAGATGGTAATCCGACTAATGAATCTCTTGAAAAACTCAAGGCTGCTTTGTCAACAAAAGCAGGGAAGAATACTAATGCAGAGCTAATATGCAGTAAAGATGTAGATGAGAAAAAAGTATATGAATATATCAATAAGGTGGCTAATGATGAAAAAAGAGATAAATATAACTGGAATCCATTATCACCAAATCAGTGTCGGAGTTTTGCTGACGATGCTTTCGATGCGGGGGGCTGAGTTGTGAAATTTAAGATTATATTAATAATTTCAATTGTTAGTTTATTGTGCAATATATTTCTTGTATATAATTTGATAGACCGCTCAATCAGTTTGGCCTATTCGAGACAATCTGTCGATAACTGTAGTAACGATCTGTCATTACTTACGGCAGTAGTTAAAAGTGAGCTTAATGGGAAAGATAAAAAACATATACAACAACAATTTATGGCTGAGGGTTTAAATCACTCTCTATTAATCAAAAATAATATAATATATTTGGGTAATACGGAGTTTATATTTAATGATGGTATTTTGATAGATGTGAAATAATTTACATACCACTGCGACTAGCGTGGTCTGCTGCTGGTGCTAATTACGCCGGACAACCAAGTGGCATTGCGCGGGGAGTATGATGAATGGGGCAACAAGCTGAATGAAGTGGACCCGGACAATCTGCAGTAGCTTATCCGGTTGACGGGGCAGCAGCACGATCAGAAATCGGGACTGCATTATAAATCGGCACCGGTATTGTGAGCCGCTACAAGGAAGGTATATCACGCAGGTTCCGATTGGGTTGAGAGGTGGATGGAATTTATATACGTACCCGCTGAATTCGCTCTCGGCTACAGAACCATGAGGATTAAGCGCAGCGGACGTAGCATTAATCCGATGAAAAGAACAACTGAATCAGAAAAAAGTATGGGACATATTATCTGGCACTTGTTCTGATATGAAGAGATTGAATTTAGGCGATACAGAACAGTTTTTTCATTGCATGACATTTTATCGAACATCTAAATTTAAAAATTCGAGTGTTAGTCGGACAGCAAAAACTTGGATATGAAAAGAAGATAAGAGATTATGGATTAAACATATTTGGCATGTATGGCAAAAGGGAAAAACTGTCACATGGCGATATGATTAATAATAATAAAAAGGATCTGGCTATAAATGAGCATGGGCTGCCATGTCCTTTAACGAAGAATTACTCAAGTGGATGTGTTAATTATATAAACAAAATGCATAAAAGGACGCTTAGGATTTTACAGGATGCTGGTTATTTCAAGTGGAATATTAAAAATGATGATATGATATGTGGTTATTATAGATGCCATGTAGATATTACATGGGGGGACGGGATGCCCACATGGCTTACTGAATTTTTCCGAGAGCGGCAAAAAATATCTCAATATATAATAATATAGAGAGTTGTTATTTTTATTTAATTGGTGATGATGATATGGAGTTCAGGGAGTTACTAGCAATCATGGCTATACAAAGAATAAAAGATATGTTATCGAGGAAATCATAAAAACCTATTTTTTTTTGGCAAAATAAATTCAGTTCACTATTATATCACTTATGTTAGAACCACTGGGCTAAAGGATAGTATTTCGAGATAAAAAAATAAAAATATACTGGAATTTGATATGTTAAATAGTCCTCAGCTAGGATATGTTGTTGCAATATCACTATAATTGTAGTGATGCCATTGGGCATGTCGCAAAAGTAAGTGATGCAAATGAGACAATAGGGGGTGGTCAATACGATTCACATTCAACTGACTGGCCATGAAATACAGATCGTTCTCCGCAAGGATCTCCTGTATATAGGAGGTGTAAAGAGTGAAAGTGATTAAATTTACATGTTTAATGTTTTGTTTTTATATTGTGACTCATTTGATTTTTCTTATATTGTTTATTGTGAGGCCTTTATGGATTGTGCCAGAAGAAATAAAGGGGCGTGATGCTTTATTTCATCTGCTAGGTGAACCAAAATACAAATATGATGAGAAAGGTTTTGTTGCATGGGAGAAATATGACAAATTTATATATTCAACTATTGAGTACCGAGATGAGGGGATGATAGTTACATCTAATGTTTTAAAAGAAAATAATTTACAAATTTTTAAGAATTCAAAAGTATGGGATGGTAAGAAACTATATCAGTGCGTATTCGCATATTAGCAAAATCGGAAAAAAAAGAAAACAAGTAAGCTTCCAGCAAACGTTATGGCAGAAGAACTAACCACCTTGATTTACGTGAATGGTAGCAGGCAGACCACAAAGTACGATGCGACAGGATGCTTTCAAGGTTCCTCTTAAGGAGCCATCAATACCAATTCCAGGTATGTCGACAGTAATTTGGGCTGATAGGGTTGTAAATACAGGACAGTTTATAAATCAGTGGCATGAGGAAATGCTAATATATGGGAAGAAGTTAATTAATTCACCAGATACGATGTGTGCCAATATTCCACATTAAAAAAGGAGTTTTAGTGAGGTATTTAATTTTATTTATATCTATGTTTTTCTTGATTTTATGTATCGAGTCTGTTTGGGTGTCTTACATCATAATAAAAGGTTTTTTTATTATTCATGTTGAGCAACCAATTTATTTCTCTCTAAAACTGATATTGCGAATTTTAATGGGAGGGATTTTTTTCTATTTATCATTGATATTCTTTTGGAGATTCAAAAAAAGTAGTCTGTAGATAGATTACACTGTATTCGGTGGTGTGGATAGGGCATGAGGACATTCCATTATCATGCTAAATAGTCGTGTTGAAAACTGCCACATTTACGCCTGGCAGATGCTATCTGCTGGGGTATGGGGGGATTTCATAAAGTGAGGAACCTTTGATTATAACATTTAACAGTAATCCTTAGCTTCCAGTTTTGATCATAACTAGATTTCAATAGGTTGAAATAAAATAGCACCGAAAGTATGAACGTTCGGTGCTATGTGCTAGCCCAACCACCCTTTCAGATTTAACTCATATGTGACTTAAACCATGCTCATTAGAAAGGGCTAAGTTAAAACATAGTATGTTGAGCGCTGATTTACCCTCCAGAATTTACGCTTTTGGAATACGCAAAGTCTGCCCTGGATAAATTTTATCCGGGCTTGAGAGCATAGGGCGGTTAGCTTCGAAAATTTTGTTGTAGAGGTTGGCGTTGCCGTAGACCGTTTTGGAAATGGCGCTGAGGGTATCGCCGGATTTGACCGTATAGTAGGTCGCTTCATCGTGGGAGTCGGTTGTTGTGATGTTGTTTTCAACTTCGCTGACGCCAGCGATATTGCCCACCGCAACCTGGATTTTTTCTTTCTCTTCCTGGGTTAGCCCGTCGCCGGTCACGCTGGCTTTGCCATCGGTGATACTCACCTGTACTTTATCGGCACCGGGAATATTCAGTTTTTTAAGGTGCTCAGCGGCTTTATCGCCTTGCCCGCTGTGGTCAGTCAGACTGTCCCACAATTTTTCACCCGCTTCTTTTACAAAATTAAAAATGCCCATTTCATTCCTCCTGTTGAACATGAAGACTGAATAAGCATAGCAGGTGGAAGAAAAACAGGCCGGATAAGGCGCTTGCGCCACCATCCGGCAAACTGCGATTAACAGCCTGATGGCGTGACGCTCATCAGGCCTGCGTTAATCAGACGCCGGGTTCCAGAATACGAATAGTCATTTCCAGAACATCGCCTTTCACCGCTTCGCCGTAGGCTTTCATGTGCGGGGTCTGAAGATGGGCCTCAAGATGCGCGATGCTTTCCCACTGTTCAATCATCACAATTGAATCAGGGGCGGTTGTCTGGAAACTCACGCCAGCGGCAGCGTCGACCATCGGCGCATAGCCGTGACAACCTTCTTCTTTCAGTACGGTTGGGATGATTTTAGCGAACTGATCCAGCACCGCCTGACGGTGATGTTGTCCTGGACGAGTACGGATTTCAGCAATAACTGTCAACATGATTAACTCCTTCTAATTCCTGCCTACCAGTTAACCAAAAATCTTACCAAGATGCTCGCGGTATTCTGCAATGTAGCGTGGAACGTCAGGCATTTTAATCACGTCGTTGGTGATAAATGTTGGCAGCGCTTCCATTCCGAGGAACTGATTTGCTTTGTGGAACGGCAGATAAACACCATCAACCCCAACACCGTGGAAGAACTGATCTTTATCGGTGAAGGCTTCCATTGGTGCGTTCCAGGTCAGGGACAGCATGTAGGTTTTGCCCTGAATCAGTCCGCCAGAACCATATTTTTTGCTGGCATCTGAACGGGTACGGCCATCGCTAGCGTACAAAGAACCGTGACCTTCGGTGAAAACGTCATCGATATATTTTTTCACGGTCCACGGCGCGCCCATCCACCAGCCCGGCATCTGCCAGATAACGGTGTCGGCCCACAGGAAGTTTTGTACCTCGGCTTTCACGTCATAATCGCCGTCCGCGCGAACCACTTTAACATCATGCCCGAGGTCGCGCAGGAAGGTCTCCGCGACTTCAGTCAGGGTGTCGTTCAATTGACCGTTAGAGTGACCGAATTTTTTTGCGCCGTTGACAATCAGGATGTTGCTCATTTTTTATCCTCAGGGAAATACGTTTGTCAGTAATAATACTCGTGTCATTAAAGCGGTTAAATGTACAAAATGTGCAAAGTCTTTTGCGTTTTTGGCAAAAATAGTGCGAGGATTAGCTATTTCAGCCTCGCTTTCTGACGTTGGCTACCACCTTACCCTGACCTCGAACCCACCCTCTGCGGCATTATCAAAGCTAACCCTCATCCCATGTAGCGTCGCAATGCGTTGCACAATCGACAGACCCAGCCCGCTCCCGGTTTCATCCTGCCCCGGTGGGCGATAAAAGTGCTCGCCGATGCGCGCCAGCGCTTGCGGGCTGATTCCCGGCCCGTTATCGCGCACGGTAAAGCTACTGCGCTCAAGCGTTACATCCACCATGCTGCCTGCCGGGCTGTAGCGCACGGCATTATCCAGAAGATTGCGTACCAGTAGACTTAGCAGCAGCGGTTGTGCGGTGCGGCACACTTGCTGGGCGTGCAGATGCAGTCGGATTTCAATCCCGGCCTTTTGCGCCGCATGATAAGCGTCCATCACTGAAGATTGCAGCAGATCGTCAAGGTTGACCGTTTGCACATCCGCAAGCTGTTCAAGTGAGTCGAGGCGGGAGAGGGTGAGCAACTGCTCGACCAGACGCGTTGCGCGGTCAATACCCGCATGCAGTTGGCTTAGCGCTTTACGCTGGCTTTCGGGATCGTCCTGCGACATCTGCGCAACTTCAGCCTGCACCCGCAGCGCGGTCAGCGGGCTTCTCAGTTCATGGGCGGCATCGGAGGTAAATCGGCGCTCGCGGGACATCATATCGTGGGTGCGGCGGAACAACTGATTGAGCGCATCCAGCAGCGGCCGCACTTCACTGGGGACACCGTGGGTATCGAGTGGATCGACAGCATCGGGATCGCGCAGGCGGAGCGTTTGGGTCAGCTTTTTCAGTGGTGCTAATTCACGGCTTAGTAGCAGTATCAGCAGTAAAAACATCACCGGCAGGGCAATGAGCCACGGCGTGAGCTGGCTGGTAATGATATCCAGCGCCATCTCCCGGCGATAATCCCATTCCTGACCGACGACAATCCGGTATTTTTTATCAGCGGTGGTGAGCCACAAAAAACGCCAGCTATCGTCATCATTGCTAAGATACCCGTCGTCAAAGCCTTCGCGGCGATAGTGATAGGGAATATACGGCCCGTTCTCGCCATCATGCATCACCATTTTGCCGTCGGTGGTGTAAATAGCGAAGGCCAGCACGTCATCATCCAGATGCCCGTGTTTAATCTTTTTCGGTGCGCGTATCCACTGGCGGGAGGTCGACAGGTCGGCAAAATCCATGGCGCTGATACGTTTTGCAAACAGCATTTGCTGGGTATCGAATAGCTTATCGAGCTTGTCGGTCGTCTGCTTCCAGGCGGTAGCGCTGGCAAAGCACCAGGCGACGGCGGCAAGCAGAATGAAGATCAGCGTCAGGCGAAAACGCAGGCTCAGGCGGCGAAGCAGATTCATTGGTCACCCAGGGTGTAGCCGATACCGTGAACGGTTCGGATAAAGTGGCTGCCGAGCTTGCGGCGCAGATGATGGACGTGCACTTCAATCGCGTTGCTGGTGACCTCTTCATCCCAGTTATAAAGCTTCTCTTCAATAAGCTTACGCGGCAGCACACGTCCGCTATTACGCAGTAAAAGCTCCAGCAGAGCGAATTCTTTGGGTTTAAGCGCCAGTGATTCGCCCTCGAGCGTGGCGATTAATTTTGCTGGGTCCAGCTCAACCGCGCCGTGGCGCAGGACGTTACTGGCCTGGCCGTGGGCCCGCCGAATCAGCGCTTCAAGGCGCGCGGCGACCTCAATCAACGCGAACGGCTTGCAGAGATAGTCGTCTGCACCCAGGCGTAACCCTTCTACGCGCTGGCTTAACGCATCGCGCGCGGTAAGAATTAACACTGGTTCGGCGTGAGATTTCTCTCGCCATTCGCGCAGAATATCCAGCCCGTCCATTCCGGGAAGCGTGAGATCGAGGATTACCGCATCGTACGGTGCACTATAGAGCGCCACTTTTCCCTCTTTGCCGTCGGTAAACCAGTCAATGCTAAAGCCCATTTTACCCAGCCCGGTTTTAATACCGTCACCGATTAATTTGTCGTCTTCTATTAATAGAATGCGCATCTGACGCTCCTTGCCTGCGGCTATATTCGCTCAGTAAACCGCGCCAGCACAGGCGCTGTACAGTAAAAATAAATCTTTTTTTCCCTTAAGAAGTTGTTAAGAATTGGCATGTGTAATAGGTGTCAGAAACCAAAAGGGGAGAACATATCATGAAGAAATTTGCTGCCATCGCTGCCGTTCTGGCTCTGACCTGTGCGCCTGCTTTCGCTGCTAATCAGGGCGGTTTTTCCGGCCCGAGCAGCACCACGACAACTTCGCAAAACGGCGGCTTTGTCGGGCCTAACGGAACGGTCACCACCTCCGCTAACGCCAAGTCGATGCGTGATGATGCCTGGGTGACGCTGCGCGGTAACATTATCGAGCGTATTTCAGACGATCTGTACATCTTTAAAGACGCCAGCGGCACCGTGAATGTGGATATCGACCATAAGCGCTGGAACGGTCAGACCATCACTCCACAAGACGTAGTCGAAATCCAGGGTGAAGTGGATAAAGACTGGAACTCGGTTGAAATCGACGTTAAGCAGATCCGCAAAGTGAATCCGTAATACCGTCGATGCTGCGCAAAAACGTGCAGCATCTGCCAGTAAAGACCGGGACATCGCTCGTCGCAAGCGGTGTCCCGGTCTTTTTGTTTGTGTAACCCTCTGATAATGGCCGTGGTGTTAAGGATTTTCGCACCTGGCTCACGCCCTGTGACTCAGAACGTGAGATAGGGTATTATCTGCGGCAATATTGCCGTCCGTACGGTCAGCATGCAGATTGAGGATCCCCAGTTAATGAGCGATATGGCAGAGCGCCTTGCGCTACATGAATTCACGGAAAACGCCTACTTAAACTATTCCATGTACGTCATCATGGACAGGGCGTTGCCGTTTATTGGCGATGGTTTAAAGCCGGTACAGCGCCGCATCGTGTATGCGATGTCAGAGCTGGGGCTGAACGCCAGTGCTAAATTTAAAAAATCCGCCCGTACCGTCGGCGACGTATTGGGTAAGTACCACCCGCACGGCGATAGCGCCTGTTATGAAGCGATGGTACTGATGGCGCAGCCGTTCTCCTACCGTTATCCACTGGTGGATGGCCAGGGGAACTGGGGGGCGCCGGACGATCCGAAGTCATTCGCCGCAATGCGTTATACCGAATCGCGTCTGTCAAAGTACGCTGAACTGCTGTTAAGCGAATTGGGTCAGGGCACCGCCGATTGGGCGCCAAACTTCGATGGTACGCTGCAGGAGCCGAAGATGCTGCCTGCGCGTCTGCCGAACATCCTGCTGAACGGCACCACCGGGATTGCCGTAGGTATGGCGACGGACATTCCGCCACACAACCTGCGCGAAGTGGCGAAAGCGGCAATTACGCTGATTGAAAAACCGCAGACGACTCTCGATGACCTGTTGGATATCGTGCAGGGGCCGGACTACCCGACCGAAGCGGAAATCATCACTCCTCGCGCGGAAATCCGCAAAATTTACCAGAACGGCCGCGGCTCCGTGCGTATGCGCGCGGTGTGGCATAAAGAAGACGGCGCGGTGGTGATTACCGCGCTGCCGCATCAGGTTTCCGGTGCCAAGGTGCTGGAACAGATTGCGGCGCAGATGCGCAATAAAAAGCTGCCGATGGTTGACGACCTGCGCGACGAGTCGGACCACGAGAACCCGACGCGTCTGGTGATCGTGCCGCGTTCTAATCGAGTGGATATGGAACCGGTGATGAACCACCTGTTCGTCACCACCGACTTAGAAAAAAGCTATCGCATTAACCTGAACATGATCGGTCTTGATGGTCGTCCGGCGGTGAAAAATCTGCTGGAGATCCTCACTGAATGGCTGGCATTCCGCCGTGACACGGTGCGTCGTCGCCTGAACTACCGTCTGGAAAAAGTGCTCAAACGCCTGCATATCCTCGAAGGTTTGCTGGTGGCGTTCCTCAACATTGATGAAGTGATTGAGATAATCCGCAGCGAAGATGAGCCGAAGCCCGCGCTGATGTCGCGTTTTGGTATCAGCGAAACGCAGGCGGAAGCAATCCTTGAGCTGAAATTACGCCACCTCGCCAAGCTCGAAGAAGTGAAGATCCGCGGTGAGCAGGATGAGTTAGCCAAAGAGCGCGATCGCCTGCAAGCGATCCTCGCCTCTGAACGCAAAATGAGTAACCTGCTGAAGAAAGAGCTGCAGGCTGATTCTGATGCGTTCGGCGATGATCGTCGTTCGCCGCTGCGTGAGCGTGAAGAAGCGAAAGCCATGAGCGATCACGACATGCTGCCGTCTGAGCCGGTGACTATAGTGCTGTCGCAGATGGGCTGGGTGCGTAGCGCGAAAGGCCATGATATTGACGCCCAGGGCTTAAGCTACAAATCGGGCGATAGCTGGAAGGCGTCGGTGAAAGGCAAGAGCAATCAGCCGGTGGTGTTTGTCGACACAACCGGACGCAGCTATGCCATCGACCCAATTACGTTGCCTTCCGCACGCGGGCAGGGCGAGCCGTTAACCGGCAAGCTGACGCTGCCGCCGGGTGCGACGGTTGAGCATATGCTGATGGAAAGCGACGACCAGAAATTGCTGCTGGCCTCCGATGCGGGTTACGGTTTCCTGTGTACCTTCAACGATTTGGTCGCGCGCAACCGTGCGGGCAAGGCGCTGATTTCGCTACCTGAGAATGCCAACGTGATGCCGCCGCTGGTGGTTGAAGACGAATCTGATATGCTGCTGGCGATAACCCAGGCGGGTCGGATGTTGATGTTCCCGCTGAGTGATTTACCGCAGCTGTCGAAAGGCAAAGGGAATAAGATTATCAACATTCCATCGGCGGAAGCCGCAAGCGGTGTTGATAGCCTGGCGCACCTCTATATTCTCCCGCCACAAAGCACGCTAACCTTCCACGTCGGTAAACGTAAGATTAAACTGCGTCCGGAAGAGTTGCAGAAAGTGACGGGTGAGCGGGGTCGCCGCGGTACGCTGATGCGCGGTCTGCAAAAAATTGACCGCGTTGAGATTGATTCGCCGAAGCGCGCCCACACGGGCGACAGCGAAGAGTAATCTTTCGCCCCCGCCGTCAGGCGGGGGAAATAAATGGAGTCGATAAAACCGTTGTTAATTCGGCGATTGCGATTAACAATACCCTTTTGCAGGGGTCTGCAAGTAACAAAGCCCTATCCGGTCTCTATATGCCCCGTTTGTCGTCTATGGTAAGGATGCGTATCGCGCGTTCGTCATCGCCATCGCAACGGGTACAATTCTAAGCGGTACAGGGTTCAGAGGACGCTATGCTATCAATTTTACGTATAATCATTGTTGTCATTTATTGCATTCTGGTATGCATTTTTGGCTGTATCTATTGCCTGTTCAGCCCGCGCAATCCAAAACATGTTTCTACCTTTGGCCGTATGTTTGGCCGGATGGCACCCATTTTTGGCCTAAAGGTCGAAACCCGCAAGCCGGCGGATGCCGAAAGCTACGGCAATGCCATCTACATTGCGAACCACCAGAATAACTACGACATGGTGACCGCTGCCAATATCGTGCAGCCGCCAACGGTCACGGTCGGTAAAAAGAGCCTGGTGTGGATCCCATTCTTCGGTCAGATTTACTGGCTAACCGGCAACCTGCTTATTGACCGTAACAACCGAGCGGCCGCCCATAGCACTATCGCCCAGGTCGTTAAATCGTTTAAGACTCGCAAGATCTCATTCTGGATGTTCCCGGAAGGGACGCGAAGCCGCGGTCGTGGGCTACTGCCGTTTAAAACCGGTGCGTTTCATGCGGCCATTGCGGCGGGCGTGCCGATTATTCCGGTCTGTGTTTCAAACACCTCGAATAAGATCAAACTCAACCGCTGGAATAACGGTCTGGTGATTGTAGAAATGCTGCCACCGATTGATACCAGCGCCTGGAGCAAAGATCAGGTCCGTGATTTAGCGAAGCACTGTCGTGAAGTCATGAAGGATAAAATCGCCGAACTGGATCAGGAAGTGGCCCAGCGAGAGTCTGCCGGTAAAGTGTAAAAACGCCCCGCGACGTGGGCTGTACCTGCGTCGTATGCTGTTTTGCTGTTGGGAAAGTGATTTCCCCTTTTGATTTGTCAGTTTTGATGGAGCTTATATGTCACTCAGTCGGCGTCAGTTTATTCAGGCTTCGGGCGTTGCGCTTTGCGCAGGTTCTGTGCCGCTGAGCGCTCGGGCCGCCGGCAAACAGCCCGTGCTGCCGGTGCCTCCGCTGCTGGAGTCTCGCCGTGGACAGCCGCTTTTCTTGACGATGCAGCGGGCGCACTGGTCCTTTACAGAAGGTACCCGCGCGAACGTCTGGGGTATCAACGGCCGCTATCTGGGGCCGACTATCCGCGTCTGGAAAGGTGATGACGTTAAGCTCATCTACAGCAATCGACTGACTGAAAATGTCGCCATGACCATACGCGGCTTGCAGGTGCCTGGCCCACTGATTGGGGGCGCGGCGCGCATGATGTCGCCGAACGCCGACTGGGCGCCGGTGTTACCGATTCGCCAGAGCGCCTCAACGCTTTGGTATCAGGCCAATACGCCAAACCATATGGCGCAGCAGGTTTATAACGGCCTGGCGGGCATGTGGTTAATTGAAGATGAAGTAAGTAAGTCCTTACCCTTCCCAAATCATTACGGCGTCGATGACTTCCCGGTGATTATCCAGGATAAGCGTCTGGATAACTTCGGCACGCCGGTATACGACGAACCGGGCAGCGGCGGTTTTGTTGGCGACACGCTGCTGGTCAACGGCGTTCAGGGGCCATATGTCGAAGTCTCGCGCGGTTGGGTGCGCTTGCGTCTGCTCAATGCCTCCAACTCGCGGCGGTATTTACTGCAAATGAGTGATGGGCGCGCGCTGCACGTTATCTCAAGCGATCAGGGTTTACTGCCAGCGCCCGTTTCGGCCACGCAGATCTCACTGGCGCCGGGCGAGCGCCGGGAAGTGCTGGTGGATATGACCAACGGCGATGAGGTGTCGATAACCTGCGGGGAGTCGGCAAGCATCATGGAACGTATACGTGGATTCTTCGAGCCCTCAAGTATTCTTATCTCGACGCTGGTGCTGACACTGCGTCCGACGGGGCTGCTGCCGCTGGTGACCGATAACTTACCGATGCGCATATTGCCGGCTGAAATTCTCGGCGGCACGCCAATTCGCAGCCGCGATATCATGCTGGGCGACGACCCGGGCATTAACGGTCAGCTGTGGGATCCGCAGCGTATTGATATCACCGCCCAGCAGGGAACCTGGGAGCGCTGGACGGTTCGTGCCGATGCGCCGCAGTCATTCCACATTGAAGGGGTGATGTTCCAGGTTCGCAACGTGAATGGCGCAACGCCAATGCCGGAAGACCGGGGCTGGAAAGATACGGTGTGGGTAGACGGTCAGGTCGAGCTGCTGGTGTATTACGCTCAGCCATCCTGGCCACACTTCCCGTTCCAGTACTCCAGCCAGACGCTGGAGCTGGCCGACCGGGGTTCTATCGGGCAGATTCTGGTGAACCCCGCGCCGTAATTGATAACTTCCCGGCGTCGCTACGCTTGGCCGGGGTACGAATATAACGGTAGCCCGGCCAAGCGCAGCGACGCCGGGACTCACTCCGCGTTAAAAATTCCCACTTCATTAGTCAGGCGAACGGGCTTATAATCCCCGACCTTTGATTATTTTTTTACCATTTTTTTGGAAGCATAATGAGCGCTATCTCCCTGATCCAACCGGATCGCGACCTTTTCTCCTGGCCGCAATATTGGGCCGCCTGCTTTGGGCCGGCACCGTTTTTGCCGATGTCACGCGAAGAGATGGATCAACTTGGCTGGGATAGCTGCGATATTATTCTGGTGACGGGCGACGCCTACGTCGACCACCCAAGTTTTGGCATGGCGATTTGTGGTCGTATGCTGGAAGCGCAGGGCTTCCGCGTGGGGATCATCGCGCAGCCTGACTGGAACAGCAAAGATGATTTTATGCGTCTGGGCAAACCGAATCTGTTCTTCGGCGTCACCGCTGGCAACATGGACTCGATGATTAACCGTTATACCGCAGACCGCAAGCTGCGCCATGACGATGCTTACACCCCGGATAACGTCGCGGGCAAACGCCCGGATCGCGCCACGCTGGTTTACACCCAACGCTGTAAAGAGGCATGGAAAGATGTGCCGGTTATTCTCGGCGGTATTGAAGCCAGTCTGCGCCGTACCGCGCACTACGACTACTGGTCTGATACCGTGCGCCGCTCGGTACTGGTGGACTCCAAGGCTGATATGCTGATGTTCGGTAACGGCGAGCGTCCGCTTGTCGAGGTCGCCCACCGTCTGGCTGCCGGTGAACCTATCGGCCACATCCGCGACGTGCGTAACACCGCCATCATGGTGAAAGAAGCGCTGCCGGGCTGGAGCGGGGTGGATTCCACCCGCCTCGATACACCGGGCAAAATCGACCCCATTCCGCATCCTTACGGCGACGATCTGCCGTGCGCCGATAACAAAACCGTTGCGCCGCCAAAACAAGAAGCCAAGCGCGTGACCGTCCAGCCAGCGCGTCCGAAGCCGTGGGAAAAAACCTACGTCCTGCTGCCGTCTTTTGAGAAAGTCAAAGGCGACAAAGTCCTTTATGCCCATGCGTCGCGTATTCTGCACCATGAAACCAACCCAGGCTGTGCGCGTGCGCTGATGCAAAAACACGGTGAGCGCTATATCTGGGTCAATCCACCGGCTATTCCGCTGTCGACCGAAGAGATGGATAGCGTGTTCGCTCTGCCGTACAAGCGTATTCCGCATCCATCCTACGGCAATGCCCGCATCCCGGCTTACGAGATGATCCGCTTCTCGATTAACATCATGCGCGGCTGCTTTGGCGGGTGTTCTTTCTGTTCGATTACCGAGCATGAAGGACGCATTATTCAGAGTCGTTCAGAAGATTCGATCGTCAATGAAATCGAAGCGATTCGCGACACGGTTCCCGGCTTTACCGGCATTATCTCCGATCTTGGCGGCCCAACCGCCAACATGTATATGCTGCGCTGTAAGTCTCCGCGCGCGGAGCAAACCTGTCGTCGTCTGTCCTGTGTCTATCCGAGTATTTGCGAGCATATGGACACCAACCACGAACCGACGATCAATCTCTATCGCCGCGCTCGTGACCTGAAAGGGATTAAAAAGATCCTTATCGCTTCCGGCGTACGTTATGACATTGCCGTAGAAGATCCGCGCTATATCAAAGAGCTGGCGACGCACCACGTCGGCGGCTATCTGAAGATCGCCCCGGAACATACCGAGGCTGGGCCATTGTCGAAGATGATGAAGCCGGGAATGGGCAGCTATGATCGCTTCAAAGAACTGTTTGATACCTACTCAAAGCAGGCGGGTAAAGAGCAGTATCTGATCCCGTACTTTATCTCGGCTCACCCGGGGACGCGTGATGAAGATATGGTGAATCTGGCGCTGTGGCTGAAACAGCGTCGTTTCCGCCTGGATCAGGTGCAGAACTTCTATCCGTCGCCGCTGGCGAACTCAACCACCATGTATTACACCGGCAAGAACCCGCTGAGTAAGATTAGCTATAAGAGTGAAGATGTGGTGATCCCGAAAGGTGATAAGCAGCGTCGTCTGCACAAAGCGTTGCTGCGCTACCACGATCCGGCTAACTGGCCGCTGATTCGCCAGGCGCTGGAAAACATGGGTAAAAAGCACTTGATCGGCAGCCGTCGCGATTGTCTGGTCCCGGCACCGACGATTGAGGAAATGCGTGAAGCGCGTCGCCAGAATCGTCATACGCGTCCGGCGCTGACCAAGCACACGCCGGTAGAACATCAGCGCCAGACGCCGAAAGCTCCGGCGAAAAAACGCGTGAAAACCGCGTCACACTAATCGGCTCGTTGCTGAAAAAAGGGAGTGGAGCCTGAGCGGCTGCCGCTCCTTTTTTATTTCTGAGATAGCCACATCCCCACTGGGTTAGAGGCTACACCAGCAATCCAGATACTCATTCACATCAAGACGATAGTTGGCGCGGTTGGCGTCCGCTTTCGCCTTTTGAACTTCCGGCTGCAGAACCCTGAGGTCTTGTCGTAGCCGCTCGGCCCTTATTTTTAGCGCGCTGATATCGGCTGAAAGTTTATCGATTTGCTGCTTCTCGAGTGAATTATTGTTTGCGCAGCCTGCGAGCAGTGTCAGCATCGCAAGACTCATGATTAGCCGTTTCTTCATTTGTTTCCTTTCTCCATTTTTGCCGTTGTAGCACGCATCTGCGCGAGCAGGCTGCCACTGGGCAAACGAATAATGTCAGCGACCATCCAGTCGCCGTCGACGCGCTGTAGCTTAATCTCCTGGGCGAGTGACGCCTCTTTCGCGTCCTCTCCGAGTGTGAGCTGAACATGAATCCGTGCGCTATTGGGTGTGCTTGCAATTAAACGCAGTTCGTCAAGCCTGACAAATTGCGTTTCAGTACAGTTGCACAGAGGATTGGCATAGAGGAAAAGCCCGTCATGGCTTCTGTCCGCGCCCATTTGTGAAACCGCTTGTTTGTAGCCCTCAATGGCCTGGCGATAGTCGGGGGCAAGCACCCATGTCCATGGCCAGGTGTTATCGCTAAGGTGCTCAAACAGCGCGCGGACGTAATCTTGCGGCAACTCTCTTTGTAATGCGGCAAGCGTGGCGAGCTTTTGCTGGTTATCGCCATTGAGCATTTGGTACAGACTGTTCCGTCCGTTGAGAATGTCGTCAATGACCCAGTGATTATCCTCAACAATCAGATTGAGCGTCTGAGTGACGCTATCGCTGTTGGCTTTAAACGGCCGAAAACGGACGGTGGCGTCGACGTGCTCGGCGTCTTTTGGCGTGAGGGTGATTTTTTCCAGCACCAGATTGTCAAAGTCCTGACAGTTGCAGATAGGATCGTAATCCAGCGACCCCACATCGCCCGGGAGAGCGAGCTGTTCATCGAGCTTAATGGCCTGATTCATCCGAGCAGAGACCTGAGTACCGCCAAACATGACGGGGGTGCTGCGATCGCTATAGGGCTGATAAATCTGCCTGATGGTCTGTTCGGGTGAGAGCGGCGGCGTGCCTGCTTGAGCCGCCGTCGCGGTCAGAAGAGCGAAAATAAGCAGCAACGGCCATGTCGCCAGTGATTTCATAGGGGCATCCCTGATGGTGAAAAGTCAGCCAGCAGGTTAGCAACGGCGAGCGCAGGAAGGGTATTGATGATTTCTGAAAAAGCCCGGCAAGTGCCGGGCTTATGGGATTAACCGCCGAATTGATCCGGATCCGGGCCTAAACGTTTGCCCTTGTCGAGGGCGGTGAGGTCAGCCAACTCGTCTTTATCCAGACGGAAGTTCCAGACATCAAAGTTTTCGGCAATACGCGATGGCGTGACCGATTTTGGAATCACCACCAGACCGTTGTCGAGGTGCCAGCGAATAACAATCTGCGCCGGGGTTTTACCGTATTTTTCCGCCAGTTTATGAATAATCTTCTGGTCGAAAACGCCTTCGCCGCCCTGTGCCAGCGGACTCCAGGATTCGGTCTGAATCTTGTGCGTGGCGTTCCAGGCATGCAACTGACGTTGCTGCATCAGCGGATGAAGCTCAATCTGGTTAATCACCGGCGCGACGCCAGTCTCATCAATCAGCCGCTGCAGATGCGGTATCTGGAAGTTACACACGCCGATGCTCTTCACCAGCCCCTGCTTTTGCAGCTCGATAAGCCCTTTCCAGGCTTCGACATAATGATCGATTGCCGGGACGGGCCAATGGATTAAATAGAGATCAAGATAGTCGAGCTTAAGCTGTTCCAGACTCTCCTGAAGCGCCTCGGCAGGGCGCAGATGCGCATCATTCCAGAGCTTGGAGGTGATGAACAGATCTTCACGGGGGATGCCCGCGGTGCTGATAGCTTGACCGACTCCCGACTCGTTTTTGTATGCGGCGGCGGTATCAATAGACCGGTAGCCCACCTCGACAGCCTTATGGACTGCGGTGATGACCTCTTCGTTGCTAGCCTGCCATACGCCCAGGCCTAACTGCGGCATTACATTGCCATCGTGCAGCTTAATCACGGTTGGATGTGTCATGCATTTCTCCTTTTCACGAGCTTCCCGGCGCTGGCGCCGGGAAGGTTTGTCGGATCAAGTTTGGTCCAAATATGCAAAAACGAAAAGTTTAGCGGATAAGGATTAACGTGCTGCTTCGTAAATACGACGGCTGACGTCGAGGGTAATATCCTGATTTTCACCCAGTTTAGTCATACCGTGTTCTTCGAGTTTTTTCAGCAGTGCCGGGATTGAGCTGCCGTCCAGACCGTAGTCAGACAAGCGAGTCGGTACGCCCATTTTTTCGAAGAAGCTGCGGGTTGCGGCGATAGCAGCATCGATACGCGCATCGTCAGAACCTTCGGTAATGTTCCACACGCGTTCGGCGTATTGCAGTAGCTTAGCGCGCTTGGTATCACGTTTTTCATTCCACAGAGAAGGCAGAACGATAGCCAGCGTTTGGGCGTGATCCAGACCGTGCATCGCGGTCAGTTCGTGGCCCAGCATATGGGTCGCCCAGTCTTGCGGAACGCCTGCGCCAATCAGACCGTTCAGCGCTTGAGTGGCTGCCCACATGATGTTAGCGCGCACGGCGTAGTTTTCGGGCTCCTGCAGCGCTTTCGGGCCGTCTTCAATCAGCGTCAGCAGAATGCCTTCCGCAAAGCGATCCTGAATTTTGCCATCGACTGGATAGGTGACGTACTGTTCAACGGTGTGAACAAAGGCGTCAACCACGCCGTTCGCCACCTGGCGCGGAGGCAGAGTGTAGGTGTAAACCGGGTCAAGAATGGCGAATACTGGCTGCACATGCGGTGACATAAACGCACGTTTGTCACCGGTGGTTTTGCGTGAAACCACGGCACCTTTGTTGGATTCGGAACCGGTCGCTGGCAGCGTCAGCACTGAGCCCATTGGGATCGCGCTGGTGACATTGCTGCCGTAGGTTTCCAGAATTTCCCACGGGTCGACGTTGACGTCGTAGTGCGCTGCTGCCGCGATAAATTTGGTCCCGTCAAGTACCGAACCGCCGCCGACGGCGAGCAGGAAGGTCACTTTCTGTTCGCGGGCAATTTTCACCGCGTTCATCAGCGTCTCATAGGATGGGTTCGGCTCGATGCCGCCAAACTCCAGCACGTCCAGGCCTTTTAAAGCCTCCAGTACCTGGTCCAGCACGCCGGTTTTTTTCACGCTGCCGCCGCCGTAGGTGACCAGAACGCGGGCGTCAGCCGGGATTTGCGCGCGCAGATTTTCGATGGCGCCTTTGCCGAACAGAATGCGGGTTGGGGTGTGAAGATCAAAATTGAACATGGCTCGTTCCCTTATTGGTGGGTAAAACGTAGGCGGTGAGATGTCCCGCCGAATGACATCATTGTGGTCTTAGCGGGTGCAGCTCTCAATGCACATTTCTGCGTTTGTCTTGCCTATTTCTCCATAGGGCTGGAGAAATACGTTAATCACAGCCAGAATGTCAGCGTCGTAAAAGGTCACTGGAGCGTTCGTTGATGAATCGCGAAGATATCTGTGCACTGCTCACAGAAAAAATTAAGCAGTTGAAAAATAAAGAACAAAGTATCAATTCCCTGCTGCCGGATATCCAGCTTCTTTACGGTACACAGCCCTATGGGCGCACGCCGGTGATGTACCGGCCAGGCATCGTGTTTCTCTTTTCAGGCTATAAAATCGGTTATATCAACGAGCGCACCTTCCGCTACGATGCGAATGAATATCTGTTGCTCACCGTACCTTTACCCTTCGAATGTGAAACTTTTGCGACCGAGGATGCGCCGTTGGCCGGATTACGGGTTGATGTCGATATTTTGCAGTTGCAGGAACTGTTGATGGATATCGGCGAAGATCCGCTGTTTCGTCCGGGGATGGCGGAAAGCGGCATCAACTCCGCCACGCTGTCAGAGGAAATTCTCTGTGCCGCTGAACGGTTGCTGGATGTCATGGAGCGGCCGCTGGATGCGCGTATTCTGGGTAAACAGATTGTGCGTGAGATGCTCTACCATGTGCTGATTGGCCCGCGCGGCGGAGCGTTGATGGCGCTGGTTAGCCGTCAAACGCATTTCAGCCAAATCAGCCGGGTGCTAAAGCGTATTGAGGGGCAGTACACCGAGGCGTTGAGCGTTGACCAACTGGCCGCCGAGGCGAATATGAGTTTGTCGGCGTTCCACCATAATTTTAAAGCGGTGACCAGCACCTCGCCGCTGCAGTATCTGAAAGCCTATCGCCTGCATAAAGCCAGAATGATGATGGTGCATGATGGTCTAAAGGCCAGCGCGGCGGCGATGCAAGTGGGGTATGAAAGCGCCTCACAGTTTAGCCGTGAGTTTAAGCGCTATTTCGGCATAACGCCGGGGGAAGATGCGGCAAGATTGCGCGGGATATAAGGTGGGAGCTAACCCCGGCGTCGCTGCGCTCGGCCGGGCTACCGATTAGTGTAGGCCGGATAAGGCAAAGCCGCCATCCGGCAATGTGCGCGGTTATGCCTGATGGCGGCTTTGCCTTATCAGGCCTACGTGTTGTCAATGCCCACAGTATCTACAACGTCAGGCTCAACGACGCCATCACGCGTCGCAGTATTTCTTCTTAATCACCACAAAGAGCGTTCCCAAAAGCCCCGCAACCAGCAGAACAATCGGCAGAATCATCAGACAGGTCATCACCTGGTCTTCGTGGCGTTTCACAAACGGAATCATGCTCAGCGCATAGCCCAGACCCGTCACCACCGCGACCCACAGCAGCGCGCTCAGCCAGTTGAACAACTGGAAGCGGCGATTCGGCAGCCCGGAAATGCCTGCCATGGTTGGCAGCAGCGTGCGAACAAACGCCAGGAAACGTCCCGCCAGCAGCGCCAGCAACCCGTGACGGTCAAACATACAGGTTGCGCGCTGAAGATATTTATCCGGCAGCTGCGACATCCAGCCCTTAACGACACGGGTATTGCCCAGCCAGCGTCCTTGAAGATAGCTTAGCCAGCAGCCAAGGCTCGCGGCGGCCGTCAGAATAATCAGCGTCGGCACGTAACCCATCACGCCCTTTGCAATAAGCGCCCCCGCCAGCAGCAGCAGGCTATCACCGGGTAAAAAGGACGCGGGAAGCAGGCCGTTTTCCAGAAACAGTGTGGCAAACATGACCAGATAAACGATCCCCACGACGTGCGGATTCGCCAGAGCAGCAAAATCGTGCTGCCAAAGCGCGGCGACAATATCTTGAATTACGACCATGAACATTCCTGTGGAACAGCATTTTCGCCCATTGTACGCGCGAAAGATGAAGAACACCTTGATCGTGTGCGCAACAAATGAAGCGACGTTGTTCTGATTTACTGACAACAATGCGGGATTGGTTTACACCCGGCGCCAGGCGACGCCGGGCTATAGGTTATGTTACACGATGCGTGAAAAGCCTGCTGATAAATCCGCAATCAGATCGTCAACGTTTTCTAAACCGATATGAACGCGAATTAGGGTGCCGGTGAAATCAATTTTGCCGTCGGGGCGAATGCTCTGCAGCTCTTCTGGCTGATTAGCCAGGATCAGCGACTCGAAGCCGCCCCACGAGTAAGCCATGCTGAACAAGGTGAAGTTGTCGAGGTAAGCGGCCAGTTCATCCTGGGTTAAATGCTTTTTGAGCACGAACGAGAATAGGCCGCTGCTGCCCGTAAAATCACGTTTCCAGAATTCATGCCCTTTACTGCCCGCAAGGGCGGGGTGGTTGACGCGTTCAACCTGCGGCTGTTGCGCGAGCCATTCGGCGATTTTCAAGCTGCTCTCATGATGCTGGCGTAGGCGCACACCCAGCGTGCGCAGGCCACGGCTGGTCATGTAGGCGGTATCGGCGTCCAGCATCTGACCCATCAGGTAGGCGTTCTCACGCAGCTGCGCCCAGCACCGTTCGTTAGACACCGCGGTACCGACCATCGCGTCAGAATGACCAATCAGGTACTTGGTGCCCGCCTGAATGGAGATATCGATGCCAAATTCCAGCGCTTTAAACAAAATACCCGCCGCCCACGTATTATCGATCATGATGATGGCGTCGGGGGCAACGCGACGCACGGCTGCAACGATCGCCGGAACGTCGTGCACTTCCATCGTGATAGAACCGGGTGATTCGAGGAACACCACTTTGGTATTGGGCTGAACCAGGGCGGCAATCTCGTCGCCAATCAGAGGATCGAACCAGCTGGTGGTCACGCCGAGTTTGCCGAGGATTTTGCTACAGAAATCCTGGGTCGGTTCGTAGGCGGTATTGGTCACCAGAATATGGTCGCCCTGCTCGATAAACGCCAGAATCGTATTTGCTACCGCCGCCGCTCCGCAGGGAAACAGCGCGCAGCCTGCGCCGCCTTCCAGCTCGCACATCGCCTCTTGCAAAGAGAAATGGGTCAGCGTACCGCGGCGGCCGTAAAACAGCTCGCCGTTCGCGCGGTTGTGCGTGGCATGCTTCTTGGCAGCCACCGTGTCAAAGACCAGCGATGAGGCACGCTGAATCACGCTGTTCACCGATCCTTGAGTAAATTTTTTGCTGCGTCCGGCGTTAACCAACGCGGTATCGAGGTGCTTATCTGCCATGTTTGTCATACCTGTTTTTATACGTCTGGACGTCTAAATTATCACGATTGCTGAGAGGGTGTACCCTTTCCCATGCATACAGTAGAAAATTTTGCTTTAACGCACGCAGAAAACTTTTTTACTGCGTAAGCGCAAGGAAAATAAGTGTGATTTAGGTCAATATGCAAATACTAATGAGAACTACTATCAATTCGAGGTTTTTTTGATATTATTGTGTTCAGATTTTGTGATTTATGTCCTGGAGATACACAGTGGGTAATAATTTGATGCAGGCGGATCTCTCCGTTTGGGGTATGTATCAACATGCCGACATCGTGGTTAAAGTGGTCATGATCGGCCTGATTCTGGCATCCGTCGTCACCTGGGCGATTTTCTTCAGTAAAGGTGCAGAACTTCTCGCCCATAAGCGCCGCCTCAAGCGCGAACAAAAACTGTTAGGTGATGTGCGCTCCCTCAACCAGGCGAGCGAAGTAGCGAATGCGTTTGACGCTCGCAGCCTGAGCAGCCAGCTCATCAGTGAAGCGCAGAACGAGCTGGAGCTCTCTGCGGGTTCGGAAGACAACGAAGGCATTAAAGAGCGTACCGGTTTCCGTCTTGAGCGTCGTGTGGCGGCGGTTGGGCGTCACATGGGACGCGGTAATGGCTTCCTGGCGACTATCGGTGCTATCTCCCCGTTCGTCGGTCTGTTTGGTACCGTCTGGGGCATCATGAACAGCTTTATCGGTATTGCTCAGACGCAAACCACTAACCTGGCGGTGGTTGCGCCGGGGATTGCAGAAGCGCTGCTGGCAACGGCAATTGGCCTGTTTGCTGCGATTCCTGCGGTCGTTATCTATAACATCTTCGCGCGTCTTATCGGCAGCTTTAAAGCGAACCTCAGCGATGTTGCAGCCCAGGTATTACTGCTGCAAAGCCGCGATCTGGATCTCAGCGCCAGCGGCGTGCATCCGGTTCGTACCGCCCAGAAATTACGAGTAGGTTAATGCCCCATGGCTATGCGTCTTAATGAAAATCTGGACGATACCGGCGAAATGCATGACATCAACGTAACGCCGTTTATTGACGTTATGTTGGTTCTGCTGATTATCTTCATGGTGGCCGCGCCGTTGGCTACCGTGGACGTTAAAGTGAATCTGCCGGCTTCCTCTAGCCAACCGCAGCCGCGCCCGGAAAAACCGATCTATCTGTCGGTGAAAGCGGATAAATCGATGTTCCTCGGCAATGAACCGATCACCGATGACAGCATGGTTGCATCGCTGGATGCGCTGACGGAAGGCAAGAAAGATACCACCGTCTTCTTCCGTGCTGATAAAACGGTAGATTACGAAACGATGATGAAGGTGATGGATACCCTGCATCAGGCGGGCTATCTGAAGATTGGCCTCGTCGGCGAAGAAACCGTCGCCAAAAAATAAGTCTCCCGAATGGCGCATTACGCGCCATTCTTTTTTCTGCCCGGCTGTTAAATATTTCCCTTAAGTCTTATTATTTCGCGGTACTAAAAGTATTGGTTAAATATTATTTATCCGGACTTCATTTAATTAATATATTTCAATCTTAAAGTGGCTAGCTATAAATAACCTTCCTACGCTTAAATCTCAACGCTAACAATAATATAAAGTACCTGCGGCGGACGGAAGATTTTATGACGATAACGGCATTACAGGACGTCGATGAATTGCATCGCGACCAATTTTCATTATCCTCGATTCGACAAAGAGCGGATCGACTATTGCTGGTATTAACCTGGGTGATGTGGGCCGTGTCGTTAGGGGTGGGCGCCATGAATGGCAACCTCACTCTGGCGCTAATCGTGGCGAGCCTGCTATCGGTGCTGGCGACGATTATCACCTTCCTCTTTGCCGGTAAATTGTTCACCCGGATGATGTACGCTGTTATTTTAATGGCCTTCTCCGCGCTGCTTATTCAGCTTGGCGAGGGCGAAACCGAATACCATTTCTCTGTTTTTGTCCTGCTTTCAGCGCTGCTGGCGTGGCGTGATTGGCGTCCCTTAATAATGGGGGCGGGAGTGATTGCCATCCATCATCTGACGTTTAATTATTTACAGGAATACGGCCTGTTCAATATTACCGTTTTTATGCACACCGGCCTGCATATGGTGATTATGCATGGGTTATATGTGGTGGCGCAGACGGTATTTTTAGTTTTCCTCGCCGTACGCATGGAACAGGATGCCCGCTCGGCCAGCGAAGTCGCGAAGCTCGCGGCCGTTATCAACCGGGAATCCGGCTACCTGACGCTGGCGCACGATGCCAGAACCAGCCGCTCTCCCTTTGCCCGCACCTTTAGCCTGACGCTCGACGCAATGCGCACAACGCTTGAGCAGGTGAGCGGGAATGTCTCACAGCTGCTGGAGGCTTCACAAACGCTGCTTCAACGTAATACCGCGCTGTCGGAACGCACCGATAATCAGGCGCGCTCATTAGCGGTGACCGCCAGCGCGATGGAGCAATTAGCCGCCGCGGCTTCGCTCACCCGTGACAAGGCCAGCGAAGCGCGCACCCTGGCGATGCAGGCCAGCGACGTTGCCCGGCAAGGTGGGGAGAATATTCGTTCGGCCATGACCTCAATGACTCATATCCGCGAGGAGTCGTTAAAAATAAACGGCATTCTGGAGCTGATTGACGGTATTGCTTTCCAGACCAATATTTTGTCGCTGAACGCTTCCGTAGAAGCGGCTCGGGCCGGGGCTCACGGTAAAGGCTTTGCGGTTGTCGCGGCGGAGGTGCGAACGTTGGCGCTACGCTGTGAGGGGGCAGCCCGGGATATTCGCCAACTGATTGCGACCTCGGTAGAACGGACGCATCAGGGGGCCAGCGAGGTTGAACAGGCGGGGGAAACCATGGCGGCGATTATTCACAACATTGACCACTTACAGTCCTGCGTCGACGTGCTGTCCTCGATGAGCGAGCAGCAGCGTACCAGCGTTGTGCAAATGAAAGGCAGCATCGCGCACATTGATGCCAGCGTGCAGGAGAACGTACAGCACGTGGCGCAGACCATTCAGGTGGCGCATCAGCAACAGCAGCATACCGGCGAGCTTAAGTCTGCTATCTCGGTCTTCCGCCTGGTGTGAGGTCACAAAACGGGAAGATGTATGACAAATCGTCCAGTTATGTGACAACTTACGCAGTTGTCAGAAAACATAATGCCAGTACGAAAAATGACAATAGGATTGTGATTTTCATCCTCCTACATTGAAGCTTCTTCAATTCGGGAGGAATGATTCGTGGCAAATGACACTAAATTGTCGATCACAGAAAAACTGGGATACGGCATGGGCGATGCTGCTTGCGGCATCGTCTACTCTTCGGTAACGATGTTTTTGACCTGGTTCTACACCGATATTTACGGCCTCTCCGCAGCGGCGGTGGGGGTGATGTTCCTCGTGACTCGCGTGCTGGATGCGATAACCGATCCGCTCACCGGGATCGTTGCCGACCGGGTAAAAACCCGCTGGGGGCACTTCCGTCCCTGGCTTATCTGGTTTGCGATCCCCTATGCTGTGCTGGCGGTGATGACCTTTACCACCCCTGCCTTTAGTGAGTCTGGCAAGCTGGTTTATGCCTATCTGACCTACACCTTGCTGATGCTGTGTTACACCTTTATCAATATTCCTTACTGCGCGCTGGGCGGGGTGATCACCCGTGATGAAAAAGATCGTCTCTCCGCGCAGTCCTACCGTTTTACCATCTCGTCCGTGGCAGGGCTTATGGTCTCCGTTGCCACGCTATTCCTGGTGGATTATCTGGGCAAAGAAGATAAGCAGTTCGGCTTCCAGGCCACGATGGGCATTATGGGTGCTATCGCGATAGTGATGCTGGTGTTCTGCTTCTTCTCCACCAAAGAGCGCGTAGCTCCGGCGGTGGAGCAACAAAGCAGCATTCGGGAAGATTTACGCTCATTGCTGGCAAACGATCAGTGGCGGATCGTGGCTATCATTACCTTCTTCTCCAGCATGGCTGGCGTCATGCGCGGTGCCGCAACGCTGTATTACGCCACCTATTTAATGATGGGCGGCGTCGAGTCGGCGGCAGGCACGGCGATGAAATCAGCGTTTATCTCCACCAGCGTGGTCGGCACCATCATCGGGAGTATTGCCGCTGGATGGCTGGCAAAACGTTATCGCGCGGTATCGCTGTTTAAAAATATCAACCTGCTGCTGGTGGCGGTGGGCGTGATTATGTTCTTCGTGCCGCCAACCTGGCTGCCGGTCGTTTTCCCGCTGTATTTCCTGGTTGGTTTCTTCCATCAGATGTATCAACCGTTTAAGTGGAACATGATGGCGAATGCCGCCGACTACGGTGAGTGGAAATTTGGCCGTCGCATCACGGGCTTATCTTACTCTGGCAACCTGTTCGCGCTGAAAATGGGCATGGCGGTGGCGGGGGCCGTGGTGGGCTTCTCGCTGGGACTGTTTGGCTATCAGGCCGGGGTTTCGGTACAAACGCCATTGGCTACGATGGGCATCGTTGGATTACTGACGCTGGGGCCATCGCTGTCCTATCTGGTGCTGTGGTGGTTGTCGCGCTTCTACACGCTGGACGACAAGGCAATGGCCACGATTCAACGTGATTTATCCGCTCGCCAGCAGGCGAATGCCACCATCGTAAGCGCCGAACCAGAAAGCGTGGCGGGCGTGTTACATAAAGCCTAAGGAGGGCGCGATGTCATCGAACCATTATCATAACCCTATCTTGTGCGCTGACTATTCAGACCCGGACATCGTACGCGTGGGCGACGACTTCTTTATGGTGTCGTCGAGCTTTAACCATATGCCGGCGCTGCCGATTCTGCACTCGACCGATCTGGTTAACTGGACAATCATCAACCACGTTTTCAAAGCATTGCCGCTGGCGGGGTTTGATGAGTATCAACCCGGCAAAGGGGTATGGGCGCCGTCTATTCGCTGGCATAACGAAAAGCTGTGGGTATTTTTCAGTACCCCTGACGAAGGGATTTTCATGTGCCAAACCGACGACGCGTGGGGCGAGTGGAGCGCACCGCACTGCGTGCAGCCGGCAAAAGGCTGGATAGATCCGTGCCCATTCTGGGACGACAACGGTGACGCCTGGCTGGTACATGCGTTTGCCCACAGCCGCAGCGGAATAAAACATCAGCTTCAGCTTTGTGCCATGTCGCCGGACGGCACCTCGCTGCTGGGGGAAGGGCGCATTATCTATGACGGTAGCGTCGACCAGCCGACGCTCGAGGGGCCAAAGGTCTATAAACGGGGAGAGTGGTACTACATCTTTGCACCGGCGGGCAGCGTGGAAACCGGCTGGGAAACGGTGCTGCGAGCCAAAAGTATGACCGGCCCGTGGGAGGCGAAAAACGTGTTATTCCAGGGCAATACGCCGGTCAATGGCCCGCATCAAGGCGGCTGGGTTGCGCTGGATGACGGCGAGTGCTGGTTTGTCCATTTCCAGGATGCGCATCTGTACGGTCGAGTGGTTCATCTGCAACCGATGCGCTGGGAGGCCGATGGCTGGCCGCGCATTGGAGAGCAAATCGGTCACGAAGGTGTAGGGCAACCGGTCATGCATTGGCCGCGTCCGGCAAGCCTGACGCCATCGAATCCCGCGTCACCACAAACCCATGATGATTTTGCCGACGGTAAACCCGGTCTGCAATGGCAGTGGCAGGCCAACCCCAATCCGGCGTGGCTGTTGCCGGGTCACGGGCAGCTTCATCTTCGTTGCTGCGGATTACCGCAGGCGCAGGAGAAGCGCAATTTCTACTGGCTGCCTAATCTGCTGCTGCAAAAATTCCCGGCATGGCAGTTCACCGCGCAAACGTGTTTGACGCTTAATGCTGACGTAGCCGGTGATGCCGGAGGTTTAATTGTCTATGGCGAGCGTTATGCCGCGCTGTTACTGGAAAACTGCGGCGACAGGCAGCGGCTGTTGTGGGTCACGGGCTGGATGAGCGATGCTGGCGTGGTGCACGAAAGTCGTCAGGCGCTGGCGCATGTCGATGCCGCACGCTGCGAGCTGAAGGTGGTGGTTTCTCTTGGGGGAATTTGCCGCTTTGCCTGGCGTCAGGGGGACGCTGACTGGCAGCCGGTTTGCCAACCTTTCGCCGCCGGAAAAGGCAAATGGGTGGGGGCTAAAGTGGGGCTTGTCGCATTATCGCTGGAGCAAGCCGCATCGCAAGGCTCCTGTGCGTTCGATCATTTTGCTCTGGAAATTAACGGCTGATCCGCACCTTTTTCCTCGTCTTTATCGAGGTTTAGGATAACGTTTGCCGTCTTGAAATCACCGTCGGCCAGGCCGCGACTGATCGTTAGCGTCGCGGCTTCCCGATTCAGGACATGCTGATAGCAGGATTCCGTATGCGCCAGAATCTTATCGCGCAGATGCGGGTAACGTTCCATCACTTCACACAATGCGGAACCCAGGATCTCTTCTTTCACTTGATAAGCGTAGATTTCGCGGCGATTTTGCCATTTCATCTTGACCAGCGTGGCGGGAATGGGCGCTTGCGGGCTGGAGATTTGACGGCCCTGGGCACTTTTGTCGTCACGCAGCGACTGGAGATTGCGGGCAAGAACAGTGTCATCACTTATCTGCGGGCTTAATGCGATATTCGCCTCGGTAACATCGACAAGTTTCATGCTACTTATCCGTCAGATTATAAAACAAAGGAGTCGCTCTCTCTTGAGTCATTAAATTAAGCCAGATCTTATTACCGTCTTCATTTATCTCCTGGGTTTTTAACTCGATAATTTCACTTAATTCCAGTGCGGAAATCTCTCCCTGAACAACCAGATTATTTAGCATAAGGACAAAAGCTTCAATTTTAGCCACGCGATATAATCGGTCTTTAATATGACGATCGTGCTCTTCGAGTAAGGGGTTACGCGACTGACCGGCGCTAAGCAATATCTCATCCTGCCAATCTGCCAGTGTTTTTTTCGTCGGCTCTGCTTGTTGGGTTGCTTTCATATCAGGGTTCTCAGCGTCAATGGCCGAGATACAAAAGCGGGCTGGGATAAGAGTTTCAGCGATCATAGCGTTATCATCATTTGATTGGCTAGGGAGCGGTTTTAATAATATTGAGGTTCGTTGACATTATCATGAGGCACTTTTAAAATCAAAAAAAGTGGAGAAAACCATGAGCGTTATTATTTATTTTGTAATGGTATTATTGTTGCTCACCGCCATTATTTTATTTTTCATGTATGGTCAAAATAACGAAAAACCGGATAGCGAAAATGAATCTGCTGCCGCAACGGTGGCCACCCCGCTGACCAAAGATGAAGGTGAGAACCATTTTGCTGGCTTGATGAGTACCATTACGCCGCCCTGGTATTGGCGTATTAATCATGAGTATATCGATTTTATCCAGTCCACCATTAAGCGTATGTCGACTGACGAATTAAAAGACATTCCCGGGCTGTTTGACGCGCAGGAACGCTGTCGCAGCCTCAACGGTGCCGTTTACGAGTATTACGACGAAATTAAACGCCGCTGCCTGAAAGGGGAACAGGTGACGCTGGGCGACCCGGTGGTCACTACGCTTCAACAGTGCTATCAGGAATTTGCGAAAGAAGCCTATCCAGAGCTGGTTGCGCTGCTGTGGCCCGACTACCAGCGGCCCTTTATCCGCCCTCATGATGTGTAGTTTTAGCTGTTGATAAAGTGTTGCAACATTGGGCTATAATGGCGCTAATTTGACTGACTCACAGGACATTATGGAACGCTTTCTTGAAAATCTGATGTATGCATCGCGCTGGATCCTGGCCCCGGTTTATTTTGGCCTTTCGCTGGCTTTGCTGGCGTTAGCGATTAAATTCTTTCAGGAGATCTTTCATATTCTGCCGCACATTTTCAGCCTTGCAGAATCCGATCTGATCCTTACCTTGCTGTCGCTGGTGGATATGACGCTGGTTGGCGGGCTGCTGGTGATGGTGATGTTTTCGGGCTATGAAAACTTTGTCTCACAGCTCAATATCAGTGAGGACAAAGAGAAGCTGAACTGGCTGGGCAAGATGGATGCGACCTCACTGAAGAACAAAGTGGCTGCCTCCATTGTGGCTATCTCCTCAATTCACCTGCTGCGCGTGTTTATGGATGCCAAAAACGTCCCGGACAACAAGCTGATGTGGTACGTGATTATTCACCTGACCTTCGTGTTGTCCGCCTTTGTGATGGGCTACCTTGATAGCCTGACGCGCGCGAAAAAAGCTTGATGCATTAATGAATGACCGCACGATTCAGTTCCCTCGCCCCTTTGGGGAGAGGGCTAGGGTGAGGGGAAAGGTGCGGTGCATAAACCTCACCCCAACCCTCTCCCTTTATAAGGGAGAGGGGGCATATCGTGCCTATCATCACTAAACTTACTTATCCGACGACGCCTGCCACAGATTCAACTGCCCGTCCGCGACATGCTTATCAATCTGCGCTAACTCTTCGCTTGAGAAATGCAGATTGCCCAGCGCCTTCACGTTCTCCTCAATCTGTTCCGGGCGGCTTGCGCCAATCAGCACTGAGGTTACGCGGTTATCTTTGAGTAGCCAGCTCAGCGCCATCTGCGCCATCGACTGGCCGCGCTGCTGCGCCATTTCGTTAAGCAACCGCAGGCTGCTTAAGTTGCTTTCGCTCAACATATTCTCCGTCAAACCGCGCGCTTTTTTGCCTTCCGTTTGCATACGCGAACCGTCGGGAATGCCGTTTAAGTATTTGCCGGTCAGCAGCCCCTGCGCCAGCGGGGTAAAGGCAATGCAGCCTACGCCGTTGTGCTCCAGGGTATCCAGCAGCCCACTCTTATCGACCCAGCGGTTTAACAGGTTATAAGAAGGCTGGTGGATGAGCAGCGGAATTTTCCACTCGCGCAGCAGCTCGACCATAGCCTGGGTGCGCTCGGTTGAATAAGACGAGATCCCGACATAGAGCGCCTTACCGCTTTGCACCGCCTGTGCCAGCGCGCTGGCGGTCTCTTCCATCGGCGTGCGTTCATCCACCCGATGAGAGTAGAAAATATCGACGTAATCCAGCCCCATACGTTGCAGGCTCTGATCGAGACTTGCCAGCAGATACTTACGTGAACCGCCGGAACCGTAAGGCCCCGCCCACATATCGTAGCCCGCTTTAGTGGAGATAATCAGCTCGTCGCGATAGGACGCAAAATCTTCCCGCAGCAAGCGACCAAAATTCTCCTCGGCGCTTCCCGGCGGGGGGCCATAGTTGTTCGCAAGGTCAAAGTGGGTAATCCCGCAGTCGAAGGCTTTGCGTAACAACGCACGCTGAGCGTCGAGGGCGTGAATATGGCCAAAGTTGTGCCATAGGCCGAGGGACAGCGCAGGGAGCTGTAAACCGCTGCGACCGCAGTAGCGATACTGCATCTCTTCATAACGGGCTGGGTTTGCTTGCCAGGCCATAACGTCTCCTTTTCTTTTTTTAAAACGCTGTTCCTACCATACGTGGTTTCTACGACGATGCCCGTATGGTCGATCACACGCAGAGAAAAACATGCCATAACCGCTTGCCTTTAAATAGCACTAGCCAGCGTTCAAAAAATCGCTATATAATTTTGTATATAACGATTTGGGAGGGGATGATGGATAACCATTTTGGTAAAGGGCTCATTGCGGGAATGAAGGCGCCTTATGCGGATAGCGCGCAGAAGGTTCTCGGTTTTTGCACTGACTATAAGCGCGGCTTCGTGCTGGGATTTTCACACCGCATGTTCGAAAAAACCGGTGACCGGCAGCTGAGCGCCTGGGAAGCGGGGATTTTGACGCGGCGCTACGGGCTGGATAAAGAGATGGTAATGGACTTCTTTAAGGAGCACGACTCGAGTACCACCGTCCGCTACTTCATGGCGGGATACCGGCTAGAAGGGCAGTAAATCCGGGTGCGGGGCACCCGGCTGTATACGATTACGCCTGACGTTTATCTTCGGTATGGGTATCAAAATCGCTGGCGGCGTGACGTTCGTGTAGCTGCTGATCCAGCGGGCCGTTAGTGCGGTTGACGATACGACCGCGCTTCACGCCTGGGCGGCTGGCAATATCCTGCGCCCAACGCACCACGTTCTTGTAGCTTTGCGCATCAAGGAATTCAGCCGCGCCGTACACATCGCCCAGCACCACGTTGCCGTACCAGGGCCAGATAGCCATATCGGCAATGGTGTACTCCTCGCCCGCCACGTAGCGGTGACGCGCCAGTTGTTTATCCAGCACGTCGAGCTGGCGTTTCGCTTCCATAGTAAAGCGGTTAATCGCGTACTCGATTTTCACCGGCGCATAGTTATAGAAGTGGCCAAAGCCGCCGCCGAGGAACGGTGCAGAACCCTGAAGCCAGAATAGCCAGTTCAGCGTTTCGGTGCGTCCGGCCGGATCTTTTGGCAGGAAGTGACCGAATTTTTCCGCCAGATACAGCAGAATGCTGCCTGATTCAAATACGCGCGTCGGCGGGGTGGTTGAGTGGTCGCTCAGCGCCGGAATTTTCGAGTTTGGATTCACTTCCACAAAGCCGCTGGAGAACTGATCGCCCTCGCCAATACGAATCAGCCAGGCATCGTACTCCGCTTCGCTCACGCCAAGCGCCAGCAGTTCTTCCAGCATAATCGTCACTTTCTGACCGTTCGGCGTCCCCTGCGAATAAAGCTGGAGCGGATGATGGCCGACGGGCAGCTCTTTTTCATGCGTCGCGCCGGAAATCGGACGGTTGATATTGGCGAATGCGCCGCCGCTGCTTTGCGTCCACTCCCAGACTTTGGGAGGCTGATAGGTGTTCTCTGACATAATCGCTCGCCTTATTTTGCTGATGTGTTGAGGTAGTGAAGTGTAGCAGTCCTGGGTAAAAATCCGCACGGTCTGCGCGCTAACGCCACTTTGTGGCTTTGCTATCTGCGAACATAAATGCCACGGTTGCGCCTGTAAATACCTGCGGGCTCCTGCTGACATCATGGTGCATTTTTCAGAGGATTATTTTTCCCGTTAATAGGTCATCCTCGCATACACGGGTGTATGATTAATCCACTTTTGTGGAATTAATTTCAACGTACGGGTGAGAAAACCGCACGGTATGTTTGAGGAAGATTCATGAGCACGGGAAGTAGCAATAATGACGCCCCCTTTGGCACGTTGTTGGGGTATGCGCCGGGTGGCGTAGCAATTTACTCTTCAAATTACAGTAGCTTAAAGCCAGGCGAAATGCCTGATGACGCATCGTTTCGTAGCTATATCGACAACGAATACATGGGCCATAAGTGGCAATGCGTCGAGTTTGCCCGCCGTTTCTTATTCATCACCTACGGATTTGTCTTCACCGACGTTGGCATGGCCTACGAGATCTTTTCGCTGCGCTACCTGCGGCAGGTTGTGAACGACGCCATTCTCCCGCTTCAGGCATTTGCCAACGGCTCCCGTCGTCCACCGCTCGTCGGCTCGCTGCTTATCTGGCAGAAGGGCGGGGAGTTTAACGAAACCGGTCACGTCGCGGTCATCACCCAACTGCTTGGCAACAAAGTGCGCATCGCGGAACAAAACGTTCTGCACTCGCCGCTGCCCGCAGGCCAACAGTGGACGCGCGAGCTAACGCTTGAGGTCAAAGACGGTCACTATATTCTGCATGACACCTTTGATGACACCACCATTCTTGGCTGGATGATCCAGACCGACGATGCCCGCTACAGCCTGCCGCAGCCGGCCATTGCCGGTGAAGCGCTCAAGCTCAACGGCGCTCGTCTGGATAATCAGGGGCAGTTCGACGGTAAATGGCTGGATGAGCGCGATTCGCTGCAAAAAGCGTATGTTGACGCCAACGGTCACGTGATAAATCGCGACCCGTATCAGTATTTCACCATGACCGAAAGCGCTGAGCAGGAGCTGATTAAGGCGACCAACGAGATGCATCTGATGTATCTCCATGCCACCGATAAAGTGATGCGCGACGACAATTTGCTGGCGCTGTTCGACATCCCAAAAATCCTCTGGCCGCGTTTACGCTTGTCCTGGCAGCGTCGTCGCCACGACATGATTACCGGGCGTATGGATTTTTGTATGGATGAGCGCGGGCTCAAAGTTTATGAGTACAACGCCGACTCCGCTTCGTGTCATACGGAAGGGGGCTTGATCCTTGAACAGTGGCTCAAGACCGGCTATCACGGCAACGGTCACAATCCGGCAGAGGACTTACTGAGCGAGCTGGTGGGGGCGTGGAAACACAGTCTGGCAAGACCGTTTGTGCACATCATGCAGGACAAGGATCTTGAGGAAAATTACCACTCGCAATTTATGCAGCGCGCGCTGACCGAGGCGGGCTTTGAGAGCAAAATCCTTTATGGCCTGGATGAGCTGCGCTGGGATTCAGCCGGTCAGCTGATTGATGGCGACGGGCGTCTGGTGAACTGCGTGTGGAAAACCTGGGCGTGGGAAACGGCCATTGAACAGGTTCGTGAGGTTAACGAAGACGAGTACGCGGCGGTGCCAATTCGTACCGGTCACCCGGATAACGAAGTGCGGCTGATTGACGTGCTGCTGCGCCCTGAGGTGATGGTCTTTGAACCGCTATGGACGGTGATCCCGGGCAACAAAGCGATTCTGCCGGTACTGTGGTCGTTGTTCCCGAACCATCCGTACCTGCTCGATACCGACTTTGAGGTTAGCGAGCATCTGGCAAAAACAGGCTACGCCGTTAAGCCCATTTCCGGGCGTTGTGGTAGCAATATCGATCTGGTGAGCGGACACGATGGGTTGCTGACGCAAACCAGCGGCAAGTTTGTCGACAGAAAAAATATTTACCAGCAACTTTGGTGCTTGCCAAACGTGGCCGGAAAATATATTCAGGTATGTACATTTACCGTTGGCGGTAACTATGGCGGCACCTGCCTGCGGGGCGATGACTCTCTGGTGATTAAAAAAGAGAGCGATATCGAACCGCTGATCGTCATAAAAGATAAGCAATAACCGTTGTAGGCCGGATAAGGCGAAGCCGCCATCCGGCAATGTGCGTGGTCCCGCCGGATAACGGTTTCGCCTTATCCGGCCTACGTAAAATATGCAGTCTGCAACAAACACAACAATGAGACAGAAAAGGAAAATACCATGCACGACAGGCGACTTGCCGTCCGCGCGGGCGAACTTAAGCCCTCCGCTGTTCGCGAACTTCTAAAGCACAGTAAACTGCCCGGCGTGATTTCTCTGGGAGGCGGTATCCCGGCCCCGGAACTTTTTGATACCGAAGGGCTGGCGCTGGCGGTGCAGAAGGTCATGAGCGAGCGTTTCAACGACGCGTTCCAGTACGGTTTGACCGAAGGCTACCCGGCGCTGCGTCAGGCCGTCAGTGAACTGTGTCAGGCGCGCGGTGTTGCTTGTCAGGCAGGCGATGTGTACATCACCTCAGGTTCTCAACAGTCGCTGGATATCGTGGCGCGCACGCTACTCGATCCGGGCGATGCGATTGTGGTTGAGCGTCCGACCTATCTGGCTGCATTGCAGGTTTTCCAGTTGGCGCAGGCGAATATTCTAAGCGTCGATACCGATGAGCATGGCATGCTGGTGGAACAGCTTGCCGAGCTGCTGACAACGACAAGCGTCAAAGCCGTTTACCTGGTGCCAACCTTTGGCAACCCGGGCGGGAAAATCCTCAGTGACGATCGCCGTCGCCGCCTGGTTGAACTGGCGAAGCAGCACGATTTTGTGATCATTGAAGATGATCCGTACGGTGAAATCAGCTTTACCGACGATGTACAGCGTCCGCTGTATCAGCACGCCGTTGAGCTGGGCTGTGAAGATCAGGTGGTCTACACCTCAACCTTCTCGAAAATCCTCGCGCCGGGGATGCGCATTGGCTGGATTGTGATGCCGGACTGGCTGGCGCAGCAGACAGTGATCGTCAAGCAAGCCGCCGATCTGCATACCAACATGCTCTCGCAGGTGATCACCGCGGAATATCTGGGGATGAATCGTCTGGAGAACCAGATTGCGCTTATCCGCGAAGATTATCGCAAGAAGTGCAATGCGTTGGCCGATGCGCTGGAAAGCCGTTTGGGTGAGCATCTGGAATTCAGTCGTCCAAAAGGCGGGATGTTCCTGTGGGCGCGTTTCCGCTATCCGTTCGATACCATGAAATGGCTGGAAAAAACGCTGGAGAATGGCGTGGTGTACGTGCCGGGCGAAGCGTTTTATAACGATAACCCGGATACCCGCACGCTGCGTTTATCCTACTCTACCGTATCGCAAGAAGGGTTAATGACCGCCGTGGAACGTCTGGCGAAGTCACTGTAATCTCTCATGTTCCGCGCCATTTCACGGCGCGGAACGCTATCGGGTACTACTCCGGCTCAGCAATTCTATCGTCAAGCCACACAAACATCAGCGACGCCAGAAAGACGGCGGCGAGGGTGCCAATAAATAACCACATAAGAAATTCCTCAGCTTATTCTTCTTATTATTGTGCTGTTCACTAACGTGTTCGATTTTTTCATCGTCGACATCACAGGGCCCAGTTAAAAATCAGACACGAAAATAAAAGTTTGTGGCCGTCAGTTCAACCCCAATTTTTTTGTGGAGGCGTCTCGCCTATGCCACCAGTAGGGCGCTATTGCCTAACCCGTTGAGCGTAGAAACCGCGTACCTCGTGAAGGGGAAATCATTAGGTTCGGGAAATTGCTACCGTATTCACCATTGAAATGGCGTACAGAATAAGCGGCAAAAATGAATAATGGTGTTCCGGGTATAAGCGGTTATCAAGGCCCTGCGGGTGGATGGGGTGCAGTCAAAGCGGTGACCGCATCGGTATTTTCACAAAAGGCCGTTGCGCGCGATATTATCGCCATGTTCAGGATGAACCAGGTCAAAGGCTTTGACTGCCCAGGCTGCGCGTGGCCTGACCCCAGTCATCGTTCTCCCATGGAGCTGTGTGAAAACGGCGTAAAAGCCGTGTCCTGGGAAACCACCAGCAAGAAAGCTTCACCGGCATTTTTCCGCCAGCATACGGTGGCTGAGCTGTGGAATTACAGTGATTATGAGCTGGAAAACATTGGCCGTCTGACGCATCCCATGAAGTATGACCGGGCGAGCGATACCTGGCAGGCCGTAGAATGGTCGGTCGCCTTTGCGGAAATCGGCGAGCGCTTGCGCAGCTATGATTCCCCGGAACGAGTAGAGTTTTATACCTCCGGTCGTACCTCCAATGAAGCCGCGTTTCTTAATCAGCTGTTTGCCCGTGAATATGGCAGCAGCAACTTTCCCGACTGCTCCAATATGTGTCATGGGCCAACTAGCGCCGGGCTGACTCAGTCTATTGGCATGGGCAAAGGTACCGTTGAATTAGAAGATTTTGAGCATTGCGATCTGGTGATTTGCATTGGGCACAACCCCGGTACTAACCATCCTCGTATGTTGACCACGCTGCGTGAAGTAGCGCAGCGCGGGGCGCGCATCATCTCTATCAACCCGCTGGCGGAAAGGGGGCTTGAACGCTTTAGTTTCCCACAAAGCCCGACCGATATGCTGAAAGGACAGTCCACCGTACTTAGCAATGACTATTATCAGGTCAAAATGGGCGGCGATGCTTCATTGCTAAAAGGGGTGATGAAAGCGCTGATTGAGATGGACGAAGCGAGAATATTGCTTGGCCAGGAACCGTGCCTCGACCGCGCGTTTCTGGCTGAGCACACTCATGGCTATCAGGAGCTGTATGACTCTCTGCATCAATGCCGCTGGGCGGATCTGGAACAGGATTCCGGCCTGACGCGGAGTCAAATGGAAGATTTGGCGTACCGTTACGATAAATCCACATCCACCATCATTTGTTATGGCCTAGGGATCACCCAGCATAAAAATGGCACCGAGAACGTTCAGCAACTGGTGAACCTGCTGCTGTTGAAAGGCAATATGGGCAAGCGCGGAGCGGGTATTTGTCCGCTACGAGGCCACTCTAACGTGCAGGGTGACCGCTCGGTCGGCATTAACGAAGCCGCGTCGGAAGAGTTTCTACTGCGTCTTGAAGCCCGCTTTAATATCCGCGTGTCGCGCAAACATGGGCGCTCAAGTGTTGAAAGCATTCGCGCCATTGAACGGGGAGACGCAAAAGCACTTATCTGTATGGGCGGTAATCTGGCGGTCGCCATGCCGCAGCCGCAGCGCACGTTTGCCGCGATGAAAAAGCTGGATTTGCAGGTGCACGTCGCCACCAAGCTTAACCGCTCGCATTTGCTCATGGCGGAACACAATTACCTGCTGCCAGCGCTGGGCCGCACCGAACGTGATATGCAGGCGACGGGCATTCAATCGGTGACCGTTGAAGATTCTATGTCGATGGTACACGCCTCGTGTGGCGCGCTGAAACCGGCATCGAAATGGCTTAAGTCTGAACCGTCGATTGTTGCCGAACTGGCGCGCGCGACCCTGCCTGACTCCCCGGTGAACTGGGAAATGATGTCTGCCAACTACGATTTAATTCGTGAGGCGATTGCCGATGTGGTGCCCGCGTTTGCCCATTACAACGCACGCATTGCAAACCCCGGCGGTTTCCGTATGGATACGCCAGCATCACGTCGGGAATGGCATACCACGACCGGTAAAGCGAACTTTGTGGTGAGCCATCAGCACGCCGTTGAACGTGATAAACAGCCTGAAGATGCGCTGGTACTGGCCACGCTGCGCAGCCATGATCAGTACAACACCACGATCTATGGTATGAACGATCGCTATCGCGGAATTACCGGACGTCGTGATGTGGTATTCCTGAGCCAGGCGGAAACCAAAGCCCGCGGCCTGGCTGAAGGGGATGTCATTAACATTCAGGCGCTGGATGATGATGGTCAGCCAAGCGCGACGCGCGCCATGTATGGACTGACGGTCGTGGTCTACAGCATGGCGGCAGGTTCAATTGGCGCCTATCTGCCGGAAGCGAATGTACTGCTGTCTCTGGATGCGGTAGACACGCAAAGCCTCACGCCTGCCTATAAAAGCGTACCGGTGGTCATCCGCAAAGCCTGAAGCCCTCCTATCACCTGCGGGTGGATCCTGAAAATGGCTCCATCCGTAGCGCCTATCTTTGTATTCTTCCACATAACCGGAATACTTCGCCTGCGAGGTATTCTCATGCCTTTTTTGCCTGTTGCCGAATGACAGGCGAGAAACGTTCTGTCTCCTCTATTAAGTCTCAATCCTAATATTTCTTTGCCATCAATGAGTTATTTATTAATAGCCATTTCTGCAAGATCAACTTTGCGTATTTTTATATTATGAGCCTAAATTGATGTAGATCAATTTGATTAAATGTGAAAAATAAGTTAAATAATGAAATTAAGCATGATCTTTACGAAAATTTACAAAAAGTAATTGAACTTTAGCAATACGACGAATTTATTATTTTTAGAATAATCCTAAAAACTGATTGTCTATTTCCTTGATCTATCTGTTTTTAATAATCAATTGATCGATCAAGGCGATCTATATTCACAAAACTAATAGATGATAACTATCAATAGTAATTAATTGATCGTTTTTGACGATATATATCGGCTGCGTATATAATTAAACCGAATTGAGGGAGAGGGTTTTTAACATAAGGGAACATGGCAATTAGATAAAGAAAACCGAACCAGGACGTTGGGGTAATATATGAGGAAGTGTATTATCTCGGATAACAGTTTTTTTCTGTTGGCATTACAAGATGATGAAGTTATTCAGGAAAGGAATGTAGCAACAATCCATTCCTGGCAATTGCAGTCAAAGTGCTACTTACGAACATATGTCAGCGATGTGATCGTTCTTTATATTTCTGATGTTGTCGAGAGGCACCGGATACTCAGTTTGTTAGCTTCACCAGATTCTCACTGCCGAATTATACTGTTATACAAGATGGAAGTATCTTCTGGATATGCTTTTGAAGGACCTTTTCCATGGCTTGTTCATGAAAAGATAGGCTTTACTGAGTTGTACGCCTGCCTGAGAAAGGCCAGTAAATCTATTTTTAATCAGCGAGAGTTCTCCGACCGGGAGCTCACCGTCTTTCGCTATCTTTGCGAGGGATACTCTGTATCACAAATAAATGAAATGGCAGGGTTCAACGAAAAGCATATTTATTATTTAATGCAAAAAAACAAAAAGATGTTTGGCTTGCGGGGAAATAACGCGGTCGCAATGTCTTTTTATCAGGATATTTCCAGATTAAGTCGGAGATGGTGATGGCTATTGTCTGATGCCCCGGAAAATATCCCTCAGTAGTTTTTGTGTTTTGTAGCAACTCATCAAGTTCACCAGAAAATCATCTGGTGGCTGAGATTAATATCGTTTTTAACAAGGTGAGAATAATTTCTCAATTAATAAGGAGTGAGTTTTATGGGAATTAATAAAGTTGCGTTAATCGTTATTTCTGCACTGTCCATGTCATCTGCGGCAGCGCTGGCGGCTGATACCACCACGGTTAACGGCGGTACTGTTCATTTTAAAGGTGAAGTTGTGAACGCCGCCTGTGCGGTTGACGCAGGTTCAGTAGAGCACACCGTGCAGATGGGTCAGGTTCGTTCAGCAAAACTGGCAACTGCGGGTAGCACCAGCTCAAACGTTGGTTTCAACATTCAGCTGAATGATTGTGATACCACCGTGGCAACCAAAGCGTCTGTTGCGTTCTCCGGTACCGCAATTGATACCACCAACAACACCGTGCTGGCACTGCAAAGCTCTGCTGCTGGTAGCGCAACCAACGTTGGTGTGCAGATCCTCGATAACAAAGGGACTCCGCTGGCACTTGATGGCGCAACCTTCAGCGCAGCAACGACTCTGAACGATGGCACCAACATCATTCCATTCCAGGCTCGTTACTATGCAACTGGCGCAGCAACTGCAGGTAATGCAAACGCTGACGCGACCTTTAAAGTTCAGTACGAATAATAAAGCGGGCAAGGACGCCGCATGAGCCAGGACGGCTCGTTATCCGCGATGGAACTGAGGTGATAACAATGCAAAAGGTCGCACCTGGACTGATGTTGCTACTACCGACAATCGCGCTGGCGGGGAATCACTGGAATGTCACTACGCCTGGCGGAAATATGCGTTTTCAGGGCGAGGTGATTGCCGAGGCCTGTAGTGTCGATGCAGGCGATCGTCTGATGACGGTCAATATGGGGCAAATCAGCAGCCACAGATTTCATGCAGCAGGAGAAGATTCCAGCCCGGTGGCTTTTACGATCCATCTCCTGGACTGCGATACCACGGTCAGTGAACGCGTGGGCGTGACCTTTAACGGCGTGACCGACGGGAAAGATCCTGACGTCCTCTCCGTGGGGGAAGGGGCAGGGATCGCTACGGGGATTGGCGTTGCACTGTTTAATAGCGATGGCAGCCAAATCCCTTTAAATCGCGAGCCGGTGAGCTGGACGAAACTTTACGACGGTTCTACCGCGCTGCATTTTGTCGCGAAATACCGCTCCACTGACCGACAGGTCACCGGCGGTACGGCCAACGCTCAGGCGTGGTTTTCGTTGACCTATCTCTAAGTAATACATCCGTAGACAGACCGAATACAGGATATGACGGTGAGTACAACAAGGGCAAACATGAACAATACACGGACAATAATGCGCGGCTTGCTGGCCTGCGTTCTGATGATTGCGGCGATTGGCATGGTGCCTGCTGCGCAAGCAGGTGTTGCGCTGGGCGCGACTCGCGTTATTTATCCTGAAGGGCAAAAACAGGTGCAGTTGGGCGTCACCAACAACGACGACGCCGGCACTTATCTTATTCAGTCATGGGTAGAAAACGCCGATGGCGTCAAAGACGGTCGCTTCGTGGTAACGCCGCCGCTTTTTGCGATGCAGGGTAAAAAAGAGAATACCTTGCGCATTCTGGATGCAACCAATAACCAGCTGCCGAAAGACCGGGAAAGCCTGTTCTGGATGAACGTAAAAGCGATTCCCTCTATGGATAAAGCGAAGCTCGGCGAGAACACATTACAGCTGGCGATTATCAGCCGTATCAAGCTGTATTACCGTCCGGCAAAGCTGGCGCTGCCTCCCGATCAGGCCGCTGAAAAACTGACGTTTCGCCGTGGCGCGGGCACCTTAACGCTCGTTAACCCAACGCCTTACTACCTGACCGTGACCGAACTCAATGCCGGTACGCGCGTGCTGGAAAATGCGCTGGTTCCGCCAATGGGCGAGGTTAACGTCAAATTACCTGCCGATGCGGGAAGCGATATCACCTACAAAACCATCAATGATTATGGTGCGCTCACCCCTCGCATGAAAGGCAAAGTGCAGTAAGGAACGGGGAAGCCAGCGCACCCCTGGATAAAATAAGAACTGACAGCCGGGCGATGTCGAACCGGAGGGACTATGTCATATCTGAAATTGGGACTCGACCGTTTGGAGTCCCTACATATGCGGCACAAAGCAACACGTTTGACGGGCGTATTTTCGCCCGTCCTGCTTGCCTGTTTGCTGGCGCCATCCACATTCCCTGTACACGCCGAGCTCTATTTTAACCCCCGCTTCCTGGCTGATGATCCCGCCGCGGTGGCGGATCTTTCTGGTTTTGAAAAGGGCCAGGAGCTGCCGCCGGGCACTTATCGGGTGGATATCTACCTGAATGACGGCTACATCACCACCCGCGATGTCACCTTCAGCGCAGGCGAAAACGGACAAGGGTTGATGCCGTGTCTGACGCGTGGACAGCTTGCCAGTATGGGGCTTAACACCGCTGCCATCGCTGGCATGAACGCGCTGGCGTCGGACACCTGCGTTCCGATTCTGGAGATGATCAAAGACGCCACCCTCCGCCTGGACGTGGGTCAGCAGCGGCTGTATATGACGATCCCGCAGGCATTTATGGGCAATCAGGCGCGTGGCTATATACCGCCTGAAATGTGGGATCACGGCATTAACGCAGGCCTTTTGAACTACAACTTCACCGGTAATAACGTACAAAACAGCACCGGTGGCAGTAGCCAATATGCCTATCTGAACCTGCAAAGCGGGCTGAATCTGGGCGCGTGGCGTTTACGCGACAACACCACCTGGAGCTACAGCAGCGGCGGCGGTTCCTCCAGCAATGAGAACAAATGGCAGCACGTTAACACCTGGCTTGAGCGTGATATCACGCCATTACGCTCGCGCCTGACGCTTGGCGACAGCTATACCAACGGCGACATTTTTGACGGCATTAACTTCCGTGGCGCCCAGCTTGCTTCCGACGACAATATGCTGCCGGACAGCCAGAAAGGCTTTGCGCCCGTGATCCACGGTATCGCCAAAGGGACGGCGCAGGTATCGGTCAAACAAAACGGCTATGAGATCTATCACAGCACGGTGCCGCCGGGCCCGTTCACCATTAACGATCTCTATTCCGCGGGCAACGGCGGCGACCTCCAGGTGACCATCAAGGAAGTGGACGGCAGCAGCCAGAACTTCACCGTGCCTTATTCCTCGGTGCCGGTGCTGCAACGTGAGGGCCATACGCGCTATGCGCTGACCGCCGGTGAATACCGCAGCGGGAACGATCAGCAAGACGAGCCGTCATTCTTCCAGAGCACTTTGCTTCACGGGCTTCCCGCGGGCTGGACGCTGTACGGCGGTACGCAGCTGGCGGATCGTTATCGCGCCTTCAACATGGGCGTGGGGAAAAATATGGGCGATCTGGGCGCACTTTCCGTCGACGTGACCCAGGCCAATGCCACGCTGCCAGATGATAGTAAGCATCAGGGGCAATCGGTGCGTTTTCTGTATAACAAATCGCTGAGTGAGTTGGGTACCAACATCCAGTTAGTGGGCTATCGCTACTCTACGCGCGGCTATTTCAGCTTTGCCGATACCACCTACAGCCGCATGAGCGGCTACAACGTGGAAACCCAGGATGGCGTTATTCAGGTGGAGCCGAAATTCACCGACTACTACAACCTGGCTTACAACAAGCGCGGCAGAATGCAGGTCAGCGTGACGCAACAGCTCGGCCGTACCGCCACGCTGTATGTTAGCGGCAGCCACCAGACCTACTGGAACAGCGGCAGCGCCGATGAACAACTTCAGGTTGGGCTGAACACGGCGGTTGATGATATCAACTGGACGGTGAGCTACAGCCTGACCAAAAACGCCTGGCAGGAAGGGCGCGATCAGATGCTGGCAGTGAACGTGAACATTCCGTTTAGCCACTGGCTGCGCTCCGATAACACCTCAGTGTGGCGTCATGCGAGCGCCAGCTACAGCGCCTCCAACGATCTTAAAGGACGCATGACCAACCTCGCGGGGCTGTACGGCACGTTGCTCGATGACAACAACCTCAGCTACAGCGTACAGACCGGTTATGCGGGCGGCGGGGAAGGAAATAACGGCGGTACGGGCTACGCCGCACTCAACTACCGCGGCGACTACGGCAATGCCAACGTCGGTTACAGCCACAGCGACAGTATGAAGCAATTCTACTATGGCATGAGCGGCGGCGTTCTGGCCCATGCCAACGGTATTACGTTGGGGCAACCGCTTAATGACACGGTGGTACTGGTGAAAGCGCCGGGGGCAGAAGGCACCAAAGTCGAAAACCAAACCGGCGTGCGTACCGATTGGCGCGGGTATGCCGTGCTGCCATACGCCACGGAATATCGGGAAAACCGCGTGGCGCTGGATACCAACTCGCTGGCGGACAACGTCGATCTGGATGATGCCGTGGTCAGCGTTGTGCCAACCCATGGGGCGATTGTGCGCGCGGAATTTAAAGCCCATGTCGGGATGAAATTATTGATGACGCTCACCCACAATGGCAAACCGGTGCCGTTCGGCGCGATGGTCACCTCTGACGATAACCAGAACGGCAGTATCGTGGCGGATAACGGCCAGGTTTACCTAAGCGGCATGCCGCTTTCAGGCTCCGTGCGGGTGAAATGGGGAGAGGGCGAGAACGCCAGCTGTACGGCAAACTACCGCTTGCCTGAAGAGAACGCACAACAGCTGCTGACCCAGCTATCGGCCGTGTGCCGCTAAGGATTAAGAATGATGAAACTCTTTTATCTGCTGGTGGCCATTTTTGCGCTGGCGGCGGCGAATGCTTCGGCTGCGGATAGCACCATCACGATAAGCGGCTATGTCCGGGACAACGGTTGTGCCGTGGCGGGGGAATCGAAAGATTTCACCGTTGATCTGATGGATAACGCCTCCAAACAGTTCAGTAGCATTGGGGCGACAACGCCTTCGGTTCCGTTCCGTATTGTCCTTTCGCCGTGCGGCGGTTCGGTCACGGCGGTGAAGGTGGGCTTTGTCGGTGTCGGCAACAGCGATAACACCAGTTTGTTAAAGCTTGATAGCGGCGTTTCGGCGGCAGATGGCATGGGGATCCAGATCCTGAACGACCAGCAGACCTCGCTGCCGCTGAACGCCATATCGTCAGCCATACCCTGGACTACGCTGACTCCCGGCCAGACCAACGTGCTGAATTTTTATGCCCGCATGATGGCGACAAAGGTTCCGGTCACCCCGGGCCATGTCCGGGCAACGGCAACATTTACCCTTGAATTTCAGTAACCGGAGGCTCTGATGAAACCGAACTGCACCGGCTGGCTACTGGCGATCGCGCTGGCCTTCGCTTCTCCCGCGCTACAGGCTGCGGATGTGACCATTACCGTCAACGGAAAAGTGGTGGCCAAACCCTGTACGGTCTCCACCGTTAACGCGGCCGTAGAGCTGGGCGATCTCTACACCTTCAGCATGATCGCCGCCGGATCGTCATCGGCATGGCATACCGTTGGGCTCGATCTGACGAATTGCCCGGTGGGCACCTCCCGAGTGGTCGCCAGTTTTAGCGGTACGTCTGACAGCACCGGTTATTACAAAAATCAGGGCACCGCTAAAAATATCCAGCTTGAGCTTCAGGATGACAGCGGCAACACCCTCAACACCGGCAGTTCAACGGCGGTGGCGGTTGATGAAGCCTCGCAGGCTGCCCATTTTCCATTGCAGGTCAGAGCCTTGTCGGTAAACGGCGGCGCGACCCAGGGAACCATTCAGGCGGTGATTAACGTCACCTATACCTACGCCTGACCAGGAGAGAATGTTAATGAAAAAAGTAATAACCCTGCTGGCCACGCTGCTGCTGATGGGCTGGTCAGTTAACGTCTGGGCCTTTGCCTGTAAAACGGCGGCGGGAGTCACCATCCCGATCGGCGGGGGGAGTGCGAATGTGTTCGTTGACCTTGCACCGGAGGTTCAGGTAGGCCAAAATCTGGTCGTGGACCTCTCAACGCAAATTTTTTGTCATAACGACTACCCGGATACCATCACCGACTATGTAACCCTTCAGCGCGGTTCTGCTTATGGGGGTATTTTGTCGAGCTTTACCGGGACGGTAAAATATAACGGCTCCAGCTACCCCTTCCCAACGACCGCGGAAACGGCGCGCATAGTCTACAACTCAAAGGTGGATAAACCCTGGCCAACGGCGCTGTACCTGACACCGATTAGCTCGGCGGGCGGCGTGACCATTACCGCCGGAACGCTTATCGCCGTTCTGATCCTGCGCCAGACCAACAGTAAAGACAGCGATGATTTCCAGTTTATCTGGAATATTTACGCCAATAATAACGTGGTGGTGCCAACCGGCGGCTGCGATGTTTCCGCGCGTAATGTGACGGTGACGCTCCCGGATTACCCCGGCTCCACGGCGGTTCCTCTGTCGGTCTACTGCGCACAGAGCCAGAAGCTTGCTTATTATCTTTCCGGGACGACGGCAGATTCAGCAAACTCAATCTTTACCAACACCGCATCGACCTCTCCGGCGAAAGGGGTTGGCGTACAGATGACGCGCAATGGCACCATTATGCCAGCCAACAGCACGGTGTCGCTGGGGGCGGTGGGGACCTCAGCCGTCAGCCTGGGGTTAACGGCGAACTATGCCCGAACGCAGGGGCAGGTGACGGCGGGGAATGTGCAGTCGATTATTGGGGTGACGTTTGTTTATCAGTGATGAGAACCTTTAACGCTGTTCTTTTACGAGGCTAACTCCTGAAAAAATCGCTTTAGGGTGTTTCCTGAAAGCGGCTTGATGTGCGCTAATATTTGTGATGTTTTCTCCCGGCCCTTATAAAATCAGGTGCCGGGATGAGCATCCTAATCCTCTCTTATTGGAGACGTAGTGTGTTTTGGCGCTAAATCCCATAGACTCAAGATCCTGTGGAACGTTACGGTAAGCAGTGTCTTGCGCCATATCTCAGCTCTGAGCTTGCTGTTGTTGAATTGAGTACACTTACTGTTGCGGCTCGACGTGGTGCAGACTACGTTTATACTCATCGTATATTATGATGGTGTCATCATAGACCGTTAATCTTGCCGAATAATCTTTGTTATTTTTGTATTTTGTTTTCATTGTAGATAATTCTGTTTCAATATCTGAGCAATTTTCTTTAATAACACCCTCAATGCTGTAAGTTGTTTTATCTAAGCGTGGATCAAAGTTACTTATCCAACCCTCGCAAGCTTCAGCAGTCTCAAAAAAGTCCTGAAGATCTTGCGGTATTTTTTCTAAAATGACTTTATCCGCCGCAAATAATAAACTGGAGTTTAAGGTAAACAATACCATTAAAATAATTCTGAATGTATACTTGTTCTTCATGGCATCATCCTAGATGGTGTTTTTAATCCATTGTATTTGTGATAGGTTCATATTTGTTTTACAGTATAGTGACGAAATGGAGGAGCGATAGCCTGGAAGTGCCCCGTCACTTTGTGAAGCGTATTTACATTGCTTTTCGCGGTAAAGAATAAATGAGCGATGCAGTTCCGGGAATGTTATTCTTGCTATATGAATATAAGGTTCGTAATCGATAGAGCCATCTTCATTGAGTCCTCTCGCTCCTTCAGTATCATATTTATTCAGTCTTTTTTCTGCACTAGTCTCCTCTTTTTTCAACGCCAGTACGCTCTGCTGATATTTGTCCATAAGACACCAGTAAACTCTATCTTGTTGTATTAGTTGGTCGTAGGAACATTCAGATATTTTTATATCATGCGCGTTGGCAGCGTTGCATATAAATAAAATGAATAGAAGTTTTTTTATGTTCATTGATTCATATCCTTAAAAAACTATTTCCTTAATTCGAAATAATAATGATAAATGTAAGAATAATTATTTATTATATTAGGCCTTTCTGATAATTAATCATTGATTTTTATTCTTAAGTACTGATGTGAATAAAATATATACACAAGATGATTTTTTTCTGCATACTTAGAATTATCGCCATTATTAGAATCTCTATTGGATGTTCAGGGTATCCCATTATTAAAATCTCCGTTGTAGTGCTGGCTTACAGATATTTCAGTAGTATATCGAGGTATGGAAATTACTTTCAATTATTTTGAGTAATTATCTGTCATTATTTTACCCATTCAGAATATATTTTAGCTGTATCATTGGCCATGGAAAGTAGTTGAGTCATTTTTTCATCGTTTTTAAATTTTAATTTTACCTGTTCAATGTGTTTTCTTAAAAAGGAACATTCCTCGTTAATTATGCTATATGATTTTTCTTCTGATAGAGAATAGCTATTACCAAGATAGAGAGATGACATGTATATGTTACATGTTCTGGCATAAAAATTAATCTTTCTAATATCTTCAGGGATTTCTATGGATAAGTAATATAATTCATTGCTCTTGTATACGTGCTCATTATTAAAATCATCTGCCAGAGTGGTATGGCAGTATAAGGAAAAAATACAAAACATTAAAGTTGGATATATTATACGCATTTATTAATAACCATCGGCTGTGAAATCGGCTATATTCGCATTATTTAACTGTTCGGCGCGTTGCCTGTTTAGAAATGCTTCACAGGAATAAACTCTCGTAGAACTTGCCATCCCGCCACCACCTCCCCATATCTGGGCAAATGAGCATTGTGCAAAACGATAACGGATAAAAGTTTCGTTAGACATTTCGAGTCGTTTCAATGCAATATCAACGGATGTCTCAAGACGTTCATCTTTCATCTCTTGCCATTTCTTTATGCGCATAGTGATATTCTTTTCTGCTTTTTTTAATTCGACGGCGCTCATAAGTGAATCATTTACGTAACAGTCGGCAACCTGACTTCCTTCACCACTGGCACAGAGACTATTCAAATAATATTTATCTGTTGACATGACAACTTCACTATAGAAAAGAAATACGAAAGTTGAAATAATAATTATGAGGTATCTCATTATCTTTAGCTCGCTTTTCTTATAATAATGGAATAAGAGTACTTGATTTTCTCTATATACTGAGAATCGCCACCTCCATTATAAGCTAATGCTATTCTTTGCGCATTTATTGGAAGGTTCCATCCTGTGATTGCTCGTTTTTTCTCTGCTGGGACATATTTTAATACATCACCATCATGAAGGTAGCGTGGAATATTATTCATCTCTCTTAGAGTCTCTTCTGTCGTATGTTTCTTCATTATTATATCGTTTAATGTAGATAACCCTTCTTTTCGTGAAATAGTTACTGATGATGTGGCCAGGTAGGGTTTCTTCACGGAGCGAATTTCGGATATTGATAATCTACTCATCAAATATATGATTGCTGCTCTGAAATTCATTTCGGGAATCGTTTTAATTTTTTCTTTTTTTAGATTTTGCCATGCGTATATAGGAGGGGTAATAAGTTTCGTCATTTCATTATCTCTATCTGTAACCGCGAGTATTCCCGGGTCACTACTAACACCTATCTGCATGACATTTGAGTTCCACTGCCTATCGCCGGCTCCGGTTTCAGTCCAGGCCATCGCTTTTATCCATCGCCAGTCAATTGTTAGATAATGCGGCGTGGTCCGCCCCAAATGGTTGTTCATTTCATAAATCAATTTCCTTATTAATAGATCGTATTTATCCCATTCGAGTAAACCGGATAAAGCAGCGATTCTTCTTGTTTCACACCAATTGAAAAAAGTTTGGTTTTCCTGCTGTTCCTTCGTAACAAATTCATTGCGTAGTGTGAATGGGAATCTTTTCTTTGCTAATTTATCTTCATCTTTATATTTAAGTAAAGGTTTTTCTGTGACAGGAATCCCATTTGATTTTTCTATGCTGCTCATATGGAACTTCATTTCATAAAGAAAATTTAAAAATACGTTCATCTCATAAACTGTAAGCATTTGTCCCAGCAATGCAGTGCTCCCAGTTAATTTGTTCATATATAAAACAATACTTTATTAGTATTGAGTTTTACTATTAATTATTACATGTGCAACAGCATTAACCTCTTCAATAATAGTCATTTGTTCACTAATTGTTTTTATTTTCTATTTTCATCTTTTTATACTGTTCATATATTATGATAGTGTCATCATAAACAGTTAGCCTTGCAGAATAGTCATTATTATTTTTGTATTTGGTTTTCATCGAAAGTAACTTATTTTCAATGTTTGCGCAGTCTCTTTTAATCGAATCCTCAACAAACTGATAAGTTGATTTTTCTTGATGAACATTAGAATCCCTTATCCATCCTTCACAGGAATCAGCGGTTTCAAAAAAAACCTGCAAGTCTTGCGGCATATTATAAATAACGATATGGTTTATACTTTCTGCAAATAAATAGTTACAGTGAAAAAATGCTATAATAAAATTAATTATAATAAAGAACTTTTTGCACATAATAATCTCTAAATGTAATCGTTAAGCCATTTTATTTGTGAAATATTCATCTCGGTTTTACAATATAATGATGATATTGGAACTCTATAACCGGAAAGTGAGCCAATACTAAGGGATGAATAGCCACATTGTTTTTCCCTATAAATGATAAAATAACGATGAAGTTCTGGGAAGGTTATTCTTGCAAGGTGAATGTTGGAATCGTATGCAAGGGTCCCATTTTCATTAAGACCTCTTTTCTTTCCTTCATTATTATCGAATCTTTCCAGCCTTTTTTGAGCACTAGTTTCTTCTTTTTTTAAAGCGATAACACTTTGCTGGTATTTGTCCATAAGGCACCAGTAGACGTCAGCCTGTTCTATCTCATTATTGCATTTCGCAGGATCGATGTTATGCGCATTGGCTGCACCACATATAAGGAAAAAGCATAGACACTTTATATTCATTGATTATTCCTTGTAAATGTTATTTTCTCTCATCTGCAACAATGAGATCGTATGTGAATCTGATTTTATCCGCATAGGTGTTATCCGCTCATCTCCTGTGTTTCCTATCTATATTGGTCTGGTTTTCCATGCTACTACCCTTGCACCTGTGCCAGTCCATATTATTTCCTTAATCAATCCCCAGTCCAGCGGCTTATATTTTTCGACGTTTTTAGATGTTGATAAATGCTGATTTATCTCAGATACAAATGTCCTGATTGTATTATTATAAATATATCAGTTAGGGCTGCCAATCGCTTTTTTCCGGCCTGCTTTCCATTCATCAAGAGGACTCATTTTTTTGACGGTTGTCCAGATGCTTCCCTGGTGCCGGAGTATTTATCTGGGTTATTTTTCTCGAGTTTTCTGTTGTTGGAATTCCTTGTTAGCCACTGCTGTGCGCTTTATCATGTGAAGATTTGTGAGAGTAAGGTTTTGTCGTTCTTTTTTGATTTCATTAACTACTATCTCCATTAATTCATAGTCATGAAGTTACTAATTGATTTTATTTTCCATCCATGTCTTTTTATACTCACCATAGGTTATGATAGTATCATCATAGACCATTAATCTTGCCGAATAATCTTTGTTATTTTTGTATTTTGTTTTCATTGTAGATAATTTTTTCAATATCTGAGCAATTCTCCTTAATAATACTCTCAACAATGCTGTAAGTTGTTTTATCTAAGCGTGGATCAAAGTTACTTATCCAACCCTCGCAAGCTTCAGCAGTTTCAAAAACGTCCTGAAGATCTTGTGGCATTTTTTCTATAATGACTTTATCCGCCGCAAATAATGAACTGGAGTTTAAGGTAAATAATACCATTAAAATAATTCTGAATATATACTTGTTTTTCATGACATCCATCCTGGATGGTGTTTTTAATCCATTGTATTTGTGATAGATTCATATTGGTTTTACAATATAGTGACGAAATTGAGGAGCGATAGCCTGGAAGCGCCCCATCACGTTGTGAGGCATATTTACATTGTTTTTCTCGATAAAGAATAAAGGAAAGATGTAGTTCGGGGAATGTTATCCCTGCTATATGAATATAAGGTTCGTAATCGATCGAGCCATCTTCATTGAGCCCTCTCGCTCCTTCAGTATCATATTGCTTCAGTCTTTTTTCTGCGCTGTCTTCCTCATGTTTTAACGCCAGAACGCTCTGCTGATATTTGTCCATAAGACACCAATAAACTCTATCTTGTTGTATTAACTGGTCGTATGAACATTCAGATAATTTTATTTCGTGCGCGCTGGCAGCGTTGCATATAAATAAAATGAATAGAAGATTTTTTATGTTCACTGATTCATATCCTTAAAAATTATTTCCTTCATTCGGAATAATGATAATATATGTAAGTATTATAGTTTATTATAATTTCCTTTATGAGATGATTTGTTAAAGTAATATCGGACAGTCGCTCTCCGGCAACCTTATGCCCTATTTAACAGTTTTATCTTCATAGTCATGATAAAGAAAAATAGCATCATCTGTCATAGTCAACATTAGTAAGACCTCATGGTTATTAGTATACTTTATCTTCAGTTTACTGTTCCATGTGTCTAAGTTTGCACAGTATTTATGTATGTTTTCTACAGTATCATCCATATCTGATTTTTTTGTTAATGAAAAGGATAGGTAAATAATACAATAATCAGTATATAAGCTTACTTGACGAACTTCTTTTGGTATTTTAGAAGACAAATAATAATATTCTCCTGGAGTATATGTTTTGGGATATTCAGATTCATCGCTTGAATATGATAAGTTTCATATAAAAAGTAAAAAGCATAGCAGTAAACGGATCATGGTTATTTTATATCCTCTGTATAATCTGGAATGTTAGCATGTATTAACTGTTCGGCTCTTTGCCTGTTTAGTTCAGCCATACAGGAATATATGCGAGTAAAACTACCCACACCATTTCCCCATGATTCCGCAAACGAGCACTGAGCAAGACGATAACGAATAAACTCTTGATTAGATTTATCCAGCCTGTAAAGTGCAATCGGGATAGCATCATCCAGTGCTGCACTTTTGACTTCAGACCATTTGTGTATACGCAATCTGATATTATCTTCGGCCTTTCTCAGCGTTATAGTGCTTTCAATGACTTCATTTCTCAGGCAGTCGACAAGTTCTGCCTCTTCCCCTGATTCACAATTGTTCTTACTGAGATAATAAACATTATTTGCATTTGCTCTATGGATTAAGGAAATGCTAATTATCAACGTGGCTAATATTATAAAAATTCGTGCAATACTAATCATTGATTTTTATTTCCTGTTGCAGAGGTAAATAATGCATATACATAAGACAATTTTTCTGCATACTTAGAATCTCCTCCACCATTATAACCTTTTGCAATAACGTTAGCCGTTATTGGCGATATCCATCCTATAATAGCTCTTTGCATGCTACCCTTGCGGTATCGTAATTCTTGGCCATCATGAACTTTACTGGGGTTCACACCAGGATTTTCCCTTATTAAAATATCCATTGTGGTGCCTATTTGATTTGTGTCTTTGACTATATCGGAAAATGTGCCATGACCTTTAATAGCAGATACTTTTACAGTATGAGGGGCTTTGTCGTTTGAATCATCTACAGAAATAATATCCGATTTTGATAACCTATTCATTAAGTATACAATTGCAGCTCTGATATTCATATGTGGATCTGCTATCAGATTACTTGACGTGATACCTTGCCATGTTGAGCCAGAAGGAATAACCAATTTCACCGCCTCCGATCCATTTATTACAACTGGAGCAGCTTTATCCCCCGGAACACCAATGCGTAATGGTTTGTGTTCCCATTCATATTTATGCCCATCTGCATCACCTTCTGTCCATAACATCGCCTTTATCCATAGCCAGTCCAGACGAGTATATGAAGGATATTTTGATAAATATCCGTTCATTTCAGACATTGCTTGGGAAATAAACTTATCATATATATTCCAATTTTCTTTCTTTTCCTTGTAGGCATCTGCTCTTATTTTTTTCCATATATTGAGTTTATCAGTATCAGTTAATGATTTCCTTTCAGGTGCATTAGTATTCAGCTTATCCCTCTGAGTTCGCTCAGTTTCAGGAATGCCTTTGTGAATAGAGCCATTTAACGGGCTTTTATTCCTTAATGTCATAAGTGCTCCTTGTGAAAAAATTTCATTAAAAGACCCTCTCATCCCATAAACTGTATGCACTTGTCCCGGCAGTGCAGTGCTCCCAGTTGATTGATTCATATATAAAAGAAATACTTTCTTGAGGTTGTGCTTCACTATCAATTATTACATGCGCAACAGAAAGGTTAATATCACTTATTCTGGCGTTTTTTAATTCCAGCTTGTAAAATTTTTCATTAATACCAAATCTATTAGTTCGATAAAAATCAAAAGTGCAGGTCAATATCTCATTGTCATTTATGGCCTTTCCCAGCAAAGGAGAAGATTTGTCGACAGGTTTTTTTATCGTAACTGAATGATGATTGACATTCTGGTCTCGACTTAACCCATGATTCAGTTCATATACCATAATATTATCAAGGTGCTGTAACTGTGCTTTATTACCGATAGAGTCAAGTGAACAGCAACCTGCTGAAATCAATCCTTGCTTTTCACCGTTCAGTGTTAAATAGATTAAGTTAGCCATATAAATCTCCTTGAATTAACTATTGTTTTGGGGCTTGCCATTAATTACCGACTCAGGTACCACATTGTTTTTCAGCAGTAGCCAACGGCTTAATACGCCATTCAGTTGTTCATTGATCTGTTTTTCCAGGGCTTCCGTGTTCAGTCCCTGGGCCCTGGCATCCTGATATTGTGTCAGCAGGGATTCCAGTGGCGTTTCCTGATTCAGCAGTCGTTCCGCCTGCCAGGTAACGGTTTTGATATAGGAAAGGGTAAAGCCCTGTTTCTCTGTTTCCCGCTTCATCATCAGGTCGGCAAAGTCGCGCAAATTCTGGCGTGCCTGCTGCAGGCCACGCATTTGTGGGCTGTTTTGTGCGCGGGTTTTCAGGATTTCATTCCACTGCGCTGTTGCCTGCTGCTGTTGGAGACTCTCCGGCCAGCGGCTGTCTGCGGTTCGCACCATCTGCATACCTGTTTCCAGTAGTTGCAGTGGTGAAGTGTCAGGAAGCGGTTGTAGTCGTTGCCCGTAAGTGTCCAGCTCTGGCGAAGCCAGCCAGACTGTTGCTGCGCCCTGCGCCGAATCTCTGACCTGAGCTAATTGTTGTTGCATCGGGTATACCTGCCACCACCAGAGGACGGCAGCGACTACCGCCGTACAGGCAGTTCCCGCCATAAAACTTATGGCGTTCCGACCTGACGTGGCGCTGGCTACGGCTACCGTATTCTCCGGGGTGCCGTGGTGGACTTCCACCTTCATTTCTGGCAGGTCGGGGAGAGGCGGGAAGTTTTCCTCCTTGACGGGCTTTGTGCTTTCAGGGGCATAGATCAACGTTCTGATACTGGCCAGTGACGAAGAATCTGCGCTGCTTTTCGGCTGTGGCTCAAGCCGTTTACGCGTGTTCAGCACAAAATAAAGCAGGTTTTCTACATGGGGCTGGCGTTTAAGTTCCACCTGCTGGAGTTTGTCGCAAATCAATTGCAATGCGCGCTCAGTCCGATACAACAACGGCAGGTCAGTGTCTGAAAAGGAAAGCTGTTGGCGCAAGATATTACCGGTTCGGGTATTGAGCCAATCAAGCATCCCGATACGAGCGGGTTCATCCTGGGGCCAGAATTTATCCCACTCGTGACTTATCATTGCCGCCAGCAGCTCCACGCCTTCGCAAAATCCGGCTAGCCCGTGTGTGCGTGTGCGCGCGAGGGTGTAATAAGTCGCCGTGTGCAGATCCACTCCGTTGGCTTTAAAAATCACCAGCGCCAGCGATTCCACCAGTTTCCAGTTCAACTCTGGCTGCGACGGGTGAGAGGATTTGTTGATCTCTTCCCGCAGGGCGCTAAATTCCGGCAGGCCACGCGGATCGCTGCCGGTAATAATTGTTTGTGTGAGTATGTCCTTGCTCATTTTGGCCTCCTCAGTACAGGGTATCCGGTAGCCGGAACTGGCTGAATAGCCCGCCGGTGAACGGGTTATCTTCCGTGTCTGTATGTACCCGATACACCATTGCGCCACCGTCCACGTTAAAGCGAACGCTGAAAGTACCATCCTGTACGCCGGTGAGTTGTCCTGCGCCAAACAGTCTGAACTGCGCCCATGGTCCACTGAAACTGATGCTGCGCGGTGCGTTACCGCCGGTGCCAATCAGCGTCAACTTACTTTCATTGCCCTCACGCATGTTATTAGGCCATACCAGATGCGCGGTATAATTGCGGCCCTGGCTGTAGTCCACTAACTGACCGTCAAGATTGAGTACGCTGCGCCGTTTATTGCCGGAGAGCGATACGGTTTCCACGGCGAACTGGGCACCAAGCCCATTTTGGCGGCTGAAGAATGCCTCTCGAATCTCCTGTGCGGTTTCCAGTTGTCTGCGGACATCCTCGCGAATGATGACGCTATTGTCTCCGTCCCCGAGGCTCAGGTCGTTCTCTATAAACAGACGCAGATTCTGCTGATAAAAGGTATCCAGCATGCCGTTAGGTTTAAAGAAGCGTTCAAATGCATCCAATGACGCATCCTGAGATGAGCGCGGATTAAACGGATAGTTGTTGGCGAGTTGTTCATTAAAGGGTTTGACCACGTTGTCGCGCCAGTCCACTTCCATGTAGTGTACCGCTTCTACCATCACAACATGCCAGGCCTGGTCGGCCAGCTTTCCTACCCAACGGTTAAGCGGAGCAGGTAATGTTTTTGCCATCTGACGGGTGGCGAAGATGGGATCGCTGCTATTTTGATCCAGTCGAAGCTGCACAGCTTTCAACGCTGATTTTCCCGGTAGTGGTGCGTTCTGGATCGCCAGCAGGTAACGATGCAGTTCAGTCAGTTGTTGATAGACTGACTGCATAGTGTTTTCTTTATCTTTCTGTACTGCCAGCGTACTGTTTTCTGGCGCAAACTCATGCCCCAGGCGCGTCAGTAACTGATAATCGGGCTGTGCTATGGCTTCCTGGAGCGCTTTGTCATCCAGCTTTTCAGACAGTACGGTAGGCCGTGTATTGTCGCGCAGTGCCGTCAGCGCCCGCTGGAGTGGCTGATCGCCGCTGATAATTTGCTCCAGGGCGCCGGTCAGTTCAGCAATGGATTTGTAGCTGCGCACGTTCAGATTATCCATCCCGGCACGCCAGGTGGCGGTGTAGTCGCTGAGATACTGTTCGGTGAGCTGACGCTGGATTTCCGCCCGGTCAGCCTCGCTGTATTTCACACTATGGGTAAGGTTGAGTACCCAGGAATCCATTGCCGTCAGTTCGACCAGCGCATCGCGTTGTTTGACAAAATAACTCTGCAAGCCGTAACGGGTGAGGAACTGCGGAACAATCAGTTTATTATCATCCCCGGAGGTAAACACCTGATCAAACGTGGCGCCTACCTGGTCACGTAGGTTCAGATCGGCAGGCAGCACGCCAAGCGCACGCGTTTTCAGACTCTGATAAACACGCTGGTAGACAGGGAGCTTGCTGAGTTCTTTCTGGGCTGCCAGCACCGGGGCGTCATACGGCGTCCAGCGACTAATGGCGTCGGCGTCGCCTGCCTGACGTTCTGCGTGCCAGTCAGTATGTTGCAGGGCATAGTTCAGGTGAGACATAAGTTGCGCCTGGAGGTCACGCTGGCCATGGAACTTATCGCTCCAGCGTTTTGCCATATACTGCTTCACCACTTCGTTGCTGCGTCCGCTTTTATCCTCCAGCATTCTGATGACGCGCACTACCGCAAGCTTTTCCTCGCTCTCCGCTGGCGCAGCATTCATCTCTTTGACCAGGCCATTAAAAAGCGCCGGAAGATAACGCTGTTCCAGTAGTTGCAGATAGGTCTGCTCCACATAAGGGCCTATACGTCTACCCTGATACAATCCCAGATCGGCTAGGCTGCTGCGATCGTCCCAGTCGCCGTAAGCCAGCGTGGCATCACGCACTGGGTTGAGCAACGGCAGTTGCAGGTTGCCGTAATCGTCCATCCCCTGTGGTGGCGGTACGGACATAAAAGCTTTTGCCTGTTCCAGCACGGTGATACCGGATTGCCAGTTATTATAATAATAGTGATGCCAGCCCATAATCAGCAGCAGCGCGGCGATGCCGCCGGTGACAGAAAACACGGATAACCGTCGGCGGGATTGCATCAGCCAGACGCGGCTTTCACCTGCGAGGTTAGGCTCTGCCAGTAAGGTCTGAGGGAACAGGTTGCGGGTAAAATAGGGGGCCGTATCCACCAGAGGCCAGGCGGTCATCGGGCTATTGCCCAGGTGGAACTGACGGGCGGCAGACTGCATAAAGATATCGTCGATCTGGCCGCGTTGCAGTGAGGAGGTGAAGTACACGCCGCGCAGCATGACGTTCATATTTTCACCGTCCAACAGGCCATTAAGCAGCGACACCAGAGGCTCGCGACTTCCCTGTATCTGGCGGACAAAGCTGAAAAGGGAGCTGCGTGAACCTGGAGTTAACATCCGCTCCGGTAGAGCGTTATTGAGCTGTTCGCCCCAGGTCTGCCAGAACGCATCCAGTTCCACACGCCAGTTGTCATTTTCATGGGCATGGCGGGTAAAGGTGACACCGAGAACGGCATCACGATCGTTCCTGTCCAGAGACTGAAATAGCGCGGCGAAACCGTGCAGTAAATCCAGCCGGGTCAGCACTACATACACAGGTAACTGGCAGTGAAGGTGCTGACGTATATCCTGCAAACGTCCACGCAGTATTTGCAACAGGTGCTCCCGGCGGCGTTTGTCGGCGGTCAGCAGGTCGGGCAGATCCAGTGTCAGTATCAGACCGTTCAGCGGCTGTCGGGATCGTTTTTGTACCAGCCAGTCGAGCATGGTTGTCCACAGACGGCGGTGCAGCACATCCGCCTCCTGCTGCTCAAAGAGGATACCGTCTGCATCAAAAATGACGGCCTGTTTTCCCACGTAGGGGATAACATACCGGCGCATCTCCACGCCGCGCACAGCCTCTGGGGCGTAAATGATGTCGGATGGAAAACCTTCGCGCAGCAGCGATGTTTTGCCGCTCCCGGATGGACCAATCACCATATACCACGGCAGTTGCCACAGGTAGCGACGATTGTCGAGATGACGTTGCAGACGCAGCAACCAGTGATCAAGATAACGTTGCTGGGCCGTCAGCTCTATGGTCAGCGGATCTTTTCCTTCTTCACGCTGTTGTTTTTGCTGCTTTTCCAGCTGTTGCAGGCGCTTCATTACCCTGACTGTCAGCCATACCAGCACCGTGAGCGCCCAGGCTGCCGTCGCGAGCCAGCGGTTCGTAAGCGGTTTAAGCCACTGCTCGTTGTATAATGACCATGTCGGGCCTTTCCACCATATCCATACCAGCAGCACAATCCACGCCAATGCCAGAAGCCAGGCGGCGGAAACCTTAAAGCGGGGCATCGCCGGGGCGAGGGCGGATCGCAGATTGCTGAAAAGTCGAGGTGTTGATAATCTGAACACAGTAACTCCTTGTTACTTTATAATTTTTCTGCCATGAATTTTTGTTTTAGTTGCTCCAGCAGTGACGGCTCCCAATCAGCCAGCATCATATGTAGCCCTGCTTCAAACAACATCCGGTACTGCTGCTGTGCAAGCAGCGCCATCCCGGCTTCTTCCATTAGTTGTGCGCTAAGATACTGTCGATGAAACAGATCGCGCGGATCGCCTTCCGGCAGCTTTTCCAGGTATTGCAATGCGGCTTCCAGCCCTTTTTCGCTGAAAAGCTCATGGACGGCCTCTGTATCTTCATCGGTCCGCATATTTGAGGCTCTCTGACCGCCCGGAGACGTTGCTAACCACTGTTTTGTCTGCTCGCTCATAAATGGCGTGCGGTCATTAAACAGCTGGGTGGCAAGTTGCGGCAGGCGAGCGAGAAAACGAGAAACTTCATCCCGGATGGCTTCTGCTACACAGGTGTTCCCCAGGCGCTGAGCAACCTGCGCCGAAAGATAATGACCATCGAGCCAGTACGGGGCCAGAACCAGGCTCTTTTCCACCTGCTGCCAGAGCGCGAGGTCGGCATTGTTCAGGCGGGTCTGGTAATCGGCGGTCATATCAGCGGGTACCGCCGCCAGCGGTGTCCGCCCGTCGCTTTCAGCTTGAGGTAAGGATGTAATGGCCTGCCATAATGCATGGCGGCGCAGGCGATAGCCCTGCGGCGAATCCGGTTGGCGCTCGCACAGGATGGCGGCGACTTTCAGCAGCGTGTCGCGCCAGGCCTTGTCATCATGGCTTTCAATATCGACGGTTGGGACAGCGGCGAGGCTGGATGTCGTCGCCGATACCTGAGAGGGCATTGGGGCTGTGAGCGCAGGTGCATTGGCAGACTGCGGTGCTGGCTGCATAGGCTGGGCTGCGTGAAATGCCCGGCGATACAGCGATGAGAGGTCGTCTACAGCCTGTGCCAGTGCAGGGACATTAAGCTCCTGCCAGCGCAGTGCTAGTTTTGCCAGTTCCGCCAACAGACCGTCGCGCTGTGTGGTATCTGCATTTTCTGCGAAGCTTTCCACTCCGGCTTCAAAGCGTTTAATAACCTGAGCGGCAAAACGTTGTTTATGTACGGCATTTTGTGGTGCGGCCTGCGCCCAGAAATGCTCCACGTACAGCACCAGCAAACGCAGCGCCAGCAAGGGATCGCCCGCATGTTGCAGGGTACGCAACAGATGCGCCAGCAGGCGAAAATCTTTGCTTTCCGTGGCCAGGAGTACCAACCCCCGGTGTTGAATGTCCGGGATATTTAACTGACTATGAGCCAGCGAGCCGAGCTTAAGCATTTCACCGTCAATATATTCCCAGTCAGGATTATTGTCTTTAAGCGCGGAGGCCTGTTTGTCCTCAGGTAGATTTTCCAGCAGATGAGAAATCCAGATATCCGGGTCACGTAAGTCCATAGTTTTACTCTCCCGCCCAGTGGCAGGCGTCGCGGAGCGGCGCGATGATTTCTGCCAAGCCGTCAATGTTAAATGTCAGCTTCCCGGCAGCATTTTCCTTACCGGTATCGATGGTCAGAGTCTTTGCGTCGAAAAGCTGTTTGATTTCGTCAATGCCGGATAAGCCCCGGCTGGATTCGAGCAGCGTTCCGTTCTCACGGATGAACCATCGTGTCTGAATTCGCCGGGTATCCGTTGTTAGCGTTACAGCGATATCAGAGGGAGTCATGGCGTGGGTCAGCGCCACCTGCATTCGTGTGATGTTATCTACGCAGCTGAACATCAGCACCGGACGAGGTGGTACGTTGCCGATAGCGGGTGTCGTGATAATTACCGTTGGCCGCTCTCCGCCGCTCTGCGTCATCATTAGCGTGGTGGAGTTGTCTGGACGCTGTTTCTCCTGAGTAAAGGCTCGCTTCCAGGCTTCACCTTCATAACGGGCCTTTACCAATGCACCATCAAAGCCTGGCTGCTCCGGTGCCAGAATATGGTCATAGCAGTCAAGTCGTTCCAGAGCAGCTGGCTCCTGGCGACAGGCCATCATGGCGCTGAGTGTTGTTTGCGCGTTTGCTTTGTGCACCGCTATCCCAGGCAGTACGGCAGCCGCTTGTTTTGCTGATGTTTCTGCCTGTACTGCGCCGGGGAAGATTCCCGGCAGCAGTATCATGATCAGGAGCGCCCGCATTCTGCTCATAGAACTGTTTCGTCCTCTGCTTCCGGTTCAGGCTGAATGTTGTCTGCCTGACTGCGATCCGGTGCATCTGTGATGTCAGCAGTAAATGCCCCATCTTTCACGCCCAGTACGATGCGGGCAATTGCTGTGTTCGCCGCCATTTTCTGCAGTAGCAGCAGGGACAGTGGTGGCAACATCTCACCATCGATAACCGATTCCAGCATTCGCGCACCGTTTTCAGCGCGGGTAACGCGTTGCATGATTTCATCGGTCACTTCCGGCTCAATCACCACCTCAGTGCTGAAGCGGGTGCGTAGGACGTTATCGAGTCGCGCCAGCTTCCCGGCGATAATGACGGAGAGTGTTTCACGAGACAGCGGCAGATAAGGCACCACTTCCATACGTGCCAGCAGCGCAGGTTTGAAGAAATCAGCCAGTACCGGGTACAACGCGTCATGCATGGTTTCCGGGCTATCGGCATGTTCGACAATCACCTGATAACCGAGGTTGGAGGTGAGGAAAAAGACGATGTTTTTACAGTCAATCAGACGTCCTTCGCCATCGGCCATCTCACCTTTGTCAAAGGCCTGGTAAAACAGGTTAAGCACGTCTGGATGCGCTTTTTCAACTTCATCGAGCAGCACCACGGAGTAGGGCTTCTGACGGATGGCTTCGGTCAGCACGCCCCCTTCGCCATAGCCGACATAGCCCGGAGGGGAACCAATCAGGCGCGAGACGGTATGTTTCTCCTGGAACTCCGACATATTGATAGTGGTGAGGTACTGGCGACCGCCATAGAGCAGTTCTGCCAGTTGCAGCACGGTTTCGGTTTTACCGACACCACTAGGGCCAGCCAGCAAGAATGCGCCGAGCGGCCGCCCCGGACGGCGCAGATCGGCGCGTGCGGTAAGCAGGTGTTTATGTAGATGGTTGATCGCCAAATCTTGGCCTTTGATGGTGTCGCCCAACCACTGTGGTAGATCGGTGATAACCGACATTTCGTTTTGCGACAGGCGGTTAAGAGGCACACCTGTCCATTCGGCAATGACGGCGGCGATTTGCTTTTTATCGACGTGGGGGGAAACCAGTAGCTGTGTATCGTGCAGAGTCTCGAGTGCAGCGGTTAACTGTGCCAGACGCGTTGCTGGGGAGATTTCTGGTTCCGGCTGCGCGACTACCGACTCATCCATAGCCACGGCATCTTCGTTGGATGGCTCATTCACTGAAACCGCAATATCGTCGGACGCCGCCGCTTTCGGCGCGATGTTTTCTTCTTTGTCGTTTGCTTCCGATTCGTTCAGTAGCCGCTTACGCAGCGCGATAATTTCCTGTACCACCGCTTGCTGCTGATGCCACGCCGCTTCCAGCTCATCGAGTTTGGTCAGCGTTTCGTCATACTGAACACACACTTCGGTCAACCTTGAGGTGTCTGAGCGCAAACCGATGCGGATCTCACGTTCAAGCAGTTGCATCTCCGCTTTGCACTGGTGGAGCAAGGTGGTCAGCGCGGAAATCTGCTTCGGTGGAGAGGAGAGGTTTATCGCTACCCGCGCGCAGGCGGTATCCAGTACATCGATGGCTTTATCTGGCAACTGGCGTCCAGAAAGGTAACGCTCGCTCAACGTTGCCGCTGCCTGTAACGCTTCATCGTCGATCAGTACGCCGTGGGACTGTTCATATACAGCCGAAAGGCCACGCAGAATAATGGTGGCTTCGGCAGCATTAGGTTCACTTACTTTGACCAACTGGAAACGACGCGATAAGGCGGCGTCTTTCTCGAAGTATTTTTTATATTCGCTCCAGGTGGTGGCAGCAATGGTTTTCAGCTCGCCGCGCGCCAGCGCAGGTTTTAGCAGGTTAGATATATCCAGCCCGCCCTGCTGGTTGCCCGCACCAATCAGCGTGTGCGCCTCATCGATAAACAGAATAATGGGTTTTGGCGACTGAGTGACATCCGCCATTAGCCCCTTAAACCGCTTCTCAAACTCGCCTTTCACGGATGCGCCGGCCTGCAGTGCGCCAAGATCCAGGGTCATAATATCGGTGTCACGTAGCTTGTCCGGTACCTGGCCTGCGACAATGCGCAGCGCAAGCCCTTCTATTAGCGCGCTTTTACCGACGCCAGCCTCACCGACCACCACCGGGTTGTTTTTACGGCGGCGGCAGAGAATATCTATCATCAGGTCGATTTCATGATCGCGACACAAAACCGGATCGAGTTTGCCATTGCGAGCATCATCGGTCATGTTCCTGGCGTAGCGGGCAAGTAGGCTGTCGCCGGTATCGGCTACGGCGCTTATGGTCTGTCCGTCTTCACTTTGCATAACCGACTCGGCGGACGTTTTCGTCCATCCGGCAAAATCCTGCTGTAGCTGGTCACGGTTGATGGCGGTGAGCAGTCGAGCGGCTGCAGGCAGCACGTAGCGCAGCGGTGAGTGGAGCAGAGCGAGCAGCAGGGTGCCGCCGCGCAACTCTGTTTGCTGCATTTCAGCTGACGCCAGCAGCCAGGCCTCTTTCAGCCATTCAACCAGCATCGGGGAAAACGATGGATAGCTATCTACTGAGCGGGTCGTGGCGTAATTTTCCACGGTCAGCGCCTGGCGTAAATCATCGGTATCGATCCCGGCGCGTTCAGTAACTACCCGTAAGTCGCTGCGCAGGATAGCCAGCATCTGGATCAGTACGTGGCTGACAGTAATTTCTGCCGCTTGCTGGCTCATGCATTCTGAGGCAGCGGCTTCCAAAGCCTGTTTCGCAAAGGGGTTAAGCCGTTTTACCAGTGTGGCCAAATCAATCTGGATCATATGTGTCCTTACCTGGCGAGCAGCCGGTTTAACTGATGAAGAATGTCCTGCGTCTGGCTATCCAGGCGCAGCAGATAGAACAGATAAAACATCACCAGCACGACGATGCCGCCGGTTAACACATGCCGGATAGTCAGTCGTTTAATGAGCTGGTAGCGTCCGCCCTGAGTTTTTTTATCCTGATGCAGCAGCGGAAAGGGCGCATCGCCGCGCAGTTTATGTAATACGTGGTACAGACGGCGGTATATCTGCTCAAACTCCCCCTGATCCTGAGGCGCGACTTTATAACGCCCGCGAAAGCCCAGCGAAAAGCAGACATACAAAAACTCCAGAAGATCCTGGTAGCGTTTTGGCTCGCGCATCAGGCGCTCCAGCAGAATAAAGACCTTTTCACCGCCCCAGGCTTCATTGTGGAAATGCACCAGTAACGACTGTTTGATCCATTCATTCTTGTTGGACCAGCCATTTCCCAATGCCGCTTCATCAATAAAGGTGCACAGGATGTAACGAAACGAGATGATTACGCCTGGTTCATAGCCCTGCTCCTGGAGTAGCTGCTCTACTGCCTGCACATCGGTCACCACCTGAGTGAACAGATGTTCGGGCATAGCATTGCTGTTCATCCCTGCAACACGCATCACCATTCCCAGCAGCGGCGTGGCAGCGTCGATCATCGGGTTCAGACTGTTGCCGCGAAGCGAAAGCTGGTACTGGCGGGGGCCTTCGCTTTCGTGTCCGAGTAGAGGGGACTGGGACAGTGATAGCTCATCCATCGTCTTATCCTCTTATCGCCCACAGTTGCATATTCAGGTCCGGGAACGAACCGGACACATGCAGGGCAACGGCACCTGTGGCCGCCACATCCGCCCAGGCTGCACCGCTCTTGTCCAGTTCGAAATAGCTGAAACCGGCATGGTACGGAAGCTGGCGTGGGGCCACCATCAGCGTATGCAACGGGATACCGGGGATTTGCACGCTGACCATATTGCGAATTTTTTCCGGTGAGGAAATTTTTGATTGCTGAATAAACTGGCGCTGAAGCTGAAGCGTCTCCATTTTTGCTGCCACTGCCAGCACGAAGGTGGCTGACTGTAGCAGGGTTGAGTCATGTACATCAGCCTGCCAGATGCCATCGCGCAAATGCAGCGGCAGGTTAACAGCTCTAGGAGACAGGACGGTATGCAGTGCCCGCTTCACTTCCGGCAAGAGTGTTTTGAATGTGTCCGTCAGATTACGGTGATCATAGACATCCAGTGGGCAGGGCAGGTGTGATGGTTCGGTGAATGTCATAAGCTCGCCCAGCAGCCCGGCAAGATCGAGATAAAACGCTTCTGGATGAAGCTGTGGCCTGCGGGCGCGATGGGTGAATCGTGTCTGGTTACGGTTGAGCAGTTGCAGCATCATAAATTCCGCCACATCGGCAATGCCACTTTGCGCCGGCGAACCAATACGGTTAGCCAGGTCATTGGCCCGACCGCCGACCGCTTCTTGTACTTCGCGAAGAAATTCACGCAGCCGTGCGCTGACATGGATGTTCTGACAGGACGGGATAAAGCTTTCATCCAGCATCAAAGAACCGTCTGCACGCCTATCCTTGATACGACACAGTGGCAGCGTGACATACGCACTCATATCATCCGCCCCGCTCATGATGCGAGGGGTTAACTGGCCTACCGTCAGTGCTCGTGCATCACCATTCTCCGAATGCAGATCCCGGACATCCGCATCGTTTAGTCGGTAACGCCCGATCTGTTGCCCGTAGCTGACTTCGCTTCTGACATCGCTGGCGACGGGTAAGGCAAGATAGACATTACGGCTTTCTTCATCGGGAAAACTGTCAGGATGCAGGGGATCGGGTAGCGCATCCTGATCTGGAAGGGAGAACACGGTGCCATCCGGCATTGTGCCCGATGCGCTATCGAGCATGATTTTACCCTGTGCGAGCAACTCGATATTGATGGACAACTCCGTAAACCCCCACGATAAATCATGAACGGCACGGAATCGCAGATTATTCACATAATCATTATAACGTTGCTGCTGCTGGAGATGGTGCGGGCGCATCAGCGTCCCTTCCCGCCACATCACCTTGTTTCGCGTGGTTGCCATCGTTAATCATCCTCCTTTTTGATTTCAATACTGCTCTGCCGGATATGAACCAGCAGGCGGTAGTGGTGTCCTGTCCCTTCCACCGGTACGATTTGTTTCCACTGTGTGGTTTGATCGTCGGAGAAGTAGGCAATCACGCCGATAAACTGCGTTTTCTCATCCATCTTCACCGATGGCAGGGTTTTTATTGTGTCGGGCAGCAGGCTGAAATCCTGGTGATCGATATAGTTCTTCCCAAGCGCTTCCGGTAAGGCGGTGCTGGCGAGTTGGTCATAATCCGCAGCTTGTAATTTCGAATCATCACTCAGGTAAACCAATTGCATGTCCACCGCCGCTGCTTCACCGTCTGCATTGATGTTGGCATCAGGCTCGGTCAGTAACGTAATCGTCACTTGTGACGATTGGTCAGCAAGTTTGCCGACCTGAATGTCCGGGTTTTTGATAACCTGACCGAGTTTTTTGGCGGTTTCACAGCCAGTTAAAGCGACGGTAAGTAATGCCACTGCCATCCAGGCACGGCACAAGCGTCTGCTCATGCTTCCGGCTCCCGCTGCTTCTCACGAAGTACCCGGTCATAGACCTGGGCATACACTTCGTTAAACAGCATCTCAAAGCCCTGCTGTCGACTGGAGGCCAGCTCATCATAATAATCGCAGTACATCTGCCAGGCTCCGGCATCATCCAGCGGCTTGCGTAGTTCATGGCTGCGGCGGTACTGCACAAAGCGGCGCAGCAGGCTCTGTGGTGAGAAGGCGTCCAGCAGAACGCGCAGCGATTCCACGATGGCGGCACGGTTTGCTTCTTCATGATGGCGGATATTGCGAAGGCTTTCGCTGACGGCGGCAGGGGCGGCGAGATGTACCGGGCTTCTTCCCTCGGCAAACAACACGCCCAGTGCAGTGGTATAGTCCATATTTAGGCGCAGCGGATTATCTTCCAGCGGGCGCAGATGTTTATCAGATAGACTGTTGCGGTGCTGCTGTAGCTCAAGCAACCCTTTAACAGCAGCCTGCAATGTTCTTCCTGCTTCTTCCAGAAAATCATCGGCATCCGCCGTATTATGGACGGCAAGCGTTCCGCCCAGGCCACGTAGCAACGGGGTGATGGCAAGATGGCGCTGCGCGGCCTCTGCCGATGAAATCGCGTCATCATAGCCGTCCTGCGGATCGGCATACATAGACGGTAGATCCATAAACGGTGTATTGATCCCACCATGGCTGACCGGATCGGACATCGGGGCGGATGAGCGGACTGGTGTGATTGCCGCAAGAGGATCATCCCTCATCGTTAGACTTTCGGTACGCAGTGCCTGCAATGGATCGGTGGAAAAGCCATTAACAATGGTATCTGCCAGCTGGTGGCGCGATGGCATCCCAGGATATTCCGGTGTACCGTCAGTGGACAGCAGCGTGTCTGAAAGAACGTCGTGGTTAGAAACAATGGTTTCAGGGGTGGCCATCTCTTCGTCGTAATTGCGCATCCCGTCCCGGTTCAGATAAACCCGGAGTATCAGATACCCCGTCTGAATCTCATCGCCCTGGCGTAATTGCACCAGATCCGAGGCTGCCGTGACCTTGGCCTGGTTTAGCCAGAGTGGTGCGGCCAGCGGATGCAGGCAGAATGTGCCATCATGAAGGCTGATGGTGAACGCTTTCGCCGGAATATCCTGATGCCTGTCCTGAACTGACCAGTGACACTCACTACTGTGGCCCACATCCCCGCCTTGAGTGAACACACAACGGGCTGCGCGCCCACTTTCCAGTTCACTGCCGTTAACGACATGCAGTGAAAGCGTCTGCTGCCGGGCTTTTCCTTCTGCCATATCATGCTCCATAATAGTTATGTTTTACTCCCTGACCTGGATGGCGACTGAGGGATGTTCTCCCGGCTCGCCGAGAAAAGACGTCCAGCCCAGCAGTGCGCTCTTGGTATCGCCCAGCCGCATAGTGCTCACCTGTTCCGGCGCCAGTCCCAGGTGTAAATCCCAGGCAAGCTGATCGCGCAGGACAAAGGAGACAAACATCGCCAGCGGCAGAAAGTTTTCTCCAGACGGCAAGAACGAGAGAAACTGCTTACGACTTAACTTATTAATGCTTAACTGAAATTTACCACTGAGATCGGGAACACTCGTCCCGAGTACAAAATTGCCTAGCACCGATCGACAGGCCAGTTTTTCGCCGTTTTTAATCGTGTAACATCCAAGACTGTTCTGCTGATCCGGCTCTATTTCCACCATCCGCCACTGCCAGTTTTGCAGCGTTACGTCAGCTAAATTTAAATCGAAACAGTGCGCGACCAGCGAGCAGACGATTTCCGGCGAACGTCCTGGATTCGCCAGTATTCCTGCATAAGCCAACATTTTGCTGTGATTGATTGCTAGCCGATCACGCAGCTGCCGGTGGCCCAGCCCAACCAGGGAATACATCCGCTGTGAGAACGCATCTACGCCGCCATTCCGGAAACTGACGTGGTAGCGGTACTTACGCCAGATATGCCAGACAAATTGCGTCAGTCGATGGTTGAACATATCCAGAAAATCGCTAACCGGACTTTGCTCGTGCACGGATTTCCAAGCCAGATGATCGAGGTAATAACCGGGCAAGGGAGACTGACTGCCCTGTAGTCCCATAAAGGTCGTGGTCATTCGAAACTGCCCGGACGTATCCTGCTCCAGCGCGCTGACATCACTTACCGGAAACCCCAGGCTGGCATCAGCCAGAAAGCGAATGCTTTCCTGGGCCGGAGGCGTATCCAGCGATAATTCAGGTGTTTCGCTATCTTCTGATGCCAGCCGGTGCAGCAGTTCTGAGAGTGCGAAAAAATTACAGGCGCAGGCATCCTGAAGAAAACTCTCCCGTAATGTGTTTTGGTCATCCTGTGCCGGAGTATTATCCGGACTCAGATGAGCGGGTGTTGCCCGGTTCTTTCCGCCCATTTCCATGACTCCTGGCTTTCCGCGTTGACAACGGTAAGCATGTGGAATGAATTGACGCTGGCATACAGCGACAGGAAGTGCGACAAAACTGCGCCCAGCAGGTACATCTCTCCTTCACAAACAAACGGTCCCGGATGGATATACAGAGTGGATGCTAGACCGCGTACCGGTATTCCGGTAAATAGGCGATCAACAGGTTTGGTTTCCAGCCGTTCTATGGCGTCAAGCTTCTGCTGTGAAAGACGAGCCATCTGTGGATGGTGAATGGCGTGGCGATCAAAATTGGCTATCACCTGTTTGAGCGCGGCAGTATCCAGCAGTGAAAGATAATTCAGGTTCATGGCAGAAAGCAGCGACCAGTGCAGGCTGCCATCTATAACCGGCCAGAGTGGTGGCGTGGGGCGCGTGATATTGCGAAATGACGCCACGGCCGCGTTTTTACCTGTTGTACTTGTGATATCGCCAGGCAAGAGCTGTACCGGTAATTCACGATTGGTACAGGTCAGCGATACTGAGACCACTTCATTATTGAGCAGTGAAGAATCCGGGTGGCTACCATCGGCATGGATAAAAGCCAGAGTATGTTCAAAGCCCCGGTGAAACAGCGAGGTCTTTGTTCGATGCTGCCAGTAGACGACTTCTCGTTTACGGCTGTATTCCATCTGATGGCTGAAGCTTTCAAAGGCAGGCCACTGACGTACAGAGGGAGTGGTAACGGGTTGCCCAAACTCTTTTTTTCTAAATATATCCTGGGTCTGGCTCACCACCGCGTTAACCGAAAAAATGTCGTAATGATCCGGATAATGGCGGCTGGGTATCAGCGGATAATCTGCCCGCTGGTGATCCAGCGTGATCGCTTCGGCATGATGGAAAAAAAGATTAATGGCGGGCGCACAGTACAAACGTAGGGAGCCGCGATGTAACTGGAGATCCACGGGTAAGGGGCGTGAAAAACGCAGCCGTAGAGTGAAACGGTTCTCCTGCAAACTGGCTGGTAGTGCTGGAATGCCACGCACATCAAAAAAGAGAAAACTGTCGGCGTAACAGAAAAATTCCTGGAGAACGCGGTAGCCGCTGTGGACGTTACCTGGCCAAGGCAGCATAGCATCCTCAGACTCAAATCCGACGGCTTTCAGCATAAATTCAGGCATCGGGATTGACTGTTCGCCCGTAATTAACTCTGCGCCCTGTAAATACTCGCAAAACCACAGATACAGCTGGTAACGGGTGTAGTTGTCATCATTGCCCAACCAGAAGCGCAGTCTGTTCAGATCCAGGGTAGTTAAATCCGTACCCGGTGCGACGGCAAATGTAATATCAATGATGCCATGGCGTGGCGTACTGCGATCCTCAACCTGATTCAGTTGAACGGGCAATAGCCAGATATCCCGGCAGAGAGTGAAGGTACAGGGCGGGGCAACATCTTGCTCATTGTCGGAGTACGCAGACAATACCTGGTTCGCTTCAGTCCCTTTAGCCCCGGTTGTGAATTGTTCGTTACGGGGGATGCATACCGGCACGGAGGTTTTATCCATATCCGGGCTGTATTCAATTAGCGTCATCGATGGCACCGGACGCAGATAATTGGGCCACAGCATTTTGATCAGGCCATGTGTCAGCTCAGGAAACTCATCCTCAATTTTCTGGCGCAGATTGCCCGTCAGAAAAGCCACGCCTTCCAGCAGACGCTCGATATCCGGGTCGGCTCCTTTTTCAGCCAGAAACCGTGCAAGATGTGGTTTTTCGGTCGCCAGCTGCTTGCTTAACTGCCGAAGGTAATTCAGTTCCTGCCTGTAATAGCGTTCTTCGAATTCCATTTTGCTACTCCACCCGATAATGCTGACTGCCGTCTGGTGCCATATCAAATTCAAGCACATCGTCGATGCCGTTAAATGTCACCCAAGCTGTGATATGGAAAGTGATTTCATGAGGGCTTGCCGCCTGAGGAAGTTCCGCCAGAACTTCAGCATGTGAGATTCGGGGTTCATAACACTCAATGCACTGCACGATGGCCCGGCTCATGGCGATGCGGTAATTATCAGACCCTTCCGGCTCTTCGATGCCCAGTTCCGGGGTGCCCCGACAACTGCCGGAGCGGGTGTTCAGGATATTACGCAGGCTTTGGCGAATTGACTGTCTGAAAGCATCAATATTACTGCCCCCCCGCCAGTTTCTGGCAGGAGGGTTTTCCAGACGCTCAAACAGCGATCCGGCAGGCCTTTCGCGCTCCGGTATCACTTGTCTAATCGCCCGACTAAGGACAATTCAAATGACGCACCCATGTATTTAAAGTGAGGTCGTGCGGAAATAGCCACCTGATACCAGCCAGGCTCGCCGTCCACATCCAGTACCTCAACTTTAGCGCCACGCAGGGGCTTACGGCTGCGGACATCAGCTGGTGGGTTTTCCTGGTCAGCAACATACTGGCGGACCCAAATATTAAGTTCCCGCTCCAGGTCGCTTCTTTCTTTCCAGGATCCCAGCTGCTCGCGTTGCAGAACTTTAATATAGTGTGCAAGTCGGTTGATAATGAACAGGTAAGGTAACTGTGTACCCAGCTTGTAGTTGGTTTCTGCATCTTTGCCCGGAAAATGCTTAGGTTTCTGAACTGAATTAGCGGAGAAAAATGCCGCGTTATCGCTGCCCTTGCGCATAGTCAGGGTGATGAATCCCTCTTCAGCCAGCTCAAATTCACGGCGGTCAGTGATAAGCACTTCTGTCGGGATCTTGGCCTGAATCTGCCCCATTGATTCATACAGATGTACCGGCAGATCTTTTACTGCGCCGCCGCTCTGTGGACCAATAATATTGGGGGCCCATCTGTATTTCGCGAACGAGTCAGCTACATTACTCGCCAGCATCCAGGCGGTATTGCCCCACAGGTAATGTTCATGGCTGTGGCTGACATTTTCGGCGTAGTTGAAACTCCTGATTGGATTTTCGGTGGCAGAATACGGCTGGCGGAGCAGGAAACGCGGAGCGGTAAGCCCCAGGTAGCGAGAGTCTTCAGAATCGCGCAGGGCGCGCCATTTTGTGTAGGCCGGGCTTTCAAAGATGGCATAAAGATCTTTGATATTCGGCAACTCAGTCCAGGAGTTTAGCCCCATAAATTCCGGCGATATGGAAGACAGGAAAGGAGCATGAGCCATAGCGCCGACGGCGCTAACATAGTTCAGCAACTTCATGTCCGGCGTGGTGTTTTTGAACTCATATGCGCCTAATACGGCGGCAATAGGTTCACCGCCGAACTGGCCGAATCCGCTGGAATAAACATGCTTATAGAAACCTGACTGAGTAATTTCTGGCGCGAACTCGAAATCGTCTAGCAGTTCTTCTTTGGTTACATGCAGGATATTAACTTTAATATTTTCACGAAAATCAACGCGATCCACCAGGGCTTTCATTGAACGCCAGAATGACTCTAATTGCTGAAACTGAGGGGCGTGAATAATCGCATCCATCTGGCGGCTGATACGGGCATCAATGTCCGCAATCATACTATCTACGGCCAGTTTATTTACCGGTTCTGCTGGTGAGCTTGATTGCAGGAGGCTGGCAACGAAAGCTGTTACGCCCTGACGGGCAATATCATAACCGTCAGCGCCGGGCTGGATACGGGTTTGTGCCATGATTTCATCAAGCAGCGACGGAGCATGGCTTCCCTGTTCAGTGCGGGCGGAAACAAGTTCTTCTTCCTGTAAAGACATACTGAAAATCCTTGTGTTGATCTGTATTTCTGGTGCCAGGTTTCACTGTCAGTAGAACATCTTCCGCCAGTGTGGCTTCATCTGCTGGTACCCGTTGGTATGGATGATTTCATCCATCAGACATCCAATCTTCTGGTAAAGAGCCGCTGTCAATACACTCCGTGATGCTGCCGCTTGTTCCGCTGATACCTAACCGGTATTACTGCCTGCGTTATTGCGTCATCGGTTCTGGCTGTATCTTTCCGCAAGTCCATACCAGGATAATCTTCCTGAAAACAGTGGTTACTGGTTTTCTGCCTGGCTGATTTCACGTAATAACTGTTCGCGGGATTCTTCATTTTCCAGCAATGCCTGAAGCTGGGCACGAAATGCAGGTAAATTACCCAGCGGCCCTTTTAATGCTGTCAGTGCTTCGCGTAGCTCCAGCAATTTGTTCATCTCCGGCACCTGTTTTGCCACGCTGTCGGGTGAAAAATCGTTGAGAGATTTGATTTCCAGCGAGACGTTCATCTCATCGTCATCTTTTGCGTCATCTTTCAACACTGCCGGAACTGCAAAATTCAGGCTAATAGCTGCTTCTGCCATTACTGAATTGAATGAGTGTTTGTCGATTGAAACCATTTGGCGTTCATCAAGTGGCGCTGTTTCCTGTGAGTTACCTGTATCACCCACTATTAACATATTGAGGGGTAATTCCACCTCAGAAGGCTCACCGTCAGTTTTAGGAACGTAAGAAATATTAATGCGTTCTTTAGGTGCCACGCTGCCGTTATAATTTTTGCTCATAGAAATCATCCATCAGATTACGTTATATTTTCTGCATCTCCATACAGGCCATGAAACAATGGAATGCCGTGCGATTAAAAACTCTGGTAATCATTTTACGCATAGATTTTTTTTTGAGAAGCACTTTTTTCAAATTAAATACAGGAGTATTCTTCTGCTTTGTTATTTTATTTCAGGAAGTCTCAATATAATAAGAAATGACTCAAAAGAAGTTTGTTAGATTGGTTTTATTTTCTAAGTTTTTGTTTTTAATGGTATTTTTTATTTGTTTTTGTAGGGATGTCTTGAACCCATTCATACAAAAACGTTATTTTCATGTGGTAAGAAGACTGGTGAATGATATCTTTCTATAAGATGATAAAAATTAATTGATATTATATATATCCATGGGTAAATATTGTGGTTATTTTATATGCGTCTACTTCGATATGTGTTGTGGATATATAAGTGTGTTATTTAATTATTGCGTGAATATTTTACCTTTACTAGTTGTTCGGTTTAGCTTCTATATGAAGCAAGCTAAAGTTATAGAACTTGACATATAGTTTACTTATTTTATCTGTCGAAATTATTTCGGCGGATGTATGTAAGAAGTCGTTAATCACTAACAAGGAGTTTATAAATGCCTACACCGTGTTACATCTCAATTACGGGGCAAACCCAGGGAAATATTACCGCTGGTGCATTCACCGCAGATTCAGTCGGCAATATCTATGTGCAGGGTCATGAAGATGAAATGCTGGTACAAGAATTCCAGCACAACGTGACTGTACCAACCGATCCGCAATCCGGGCAACCGAGTGGTCAGCGTTCGCATAAGCCTTTCATTTTTACTGTAGCGCTGAACAAAGCTGTGCCTCTACTGTACAACGCGCTGGCTTCCGGTGAAATGCTGCCAAAAACCGAACTGCACTGGTGGCGTACCTCTGTTGAAGGCAAACAGGAACATTATTTCACCACTCGCCTCACGGATTCGACAATTGTGGATATGAAACTTCATATGCCGCACTGTCAGGATCCAGAAAAGCGTGAGTTCACGCAGTTGCTCGAAGTTTCACTGGCTTACCGCAAAATTGAGTGGGAGCATGTCAAGTCAGGTACTTCCGGTGCTGACGACTGGCGTGCACCGCTGGAAGCGTAAGAATCAACAGCATCCCGCTTTTGCGGGATGCTGTTTTTTTTTGCGCTAGCAACAAAAAAACAGTGCCAGTAAGGGGTTACGTTTTTTACGGGAGATGGTGGACGCCGGAAAATGCGGTGATAACGTGCCTGAAAGTAAGCGTAACACTGTACTGTCATTCGCCGCTGTCAGATAAAAGCGATTTTATTTCCCTGTTAATTCATGAGGTTATTAATGTCTACAGGATTACGTTTCACACTGGAGGTGGACGGCCTGCCGTCGGACGCGCTGGTCGTGACGTCCTTTCATCTGAGTCAGTCCTTCTCCGAACTTTTCTCCCTCGATATTTCGCTGGCAAGCCAGCAACTTCTCAGCATCGATTTCTCTCAGGTACTGGAAAAACCAGCGCACCTCAAAATCTGGCAGGGCACGGAGATTCAGCGCCGGGTGAACGGCATTGTGACCTGGTTTGAGCAGGGGGAAAACGACGGGCACCAGATGCTGTACAACATGAGAGTCCGTCCGCCGCTGTGGCGTGCCGCGCTGCGCCATAACTCCCGAATTTTCCAGAATGAGGACATTAAAAGCATCCTCGGGACGATACTTCAGGAAAACGGGGTCACGGACTGGAGTCCGTTGTTCAGCGAGGCGCATCCGGCAAGGGAATTCTGCGTGCAGTACGGTGAAACGGATTATGACTTTCTGGCGCGGATGGCCGCGGAGGAAGGGCTGTTCTTTTACGAAGAGCACTCACCGGACAGCGATGACCAGAGCCTGGTGCTGTGCGACACGGTGCGCTTTCTGCCGAAGGCGTTTGACATCCCGTGGAACCCTAATACCCGCAGCGAAGTGAGCACGCCGTGCATCAGCCAGTTCCGGCACAGCGCACAGATACGCCCTTCTTCCGTTATCGGCAAGGACTACACCTTCAAACGTCCGGGCTGGGCGGGCCGCTTTGAGCACCAGGGTGAACATCAGGATTACCAGCGCACGCAGTACGAGGTGTTTGACTATCCGGGACGCTTCAAGGATGCACACGGGCAGAACTTCACCCGCTGGCAGATGGAGGGATGGCGCAATAATGCCGAAGAAGCCCAGGGGAAAAGCCGTTCCCCGGCAATATGGCCGGGACGGCGTATCACGCTGACGGAACATCCGCAGGTGAGTCTGAACCGGGAATGGCAGGTGGTGAGCAGTGATTTGCAAGGAAGCCAGCCGCAGGCAGTGGCAGGACGTTCCGGCGCAGGCACCACCCTTGAGAATGATTTTACGGTGATCCCGGCAGACAGGACCTGGCGGCCGGTACCCCAGCCCAAGCCGTCGGTGGATGGCCCGCAGTCAGCGGTGGTCACTGGCCCGGAAGGCGAGGAAATTTTCTGCGACGAGCACGGTCGCGTACGGGTGAAATTCAGCTGGGACCGCTATAACCCACCAGACCAGGACAGTTCGTGCTGGATCCGGGTAGCGCAGGCATGGGCAGGTGCCGGATTTGGCAATCTGGCTATCCCGCGTGTGGGGCAAGAGGTAATAGTGGACTTTCTGAACGGCGACCCGGATCAGCCGATCATCATGGGTCGAACCTATCACGCCCAAAATACCCCGCCGGGTGGCCTGCCGAGGACGAAGACGCAGATGACGATACGGTCGAAGTCGTATAAGGGCAGCGGCTATAACGAATTGCGCTTTGAAGATGCTACCAATAATGAAGAGATTTTTCTGCATGCTCAGAAAAATATGCAGGTGAAAATACTCAATAGTAAGGATGTGCGGGTAAATTATGATCGCACAGTGAGTATTGGCCATGATGAATCCCTCGCTGTGGCAAATGATCGAAAAGTGACGGTGGAGGGGAAACAGGATCATAAAACAACTAAGGACCATGTGAGCCTGGTGGAAGGCAATCATGGTTTAGAAGTGAAAGGTGATTTGGCCCAAAAAGTGGCTGGTACGCTGGGTATCAATGTTCAGGGAGATATTGTTCTTCAGAGTGACAGCAAAATCAGCCTTCGTGTAGGCGGTTCTTTTATTGTGGTACATGCAGGCGGCATCGATGTCAGGGGGCCGAAGATAAACCTTAATGGAAGTGGTAGCCCGGGAGAAGTCATTCTGCCCATGCGTCCGGCCATTCTGAAGGCAGCAGCAGGAGAAGGTACCATGTTTGTGGCTCATTGCCCGATGGATAAGGAATAAAAATGCTCCCTATTCGCTACGCTATTATTGATGGTGCTGTCATGAAAGATCTTATGGATTTTCTTTCCGCACACAATCCACCACATGCCTGTTTGTATTCAGAACCGCTTCAGCCTGAATTAGTGGAGCTTGCACCTTATTTGCTCGAAGTAACACCAGCAGTTGAGAAGTGGCTACAGTGGAATACTAGTCCATGGGGTATATATCTGACAGCAAAAACGACGATGCGTGTATTGCGACAACATCTCAGAAAGTACTTGCAAGTTATTCTTCCAAATGAAACGAAGCCTGTGATATTTCGTTTTTATGATCCACGCAATATTTGGGATTTTCTGAGTGTATTGTCTGATTGGGAGAAACATCTTTTCCTCGGCGATATTAGTCGAATAGAAACAAGTTATCGGCTACAACAAGATGTCTCTTTTAAAGCTCTTCACGAAAGGTATCCTGCAACGCAAACCATAAAATCGAAGTTAATGTCTATTAGCAAAGAACAATATTCGTTATTAGAAATTATCTTTGAACGCCGATATGTAAGAGAGTTGGCTGAAACAATGAGAGCAGTATCCTTGCCTATGAATAAAGTTTCTATTGAATGGGCGAGTGAGTTGTTTAATTACCTTCGTAATTTAGGAATCACAGACCGAAGAAGTATAGATGAAATAGCAAAATTATTTACCAGAGAGAATATTTTTAAATTGAGTGATATACCTCACCAGTATGCGATTGTTTTGGAAGGGACTACGCACCCAGGGCATTATCGGGCAGAGCAATTACTACTAAATATTAACGGTGTAATACCAGCATGGGAAAGGAGTTTTTTATAATGCCAATAAGCCTTACAGCGGGTTCACCAAAATGTAACTGTAACAATCCTGATACTTGTACGCATGCCCTTAAAATTATAACAACAGTCCCGGAAGAAACGTACGAATATAAACAAGGTGAATCTTTACCTGTTATCTATCTCCACGATAGAGACGCAGAGGGCGTTGATATTACAACAACACTTACAGGAAAAACATGTGTTAGTAGCAATCCAGATTGTCCATCAGGCGTAATATATAATGAATACTATCTAAGTCAGCTTAAAAAAGGCCGAAATGATAATAAATTGAAATATTTGAGTTACGCAGAGAAACTCAAATTAACAATGGAAGGTAACAGTAACGTTAACATAAAAACACCTGGATCTGGATATATTTATGAAACATTAGAATATCTCGATATAGTCAAATTTTTGACTGATGTTGTTTTTGAAGGTATCGAAAAAATAGATAGAACTGAATATTCATTGCAAGTTGGGGAATGCCTCGGTCAACCTATCCAGGAAATGATTTTTCCTCTTAAAACGACGGCGAATGATAGAGCGAAATATCCTATATTTACCACTGTAGATACTCGTATAATCGTTTATCCAAAACTCGTTTGGGAAGTCGATGTTAATATTGCTGCTTCTGAAAATGACGGCACTAAAGAACTGACTGACGATGAACGATATGATATTGTTCAGGGCAGATCTCAAAATGACCAAATGAGTGTCGGGAAATATGCCATCACACGGGGTGTTAACATTGACGGAAGCGCTTCAATTACGGTAGGAAGCGCTAGTAAAGATTATAAAAAGACGATAGAGAAAGAGTTTACGCGTTATAAGGATAAATTATCCTTGTTGAGAAATGCAGAAAAGACAATTGATACAGTCACTGATCTTTTTAGAGCGGATGATAAGAAAATACAATTGCTCACTGTTGATATAAAATATCCATCGCTTAATATTAAAGGCAGTGGTGAACTATTGCTCAGAAAAGACAATAAACCATATGTTAAATGCGGTGTGGATGTTAATCTGGCTCCATTGATTCAGTTTACTATCACTCTTGATTTGATTCAGGAATTTGCTGCGTATTTTCATCAGGAGAGAAATATTGCCAGAATCAGAGAAAAAGCACAGTCACAGGAAGATGATGTTAAAAGTGGAGAAAATGGTGTTTATGCCAAAGCTGTTTTGAATATTATTGTCACCGGGGAGGTTAATCTATCCTATCGCTATGCCTCTGATGAAGATAATGAATTTCACTCTGAACTGGGTGACAAAAATGAAGGCAGGCTCAGTTTGTCTCTTGAGTCGAAAGTTGAAGCGGGACTTAGGGTTGTTGTGGTCGAAGCATTTTTTAGCGCGGAAGCGAATATATCAGCTGAGTGTTGCTTTGCATTGGATGAGAAACAAAAGAAAGACTTAGAGCTTACCTTTTATCACAATGGGGTTGTAATGTATGCGAAATATAAAATTAAAGTGAATATTGGGGACTCCAATGAGGATCAAAGTGCTGAGGCAGATAAAACAAATATCGGAAATAATGATTATTGGGAGGAAGGGGAAGGTGAATGGGTTTTATGTAAGCCATTAACTAAAGATGTGTCACCCTATAAAATTAATTTTTAAGGTTTTATATGAGAAAATTACTAGTAGTTGTCTTTTTATTTTTTTCACTAAATTATTTTGGTGGTGATGATATGAATGATGTAAGATATACAGCATATTTTAATACTAAAAACAGTAATTGTATTTTATCTGTAAATGGTTTGGATTATCTCAGTACTTTAAAAGGATCAAGATCAATAAGTACAGGTAGTGATGTTACTGATGCGTTGGAAAACAATGCTGAAAATAATATTGGGCTAATATTTTTCCCTTCTGAACCCGAGGTGAAAAGTGATGAGTATTACTGTGAGGTGAAGTTAGTTAGATCTGTAAATAATAATCGGGATGATATGGTGACATATTTTAAAGTGATTTTTGATGGTAAGGGAAATAGATCATATAGAGATTCGAATGGATATTCCATTCAAGATATTAATGACAAAACAGGTAATGCTATTATAAGAGGGATATCTAACAGGATAAAGTTTAAAGGTGATGAAAAACCTGAAAACTGGTTAACTGCGTATCGCAAATTTACAGTTTCAGGTATACCAGAATGGAAGTGGACTAAAGCTTCCCCACAAATAAATGATTTAACATTACGTAGTAGATTAATAGATTCATATAAAGAATTAATAAATGATCTCAAGATCGGCGATCTCACAACTATTAAGAAAAAATACTCTCTCGCCTTAGATGAGTATGCTAAAACAGATTTGACCAATGATACTGATCTGTTTTTTAATTCAATCGGGATTGTTAACGCTGTACAAAAAGGAAAAGTTAATTTAAATCCTGACTGGGATACTTTTAAAGTATTGACCTATCAGAATGATAGAATGTTTTGCTTAGGGATTGGTGGTGCGAGTAGAATGTCTCCTATTCAATTTTTTAATGCTGATGGGAAGCGCATATTTTCGTGGAACCCATTCTTTGCTGTCATCGATAACAAGGTAGTGCTGGTTCGTTGAGTACCAAACCGGTAATAGCCTTTTATTTCTTGTTCTGAATTTAATATGCAGGGGTAATAATTTCTATAGATTATCCCTGACAAATAGAAAATTCATAGGTGTGTTGTCCCAGGAGCAAATATGCCCTTAGCCGCAAAACTTAACGATAAAGGTACTCAGCATGATGGGTACCATGAAACAGTAATCACAGCGGGTTCTCCAACAGTCTTTATTGATGGTATGCCCTCCGCCCGTTTGGGTGATCCCTTGACGCCCCATAGTAAGCTAAAGCATCCAGCACATCCTCGAAAAATCGCCAGTGGTTCTTCAACGGTATTTATCGATGGGTTACCCGCAGCCAGAACAGGTGATGCTGTAGATTGTGGTGGTGTGATAATCGGCAGCGGAACGGTAAATATTGGATAGAAATTTGTCTGTAATTTCTGATAAATATATATTTTACAATTTTAATTTTTCCGTCATTTTATCCTAATGATTGCCGGGACTTCTACGGCAGCGTAGTTGACATATGAGCCAGCAATGGTGGACGCGGAGGGGAAGGGGGAGACGATGATGCTCTCGCGGTTCGAATACACGTCACGTGGGGAACTGCTGGCGGTGTTCAACCATGCTGGCATTCAGGTACGCGACTTCCTGTATTATCCGTATCATTCGGTATGGAAGATGGGCCATCGGTATGCGGATAGGCCGCAGATGCGCTGCTGTGTCATAGGGCAGTTAAATCCGATGACCGCTACGAGTACGAGAAGAGCCGCCTCAAATTGAATTGTGGTACCCATGGAAGTGAGAACCGTAATGATCTCCGGTAATCCTTTCTGGGATTATGAGGGAGTGAGTAAGCCTATCGGCGCGGTAGCGCTTTGGACACATCAGAAGCGATGCTGTTTGCCTTCTCCTGACCGGACAAAACCCGGATGTTGCCTTGCTGCCATGAATCTACCAGGCAGGCATACGCGTTGGAAATAGTGTTGATTGGCAATTTGAAGACTGGCAGACCTCTGCTCAGTGATCGGAAGAGTAGGGAGTTGCTAGAGGGAAATGCTCAGACTGGATGGTAGAAGCCAGGCTGTGGCAAGAAGCCAAAGCGACCAGAAATCTACAGTAACTCTGAAAAGCAAAAAACCAGCCCTTAGGCTGGTTTTTTTAAATTTTGGTGCCCGGACTCGGAATCGAACCAAGGACACGGGGATTTTCAATCCCCTGCTCTACCGACTGAGCTATCCGGGCAACGGGGCGCATTAAACCGTAATCGCCGCGCCTCGTCAATGAAATTTATGAAATTTGCGGCGAGTTGCACAATCTATCACCACTTCCCGCATTGTGCACGTCAGTTCAGGCAAAAAATGCCGTCCAGGCTGCCGATAGCGGCATTGCCAGCAGCAGCGCGGGTAGCATATTGACCACCGCAAACATCTTGATTCCACAGATGCGCAGGCCGGTTGCCAGCAGCAGCAGGCCACCCACGGCGGTAAAATCAGCCATCATCGCGGGCGTGGTGAGCGGGAGAATCAAAAAAGCGCAGAATGCCAGCGACAGCTGGATAACCAGCATGGGAATGCTGATAGCGCAGACCGCAAAACCCAGCGAGCAGGCAAAAATCATGGCGGTAAAGAAATCGAGAAACGACTTGGCAATAAGAATCGTCGGGTCACCGGTCATTCCTTCATGCATTGAACCGAAAATACCGGTGCCGCTGGCGCAAAACAGAACGATGATGGCGACAAAGCTCTGAATAAAGTTCTCGTGCTGATTGCTTTTGCCGGGCTTGAGCATCCGTTTTTGTACGCGGGAGACCGCGCTATTGATACCTTTTTCCAGGAAACAGACTTCACCTATCAGCGCCCCAACCAGCGTGGCGAGAACCATCACCGGCATGTTGGCGCACTTGATCACCAGCAGCAGGCCAATACCCAACGAGGCGAGACCAAAAATTGAGGTCATCGACACGCGAATACGCTCCGGTAAACGCTGGCTAAGTAGCGCACCGATCAAACCGCCGAACAGTACCGCACCGGCATTAATAAAAGGCCCAATGACCACATTCACTCCTGTTAATTATTTCGGGATCCTGCATTATTATGGACTGATTAACCGCTTCAGTGCTTGCTTTTCCGTGATATGGGTGCATAAAGATTTCGTCTTGCGCCCTCTGAATAAAGGTGCAATGATTGCGCGAAATTTCTCCTTCCTGATGGGGCTGCCTGCAATGACATTCTTGCCATTACATTGCCACTTTGCTTTTTGGCGAAGGCCTGCCCGTTCACCATTCACCATGCGGTGAAGACGACGCACGCTCACTGCAGGACAACAGTAAGATTAGACGCTGTCTGCTTTTACTGATGTCTGGCATTCGGAGCTGTAACCCAGCGATACCCAGACGCTTCGTGGGGCAAGGCTAACGCTTTGTCCGGGATTTTACTTTCTCAGGCGGGTCGTTACGCTTATGAAATCAATGAACATTGCTGCCAGTCGTGAACTGGTCTCTCGTCTATCTACCCATCGCGGCGTGGTGGCGCTGGACAGTACCGACTTTACCGATGTTGCAGCAGTCGTCATCACGGTGGCGGACAGCCACAGCGGCATTCTGGCCTTGCTCAAGCGTACCGGTTTTAATCTGCCGGTGTTCATACTGACGTCGGACGATATCATTGCGCCCGAAGGCGTTAACGCGGTGATTGCGGGCAAAGAGCAGGAGTGGCTGGAGCTGGAAGCCGCGGCCTGTCGCTATGAAGATAAGCTCCTGCCGCCGTTTTTTGACACCATGACCCAGTACGTTGAGATGGGCAACAGCACCTTTGCCTGCCCGGGGCATCAGCACGGCGCATTTTTCAAAAAGCACCCGGCCGGTCGCCAGTTTTATGACTTTTTCGGCGAGAACGTCTTTCGTGCCGATATGTGCAACGCCGACGTTAAGCTTGGCGATTTACTGATCCATGAAGGTTCGGCCAAACACGCGCAGAAGTTCGCGGCGAAAGTGTTCAATGCCGACAAAACCTACTTTGTGCTCAATGGCACCTCGGCGGCTAACAAGGTGGTGACCAACGCGCTGCTCACCCGTGGCGATCTGGTGCTGTTCGACCGCAATAACCACAAATCAAACCACCACGGCGCGCTTATCCAGGCGGGGGCCACGCCGGTCTATCTGGAAGCGGCGCGCAACCCGTTTGGTTTTATTGGCGGGATTGATGAGCACTGTTTTAATGATGCCTACCTGCGCGAGCTAATCCGCGAAGTGGATCCGCAGAAAGCCGAGGCCGCGCGTCCGTTCCGTCTGGCGATTATCCAGTTGGGCACCTACGACGGCACGATTTACAACGCTCGCCAGGTGGTGGATAAAATCGGCCACCTGTGCGACTACATCCTGTTTGACTCCGCGTGGGTCGGCTACGAGCAGTTTATCGATATGATGGCCGACACCTCGCCGCTACTGCTGGATCTTAACGAAAACGATCCGGGCATTTTTGTTACGCAGTCGGTGCACAAACAGCAGGCCGGGTTCTCGCAAACCTCGCAGATCCACAAAAAAGACAACCACATTCGCGGTCAGGCGCGCTTTTGCCCGCATAAGCGTTTGAATAACGCGTTTATGCTGCATGCTTCAACCAGCCCGTTTTACCCGCTGTTTGCGGCGCTGGATATCAACGCCAAAATCCACGAAGGGGAGAGCGGACGCCGCCTGTGGGCAGAATGCGTGACGTTAGGCATTGAAGCGCGCAAAGCCATTCTGGCGACCTGCAAAATGATCCAGCCGTTTATTCCGCCGGTCGTAGAGGGTCGTTTATGGCAGGATCACCCGACCGAAACCATCGCCAGTGAGCGTCGTTTCTTTAGCTTTGCGCCGGGCGAGCGTTGGCACGGTTTTGACGGTTACGCACAGGATCAATACTTCGTCGATCCCTGCAAATTGCTGCTGACCACGCCGGGGATCGACGCGGAAACCGGACGCTATAGCGATTTTGGTATCCCGGCGACCATTCTGGCTCACTATCTGCGTGAGAACGGCATTGTGCCGGAGAAGTGCGACCTCAACTCGATCCTCTTCCTGCTCACGCCAGCAGAATCGCCGGAAAAGCTGGCGCAACTGGTGGCGATGCTCGAACAGTTTGAGCAGCACATCGAAGACGACACGCCACTGGCTGACGTGTTGCCGACCATCTACAACAAATACCCGGTACGCTATCGTGATTACACGCTGCGTGAACTATGCCAGGAGATGCACGACCTGTACGTCAGCTTTGACGTGAAGGATCTGCAAAAGGCGATGTTCCGCAAAGAGAGCCTGCCCGCGGTAGTGATGAACCCGCAGGATGCCAATAGCGAATTTATTCGCGGCAACGTTGAGCTGGTGCGCATCAGTGAGGCACAAGGGCGGATTGCCGCCGAAGGTGCGCTGCCGTATCCGCCGGGCGTGCTGTGCGTGGTACCGGGGGAAGTGTGGGGTGGCGCGGTACAGCGCTATTTCCTGGCGCTGGAAGAGGGCGTCAACCTGCTGCCCGGCTTCTCGCCGGAGCTACAGGGGGTATACAGCGAAAAGGATGCCGACGGTATTATGCGACTGTATGGCTACGTGCTGAAGTAGTCTGCGGGTTCCCCTCATCTTGCCAGGATGGGGGGATTATGCGGCGCTGCGGCGATACATCCGCCGCGGATGACCAATCTTACCGTACAGCATCTCCACGCTTAAAAAACCGGCCTCCACGCAGTGCTCCAGATAGCGCCGGGTGGTTGTTTTGCTAAGGCCCGTTTCGCTCACCACTTCATCGACCGAAAAACAGTGTGCGGCCTGGTCGTTAAACAGCTTTTGCACCCGCGCCAGCGTATTCTCCTCAATCCCTTTGCTGCCGTTATCCTGACGGTAGTTCTTCGCCTGTAGCTGGTAAAGGGAATCGACGTTCTGCTGGTCGACGATTTTCCACACCCGCTGCTGCTCGGCGAATTGCACGAAGCGTTCCAGCGACTGGCTCAGCCGCTTCCATGACACCGGCTTAAGAATGTAATCAAACGCGCCATTGCGAATGGCCAGGCTACAGGTGTCCATGTCGCTGGCGGCGGTGATAAAAATGGCCGAACAGTTGGCGCGCGTGAGCATCGGATCGTTAATGAGCGTGATGCCTTTGCCGTCCGGCAGATAGTTATCCAGCAGCATCAGCTGCGGCCGCTTGCTTTCAAGCTGAGCCTGCGCGTCAGCCAGCGACGAGGCAATGCCCACCAGGCGCAGGCGCGGGTGTTTGCCGATAAGCTCCGCGTGCAGTTGCGCCAGTTCGTGTTCATCTTCAACAATCAGTACATCGATAAGTTCATGTTGCATAGTCGATATCTTCCAGTTCCTGTGAGGTACACCGGGTGTCTCCCGTGACGGGAATAAACAGCGAGAAAATGGTCCCGCGCGGGTCGTTATCGGCAATTTCTATCAGACCGCCCGCCTGCGTGACGTAGCTTTCGATAAGATAAAGGCCGATGCCGTGATCGCCGCGCGTTTTAGTGGTGATCCCTCGCTCAAATATTCGTTCGCGGATCTCCGGTTTAATGCCGATCCCCTGATCGGCCACCTCGATGATCAACTCCCGGTCGTTAAGCAGGATCAACACCTCTACCGGCTCGTGCGGCAGCGGTGCGCGTTGGGTCGCTTCGATGGCGTTATCCAGCAGGTTGCCGATGATAGAAATCAATTCAGATTCAGCCAGCGGCGCAAATGGTTGGCTCATTAAACAGGCTGGATCAAAGCGTAGCGCCACCCCTTTTTCTCGGGCGCGAGCGGCTTTCCCCAGCAGCAGTCCGCAAAGCGTTGGCGAGCTAAAGCGCGAGGAGATAAAGTCCAGCAGTTCCTGGGCGTGTTCAGACTGCGCCTGAATATAGCGAATAGCTTCGTCATAGCGGCCCATATGCAAAAGCCCGGAGAGGGTGGTCATGCGGTTTAGCTGCTCGTGACGCATGATGCGCAGGTTATCGACATAGCGCTTAACCTGGCTTAGCTGGGCGCTCAGTGAGTCGATTTCATTGCGATCGCGGAAGGTGATCACCCAGCCCTGAAGCGAATCCTCCAGCATGATCCGCACCCGGCTGGCGATCACTGTGAGATCGTTAAAGTGGCAGATCTCATCGTGAGTATCTTGTCTGAGCATCGTTTCACGGGTGAAAAAAGGCATCGGCGCGATCACTTCATCAATCAACTGTCCACGTAGTTCACGTGCGGGCAGGCTTAGCCCAAGCAGCTTTCTTGCCGCCTGGTTAATCACTTCAATGCGCAGGTTGCTGTCGATGGCAATCACCCCTTCGTAAATCGACTCCATCATCGCTTTTTGCTGACGCACCAGCAGGCCAATTTCACGCGGCTCGAGCGAGAAAATCTGCTTTTTGATACTGCGGGTGAAAAACCAGGAGAAGATAAATAACGCCAGCAGCAACAGCACCGCCGCAATCAGGATGTTGACCACTTTGTTGACGGTAATACTGTCAAGATAGCTGGTAAGATAGCCGACCGACACAATACCGATAACCTGGCCATTTTCGTTGAAGATGGGCGCTTTGCTGCGCAGTGAAATGCCAAGACCGCCCTGACGAATGGTGGTGGTGCTTTTACCCCGCAGCACTTCTTCGTTATCGCCGCCTACCAGCGTTTTGCCGACCCGGTCGTTGAATACCGAATGGTATAAATGCAGACCTTTATTATCGCCAATGACGATAAAGCTGGCATCGCTACGGGCGACTAATTTCTGCATGAAATCATGGATAGCTGGAATGTTTTTATCCGCTACCTGTTTACGCAGATCGGGAATGATGGCAATTTCTTCCGCCTGTATTTTTGCCCGCACGCTCATCTCTTGATATAGCTGCCGACCGACGTCAATATAATAATAGCTACCGAGCAGTGCAAACAGCACCGAAAAAAAGGCAACCAGTGAAATAAAAAGTTTTATCTGAAATGATACTTTCATTACTCTCACGCGCGGTATCGTCGGAAGTTGTCAATATATCATCTTTTTGCGTGGCGCTAGCGGCTTTGCCAGAAACTTGTGATCCCTTGCACAGCCTGCTGTGAAAAGAGAATTCTCCGAAAATAGCGGCGGATTAAGGTTAAATTAATAAATGTTATTTATTTGTTCAATTTAGAAAAGAAACCATAAAAACCACGCTTATAAATAAGCAGTTAATCACATTAAATAAAAGAAACCATTAAAACCATAGGCGCCATTAAAACTTCGGTTTTAATATGCTTTCACTCACATAAAGTAAGCCTTTAGGCCCTTAAGCTAAAAGTACAAAATAACCAAAGGGCTTCATTATGAGCACGACTGATGATTCATTCTCTGTTACCCACGACCCGATAGAAATTCAACGCCCGGCACTTAAAGAGCGCTGGTGGCATATTATGGATACCTGGAAAGTCGGCATTATTCCTTTACCGCTGTTTGTGTTAGCCGGGGTGCTTATCGCCATTGATTGTCTGGGCGGCAAGCTGCCGAGCGACATCGTGGTGATGGTGGCGACGCTGGCCTTTTTTGGTTTTGCCTGCGGTGAGTTTGGCAAGCGTCTGCCGATTGTCGGCAAACTGGGCGCGGCGGCCATTTGCGCCACCTTTATCCCTTCCGCGATGGTCTATTACGGCCTGTTGCCGGACGTGGTGGTAGAGTCGACCACCAAATTCTACAAATCCACCAACATTCTCTATCTCTATATCTGCTGCATTATCGTCGGCAGCATTATGAGTATGAACCGTACCGTGCTGATTCAAGGCTTCCTGCGCATCTTCTTCCCGATGCTGTGCGGTGAGATTGTCGGCATGGTTGTCGGGATGGGCGTGGGTATGGCTCTCGGTCTGGAACCGTTCCAGATCTTCTTCTTTATCATTCTGCCGATCATGGCCGGTGGCGTCGGTGAAGGGGCGATCCCGCTGTCTATCGGCTACGCGACGATCCTGCATATGGATCAGGGCGTGGCATTGGGTCGCGTCCTGCCGATGGTGATGCTCGGCGGCTTAACCGCCATCATTATCTCCGGCTGCCTGAACCAGCTTGGCAAGCGCTTCCCGCATCTGACCGGCGAAGGCCAGCTCATGCCAAACCGCGCTAACGCCGAAACCCAAAACTCCCAGCCTGCATTCTCTGGTAAGACCGACGTCACCACTATTGCCTCCGGCGCGCTGCTGGCGGTACTGCTCTATATGCTGGGCATGCTGGGTCACAAACTGATTGGCCTGCCAGCGCCGGTTGGCATGCTGTTTATGGCCGTGCTGGTGAAACTGTGTAACGGCGCTTCTCCACGCCTGCTGGAAGGTTCTCAGGTGGTGTACAAATTCTTCCAGACCTCGGTGACCTATCCGATTCTGTTTGCCGTTGGCGTGGCGATTACGCCGTGGCAGGAACTGGTCAACGCCTTCACCGTCAGCAACCTGCTGGTTATCGTCAGCACCGTTTCAGCACTGGTGGCTACCGGCTTCTTCGTTGGCAAAAAAATCGGTATGCACCCGATTGATGTCGCCATCGTCTCCTGCTGCCAGAGCGGCCAGGGCGGTACCGGTGATGTGGCGATTCTGACCGCGGGTAACCGCATGAGTCTGATGCCGTTCGCGCAGATTGCTACTCGTATCGGTGGGGCGATTAACGTCGCCGTCTCACTGCTGGTACTGGGCAACTTCCTCGTCTAATCAGGACTGAACAATGAAACTCGCAAGCTTTATCTACCAGGGCGTTCGCAGCTACGGCATCGTGAATGCACAAGGAATGATTGATTTAGGTCGCCGTCTTGGCGACCGCTACGGCGACCTTAAAGCGCTGTTACAGGGCAACGGGCTGGCGGATGCCACCCGCTACATCAACGACGCGGTCGATGTGCCGATGGATGCGGTCACCTTCCTGCCGGTGATTGAACACCCGGAAAAAATCCTCTGCGTGGGCATGAACTACGCCGAAAAACGCAAAGAGTTCGACCAGCACAACCCGGCGCCGACGCTGTTTGTCCGCTTCCCGGACTCGCAAACGGCGCATAACGCGCCGGTGCTCAAACCTCGGCACTCCCGTGAATTCGACTATGAAGGCGAGCTGGCGGTGATTATCGGTAAAGGCGGCGAGAACATCAGCCGTGAAGATGCGCTGCGCCACGTGGCCGGCTACAGCTGCTATATGGACGGTTCCGCCCGCGACTGGCAGCACACGTGGTTTACCGCTGGGAAAAACTGGCGTCAGACCGGGGCATTTGGCCCGTGGATGGCGACGGCGGACGAAATTCCCGATCCGCATCAGCTGGCGATCCGCACGTGGCTCAATGGCCGCATGGTGCAGGACGACAACACCAGCAGCATGATCCACAAAGTGGCGGAGCTGATTGAGTACATCAGCACCTTCACCCGCCTGAGTCCGGGCGACGTGATCATCACCGGTTCCCCGGGCGGCGTGGGTAAAAAACGCAACCCGCCGCTGTTTATGCAAGAGGGCGATCGGATCGAGGTGGAAATTGAGCATATCGGCCATCTCAGCAACATCATCATGGAAGCGCCAGCGAACACGCTGACGGCGGCGCACTAAGTAAGGCGGCACGATGCACACGCAACCCCCCATCGATTTTCGGGTCACGCAAGTGGCGAACCACCCGCAACGTTTACAGCCGATTCGAACGCTGCTGGTAGATAGCGGCCTTGGGCTTGATAGCGATATTACGCTGTTCGTTGAGGCCTGGTGTGGGACGACGCTGGTGGGCTGCGCGGGGCTTGCGGCAAACGTCATTAAGTGCGTGGCGGTGAACGAAGGTGCGCGTGGGGGGAACCTCAGCGCGCGCCTGCTGGCTGAGGTAGAAAACGTCGCGCTGGCGCAGGGCTATTTTCATCTTTTCCTGTGCACGCGCCCGTGTAACAAGGAACGTTTCGCCCGCAGCGGCTTCTGGCCGATTGCGCAAAGCGGCAATAACGCGGTGTTGATGGAGAACACGCCGCAGGGTATCGAGCGCTATTGCCGCATGCTGAGCCACAAGCGCCAGCCGGGGGAGAAGGTTGGGGCGATTGTGATGAACGCCAACCCGTTCACGTTAGGACATCGTCACCTGGTGGAACAGGCGGCAAGACAGTGCGACTGGCTGCACCTTTTCGTGGTGCGCGAAGACGCGTCGTTTTTCCCGTTTCGCGCACGCCTGGAGATGGTTCGCGCGGGCGTGGCGCATCTGCGCAACGTCACCGTGCATGAAGGTTCGCAGTACATCATTTCCCGCGCCACCTTCCCGACCTATTTCCTTAAGGAATCCGGCAAAGTGCAGCAGGCATGGAGCGAAATTGACGTGCTCATTTTTGCTCAGCACATCGCCCCAGCGCTTGGCATTACGCACCGTTTTATTGGTTCAGAGCCGTTTTGCGCGGTCACTCACCAGTACAACCAGACGCTGCATTCGCTGCTTGCCGGGCAGGTTGAGGTGGTTGAAATTCCGCGTATTAAAGCAGCAGGCAATGCCATTTCGGCCTCGGAAGTACGCCGTTTACTTAAAACACAGCAGTTTTCTCGTATTCGGGACATTGTCCCGGCATCCACTTTCGCGCATCTCGAAGCACATTACAGCGCGGAAGTGGCATAACAATCAGGACATTATCATGAAAATCGTAAGGGAGGCGCTGGCCGGAACGCAAGAGTCCAGCGACCTGATGGTGAAAATCGCCCCCGCCGACGGCGAGCTGGAGATTGTCATCCACAGTGAAGTGATTAAGCAGTTTGGCGAGCAAATCCGCCAGGTGGTTGAAGAGACGCTGCGCGCCATGGATGTGCGGCAGGGGCTGATTATCGTGGAAGACAAAGGTGCGCTGGATTGTGTTATCCGCGCTCGTCTGCAAAGCGCGGTACTGCGCGCGACGGACACGCAGCAAATTGCGTGGGAGGCACTGCAATGAGTCGTTTACGCCGTAGCATGCTGTTCCTGCCGGGCGCTAACGCCGCCATGCTCTCAACCGCGTTTATCTATCGCCCGGACTCAATTATGTTCGACCTTGAAGATGCGGTGGCGCTGCGTGAGAAAGATACCGCGCGCCTGCTGGTCTTCCATGCCTTGCAGCACCCGATGTATCAGGACATTGAAACGGTAGTGCGTATCAACCCGCTGAGCACGCCGTTTGGCCTGCTCGATCTGGAAGCCGCGGTGCGCGGCGGCGTGGATGTGATCCGTCTGCCGAAAACCGACACCCCGGAAGATATTTTCGAGCTCGAAGGCCATCTTGAGCGCATTGAACGCGAATGCGGCCGGGAAGTGGGTTCAACCCGCGTGATGGCGGCCATCGAGTCGGCGATTGGCGTGATTAACGCCGTGGCGATTGCCCGCAGCTCGCCGCGCCTTATCGGTATTGCGCTGGCGGCATTTGATTACGTGATGGATATGCAGACCGAGCGCGGTGACGGCACCGAGCTGTTTTACGCTCGCTGCGCCGTGCTGCACGCCGCTCGCGCTGCCGGTATCGATGCCTTTGACGTGGTGTGGTCAGATGTGAATGACGAAGCGGGCTTCCTGCGCGAAGTTGAGCTGATTCGCAAGATGGGCTTTAACGGTAAATCGCTGATTAACCCGCGCCAGATTGACCTCTTACATAACGCGTACGCGCCAACCCAGCAGGAAGTTGACCACGCGCAGCGCGTGATTGAGGCGGCAGAAGAGGGCGAGCGTAACGGGCTGGGCGTGGTGTCGCTCAACGGAAAAATGGTGGACGCGCCGATTATCGACCATGCGCAACGCGTGCTCGAACGTGCGGCGGCTTCCGGCGTGCGTCGTTAAGGAATAAATAATGAATCAGACAGAACTTCTTCACGAGAATTTTCCCCATCTTAGGGATTTAAAACCGTTCACCGGCGCGCACAGCGCAACGCCGTGGCTGGCCGATATGGACGCCAAACATCATCGTAAACTGTGCCAGTCGCTGGAGCAGGCCGTTCAACGCAGCGGCCTGAAAGATGGCATGACCATTTCGTTCCATCACGCCTTTCGCGAAGGCGACCGGGTCATTAATAACGTGGTGGCGACCCTTGCGCGGATGGGCTTTAAAAATCTGACGCTGGCTTCCAGTTCGCTGATGACCTGCAACGACGCGTTAATCGAGCATATCGAAAGCGGCGTTATCACCCGTATCTACACCTCCGGCATGCGCGGTAAGCTGGCGGATGCCATCTCCCACGGGCTGATGGATGAACCGGTACAAATCCACTCCCACGGCGGTCGCGTGAAGCTGTTGCAGGATGGTGAACTGAATATCGACGTGGCGTTCCTCGGCGTGCCGTGCAGCGATGAGTTTGGCAACGCCAACGGCACTCACGGTAAGTCCTGCTGCGGCTCGCTGGGCTATGCGATGGTCGACGCTCACTTTGCGCATAAAGTGGTGCTGCTGACCGAAGAACTGGTGCCGTTCCCCAATATGCCCGCCAGCCTGGTGCAGGATCAGGTGGATTACATTGTGCAGGTGGAGAGTGTTGGCGACCCAGCGAAAATCAGCGTCGGCGCTGCGCGCGTCACCAGCAACCCGCGTGAACTGATGATTGCCCGCTACGCGGCGGACGTTATCGAACACTCCGGCTACTTCACACAAGGCTTCTCCATGCAGACCGGTTCAGGTGCTGCGGCAACGGCCTGCACCCGTTTTATGGAAGAGAAGATGGAGCGCAGCGGCATTACGGCTCGCTTTGCGCTGGGCGGCATTACCGGCGGTCTGGTGGACTTGCATGAAAAAGGGCTGATTGAAAAGCTGCTGGATACCCAATGCTTTGACGGGCAGGCGGCGGCCTCGCTGGCGCGTAACCCGAATCATGTGGAAATCTCCACCAACGTCTACGCCAACCCGGCCAGCAAAGCGGCGAGCTGCGACCAGCTTGACGTGGTGATCCTGAGCGCGCTGGAGATTGATGTCGATTTTAACGTCAACGTTATCACCGGTTCCGACGGCGTGATGCGCGGAGCGTCCGGCGGTCACTGCGACGTGGCGGCCGCCGCCAATCTGACCATCGTGGTGGCACCATTGCTGCGTAGCCGTATCCCGACGGTGGTGAAGCGCGTGACCACGCGCCTGACGCCGGGGGAAAGCATCGACGTGCTGGTGACCGACCACGGTATTGCGGTCAACCCGGCGCGCCCGGAAATTCGCGAACGTCTGCTGGCGGCAGGGCTGAAAGTCGTCGATATCGACGAACTTTATGCCCGTGCGGTCTCGCTGACCGGTCTGCCAAAACCGATTGAATTCACGGATAAAATTGTCGGCGTGATCCGCTATCGTGACGGCAGCGTTATCGACACCGTTCGTCAGGTGAAGGAGTAAACGTATGACCACAATGACGCCCGTGCGAGCGGGTGTCAGCCTTGAGGCGCTGCTGGCGGCGAAAGAGAACCGCGCGGCGCGCCAGGCTGACTGGTTAACCCACTATCAACAGCCGATTATCTCCCTCACGCTGGTCACACCGGGCGCGGTTAAAAACAGCCAGCGCTATCGCAACACCATGGGCGTGGCGCTGCAAATGTGCGATCAGCTGCTGTGGCAAAACGGCTGGCAGGTTCTTGATCGCCAGGTCTTGTGGCTGCCTACCGGGCCGGAAGCAATGTGGTGCGTGGCGCACCAGGCGCCGGAGATTAAAGCGCACTGTGCGGCGCTTGAGCAGACTCATCCGCTTGGGCGTCTGTGGGATCTGGACGTTATCTGCCCGCAGGCCGGCCACGTTGGACGGTTATCATTAGGGCGGCATATGCGCCGCTGTTTGATTTGCGATGAGCCCGCGCATGCCTGTTCCCGCTCGCGTAAACATCCGATAGATGAAGTGGTGGCCTGCGTGGAGAAGATGATTGATGACTGGTTCCATCGCGACTAAACCACGCGTCGTTGACGTGCCTTTCCTTGCCGAAGAGGCGCTGTGGCAGGAGCTGGCGTTGACGCCAAAGCCCGGGCTTGTAGACCGGCGTAACAGCGGGGCGCATCGGGATATGGATCATGCGCTGTTTGTGCGCAGCATAACGGCGATTGCCCCATGGTTTTCGCGTTTTGCGGAGCTGGGAGACTCCTGGTCGCACCTGCCCGCGCGCGAACAGCTGCGGCTTATTCGGCCCATGGGCATCGCCTGTGAACAGGCGATGTATGCGGCAACGGGCGGGGTGAACACCCATAAGGGTGGCATTTTCTCCCTAGGTTTACTGTGCTTTGCTGCCGGGCGGCTGGGCGAGGTCAGCCGGGCGAGCTTATGTCGTGAGGTCAGCGCCATTTGCCAGGGGCTGGTGGCCCGTGAACTCGGGGGGCGCACGACGCCTGCCACCGCCGGTGAGCGGCAGTTTCATCAGTTCGGCCTGACCGGAGCGCGCGGTGAGGTTGAGAGCGGATTCGCCACGGTGCGCCGGGCGTTGGACGGCTGGGATGGCGCTCATCTTGCGGCATTGCTGCTGCGCCTGATGGCGACCAATCAGGACAGTAATCTGGTGTCACGCGGGGGAATGAGCGGGCTGCGGTATGTACAAGAATATGCACAGCGTCTGCTGGACGAGGGCTGGGATGCGCAAGCGTTAGCGGCGATGGATGAGGCGCTGATTGCGCGAAATTTAAGTCCAGGGGGCAGTGCGGATTTGCTGTCGGTGGGATGGGTGTTGTCTGGGGTTACCCCTTCTCACCAAAGGTGAGAGCGGACGTAGGCCTGATAAGGCGAAGCCGCCATCAGGCAAAACGGAGCAGATTGCCGGATGGCGGCTTCGCCTTATCCGGCCTACTTTTCGGAATGCTATCCCGGCGTCGCAATGCTCGGCCGGGCGACTTTTTTATTAATGTACTATCGGTTGTACGCCCGTTACCGGACGCTCATGCTTGTACTTAAACAACCCAACAAACGCCACCGCCAGCACCAATGAGTATCCGGCGAAAATCAGCCACACGCTCTGCCAGTCGGTAATGCCGTTCACGGTGTACATCTCAACCACTTTACCGCTCGCCATCCCGCCCAGAATACAGCCGAAGCCGTTGGTCATCATCAAGAACATGCCCTGCGCGCTGGCGCGGATCTCAGGCTTAACTTCTTTCTCAACAAACACCGAACCGGAAATGTTGAAGAAGTCGAAGGCGCAGCCGTAAACAATCATCGACAGCACTAACAGTACGGTGCCGAAGGCCGATGGGTCACCGTAGGCGAACAGACCAAAGCGCAGCATCCACGCGAAAATACTGATCAACATGACGTTCTTAATACCGTAGCGGCTTAAGAAGAACGGAATGGTCAGAATGAACAGGGTTTCAGAGATCTGCGAAATCGACATCATCACCGACGCGTGCTGCACGATAAAGCTGGTGGCAAACAGCGGATCTTTATCGAAGCTGTGCAGGAAGGTGTTGCCGAACATATTAGTGATTTGCAGTTCCGCACCCAGCATCATGGAGAAGATAAAGAAGATCGCCATACGCTGATTTTTAAACAGCGCGAAGGCATCAAGCCCCAGCATGCTGCTCCAGCTCTGTTTCTGCTGTTGATTAGAGACCGGAATATGCGGCAGCGTCAGGGTAAACAGTGCCAGCACAACCGACAGCGCGGCGCCGATATAAAGCTGCATGTGGCTTAGTTCGAATCCGGCAAAACTCACCGCCCACATCGCCAGAATAAAGCCGATGGTGCCCCAGATACGGATTGGCGGGAAGTCGGTCACAATGTCCATACCGGCCGTTTTCAGGCGGTAGTAGGAGATGGTGTTAATCAGCCCAAGCGTTGGCATATAGGCCAGCGAGTTCAGGAGAATAACGATAAACATCGCGCTTGGCGTGGTCACCTCGGCGGCCATAAACAGCGTACCGGCTCCTACCAGATGACAGATAGCGTAGACCCATTTGGCGCTGATCCACTTATCCGCCACGATGCCCAACAGCGTCGGCATAAAGACGGCGGCAATCCCCAGCGAGCTATAAACCGCGCCGATAGAAGCACCGTCGAACTTGAGCGTCACAAACATGTATGAGCCCAGCGTGGTCAGCCAGCTCCCCCAAAGGCAGAACTGCAGAAACGACAGTATCTTAAGCTGCAGCTTCAAATTCATGTTATTTTCCTCACAAAATTAGCCGTGTAATGTATAGCGAGTCACATTAAAGGATGATATTTGCGATGATTCTATCAATGGCGTGGATGAAACATTGTTAAGCGCCGCATAAAATTGCAATTATTTTTACTTTGCATAACGAATTAGTGACAAAACTAACATTTTTGTGCGGCGAAGGAAGAGAAGAACCACCTTATCCCAGAGATACGTGAATAAGGTGGTCTGCTTTTGTGAGAATGATTACTTGCGGCGATAGCCCTTCTGGGCGGAGTTAACCTTATAAAGATAACGGCGCGATTCCGCCGACGGATGGCGCGTGGTCAAGGTCTGGTAAACGTCACCCGGTGACATATTGTTGATGAGATTAGCCGCCTGCACCTTATCGTTTGAGAAGACGCGCAGCACGCTGCCCGCGCCGCCGTTATAGGCGGTAATCACCGCATAACGTCGCGATGTCGGGTTAGTAATGCCGCCAAGATAAACGTTATTCAGAATGGCCAGATAGGCGGTGCCTGTATCGATATTGCTGGCGGGATCAAACAGGAAGCTGCGGCTCGGCGTGCCGGATTTTCCCTGTGAACGGAACACATCTTTCCCGGCGGTATGCTGAACGACCTGCATCAGCCCCATCGCATCGGAACGACTCACCGCATACGGGTTAAAGGAGGATTCAGTCTGCATAATCGCCAGAATCAGCGACTCGTCAATTCCATACTTGCGTGACGCCTGACGCACCATGCCCAAATATTTATGTGCACGTTTGTCGAGGTGGTTTGGCACCAGATTAATGGTGATGCTGTAGATAATATGCAGGCCGCTGCTACGTTTTTTCATCCGCGTTTGCAGTAGATAGTCCGCGAAACGTTCCGCGCGCCACTGCCAGCGAATCGCCTCGCCGTTGTTATCCACCACCTGACCATACAGGAACGGTTCTTTGGAGATCTGGATATCGTCGGCATCGGAGTAGAGGTCAACCGAACCCGGATCGTCACCCATCAATAAGGTGGTGATGATTGCCTGACGCAGTCGGGCGGCGGGATCGGTGCCAGCGATGGTTTCAACGGTAATGGTACCGTTGTCGAAGTTGATGTGGCTACGCGTCTGGTAGCCATCGGTATACTTAACGTAGTCTTTCGGCCCGGCAATCAGGACCTCGTTAAAGCCCCAAATGTTCTCAATGTTGTGGGCAAACTGCCCCATCAAAATATCAAAACCGTTGGTGTCTTTTACCCACGCCTCGTTATAGGTATCGCTTTTTTTATTCGAGGAGCAGGAGACTAGCAGGGGCGCGATTAACGCCAGAGCATAGAGTTTTTTCATCATTTTGGGAGCGCGTGTTGTTGTGTTGTCCTAAAGGGCGGTGATTCCCTTACTGCTTTTCAGGCGGCGTGTAGCCTTCAATGTGCACATCTTTACCTTCAAACAGGAAATTGATCATTTCCTCTTCCAGTAATTTGCGATGCTCCAGATTCATCATATTGAGTTTCTTTTCATTGATGAGCATGGTCTGCTTGTGCTGCCACTGTTTCCAGGCTTCTTTGGAGATCTCGTTATAGATGCGTTTGCCCAGCTCGCCTGGGTACAGCTGAAAATCCTGCCCTTCGGCTTCTTGTTGCAGGAAGGTACAAAAAATCGTTCTGCTCATAATAAATCCTCTTATGTCGCCGAATACTAAATGGGTGAATCGGCGCGTAACTGCTGCAACAGGCGCTCAACCGGTGCGGCCAGCCCGACTGTGGGCGGCTGGGCTAAGTTATACCAGAGAGCGTTGCCTTCATCCATGCATGACGTGAATGAGGACACAGTAAGCCACATTGGCACAATGTCCAGATGGAAATGGCTGAAAGTATGACGAAACGCGGTGTGCTGGGTCAGCGTATCGGCGGGGATCTGCCGCTCGGCGAGCCAGTCACGCAGCGCGTCTTCATCAGCAAACTGCGGGAAACAGTATAGACCGCCCCACAGCCCACTCGGCGGACGCTGCTGTAAAAAGACTTCACGATCGTGCTGCATCATCAGGAAATAGCCGGTGCGTTCCGGTATGGTTTGCTTGGGTTTTTTACCCGGATACTGCGCCCAGCTACCGTTAGCCGAAGCGATGCAGCCGTTATCCAGCGGGCATAGCGAACACTTAGGCTTTGATCGAGTACAGACCATCGCGCCTAAATCCATCATCGCCTGATTAAAGCGCGACACGCCTTCGGCGGGCGTCACTTTTTCGCTGATATCCCAAAGCTGTTTTTCAACCTCTTTCTTACCCGGCCAGCCCTCTACCGCGTAGCAGCGTGCCAGTACGCGCTTTACGTTGCCGTCGAGAATCGGGAAATGTTTGCCGAGCGATAAAGATAAAATCGCGCCCGCGGTCGAGCGGCCGACGCCGGGCAGCGCGACCACTTCATCAAAGGTTTCCGGGAAACGTCCGTGATGGAGCGTCGCGACCTGCTGTGCCGCTTTATGCAAGTTGCGCGCGCGGGCGTAGTAGCCGAGCCCCGTCCACAGATGCAGCACATCGTCCAACGGTGCGTTAGCCAGATCGGTAACCGTGGGAAAGCGTGACATAAAGCGTTCAAAATAGGAGATAACGGTGGCAACCTGCGTTTGTTGCAACATCACCTCAGACAGCCATACTTTGTAGGGCGTCTTTTCAATTTGCCAGGGGAGGGTTTTACGCCCGTATTTGTCGTACCAGTCCAGCACCTGGGCTGAAAATTGTGACGCTTGCATGGTCAAAGCAGGGATTCCAATATCGCGCAAATAAGGGGCCAAATTGCAGCACAGAGGCACTATGCTGTAAACAGGAACTTTCCGGTGCTTGCATCCGGCAACTAACTTTGGATAATGCCCGTTTCCCGAACACTCTCACAAGCAGACTTAATTTTTATGAAGAACGACGTCATTTCACCGGAATTTGATGAGAACGGCCGCCCACAGCGCCGTATTCGTAGTTTTGTTCGTCGCCAGGGGCGACTGACCAAAGGGCAGGAGCACGCGCTGGAAAACTACTGGCCGGTGATGGGCGTTGAGTTCAGCGAAGAGCCTGTCGACTTTGCCGCGCTGTTTGGTCGCGAAGCGCCAACCACGCTGGAAATCGGTTTTGGCATGGGCGCTTCGCTGGTGGCAATGGCCAAAGCGCGCCCGGATCACAACTTCCTCGGCATTGAAGTGCACTCTCCGGGCGTTGGCGCCTGCCTGGCATCGGCCCATGAAGAGGGTGTCGATAACCTGCGCGTGATGTGCCACGATGCGGTTGAAGTGCTGATGAAAATGATCCCCGATAATTCCCTGAACATGGTTCAGCTCTTTTTCCCTGACCCGTGGCACAAAGCGCGTCATAATAAGCGTCGTATCGTTCAGGTTCCGTTTGCCGATCTGGTGAAAAGCAAACTGAAGCTGGGCGGCGTGTTCCATATGGCAACCGACTGGCAGCCGTATGCTGAACACATGCTGGAAGTCATGTCTTCTATGGACGGATATCTGAATCTGTCTGAAAGCAAAGATTATGTACCGCGCCCGGAATCACGCCCGGTAACCAAATTTGAACAACGTGGTCATCGTCTTGGCCACGGCGTATGGGACTTAATGTTCGAGAGGGTGAAATAAATGGCAAAGAATCGTAGCCGTCGTTTGCGTAAAAAAATGCACATCGATGAATTCCAGGAAGTGGGTTTCTCTGTAGCATGGCGTTTCCCGGAAGGGACGAGCGCTGAGCAGATCGACCAGTACGTCGATCAGTTTATCGATGAAGTTATCGAGCCGAACAAGCTGGCGTTTGATGGCAGCGGCTATCTGGCGTGGGAAGGTCTGATTTGCACTCAGGAAATTGGTAAGTGCACTGAAGATCATCAGGCTCAGGTTCGTAAATGGCTTGAAGACCGCAAATTCGAAGAAGTGCGCACCAGCGAACTTTTCGACGTTTGGTGGGACTAATATCCTATACGGGGCCAGCATTTGCTGGCCCGATTTGTCTAAAGGGAAAGTTATGATGCGCAAAACGCTGCTGGCGACAGTTCTCACGTTCTCGGCGATGTCCGCCCACGCTGACTATGAATGCAGCGTCACCCCCCGCGATGATGTCGTTATCAGCCCGCAAACCGTGCAGGTTAAAGGCGAGAACGGCAATCTGGTGATCACCCCAAGCGGTGACGTCACCTTTAACGGTAAAGCCTATACGCTCACTGCCGCTCAGCGCGAGCAGGCAAAAGATTATCAGACCGAGCTGCGCAGCGCGCTGCCGTGGATTGATGAAGGCGCGCTCGCACGCGTTGAGAAAGGCCGCGTGGCGCTGGATAAAATCATCGCCAAAGAAGTGGGTGAAAGCAGCAATATGCGCGGTCGCCTGACCAAGCTTGATGCCCAGCTTAAAGAGCAGATGAACCGGATTATTGAGCATCGCAGCGATGGCTTAACCTTCCACTATAAAGCTATCGATCAGGTTCGCGCCGACGGTCAGCAACTGGTGAATCAGGCCATGGGCGGGATCCTCCAGGACAGTATCAATGAGATGGGCGCTAAAGCCGTTCTCAAAGGCGGCGGCAACCCGCTGCAAGGCGTGCTGGGCAGTTTAGGCGGCCTGCAAACCTCAATTCAGAATGAGTGGAAAAACCAGGAAGCCGATTTCAAAGCTTTCGGTAAAGATGTGTGCAGCCGCGTGGTGTCGCTTGAGGACAACCGTAAAGCGCTGGTGAGTACGCTCAAGTAAGCGCGTATCGGCTACCTGTTCCCTACAGGTAGCCAGAATCAGATTTCGTTTATCCTTCTCCTATTTGCAAATTCCGTATGATGACGCCTCACTCATAAAAGGAATTGCCGATGAAACTCGCCTGGAAATATGGAGTGCTCTTACTGAGCTGCGTTGCCCTTCATGCCCTAGCCGCCGAAAATACCCCCACAGATGATGTTATTAAGCAGCAGTTTGCCAGGCAGTCTGGTGGCCTGATGCAGATGGATAATCTTAAACTTCAACCGATTAGTGCCGTAGGGAATCAGGCCACCTATACGGTGGAAGGGGATATGACATCCACTGATAACCTTTATAGCCTTGTCGGTGCTGCCGGGGATTATCTTTTCTATGAGCGCACCTGGACCAAAGGCCATCCGGTAAAATTTTCCGCAATGATGACCGCGGTAGGCACTCAAGCCTCTGGCTGGCGAACCGAGTTTTTCTCGATGCAAATGGCGGCGAAAAATGCGGGAAGACCGTTTAGTGGCAAAGAAGATCTCAGTAAAGCCCTCATTGTTAACGACAGCGGTTTTATGGCGCAGTTTGCGAAACTGGACGCCCAATTTGCGCAGAGCAAAGTCACCGTAGAGAAGCAAAAAGTGCAGCAGGCTGAGTTGGTTAAAGAGATTGCAAAATTAGACGAGCAAATTAAAGATTCCTGGGGCAAGGATGCGAACGGTAAGCCGCTCGATCGCAGCGCGGTGCAGCAGGCGCTCAATGCACAACTGTATGAAGTTGACCGCAAAAACGATATGAACAGATTTGCCAACCACTACTACGTTACCGTGTTTGAACCTGCGCTGGTGGCGTGTCAGAAAAAAGCGGTCTGCGATGATAAACCGATACGCGCTGCGAGCGATAAGGCACTTGAGGAACAAAAACAGGAATACTATCGCCAGCACAATCTGATGGAAGAAAAGAACAAAGCCGTCATGGCGGAAAAAGATAAAAAAGTGGCACCGTTGCTGAAAAAACGCGAGGAGTTACAGGGGCAGATGGTGGTACTGGATTCCAGTAACTATGAGCTTAAAAGCGATTATACCCAGTGGATTGAAGGGGTTGAAAGAATGCGCAAAGAGGGCGTGATTCAGTAATCGCGTCTTCCCGGCGGCGCTGCGCTTGGCCGGGCTACTGGTCCGTACCTGGTCATATTTAGACCTGAAAGCAGCGCGCTATCAGGCAACATCGCGCAGATTGCCGGATGGCGGCTACGCCTTATCCGGCCTACACAAATCAGTAGCCCTGGTGAGGAATTGACGCCGCCCCCAGGATTATTCGCCGAGGAACAACTCCAGTGCGTAGCCCGGGCGAGGCGTTTTCGCCGACCCCGGGATTATTCGCCGAGGAATAACTCCAGCAGCGAATTTAAAAACAGCTTCCCGTGCTCGGTAATCTGCCAGTACTGCTCACATTCGGTCAGGTAATTTTGCGCCAGCGCTTCATCAAGCTGCGCGCGAATCACGCTTTCATCAAGCCCCGTGTAGGCGCTAAATTCTGCGCGAGGCGCGGGCTCCAGCAGGCGGAAGCGGTTCATAAAGAACTCAAACGGCTTATCGCTATTTTCCACATCGTGCTGGCGTTCCAGATAACGCCCTTCCATATAGCCACGCGGGTGGCGGGTTTTTGCCGTGCGCAGAATTCGCCCGTCCGGGAACGTCACCTTACCGTGCGCGCCACAGCCAATACCGAGGTAATCGCCAAAACGCCAGTAGTTAAGATTGTGCTGACACTGATAGCCAGGCTTTGCGTAGGCCGAGGTTTCATATTGCTGGTAGCCTGCGGCGGTCAGCAGTTGATGACCCTGCTCGAAGATATCCCACAGGTCATCGTCGTCCGGTAAAACCGGCGGACGCGAACCAAACAGCGTATTAGGCTCAATGGTCAACTGATACCAGGAAAGATGCGGCGGTGCCAGTTCTATCGCCTGACGCAGATCGTCCAGCGCTTCTTCCAGCGACTGATCCGGCAGACCGTGCATCAAATCGAGGTTAAAGCTGCGCAGCCCTAAACCGGTCGCCAGATGGGCTGCGCGCTTGGCTTCTTCCGGGCCGTGGATACGTCCCAGACGCTTGAGCTTGGTCTCGCTAAAGCTCTGCACGCCGATGGAGATGCGGTTGACGCCCGCGCGCTGATATTCGACGAAACGGTCGGCTTCCACCGTGCCCGGGTTCGCTTCCATGGTAATTTCGGCATCAACGGCCAGCGTCAAACGCGCCCGCACGCCGTCCAGCAGCGTTTGCATCGCCGGGCCTGACAGCAGGCTTGGTGTACCGCCGCCGATGAAAATGGTTTTGACTTCACGCCCCTGCGCATAGGCCAGGTCTGCGTCTAAATCGCTCAGCAAATGCTGTACATAATCATCGTGCGGAACTTCGCCCTTCAACGCGTGCGAGTTGAAGTCGCAGTACGGGCATTTTTGCACGCACCACGGAATATGAATGTAGAGACTCAGCGGCGGCAGCTTAACCATTACGCAGCGCTTCCAGCAGCAGCTTCAACGCCTGACCGCGGTGGGAAATGGCAATCTTCTCTTCACGCGTCAATTCGGCAGCCGTTTTGCCTTCAGAAGGCACGAAGAAGATGGGATCGTAGCCAAAGCCACCGGCACCCGCAGGTTGGCGAGCGATCGCGCCCGGCCAGCGACCGTGGCATACCAGCGGCGTCGGATCTTCTGCGTGACGCATATATACCAGCACACAGTGGAACTGCGCCTGACGCTTATCGTCGGGGACGTCTTTCAGGGTTTCCAGCAGCTTTTCAAGATTCTGCTGGTCGGTGGCATCCTCGCCGGAGTAACGAGCGGAATAGATGCCCGGCGCGCCGCCAAGCACATCGACGGCTAAACCAGAGTCGTCGGCAATAGCCGGCAGACCGGTGATTTGAGCGGCGTGGCGTGCCTTTAAAATCGCGTTTTCGATAAAGGTCAGGCCGGTCTCCTCGGCTGACTCAACGCCAAGCTCGGTCTGGGCGACAATATCCAGACCAAAATCGGCGAGCAGCGAGGCGAGCTCGCGCACTTTACCGGCGTTACCGGTAGCGAGAACAACTTTTTGCATGGGAAATCCTAATTTATCAGGGCGTCGACACCCGAAGGGATCTGTTGCGGATGAATAATTTTAACCTGTTTATGCCGCCCCAGTTCACCTTTCTCGATGACAACCTGGCTTTTGGCGACCTTAAACTGTTTGGCGAGATACTTCACCAGATGGGCATTGGCTTGCCCGTCTACAGGCGGGGCGGTGATGGCGACTTTTAACTCGTCGCCATGCTCACCGACAATCGCGTCACGGCTGGCTTTGGGCTGGATATACAGCCGCAAAACCAGCCCATCATCACAAGGTGTGACGGCACTCATAGCGCCATCCACAGCCCCGGCAGCAGGACATTACCGGTTGCCTGGAGTAACTCGGCAATGCCGATGTTAACCACGTACAGCAGCAGAACCAGCACCATCGGTGAGAAATCGATCCCGCCCATCGACGGCAGCAGACGACGGATAGGGCGCAGCAGCGGCTCGGCCAGCTGCATCAGCACGAATTCAACCGGGCTACGGCCCTGGCTTACCCAGCTCATGATAGCCATCAGCAGCAGTACCCAGAAGATCAGCAGACCAATGGTTTTTAGCAGGATGAGGACCGCGGCAATCCAGATAATCGGCTGGAAGGTGATGACCATAAACAGCACGATGGCTTTCAGGACACACAGCACAAAGGCCAGCAGTAATGATGAGCTGTCCAGCGGCCCCATCGGTGGAATAACACGGCGCAGCGGGCCCACAATTGGCTGAGTAATCTTCACCACAAACTGGGAGAACGGGTTGTAAAAATCACAGCGCGCCCACTGCATCCAGACGCGCAGCAGTAACACCATTGTGTACAGTTCAATGACTGTGGAGAGCAGGAAGGTCAACGTCTTCATGGCGTTTCTTGAGGTTCCTTATTTTTTTGTGTAATCACGCGCACCGAAAATCGCGGTGCCGATGCGTACCATTGTACTACCTGCCGCGATGGCGGCTTCCATATCATCGGACATACCCAGAGATAATGTGTCTACGGTCGGATAAACCGCTTTGAGCCGCTCAAATGCTACCGCCATTTGACTGGCGACGGCAAACTGCCGGTCATAGTCGTGCTCCGGCGCGGGGATAGCCATCAGCCCGCGCAGGCAAAGATTTGGCAATGCGGCAATCTCGGCTGCCAGCGCATCAACTGCCTCGGGCGCAATACCGGACTTACTCTGTTCATCACTGATATTAATTTGAATCAGTACGTTAAGCGGTGGCATCTCTTTTGGACGCTGCTCGCTTAAGCGAACCGCAATTTTCAGCCGGTCGACGGTATGGCACCAGTCAAAATGTTCGGCGACAAGGCGGCTTTTATTGGACTGCAGCGGGCCAATAAAGTGCCACTGCAATGCTTTCTCGCCTTTTTCGCGGAAGTGGCAGATTTTCTCCACCCCTTCCTGAACATAGTTTTCACCAAATGCCGTTTGGCCTGCGGCAATCGCTTCTTCGACGGCGCTCGCAGGTTTGGTTTTACTGACTGCAAGCAAGGTCACTTCTTCTGAATCCCGGCCGCAACGCGCTGCTGCCGTTGAGATTTTCTCCCTGACCTGTGCCAGGTTATGCGCAATATCGTTCATATGTTCTGGTGGGTCTATGGATATACAAGAAATCGTGGCGCTTAGTGTAAAGCATAATGTCTCCGATCTACACCTGTGTAGCGGCGGTATGGCACGTTGGCGCAGGGCTGGAAGGCTGGAAAAGGCACCCTTTAACGCGCCGTCACCGGAAGCGTTGTTATCGCAATGGTTAAGTGACGCGCAAAATGCGGAGTGGAGACATCGCAGGCAGCTTGATTTCGCGCTGGCGCTAGAGGGATGCCCACGGCTGCGCGCCAGCGCCTTTATGCAAAACGGCGGCGTTTCGCTAGTTCTGCGCCTGCTCCCCACGCGTTGCCCAACGCTTGACGAGTTACATACGCCCGTGGCGTTGGCGGAGCTGTTACATGAAGACAGTGGCCTGATTCTGGTGACCGGGGCAACGGGGAGCGGCAAATCGACCACGCTTGCCGCGATGGTGGACTATCTTAACCATCATCTTGCAGGCCATATTCTGACGCTGGAAGACCCGCTTGAGTTTTTGCATACCAGCGATCGCTGCCTGATTTCACAACGTGAGGTTGGCTTACATGCGCCTTCATTTGCCGAGGCGCTGCGGGTGGCTTTGCGCCAGGATCCCAACGTTATCTTGCTGGGGGAGCTGCGAGACAGCGAAACCATTCGGCTGGCATTAACCGCCGCGGAAACCGGACATCTTGTGCTGGCGACCTTACATACCCGCGGGGCTGCCGAGGCTATTGAACGACTTCTTGATGTGTTCCCGGCGGCCGAGAAAGAGCCGGTGCGCTGTCAGCTTGCCAGCAGCCTGTGTGCCGTGCTGGCGCAAAAATTACAGGCCAATGGCGCTGGCGGACGCGTGGCCTTGTTTGAACTGTTGGTCAACACCTCTGCCGTCGGCAATCTTATCCGTGAAGGTAAAACCCACCAACTTGCTGGGGTGATGCAGACCAGCCTGCAGTCAGGAATGCAGACATTTAGTCAAAGTTATCAGCAAAGGCTTAAGGCTGGTATGCTGCAAAAGGCGGAAGATATATCGTTTCCTCTCAGCCCATTTGTTTGATTCATCATTCATATTATTATTCAGAAACAAATTCTGCGCTATCACATTGCTTATATGGGTAATGTGATGCGCGCAGGGTTTTTTAAATTAATATCCTGCTAATAACTCAATTAATGTCCATATTTGTAAACTGTCTTTTTGTCACTGTTGCATTAATGTTCTTTTTTGTGATTTTGGCGTGAGTTTTTATCGGGCGGAAATAAAACTTCCTACGACGTTTATTCTAATAGATTTATAGGGAGTAAGCCGCAGGGATGAGAATAATGTAATTGGCGGATTACATTATGTTGCGTAGACTTACAAAAAAAGGTTGATATTGTTTTGACACTTCTAAGGTCTTCGTTCTATGCTATTTGTGTAATTAGGACTAATCTTATGAAATAGAATTTCACATTTGACACCGTCCTTATTATTAATGGTATTAGGTTTGCCTTTGCTTTGAGTTATTTAAACACCATGATGGTGGACATAAACTATGGAGAGTTTCAAAATGTTTGAAGTGACAGAGAGTGTATCTAATTCCCGCAAGCTTATCCTTATCACCCATCCGTCAGTACAAGCAAATGCGTTTGCAAACTATCTTACTGAATTACTATCAGTTTCTGTAGATGTTCATAACATCAACAAACCGCTGACGCACCGCCATAACAAGGGCGTCGTGGTCCTGTTTGATATCGCTGTCTCTAACAAGAAGCTGAACGGTATCTGGCGAGATATTATCCGTACCCAGTTTGATTGTCCGCGCCTGCTGATTATTAATAGCGCGCAGAAGTATGAATTATACGAAATGGCACAGTGGCCAGCATTGTACGGCGTTTTCCGTCATGACGACGAGGAATCGCGCTTAATTGAGGGCGTCAAAGCGGTCTTAAACGGCGAGCAGACGGCTGAATTGAGCGTGATGCACCCGGCGATGTATGCAGTAGAACAGACTCCCGAAACGCATGACAGCGTGCCGTTGACTGAACGTGAGTGCGAAATTCTCAACGAATTACGCCACGGCGCAACCAATATGGATATTGCACGCGCTTTGTTCATCAGTGAAAATACCGTGCGTACTCACCTGTATAATGTATTCCGCAAATTAAGCGTGAAAAACAGAACGCAGGCAGTCAGCTGGGCGAATGAAAATCTGCGCCACTAATCTAAATTAGCCGCATATTCTGGTGAGTTCCCGGGATGTTTTCCCGGGAGCCGTCAGTCTAGAAGCCTTGATCAAAATAACTTTCCAGAATCACTACCGCAGACGCGGAGTCGACGCTGCCTTTATTCAGGGCACGAAATCCACCGTGCTCAAATAATCCGGCGCGAGCCTCCACGGTACTTAGCCGCTCGTCATGCAAGGTAATCGACACCCCAAAACGACCGTGAATTTTATTGGCAAAATTACGCGCGCGCGCGGTGAGCGGTTGTTCGCTACCGTCCATATTCAGCGGTAAACCAACCACCACCGTCTCCGGTTGCCACTCTTTAAGCAGGCGAGCAATGATGTTCCAGTCCGGCGTGCCATCCTGCGCTTTTATTGCGGTTAAGGGGCGAGCGGTGCCGGTAATTCGCTGACCAATGGCAACGCCAATGCTGCGAGTTCCAAAATCAAAAGCCAGCAGTGTTCCACTCATTATGCATGCCCCGCAGCGCCTGACATGGTCAGGATGTTGATACCAATGAGTTTAGCTGCATCTTTCCAGCGTTCGCTAATCGGCGTTTTAAACAGGATATTTAAATCAGCGGGCGCGGTGAGCCAGGCATTATCAAGGATCTCTTGCTCAAGCTGCCCTTTTTCCCATGAAGCGTAACCCAGTGCGACCAACACGTCAGTAGGCTGGCGCTCGGTGCCCAGCGTCTCCAGCACGTCACGGGAAGTGGTGACAATGGTGTTATCGGAGATACGGATGCTTGATGAAAACGATGCCGGTGGCGTATGGACGATAAAGCCACGATCCTCAGCCAGCGGGCCGCCCAGCATGACCGGTTTATCCAGACGAATGGCAGGATCGCGCGGATCGGGCGTTATCTTGAGCTTTTCAAGAATGCCTTCGATCTGTAGGTTTTCGAGCGGTTTATTAATAATGATCCCCATCGCGCCGTCGTCGTTATATTCGCAGATATAGACCACGGAACGGCGGAAGATAGGATCCTGAAGGGATGGCATAGCAATGAGGAAATGATGCTGTAAATTCATTATCAGAGATTCTTGTCCTGTTTCAAAAAGCAGCAGCGCTCAGTATGAGGGGAAAGTGTACTGCTGTCACCAGGCTTGCCCGCGTACATCTGGGTCATCAAGCCTGGCTGGCGGCGGGTTCCCTCCCGCCGTTTAAAGGCAACGTCTTATTTTTGCAAACGTTTTTCGATAGCGTCCATCAGCATGCCGGTAATCGAAATCGGATATTCCGCTTCGATTTCACGCACGCAGGTTGGGCTCGTCACGTTAATTTCCGTCAGGCGATCGCCGATAATATCGAGGCCGACAAAGATAAGCCCTTTGGCTTTCAGCGTCGGACCGACTTTACGCGCGATAGCCCAGTCGCTTTCGCTCAACGGACGCGGTTCACCACGACCGCCAGCGGCCAGATTACCACGGGTTTCGCCGCCTTGTGGAATACGCGCCAGACAGTAAGGCACCGGCTCACCGTCAATGACCAGTACGCGCTTGTCGCCGTCTTTGATTGCAGGCAGGTAGTTCTGCGCCATGCAGTAGCGGCTGCCCAGTTCGGTCAGGGTTTCGGCAATCACGCCAATATTCGGATCGCCTTCCTTCACGCGGAAGATAGACGCGCCGCCCATGCCGTCGAGCGGCTTCATGATGATGTCGCCGTGCTGTTGCCAGAATGCTTTCAACTGGGCCTTATTACGCGTCACCAGCGTTTCAGGCGTGAGGTCGGAGAACCAGGCGGTAAATAACTTCTCGTTACAATCGCGCAGGCTCTGCGGCTTGTTAACGATAAGCGTACCTTTCTCTTCGGCGCGCTCAAGAATATAGGTGGCGTAGATAAACTCAGTATCAAACGGTGGATCTTTACGCATCAAAATGACGTCGAGATCGGCCAGTTTGATCTCCTGCTCGCTGCCGAATTCGTACCATTTGTCGTAGTTCTGCTCAACGCTCAGCAGACGCGTGCGCGCATGTGATTCGCCGTTTAGCAGATACAGATCGTTCATCTCCATATAATGGAGTTCATAACCGCGACGTTGTGCTTCCAGCAGCATAGCGAAGCTGGTGTCTTTCTTGATGTTGATGCTTGCGATGGGATCCATCACGATGCCGAGCTTGATCATTATTGTTCTCCTTTAACCCAGGTCGCCAAAGCGCACCTGCAGTGCGGTGATGGCGGTGAGTGCGGTAGTCTCTGTGCGCAAAACGCGAGGCCCCAACAGAATATCAGTAAACTGGTAGCGTGCGGTCATGGCAATTTCATCCGCTGACAGGCCGCCTTCCGGGCCAATCAGTAAACGCACGCGTTCGACCGGCTGTGGCAACGTGTTGATGCTGGCGCTGGCGCGCGGATGCAGGTTGAGCTTAAGCGCATCGTCCTGCTCGGCACACCAGTCTTCAACGTCCATCGCCGGGCGAATTTCCGGCACAACGTTACGACCGCACTGCTCGCAGGCGGCAATAGCGATTTTCTGCCACTGCTGAAGCTTCTTATTCAGACGCTCGGCATCCAGTTTAACCCCGCAGCGCTCAGAAAAAAGTGGCGTAATGAGGCTTACCCCCAGTTCTATCGATTTCTGGATAGTGAATTCCATTTTATCGCCCCGCGACATCACCTGACCAAGGTGAATATGAACCGGCGATTCGCGGCAGTCCATCTCGCCGCGCTGGATCTCGACCACCACACTCTTTTTATTCGCCTCGGTGATAACCGCATCAAAAACCTGATTGCTGCCATCGAACAGCTGAATTTCCTGGCCCTTGCCCATGCGCAGGACGCGGCCAACGTGGTTTGCGGCATCTTCGCACAGCGCGATTTGTGTGCCGACGGTGATCGGTTCCGGGTGATAAATGCGGGGGATACGCATAGTCTGACTTCCATCTGTGGCTATGCCCTCGCAATTTGAGGAGGGCAGGGGAAATGAATGATTGCCGCTAGTGTAGGTTAGCTCTTTTGTGCCTGGCAAGCCTGCAACACATATGGATTATGATTGCCCTGAACTTTGGCAATACGGATATCGCGCTGACACTCCCACTCACTGACCGGATACATTTTATCCCAGGCGTTAAATAGCTGGGTTTGCTGACGAGATAAGGTCAGGTTGTAGCGATCGCGCATATAGAAGTAGATGCGGGCGATGGCGCCGCGAGAGCGCGCCGGTGGCTCAGCCACTTTGCCTTTGAAGTCTACCTTCATGCCGCACTGGCCGTACTGACCCTCGCCGCCATTCCACTGGCTGTACATAAAGTTGCCGCGGTCGCCGTTTACCTCGCCAACGGCGGGTTGCAGGTTATGCATATCGCTTTCCATTTTGCGATATTCCGGGTCTTTGGCGCAGTTTTTTCTGCCGCCATCCTGCCAGCACTGGCGCTGATGGCCAAACTGCCAGGCAGGAACCACATGCTCCCACTCCACGCGGCTCGCACGGTTTTCATTCTTACGCACTTTATAGCCGCACGATTCCAGATCTATAACGCCCTTCTTGCCCTGCCAGTTGATTTTACAGCCGCAGTAGAAGTCGCCGGGCACGTCATTGTTGATCTTTACCCCGGCGGTTTTGGCCTGAGAAAAACTGTGGATACCTTCGGCCAACGCCTGACCTGAGAGTGCCGTCGCCAGAAACGCGGCGGCAAAAGACAAATTACGGTACATCACGAACTCCATCGTAAAACGAGCCCGCAACGTAACGAATGTGGTTGTCATATGCAATCAGTTAGAGCGGAAAACTTCCTGATATTTCCAATGGTTATATTTCTGCAACCAACGGCTCGCCGCAGTGGACGCAGCGGTAGGTGGCTTCGCCGCGCAGCACGCGATTATGGCGGCGCACGGTGAGCTGGTGTTGCTGGCAACGGCAACGATAGGGATAGGTTTGACGCTGGATGGAGTTAAGTTCGAATTGATGCGTACGACGCGCCGGAACGCCAAGCACGCTCTCCATCATCCATTTCCACTCTTTGCCGTGCGGCGCGACACGGCCAAAGTGTTTCCACACCAGCAGGTGAGCCAGTTCGTGCGGGACGACTTCGTCAATAAAGGCTTGCTGGTTTTCCTGTAACAGTACCGGGTTCAGGCGAATTTCATACTTTTGCAGCCATGCCGTACCGGCGGACGTTCCGCGCTGCTGGTAAACCAGCTTTGGCTCAGGGTAATCGCGACCCAGCGCCAGGTTGGCCTGAGCGAGTTTCTCCCGCAGGCTGCGCATGACGTTTTGCTGAATGGCGATAGGAATACGAGGGGTTTTCATAACGGCTGAGGATAGAGCGAGACGTACACAGGCGCAAGAGGAAGCTTCCAGACAACGGTATCAGTCGTGGATTCCCGGAGTCGGCTTACGCCTCGTCCGGGCCACAAATTTTGCGTAGGCCGGATAAGGCGTAGCCGCCATCCGGCGTCATTCAGGTTAGTCGCGAGAACCAATTTCGCGCAGCGGACGGCCTTGCATCAGGTTACGTTCAATGTGTTCCAGAGAGACGTTTTTGGTTTCTGGAATCAGCCACAAGGTCAGGAAGATGAACAGCACGTTCAGGCCGCCGTATACCCAGAAGGTGTTGGCGCTGCCCAGCGAGTTCAGCATGGTCAGGAAGGTTGCCCCGACGATCATGTTCGCAATCCAGTTAGTGGCCGTAGAACAGGTGATACCAAAATCGCGGCCTTTCAGCGGCTGGATTTCAGAACACAGTACCCAAATCAGCGGGCCGGCGCTCATGGCGAAGCCAACGATGAACATCAGCAGCATCAGTACCGCGGTGTACTGAGCCGTGGCGGAGTGGATGCCGACGTGCATCATTGAACCCAGTACGCCCATACCAACCGCCATCACGATAAAGCCGAGAATAAGCGTAGGTTTACGGCCCCAGCGGTCAACCAGGCCGATAGCGATAAAGGTGGCCAGTACGTTGGTCAGACCCACGATGACGGTGCCCCACATCTGTTCGGTGGTGTTGGTGTAGCCCGCCAGTTCAAAAATCTTCGGCGCGTAGTACATGATGACGTTCATACCGGTGAACTGTTGCATCACCTGCAGCAGGACGCCAAGGAACACCGCGCGACGGAAGTTGCTGTTTTCTTTAAACAGCGCCCAGCCGCTTTGTTTCACCTTCAGGCTTTCGCGAATTTCATCCAGCTCGCGTTTGGCTTCAGCGCTGGTATCACGCAGACGCAGCAGCACGCGTTCGGCATCGTTAAAGCGACGTTTCGCCGCAAACCAGCGCGGGCTGTCCGGCAGGAAGATAACGCCAATCAGCAGTAGAACCGCTGGAATGATGATAACGCCCAGCATCCAGCGCCATGCGCCGCTGTAGCTAAAGGCGGTATCGGAAAGATACGCTCCCAGAATCCCGATAGTAATCATCAACTGGTACATCGAAATCATACTGCCGCGGATTTTTTCCGGCGCGATTTCTGACAGGTACAGCGGTGCGGTGTAAGACGCCACGCCCACTGCCAGGCCGAGCAGCACGCGAGAAATCAGCAGCACTTCAACGTTTGGCGCAGCCGCAGAGAACAGGGAACCGGCAACGAACAGGATAGCGCCGATCATCAGGCTTTTCTTACGGCCTAATTTGAACGATAGCCAGCCGCTGCCGACGGCACCGACGGCGGCCCCGAACATCATTGAGCTGACCACCCACTCTTGCGTATGGGAGCTAAGCTGGAAATCGGTAGTAATGAAGGGTAGAGCACCGGCAATAACGCCGATATCAAGGCCGAACAGCAGTCCGGCCAGAGCGGCTAAGAAACAGACAAAAAAGGTCATTGTCTTGTTAGAGCGACCCTGTTTTTTATTGTTAGGCATTATGCCCTCCAGTTGAGTCATTGATTTTGTAGATGCTTAGGGTAGGAGACTATGCGGTAAAAAAATGTGATAACAATCACGACTGTGTAATCGGTTACACTGAGGTTTAAGTTGATTAAAAGTTAAATGTTATATTAATCATTAATTTAATGGAGTTTCAGATAAAGTAAAAAGCGTAATTATGAGACTTTACTGAAACACAACGCATTAATATGAAAAGCTGTTTCATGGTGTCGCATCAGGGCTTATGCGGTGAGGAAGTGTCAATGTAATCGCTTTCACATAATTGTATGGAATTGTAACTTGTTACGTAAAAGATATGAATGCTATGGCATTGATATTTCCCCGGCGTCGCTGCGCTCGGCCGGGCTACCGATTGATGTAGGCCGGATAAGGCATAGCCGCCATCCGGCAATGTGCGCGGTTATGCCTGATGGCGCGTAGCTTATCAGGCCTACATGTTGTCAATGCCCACAGTATCTACGGGATAGCATCGCTCGGCCGAGCAACGCGACGCTGGGAACAGCGCCCATAAAAAAAGCCAGCACAAGGCTGGCTTTCATCAAAACGGGTAAACCTTATTTCAGGCCAGCCGCTTCGCGCAGCAGGGCTGCTTTGTCGGTTTTTTCCCATGGGAAATGTTCGCGACCGAAGTGACCGTAAGCTGCCGTCTCTTTGTAGATTGGGTGCAGCAGGTCCAGCATCTGAATCAGGCCGTATGGACGCAGGTCGAAGAACTCGCGTACCAGCAGGGTCAGCTGTTCAGTTGGCACTTTCTCGGTACCGAAGGTTTCCACCATGATGGAGGTCGGTTCTGCTACGCCGATTGCGTAGGAAACCTGAATCTCACAGCGATCAGCCAGACCGGCAGCTACGATGTTTTTTGCAACATAACGCGCAGCGTAGGCGGCAGAACGGTCAACTTTTGATGGATCTTTACCGGAGAATGCACCGCCGCCGTGGCGAGCCATGCCGCCGTAGGTATCCACGATGATTTTACGACCGGTCAAGCCGCAGTCGCCCATTGGGCCGCCGATAACGAAACGACCGGTTGGGTTGATGAAGAATTTGGTGGATGCGTTCAGCCATTCAGTTGGCAGTACCGGCTTGATGATCTCTTCCATCACCGCTTCTTGCAGTGATTTCTGGTCGATGCTTTCTGCGTGCTGAGTGGACAGGACGACTGCATCAATACCCACGATTTTGCCATCGTCGTACTGGAAGGTGACCTGGCTTTTTGCATCCGGGCGCAGCCACGGCAGGGTGCCGTTTTTACGCACTTCAGCCTGACGCTGCACCAGACGGTGAGCGTAGGTGATTGGCGCTGGCATCAGCACGTCGGTTTCGTTGGTTGCATAACCGAACATCAGACCCTGGTCGCCTGCGCCCTGTTCCAGCGGGTCGGTGCGGTCTACGCCCTGATTGATGTCTGGAGACTGTTTACCAATTGCGCTCAGTACTGCACAGGAGTTGGCATCAAAGCCCATATCCGAATGCACATAGCCAATATCGCGAACGGTCTGACGGGTGATCTCTTCGATATCAACCCATGCGCTGGTGGTGATTTCACCGCCAACCAGCACCATACCGGTTTTGACGTAGGTTTCACACGCTACGCGGGCTTTTGGATCCTGCTCGAGGATCGCATCCAGCACGGCGTCAGAAATTTGGTCCGCAATTTTGTCAGGATGCCCTTCGGATACAGACTCGGACGTAAAAAGGTGTTTTGCCATATTTAATATCACCCAATAGGAATTTGGTTAGCTCAAACTGTCGTGCCGTTTCGTCACGATGGAGGATTCTACCATGGACTAACGGACTGTTGTCACTGGAAGTCTGAGTGTTAATCGGTATAGATGGATTAACATCTGGATGGCTATTTTAGGTCACTTGTTCATCGTATTGCCAGTTTTTTTTGAGGTTGCTCTCATTCTGCCAGGTTATGACATGGCAATTTTTCCTGACACCGTTGGCAATGCGCGTATTTATCTTTTGCATTTTTATCGTCTTATCGGTATAAAACGCCGCGCGCGGCTCATACCAAAAGCACACATTATTTTCGACGTGTTGCCACTTCCAGCCGGGCTAAACTATTACGTTGGCTTGTGGGTCGTCTTTCGGGGCGGTCGTGGAGGTGATTCAAGATAATGAACCGTTGTATTGCACCGATTCTGTTGCGCCATTCAGGCGCGGACACATCCCCCATTTCTGCTTTTTATACCAGCCGATGTTCTACCCATTTCGGCGCTTCTCAAGACTCCAGAGCCGGTCGGTAACGGACGAATGAACAAGGGCGCTCTTGCTCCGGCAAGGGTTTTCTCGTGGTTTCGCTGAACCGTGACTGCAGGTTCAGGTGCGTGTTTTACTATGATATGAATAAGAAACCGGTCGCACAGTCGGTGCGCCAGCATGTTGTGCTGGCTAATCAGGCTGCTTATGGGTTGTTATCGCAACGTTACGCTGCGATAGTAGTTAACTGTTTTACACTTGTTATAAATAATTGAGGTTCGCTATGTCTGACGACATTTCATTGGATTCGCTTTCGTCAGCAGGCGAACGCGGTGTACTACGTTCCATGCAGGAGGTTGCGATGAGCTCCCAGGAAGCCAGCAAAATGCTACGCACATACAACATTGCCTGGTGGGGCAATAACTACTACGACGTCAACGAGCTTGGCCACATCAGCGTCTGCCCAGACCCCGATGTCCCCGAAGCCCAGGTTGACTTAGCCGAGCTGGTTAAGGCCCGTGAAGCACAGGGGCAACGCTTGCCTGCGCTATTCTGCTTCCCGCAGATCCTGCAGCATCGCCTGCGCTCGATTAACGCGGCGTTCAAACGCGCGCGTGAATCCTATGGCTACAAAGGCGACTATTTCCTGGTTTACCCGATTAAGGTTAACCAACATCGTCGCGTCATTGAGTCGCTCATCCATTCCGGCGAACCGCTGGGGCTGGAAGCCGGTTCAAAAGCGGAACTGATGGCGGTACTGGCACATGCGGGCATGACCCGTAGCGTGATCGTCTGTAACGGCTATAAAGACCGTGAATATATTCGTATGGCGCTGGTGGGCGAGAAGATGGGCCACAAGGTCTATCTGGTCATCGAGAAGATGTCTGAAATCGCCATTGTGCTGGAAGAAGCTGAACGCCTGAACGTAGTACCACGCCTCGGCGTACGTGCGCGCCTGGCCTCTCAGGGTTCCGGTAAATGGCAGTCCTCCGGCGGTGAAAAATCCAAGTTCGGCCTGGCGGCAAACCAGGTGCTGCAACTGGTGGAAATTCTGCGTGAACGTGGTCGTCTGGACAGCATTCAACTGCTGCACTTCCACCTGGGTTCACAGATGGCGAACATTCGCGATATCGCCACCGGCGTGCGCGAATCAGCCCGTTTCTACGTTGAACTGCATAAGCTCGGCGTCAATATTCAGTGCTTCGACGTTGGCGGCGGTTTGGGCGTGGACTATGAAGGCACCCGCTCACAGTCCGACTGCTCCGTGAACTACGGTTTGAACGAGTACGCTAACAACATCATCTGGGCGATTGGCGATGCCTGTGAAGAGCACGGCCTGCCGCACCCGACGGTGATCACGGAATCAGGTCGTGCAGTTACGGCGCACCATACGGTGCTGGTGTCTAATATCATCGGCGTGGAGCGTAGCGAACACACCGAAGCCACGCCTCCGGCTGACGATGCGCCGCGCGCGCTGCAAAGCATGTGGGAAACCTGGCAGGAGATGCACGAGCCGGGCACCCGCCGCTCGCTGCGTGAATGGCTGCATGACAGCCAGATGGATCTGCATGATATTCACGTCGGCTACTCCTCAGGCACCTTTAGCCTGCATGAGCGCGCGTGGGCAGAACAGCTGTATCTGAATATGTGTCATGAAGTGCAAAAGCAGCTCGACCCGAGCAACCGTGCGCATCGCCCGATTATTGACGAGTTGCAGGAGCGCATGGCGGACAAGATTTACGTCAACTTCTCCTTGTTCCAGTCCATGCCGGATGCGTGGGGTATCGATCAGCTGTTCCCGGTAATGCCGCTGGAAGGTCTGAATCAGGTGCCAGAGCGTCGCGCGGTGCTGCTGGATATCACCTGTGACTCTGACGGGGCTATCGACCATTACGTCGACGGTGATGGCATTGCCACCACAATGCCAATGCCGGAATACGACCCGGAGAACCCGCCGATGCTGGGCTTCTTCATGGTGGGTGCGTATCAGGAGATTCTGGGTAACATGCACAACCTGTTCGGCGATACCGAAGCGGTTGACGTGTTCGTCTTCCCTGACGGCAGCGTGGAGGTTGAGCTGTCTGATGAAGGTGATACCGTGGCGGACATGCTGCAATACGTGCAGCTGGACCCGAATACTCTGCTGACGCAGTTCCGTGACCAGGTTAAGAACACCGATCTGGACGAGGCGCTGCAACAGCAGTTCCTGGAAGAGTTTGAGGCTGGGTTATACGGCTATACTTATCTGGAAGACGAGTAAGTTACGGGGCCCCTCACCCTAACCCTCTCCCCAAAGGGGCGAGGGGACTGAGCGGTGCGGTCTGTTTTTTTCGCGCTCAAAAGGTCGGCCGCTTTTCTCCCTCTCCCTCAGGGAGAGGGCCGGGGTGAGGGGACAAGCCGCACGAGAGTCGACAGGCTTGAATCCGTACAAATTAACGACGATAATCCGTCGCAAATATGCAGCTATCTAATCAATCCCTTCCTCGTCGGGCCTAACGACGCGGAGGGGATTTTTTTTACCGTGATTTTATAAGAGGTCAGCACATGAGCACCTTGGGTCATCAATACGACAACTCCCTGGTTTCCAACGCATTTGGTTTTCTTCGTCTGCCGATGAACTTCATGCCGTACGATAGCGATGCGGATTGGGTGATTACCGGCGTCCCGTTTGATATGGCGACCTCCGGTCGTGCCGGCGGTCGTCACGGCCCGGCGGCGATTCGTCAGGTTTCCACTAACCTGGCCTGGGAACACAACCGCTTCCCGTGGAACTTCGATATGCGCGAGCGCCTGAACGTGGTGGACTGCGGTGACCTGGTTTACGCCTTCGGTGATGCCCGTGAAATGAGCGAAAAGCTGCAGGCGCATGCGGAAAAACTGCTGGCCGCCGGTAAGCGCATGCTCTCTTTCGGTGGTGACCACTTCGTGACCCTGCCGCTGCTGCGCGCGCACGCAAAACATTTCGGTAAAATGGCGCTGGTGCATTTTGATGCCCACACCGATACCTACGCTAACGGTTGCGAGTTTGACCACGGCACCATGTTCTTCACCGCACCGAACGAGGGGCTCATCGACCCGAACCATTCTGTGCAGATTGGTATCCGTACCGAATTCGACAAAGACAACGGTTTCACCGTGCTGGATGCCGGTCAGGTGAACGATCGTACCGTGGACGATATCATCGCCCAGGTGAAACAGATCGTTGGCGATATGCCGGTTTATCTGACGTTTGATATCGACTGCCTGGATCCAGCATTTGCGCCGGGTACCGGTACGCCGGTGATTGGTGGTCTGACGTCTGACCGTGCAATTAAACTGGTTCGCGGTCTGAAAGACCTGAACATCGTGGGTATGGACGTGGTGGAAGTGGCACCAGCTTACGATCAGTCTGAAATCACCGCTCTGGCGGCGGCGACGCTGGCGCTGGAAATGCTCTACATCCAGGCGGCGAAGAAGGGCGAGTAAGCCTTTACAGGGTTTCCCGGCGGCGCTGCGCTTGGCCGGGCTACCACACGCACGTAGGCCTGATAAGCTACGCGCCATCAGGCATAACCGCGCAGATTGCCGGATGGCGGCTACGCCTTATCCGGCCTGTGCCAAACGGTAGCCCGGCCGAGGCGTTTACGCCGACGCCGGGAAACCCTGCTCAATATTAAAACGCGTTAAACGGATACTCGACGTAAACGCGTACTTCATTACCGCTCACGTTATAGTCGCTGGCGTTGCTCGACACGCGCAGCACCGAGTAGCGCACTTTAAACTTCAGATCTTTTGCCACGCCGTCCTGAACCTGGTATTGCACCTGGTTGAACCACTCATGCTCTTTACCGTTACTGGTTTCTGCCGTCTTGATGTTGTCACCACGCACGTAAGCGGTGGTCCAGCTCAGTCCCGGCAAGCCCAGGCCGCCGAAGTCCAGCGCATAGGACGCCTGCCATGAACGCTCATCTTCGCCATTAAAATCAGACCAGTAGGAGTTCGCAAGCCAGATGGTGTTGCCGCCATCACCGACGCCACCCTGATTCTGATAGCTGCCGTAATGATAGCCGGTGCTACCGCTACTTTGCTGATAGGCAATCTTGAAGGTATGAATATCCCAGATATAGCTGGTCGCCAGGCTCCAGATAGAGTTGCTGCGCCCGGTATCCAGCGAGTCTGCGTACTCGCTGTCAAGGCGAGAGTTATAGCCGTTAAAGTCGAACACCAGCTTCTGTTCAGCCGCCAGCGGCTGCGCGTAGTTCAGGCCGAGGTACTGCTTGTTCAGTACGTCTTCTACGTGGGAGGCGTAGAGCGCGCCGCTCAACTGGTCGTTGAACTGATAGCTAGCGCCGCCAAAGGTGATGCTTTTCAGGCCGCTGTTGTGGCTGTCGTCGCTTTTACGCTGTTGGTCGGTAAGATAGCCGGCGCTAACATCCAGGCCGGTAATTTCTTTAGAGTTCAGCATGGCACCAGTGTAGCTTTCGTACAGCATGCGCGATTCGTCGGCGGTGATGATAGGCAGCGCCGGACGCTGGCTGCCGTAGCTTAATACGGTGTTAGAGAAGCGCATTTTGGCCGTTGCGCCAAATTTCGCGAGATCGGATTTCGCGCGACCGTCGTTATCCTGGGCAAAGAAATCGATGCCGCCCGCGCCGCTGTTACCGCGGCCTCCGTCAAGACGCACGGCATACTGTGCAATACCATCTACGCCAAAGCCAATTGGGCCTTGAGTAAAACCTGATTCAAAGGTCGCAATAATGCCCTGACCCCATTCGCTTTTATCATGCAAACCGTCGCGATAATCGCGTTTGATATAAGCGTTGCGTAAAAACAGATCCAGATGGCTGTCATCAACAAATCCCTGGCTATCAGATTGCTGGCTGGCAAATGCGGGCGCAGAGGCAATAATACTCAAGGCAACTAAGGTTAATTTATTTTTCACGGAGGGAACTTCTCTATTTATATAACGGTCGAATTATGTTGTTTCAAATTCGATATTCGCCTGAAAAAATGTCAAAAGCAATCATTCTATGAATAGATGTTTCGCCGTAACGCCGTTTCAAGGGATGGTTGACTCCGCGCGGGCTGCGCAGTTATAGACTATTTAAAATTCCGGCAAGTGAGCGGTGGGAAAGAGAAAAAACAGCGCTTTATATTAATGTGCAGGATAAATGATTGGGCCTCGCCGTGACGGCTTATATATTTCTCTGAACTTGCATCTGCGTATATTTAACGGTTTGTGCGCTTAAATTATCAATTGATGCCGTTTAGCCTGATGAATATTTTTTCTTATTACGGTAGGTGAGGGGGTAATATTGCCCCCTCAATGGACTACTTAATTCCGTCCGCGCTCAAGCGTTCGCGGATGTGCTGCGCGCGTTCTTGTGAACCGGGGTGATCGTCAAACATGGAGCTTTGACGACCATCTTCGAGTTTGGCCAGTTTCTCGAAGCTTGTCGCCAGCCCGGTTGGATTGATGCCACGCTGGCGCAGCAGATCGTAGGAATAGTCGTCCGCTTCCGCTTCCTGACGCTGGGAGAACTGGGAGTTGACCAGCTTCTCACCCAAATCGCCCAACTGCGACTGGGAGAGGTTACCGACGATCCCGCCAGCTGATGCCGCTGCCGCGCGCAGGGCGTTGGTGCCCATAGCGACCTGCATCCCTTTTTTCACATGGCCCAGCGCAACGTGGCCCATCTCGTGACCGACAACTGCTTCGACTTCATTATCATTCATCATGTCCATCAGGCCGCTATAAACGCGAATACAGCCGTTGGCCATGGCAAAGGCGTTAACGTCTTTGGCGACGTAGACTTTATAGTTCACCGGCTGACCATTGATATTGTCGCCGAGCGCGCCGGCAATCTTATTCAGGCGCTTCACATAGTCGCTGCCAGCGGGGGCAATGGTAGCCTTACTGTCCATATCCTTACAGGCCTGATCGCTTAGGGCAATCACCTGCTCATCGCTTAAGGAGAAAGCCTGAAGGGCGCCAGTGCCCGAGTTCATTAAGCCGTTTGAGTCCATATTCTGACAGCCGCTCAGCAGCAACGTCGCACCGAGAGCCAATACCATCGCCCGTTTTTTCATGAGATTGCTTCCAAAGTCGTTTATCTGAAAGTGCCCTGGATTCATATCGCCAGAGTTTTGCTAAGTATAAAGAATATCGCGAGTTGCGGGCGAGTGGATTACATCTTGTTAACCTCTGTTCCAGAGATTTCTGAATACGCAAAAGGATGCTCCATGTACATGCTTTGTCGCATAGGTTACATTGTTGGCACTTTTTTCTGGCATTAACCGTAACGTCTGCGCCTCGTGATGTTACGGTAGCCTTCAACAGTCCGAACTGGAGTCAAAATGTCCTCACGTAAAGAGCTTGCTAATGCTATTCGTGCGCTGAGCATGGACGCAGTACAGAAAGCCAAATCCGGTCACCCGGGTGCCCCGATGGGTATGGCTGACATTGCCGAAGTCCTGTGGCGTGATTTTATGAACCATAACCCACAAAATCCGTCCTGGGCTGACCGTGACCGCTTTGTGCTGTCTAACGGCCACGGCTCCATGCTGATTTATAGCCTGCTGCACCTCACCGGCTACGACCTGCCGATGTCTGAGCTGAAGAACTTCCGTCAGCTGCACTCTAAAACCCCAGGTCACCCGGAAGTGGGTTACACCGCGGGTGTTGAAACCACCACCGGCCCGCTGGGTCAGGGTATTGCTAACGCAGTGGGTATGGCGATTGCGGAGAAAACGCTGGCGGCGCAGTTTAACCGTCCGGGCCACGACATCGTTGACCACTTCACCTACGCATTCATGGGCGACGGCTGCATGATGGAAGGCATTTCTCACGAAGTGTGCTCCCTGGCTGGTACCCTGAAACTGGGTAAACTGATCGCATTCTATGATGACAACGGTATCTCCATCGATGGTCACGTTGAAGGCTGGTTCACCGATGACACCGCGAAGCGTTTTGAAGCCTACAACTGGCACGTTATCCGCGGTATCGACGGTCACGATGCAGACGCTATCAAATGTGCAGTAGAAGAAGCTCGCGCGGTTACCGATAAGCCATCCCTGCTGATGTGCAAAACTGTGATTGGTTTTGGTTCACCAAACAAGCAAGGTACTCACGACTCCCACGGTGCGCCGCTGGGTGAAGAAGAAGTTGCGCTGACCCGTAAAGCGCTGGGCTGGAACTATGGTCCATTCGAAATCCCGGCTGACATTTATGCCCAGTGGGATGCGAAAGCCGCAGGCCAGGCGAAAGAAGCAAGCTGGAACGAGAAGTTTGCTGCCTACGCGAAAGCCTTCCCGCAGGAAGCCGCTGAATTCACCCGTCGTATGAAAGGTGACATGCCAGCTGATTTCGATGCAAAAGCTAACGAAATCATCGCTAAGCTGCAGGCTAACCCGGCTAAAATCGCCAGCCGTAAAGCGTCTCAGAACGCGATTGAAGCATTCGGCCCTCTGCTGCCAGAATTCCTCGGCGGTTCCGCTGACCTCGCACCTTCTAACCTGACTATCTGGTCTGGTTCGAAATCGATTAACGAAGACACCGCGGGTAACTATATCCATTACGGCGTGCGTGAATTCGGTATGACCGCGATTGCCAACGGTATTTCGCTGCACGGCGGTTTCCTGCCGTACACCTCAACCTTCCTGATGTTCGTTGAATATGCCCGTAACGCGGTGCGTATGGCAGCGCTGATGAAGAAACGTCAGGTGATGGTCTACACCCACGACTCCATCGGTCTGGGCGAAGATGGCCCAACTCACCAGCCGGTAGAGCAGATTGCTTCTCTGCGCGTGACGCCAAATATGAGCACATGGCGCCCATGTGACCAGGTTGAATCCGCTATTGCCTGGAAATATGGCGTTGAGCGTCAGGACGGCCCAACCGCGCTGATTCTGTCCCGTCAGAACCTGGCACAGCAGGAACGTACCGAAGAGCAGCTGGCTAACGTCGCTCGCGGCGGCTACGTGCTGAAAGATTGCGCAGGTCAGCCTGAGCTTATCTTCATCGCCACCGGTTCCGAAGTTGAGCTGGCGGTTGCCGCTTATGAAAAACTGACTGCTGAAGGCGTGAAAGCGCGCGTGGTTTCCATGCCGTCTACCGACGCATTCGACAAGCAGGACGAGGCTTACCGTGAATCCGTACTGCCGAAAGCGGTATCAGCGCGCGTGGCAGTGGAAGCGGCTATCGCTGACTACTGGTACAAATACGTGGGCCTGAACGGCGCTATCGTCGGTATGACCACCTTTGGTGAGTCTGCACCGGCTGAGCAGCTGTTCGAAGAGTTTGGCTTCACCGTTGATAACGTTGTTGCGAAAGCAAAAGCGCTGCTGTAGTTTTTCACACCGTAGAAAACGGGTCGCTCAGGCGGCCCGTTTTTTTTGCCTACGAACGGGCGCTAAGTTGACCCTTTTCGAAGCGCATTACAGGATTTCAGCGGCATTAACGACAGCAAAAATAAGATGTCTTGGGAGCGACAGGGCAATGATAACCCTGCATCATTAAATTATATGAATTGATTGGGTGTATAACTGTCTTTGTTTTTATTTCTTTGGTTATTTATTATTTTTATTAAAATATGACAACAGAAAAATAAACTTGATTTTTATATTTTCAGGTATTTTTATTTGAGTGGTGAATGTATACCGGTTTCATAGCGCTAAAGTATATCTCTGAATTATTAATGTGTCGATTTAAGTATAGCCCGTTTAAATATAATGACGTCATTAACAGGCAGTTGGTGATTGTCATATTGAATGATTATGCGTTGCAAATAATAATATAAATTGTCACATAATTTTTCTAACGGAATAGACAGCCATGAGACCAGGATTACAAAAAATTCTTGCCGCGGTTCAAATTGTTCTGCAGCTCTGCCCACCGTCGTTCTTATTATATGTTATGCAAACAAATACGGTAAGCGCGCAGGACAATATCGCCCCCAATATCACTCAGTCACCCAAAGATGCTAATTCAACCGAGAAGAGCGTTGCCCAGATTGCGGTACAAGCAGGAACGGCTCTAGGCGCTGATGATGCATCAAGTTCCGCGGCGAATGCGCTAGTTTCCACGGCAACAGGCACTGCCTCTGCCGAAGTACAACAATGGCTCAGCCAGTTTGGCACCGCCCGGGTGAGTATCAGCACCGATGAGCGCTTCACCCTGAATGATTCAGAACTGGATCTGCTGGTGCCGTTATACAATCAAAAAGAGAATCTCCTGTTCACCCAGCTGGGCGGACGCCGCAATGACGATCGTAATATTATTAATACCGGTCTCGGCTATCGTCATTTCTCCGATAACTGGATGTGGGGGACTAACGTCTTTTACGATCGCCAGATTTCCGGTAATCAGCACGAACGGTTGGGTGTGGGGGCAGAATTAGGCTGGGATTATATTAAGCTTTCTGCGAATGGTTATTTCCGTCTTAGTGACTGGATGTCATCTTCCCGCTATCAGGATTATGATGAGCGCGTGGCGAATGGATTTGATATCCGGGCAACCGGTTATTTACCCGCTTACCCACAGTTGGGGGCGAATGTTATTTATGAACAGTACTATGGCGATAGCGTAGGGCTGTTCGGCGACGATGAAGACGATCGCCAGAAAAATCCTCACGCGGTGACGCTGGGCCTGAATTATACCCCTGTTCCTCTGGTGACCTTTGGCGTTAACCAGAAATTTGGTAAAGGCGGTGAAAATGACACCCAACTGAACCTGGCCGTTAGCTGGACGCCGGGTGTACCAATGAGCGTTCAGCTTGATCCATCCTCGGTGGCTGCGCGTCGCTCGCTAATGGGCGGACGTCAGGATTTGGTCGATCGTAATAATAATATCGTACTGGAATACCGCAAACAGGAACTGATAACCCTCTTTTTGCCTCCAATGATTGAAGGCGATGAACTGTCAAAACAGAGCGTTACCGCAAAAGTAAAAACCAAGCACGGCCTTGACCATATCGAATGGCAGGCCGCGTCATTTTTAAGCAACGGCGGGAAAATCAGCGCCGGAAAAAGCCCTGACCAGTGGGTATTCACTCTGCCATCCTGGCAAAGCAGCGGCGTCAACAGCTATACGCTCACAGGCACTGCGTGGGATAAAAATGGCAACGCCTCTAATACCAGCGAGATGAAAGTCAACGTCACCGGGATGGATGTTAATTCGTTACAGTCCTCAACCACCGTGTCGCCGACCAAAATAGCGGCAGATGGCGTGAGCACGGCAACCGTGACGGTTACGTTGAAAACCAGTAATGCCGAAAGCGCTACCGGTCTGGCTTCACGAATGAGCGCGACATTAACGTCTTCGGTGACTCCTTCTGCGAACGCATCTTCTACCGTCGATGTGAAAAAACCAACGATCGCCAGCTTCAGCGAAACGTCCCCTGGGATATATACCGCGACGCTAACCTCGGGAACGACACCGGACACCTTAACCATCCAGCCGTTTATTGATGGTTCTGTGAAACTGGCAAGCGCAAAGTTGATTGAAGAAGCGACCGTTACCCTCCCGCAGCTGACGACGCTGGATGTCTCGGCAACCAGCGCGGTGGCAGGTGGCAGCACGCCTATTACCCTGACCGCACATGTGGCAGACCAGAACGGCAATCCTCTCAAAGACGCGGTGGTGAACTGGGCCTCTGATAACGAGCAGGCGCAACTGTCGCAAACCCAGTCATCAACGGATGAAAAAGGCGTCGCTCAAATTCAGGTGTCCAGTACACAGGTGATTTCCACCGTTGTGACTGCGCAACTGGCCGAGGGCAATAGCCTCAGTACGCCAACGCTGAGCTTCACCGTTGATGCTTCGACGGCAAAAGTCGCTTCTGTTGAGAGTGATAAACTGCAAATTGTGGCAAACAATATCGATACCGGCACCGTAACGGCTAAGGTCGTGGATAATTATGATCATCCTTTAAACGGCATAACGGTTAGCTGGTTGGTAGAGAACAGCGACGTTGTGAAAGTGGGTGAGAAAACCTCGGTAACCAATAGCCAGGGGATCGCGACGCTGCCGCTTAAATCAGCGAAAACCGGAGCGGTTACGGTGACTGCCAGCGTCAACGGCACGTCGCCACAGAAAACGGACACGATTAACTTTGTGGCCGACAGCAGCACACAAAAAGTCACGTCAATAACCTTAAGTAAAAACAGCGCGCTGGCGAATGGTAGCGACAGCATTACCTATGAAGCCACCGTCACCGATGCGTCTGGAAACGTTATTAAAAATGCGGCCGTGAGCTGGTCTGCGGATAATACCGATGCGGTGCTGTCAGCCACACAAACCACCAGCGATGCTGATGGTAAGGCGAAAATCCAGGTCAGTTCACGCAAAGTTGGCGACGTTGTAATTTCTGCACAAACCAGTGCCAGCACCGCGTATCAGGCAGAAAAAGCCACCTTCACCGCCGATACGTCAACCGCGACAATCCTTACGCTCGATAGCGATCGCGATTCTGCACTGGCCAATGGCGCAGATGGCATCGCTCTTAGTACCACCATTGTTGATGCCAACGGCAACCGATTGTCGGGCGTTGACGTCAACTGGTCGTCCTCTCCTGCGACGGGCGCGCTCTCGGCGAGCAGTACGAAAACGGATAGCTCGGGCGTGGCGAAAGTCACCCTGACCTCAAAAGAGGTGGCGGTCTACAGCGTGAGCGCTGACGTGAATGGCACCACGAAAACGTCGTCTCCGCTTACGTTTATCGCGGATAGCAACTCGGCACATCTGGATACGTTGAAATCGTCTACCAATAGCGCACTGGCTGACGGCAGTACGGCGATCACCCTGACCGCGACGGTGCTTGATTCATCAGGACATCCGGTCAAGGGCGAACAAATTAACTGGCGTGCAGAAAACAGCAAGGCCCAGCTTTCCGCAACGCAATCCACGACGGATGAGCAAGGGCAAACGCAAATCCAGGTGACCAGTGCGGAGGTGATCAGTACCGTTATCACCGCCCAGCACAACCAGGCTGAAGCGCTGCAAAGCGACACGCTGAACTTTACCGCCGATACCGCTTCAGCCAGCGTGTATTCGGTTAAGCCCGAAAAAACGCAGGTCGTTGCGAATAACATCGATACCAGCACCATCGAAGCGCAGGTGGTGGATAGCTTCAATCACCCGTTAAGCGGCATTACCGTTAACTGGAAGGTCAACAAAGCTGATGGTACTTCTGCCGCAACGGCAACGTCGGTGACGGACAGTCAGGGAACGGCGACCTTCGTCGTGAAATCGGCAAAAGCGGGCGTGGTGACGGTGTCTGCGGACGTTAACGGTAGCAATGCGAAGCAAACCGGCGAGATTACTTTTGTTGCTGATAGCAGTACGCAAAGCGTAAGCCAGGTTCAGCCAGATAAAAATCAGGCCACCGCCAACGGTACGGACACGATTATCTATGAAGCCACCGTCACGGATGCGAAAGGCAACCCGGTTTCTGGCGTGGCAGTGAACTGGTCTGCGGACAGCACCGATGCCACCTTGAGCGTGAAGCAAACCACCAGTGATGCCAGCGGAAAATCGCAGATTAGCCTGACGTCGCTGAAAGCGGCAACGGTGATAGTGACCGCGCAAACCAGCGACACGACGGCAAAACAGGCCGATGGCGTGAAGTTTGTGGCGGATACCGCTAGCGCAAAAATCGCCAATGTTACCAGCGATAAACAGTCAGCACTGGCAAACGGCAGCGATGCCATCATGGTGAAAGCGACGGTGACAGATGCCAACGGCAACGCTCTCGACGGTGCAGATGTTGCCTGGGCCGCCACGCCAACCGGCGCAAACTTATCCGCCGCCAGCGCTAAAACTGGCAGTGATGGCGTAGCGCAGGTACAACTGACTTCGACGAGCGTCGGAAAATATAGCGTAGCAGCCACGATCAACGGTTCTTCTGAGTCGGCATCCGATCTAAGTTTCACCGCGGACAGTTCAACGGCAGAATTAACATTGCTGGAAGCGGACAAAGAGAGCGGAATTGTCGCGGATAAAGATAACGTCACGCTTACCGCTACCGTCGTGGATGAAAACAAACATCCCGTCTCAGGCGTAACGGTCAACTGGACAAGCAGTGAGACGAATAGCACCTTTACCGCCTCTTCTTCCGTGACCGATGTGAATGGACAGGCAACGACGCTCTTCTCGAGCTTAAAAGCAGGCGATATCATGGTGACGGCGGCACTGGGAACCCACACTCAGACTAAGACTCTGAAGGTTATCGGTAATGTGGATACGGCCACTATCGTAAGCGTAACCCCGGATAAGTCGAAGGAAGTGGCCGATGGCACGGCGTCGATAGCATGGACGGCAAAAGTTACCGATGCTAACGATAATGCGCTAAACGGCGTCACGGTAAACTGGAGTGCGGATAACAGTCAGGTGGTGTTATCACCTGCAAGCACTACGTCAGGCGAAAGCGGCGAGGCGACGACGCATGCAACGTCGGTTAAATCGGGTCAGGTGGCGATGACCGCAGCCATCACCACGCCAGCGGTACAGCGTGCTGCAAGCGTAGTGAGCTTTGTTGGGGACGCGAAAACCGCGAGAATAAGCAAATTAACTGCGAATACTGACCACGTCGCGGCAAATACCACGCCGGTTACCTATACGGCAACGGTGCTCGACGTCAATGACAACCTGGTCGAAGGGGCGACGGTGGCGTGGACGACCACCATGAACAAGCTCTCGGCTCAAACCAGTAATACCAATGCCAGCGGCGAAGCCACGGTGAAACTCTCCGGCGCGGAATTTGGTAAACCCACGGTCTCGGCCACCATTAACAACAGCACCTTGTCGGATGCTACGGTGATGTTTATGGGGACGATTGATGATACGTGGACCATTGCTAACGGTGCTCAGGCGAGTTCCTATAAAGGTGAAACCATCAGTAACCTGAATTATCTGGGCTTCATCGTAACCGGGAACACGACGGGGCCTACGCAGTTGGTATGGAACACAAACTATGGTGCGTACTCGGTACTGACCGCGCCGTTAGTCGATGAAAATGGGGTAACTCATACGGTGACGTTCAGAGGTCAAGTGAGCAATCAGTGCACCTTATTTGAGTTTAACAACGCGTCTGGTTGTCAGTATCCGGGGAACGCACCGAAGATTACCTACGATCCTTCATGGGGCGATAACGCTAAGCTGCCAGCAGGGAAGTACACCGGTGAGATTACGTTCAACGGTAAGGACTGGCACTCTTCCTGGGCGCTCAGTTATACCGTGCACACCACGTTAAACATTAACTAACCTTAATCGCCTCTGCTGTTCATTCAGCAGGGGCGATAGTCACTATTCCAGTTTGCAAGATTATGTCGGGCAACTATTCCATTTAAAATGTGACGCACATCAGATAACAAGCTAATCAATCTGGACAAACATTCCTTTTATTCCTTGTTTCGCTTATTCTAGCTGAAGCGTTTCAGTCGGCATTTTGTTCGACATTTAACCAATCAGTCACTGTTTGTGGCAGGTAAGGTTTCCCTGAACGTTTGGCTGCATTACTCTGTGAGCCACTTTGCATCGGGAAAGCCTTGCAGGAGATCTATGACCGTACGCGTAGCGATTAATGGCTTCGGTCGCATTGGACGTAACGTGGTTCGTGCTTTGTATGAATCCGGACGTCGTGCGGAAATCACCGTGGTGGCAATCAACGAACTGGCAGACGCTGCCGGCATTGCGCATTTGTTGAAATATGACACCAGCCATGGGCGCTTTGCCTGGGATGTTCGCCAGGAGCGAGAGCTGCTCTACGTCGGCGACGATAGCATCCGTCTTCTGCACGAGCGCGCTATTGACGCGCTGCCCTGGCGCGAGCTGTCGGTTGATGTTGTGCTCGACTGCACCGGTGTATACGGTAGCCGTGAGGACGGTGAAGCGCATATCGCCGCAGGCGCGAAGAAGGTGCTCTTTTCACATCCTGGCAGCAACGATCTCGATGCCACCGTCGTGTTTGGCGTTAACCAACACGAACTGCGCGCCGAACACCGTATTGTGTCCAACGCCTCCTGTACCACGAATTGCATAATCCCCGTCATCAAATTGTTAGATGATGCCTATGGCATTGAATCGGGTACGGTCACGACTATTCACTCCGCAATGCATGACCAGCAGGTGATTGACGCTTATCACCCGGATTTACGCCGCACACGCGCGGCAAGCCAATCTATCATTCCTGTCGACACCAAACTTGCGGCGGGCATCGCCCGTATTTTCCCGCAGTTTAGCGACCGTTTTGAAGCGATTGCGGTGCGTGTACCGACCATCAACGTGACGGCTATTGACCTGAGCGTGACGGTGAAGAAACCTGTAAAAGCCAATGAAGTCAACCAGTTGTTGCAAAAAGCAGCACAGGATGCATTTCATGGTATAGTTGACTATACGGAATTACCGTTGGTCTCGACTGATTTTAATCACGATCCGCACAGTGCCATTGTTGATGGCACGCAGACGCGGGTCAGTGGCGCGCATCTGATCAAAACTTTGGTCTGGTGCGATAACGAATGGGGCTTTGCTAACCGAATGATCGACACGACGTTAGCGATGGCTGCTATTGGTTTCAGGCTCGACGCTCAAGCGTCGACAAAACTTTAAGTATCAACGAGAGGATTCACCATGTCTGTAATTAAGATGACCGATCTGGATCTGGCTGGTAAACGCGTTTTCATCCGTGCGGATTTGAACGTGCCGGTTAAAGAAGGGAAAGTAACCAGCGACGCGCGTATTCGTGCATCTCTGCCGACCATTGAAATGGCTCTGAAGCAGGGCGCAAAAGTCATGGTCACTTCTCACCTGGGTCGTCCGACCGAAGGCGAGTACAACGAAGAATTCTCTCTGCTGCCGGTTGTTAATTACCTGAAAGACAAACTGTCTAGCCCGGTACGCCTGGTTAAAGATTACCTGGACGGCGTTGAAGTTGCTGCCGGTGAGCTGGTTGTTCTGGAAAACGTTCGCTTTAACAAAGGCGAAAAGAAAGACGACGAAACCCTGTCTAAAAAATATGCCGCACTGTGCGACGTATTCGTAATGGACGCATTCGGTACTGCACACCGTGCACAGGCTTCTACTCACGGTATCGGCAAATTTGCTGACGTGGCGTGCGCAGGTCCGCTGCTGGCCGCTGAGCTGGACGCACTGGGTAAAGCACTGAAAGAACCAGCACGTCCAATGGTTGCTATCGTTGGCGGTTCTAAAGTTTCTACCAAACTGACCGTTCTGGATTCTCTGTCTAAAATCGCTGACCAGCTGATCGTTGGCGGTGGCATCGCGAACACCTTCGTTGCCGCTCAGGGCCATAACGTGGGTAAATCCCTGTACGAAGCTGACCTGGTTGATGAAGCAAAACGTCTGCTGACCACTTGTGACATCCCAGTCCCAACTGACGTTCGCGTAGCGACCGAGTTCTCTGAAACGGCGACCGCGACCCTGAAATCTGTTAACGACATCAAAGATGACGAGCAGATTCTGGACCTGGGCGACGCTTCTGCACAGCAGCTGGCTGAAATCCTGAAGAATGCAAAAACCATTCTGTGGAACGGCCCGGTTGGCGTATTTGAGTTCCCTAACTTCCGTAAAGGGACTGAAATCGTGGCTAACGCTATCGCAGACAGCGAAGCGTTCTCCATCGCAGGCGGCGGCGATACTCTGGCTGCTATCGACCTGTTCGGTATTTCTGACAAAATCTCCTACATCTCTACCGGCGGCGGTGCATTCCTCGAATTCGTGGAAGGTAAAGTTCTGCCAGCAGTAGCAATGCTCGAAGAGCGTGCGAAGAAGTAAGTCAGCTTTACCCTAAATAATTAGCGCGCTCTTTAGGGCGCGCCCCTTTCCAAGGCCGAAGATACAGGACTCGTAACATGTCTAAAATTTTTGATTTCGTAAAACCAGGCGTAATCACTGGTGATGACGTACAGAAAGTTTTCCAGGTAGCAAAAGAAAACAACTTTGCTCTGCCAGCCGTTAACTGCGTCGGTACCGACTCCATCAACGCCGTACTGGAAACCGCAGCAAAAGTTAAAGCACCGGTTATCATCCAGTTCTCCAACGGCGGCGCTGCGTTCATCGCAGGTAAAGGCGTGAAAACTGACGTTCCTCAGGGCGCAGCAATCCTCGGCGCAATCTCTGGCGCGCACCACGTTCACCAGATGGCTGAGCACTACGGTGTTCCTGTTATCCTGCACACCGACCACTGCGCGAAGAAACTGCTGCCGTGGATCGACGGTCTGCTGGACGCTGGTGAAAAACACTTTGCAGTGACCGGTAAGCCACTGTTCTCTTCTCACATGATTGACCTGTCTGAAGAGTCACTGCACGAAAACATCGAAATCTGCTCCAAATACCTGGCGCGCATGGCCAAAATGGACATGACTCTGGAAATCGAACTGGGTTGCACCGGCGGTGAAGAAGACGGCGTGGACAACAGCCACATGGACGCTTCTGCACTCTACACCCAGCCAGAAGACGTTGACTACGCGTACACTGAGCTGAGCAAAATCAGCCCACGTTTCACCATCGCGGCTTCCTTCGGTAACGTACACGGCGTGTACAAACCAGGTAACGTGGTTCTGACTCCAACTATCCTGCGCGATTCCCAGGACTATGTTTCTAAGAAACATAACCTGCCGCACAACAGCCTGAACTTCGTATTCCACGGCGGTTCCGGTTCTTCTGCTCAGGAAATCAAAGACTCAGTAAGCTACGGTGTTATCAAAATGAACATCGATACCGACACCCAGTGGGCAACCTGGGAAGGTATTCTGAACTACTACAAAGAGAACGAAGCTTACCTGCAGGGTCAGCTGGGCAACCCGAAAGGCGAAGACCAGCCGAACAAGAAATACTACGATCCACGCGTATGGCTGCGTGCCGCTCAGACTTCAATGATCGCCCGTCTGGAACAGGCTTTCACTGAACTGAACGCGAAAGACGTTCTGTAAGACAAAACTCATCTTTGTCATAAAGCCCGCTAATAAGCGGGCTTTTTTATTGTCTTTTCAATATGAATGACCGCGAAAAAACGTGATCAGTTTGGCATATTCCTGATTTTTTGTTTACCCTTTACACCTGCCTGAACTTTTACAGGCCGTTTTTTGTTTCCCATAAGGAATATTGAATGGAAGATTTAAACGTTGTCGATAGCATAAATGGCGCGGGTACGTGGCTGGTACGCAATCAGGCATTGTTACTGAGCTATGCAGTCAATATCGTTGCAGCAATTGCGATTATTATCGTCGGGATGATTGTGGCGCGTATTGTTTCTAATACCGTCAACCGCCTGATGCTGGCGCGCAAAATTGATGCCACCGTCGCGGACTTCCTGTCGGCGCTGGTGCGCTATGCGGTGATTGCTTTCACCCTGATTGCCGCGCTTGGCCGCGTTGGCGTACAGACCGCTTCCGTTATTGCGGTGCTCGGTGCCGCCGGTCTGGCCGTGGGTCTGGCGCTGCAAGGCTCGCTCTCGAACCTGGCGGCTGGCGTGCTGCTGGTGATGTTCCGTCCGTTCCGCGCCGGTGAATATGTTGATCTTGGCGGCGTTGCGGGAACCGTACTAAGCGTGCAGATCTTCTCCACCACCATGCGCACCGTTGATGGTAAAATTGTTGTTATTCCAAATGGTAAAATTATCGCCGGGAATATCATCAACTTTTCCCGCGAACCTGCTCGCCGTAACGAATTTATTATTGGCGTTTCTTACGATGCCGATATTGATCAGGTTAAGCAGATCCTGACCCGAATTCTGGAATCAGACAGCCGCGTACTGAAAGACCGCGATATTACCGTGCGCTTAAATGAACTGGCACCGTCATCGGTGAATTTTGTCGTTCGCGCATGGAGCCTCAGTGGCGATCTGCAAAACGTTTATTGGGATGTGCTGGAGAAAATTAAGCGTGAATTTGACGCAAACGGCATTAGTTTCCCTTACCCGCAGTTAGACGTGAATATGAAAGCGGAAAAAGCGCCGCAACAATAATACGTCGCGTAATATTGAAAAGGGTCGCCATGGATAAGGGCGACCCTTTTTTGTTAGCGGATTGCTGCGTCAAGCGCAGTGCTGACCTGCTTCATAATCCGTCCTGCGTCGACGACACCTTCTTGTTTTTGCTCTGCAACCCACCGCTCCTGTACCTCTTGATAGCGGCTTGCCTGACGCCATGTTTGTAATTTAGCAGGGGAAAGCCAGGTAATGCTGGCACCGCTTTGGCGCATCGAGTCCGCCATATTGCGCAGGCTGGTGTCGAGCAGCGGCCCAATCTGCCTTTGCGTTAACGCCGCTGCCCGCCCAATAGCGGCTTTATCCTCAGCGGAAAGCGTATCCCAGCGAGTCTTATTAATGACCAGCAGATAGACGTGACCCAACCAAAGCTGCGGTGACAGTTGAATATATTTTGCAGCCTGCTGCGCCTTGATATCGTCGCCGCTATCAAGATTAACCAGCAGCCCATTGAGCGTCCCGGTTTTGAGTGCATCGGTAATTTGCGCATTCCACGGCATCTTAACCACCTTACCGCCGGCATTTTCCAGATACGCCTGGTGCCAGAAACTGGCGGTGCGCCAGGTGGTGCCTTGTAAATGGTTTAACGGCGTAGTGGGTGAGGTCGAGAAGAATGCGGCAGGGTAGCCGAGGAAAAATTGTAAGTTAACCAGGTTATTTTTTGCCAGTTCAGCATTGAATTCCGGCATGTCATGAAAGACGCGCAGGAAGAATGCGGCCTGCTTTTCGCCGCTATCTGGGCCAATGGGGAAGCTTTTGAAGATCTGGAATAGGGGAAGCTGTTTCGGCGTGTATTCCGGCACAACGATGCCAATATCTGCCTTTTCACCGTCCTGCACGGTGCGTAGCGCGTCATAGCTGGTGGAGAGTTCACCATTCCAGTGTGCTTCAATATGCACGCGGCCTTGCGATTCTTTTTCTATGGCGGCGAAGAAAACATCGTTTATCGCCTTTGTTCGCATATTGCCGTAAGGTTCGTGATCGGTGTAACGCAGCACGGTTTCTGCTCTGGCGCAGGTGATAACAGACAGTGCTGTAATAGTTAATGCATAAACAATGACGACACGTAATTTCATGCCACTTCCTTATGATTTCAGGGGCTGATGCGGGCCGCATTATGGCTTAATCTATCGTCTTAGGTGCTGCCTTTTAGCGACGATGCCACGAACCGCCCCTTCTGATTAGTTTTGCTAATTACTGATTAAGAATATCAATTTCCTCTAATGATGATGCCGCGTTATAGTCAGCGCCATTCCTGAACAACGTTAAGAAAAAACATCATGTTATCTTATTATTTTCAAGGGCTTGCCCTTGGTGCCGCAATGATTCTACCGCTCGGACCGCAGAATGCGTTTGTGATGAACCAAGGGATACGCCGCCAGTACCATTTGATGATTGCGCTGCTGTGTGCAATTAGCGATCTGCTGCTCATCTGCGCGGGTATCTTTGGCGGTAGCGCGTTGCTGATGGCCTCGCCGTGGTTATTAGCGCTGGTCACCTGGGGCGGGGTAGCGTTCTTGCTCTGGTACGGTTTTGGCGCATTGAAAACGGCTATGGGCAGCAATATTGAGTTGGCTAATGCTGAAGTGATGAAACAGGGGCGCTGGAAGCTGATTGCCACTATGCTGGCAGTCACCTGGCTTAATCCTCATGTTTATCTCGATACCTTCGTCGTATTGGGCAGTTTGGGCGGACAGCTGGACGTAATACCTAAACGCTGGTTTGCTTTGGGTACTATTAGCGCCTCGTTCTTATGGTTCTTTGCCCTGGCGCTGCTGGCCGCCTGGCTCGCGCCGCGTCTGCGCACCGCCAAAGCACAACGTATCATCAACGTGGTGGTGGGTGTGGTTATGTGGTTTATCGCCTTTCAGCTGGCGAAAGAGGGCGTTCAACACATTCTGGTACTCTTTAACTAAGCGTCGTCTGATGGACTTTCGTCTGGTAAAGGCTAAGCTTGCAGGCAAGACCCCCGTTGTCGGGTGAAACCATGGAGATACAACAGTGAAGTTTAAAGTGATGGCTCTGGCCGCAGTAATTGGATTTAGCACAATGGCGGTTCAGGCAAATGAGTTGCCGGATGGCCCACATATCGTTACTTCAGGCACGGCCAGCGTAGATGCGGTACCAGATATTGCGACGCTGGCTATTGAAGTGAATATTGCCGCTAAGGACGCTGCAAGTGCTAAAAAACAGGCCGATCAGCGTGTTGCGCAATATCTCTCGTTCCTTGAGCAAAATGGCGTAAACAAGAAAGACATTAGCTCCGCGAATCTGCGTACCCAGCCGGATTATGACTATCAGGATGGAAAGAGCGTATTGAAAGGATACCGTGCAGTCCGTACGGTGGAAGTGACTCTGCGTCAGTTAGACAAGCTTAATTCGCTGCTGGATGGCGCATTAAAAGCGGGATTAAACGAAATTCGTTCCGTGTCGCTGGGCGTTGCGCAACCGGACGCTTACAAAGATCAGGCGCGTAAAGCGGCGATTGAAAACGCTATTCATCAGGCTGAATCACTGGCGTCAGGCTTCCACAGTAAACTGGGACCGGTTTACAGCGTGCGCTACCACGTCTCTAACTATCAGCCAAGCCCGATGGTTCGTATGATGAAGGCCGATGCGGCGCCAGCGTCAGCACAAGAAACCTATGAACAGGCAACTATTCAATTTGACGATCAGGTTGATGTCGTGTTCCAGCTGCAGCCAGAACAGGCGGCTGCCCCAGCTCCTGCTGCGAAATAATCACCCGCTAACCCCTCGCCACGCGAGGGGTTTTTTCTGGTTTTAATCCTGACGTAAAACCTTGTGCCCGTAGGCCAGCAGCGCATCGGTAACTTTGCGCATCATGCGGCTTTCTGGCGCAAAACGATGCCAGTACAGCATACGGCGCTGGAACAAACTTGGGGTGAGATCGATAAGCTCACCGCTGGCGAGTTCTTTCTCGATTTGCAGATGGGGGATCATGCAGCAGGTGGTTCCCTGACGCGCCAGTTGCACAAAGGCTTCCGACGAGTTGACGATGTGGCACGGCACGCTGCCCGGTGGTAAATCGAAGTTTTGCTGCAAAAAGGCCTGGTGCATATCATCCAGATGATCAAACGCCACGGCAGGGGCTTTCAGCAGTGCGGAGCGCGTGACGCCGTTAGGGAAATAGCGTTCAGCGAAGGCTTTAGAACCAACAAAAAGGTAATCGAGCGCGCCGAGTTGATCGACCAGACAGCTTGGTAGCGCCTGTGGCTGAATACTCACCGCACCAACCACTTCACCGCGGCGCAGGCGTTCCTGAGTGCGGGTTTCATCTTCAACCTGAAGATTTAAGCGAATAGGCAAATTGCTCAGCACGTCGGATAACGCCGGCAGCAGCCAGGTTGCCAGACTGTCGGCGTTGACCGCCAGCGACAATAACAGCGGCGTTGACCCGGTTTGCTCATCGCCCAACCACTCTTCTTCCAGCAGTTCAACCTGACGCAGCAACGCCAGCAATTTTTGCCCTTGCTCCGTTGGCCGCGGGGGAACGGTACGCACCAGCAACGGTTGCCCGAACATATTCTCCAGTTGCTTAATGCGCTGAGAAACGGCGGACTGAGTAATACACAGTTTCTGCGCGGCGCGTTCAAACCCACGTTCCCTGATAACGGCATCCAGCGCCTGTAGTGTTCTGTAGTCCGGACGTTTCATTGCTCTGAGCTGCTCCCCTTTAGGTGTTATCTGCACTATGACATAAATTTTGTGTAGATACAGACGAAATTGAATTGCACTTTACTGTGATATGAATCACGTGCTGGCATGCTTATCTATCATGCCCGGCTTGCGGGCTGGCTGTCGCTCGAATTGTGCGGGGGATATGTTCTATAATGCGCGGCAGATGATGACACCACAGGCGAAACGATCATGACGCAGGATGAACTGAAAAAAGCAGTAGGTTGGGCGGCACTTCAATACGTACAACCGGGGACGATTGTCGGTGTAGGTACGGGGTCTACCGCGGCGCACTTTATTGATGCGTTAGGCACGATGAAAGGACAAATCGAAGGAGCCGTTTCCAGCTCTGATGCCTCTACCGAAAAGCTGAAAAGTCTCGGTATCACCGTTTTCGACCTCAACGAAGTTGACCGTCTGGGCATCTACGTCGATGGCGCAGATGAGATTAACGGCCACATGCAGATGATCAAGGGCGGCGGAGCGGCGTTAACGCGCGAAAAAATCATCGCTTCCGTGGCGGATAAATTTATCTGCATCGCCGATGCCTCAAAGCAGGTGGATATTCTGGGTAATTTCCCGCTGCCGGTTGAGGTTATTCCGATGGCGCGCAGCGCAGTGGCGCGCGAACTGGTGAAACTGGGCGGTCGCCCGGAGTATCGTCAGGGCGTTGTGACCGATAACGGCAACGTTATCCTCGATGTACACGGCCTGGAAATTCTCGATGCCATCGCCCTGGAAAATGCCATTAACGGTATTCCGGGCGTGGTGACGGTGGGCCTGTTCGCCAATCGCGGCGCTGATGTTGCTCTTATCGGTACCGCCGATGGCGTAAAAACCATTGTGAAATGATCTGACGCCAGGGGGGAATGACCATTTCCCCCATTTTTTTTATTCAGGGCAAATTTGGTGACTTGTGTCACATTTGTTATCCCTCGTCTAATTAACATCCCACAGAAAGTTTTCTGTTTAGCATTTTATGCTGGTATCTGGCCGTGCATGACGCTTCTTCATGACCCCGACGCAAACGTTCATATTGCCGCAATATTTATTTTTGATATGTTGCTTAGATGAACTTTCGTTCAGCACAACACGAATAATGCGAAGACAGGACGGGGAAATGGCTAAGGTATCACTGGAAAAAGACAAAATTAAGTTTCTGCTGGTTGAAGGCGTGCACCAGAAGGCGCTGGATAGCCTTCGCGCAGCAGGTTACACCAATATCGAATTTCACAAAGGTGCGCTGGATAGCGAACAGCTGAAGGAGTCCATCCGTGATGCTCATTTCATCGGCCTGCGCTCGCGCACACAGTTGACGGAAGAGATCCTGGCGGTTGCCGACAAACTGGTGGCGGTAGGTTGCTTCTGTATCGGCACCAACCAGGTTGACCTGAAAGCAGCGGCCAGACGCGGCGTTCCGGTGTTTAACGCACCGTTTTCTAACACACGTTCCGTGGCGGAGCTGGTGATTGGCGAGCTGCTCCTTCTGCTACGCGGTATTCCTGAAGCCAACGCCAAAGCGCACCGTGGCATCTGGAATAAACTGGCGGCGGGTTCTTATGAAGCGCGTGGTAAAAAGCTGGGGATCATTGGCTACGGTCATATCGGCACTCAGTTGGGGATCCTCGCCGAATCGCTGGGCATGCACGTCTTCTTCTACGATATCGAAAACAAACTGCCGCTGGGGAATGCCACTCAGGTGCAGCATCTTTCCGACCTGCTGAATATGAGCGACGTTGTCAGCCTGCATGTGCCAGAAAACGCGTCGACTAAAAATATGATGGGCGCCGAAGAGCTTGCGCTGATGAAACCGGGCGCGCTGCTGATTAACGCCTCACGCGGCACGGTGGTGGATATTCCTGCCCTGTGCGCGGTGCTGGCGAGCAAACATCTTGCGGGCGCGGCGGTTGACGTATTCCCAACTGAGCCGGCAACCAACAGCGATCCGTTTACTTCACCGCTGTGTGAATTCGACAACGTGATCCTGACGCCGCATATCGGCGGATCGACCCAGGAAGCGCAAGAAAATATCGGTCTGGAAGTGGCAGGGAAACTGGCGAAGTACTCTGATAATGGTTCGACGCTGTCTGCGGTGAACTTCCCTGAAGTGTCTCTGCCGCTGCACGGTGGTCGTCGTCTGCTGCACATCCATGAAAACCGTCCTGGCATCATGACCGCACTGAACCAGATTTTTGCCGAGCAGGGCGTCAACATTGCCGCGCAGTATCTGCAAACTACTGCGGATATGGGGTATGTGGTTATTGATATCGAAGCGGAAGAAGATGTTGCTGAAAAAGCGCTGCTGAGCATGAAAGCCATCCCGGGCACCGTTCGCGCGCGTCTGCTGTACTAATCCATCCTCTCACGGGCAGGCAAGTAGTCTGCCCGTTTCTCTTTTTCCCGTCCTGAATTATCCCTTTTTGCAACGCATACACTGGATTTCCGAGCCTTGCCGCAAACGGCGATAAAAGGCTAAACCCCGCATTGTTTATGGGTAAAAGCAATTTACGATAGGGGTTCAGCATTGGGCTGAAACGGAAAAGCCCCTACCGAAGCAGGGGCTCAAAAAGGAAAGGGACAATGATGAGATACGTCATCATACTGCTGATTCTGTTAATTATCGCTTACCCGGCATATTAACAGTTAGCACGCAGGAGGGAGGTTCGCCTCCCTCACCCTTTACCGAGGAATTTAGGTCAAAAAAACGGCGCTGTCAATCGATAGAATTTGTCTACCACTGCCAGGTTTTTGACGGTGTCACCACGGCAGGAAGAGGGATATCCCACTCTTCGACCGGCAGCGTGGTCACCAACTGACAGTCATGCGCGTAGCCGACGGGTTGAACGCCATACTGGCGCCAGTTTTGTAATGTGCGGTCATAGAAACCACCGCCCATGCCTAGCCGTTGCCCTTTTTCATCAAAGGCCACTAACGGCGTAATTAGCACATCCAACTGACTGAGCGGTAGCACGTCACGCACATCAAGCCGTGGCTCGCTGATTTTCAGGCGATTAACCACCAGATGGCTGTGCGGATGGTAGTGCAGAAACAGCAGATTGCCCGGGCTAAACGGATGTAATACCGGCAAATAAACACGTTTGCCTGCCTGCCAGAGCTGTTCTATCAAGGGTTGGGTATCAAGTTCACCATCGAAGGATAAAAACAAGGCGACCGTTTTGGCTGTCAGAACGGGAGGCCAGGCCATCATTCGGGCCGCGGCTTGTTGACCGAACAGCTGCTGTTGCTCAGCGGTGAGCGCACGACGTCGTTGCCGGATTAACTGGCGAATGTCTTGTCGGGAAAGGGTATGCTCAGGAAACTGTGTCATAAGACCGGTAGGTAGAAGGGGAATCTCCGAGATGCCGCCGCAGGCTGTAACCCTTGAACCCTTGGTTCAAGGTGAATGTGTCGTCACAGTTTTAAGGCTTCTCGGACGAACCGAGCATGCTCACCAACCGTGGAGCGCCACATTCTTGTGGTATGAAATATCGGCTCAGGGGACTGGCCCGCTTGCGAACATCTCAGAGAAATTTTTTCTTCACAGTCACTCTACCATAGTAGACTGCAAAGTGTTATTCAAACTTTGGCCCTGACTTTTCGGATGTGCGACCCTGATCAAGTAACGCTTGTTCAATAGTCTGTTGCAACATCCGAATACGCTGTTCCATGCTTGATGCATAGTCACGCGTCTTCGCCTTTTCCTGAGTTAACTCATAGCTGATGTTCAACGCGGCGATGAAAACCAACTGCTCAGTATTTGTGACTTTAGTGCGTTCTTTTAGATCTTGCAACCGCTGATTCAGATCGTCCGCAGCCTGATTCAAAGCATCCCTTTGTTCAGGCGGGCAATTCACTCGCAGTGAACGGCCAAAAATATGGATATCGACGGGTTCTGCAGACATGCCACCTTCCTGCTGATTGACTGCGCGACCTTCACTCTCAGGGCGTGAAGGGGCGACACTATAGCTACCCTGGTGCGAACATACAAGCCCTTTTCTGGTATCCCCAGGGTCCAAAGTGGTAGCATATCATGAAATCCCTCCAACGATGACGAATGCGCATGTCTATAAAGAACGAAATGCCGGGTTACACCCTGGTAAACCAGCAATTGAACCAACAAGGCGTGGGTCTGACCCCCGCTGAAATGCACGGACTGCTGAGCGGGCTGCTGTGCGGCGGCAACAAAGACAGCTCATGGCAGCCGCTGGTTCACGACCTGACTAACGAAGGCCTGGCCTTTGGTCAGGAATTGGCTCAGTCGCTGCGCGCCATGCATGCCGCAACCAGTGACGCGCTGGAAGATGACGGTTTTCTTTTTCAGCTTTATCTGCCTGACGGTGATGACGTCACCGTGTTTGAGCGCGCCGATGCGCTGTCCGGTTGGGTAAACCACTTCCTGCTGGGCCTCGGCATGGTGCAGCCTAAGCTTGATAAAGTGAAAGATGAAACTGGCGAAGCCATTGACGATCTTCGTAATATTGCGCAACTTGGTTATGACGAAGATGAAGACCAGGAAGAGCTGGAGATGTCGCTGGAGGAGATTATTGAATACGTTCGTGTTGCAGCGCTCTTGTGCCACGATACTTTCACGCATCCGCAGCCGACAGCACCTGAAGTTCAAAAACCAACATTACACTAAGCCTGATTGCTCTGTTGACGGCGTATTCACGCGAACGGAGCGCTAAGGGATTGAAAGGAGATGTCATGACACAGCAAGCGTTTCTCCGCCGTCGCCAGGCGCTACTGGCACAGATGAAGCCAGGTAGCGCGGCGCTGATTTTTGCCGCGCCAGAAGTGACGCGCAGCGCGGATTCCGAGTATCCCTATCGCCAGAACAGCGATTTCTGGTACTTCACGGGCTTTAATGAGCCAGAAGCCTTGCTGGTGCTGATTAAAAGCAATGACACCCACAACCATAGCGTCCTTTTTAACCGCGTTCGCGATCTGACCGCTGAAATCTGGTTTGGTCGCCGCCTGGGACAGGATGCGGCACCGGAAAAACTGGGCGTCGATCGGGCACTGGCGTTCAGCGAAATCAATCAACAGCTGTATCAACTGTTGAACGGTCTGGACGTGATTTATCACGCTCAGGGCGAATACGGCTGGGCCGATGAGATTGTCTTTACCGCCCTGGATAAACTGCGTAAAGGCTCGCGTCAGAATCTGACCGCGCCGGATTCAATCATCGATTGGCGTCCGATGGTGCACGAAATGCGCCTGTTTAAGGACAGCGAAGAGATTGATATTCTGCGCCGCGCGGGCGAGATTAGCGCGCTGGCGCATACCCGCGCGATGGAAAAATGCCGCCCGGGCATGTTTGAATATCAGCTGGAAGGGGAGATTCTGCATGAGTTTTCCCGCCACGGTGCCCGCTATCCGTCCTACAACACCATCGTCGGCGGCGGTGAAAATGGCTGTATCTTGCACTACACCGAAAACGAGTCTGAACTGCGCGACGGCGATCTGGTGCTGATTGATGCGGGCTGTGAATATCAAGGTTACGCCGGTGATATTACCCGTACCTTCCCGGTTAACGGCAAATTTACCCCCGCACAGCGCGCCATCTATGACATCGTTCTCGCGTCGCTGTACAAGTCTCTTGAGCTGTATCGTCCCGGCACCTCAATTCAGGAAGTGACCACGGAAGTGGTGCGGATCATGATTACCGGTCTGCACGGCCTGGGGATCCTCAAGGGCGATATTGAACAGCTCATCACCGACAACGCGCATCGCCCATATTTTATGCATGGCTTAAGCCACTGGCTGGGGCTCGATGTCCATGACGTGGGCGCCTACGGCGTAGAACGTTCTCGCGTGCTTGAACCTGGCATGGTGCTGACCGTTGAGCCGGGCCTTTATATCGCGCCGGACGCTGACGTTCCGGCAGAGTATCGCGGCATCGGTATTCGTATTGAAGACGATATCCTGATAACCGAAGACGGCAACGAAAACCTCACCGCCAGCGTCGTCAAAAACGCCGATGACATTGAAGCCTTGATGGCGGCGGCGCGAAAGCTATGAGCCTGATAATCGTCGGCGGCGGAATGACCGGCGCCACGCTTGCCCTGGCGGCATCGCAACTTACCGCTGGCCGTCTGCCGGTACACGTGATTGAGGCGGCTGATATTCACGCCGCCCAGCACCCGGGCTTTGATGCGCGAGCGATTGCGCTGGCCGCTGGCACCTGTCAGCAGCTGGAGAAAATCGATCTTTGGCAGGCCATTGCCGACTGTGCGACCGCTATTACCACCGTGCATGTCAGCGATCGTGGTCACGCGGGATTTGTCACCCTGGACGCTGCCGACTACCGTCTGGCGGCGCTCGGTAACGTGGTCGAGCTGCATGACGTCGGTCAGCGGCTGTTCGGCTTGCTGCGCAAAGCGCGCGGCGTGACGCTGCATTGTCCTTCACGAGTGACGCAGGTCGAGCGGCAATCCGACGGCGTGAGCGTCACGCTGGATAACGGCGAAACGCTGCACGGTAAACTGCTGGTGGCGGCTGATGGCTCGCGCTCAACGCTGGGCGAGCAGTGCGGTATTCACTGGCAGCAGGAACCGTATAATCAGGTGGCGGTAATTGCTAACGTCACCACCGCCGTCCCTCATCAGGGACGTGCGTTCGAGCGCTTCACCGAATACGGGCCGCTGGCAATGTTGCCGATGTCCCATAACCGCTGCTCGCTGGTGTGGTGTCATCCGCTGGAACGTCATGACGAGGTATTAAGCTGGTCAGATGAACGTTTTTGCCACGAACTGCAGCAGGCGTTTGGCTGGCGATTAGGTCGCATTACCCAGGCCGGGGCGCGCAACGCTTATCCGCTATCGTTATCTACCGCAACGCGCACCGTGTCACACCGGCTGGCGCTGGTGGGCAACGCCGCGCAGACGCTGCATCCGATTGCCGGGCAGGGATTTAACTTAGGCTTGCGCGATGTGATGACGCTGGCAGAAACGCTGGCGCAGGCGCATGCCAACAATCACGATATCGGCGACTACCCGCTGTTATGCCAGTATCAACGCCAGCGGGCAGAGGATAAATCTGCCACCATTGGCGTTACGGACGGTCTGGTGCATCTGTTTGCTAACCGCTGGGCGCCGCTGGTTGCCGGACGCAACGCGGGGCTGATGGCAATGGAATTATTTACCCCGGCACGCGATGTGCTGGCGCAGCGTACGCTGGGCTGGGTCGCTCGTTAAGAGCTTTAAGGAGTTAATGTGCAAAGTGTTGATGTTGCCATCGTAGGCGGTGGAATGGTTGGGCTGGCGGTGGCCTGCGGTTTACAGGGCAGCGGCCTGCGGGTTGCAGTACTGGAACAATCGCTGCCGCAGCCACTTGCCGCCGATGCGCCGCCTGCGCTGCGCGTGTCGGCCATTAATGCGGGTAGCGAAAAGCTGTTATCGAAGCTGGACGTCTGGTCGGCAATTGTTGCCCAGCGCGCCAGCTGTTACCACGGCATGGAAGTGTGGGATAAAGACAGCTTTGGCCGCATCGCGTTTGACGACCGCAGCATGGGTTACAGCCATCTCGGGCATATCGTCGAGAATGCGGTTATTCATCAGGCGCTGTGGCAAAAGGCCGAGCGCTGCGCAGACGTCACGTTAATGGCACCGGCAGAATTACAGCAGGTGGTGTGGGGCGAGAACGAAGCCTTTTTGACCCTGAAAGATGGCAACATGCTGACCGCTCGCCTGGTGGTTGGCGCCGACGGCGCAAACTCCTGGCTACGCAACAAAGCCGATATTCCGCTGACCTTCTGGGATTACCGACACCATGCGCTGGTCGCCACCGTGCTCACCGAGGAGCCGCATGAAGCCGTCGCGCGCCAGTGTTTCCACGGCGAAGGTATCCTCGCTTTCCTGCCGCTGTCCGATCCTCATTTATGCTCTATTGTCTGGTCGCTGTCGCCGCAGGAAGCTGAGCGGATGCAGCAAGCCGATGCAGCCGAATTTAATCAGGCGCTGAATATTGCCTTTGATAACCGTCTGGGGCTTTGCAAGGTGGAGAGTGAGCGGCAGATTTACCCGCTCACCGGACGCTATGCGCGCCAGTTTGCGGCGCACCGTTTAGCGCTGGTCGGCGATGCGGCGCACACCATCCACCCGCTTGCCGGGCAGGGCGTTAATCTGGGCTTTATGGATGCGGCTGAACTGATTAATGAGCTTAAACGGCTACAGGCGCAGGGCAAAGATTTTGGTCAGCATTTCTATCTGCGTCGTTACGAGCGTAGCCGCAAGCATAGCGCGGCGGTCATGCTGGCGGGCATGCAAGGTTTCCGCGAACTGTTCGCTGGGGAAAATCCGGCGAAAAAACTGTTGCGCGATATCGGCCTGAAACTGGCGGACACGCTGCCCGGCGTTAAGCCGCAATTAATTCGTCAGGCGATGGGCCTGAATGACCTGCCTGAGTGGCTTCGTTAAGTCGCTCACACTTTTACTCCCGGTGATTCCACCGGGAGTCTCTCCCTCATTTGAAAAAATCTAATTTCACGTCATTTTTCGCATTAGTTTTATTAATCCATCCATTTTTTTGTTACGGAAAACACGCCTTGTTTCCCGCAGGAAATATTATCTTGTGCTAAATATTTCGCCGTTATTGTTAATAATATGTGGCGTATTTCGCTTTTTTGCAGTTGATAGTTCTGTATGATTTTTGGCGTCTTTGGGTCATAAGCTAATGTGATGGCCCTTTTTTCTTGATGGTTAACGACGGTGTTCAGTGGTAAGTTCAGGGAAAAGATAACGTTTGCGTCGGTGCCTTAGACGGGGATCGGCGTCAGGTTTTGTGGTGCGATTTACAAAACGAGGATATGATGGCTCAAGAAACGCCTTTGTACGATCAGCACGTGTTATGTGGCGCGCGCATGGTAGATTTCCACGGCTGGATGATGCCGCTGCACTATGGCTCGCAGATTGATGAACACCACGCGGTGCGTACCGATGCCGGGATGTTCGATGTGTCGCATATGACCATCGTTGACCTCCACGGCCCGAGAACCCGAGAATTTCTGCGCTACCTGCTGGCGAACGACGTCGCAAAGCTCACCAAACCGGGTAAAGCGCTTTACAGCGGCATGCTAAATGCCTCGGGTGGCGTGATTGACGACCTGATTGTCTATTACCTTACCGAAGATTATTTCCGCCTCGTTGTTAACTCCGCTACCCGCGAAAAAGACCTCTCCTGGATTACCCAACACGCCGAACCTTATGCCATCGACATCACCGTCCGTGATGACCTGTCGCTTATTGCGGTACAGGGGCCGAACGCGCAGGCGAAAGCCAATAGCCTGTTTACCGATGAGCAGCGTCAGGCCGTTGACGGCATGAAACCGTTCTTTGGCGTACAGGCGGGCGACTTCTTTATCGCGACGACCGGCTATACCGGGGAAGCGGGTTATGAAATTGCGCTGCCGAAAGAGCAGGCCGCTGATTTCTGGCAAAAGCTGGTACAGGCTGGCGTGAAGCCTTGCGGTCTGGGCGCGCGCGACACGCTGCGTCTGGAAGCGGGCATGAACCTGTACGGTCAGGAGATGGATGAAGGCGTTTCGCCGCTGGCTGCCAATATGGGCTGGACTATCGCCTGGGAACCGGCCGATCGTGACTTTATTGGTCGCGACGTACTGGAACAAGAACGCGAGAGAGGGACTGAACAACTCGTCGGCCTGGTGATGACAGAGAAAGGCGTTCTGCGCGGCGAACTGCCGGTACGCTTTACCGATGCCAACGGCAACGCCTGTGAAGGGACGATCACCAGCGGCACCTTCTCGCCAACTTTAGGCCACAGCATTGCGCTGGCTCGCGTCCCGGAAGGGATTGGCGAAACGGCAATTGTGCAAATCCGTAACCGCGAAATGCCGGTGAAAGTGACCAAACCTATTTTTGTGCGTAACGGCAAGGCCGTCGCGTAACCTATTCTTATTCTGGAGAATTTTTGATGAGCAACGTACCAGCAGAACTGAAATACAGCAAAGAACACGAATGGCTGCGCAAAGAAGCTGACGGTAGCTACACCGTGGGGATTACCGAGCACGCGCAGGAGCTCCTGGGCGATATGGTCTTTGTTGACCTGCCGGACGTAGGCGCCACCGTTAGCGCGGGCGATGACTGTGCGGTCGCAGAATCCGTTAAAGCGGCTTCTGATATTTACGCGCCAATCAGCGGTGAAATTGTCGCCGTCAACGAAGAACTGGGTGATTCACCGGAGCTTGTGAACAGTGAACCATATGAAGGCGGCTGGATCTTCAAAATTAAAGCCAGTGACGAATCGCAGGTTGCCGCGTTGCTCGATGCAACCGCATACGAAGCATTATTAGAAAACGAGTAAGGTTGTGCCGGATGGCACTGCGTTTATCCGGCCTACGTGATGTGGGCCCGGTAAGCGAAGCGCCACCGGGCAGTTCAGTTAGATAATCTCGATTCACCGCACGTTTCAGGAACCATCGCTCATGACACAGACTTTAAGCCAGCTTGAAAACCGTGGCGCGTTTATTGAACGTCACATCGGGCCGGATGCCCAACAGCAGCATGAAATGCTCAAAACCGTCGGCGCAGATTCATTAAATGCGCTGATTGGGCAGATCGTGCCGAAAGATATCCAGCTTGCTACGCCGCCACAGGTAGGCGACGCCACGACAGAATTCGCCGCGCTGGCAGAGCTGAAGGCGATTGCCAGCCGCAACAAGCGCTTTAAGTCATACATTGGCATGGGCTACACCCCGGTACAGCTGCCGCCGGTTATTCAGCGTAATATGCTGGAAAATCCAGGCTGGTACACGGCTTACACTCCGTATCAGCCGGAAGTGTCGCAGGGGCGCCTGGAATCGTTGCTCAACTTCCAGCAGGTGACGCTGGATTTGACCGGCCTGGATATGGCCTCCGCCTCCTTGCTGGACGAAGCGACCGCCGCGGCTGAAGCCATGGCAATGGCTAAACGCGTCAGCAAACTGAAAAATGCGAATCGCTTCTTCGTCGCCGCTGACGTGCATCCGCAAACGCTGGACGTGGTGCGCACCCGTGCGGAAACCTTCGGCTTTGACGTGATTGTGGATGACGCGGACAAGGCGCTCGAGCATCAGGACGTCTTCGGCGTGCTGTTACAGCAGGTAGGTACGACCGGCGAGGTTCACGACTACAGCAAGCTGATCGCTGAGCTGAAATCGCGCAAAGTGGTCGTAAGCGTTGCCGCTGATTTTATGGCGCTGGTGCTGTTAACCGCACCGGGTAAGCAGGGCGCGGACATTGTCTTCGGCTCCGCTCAACGTTTCGGCGTACCGATGGGCTACGGCGGCCCACACGCGGCGTTCTTTGCAGCCAAAGATGAATTCAAGCGCGCGATGCCGGGCCGTATTATCGGCGTATCGAAAGATGCGGCGGGCAATACCGCCCTGCGCATGGCGATGCAGACGCGTGAGCAGCATATCCGCCGCGAGAAAGCCAACTCCAACATCTGTACCTCGCAGGTACTGCTGGCGAACATCGCCAGCCTGTATGCTGTTTATCACGGCCCGGTTGGCCTGAAACGTATCGCCAATCGTATCCACCGTCTGACCGATATTCTGGCTGCCGGCCTGCAACAAAAAGGCCAGAAGCTGCGTTTTGCGCACTACTTTGACACCCTGTGTGTCGAAGTGGCCGACAAAGCCGCCGTACTGGCGCGCGCGCAAGCCGCTGAGATTAACCTGCGTAGCGACATCCTGAACGCCGTGGGGATCACCCTGAACGAAACCACCACTCGCGAAGATGTGCTGGGTCTGTTTAACGTCATTCTGGGCGACAACCACGGCCTGGATATCGACACGCTGGACAAAGATGTCGCGCTCGATAGCCGCTCTATCCCGCAGACCATGCTGCGTGATGATGCCATTCTCAGCCACCCGGTCTTTAATCGCTACCACAGCGAAACGGAGATGATGCGCTATATGCACTCTCTGGAGCGTAAAGATCTGGCGCTGAATCAGGCGATGATCCCGCTGGGATCGTGCACCATGAAGCTTAACGCCGCCGCGGAAATGATCCCAATCACGTGGCCTGAATTTGCCGAACTGCACCCGTTCTGCCCGGTTGAGCAGGCGGAAGGTTACCATCAGATGATCGGTCAGCTGTCCGATTGGCTGGTGAAATTAACCGGTTACGACGCGCTGTGTATGCAGCCGAACTCCGGCGCGCAGGGCGAATATGCGGGTCTGCTGGCGATTCGTCACTACCATGAAAGCCGTAACGACGGTCATCGCGATATTTGCCTTATCCCAAGCTCGGCGCACGGCACTAACCCGGCCTCCGCGCAGATGGCGGGAATGCAGGTTGTGGTAGTGGCTTGTGATAAAAACGGCAACATCGATCTGGCCGATCTGCGCGCGAAAGCGGAGCAGAATGCGGCGAACCTGTCCTGCATTATGGTGACCTACCCGTCGACCCACGGCGTGTATGAAGAGACGATCCGCGAAGTGTGTGAAATCGTGCACCAGTTCGGCGGTCAGGTTTATCTTGATGGCGCGAACATGAACGCGCAGGTGGGCATTACTTCCCCAGGCTTTATCGGCGCGGACGTTTCGCACCTTAACCTGCATAAAACTTTCTGTATTCCGCACGGCGGCGGCGGCCCAGGTATGGGGCCTATCGGCGTGAAAGCGCATCTGGCGCCGTTTGTTCCGGGCCATAGCGTTGTGCATATTGAAGGCATGCTGACCCGTCAGGGCGCGGTCTCCGCGGCACCGTTCGGTAGCGCCTCTATTTTGCCAATCAGCTGGATGTATATCCGCATGATGGGCGCGGAAGGCTTAAAACAGGCAAGCCAGCTGGCGATTCTGAACGCTAACTATATTGCGACTCGCCTGAAAGACGCTTATCCGGTGCTGTACACCGGTCGCGACGGTCACGTGGCGCACGAATGTATTCTTGATATTCGTCCGCTGAAAGAAGAGACGGGCATCAGCGAGCTGGATATTGCTAAGCGCTTGATCGACTACGGTTTCCACGCACCGACCATGTCATTCCCGGTAGCCGGTACGCTGATGGTTGAGCCGACCGAATCGGAAAGCAAAGCTGAGCTGGATCGCTTTATTGAGGCGATGCTGGCAATCCGCGCTGAAATCGACCGCGTGAAAGCGGGTGAGTGGACGCTCGAAGATAACCCGCTGGTTAACGCGCCGCACACGCAGAGTGAGCTGGTGAGCGAGTGGAATCATGGTTACAGCCGTGAAGTTGCTGTTTTCCCGGCGGGCATGGCGAACAAATACTGGCCGACGGTGAAACGTCTCGACGATGTTTACGGCGACCGTAACCTGTTCTGCTCTTGTGTCCCGATGAGCGAATATCAGTAATCGCTTGATTACACTATTCTTTAAAGGCGCTTCGGCGCCTTTATTTTTTTGGGAGAAACGTATGGCACTGGCATTGGTCACCGGCGCAAGCCGGGGAATTGGTCGAGCGACGGCGATCCAGCTGGCGCAGGAAGGGTATACGGTCGCGGTGAACTATCACCAGAATGCGCAGGCGGCGGATGAAGTGGTGAGCCTTATTAAGGCGTCGGGCGGTAAGGCATTTGCTGTGCAGGCCGATGTGGGGGATGAAGCGCAGGTCGAGGCGATGTTTGCGGTACTGGACGAGCAACCAGAGGCGCTGACCGCGCTGGTCAATAACGCCGGTATCCTGTTTACGCAAAGCCGCGTGGAAGCGCTGAGCGCCGAGCGTATCAATCGGGTACTGAAAACTAACGTCACCGGCTATTTCCTCTGTTGCCGTGAGGCGGTAAAGCGGATGGGGCAGGGAGGCGCGATTGTAAACGTCTCTTCTGCGGCATCTCGCCTGGGTGCGCCTTTTGAATATGTGGATTACGCGGCTTCAAAGGGGGCGGTGGACACGCTGACAACGGGGCTGGCGCTTGAGGTCGCGGCGCAGGGGATCCGCGTGAATGGCGTGCGCCCGGGTTTGATTTATACCGAGATGCACGCCAGCGGCGGCGAGCCGGGGCGCGTCGATCGCGTGAAGTCGATGCTGCCGATGCAGCGCGGCGGCGAGCCTGAAGAGGTGGCGCAGGCGATTGTCTGGCTGTTGAGTGAGAAGGCGTCTTATGTGACGGGGAGTTTTCTGGAGTTAGCGGGTGGGAAGTAGTGCGAGATTGCCCCCTCACCCTAACCCTCTCCCCGTGGGGGAGAGGGGACCGATCGAGCATGTGGCACGCCCGCTTTTCTCCCTCGCCCCGTGGGGATGAGGGGACCGGTCGAGCATGTGGCACGCCCGCTTTTCTCCCTCGCCCCGTGGGGATGAGGGGACCGGTCGAGCATGTGGCACGTCCGCTTTTCTCCCTCGCCCCTTTGGGGAGAGGGCCGGGGTGAGGGGGAAGTTCCCGTAGGCCGGATAAGCGTAGCGCCATCCGGCAAAACTCACAGACTCTCGCCGTTGCTGGCAATCACCTCTTTGTACCAGTTAAAACTCTTCTTACGTGAACGCGACATATCCCCCGTGCCGTCATCATGCTTGTTCACATAGATAAAGCCGTAACGTTTGCTGTACTGCCCGGTGGTGAAGGACACGCAGTCGATGCAGCCCCACGGCGTGTAGCCCATCAGATCAACGCCATCGTAGGTGACCGCTTTCATCATCTCTTCCACGTGCGCACGCAGATAGTCGATACGGTAATCATCATTAATGCTGCCGTCGTCTTCCACCTTATCGTAAGCGCCAAAACCGTTTTCGACGATAAACAATGGCTTCTGATAACGCTCGTACAGCTCGCACAGCGAATAACGCAGGCCAACCGGATCAATCTGCCATCCCCAGTCGGAAGCTTTTACGTGCGGATTAGGCACGCTACCTTCGAAACCGGAAATCGCATCGCCCCTGCCGCCTTCGGCCTTCACGGCGTTGGTCATGTAGTAGCTAAGCCCCAGATAGGCACAGGTGCCTTCACGCAGAATGTCTTCATCACCGGCTTCCATTTTGATGTTGAAGCCGCGACGCTCCCACTCATTCAGTACATAGCGCGGGTAGTAGCCACGCATTTGCACGTCGGTAAAGACATAGCGCTCACGCATGGATTCCTGAGCAAACATCACATCTTCCGGCTTACAGGAGAACGGATAGAGCGCCACCATCGCCAGCATACAGCCGACCTGCATTTCTGGATTAATACGACGCGCAGCCTTCACTGCCAGTGCGCTGGCAACAAACTGGTGGTGCAGTACCTGATACATGGTCTCTTCTGGATTCTCATGCTCGGTGTAAACCACGCCAGAACAGCAGTAACCAAATAGCGGGGCGCGCCAGTTACGCTGGTTATTGATCTCGTTGAAGGTCATCCAGTATTTGACCTTGTGCTTATAACGTTCGAAAACGACTTCGGCAAAGCGGACAAAGAAATCGACCACTTTGCGGTTAGTCCATGCCCCGTACTGCTGCACCAGATGCAGCGGCATTTCGAAGTGGGAAAGGGTAATGACCGGTTCGATATTATATTTCAGCAGCTCATCGAACATATCGTCGTAGAACTTCAGCCCTTCTTCATTTGGCTGGGTTTCATCGCCGTTTGGGAAGATGCGGGTCCAGGCAATCGAAGTGCGGAAGCATTTGAAGCCCATTTCGGCGAACAGCTTGATGTCTTCTTTATAGTGGCCGTGGAAGTCGATGGCCTCATGGTTCGGATAGTATTTACCGGGCACCACTTCCTGCGTAATTTCGCGGGGAACGCCGTGGGCGCCACCGGTTAGCACATCACAGATGCTGGGGCCTTTGCCGCCTTTATTCCAGCCGCCTTCAACCTGGTGTGCGGCTATGGCACCGCCCCATAAAAAGTCTTTCGGTAAGGTCAGTTTTTTCATCTTTGTTATGCTCATTTATTTGGCTTAATAAATTCGAGTCTAACAAAGGGATAATAAATGTCACGATATAACAAATTCCACCAAAAGGAATATGTGACATCTATAAAACACCCTGTTTTTTTATGCTAATTTCTTCGCCAGTTTACGGCCTAACGTTTCCAGAATATAGATAACTGGGATCTGCGTCGTAATATCATAAACTCCGCCGATACGCGTTTGTGGAACATGCCACGAGAGGTTGAAATCGGCGAGTTTTGCCAGCCGTGAGTTTTCATGACTGGTGATGGACATGACCTTGCAGCGATGCAGGCTGAACTGCCCAGCAAAACGCAGGATCTCTTCCGTTTCACCGGAAACGGAAAGCACAATCGCCAGAGCATTTTTGGCCATGTCGTTAGTTACCGGGAAATAGGGATCGTCAATGTGATTACTGAATTTTCCAATATTGGAAAAGAACCGTGCGCCATATTTTGCTAATGAACCAGAGGTGCCTGCGCCGACAAAAATAACACGTTCCGAAGACAGTATTATTTCGACCGCCTCATTGAGTAGCGTATCAAATTCATCATTATTGACGCTTTTAAAAAAGCTAATAATTTCACTGGTGCCGAAATTTGTCTGCTGCGGTTCATCCTGCTCCAGGTATAATTTGAAGCGCACGCGAAACTCCGAGTAACCATCGCAGTTGAGCTTACGACAAAACCGCATCACCGTCGTGGTGGATACGCCCGCCGCATCCGCCAGCTCGCGGATGGTCATGTACATCACCGTGTCACGATTTTTGATGACATAGTGATAGACCATCATCTCAAGATTATTGAGGCTGGCAATGGCGGCGTGGGAGAATAAGCTCACGGTGGCGATACTCGTAAATTAAATGACCTATAGGGAATGATACCATGCAGCCAAACGACATCACTTTTTTTCAACGTTTTCAGGACGACATTCTGGCTGGCCGCAAGACCATTACGCTGCGCGATGCGGCGGAGTCTCATTTTAAGGTGGGCGATATTCTGCGGGTTGGCCGTTACGAAGATGACGGCTATTTTTGTACTATCGCCGTGCAGGCAACCGCGACCGTGACGATGGATACGCTGACCCAGCGGCACGCTGAGCAGGAAAATATGACGCTTCCTGAGTTAAAACAGGTGATTGCAGATATTTACCCTGGTGAGAATACTTTTTATGTTATTGAATTTAAACGTATCGCGTAAAAAAGCTTACACGTGTGAGTTGAATGATCCTATTAACTAATTGATTGGTAAGATTTTACAAAAATTCATCATTTTATTTTAGCTTACATGTGTTCACTGGAATCATTCTCAGTTACGCTAGGGTGTTTGTACGATTTTTCGTTCGCCCGGAGCGCGTAATGGATAAGAAACCACTCATTAAGCAGGGATATTCTCTGGCAGAGGAAATTGCCAATAGCATTAGTCACGGCGTCGGTTTTGTTATGGGAATCGTTGGGCTGGTGTTGCTGCTGGTACAGGCCCTTGAGGCTAACGCCAACGCAACGGCCATCACCAGCTATAGCCTGTACGGCGGCAGCATGATCCTGCTGTTTTTGGCCTCGACGCTGTACCACGCCATTCCTTCCCAGCGTGCCAAAGTATGGCTCAAAAAATTCGACCATTGCGCGATTTACCTGTTGATTGCCGGCACCTACACGCCATTTTTGCTGGTGGGGCTGGACTCACCGCTGGCGCGAGGTCTGATGATTGTCATCTGGAGCCTGGCGCTGCTGGGCATTTTGTTCAAGCTGACCATTGCACATCGTTTTAAAATTCTGTCGCTGGTGACCTATTTGACCATGGGCTGGCTGTCGCTGATTGTGGTGTATCAGTTGGCGGTCAAGCTGTCGCCGGGCGGGGTAACGCTGCTGGCGCTGGGCGGGATTATCTATTCGTTGGGGGTGATTTTTTATGTCTGCAAGCGGATACCGTACAACCACGCTATCTGGCACGGCTTCGTGTTAGGCGGTAGCGCCTGTCATTTCCTGGCGATATATTTGTATGTGGGGCAGGTCGCGTAGTTTTTGTGCTATCCCGGCGGCGCTGCGCTTGGCCAGGCTACCAACTCCCCTGGCGGCGTAAATGCCTCGTCCGGGCTACGCTTGTAGGCCGGATAAGGCAACGCCGCCATCCGGCAATCGGCACCGAATAGCCTGATGGGCTGTGCTTATCAGGCCTACTCCCACACAGCGCGGGGCAATTACTCTTTGTCTAACGAATACGGCAGCGGTTGAATGCTCAATGTATTGGCATCATCGCGCACCCGGAACACGCTATCGGCTTCCATATCGTTATTCATAACCACCTGCACCAATAGCTGACCATCATCCAGTTGAACCGCTGCCAGCACGGTACCGGTACGGCGCCAGTTGTCACCCATTTTCAGCTCGAGATCTTCCCCGGCTTCCGGTACGCGGGCGGCGTTGCCTGCTAACGTCCACAGCGCACGCTTGTTGGCGCCACGGAATTTAGCGCGAGCCACCATCTCCTGACCGGTATAGCAGCCTTTTTTAAAGCTGATACCGCCCAGCGCCTGTAGGTTTGTAGCCTGCGGAATAAACAGCGCGCTGTTGGCTTCATCAATCACCGGTAGACCGGCTTCGATGTCTAACGCCAGCCACTGCTGGCTGTTATTAAGCTGGGCTTCACCACGTAGTGCTTCGGTGACCCGTTCGGCGGTGGCGGCATCGGTGACCAGCAGGAAACGCTCGTCTGGATGAGCGAACCACAGCAGCGACGTTTCGCCTTCCTGCACGCTCGGTTTATCGGCGTCAGGCAGCTCAGTAAAAAGATTGGCTAGCGCGGCGCGCGCCTGGAAACCGGCAACGCCCAGCAAGACGAGGGAGTCGTCTGCTGCGATGGTCACTTTCGAGAATACGGCGTATTTCTTCAATTGCGTTAGCTGCGCTTCACGCACGCTGCGGCGCTCAATAAAGGCAAAACCGTCCTGGCGGCGGAACAGACGCAGGTTGCTCCACATTTTGCCCTTGGCATCGCAATGCGCCACCAGCAGATGCTGATGTTCGTCCATCTGCGCGACGTCAGCAGTGACCTGGCCCTGCAGATACTTTTCGCTGTCAGCCCCGGTGAGGGTCGCCAGCGCCCAGTCATCTAGCGTCATTAACGTCAGCGGTAAACGCGCACAGGCGCAAGGCTTTCGTGGAGGAAATGGAGTAAAAGGCATATGGGTGTCCTGAATTGAGTAACGAACGCGCTTTTGACTCATGGTAAAAGAGATACCGGTCATTGCAAGCGCTTTCGACGGTCGTTTTGTGCCGTTAGCGCGTTCTGCGAGACGTCACGAAACAAAATGAATCCCTTTCATTTATCATGGTTTTTTTTGGAATATGGCGCGTGTAACGTGAGATTCCAGTAAGGTAACTGCAAAAAACACGTTAAACTAATCACAACGTAATGCTGGAAGGAAATTATGGACATCAATAACAAAGCCCGTATCCATTGGGCATGCCGCCGAGGTATGCGTGAACTCGATATTTCAATCATGCCGTTCTTCGAGCATGAGTACGACACGCTGAGCGATGAAGACAAAACGGTCTTTATCCGTCTGCTGGAATGTGATGACCCAGACCTGTTCAACTGGCTGATGAACCACGGTAAACCGGCTAATGCCGACTTCCAGCGTATGGTACAACTTATTCAAACACGGAATCGGGAACGTGGTCCTGTGGCAATCTGATTTACGCGTCTCCTGGCGCTCACAGTGGCTCTCTTTACTGCTCCATGGTTTAGTGGCGGCCTTTGTGCTGCTGATGCCGTGGCCGTTAAGCTACACCCCGCTTTGGCTGTTGTTGCTGTCGCTGGTGGTGTTCGACTGCGTGCGCAGCCAACGGCGCATTCATTCGCATCAGGGGGAAATTAAGCTGCTGATGGATTCCCGCTTACGCTGGCACGATCAGGAGTGGGATATTCTGGGGGCGCCGTGGATGTTGAGCTCAGGGATGATGCTGCGGATCCGCCGCTGTGACGGTGGTCGACGCCATCATCTGTGGTTAGCGGCAGACAGTATGAATGCTGAGGAGTGGCGCGACCTGCGGCGGATATTATTGCAGCAACCCGCGCCGGGGCAGCATTAAGAGAACTGCTCGGCCATTTCGCCAAGAATTTGTTCACACCAGCTTTGGATGCGCTCATCACTGAGATCGTACTGGTTGGTTTCATCCAGCGCGAGACCGACAAACAGCTGCCCGTCAGCAATAACCGGTTTCGGGCTGGTGAACTCATAGCCTTCGGTTGGCCAATAGCCGACAAATTTCACCCCTTTCGTCGCGAGCTTGTCGTGCAGCATACCCAGCGCGTCGAGGAACCATTCACCATAGCCAAGCTGATCGCCCATTCCGTAGAGCGCAATAATTTTGCCTTCCAGATTCAGCGTATCCAGTTGTTCCCAGACCGCTTCCCAATCTTCCTGAATTTCACCAAAATCCCAGGTCGGGATCCCCAGAATGAGCACATCGTACTGCTCCATTAACGCCGGGGAATCATCTTTTAAATTATGCAGTGTGACCAGTTCCGGCCCGATGATGTCACGGATTTTCTCTGCTGCCATCTCGGTGTAACAGGTGCTGGAACCATAAAAAAGGCCGATATTCATGACGTACAGCTCTCGATTCTGATGATGATGATGTCGGTAGTGTACCAGAAAGGCACCTGAATCAGGCATAATGACGCTGATTAAACACGCACAGGAGCCGATGTGGACAAGGATCTTGCACGAATCGAACAATTTCTCGATGCGCTGTGGCTGGAGCGAAATCTGGCGGAAAACACCCTTAGCGCGTACCGTCGTGACCTCACGATGGTGGTTGAATGGCTGGCGCATCGCAGCCTGACGATTGAGAATGCTCAAAGCGACGATCTGCAAAACTTACTCGCTGAACGCCAGCAGGGCGGCTATAAAGCAACCAGCACGGCGCGGCTGCTCAGCGCTATGCGTCGTTTCTTTCAGCACCTGTACCGTGAAAAAATTCGCGCAGATGATCCTAGCGCGCAGCTGGCATCGCCTAAACTACCTCAACGGTTGCCGAAAGACCTCAGTGAAGCGCAGGTCGAACGTTTACTAAAGGCGCCGGTTGTTGACCAACCGCTTGAGCTTCGTGATAAGGCGATGCTCGAAGTGCTGTATGCTACCGGGCTGCGCGTTTCAGAACTCGTCGGCCTGACGATGAGCGATATCAGCCTGCGCCAGGGCGTGGTGCGGGTTATCGGTAAAGGGAATAAAGAGCGGCTGGTTCCTCTGGGGGAAGAGGCCGTGTATTGGGTTGAAAACTGGCTGGAGCACGGTCGCCCGTGGATGTTGAACGGCGTGGCTATCGACGTGCTGTTCCCAAGCCAGCGCGCCCAGCAAATGACGCGACAGACCTTCTGGCATCGTATTAAGCACTATGCCCAATTGGCCGGGATTGATAGCGAAAAGCTGTCACCGCACGTTTTACGTCACGCCTTCGCGACGCATTTGCTAAACCACGGCGCCGATCTGCGCGTGGTGCAAATGCTGTTAGGGCATAGCGATTTATCGACCACCCAAATTTATACGCATGTTGCCACCGAGCGGCTGCGACAACTTCATCAACAGCACCATCCACGAGCATGATGCTGATTAAAGGATAATTTATGAAAAAAGGTTTAATGATGTTCACCCTGCTGGCCGCCGCTTTTTCCGGCCTCGCCCATGCTGACGATGCCGCAATTAAACAATCGCTGGCGAAGCTTGGCGTGCAGAGTACCGACATCCAGCCTGCCCCCGTGGCGGGCATGAAAACGGTGCTGACCAACAGCGGCGTGCTGTACGTGACGGAAGATGGCAAACACATCATCCAGGGGCCGATGTATGATGTCAGCGGCGCGCAGCCGGTGAACGTCACTAACGCTTTGCTGATGACGCACCTGAAAGCGCTGGATAAAGAGATGATTGTTTACAAAGCCGCGCAGGAAAAACATGTCATCACCGTCTTCACTGACATCACCTGTGGCTACTGCCACAAGCTGCATGAAGAGATGAAAGACTATAACGCGCTGGGGATCACCGTGCGCTATCTGGCGTTCCCACGTCAGGGGATCCAAAGCCAGGCCGAGCAGGATATGAAATCCATCTGGTGCGCTAAAGATCGCAACAAAGCGTTCGATGATGCGATGGCGGGCAAAGGCGTACAGGCTGCAAGCTGTAATATCGATATTGCCAACCACTACGCGCTGGGCGTGCAGTTCGGTATCAACGGTACCCCGGCTATCGTTCTCAACGATGGCTATGTGGTTCCAGGTTATCAGGGGCCGAAAGAGATGAAAGCCTTCCTCGACGAACATCAAAAACAGACCGGCGGTAAATAATTCGCGTGAAACATCAGACACAACTTCGCCGCCGTGAGGTGGATGATTCAATTGCGCTCCCGGAAGAACTCTCCCCGCTGCTGCGTCGTCTGTACGCCAGCCGGGGCGTGAAGTCGGCAGGCGATCTGGAGCGCGGCCTGAAAGGAATGCTGCACTGGCGCAGCCTGACGGGCGTCGAAAAAGCCGTTGAGATGCTGCACGACGCATTCGAGAAAAACCTGCGCATCATGGTGGTGGGCGATTTTGATGCCGACGGCGCGACCAGTACTGCGTTAAGCGTCCTGTCGCTGCGCGCGATGGGCTGCCAAAGCGTGGAATACCTGGTGCCCAACCGCTTTGAAGACGGTTACGGCCTAAGCCCGGAAGTGGTCGATCAGGCTCATGCGCGCGGTGCGCAGATGATCATGACCGTGGATAACGGGATCTCATCCCATGAAGGGGTCGATCACGCGCATGCGCTGGGGATCCGCGTGCTGGTCACCGATCATCACCTGCCGGGAGAAAAGTTGCCCAACGCCGATGCGATGGTCAACCCGAACCTCGTCGACTGCCCGTTCCCGTCGAAATCGCTGGCGGGCGTGGGCGTCGCTTTCTACCTGATGCTGGTGCTGTGTAGCCACCTTAAAGAAAAAGGCTGGTTTGAGCGCCGCGGTATTGCCGTGCCGAAGATTGTCGAGTTTCTCGATCTGGTGGCGTTGGGGACGGTAGCCGACGTGGTGCCGCTGGATGCCAACAACCGAATCCTGACCTGGCAAGGGCTCAGCCGCATTCGTGCCGGCGTTTGCCGTCCGGGCATTAAGGCGCTGCTTGAAATTGCTAACCGTGACGCATCGAAACTGGTCGCAAGCGATCTCGGCTTTGCGCTGGGCCCGCGCCTGAACGCCGCAGGCCGTCTCGATGATATGTCGGTCGGCGTGGCGCTGCTGCTTTCCGATAACCTCGGTGAAGCCCGCATGCTGGCAAGCGAGCTGGATGCCCTAAACCAGACGCGCAAAGAGATTGAGCAGGGGATGCAGGCAGAGGCGTTAACCCTGTGCGAACAGCTTGAGCGGGGCCGTGAAACGTTGCCCGGTGGGCTGGCGATGTATCACCCGGAGTGGCATCAGGGCGTGGTCGGAATTCTGGCTTCACGCATTAAAGAGCGTTTCCACCGCCCGGTCATTGCTTTTGCGCCTGCCGGAAACGGTCAGTTAAAAGGGTCGGGACGCTCTATTCAGGGGCTGCACATGCGCGATGCGCTGGAGCGTCTGGATACGCTGCATCCTAACTTGATGCTGAAGTTCGGCGGCCATGCAATGGCGGCAGGACTCTCTTTGGAAGAAGCGCGGTTTGAGGAGTTTCAGCTGCGCTTTGGCGAGCTGGTGACGGAATGGTTAGATCCGGCGCTGCTGCAAGGGGAGATCCTCTCCGACGGCGAACTGACTCCGCAGGAGATGACGCTTGAGATGGCGCAGATGCTGCGTGAAGCTGGGCCATGGGGGCAAATGTTCCCGGAACCGTTATTTGATGGACGTTTCCGCCTGCTGCAACAGCGGCTGGTGGGCGAGCGTCACCTGAAGGTGATGGTGGAACCGGTGGGCGGCGGGCCGCTGCTGGACGGCATCGCGTTTAACGTCGATACCGCCATCTGGCCGGATAACGGCGTGCGTGAAGTGACGCTGGCTTACCGGCTGGACATTAATGAATATCGTGGCAACCGCACCTTACAGCTTATCATCGACAATCTCTGGCCGAATTAGCACCGCTTTAACTGTAATTAAGAGCGGGAATCCGCTAAGATTCCGCTCTTATAACCGCATTTTTCTCGTCCATTAAAAGAAAATAGACCATGTTTGAAATAAACCCGGTAAATAATCGCATTCAGGACCTCACGGAGCGCTCTGACGTTCTTAGGGGGTACCTTTGACTATGATGCTAAGAAAGAGCGTCTGGAAGAAGTAAACGCCGAGCTGGAACAGCCGGATGTCTGGAATGAACCCGAACGCGCGCAGGCGCTGGGCAAAGAACGTTCCTCCCTGGAAGCCATCGTCGACACGCTCGACCAGATGACGCAAGGTCTTGAGGATGTTTCTGGCCTGCTCGAACTGGCTGTAGAAGCCGACGACGAAGATACTTTCAACGAAGCCGTGGCTGAGCTGGACACGCTGGAAGATAAGCTGGCGCAGCTGGAATTCCGTCGGATGTTCTCCGGTGAATATGACAGCGCGGATTGTTACATTGATATCCAGGCCGGTTCTGGCGGTACTGAAGCGCAGGACTGGGCAAGCATGCTGGAGCGCATGTATCTGCGTTGGGCAGAAGCGCGCGGTTTTAAAACCGAAATTATCGAAGAATCCGAAGGTGACGTGGCAGGGATTAAATCCGTGACCATCAAAATCTCCGGCGATTATGCGTACGGTTGGCTGCGTACTGAAACCGGCGTTCACCGCCTGGTGCGTAAGAGTCCGTTTGACTCCGGCGGCCGTCGGCATACCTCGTTTAGCTCTGCGTTCGTTTACCCGGAAGTGGATGACGATATTGATATCGACATTAACCCGGCGGATCTGCGTATCGACGTATACCGTGCTTCCGGCGCGGGTGGTCAGCACGTTAACCGTACGGAATCCGCGGTGCGTATCACTCACATCCCAACCGGGCTTGTGACGCAGTGCCAGAACGACCGTTCTCAGCATAAGAACAAAGACCAGGCCATGAAGCAGATGAAAGCGAAGCTTTATGAACTGGAAATGCAGAAGAAGAATGCAGAAAAACAGGCGATGGAAGATAACAAGTCTGACATCGGCTGGGGCAGCCAGATTCGTTCATATGTTCTGGACGATTCCCGCATTAAAGACCTGCGCACCGGGGTTGAAACCCGTAACACGCAGGCGGTACTGGACGGAAGTCTGGATCAATTTATCGAAGCAAGTCTGAAAGCAGGGTTATGAGGAACCAACATGTCTGAACAAAACGCACAAGGCGCTGACGAGGTAGTCGATCTTAATAACGAAATGAAGGCACGCCGCGAGAAGCTGGCTGCACTGCGTGAGCAGGGCATCCCGTTCCCGAATGATTTCCGTCGCGACCGTACCTCAGACCAACTGCACGCTGAATTCGATAGCAAGGAAGGCGAAGAGCTGGAAGCGCTGAATATCGAAGTTTCCGTTGCTGGTCGTATGATGACTCGCCGTATTATGGGTAAAGCCTCTTTCGTGACTTTACAGGACGTTGGCGGCCGTATTCAGCTGTACGTTGCCCGTGACGACCTGCCGGAAGGCATCTATAACGAGCAGTTCAAAAAATGGGACCTCGGCGATATCCTGGGCGCGAAAGGTAAGCTGTTCAAAACCAAAACCGGTGAACTGTCTATCCATTGTACCGAGCTGCGTCTGCTGACCAAAGCTTTGCGTCCGCTGCCGGACAAATTCCACGGCCTGCAGGATCAGGAAGCGCGTTATCGTCAGCGTTACCTGGACCTCATCTCTAACGATGAATCCCGCAAGACCTTTAAAGTGCGTTCACAGATTATGGCGGGCATCCGTCAGTTCATGGTGGGTCGCAACTTTATGGAAGTTGAAACCCCAATGATGCAGGTGATCCCAGGCGGTGCGGCAGCACGTCCATTCATCACCCATCACAACGCACTGGATCTGGACATGTACCTGCGTATCGCGCCGGAACTGTACCTGAAGCGTCTGGTCGTGGGTGGCTTCGAACGCGTATTCGAAATCAACCGTAACTTCCGTAACGAAGGTATTTCCGTTCGCCATAACCCAGAGTTCACCATGATGGAACTCTATATGGCGTACGCGGATTACAAAGATCTGATCGAACTGACCGAATCCCTGTTCCGCACCCTGGCGCAGGATATTCTGGGTAACACTCAGGTGCCTTATGGCGACCAGACTTTCGACTTCGGTAAGCCGTTCGAAAAACTGACCATGCGCGAAGCGATCAAGAAATACCGTCCAGAAACGGATATGGCCGATCTGGATAACTTTGATAGCGCGAAGGCGATTGCTGAAAGCATCGGTATCCGCGTTGAGAAGAGCTGGGGTCTGGGCCGTATCGTTACCGAAATCTTCGAAGAAGTGGCCGAAGCGCATCTGATTCAGCCGACCTTCATCACCGAATACCCGGCAGAGGTTTCTCCGCTGGCGCGTCGTAACGATGAGAACCCGGAAATCACTGACCGCTTTGAATTCTTCATCGGCGGCCGCGAAATCGGTAACGGTTTCAGCGAGCTCAACGATGCAGAAGACCAGGCGCAGCGTTTCCAGGATCAGGTTAACGCGAAAGAAGCCGGTGACGACGAAGCGATGTTCTACGACGAAGACTACGTGACCGCGCTGGAACACGGTCTGCCACCGACCGCAGGTCTGGGTATTGGTATCGACCGTATGGTGATGCTGTTCACCAACAGCCACACCATCCGTGACGTGATTCTGTTCCCGGCAATGCGCCCGGTGAAATAATCGCTACAGCGAAAAGTAAAAACCCGGCTTGCCGGGTTTTTTTATGCCTGATGGCGCGTAGCTTATCAGGCATACATGTTGTCAATGCCCACAGTATCTATACCGTGTAGGCCTGATAAGGCGTAGCCGCCATCAGGCATAACCGCGCACATTGCCGGATGGCGGCTTTGCCTTATCCGGCCTACATCAATCGGTAGCCCAGCCGAGCGCAGCGACGCCGGGAATGCCTAGCCGCGCGCGAATGCACTAAACGCCTGGCGCGCTTTATCGTCGGCGGCTTCCATCACCATCCACGGGCTAAACGCCCACGGCGTCAGTTCCAGCGCGCGCAGCATATCTTCAAGCTCGCACCACTGATATTCCATCACCTCATCCGTATTCGGCGCAACGCTGGTGGTTACGTGCGCCGCATAAACCGGGCAAACCTCATTCTCGACGATGCCATTTGGCGCCACGGCGCGATAGCGAAAGTCGGCGGCAACCGGCGTTATATCTGCAATCTCCACGCCAAGCTCAAAGCGACAGCGGCGAACAATCGCCTGCTCGAACGTTTCGCCCTGCTGCGGATGCCCGCAAACCGAGTTGGTCCAGACTCCAGGCCAGGCCACTTTGCTTAACGAACGGCGCGTAACCAGCAGTTGGCCGCGTTCATTGAACAGCCAGCAGGAGAAGGCGAGATGCAGGGGAGTGAAGAGGGTGTGAGCGGCGTACTTCTCCAGAATGCCTGAAGGTTTATCGTGCTCATCGAGCAAAATGACATGTTCGCCAGTCATGACTACTCCTGAAAATAAAAGATGACCCAGCGTTTACCCGCAGGGCCATAGACTCAGGCAACCAGCGTAGCCCATAAAGGGGAAAAAGGCATTACCAAAACAAGCCTCCGATTCCTGCACGCTTACGATACGGGGAGTTTGGCATCCGCCGCTAGCCTGTTATCATAGTTCACCCGAACGTTCATGACCCGAGGATTCGCTTTGCGAGCAGGACGCCAAATCACTTCGCCATTCCGTCTGTTAATGTGCCTGATTATCGGGCTCATTCTCTCCGGCTGTGCTGGAAACGCCTCCAACTCAGAAGGCAGCTACAGCGGCTCGGTCTACACCGTTAAGCGCGGCGACACGCTGTCGCGTATTTCGCGTATGACGGGCACCAGCGTAAGGGATTTGGCGCGAATGAACGGTATTTCGCCGCCCTATACCATCGAGGTTGGGCAGAAGCTGAAAGTGAGTAGCTCGTCTAAATCCTCGGGCAGTAAAAAATCAACTGCCACCAGAACCGCGAAAGTCACGCCGTCTTCCGCGGTGCCGAAATCCTCCTGGCCGCCGGTCGGCCAGCGCTGCTGGCGATGGCCTGCAAGCGGTAAAGTGGTTATGACCTATTCCACCTCGGAAGGGGGGAACAAAGGGATCGATATCGCGGGCAGCCGCGGTCAGCCGGTTTATGCCGCCGCCGCCGGGAAAGTGGTGTACGTCGGTAACCAGCTGCGAGGTTACGGCAACCTGGTGATGATTAAGCATAACGAGGATTACATCACCGCTTACGCGCATAACGATAAACTGATGGTTAACAACGGGCAAAGCGTGAAAATTGGCCAGCAGATTGCCACCATGGGTAACTCCGATGCCGATTCGGTGAGGCTGCATTTCCAGATTCGTTATCGCGCCACGGCGATTGATCCGCTGCGCTATTTACCGCCTCAGGGCAGTAAACCTAAATGCTAAGCGGTTAATTTATATTCACTTACTAAGAATGAAGGCTTGCCAGATGAGGAGTAAAGTTTATAATGCTCCTCGCACACCTTTGCGGGCGTAGTTCAATGGTAGAACGAGAGCTTCCCAAGCTCTATACGAGGGTTCGATTCCCTTCGCCCGCTCCAAACTCAACTCCCCTGAAGTCTACAAAACTCAATTACTCCTTGATAAATCAGCAGTTATAGCATTCTATAAGAACATTAGCTGCTGGCTATGATCCTTCTCTTGAACGAAAAATTGAGAAACTAAGTCGTCAACAAGATGCTGAAAACTCGTTTGAGGCTCTTACGCGGGAGTGGTATCAGCGTCTCTATGACCGCTGGTCTGTGTCCTATCGTGAAGAGATGATGAGAACCTTTGAGAAAGATGTATTTCCTTATATCGGTCACCGGCCAATCAAAGATATCAAGCCGATGGAGTTGCTTGCAGTTCTTTCAAAGATAGAAGCACGAGGGGCAACTGAGAAGGTCCGTAAGGTTCGCCAGCGCTGTGGAGAGGGCTGTTGTGACTGGCAGGGCCGAGTACAATCCAGCATCTGATCTAGCCAGCGCCTTGAGTCCTCATGAGAAAGAGCACTATGCTTTTTTAACCCAGGATGAATTGCCTGAGTTTCTTCGGACTCTGAACACCTATGCTGGTAGTGTGCTTGTTAAGATTGCTATGCAATTGCTTATTTTAACGGGATCTAATACCTCTTTTAAAATCTATGTTTAAAACTGGACTTGTATCAGGAGTAACTTCCTCCATCTGTATATTCAAATATACAGACTTAAACTGACATGAGGCTGACGGCTATATGACAAAATTGTCAGGGTTATCGATTGGTTAATTTTTTTGAATGCAAATTCAGCTCGTTAATAATGCAGTCAGGTTCTTCACGCAGAGGCATATTGTCTATGTCCAGAACCCCATCATTTTTTTGTGGATCATCAGCCTGCAGGTCCGCAAACAGTGGGTTAAGATCCTGCTGTGCTTCACCTCGTTCAGCGACCAGCTCGAACGTTTTATTTTTTGCCTCGTCGTTGGTCAGGACACTGACCAGAACCTGGGCGATTTGTTCCCGGGATATCACGCCATCTTCCGGTGTTCCCGCATGGCGACGATCACCCTGAAGCATAACGATTCTGTGCTCATCATCATTGTTGTAATCAAACCAGCCGGGCCGGACGATGGTATAGGGATGACCGCTGGCCCTGACCAGACGCTCGGCACGTCTTTTCCAGTCATGAACTTCAGTGCGTTGATTCCAGGTGCTGAGCCGCTCAGTCACGCCAATCGTGGTCATCAGGCTGATACGAACAGGCGTATCCTTGAAAATTCTTAAAATATTACGTACTCCGCCGTAATCGATCGCTCTGGCACCAATACGACCCTGACCATCGGAACCGAGCGTGAAGATGATGGCATCAATATCTTTCGGTAATTCGGTGAGTGTTTCAGGCATTGAAACATCGCCGTAAAAAACATCTGCTCCACGAGGAAGCAATTTTACTTTGCGTTTATTTCTGACCAGCGCCACGGGCTGATGGCCCATTTTAATAGCGATATTGACGACAGGAAGGCCAATACTTCCTGTCGCGCCTGCAATGAGTATTTTCATGATAAACCTTCTGATAATTCAGACTTATTTTCGATACAGTCAGAATATCAATTATCATTATTGTCAGTAATAGGGCTAAAATGATTGTGTCTATGAATACCCTTCATGAGTATGCGATGAAGGGAATGCCTCCATAAGGAAATCGCCGATGCTTAAAGAAAACTTCAACGAACTGCAAATCTTTCTTGTGGTGGCAAGGGAGAGAAGTTTTACCAAAGCAGCGGGTAAACTGGGCGTTTCTCAGTCTGCACTCAGCCACGCGATGAAGGCACTGGAGGAAAGGCTGAATATCCGCCTTCTGACCCGCACGACCCGAAGCGTTGCCCCTACAGAGGCCGGTGAGAGAATTATTGCCTGCCTTGAACCGCGTATTGCCGATCTTGAGCAGGAGCTGGAATCGCTTGTTCAACTGAACGGCACTGCCTCCGGCAATATCCGTTTATCTGCCGGGGAGCATGCCGTGCGAAGTCTGGTATGGCCGAAGCTAAAACCCTTCCTCAGGGAATACCCGGAAATCAATGTTGAACTGGTCGTTGATAACGGCTTTGTCGATATTGTGGAGGGGCGTTTTGATGCCGGGATCCGTCTGGGAGAAAGCGTGGATAAGGACATGATTGCGGTAAGAATTGGGCCTGACATGAGAATGGCTGTGGTGGGAGCACCGTCTTATTTCGCTGCAAACCCTGCACCTGAAACGCCGCACGAGCTACAAAATCATCGGTGTATAAATATGCGCCTGCCGACAGTCGGTGGGCTTTACCACTGGGAGTTTGAGAAGGATGGGAAACCGTTACGGGTCAGAGTGGAAGGGCAGGTCACGTTTAATCTGCAGGCAGAAAGGATTGATGCGGCGTTATCCGGTTTTGGTATCGCCTGTATACCTGAAGACAGGGTGCAGGATTATATAAAGTCAGGAGAGCTTATTCAGGTTCTGCAGGACTGGTGTCCGTCTTTCCCCGGATATTATCTTTATTACCCGAGCCGTAAGCAGCATCCGCCCGCTTTTGCGTTGATGATCGATGCACTTCGCTACTCGGAATAACGGGTCCGTAGACCCGTCCGGGTATTAACGGCCCACGCGAGCCTGATGCTCAGGAGAGTAACGCTCGCCGACGATTTTAATCGTTTCAAGCGCCTGGGTTATCTGCAGTGAGTCATCCTGTGAAAGAATGATGTCGGCAGCCCCAAGGTTTTCTTCCAGTCGATGCAGTTTGGTGGTACCAGGAATAGGAACAATCCACGGCTTTTGTGCCAGCAGCCATGCCAGCGCGATTTGTGCAGACGTCACGCCTTTCTCTGCCGCCAGTTCACCCAGCAATGAGACCAGCTTTTCATTGGCTTCAATCGCCTGCTCGGCGAAACGCGGCACGGTGCTGCGGTAATCATCCTTGCCAAAAGTGGTTCCTGGCTTAATCGATCCCGTCAGGAAACCTTTGCCTAATGGGCTGAAGGGCACAAAACCAATACCCAGTTCCTCCAGTAACGGCAGGATCTCCTGCTCAGGCTCGCGCCACCACATGGAGTATTCGCTTTGCAGCGCAGTAACCGGTTGTACGGCATGCGCACGACGAATGGTTTGCGCACCCGCTTCGGACAGACCGAAATGTTTAACTTTGCCTTCAGCGATCAGGTCTTTTACCGTACCCGCAACATCTTCAATCGGGACATCCGGATCGACACGGTGTTGATATAGCAGGTCAATGACATCAGTGTTAAGACGGCGTAATGATCCTTCCACAGCTTCACGGATATGCTCCGGACGGCTGTTTAAAATCTGCTGCTTGTTGTCGTCGCCAAAAGTAAAACCAAACTTGGTGGCAATGACCACACGGTCACGAAACGGTTTTAAGGCTTCGCCGACAACTTCTTCATTGAGGAAGGGACCATACACTTCAGCGGTATCGAAGAAGGTCACCCCACGTTCAACCGCTGCGCGAATGAGCTCGATAGCCTGTCGGGTATCGGTCGCCGGGCCGTAGCCGTGGCTTAAGCCCATGCAACCGAGCCCAAGCGCGGAGACTTCGAGTCGGGATTTACCCAGATAACGTTTTTGCATTGAATGAATACCTCTATTATCGCGACTTAAACATCAAGTTTGCGGCCAGTCAGCCATTCCACCATCGCCGGGTCGCGGTGAGAGAAGAAGGCGCTGGTTGCGGTGTCGAGGGCGGCAATTTGCAGCATATCCTCAGCGCTGAGTTCAAAATCGAGAATATTGATGTTCTCTTCCATACGTTCTTTGCGCACCGATTTCGCCAGTGAAATGATGCCTCGCTGGAAGATCCAACGCAGCACAACCTGGCCCACGCTTTTGCCGTACTTCTGGCCAATTGCCGTTAACACGGGATGCTGGAACAGGCCATTTTTACCCTCAGCAAACGGTGCCCAGGCTTCCGGCTGGATGCCACGGCTTTGATTCCATGGAACGGCATGCAGTTGCTGGTTGAACGGGTTAACTTCAATCTGGTTTACCGCAGGCGCAACTTTGTTGAAGGCGATAAGGTCGGCAAGTCGGTCTGGATGGAAGTTGCTGACACCAATGGCGTGAATTTTGCCTGCCTGCTGCAGTTCTTCCATAGCACGCCATGCCCCATGGACATCGCCGTAAGGCTGGTGAATCAGATACAGGTCGACGTAATCAAGTTGCAGCCGATTCAGGGAGCGTTCGAACTGGGCTTTAGCGCCTTCGTAATTGGTATCCTGTAGCCACAGTTTGGTCGTTACAAAAAGTTCGTTACGCGCGATACCGCTCTGTTTCAGAGCGTTCCCGACCTGGGTTTCATTCTGGTAAGACGCTGCGGTATCAATCAGTCGGTATCCTGTATCGATGGCATCAATAACCGCTCTTTCGCATTCAGCAGCATCCGTCATCTGAAAGACACCAAAGCCCAGCAGGGGCATTTCAATACCGTTGTTCAGTTTTACAGTTTGCATGACGTTATCCTTCAGCTGTTGTGTTGGAAAGCATAACGCGAAATGATTTATTCGATTAGATGGGGTAATTAGCTAGGGCTTATTAGTAATTGTCATTAATTTGGAAATACCCAATCGATAGACTTTGCATAAAGCGGTTACTTATGAAAATCATTCATAAGGGTAAGCGCCTTAGCTGACTAAACCAATCCTCTTCCAGACGCTATGCTGCCTGAGTTGTCATCATGACAGGGGCCCATCTGGTCTAAGCTGATGGCTAAACCTGTAGAAGAGGGATAAAAATGAAAGATGTCATTGTTGTAATTGGTAGTGGCTCGATTGCTCAAGCCATTGCGCGACGTGTGAGCGTTGGAAAACATATTCTCCTGGCCGATATAAGAACTGAAAACGCTCAACAGGCTGAAAATACCCTCTCACGTGCCGGTTTTGACGTGAGTACTACCACGGTCGATGTGCGTTCGCGTGATTCTATCCTGGAACTCGTGAAAACAGCGTGTAGCGTAGGTGAAATCAAGGGAGTTATCCATACTGCAGGATTGTCACCGTCTCAAGCACAAGCACAGGACCTCATCCGCGTTGATCTATACGGCAGCGCCGTGCTGTTTGAGGAATTTGGTAAAGTTATCGCACCCGGTGGCTCCTGCGTTGTGATTGGCTCGCAGTCCAGTCATCGCTTAGATGTTGATGCTCTGACACAGGTTGAGGCGGATGCGCTTGCAACCCTGCCGCCTGAAGATCTTCTCGAACTGCCTCTGGTGAAAGAAATTGAAGACAGCTTATATGCTTATCAGATTTCCAAACGCTGTAATGCGCTTCGCGTTATGTCTGAAGCGGTGAAATGGGGCAAGCGCGGTGCACGAATTAACTGCATCAGCGCCGGTATCGTCTATACGCCTCTGGCTTATGACGAGCTTAATAGTGCTGAAAGAGGTGAATTTTATCGAAATATGCTGGATAAATCTCCGGCGGGACGGGGCGGTACGCCAGATGAAATCGGTGCGCTGGCGGAGTTTCTGTTCGGGCCTAATGGTACCTACGTGACGGGAAGCGATCTGCTGATTGATGGTGGTGCAACTGCTTCTTACAAATACGGCGAGTTACGTCCGCAGTAATACATCCTGATTTCCCCACGTGAGATTTTTCGGGCGCCTCATGTTGCCCTGCTGTTCATTCCTGCTGTAGGGGACAACGTTCGCGTAGCCTCGGACGCCGGTATGTATGCGCAGACATTCCTGCTTTCTCTGGCAGCTCGCGGTTACGCAGGTGTTCCACAGGCAGTGCTGAGTTATTTTGCCCAAACGGTGCATTGAATATTAAATGCTCCTGAGATACTCACCCTTCCCTGTAACTCAGGGAGGGGGGCGTTTTATCTGGGATCCCAAAAGAAATACCGTAAAGCAGCCTGAAGCCCTCAAGCCGAAAGTGTCGTCTGGCATCAATAACGACGTTTTATTTTTTTATCTGAACGGTCAGTGCCATCAGGGCGCTGGCTGCTGTAAACAACGCAATTATCCAGCCCATCGTCCAGGGTGTGCCGTCACTGAACAGAGCGAGAAGCAGTGAAGAAATGATGCCGCTGCCATATTGTAACGCCCCCATTAGCGCCGACGCGGAGCCAGCCACATTAGGCACTGCGTCCAGAGCGCATGCCGTGGAGGTCGCCGCGATGATGCCATTCATAGAGAAGAACACGAACACAGCGCCGATAATCACGGTAATCCCACCCACACCCAGGCCGGTGGTGACCGCCAGCACTATTGCGGCAATAGTGGCGATGAATACAGCATTCCTGAGCAACGCTTCCAGTGGATAGCGGTGAACCAGACGTCTGTTGACCATGCTCACCGCCATTAATCCAACAATGTTTACTGCAAACAGCCAACCGTAATGCTGCGGGTCAACACCGAAGTACGTGATGTACACAAACGGAGAGCCGGTGATAAAGGCGTAGGCTGCAACGTAGTAGAACATCAGACATAGCGTAAACCGCATGTATCTGGCGTTGGTGAGTAAGGCATAGTAGTTGTGAAAGGCTCTGGTTACAGAGGCTTGCGAGCGTTTTTCAGCAGGTAATGTCTCCGGTAGCCAGAATAAAGACATCAGCATTAATGTTCCGATAATCGTCAGCAGCCAGAATATGGCATGCCACGAGGTGACTTTAATCATCTGCCCGCCAATCAGGGGCCCGGCAATCGGCGCGATGGCCATGATGATCATCAGAGTCGAAAGCATTTGTGCTGCACGAGTACGGCTAAACAGGTCACGGATCATTGCTCGTGCCAGCATCGGTCCGGTACAGGCACCTAACGCCTGAAAAACGCGCCAGAAGACTATTTGCACGATATCAGTTGATAACGCGCAGCCCACCGAGCCGATGATAAATAGACCTAAACCGATAAACAGCGGCAGTCGACGCCCATAACGATCGCTAATCGGTCCCCATATCAGTTGTGCGATGCAAAAGCCGATAAGGAATCCGGTGATAGTTAGCTCTGCATCACCCTGTAAATCTGTTGCCATGACGGGCATCGCTGGAAGATAGATGTCGGTTGATAAAGAGGTCACGGCCATCAGGGCACTGAGAATGAGTAAAAACAATAGACCGGTTTTTTTAGCCGTCGGTGACTGTGCTTTAATATTAAGCATGATTATCCGTTTAGAGAGGAAATTATCGTCATATTCTAACGAGATCATGCAGTTTGATAACTCATGGGAATAGGATAGGCACTATGAATAACATTCATTAATAGAGCAAATCCTTGTATCTCAGTACATACTCAATTCGATATCAATCTGCATTTCTATCCCATTCCAGCGGGTTGATTACTGAAAACTAAGGGAACCCAAAATGGCTTTAACGCTGCATCATCTCAATGCCTCTCGTTCAATGCGTATCCTCTGGCTGCTAGAAGAAGCAGGAATTGAGTATCAACTTGTTAAGTATCAGCGTGATGCTAAAACACACCTCGCGCCAGCTTCACTTAAAGCGATCCATCCGTTAGGAAAATCCCCTGTGATTGAACTGGATGGCAAAGTGATTGCCGAATCGGGTGCCATTGTGGAAATTCTTATTTCACGTTATGCCCCGCATCTGGCACCTGCGGCAGACTCCTCGGCATATATTGATTACCTACAGTGGATCCATTTCGCTGAAAGTTCAGCCATGCTGCCAGTCCTGTTGAAACTCTTTGGCGGAATTGAAAAAAGCACCGGAACACCGCTCAATTTCCTGGATAATTATGCAGATAGTGAGTTTGAAAAAGTGTTCGGTTTCCTTGACCAAATGCTGGCGTCACGTGAGTTTATCCTTGGTGATACGCTCAGTGGTGCCGACTTTATGCTGGGCTTTGTCGTCAGCACTGCGATTGACCAACTGAACGCAGGAGACCGTTTCCCCAATATCTCGCGTTACGCACAGCGGCTCAAAAATACCGCCAGCTGGCAAAGCGCAAAGGCTATTGAGTCAGGTGAAAATTCCTGAAGGGGACAGGCGGCGCCGGTAATATAAAACAGCGGGGTTTTATTCTGGTAAGAATAAAACCTCAGCAATACCACCGTTGATGAAAATTGCGCCACTCTTACTCAAGGCAATTAATATACTTTTCGCCCGAACGCTGCACGATTGCATCGGCATCTTCCAGAATATCTTTTCCTTCAAACGCACCGTAGAGCTTGTTAAATTTCACCGCCCTCAGCCGATGGATGATATCGCAGACCGTTCGGGCCGGTAACGGGAGCATATTCGGGTAGCTCCACATAAAGGAGACGGCATCAGAACCGGGTGTGACTTGCAGGATATCGCCCGAAAGCACTATGCCTTCCTCTCGCGCCCAGTGCAGTACGCAACCGCCGGCGAAATGCCCTCCCAGACGTATTAATTTTATGTCCTGAGCGATTGCCAGCGTGTCGCCATCCCAAAATTTAATCCAGGGGCTGTCGCGCATCACCCACTTACTGTCGCTGGCGTGAAGATAAATCGGGGCGTTAAATTCTGCTGCCCAATCTTGCATGGTGGTGTAGTAATGCGGGTGCGATATCGCAATAGCCTTAAGGCCGCCCAGAGACGTGATGAGTGTTTTGGTAGCGTCGTCGAGGGTGGCGATGCAGTCCCAGAGAATATTGCCTTCCGGGGTAAGCAGAATAAATGCACGCTGATTGATAGCAAAATCAGGAACCGTGCGAATGCTCAGCAGCGCGCTGTCGTGTTGTCGCCACTTATTGCTGTGCGACGCACATAGGTCATCAAAATTAACCCACTGCTGGCCGGTTGCGGGCACATATTGGCGCTCATCTTCGCAAATATCACAATGTTCAGGGGGCGTACCGATTACCTCATACGAGGTGCCGCAGGTTTTGCATAATGTGATCATTGAATCCTCCTTAGTCTTTTCTTAAATCAGGGGGGAGGGAATATTCTTTGACTAAGCCCCAAAAAGTATAAATGCCCTATAAAGGGCATTTATACCGTTCCCGCTTGACTGCTATTTTTGTGGGGGGGACATCTTGCTTCAGTACGGATTTGTTACCGTGTCTTAGTGAACAAATAAGGCAATCAGAATAATAATTGGGATCGGAACCCCGAGAAAGAATAGTAATAATGAGCGCATTCTTCTTCTCCAGTCTGGTTATAAATTAACAGTTACAAATCACGCTGACGGCCACCGTAAGTCGCACACAGGCTTGCAACGAACGCACCAATTAACAATGAGATAAATGTCCACAGAGTGACATAGCTCGTCGTTTTACGTGCGGTATCAGCAGCTTCTTTAGCGGTCTTTTTGGCTTCTTCCAGTTTGGACTGAACATTTGCGTAAATACTTTTTACGCGCTCTTCGGCCTGAGCCTGGTTAAGTCCGGTATTCTGGGAGACTAACTGAGCGATATAGTTAAGATCTTCAGGAGGAAGCGAGCCTGAACCGATGCTGTTAATGAAAATACCCGTGACTTCGCCAAGCTGAGCAGGAGAGACTGACTGCGTCGGTGGTACGGTAATATTGGTTTGGCCATCTGCGGTGACGTTGGTTTTACGGAATAAAGAGTTGATAAAGTAACTCATAGATTCATTAGAGACTTCAGATGAACCCTTTGCCGCACCGGCAACGGAGAGTGCAGATGCCCCAGCGGCGACAGAACCCACTGCGCCAACGGCTTTTGCGCCACCGCTAACAATCGAGCCCAGCGAGGTGGTCAGCAGAACGGCTGAGATCAGTGCCGCAACGGCCCAGGTGAGGAAGCCATGCGCGGTATCGCGGAAATAGACCTCATCAACGTGCGTGTCTACCCATTTAGTCCGCAGTCGACCGGCTAAATAGCCGCCCATACCGGAGGCGACAATTTGGGTAAACGTCAGCCAGGCGATGGCGGCAATACCCACGGTGCCAGCGCTTAGCCCATGATCGTCCCACGGAGAGATGGAAGATAACCCGAGACCAGTGCCCAGCATGAGCAGTACCATTGCCAAAGATGCCGCAGCTACTGCACCAGCAAAGATGGCGGCCCATGACACCGCGCTGTTGCTGGCCGGTGCGGGTACAGCGAGATTTCTATCTGGATATTCGTTTCGGAGATGGGGCTGTTCTAATGGTTCGTAAGTATGAGTCATTTCAAATGTCCTGATAAATTTATTCCGGAGTTCTGCCGTAGATGCTTTATCCACACACAGACGTTAGGCGTAACTTTATATATTTACACTATTCCCATCGTAGCTTTGAATTATTGACCCTTCGATATTTATACCCTTAATATTTAAAATCTTGACCAAGCATAGATTTAATAAGTATTAAAAACTCATCAGAATTTTAGCTGACGTCTTAATGGTAGTAGATTATTCAAAACTAACAATTTATTAACCGTGAGATTTGCTGGATGGCTTGTAATTGACTGTAAAATAAGGTTTTTATCCAATTACAATAATTCCTAAAAAATATCTGTCTGTTTAATGTACTTCTTTTGAAGCGTACGAATCCTCCGGCGGGATAAAGTGGTAGCGTATCTTTTAGCTCGGTGAAATATCGTCAGTTCATTTAGACTTCCTTGTCGGGCGATACCGGGGATGATCATCATTTCCGCCGTGGAAGCTATCCATAACGCCTATGTAGTGATGGTCACAATTCTGCACCACCTACCGTTTTATCCAGTGTCCCACCACAACCCGTACGTTTGCCATCCCCAACTCACCTATGGCGAACGTATTTGCACTTTTTACTCACCTCAACGGCAGCAATGCAGTTGGTAAAACCGCAAATTTGCTACTGGAGAATGATGCGAAAATGTTTCAAATACTTCTTTATTCGTAGGGTAATTCTTGATAAAGATATTATTGCCATGCCTTACTATTAGCATTGTAAAAATAAATTAGATTATTACTTTATTTATATCCTATTGATTTTATAGCAATAATTGGTTTAATTAAAGTTATGTAAGCCCAATGTAAATTAACCTTCAGTGTGATCTGTAACGATATTTTTAGCTCGTCAAGCGGCAATTTATTGACCCCTGTCACGCCCTTTCACTTCCTGCCACTTTGAAATAAATCTTTACGATCTCGATCACTAAAACAATTCTTTTAAAAAAATAAAATCCAGTTTCATAAAAATGAAACATGATTCCAATTGAGGGTTATTGAATGTTTAAAAAATCTCTGGTCATGATGGCTTTATGCGGCGCGTCTTTTGCTGCATCTGCAGTAACAGTTGATTTACGTCACGAATTTATTGACGGTGGCAAGACGGATAAAACTAACGCTGACCGTGTTTCGGTTTCCCACCGCTTTGCAAACGGCTTTGGTTTCTCTGTGGAAGCGAAATGGAAATCGGGTGGCGATAATACCGATAAACCGTATGCCGATTTTATTGGTAACGGTCACGAAGAATCGATTAGCTACCAATATAAATTCAATAAGAATTTCTCAGTGCAGCCGGGCTTTAATATTGAAAGTAACGACAGCCGTTCTATCTATAAGCCAAATTTGCGCGTGCAATATAGCTTCGACAGCGGTTTCTATGTGGCAGCACGTTATCGTTATGACTACACCCGTTATCCGTCAAATGCCAATAAGGATGATGATAAGGTAAACCGTGGTGATGCCTGGGCGGGTTATGTGTTCGGCGACTGGCGTACCGAGCTGAACTACGTTTATGCCCGCAGTACTGAAGGCACTAAGCGTAATAATAATAAGCCGTATTCTCAGGAATATAACGTCAAAGTGGCGTATAAAATCGATAAAAACTGGGCGCCGTATGGTGAAGTGGGCAACGTGGGCGTAAACGATCGCGATGACCGCCAGACCCGATTCCGTGTAGGCGTGGCATACTCCTTCTAAAATAGGCTGTTAGATGAAATCCCCCGGCGCTGTTGGCCGGGGTTCTCATTTTATCTTGCTGAATACTCTTTCGGCTGCTCATATATCTGAGAATCGTTATTTAATATTCCCGCCCCATTGTGTCGCTCTTACCTGACGTCAATTATCATTACCTTTTTGAAGGGGCCCGTGAATGGATAGTGTTGTGCTGATAATATTACTTCTCATCCTCTGTTTTGCGATGTTGGTTGGGGGATGGTTTCTCATCATGCGCACTGAAATGAAAATAGAAAAAAAGATGCTCAATGAATTTGAGTTAAAACGGAAAGAGGAAAAACAGCAGAAAATACTCCAAAAGTATGAGGAGTTATTGGCAATGGAAATTGAGTGGCATACGCAGCGTATTGCCAGTATTCATTTCTTCCTGGCGAAGATAAAGAAAAAACAGGATGCTGAATACCGAGGAACTCAGGCCAGTATTAACGGCGATAACACTCAGCTTCACTCTAAGATCAAAGCCTTAATCTTCATTTACTTTCCGCATTTACAGGACGATTACGCCAAGCTGTGCAAAATTGCTGACTGCACGGTCTACTTTGACTATGTTTACGGGCGTTCTTCAGACGGCCCGCGAGTGCTGGCGCAGTTGACGGATAAATTGCAGAAGTTCTCCGCGCTGTCCACCGAGTTTCAGAATCGCATTCGTAATGAAGTCGTTGTTGAATGATTGACGATTTTCACCGGCGACAGGTCTATGATTAGTCTCGAACGTATATAAAAAAACAGAGGCAATGTCATGGATAAGGAACTACAGGACGCAGGTTATCGCGTCTATACCGGCGAGAAGATTGATGTCTACTTCAATACGGCAATCTGCCAGCATTCCGGCAATTGCGTCCGTGGCAGCGGTAAGCTTTTCAATTTAAAGCGCAAACCGTGGATAATCCCGGATGAGGTTGACGTCGCTACGGTGGTTCGTGTTATTGATACCTGCCCAAGCGGGGCACTTAAGTATCGTCATCATGACTAAAGGCCTGACCCATCAGGCACTAAGCGAGGACATATGGAAATTCTGGAAGGCCATAACAAGTTTTATGTCAACGATGCTAACGGTCATCAGGTGGCGGAGATCGTTTTTGTTCCTACCGGTGAGCATCTGAGCATTATTGAGCATACAGATGTTGATGAAAGCCTGAAAGGGCAGGGTGTTGGTAAAAAATTGGTCGCTAAAGTGGTGGAAAAAATGCGTGCGGAGCAGCGCAAAATTATCCCACTGTGCCCGTTTGCTAAACATGAGTTTGATAACACTCGCGAATACGACGATATTCGCGCCTGACCCTTAGCGCCAGCTTCGGCTGGCGCGACTCCTCTCAGCGAAGTTGTTCAACTAGTAGCAGCGCGGCAATCGCCACCATCAAAGCGCCAGATACCCGGCTCACCACTCTCGCAGCCTGCGGACGGCTGGTTAACAGCGCCCGCGAACCGTAGCCAACCAGCAAATAGATTATCGTACAGGTGATAAGATGCATCAGCCCCAGCGCCGACATCTGTAGCGCTATCGGCCACTGTCCTTGCGGATCGGTAAATTGGGGCAACAATGCAAGAAACAGTAAAAAGACCTTTGGATTCAACCCGCTGATGCATAGCCCTTTCATTGCCCACTGATTCCAGCCACCGCTCTGCTGGCAAGCACGGGTAACTTCCGCCGGATGACGCAGCAGGGAAATCCCCAGCCACAGCAAATAGCACGCGCCCAGCAGCGTCAGCGCTGACAGTGCCAGCGGATGCCCGGCAATCAACACGCCGACGCCAGCCACCACCACAATCGTTGCCAAAAGATGCCCTGATATTAAGCCCGCGACCGCCGGTACGATGGTTCGTCCGTGGATCCCCGCGCTAATCGTATAGGCCCAATCAGCACCTGGCGTCATAATCAGCAGAAATGACACCAGCCAGAACCCCGCCACCAGACTCATTTCCATGACGTGCGCACTCCGTTATTTTTCATGGTATTACCCTCATATTCTGTCCACGAAAGAATATCGGGATACCCGCGCAATGAGCTTTCAATGTTATGCTCAGAATAGGTCTTTAAAGAGAGAATCTTCTAAATGGATAGCATCGATCGCAAAATTCTTGCCGAACTCCAGGCCGATGGGCGTTTATCGATTACCGAGCTGGCCGAACGGGTAAATTTAAGCCTGTCGCCGTGCCACCGGCGTTTACGGGCGTTGGAGCAAGAAGGGGTGATTACCGGTTATCGTGCCAATCTTGACCCTGGTAAAATGGGCTTCAACTTTGTCGCGCTGGTGTTTGCCACGCTAAAAGAGGGCGATAAAAAAGCGGTCAGCGCCTTTGAAGAAGCGGTGGAGGAGATCCCCCAGGTCGTCCTCGCGCAGCGGTTATTCGGCGACCCGGACTATTTAATGCAGGTGGTGACCCGCGACCTTTCTTCTTTTCAGAAACTCTACGACCAAAAGCTTTCAGCGATGCCGGGTGTCCAGCATCTGCGCTCGACGCTGGTGATGAAAACGGTGGTTCAGGACAGGCCATTCCCGCTAGAAACATTCAAACCGTAAAGTATTTTGCTCAAACCATTCGCGTGCTAATATATTTGCGCAGGGGATGGCATTCCCCCTTGAACCGCCGTGTGGCTGATGATGCCTGTTTCTATTCCTGGACCGGGAATGAACAGGCACACCTCTACCGCGTCCAGGATAATTTATTTATCTGAGGATGCGTCAATGCGCTTTGAACACCTTGCTCGTCAAAACTCACTTTTCTTCCTGCTGCAATGGCTATTGCTCGCGCTGGTCATCGCCGTTCTGGTTGGCTCGGCCTCTGCACTATTTCTCTTCTCGCTTGATTGGGCGACCGCTTCCCGCATTCAGCATCATTGGCTTATCTGGCTGCTACCCTTTGCCGGTTTTGCCGTGGGATGGGTGTACTTGCGATTCGGGCGTTCGGTGGAGGCGGGCAACAATCTGATCCTTGAACAGGTTCATAACCCGGCCAGGGTTATCAGCCTGCGGATGGCGCCGCTGGTGTTTATCGGTACGGTGATTTCGCATCTTTTTGGCGCATCCGTTGGGCGTGAAGGCACGGCGGTACAAATGGGGGCTTCCATCGCTGATCAGTTTACCTCCGTGCTCAAACTCAATGATGATGCCCGACGGATGGTGCTGATGACGGGCGTTAGCGCCGGTTTCTCTTCGGTATTCGGTACGCCGCTTGCGGGGGCTATTTTCGGTCTTGAAGTGATGGCGATAGGCCGTATGCACTACACCGCCATTTTTCCCTGCCTGCTGGCGGCAATCGTCGCCGACAGCGTAGGGTTAATGTGGGGCGTGCACCATACACACTATGCGATGTCGCTTATCCCCGAAATGTCTATCTGGACGCTGGGCGCCGTCATTATCGCGGGCGGCTGTTTTGGCCTGGCGGCTCGCGTTTTTGCCGACACCACGCACCTCATTGGCGGCATCATGAAAACCCATATTGCCTATGCGCCGCTGCGTCCGTTTGTCGGCGGGGTGATTATCGCCGTCGCGGTCTATCTGCTGCACGCTGACCGCTACATTGGTCTGGGTATTCCGGTGATTGTTGATGCTTTCCAGCACCCGCTAGCGCCGTGGGATTTCCTCGGCAAGCTGGCCTTTACCGTGATGTCGCTGGGTAGCGGCTTTAAAGGCGGTGAAGTGACGCCGCTGTTTTATATTGGCGCGACGCTTGGCAATGCGCTGGCACCGCTGCTGCATCTGCCGTTTGCGTTTCTTGCGGGCATTGGCTTTGTGGCGGTCTTTGCCGGGGCCGCCAATACGCCGATTGCCTCCACGCTAATGGCTATCGAACTGTTTGGCGCGGACATCGGTGTTTATGCGGCGATGGGGTGCGTGGTTGCGTATCTGGTTTCCGGGTACACCAGCATTTACCGTTCTCAGCGTGTGGCCTGTCTGAAACACCGTGTTGTACCGATGGGGATAACCCTGGCAGAACTTCCGGCCTGGCAGCGTGAACAGGCGCAGATCGAAACGCATCACGATGAGGCAAAAACCGATAGCTAATAACTGATCGTTGTAAGCGTGTGGGTTTCTTATTGCTAAAATGTAAATATAGAACTCAATATTTGTTATTTCAGAATAAGCGCTCATTCTGGCTATCTTGATTCAAGCCCAAATCCGGCCATGAATCAGGAGGCAAACCAGAATGAGCAGACAAATCAAGTTAGGTGCTTTTCTTCCCGGCGGCGGCCAGCATATTGCGGCCTGGCGTCATCCCGATCAGCCCGCTGATGGTGCAACCAGTTTCGAATTCCACAAGCAGCTGGCGCAGACCGCCGAACGCGGCTTGTTTGATGCTTACTTCCTTGCCGATGGCCTGGCAATCCCGGCCTCCGGCGTGACCGATGGCGGCACGGCAAAAGTTGCGGGCTTTGAACCGGTAACCCTGTTCTCTGCGCTGGCGCCGCTGACGCAAAATATCGGCTTTATCGCCACCGCCTCTACCACCTATGAAGAACCCTACAACCTGGCGCGCAAATTCGCCTCGCTGGATCTGATCTCCGGCGGCCGTGCGGGCTGGAACGTGGTGACGACCGCCACTGAAGCGGCGGCCCACAACTTTAATCTCGACACTCAGCACCCGCATGAATACCGCTATCAGCGCGCGAAAGAGCACGTTGAAGTGGTGAAAAAGCTGTGGGATAGCTTTGAAGATGATGCGTTCCTGCGTGATAAAGCCTCCGGCCAGTTCTTTGACCGAAACAAGGTGCACGACACCAATCACGTCGGCAAATTCTTTAAAGTTCGCGGCCCGCTGAACGTGCCTCGTTCGCCACAAGGCCAGCCGGTTATCGTCCAGGCGGGGCAGTCTGAAAGCGGACGCGCTCTGGCGGCGGCGACCGCGGAGGTGATTTTCACCTCGCATCAGCATCTGGAAACCGCGCAGGATTTCTATCGTGATATTAAACAGCGCGCCCGCGCCGTGGGCCGCAATCCCGACCATGTGCTCATCATGCCGGGCGTCGCGCCATTTATCGGTCGTACCGAAGAAGAGGCCAAAGAGAAGTACCATAAATTGACCTCGCTGATTGTTGAAGCGGACGGCATTGCCCTGCTGAACGGTCTCGCCGGTGGTGGGATCGACCTTGGCAAATTCGATCCCGACGGCCCGCTGCCGCCGCTGCCGGTGACCGAGGGGATGAAATCGCGCCCGGAACTGATCCGCCAGATCGCCGATGAAAATAACTTCACTATCCGTGAGCTTTATCAATGGGTTGCGACCGCGCGCGGACACTTCACCGTGGTCGGCAGCGCCGAGCAGGTAGCCGATACCTTGCAGGAATGGTTTGAGAATGAAGCCGCCGATGGCTTTAACGTCCTGCCGCCGTGGCTGCCGGGCGGGCTCGATGATTTTATCGAGCTGGTGGTGCCGATTTTGCAAAAACGGGGCCTGTTCCGTACCCAGTATGAAGGCAAAACGCTGCGCGAAAATCTGGGGCTGCCGTATGCCAGCAACCGCTACAGCGCCGTGCGCAATGCCAAAGTGGCTTGAGGAGGCTCTATGTTTTATTCCACGACCCGAATACGTCTCAAGGCCCGTCGCCCGGCAATCCCCGCTTATAAGATTTGGTATCAGCGCAGCCTGTCTTTGCTCGCTCGCTACGGCCTGCTGGTGTTGTTTTTTGCCGGTTGGCAGATTGCCAGCACGGCAGGATGGCTGAACGCGGCGGTGATCCCGCCGCTGGATAAAATCTTCAGCGCACTGTGGAACGGGATTACGCAAGGCGCGCTGCTGGGAGATATCACCATCAGCTTGCAGCGAGCGGGGCTGGCCTTCTTCGCCGCCATCGTTGTGGGCATCCCGCTGGGGCTGTTTATGGGGCAGATTCGCCCGCTTGAGCAGGCGCTGGATCCGATTCTCCAGCTCTTTCGCCAGACCTCGGCGCTGGCGCTGTATCCGATCTTTATCCTGCTGCTGGGTCTCGGGGAAACATCGAAAGTGTTCGTGATTTTCTGGGCGGCGCTGTTCCCGATTCTGCTGGCGACCATTAGCGGCGTGAAAGAGGTGGATTCAAAACTCTTAGAGATGGCGAAAACCTTTGGCGCCGGACGCCTGACGCTGTTCTATCGCGTAATTGTACCCGCTTCCGTGCCGTCTATTTTTGTCGGTCTGCGTCTGTCGGCGACGACCGCGTTACTGCTGTTGATTGCGGCCGAAATGATTGGCGCAAATCAGGGGATCGGATTCAGAGTTATCAATGCGCAATATAACTTCCAGATCCCAATGATGTTCGCCGCCATCTTCCTGCTGGCTTTTGCCGGGTTATTTGCGAACGCCATTCTGGTGCTTTTACAGCGCCGTCTGTGTCGCTGGAACTCGCGTGATCATTAATTATTTTGCCTTCGAATATAGCCAAACAGGACTTTTATAATGAAAAAACAGATTAAATTTGCGTGGGCTGCGGCACTCATCCTCTTTGGTTCCAGCGCATCCGTGCAGGCTCAGGATGAGGCCACAATGCGCTATATGGCGAGCTACGGCGGTATTTCCGCACACGAATTAGCGGACGCTCTGGGCTATTTCAAAGGTACTGGAGTCTCTATTAAAAACGCCGGTTATGCCAGCGGTGGCCCGGAATCATTATTTGCGCTGGCTTCAAACAGTATTGATATCGGCTCGGCGGCAACGCCTGCGGTCATTAACTCAATTGCCAACGGTAATGATTTTGTCGCGGCATATCCGACAAATGGTATTAACGAAACCACCAAATCTATTTTCTACGTGAAAGAAGATAGCCCAATCAAATCGGTCAAAGATTTAGTCGGTAAAACGGTGGCGGTCAACACGCTGGGCGCGCATCTGGATTACACCCTGCGTGAGGCGTTGCATAAGGCAAATCTGCCAGAAAACGCCGCGAAACCGGTCGCCGTTCCAGGCCCGCAGCTTGAGCAGACGCTGCGTTCGGGTCAGGTCGACGTGGCGGCTTTCGGCTACTGGCAGACCACCTTTGAAGGTGCCGCCCGCAGCCACGGTGGCCTACGCCCAATCTTTAACGACGCCGATGTACTCGGCCCGATTGCCGGTGGCTTTACGGTACTGCGCGCCGACTTCGTGAAAAAGCACCCGGATGCCGCACGTATCTTCGTGGTGGAGTCAGCGCGTGCGCTGGATTATGCCCGCGATAACCCGCAACAAGTGCGGGAAATTATGGCCAGGATCCTCAAAGAGCGCGGTGAAAACCCGGAAGTGGCACAGTACTTTACCGGCTATGGCGTGCGTAAAGGTGGCCTTGCCGAACCGCATGACGTGCAGTTCTGGCTGGATATCCTCGAGCGTGATGGCGTGATCCAAAAAGGTCAGTTGAAAGCCTCAACCATTTTGCTGAAAACGGAAGGTGCATAATGACAACAACCGCTCAGGCTCAGCGCGGCGATATTTCCATTCGCCGTCTACGTAAGACTTTTTCTCTTGAAGGGAAACCGTTTGATGTCTTCCGTGACCTCAATTTGCAGATTGATAGCGGACAGAGTATCGCCATCGTCGGGCCAAGCGGCTGCGGGAAAACCACGCTGCTACGCATTCTCGCGGGGCTGGAGACGCCAGACGGCGGGGATGTGGTGATTGATGGACAGGAAGTTCATGGGATGAGCCGGGAAAGGGCGGTGATTTTCCAGGAGCCGCGCCTGCTCCCCTGGCTAACGGTGCTGGAAAACGTCAGTTTTAGCCTCGACGTGCAGGGCGTTCCCCGTAAGAAGGCGCGCGAGCGCGCCAAAGAAGCGATTGAGCTGGTCGGCTTAAGTCATTGTGAACAGGCGCTGCCAAAGCAGCTTTCTGGCGGGATGGCCCAGCGCGTCGGTATCGCGCGGGCGCTGACCATCCAGCCGGAAATTTTACTGCTTGATGAACCGTTGGGCGCGCTGGACGCCATGACCAAAATCACCATGCAGGAAGAGCTGGCGCGCATCCATGAAGTGGAAAAAATCACGATGGTGCTGGTCACCCACGATCTGGAGGAGGCGATTTACCTGGCTGACCGGGTATTGATCCTGCCAAAAATTAAAGGCGATCCAATCAGGACGATTGAGGTGACACTGCCGCGTCCGCGCGTGCGCAGCAGTCTGGATTTTGTGGCGCTGCGTCAGCAATTAATGGCGGAATTTGGTCTGCATTAGAGCCTATCCCATTAGGCTATTTTATTCGCCATTTTGGCACCGGGCAGTGCTCGAAATCCTCACGTACTAGGTGTACGCTCCGGTTTCTGCGCGCTGTCCGGCACCAAACTGGCTTCAACAATTACGCCTACTGGGATAGGCTCTTAATCCTTATTATTGCAATAAGTGGGTTAGCCTTTATTTCCATGTTAATTATATGGCTGCTTTTTTTAATTTAAAAAAGCAAAATGGGTGTAAATGTTAATATCCATAGATGTAAAGTGAGTGGTATTTTAAAATAATGTAAAAGTGCGCTACCATTAGCGCACTCATTACATCAAGCTACGTGAATATCATCATTATGCCTGCAATAAATAAAAAACTATTCTCTCTGGCGACAATAGCGCTGCTGGTTAACACCGCCGCTTACGCAAATACCGATACGACGCAAAAAACCGACGTTCTGCTCATTGGCGGCGGGATCATGAGCGCGTCGCTGGGCACCTGGCTACAGGAGCTGCAACCGGACTGGAAACAGGTGATGGTCGAGAAGCTCGATAAAGTCGCTCTCGAATCCTCTAACGGCTGGAATAACGCCGGGACCGGTCACTCCGCTAATATGGAATTGAACTACACGCCGGAGCGCCCTGACGGCACTATCGACGTGACCAAAGCGCTGGAAATTAACGAGCAGTTTATGATTTCCCGCCAGTTCTGGTCATCGCAGGTTAAGCGCGGCATTTTGAATAACCCGCACTCCTTTATTAACTCCACGCCGCACATGAGCTTTGTCTGGGGCGACAAAAACGTCGATTACCTCGGCAAGCGCTACGACGCGTTGCAAAAAACTACCCTGTTCCAGGGGATGAAATTCTCCACCGATCATCAGCAAATTGCCCAATGGGCACCGCTGGTTATGGACGGTCGCGATCCGCAGCAGAAAGTGGCGGCAACCTGGACGCCTGCGGGCACGGACGTCAACTACGGCGAAATCACCCGCCAGCTGATTGGCAGCCTGCAAAAGAACGACCACTTCTCGCTGCAAACGTCTTCTGAAGTTACCGAGTTCAAACGTAACGGGGATAACTCCTGGCACGTGACCATCGAAGATGTGAACAGCGGTAAACAGCACGCCATTGACGCGAAATACGTGTTTATCGGTGCGGGCGGCGGCGCGCTGAAACTGCTGCAAAAAACCGGTATTCCTGAAGCGGATAACTACGCAGGCTTCCCGGTCGGTGGTTCCTTCCTGATGACTGAGAACCCGGAAGTCACGCGTCTGCATCAGCAAAAAGTGTACGGTCAGGCTTCCGTGGGCGCACCGCCAATGTCGGTACCGCACATTGATGCGCGCTTTATCGATGGCAAACGTGTGGTGCTGTTCGGGCCATTCGCCACTTTCTCCACCAAATTCCTCAAACAAGGTTCTTTCTTTGACCTGTTGAGCACCACGACGACCAGCAACGTGCTGCCGATGACCCACGTTGGTCTGGATAATTTCGACCTGGTGAAATACCTGATTAGCCAGGTGATGCTGAGCGATGATGACCGTTTTGCCGCGCTGAAAGAGTACTATCCTGGCGCGCGTAAAGAAGACTGGAAACTGATCCAGGCCGGTCAGCGCGTGCAGATTATCAAGAAAGATGCCGATAAAGGCGGCGTGCTGAAGCTGGGTACCGAAGTGGTTGTTGACCAGCAGCGCACCATCTCCGCATTGCTTGGCGCATCGCCAGGCGCGTCAACCGCAGCGCCAATCACCCTGAACGTGATTAAGAAACTGTTCCCTGAGCAGTTCAACTCACCAGAATGGCAGAGCAAGATTCGCGGTATCGTACCGAGCTTTGGTCAGAAGCTTAACGGCAACACCGCGCTCACGCAGCAGGTGTGGGATGACACCGCCACGACGCTGCAACTGACCAAGCCGCCAGTCATTCAGATGCCACAAAATGAAGCGAAAGTGATGGAAGCGAAACCGGCGCAGGAGACCTCTCCACAGCACGATATGGCGCTGTAAAAAGGTAGGCCGGATAAGGCGAAGCCGCCATCCGGCAACCGGTGCCGAATTGCCTGATGGCGCTACGCTTATCAGGCCTACGGGGTTCTGGTGTTCGAATAGAAAAGGCCTGTCGGTTATCCTGACAGGCCTTTTTTTATATTAACGGAAATTCATATTTAAAATATGAATGTATTATTACGATCTCAATGAATAGATCTTGTGCAAAGATCACAGATTCACCCCGCTAGCAATATTATCCATGTGTGTAGCATGAAAAATAGACTCATCCTAATTACACTCCACTTTTAATCCGTATTGCCATGGTATTCGTTAATTTATAATTTCCCATAAGGATATATAAACATGATCCCCAACAAGGCGGTTGAGAAACTGAGTGTATTTGAAAAAATAGGATTTAGCTCTGGTGATGCAGCATGCAATTTACTATTCAATCCTATCACTATGTTCCTCGCGTTTTTTTATACTGATATTTATGGTATTGATGCTGGCATTGTTGCCACAATTTTTTTATTAGTCCGTTTTGTGGATGCCTTTTTTGATCCATTTTACGGCGCAATGATTGATAAAACCAAAAGTCGCTGGGGCCGCTATCGCCCATGGATGTTATGGTGTGCGGTGCCATTTACGATAAGCTGTATGATGATGTTCTATACGCCCGATCTTGGGCCAACGGCTAAAATCGTTTATGCTTTCGCAACTTACCTGCTATTGTCACTACTCTATTCCGCGGTCAATATTCCTTTTTGTTCATTGGGTTGTGTCATTACCGGGAATGCGCGAGAGCGCGTCTCCTGCCAACAGTATCGTTGCATTGCAGGGGCCGTTGCCGGGCTTTTCTGCACCTTTACGCTGCTGCCTCTGGTGCAATACTTTGGTGGCGGAAACCGTCAGACTGGCTTCTTTTGGGTCGTTACGCTGTATTCCATCATTGCCCTCGTGCTATTTGTTTTTTGCTTTAAAACCACCACGGAACGTGTGGAGCCACAAAATGATAATGATGATGGAATATTTAAAAATATTAAAAAGGCGTTAAAAAACGATCAGCTTATCATTTGCGCATTAGGAATGTTCCTTGATTGTTTCCCCTCATTTGTCCGTGGTGCCGTTGCTATCTACTTTGCCAAATACATCATGCATCTCAACGATTGGATGAGCACATTATTCATGAGCTTGGGTATTCTTGCCGGTATTATTGGTTGCATGATTACTCCACTGTTTACTCGCTATTTTTGTAAGGTTGCTGTTTATAAATATGTGAAGCTATGTCTGGTGATTTTGTCATTGGCATTCTATCTGATTGATCCTGAAAACCTGGTCTTAATATTCTCATTCTACTTTATCCTTTCAGTTGTTCACCTTACCAGCGCCCCTATTTTATGGAGTTTTGTGGGAGATGCTGATGATTATGGGGAATGGCGACTGAAGCAGCGTATGGCAGGGTTATGTGCTTCCACTAACCTGTTCACTCTCAAAGTTTCACTGGCGGTGAGCGGGGCGATTGTCGGTGCGATACTTTCTCTCTACGGATACGTTCCCGATGCTGTGCAGCAAAGTGACCGCGCCATTTCCGGTATCTATTTACTGATGGCTGGCATCCCAGCAGCCGGTTATGCCGCCAGTTGGCTGCTGTTCCAGTTCTTTTACAAACTCGACAGACAGATGATGGGGCGCATTGAGCACGAACTGTTTTCAGCAAAAGAAGGGGCGAAATAATGAAGAGTGCGAGCATTCTGTTTGATAAACACTTTGTTATTGGCGATGTCGATCCTCGTCTGATGGGATCGTTTGTGGAGCATCTGGGACGCTGTCTTTATAACGGAGTCTATGAGCCCACGCACCCACAGGCCGATGCCCAGGGATTTCGCAATGATGTTAAAGCGCTCATTCGTGAAGCCGGTATCAGTGGCATACGCTACCCCGGCGGTAACTTTGTCTCCGGTTACCAGTGGCTGGATGGGGTTGGGCCAAAAGCGCAGCGCCCGGTCAAAAAAGAGATGGCATGGAGCATGCTGGAAACCAACGAAGTGGGAACCAACGAGTTCGCGGCTTTTACCCAGGATATCGGCGTTGACCTGATTATGGCATGTAATCTTGGAACAGGTACCCCGATGTCGGCCGGGGAATTAGTCGATTACTGCAATACGCCATCGGGGACCTATTGGGCAGATCTGCGCCGCTCACATGGGGTTGAACAGCCTTATGGCATTCGTCTGTGGTGCCTGGGAAATGAAATGGATGGTAAATGGCAGATCAGCGCCATGACCGCCGAGGAGTACGCGCGTAAGGCGCGAGAAGCCGCCAAAATAATCAAATGGATGGATCCGTTGGCGCAAACTATTGTCTGCGGTTCCTGCACCAATGAAGAAGGACACTTGACCTTTGGGGAGTGGGATCGCATGGTGCTGGAGACATGCTATGACGATATCGACTATATCTCGCTGCATCGCTACCTCAACTACCGTCCCAATAAGCTGTTGGTCTACGCTGCGCATGAAGATGAACGTGACATCCCGTGGCTGTTCTCGGATCTGCGTTGTTATATTGATACGGTGATTGCTGCCTGTGATTTTGTAAAGGGGCGGCGCAAATCTCATAAAAATATCGCTATCAGCTTTGATGAATGGGGGGTGGTAACTGAGTCGGGGGCGGTGCCTGGCGGACAGTCGCAAGCCTATGGTTATGCCAGTTTTTCCCTGCTTGATGCGGTGGTCTACGGTGGGGTGCTATGTACGTTCCTGAATTATGCCGACCGGATAAAAGTGGCTTGTCAGTCGCTGATGGTGAATGAAGGCGGAATGATTTCTACCCAGCCCGGCGGAGCCGCTATCCGTCAGACAACCTTCTATCCATTCCGCGATGTTGCGCGGTATGCCAAAGGGGTATCACTTCGCCCCGTGCTGAGGAGTGAACCCAGCGAAACGGCGCACCATGGAGAGCATGTCGCACTGGAATCAGCTGCAACGTTTGATGCCCGGAGCGGACAACTTGCAGTGTTTATTATGAACAGTAATTTAACCGATGATGTGGCATTAACGCTGCAATTGAACAGCTTTACGGGATTAAAACCCATTTCGCATACGCTGCTATATGCCGATGATTACCGGCAGGTGAATAGTTTTGAACAGCCGGATAATGTGGTTCCACTCACTCTGCCACTTGCTGAACCTGTTGCGGGAACAGTGGAATTGGTGGTGAAAAGGCACTCGTGGAATGTCTTGATATTTGAAGCAATGTAGAAAAGTAGCCCGGCACCGTTTGCACGACCGGGCTACCTTATTTACCCGAAGAACATCACCGACACACACAGCAGACCGACAATCAGCGTAATCAGGCTGCCGATAGAGCGGTAAGGCTTGAGCGCAGGGATGAGATAGGTCGAAAGCGTCGGCATGATAAACAAAATCATGGCAATCAGCGGGCCGCTGATGGCATAAATCATCGAGATAGCGTTCGGGTTGATGCAGCAAACGATAAACGTCAGCGTTGACACCAGCATGATAGACAGGCCGCGGTTAAACGAGCGGCTCTTACGCACGCCTACCTGATTAAGCGACGACTTCACCATCTCGCTCGCGCCTTCAATCACGCCGAAATAGGTGCCGAGGAACGATTTTGACATCGCCACTACCGCCACAATAATGCCGGAGATCGACAGCCAGCTCGGAGAGTTTGGCACCATCGATAACGCGGAAAGAATCGTCACGCCCTCATTTTTCGCCGCGTTAATATAGGATGGTGGAATCGACATCAGGCAGCTGAACACAAAGAACAGTACGCTCAGACAGATAATGAGATACGCCACCTTCATGATTTTTTTGCATTTACCCATGGCCTGCTCGCCATACTTCTCCCGCCGGTCAATGGCGAAGGTGGAGATAATAGGCGTATGGCTAAAAGCGAAAACCATCACGGGAATTGATAACCATACCTGGTGCAACGTATGGCTATTCACTTCCATCTGGGTGGTCAGAAGCGAGGGTTGCCAGCTTCCAGTCAGGTAAATCGACAGGAACAGGAAGTAGGCGATAAGCGGAAAGACCAGCATTCCCATGACTTTTATCGTCGTCTGGCGACCGGTCAGGAAGATCAGATTCAGCAGCAGCACGACGCCTAAACTCAGCAGGGCGCGCAGCGGCAAATCGACCGGACGGAAGTGCGAAATCTGCTCCGCCAGCGAGTTGGTGATCGCCACGGCGTAGATCAGCACCACCACAAAGAATGCGATGAAGTAGAGTGCGGTAATCAGATTGCCAATCTTTTTGCCGTAATAGTGGCTGACAGCACCGGTGATACCGACGCTCGCAGGTGTGTTAGCAGATAAAATGAACTGGCATAACGCGCGGTGCGGCCAGTACGTCAGGGGCCAGGCGACGAGGGCAGTAATGAACAGCACCACGGCGCCCGCAGCACCCAACTGGATCGGCAGGAACAGGGTTCCTGCTCCGACGGCAGTGCCATATAAGGCAAAGCTCCAGAGCGTCTCTTCTTTAGACCAAATTTTAGACATTGTCTGAATTTATCAACCATAAAACCGAAAAAATGGCGGATAATTTACCATAATTAGCTTTTCGTGTGGCTGAGCATTTTCAGACCGATACCTATCGGTCTGAAATAACGCATGATTTTACGCGCAGCGACGTGCTAAACGACGCTTAATTACGCGCTCGCGCAGGGTGTCGTAGGCCCAGTTATAGAACATGGTGTAGGGCAGGAAGAACAAGAAGAAGCCAATTTCCAGAGTCAGCGCCTGCAACAGCGTCACACCCAGGACGAACGACACAATACTGACGCCGATAATGATAAAGCCACATTCAAATGCTAAAGCGTGTAAGGCACGAACTTTGGCGGTGCGCTTCACCCGGGTGACCGGCCACAAGCGGTCAAAGCCGGCGTTATAGATGATGTTCCATATCATGGCGGTGGTAGCCAGAATCACCGTCAGACCTCCCATTTCCATGACGGAGCGCTGCATCAACCAGGCGGCGGTTGGCGCGAGGATCGCCGTGGCGATGCCCTCAAAGCAAACGGCATGGAAGATACGCTCCGGGAGTTTTCGGCGATGTAATGAATCGTGCTGCATGTGATGACCTTTCCATTATTAAACGTTGTTGTGGGTATTTTATGGGTAAATGTGATAAGTAAAAGATAGAATCCATCGATAAAGTAGATACTTCATGCGTTATTCACCTGAAGCCCTGACGGCGTTTGTCGAAACCGTCGCCTGCGGATCGTTCTCGGCGGCGGCCCGCCGTTTGCGCAAAAGCCAGTCCACCATCAGCACCGCTATTGCCCATCTGGAAGCCGATATCGGCGTCACCCTTTTCGACCGTAGCGCTCGCCAACCGGTGCTGACCGCCGAAGGCCAGCGCGTATTGAGCTATGTGCAGGCGATTCTCGCCGCCAGCGAGCGGCTGGATGAACTGGCGGTGTCGTTAAGCGGTGAAACCGAAGCCCGGCTCGCCTTTGTTCTCTCCGATACGCTGCACCCGGACGTGCTGGAAGATCTGCTGGCGCAGTTTGACCGTCGGTTCCCGCATACCGAGTTTGAATGTCTGGTGGGGGAGGACGATGACGTTATTGATCTGTTGCAAAAAGGGCGTGCGCAGGTGGGGTTAATTGAAGCGCGAGAGGATTATCCTACCGATATCGGGCATATCCGCCTGCCGATGCAAACCCGAATGGCTATCTACGTTTCACCCAATCATCCGCTTGCCGAACAGCGCGATGTGGAGTGGGAGCTGTTACAGACCTGGCGTGAACTGCGCCTGAACACCTATCTGGAAAAACACAATACCCCCGCGCGAGGGCCGGTATGGTCGGCTCCTAACTATCTGATGCTACTTAGCATGGCGGCGCAGGGGTTGGGTTGGTGTGCGCTCCCTTGCGCGCTGGTGGAGGAGTTCTCCCGCTCAGCGCAGCTAACGATGCTGGATATTGCCGGCTGGCCTATGTCTGTTTCCATTGACCTGCTTTGGCACAAACAGGCTCCGCTCGGTGCCGCGGGAAGCTGGCTACGTCAGTACTTACAGCAGGTTCCAGCGAAACGGGCGGGATAGGAATTTCCTTTGTGATAGGACTCACTTTTTTTAAACAACTGCGAAAAAATTTGATAACAATAATCTACTATGTGCGGATTAATCTGCGCTGAGGTTGAGATGAAAGATGTCGTTATCGTAGGTGCTGTCCGTACGCCGATCGGTTGTTTTCAGGGGGCGCTGGCGCGTCATTCTGCCGTGGAGTTGGGCAGCCTTGTGATCAATGCCCTGGTCACTCGCAGCGGAATTCCCGCCGCCGTTATTGATGAAGTGATTATTGGCCAGGTTTTGACGGCGGGCACCGGACAAAACCCAGCACGACAGTCGGCGATTAAAGGCGGCCTGCCCAATACCGTCTCGGCTATCACCATTAACGACGTTTGCGGCTCTGGCCTAAAGGCGCTTCATCTGGCTACCCAGGCGATTCAGTGCGGCGAAGCTGACGTGGTGATTGCAGGCGGACAAGAGAATATGAGCCGCGCCCCGCATGTGTTGACCGACAGCCGTACCGGCGCGCAGCTTGGCAACAGCCAGTTGATTGATAGCCTGGTTCACGACGGTTTGTGGGATGCCTTCAACGATTACCATATGGGCGTGACGGCGGAAAACCTGGCGCGGGAGTATGGTATCAGCCGCGAGCAGCAAGATGCGTGGGCGCTGAGTTCACAGCAAAAAGCGCGAAAGGCCATCGACTCTGGCCGTTTTCGCGATGAAATTGTTCCGGTGACCAATACGCGGCCGGGGGCGGCACCGCAGATTGTGGATACCGACGAGCAACCGCAAACCGATCCCAGCGCTGAAGGGCTTGCGCAGCTGATTCCCTCTTTTGAAAGTGCAGGTTCGGTGACGGCAGGTAACGCTTCTTCTATTAACGATGGTGCCGCGGCGGTACTCATGATGAGTGAGAGCAAAGCGCTGGAGCTGGGGCTACCGATCCTTGCCCGGATCCGCGCGTTTGCCAGCGTCGGCGTCGATCCTGCGCTGATGGGGATTGCGCCGGTTTATGCCACGCGCCGTTGCCTGGAGCGAGCGGGCTGGCAGCTTAATGAGGTTGATCTGATTGAGGCCAACGAGGCATTTGCCGCGCAGGCTATTTCGGTTGGCAGAATGCTCGAATGGAATGAGCAGAAAGTGAATGTTAACGGCGGAGCGATTGCGCTCGGGCATCCCATTGGTGCATCCGGTTGCCGTATCCTGGTTTCACTGGTGCACGAGATGGTTAAACGCGATGTCCGCAAGGGGCTCGCGACGTTATGCATTGGTGGAGGACAGGGCGTGGCGCTCGCGGTGGAGCGAGATATTTAGTTATTTCCCTGTAAATACCATTTGATAAGAAAGACCTCATTCGAGGTCTTTTTTTATGTCCGCGCTATAAGGCTGAAGTTCAAAAAAACGATTTCGTCTAGCCCAATGCTTGTTGTACTTGTGTTTATTTGTATCCGTTAAAAATGACGCTCATCAGCTTATGCTAACCAACATTATTAATCGCCCACAAATTATTACTAATAATAAGAATCACGCTGGTTATTTGTTTTTGGTTAACTTGTTGTAAGTTAAGTAAATTATTGAAAATATAATTCAGTGAAAATAAATATATGTGATCCAAGCTATGGTTTTTTGAGTTTACGTCCATTTTTTGTTGAGCTTTATCACGTCCTTCGTGTGCCATTTTTTCTGAAACAAACAATTACGATCTTGATCACTAAAATGCATATTCTGAAAAAATAAAATCCAATTTCATAATAAAGAAACATGATTTCAATTGAGGGATAGCAAATGTTTAAGAAAGTACTGACCCTGGCAGTATTATCCGGCATGTCGTTTGCCGCATCAGCGGTAACCGTTGACCTCCGTCATGAATATATTGACAGTGGCTCTAACGCAGACCGTGTCGCCGTTTCACATCGTTTTGATAATGGCCTGGGCTTTGGCGTGGAAGCAAAATGGAAAACCGGCGGTGATACCGATAAGCAAGACCGTCCATTTAACGAAATTGTGGGGAATGGTCACGAAGAATCCATTAACTGGCGCTGGAAAGCGACGGATAACTTTGCTCTGAACCCGGGCTTCAATATTGAAAGTAAAGACAGCTTCTCTATCTACAAACCGTATCTGCATGCGCAATACAGCTTTGATAATGGTTTCTACGTTGCGGCTCGTTATCGTTACGAATATACCCGCGTGCCTGCCACTTCAAGCAACGGTGGCGGCGTTGACGATAAGGTCAATAAGGTCGATACCTGGGTGGGTTGGGTAATGGGTGACTGGCGTGCGGAGCTGAACTATGTTTATGCGCGCAGTACCGTAGCCGACGATCAGCATAAGAGCTTGTACCGTAATAATAATAAAGCTTATAGCAATGAATATAACGCCAAGCTGGCCTACAAATGGGATAAGAACTGGTCTCCTTATTTCGAAGTGGGTAACGTGGGCGTGAAATCTACTGACGAACGCCAGACTCGTCTGCGTGTGGGCGTGGCTTACTCCTTCTGATAAATACCGACTCTCATCCGTTTTCCCCCGGAGCATTTGGCCGGGGGTTTTTGTTTTTGGAAGGTGCGTGAGATCCCCTCACCCTAACCCTCTCCCCAAAGGGGCGAGGGGACTGTCCGTGCGGGAGTTGAGAACGGTGCTCAATATTTAAAAGGCACAGGTAACGGTGAGAAGACTATCCGTGCAGGAGTTGAGAACGCAGCTCAATATTTAAAAGCCGCACGTAACGGTTCCCTCTCCCTTTTTAAGGGAGAGGGCTAGGGTGAGGGTTCCTGCACCACTCCAAAACAGACAAAAAAAAGCCCTCCGAAAGGAGGGCAAGGCCAGTTACAGAAACACAAACTCAGAAGATATTACGCTTTCATTAATACGCGTTCAGCAGGCAGTTTGGCGATATACAACGCCGGTTTGCCCTCTTTGTCAGAGCTAAACAGCACCGCGCTGTCATCCGGTGTAAAGGACGGGTGCGGGTGGGTAACCTGACGGCTGTTTTGTACCGTTGCCCATGAAGTATCGTGGCGGGCAATGCGGAAGTAAGCCTGTTTTGCGACGTCGAACGCGTACAGGTAAGGATCATTATCAATGGTGTAGCCGCTGGTATCTTTCACATCAACCGGCGTACCTGAACCGTCACCGACCAGCAGCGTGCCGTCGAAGTTGCTCATCAGATGCGAGCAAGCAGGCATCTGCATCAGCGCTTCGTTGACGTTAGTGTCCGGGTTGAAGCGGTAAATTGTACGGCCCTGTTTGCCTTTCAGATACGAAACGTAGATCAGCGCCGAGCCGTTCGGTACCCAGAATTCGTGGGTGCAGCTTTCGCCTTCGGCATGTTCTTTGACTTTACGCACGTTGCTGCCGTCTTCATTCACCATCCACATACGCGCATCGACCAGGTCGTGCGGGCCTTCATGGCAGAAGGCAACGGTATTGTCGTCAAACGGACGATAAATCGGGTGGCCGAGCCAGTTTTTCTCTTCGTGAATCACCGCGCTTTCACCGGTTTTCAGGTCAACGCGCAGCAAACGGCAGTGTGGGCCTTTATGGAAGAAGTCGTGGAACAGCTGCCAGTCATTGAGCGGCGTCCAGTCGCTTTTCGCAATTTCAATGCCGACCAGCTTGGTGCAATCGCTGTTAGAGACCCAGGTGCCGTAGCCAACCCAGTCGTCCGGCACGCGGTAAACTTCACGCTCGGCCAGCGTTTGCAGGTTCACTTCCAGCAGCGTACGGTCGTTCTTAACATAATAAAGGGACTTGTCATCCGGGGACAGGAAGCCGCCAAAGGTGTTGTCGCCAGCGCCCTCTGTCAGTTGGATAGCTTCGGCATTCGCCACATCCAGCAAGTAGTAGTTCCAATGGCCATCAAACTCGCCGGCGAATAAAAGATGGCTGCCATCGTTAAAGAAACACTTCTGATAGAAGTAGTTACGATGACACGTAACCTCTGGTGGGGTTAAGCGGGTGACTTCCGCGCCGGTGTCCGGGTCGCGGCTGACCTCGTAGTTCAATTTTACCCGCATGCCTTTAGCCATGTTGCTCTCCTTTATTCCAGCGGTCGCGTGGCCTGTCATCCTCGCTGGCCGATGTGGATGTTATTTTAAAAGTCTGGTGTTAATTTATCAAAACAACGTTTCATTGTTTGTGATGGCCGACTCACTTTATACGAAAAGTGAACGTTTCCGCGACTTTTTTGATGTGCTTTGTGAAGCACTGTCAAGCCCATCTTCGTTTTTGCGACATCAATTACCCATTTAAGGTTATTTTTCAAAGAAACATGTAACTAAATGAATAATAGTACTTTTTAGCTTTAACTTATCGTGCGTAATAACGTATTCGTGATCCCTTTTGCATTTTTGATATTAATTCACAGAAAAAATGAAACGATGTTTTATTTGGAATTGAAAACGCGTTTCATCGGCGATAAGATACGAGCATTAAGAGAGCGGAATGGAATTTCGTTCTGCTAGAGAGCATATAGACACATTTTCCCGGAGGTTAGGGTGGAAGTAAGACAGAGCATTCACAGCGCACATGCCAAAACGCTGGATACACAGGGCCTTCGTGACGAGTTTTTAGTTGAACAGGTTTTCGTCGCTGATGAATACACCATGGTGTACAGCCATATCGACCGCATTATTGTCGGCGGCATTATGCCGGTGGCGAAAACCGTCTCGGTAGGCGGCGAAGTCGGTAAACAGCTTGGCGTGAGCTTCTTCCTGGAGCGCCGCGAGCTGGGCGTTATCAATATTGGTGGCGCGGGTACGATCACCGTTGACGGCAAGTGTTATGAAATTGGCCATCGTGATGCGCTTTACGTCGGTAAAGGGGCGAAAGAGGTGGTGTTTGCCAGCGTAGATGCGGCGAAACCGGCGAAGTTTTACTATAACTGCGCGCCAGCTCATACCACCTATCCAACCAAAAAAGTGACGCCAGCCGACGTCGCGCCGGTTACGTTGGGCGATAACCTCACCAGTAACCGCCGTACCATCAACAAATACTTTGTTCCCGATGTGCTGGAAACCTGCCAGCTCAGCATGGGCCTGACCGAACTGGCGCCAGGCAACCTCTGGAACACCATGCCGTGTCATACCCATGAGCGCCGCATGGAAGTCTACTTCTATTTCAATATGGATGAGGACAGCTGCGTGTTCCATATGATGGGGCAGCCGCAGGAAACCCGTCACGTGGTGATGCACAACGAACAGGCGGTGATTTCACCGAGCTGGTCAATCCATTCAGGTGTCGGTACCAAAGCGTATACCTTCATCTGGGGAATGGTGGGCGAGAACCAGGTCTTTGACGACATGGATCACGTAGCAGTGAAGGATCTGCGCTAGGCGCGGACAGCATTAGATAACAATGCCTGTCCGGTACAGGCGCTAACTACAAGGAATATATAATGATTTTGGATTCATTCTCTCTGCAAGGTAAAGTCGCTGTCGTTACGGGTTGTGACACCGGTCTGGGCCAGGGTATGGCGCTGGGTCTGGCTGAAGCGGGCTGTGATATCGTTGGTATCAACATCGTTGAGCCTACAGAAACCATCGAACGCGTGACTGCACTTGGCCGTCGTTTCCTGAGCCTGACCGCTGACCTGCGTCAGATTGATGGTATTCCTGCCCTGCTGGAGCGCGCGGTAGCAGAATACGGTCATATCGATATTCTGGTAAACAACGCCGGTCTGATTCGTCGTGAAGATGCGATTAACTTCAGCGAAAAAGACTGGGACGACGTCATGAACCTGAACATCAAGAGCGTGTTCTTCATGGCGCAGGCTGCGGCTAAGCACTTTATTGCACAGGGTAAAGGCGGCAAAATTATTAATATCGCCTCCATGCTCTCCTTCCAGGGCGGCATCCGCGTACCATCATACACGGCATCAAAAAGCGGCGTGATGGGCGTGACCCGCCTGATGGCAAACGAATGGGCGCAGCACGGCATCAATGTTAACGCCATTGCACCTGGCTACATGGCTACTAACAATACCCAGCAGCTTCGTGCTGACGAAGAGCGTAGTGCCGCAATCCTTGAGCGTATCCCGGCGGGTCGTTGGGGTCTGCCAAGCGATCTGATGGGGCCGATTGTGTTCCTGGCTTCACCGGCATCTGACTACATCAACGGTTATACCGTTGCGGTTGATGGCGGCTGGTTGGCGCGCTAAGTTTGCGTCGCCGATAAGAAAAAGACCTGCTTCGGCAGGTTTTTTTGTGCCTGTATTTCCCCGGCGGCGCCGCGCTTGGCCGGGCACATTTGTAGCCCGGCCAAGCGCAGCGACGCCGGGATCGTATGCAAATTATCCATATCAATATATTCAAATAGTCCATGTGATCCCGCCCATCGAAAAATAGTAACGTATGTGTAATAACGTATCTTGACGGTATGTAACGGTTATAGCTTCCATCTGAAAGTCAAACGTCCATCACAAAACCATACTGTGCAGCAGTAAAATCCATATCTTTAACGCGTCCAGCCTGACACCTTTTCCCTGCAATCACTTACTTTCATGCCATGTGTTACTTTGCCAGGCAGGAATAAAAATGACTTCAATCAGTAACGATCCTTCGTTGATGCCTCGTACCCAGCGTGATACGCGGCGCATGAACCAGTTTGTGTCGATTGCCGCTGCGGTGGCGGGTTTGCTTTTTGGCCTTGATATTGGCGTGATTGCCGGGGCGTTGCCCTTTATCACCGATCACTTCGTGTTATCCAGCCGCATGCAGGAGTGGGTGGTCAGCAGCATGATGTTGGGGGCGGCCATTGGCGCGTTGTTCAACGGTTGGCTCTCATTCCGCCTGGGCCGTAAATACAGCCTGATGGTGGGGGCGATACTGTTTGTGGCAGGTTCCGTTGGCTCGGCGTTTGCCGTCAATGTTGAAATGCTGCTTGTTGCCAGGGTTATTCTTGGCGTGGCGGTGGGTATTGCCTCTTACACCGCGCCGCTGTATCTCTCCGAAATGGCGAGCGAAAACGTGCGCGGCAAGATGATCAGCATGTATCAGCTGATGGTGACGCTGGGGATCGTGATGGCGTTCCTGTCTGACACCGCCTTTAGCTACAGCGGCAACTGGCGGGCAATGCTCGGTGTGCTGGCGCTTCCGGCTGTGTTGTTGATTATTCTGGTTATCTTCCTGCCCAACAGCCCGCGCTGGCTGGCGGAAAAAGGTCGCCATATCGAGGCTGAGGAAGTATTGCGGATGCTGCGCGACACCTCCGAAAAGGCGCGCGATGAACTTAATGAAATCCGCGAAAGCCTGAAGCTCAAACAAGGCGGTTGGGCGCTGTTTAAGGTGAACCGTAATGTGCGTCGGGCGGTATTCCTCGGCATGTTGCTACAGGCGATGCAGCAGTTTACCGGCATGAATATCATCATGTATTACGCGCCGCGCATCTTTAAAATGGCGGGTTTCACCACCACAGAACAGCAGATGATTGCCACGCTGGTGGTGGGGCTGACCTTTATGTTTGCCACCTTTATTGCGGTATTTACGGTTGATAAGGCCGGACGTAAACCGGCGCTGAAAATTGGTTTTAGCGTGATGGCGGTAGGCACGTTGGTGTTGGGTTACTGCCTGATGCAGTTTGATAACGGCACCGCGACAAGCGGCCTGTCATGGCTGTCCGTGGGAATGACGATGATGTGCATCGCAGGCTATGCGATGAGTGCAGCACCCGTGGTGTGGATCCTGTGTTCTGAAATCCAGCCGCTGAAATGCCGCGACTTTGGCATCACCTGTTCAACCACCACCAACTGGGTGTCGAACATGATTATTGGCGCGACCTTCCTGACGCTGCTGGATTCCATTGGCGCAGCGGGAACCTTCTGGCTGTATACCGCGCTGAACGTGGCCTTTATTGGCGTGACCTTCTGGCTGATTCCAGAAACCAAAGGGGTGACGCTTGAGCATATTGAACGCAAGTTGATGAAAGGCGAGAAGTTACGGGACATTGGCGTCTGATGCTGTGCCCGGTGGCGCTCCGCTTACCGGGCCTACAAGGTCGCGCTGAATGTAGGCCGGGTAAGGCGTAGCCGCCAGCCGGCATTTTTACCAGGCCTGGCTAGGCAGTGAAAACGTAGCCCGGCCAAGCGCAGCGCCGCCGGGAATGCTCAATTCTAAACCTTCGCCAGATACAGCGCCGGCATCCCTTCCGCATCCGAGGTATACAGCACCCACTCACCATCCGGCGAGAACGATGGGTGAGGGTGAGTCACCTGACGATCGCCATCCAGCACCTTCCAGCTGCTGTTGTGCTGGCAAATCGCTTTCTTCTCGCCGGTTTTCAAATCAAATACCCAGATAAACGGATCGTTAAGGCTGATGTCGCCGGTGTTATGCGGCGAACCGTCCCCGACCACCAAAGATCCATCGTGATTGCTCATCAGGTGAGAGCAGGGGGGAATTTCCATCAACTGACGGTTTTCCAGCGTCACCGGGTCGGCGGCGAAAAGATAGCGATGCGGACTGTTTTCCTGATGCGCGACATAATAAAGCGCAGAACCGTCCGGTACCCAGAATTCATGGGTAAAGCTTTCTCCCGGCTGGTGGTGACGCACGCAACGTTGATGGCTGCCATCGACGTTAATCAGCCACATGCGATCGTCAATCGCGTCACGCGGGCCTTCATGGCAAAACGCCACGGTGTGGTTATCAAAGGGGCGGTAGATAGGATGCCCAAGCCAGCGTTTTTCCTGCAAAATGGTCTGCTGCTCGCCGGTTTTCAAATCGATATTGATAAGGCGGCATTCCGGCTCGGTAAAATAGAACGCGCGGAATTTTGACCAGTCGGTTAACGGCTGCCAGTCGCTTTTTTTAATCTCAATGCCCACCAGCTTTGTACAATCTGAATTAGCGACCCACGTCCCGTAGGCGACCCACTCGTCGTCGACTTCATACACCACGTACTCCTCGAGCGTGGCCAGATCCACGCGTCTTAGTTGGCGCGTATCTTTCACGTACCACAGCGCCCGATCATCATCGGATAAAAAGCCGCCGAAGGTATTATCCCCCGGGCCGTCGGTCAACTGGGTGGCTTGTTGCGCGGCGATATCCAGCAAATAGTAGTTCCAGTGCCCCTCAAATGCGCCACCAAAAATCAGCTTACCGCCATCGCGGGTAAAGCATTTTTGATAGAAGTAGTTGCGGTGGCAAATTATGTGCGGTGGCGTCATCCGTATCACCTCGTGACCGGTTTCGCTGTCTTTCTGCGTGCGGAAATTCAGCGGGATGATTTTGCCTTTCATGTGCTTTCTCCTTGAATAAAAAAATACCCCGCAACCGAAAGTTGCAGGGTATTAATGTTTCAAACTCAATTAGCGCATGGCGCGTTTCAGGATACGTTCAGCCTGACGCTGGAAGTCGACGGCGGCTTCTTCAACGGTTTTCTGACCATAATCGATGTACTGCAAAGAGGTACCGAACTGGGCAACAATCTGCGGATCGTCAAAGTACGGAGACACGCTCAGTTTGGCTGGCAGAGACTGCGCCAGACGCAGACCGGCCACAGACGGATCGTTCTCTTTGAGGGTGCCGTCTTCGGTCAGGTATTTCACCGCCACTTTGCTCAGTGGAACGCCACGCTCCAGACCCAGCGTATCCACGCCTTCTTTGGTGTTCAGCAAGAAGTTGATCACTTTCGCTGCGGCTTCCGGGTTCTTGGTTGATTTGCCGATGGACAGCATCTGCGCCGGTTTGAAGAACAGGCCCGCATCGGTTGCGCCCGGCAGCATTGGGTAGTTACCCAGCTCAAGCTTAGCCGGTGGCTTCAGGTTATCGGAGTACTTGTTGATGGTGGAGTTCCACATATAAGTACCGCCCCATTCGCCCTGGATCCACGGCTTCATTTCATACATGTTGCTCTTACCAAATGACGCATAGTATTTGGTGTCCGGCATCACGTGGCTATCGACCAGTTTTTTGTACATCTGGAAGAACTCAACCCACTGCTCTTTGCTGTAGGAGAACTTCTTGGTGTCCTGATTGATAGCAGGAATGTTGTACTTCTGCGTCATATAGGAGTTCAGCAGCGCCAGCGTATCCTGGTGCTCCAGAACTACCGGATAATACTGTTTACCCAGCTTGCTTTCGAAGGTCTTACCCGCCGCCATCAACTCATCCCAGGTTTTCGGGTATTCGACGCCCGCTTGCTTCCAGGTTTCGTTGTTGAGGTAGAACACGCGCGCGGTCACGGAGATTGGGATCCCGTTCAGCTTGCCGTTCACCGTGGTGGTTTGCAGCTCTTTGGCATCGAACTGGCTTAAGTCGATAACGTCCTTCATCTTGTTCAGATCGTAAAAACCGTCGCCATTTTTAGAAAAAATAGGCAGCCAGTTCCAGTTGGTCTGCATCACGTCCGGCTCGGTGCCGCCAGCAATCTGGGTGGTCAGACGGGATAAGTGACCGTCCCAACCGGTGTACTCTGCTTTGACATTAATATCCGGGTTTTGCTTATGGAACTCTTCCAGCGCCTTCAGAGTCACCTGGTGACGACCGTTACCGCCCCACCAGGACATACGAAGATCGACATCCTTTGCCATTGAAGGGAGGGCCGTCAGGCCCACGGTGGCGGAGATTGCTGCGCTTAAAAGCACTTTTTTCATTTTAAGACTCCAGATTATAGGGAGAGGTTCTGTTCAGTTTTAGCGTCAAAAATATGGCATTTAGCCATGTCAAACTTGAAGTACACCTTACGATGAAGACCCTTATCAATCATTGGTTTAGCTTCATCTGAAGGAATGCGAGCCGTCAGTTCATAGTTGGCAACTTTCAGGTAAACGAAGAACTCATGACCCATGTTTTCAACGCGCACCATCTCGCCGCTGCAGCCGCCTTGCGCAAACGGCTCATCGGACAGTGAGACGAATTCCGGGCGGATGCCATAGAACACTTCTTCGTTTTCATGACCGCTCAGTTTCTGGTTCAGGCTGTCGCAAAGCGGCATAAACTCATCGCCAATGCTCAGATTCAGACGCCCCTCTTTCTCCACCAGTTTGCTGGCGCGGATGTTCATTTCTGGCGCGCCGATAAAGCCCGCAACGAACATATTTTTTGGCTTGTGATACAGATTGTCTGGCGTATCGACCTGCATGATGTGGCCAAGCTTCATGACGCAGATCCGGTCGCCCATGGTCATCGCTTCGGTCTGATCGTGGGTGACGTAAACGGTGGTCGCCGGCTTGCCGGATTTCTTCAGCTGCTTGTGCAGGTCGGAAATACGAATACGCATTGACGCACGCAGCTTGGCATCGAGGTTAGACAGCGGCTCATCGAACAAGAACACGTCCGGTTTTTTCACGATTGCACGACCCACCGCCACACGCTGTGCCTGACCACCGGAAAGCTGGCGCGGCAGACGGTCCAGCAGTTCTTCCAGTTCAAGGATCTTCGCCGCTTCATTCACCTGCGCGTCAATCTGCGCTTTTGGCATTTTGCTCAGCTTCAGACCGAACGCCAGATTCTCACGCACGGTCATGTGCGGATACAGCGCATAGTTCTGGAATACCATCGCAATACCACGCTCTTTCGGCGCGAGGTTGTTGACGATTTTCTCACCGATGCGAACTTCACCGCCGCTGATGGTTTCAAGGCCTGCCAGCATACGCAGCGTGGTGGACTTGGCGCAGCCGGACGGGCCGACAATGACCATAAACTCACCTTCCGCGATTTTAAGGTCGATACCATGTACCGCTTTGAAGCCGTTGGAGTACACTTTTTCCAGTTTGTTGAAAATAACTTCAGCCATGATAAATCCCTCTTAACCTTTAATTCCGCTGCTGGTAACGCCCTGCACGAAGTAGCGCTGCGCCAGGAAGAACACAATGATGGATGGCAGAATGGAGATACTCGCCATTGCCAGAATTTCGTTCCACGGCGCACCTTCGGTGACGTCGATGGACATTTTAAGAGCCAGTGCAATCGGGTACTTGTCGACGCTATAGACGTAGATCAGTGGGCCGATAAAGTCGTTCATTGACCACATGAACTGGAACAGGGCGACGGAGATAATCGCCGGTTTCAGAATCGGCACGACCACATACCACAGCACCTGGAAGGAGTTGCAGCCGTCAATCTGCGCCGCTTCTTCCATGTCACGCGGTACGCCGCGCAGGAACTGAATCAGCATAAAGACGAAGAACCCTTGTGTCGCAAATGCCAGCGGCAGATACAGCGGCATATAGCTGTTCAGCATGCCCATTTCACGGAACATGAGGTACTGAGGGATCAGCAACACGGTACTTGGCAGCAGCATCGTGGTGATGAGCGTGGCGAACCAGAATTTCTTCCATGGGATCTCGAAGCGAGCAAAGCCGTACGCCACGATGGTGGAAGAGATAATGGTCAGAATCACTTTCGGAATCACATACTTGAAGGTGTTCAGCATGTAATGACCGAAGTTGTATTCGGTACCGGTTTTCCAGCCGTTAATAAAGCCGTCCCAGGTGGCATGCGTTGGCCACAGCCCCAGAGTCGTGAAGATCTCGTGGTTCGGTTTGAACGACGCCGAGAACATCCACGCTAGCGGGTAGAGCATCAACAGGCCGACGAACAGCAAGATAACGTAGCGGATCCAGGCGTTGATCTTTTCGCGTCTAAGGGTTCGCGCAACCTCACGTTCAGCAATGCTTCTTGCTTGCGAGATTTCTTGGATATCAGCCATTTTTGCCTCCCTTATCGGCGGAGTAGAACACCCAGTATTTTGAAGACTTAAAGGCGATGCCAGCGAAGACTGCAACCACCAGGAACAGAACCCATGCCAGCGCTGCGCCATAACCCATGTCGAAGTACTTGAACGCGGTGTCGTAGATATACAGCGAGAACAGGTAGGTCGAGTAGGTTGGGCCACCGCCGGTGATGACGTACGGCCCGGTAAACTCCTGGAATGCCTGAGTGGTCTGCATGATGAAGTTGAAGAAAATAACCGGCGTAATCAGCGGCACGGTGACTTTCATAAACATCTGCCATTTAGACGCGCCATCAATCATCGCCGCTTCATACTGTGATTGCGGGACGTTTTGCAACGCGGCCAGGAAGATAACCATGGCCGAACCGAACTGCCATACGCGAAGCAGGGTCACGGACATCAGCGCCAGAGACGGTTCGCCCAGCCAGTTAACCGGATCGAAACCGAGTACGCCGATAAAGCTATTAAGCAGCCCATCGATCGCAAACAGCGCGCGCCACAGCACGGCGATAGCGACAGAGCTACCGAGAATAGACGGGATATAGTAAGCAGTACGGAAGAAGCCGATACCGCGTAATTTAAAGTTAAGGACAAACGCAATCCCTAATGCAAAAGCCAGTTTTAATGGGATGGTCAAAAATACGTAGGCAAACGTCACGCCCATGGATTTCCAGAAGAGAGCATCTTCCGTCAGCATGTAGCGATAGTTTTCGATGCCGTTAAACACCGGCGGACTCATCAAGTCATACTCAGTAAAACTGAGGAAGAAAGATGAAACGAACGGGAAGGCCGTGAAGATTATCAACCCTATGATATAGGGCGAAATCCAGGCCAATCCCAGCATTCTGTTTTCATTCATACATACCTACCTGGCGAACAAGTGTGTCAAACGGATTGGGTGTTGGTTACATCTCTCGCGCCGCCTGGCGCCTGAGATGTTAAAGTGTCAGCTTGGCATTAGTCATTAAGCATTCCCTGTAAGTAAATGTAAGATAAGCGATTTATTCGGCATCCATTCGTCCGGCGTTTCTGGTTTTAAAATCTCACTCTCGTCGTGGTTATTTTATAAAACGCCGTTTTAATTTTATTTTATTGCTATTTGTTTCTGCGTCATTCGATTAATGATGAAAGTGTGATCAAAGTCGAAACGACGTTTTAAAAAGGTGAGGGGTGTGGCATTTTGGGATGAGAGAGGGTGAGATCGCCCAAAGAGAACATTTTTTAATGTTTAAATGCTATCCAGGAGAAGAACGGGCTGAATATCGCAAAACCCCAAATAATTAGAGTGATAAAATAGAGATTATTCTTATAGAATCGAATTTTGAACATTCGAAAAAAAGCGTCTGGATATCTCTGAAATGGCTGAATCACCGATTATGTCAATAGACCCAGTTCTACCGCACGCGGCTCCAGTAAGAAATTTACCACTTATTGCCAGCAATGATGACATCGATCTTCGTCTGCTTTTGCTGCAACTTTGGCGAGACAAAAAGACAGTTTTCGGCTTTGTTGCCGTGGCTGCGATTCTGAGTCTGGTGATGGCCTTTATGCTGCCGCAAAAGTGGACCAGCAAGGCCGTTCTGGCAGTGCCTGAGACTATCCAGGTGAACAATCTTGAGCATGTCATCATTCAGGCGCGTGCTCTGGGTGTTGATATCCAGGGAAATCGTAGCGATATCTTCAACCTTTTCATTAAGAAGCTGAGCTCCCAGTCGCAGTTCCAGAATTGGCTGCGTCAATCCGGCATGGTTGATGATTCGGCGGATCCCGTCACGCTGCAGCGTGAAATCGTCCGTATGGCGGAAAGCCTGACCATTGTGAATAACGCCGATCCTAAGAAGGTGAATGAACAGCTGCCTTATGTCAGCTGGACGCTTTCCTTTACCGGGAGTGAACAGGAGCAGGCGCAAAAGATCCTTAACGGTTATCTCGACTTTATTAGCCTGCAAGTGCGTAAAGAAGTGCTGGATACCTTGCGTAGCAGCATTGATAAGACGATTCGCAATGGTAAAGAGAGTCTGGAATTAGACCGTACTCATCTGGAAAATGCGCGGAACATCCTTATTCAGCGGTTAAAATATTCTTTGAGCATTGCTAATGCCGCGGGAATACAAAAACCGTTGTACAGCCAGGGTATGGCGGTAAAAGACGATCCTGATTTCTCTATTTCCTTAGGGGCAGCCGGGATTGCAGAGAAATTAAAAATTGAGTCGTCATTAAAAGATGTCAGCGATCTGAACAGCGACCTGCAAAACCGCGAGTACACGCTGAAAAAGCTCCAGGCTTTGTCGATTCCTGACGTGGACTTTATGCCGGTGACCTACCAGCTTTCGCCTACGCTGCCGCTGAAAAAAGACGGCCCAGGCAAAGCGCTTATCCTGGTGCTGGGCTGCATGCTCGGTGGTTTCTTAGGCTGTGGGTACGTGCTGGCTAAACAGATGTTTAAAGCTTAAAACAAGCGAAGAAATAACACAGTATCACAGTAGATACTGTGGGCATTGACACCATGTAGGCCTGATAAGCTACGCGCCATCAGGCATCACCGTGCACATTGCCGGATGGCGGCTACGCCTTATCCGGCCTACGTCCACTTAGCTCGGTGTGCCCCCTCTCCCATTTTAAGGGAGAGGCTTGGGGTGAGGGTTACAGCGCGATAATCGATGACAATCCCCTCACCCTAGCCCTCTCCCCATAGGGGCGAGGGAACCGAATGGCTTTGCTGGGGAGACTTCAATCACCCCCGGCGTCGCCGTTACTGATTCAAAAAATCCTGACGCATTGGCGTAAAGGTATCCAGCAGCGTTCCCGCTTTCAGGCACACGCAGCCGTGCATGATATTTGGCTGCTTATACAGCGTATCTCCCGCGCCCACCACGTGCTTCTCATCACCAATCGTGAATTTAAACTCCCCGGACAGCACGTAGGTTAGCTGCTCGTGCGGGTGATTGTGCATCGGGCCAATTGCGCCTTTTTCGAAATTCACTTCTACCGCCATCATCTTGCCGTCGTGCGCGAGAATGCGGCGGGTCACGCCATTGCCCAGATTTTCAAGGGTGGTTTCTTTATGAAAAATAAACATCCGGCCGTCCTGTTTAATGTTGAAACGTTGTTTCATTAAATTTATATCAGAACAGCTTAAAAAGAAAACCATAGCGACAGATGTGGAAAGTTGATCACATCTTTGGTTCACTGGGGTGATAACAACGCGAATGGGGACGAGGATGAAAACGATTGGTCTGTTGGGCGGCATGAGCTGGGAATCAACTATTCCGTACTATCGCCTTATCAATGAGGGCGTAAAGCAGCAGCTTGGTGGACTGCATTCCGCGCAAATTTTACTGCACAGCGTGGATTTTCACGAGATTGAGCTTTGTCAGTCCCAAGGTGACTGGCAGAAAGCGGGCGAGATTCTGGCGCAAGCGGCGGTAGGTCTTCAACAAGCGGGAGCTGAAGGGATCGTATTGTGCACCAACACCATGCATAAGGTGGCCGACGCAATTGAAACGGCCTGCGACGTGCCGTTCCTGCATATTGCTGACGCCACCGGTCGGGCTATCAGCGAGCAGAATATGAGCAACGTCGCGCTGCTGGGTACGCGCTACACCATGGAGCAGGATTTCTATCGCGGTCGCTTACAGCAAGAGTTTGGCATCAGCACGCTGATTCCTGAGCAGAATGAACGCCAGAAGATTAACCAGATTATTTTTGATGAGCTGTGTCTTGGCGAGTTTAGCGAGGCGTCGCGTGATTATTATCTGGGGGTGATAGACGAGCTGGCGCGTCAGGGTGCGGAAGGGGTGATTTTCGGCTGTACCGAGATTGGCCTGCTGGTGCCAGCACAATTAAGCCCGCTGCCGGTGTTTGATACGGCGGCGATTCATGCGGCGGATGCGGTGGCGTTTATGTTGTCGTGAGGACAGGGTGCCGGATGGCGCTCGCGCTTATCCGGCCTACATGTGAATCAGGCCGGATAAGCGCGGGGTGAGCGTAGTGTCAGATGCTGTTCAGGCTGGGGCTAAATTCCACGCTCAGAATGCCTTTGTAGTATCCGGCTGCTTTGTCGGTGACGCGGAATTTATCGACTATCAGCCTCAGCGGTGCCGGGGCGCAGAGTACAGGATAGGTAATCGACGGTAGCCGCACCGGACGTATCTGGTCCTGGCCGTTTACCCCGGCCGACAAGGTGTTGGTCTCATTGTTTTTCACCGTCATCCAGCCTTTACTGTGGGGATCAAACATCTCTACGCGATAATCGATACGCTCAGCTTCACCCGTCCCGCCCGTGGCAGTGTTATAAATGGAGAAATAGCCATTTTTGCGGGAAGCTGCCGTTTTACCTTCATCTTTAAAGGACAATGTCATGCTGTCGCTGTTGGAGTTGTATCCGTCGTACAGGCACATATCCAGCGTAGTGGTATCTTCAACAAAGCCATTGCCGGTAATGGAGCCCGTTGGATGCAGGTCTAACTGAACCAGCGGATTGGCGCCGTTAAATTCCGGGAAGTAGATATCTTGTTTACCGGTGGCCTTGCCTTTGAGGGTGATGCTCGCCTGATAATTTATAACATTCCCGCCGACAGGGTCGTGAAATTTAAGTTTTAGCGTTCCAGACCATACCCCGCCGACGGGAAGCGCGTTCATTTCACTTTGCGGGAGCCATAAGGTGAGAGCCCTGCTATTAGTCGTTATACTATTCCCACATCCCCAAGCCTGCTGATTATTTAGCGGACGTTGATTGGCACAAGTAACGCTGTTTTCAGGATGGGCTGAATCGTAATAAAGAGGGTCGAGGTAGGCCTGGAATGTTATCGGGTATGTCATTCCACCGCGCTTTTCGGTCAACAATAGTTTGATAGTTGACCCACGACTCTGATGGGTACAGCTCTGGTTATTATCTGGATAAGAGCAGTCATAGCTCCCATATGAAATATTATATCCCGCCTTACCTGCGTAATCCTCATACCACAGATAAACGTCCTTTGGTGCGCCAGAAGGGATCTCATAGTCCTGAATCGTGCTGACATTCGGTACGGGTCCGGTAGGTGTAAATGCTGCCGCCATGCCGCTTATCAACAGCCCAGGTATTATCAACAACGTTGTTAATTTCATTGCACACTCTCCCTCTGTGCGGTTTCCAGCGCCTGCTTGCGCTGAGCCTGTTTCAACTGCGCCTGAACCTGTATTGGCGGTGGCAACTGGCTGTAGGCCACCACCGAACACTCAATATCCCCAGCGAAGCGAATGCTGGCGCGTTTCTTCAGCACTTTTAGCGGACATTTCAGGAAAGACTGCCCGGCCAGAACGTAGAGATCGCGTGATGAGCTCTGCATTTCCAGCGTAAACCCGCCGTCGTCTGCCATCAGCAGCATTGCGCTGTTTAAGCCAATTACCGGATATTTTTTCAGCGCCTGCGGCAGCAGCAGTCGACCAATATAGTTGTAGTTAAAGGTGGCGGACACTTCGCGGTAGCGCAGTTTACCCGGCAGCAGCATCAGGCTTTGTTTGCCTGAACCGGTAATCAGGTTGGTGGTCCCCGTCTGGTTTTTACGCGCGCTGTCGTTGACGTCGATGTAGCCCATTTCATAGCCGGTGTAAGGGAACAGCACCGATTCATCGCCGGTCAGGCTGGCTTTGCTGCCGTTGGTGGTGGCATCAATTGAGAGTTCGTCGGCGTCGGCGTCATCCAGTTTTTTCACCGCGACGAGAACCGCTGCCGATGGGTCACCGTTACCCGCGCGGCCAATCTGTAAGCCGTGACGGCTGACGGCGAGCGTCGAGCTATAGCTGCCGGTAAAGGCGGTATTGTGTTCGCGATCGTTGGTATCGTAGCTGTCGGTGAGGTAGGCGCTGAGGTTGCCGTACAGGCCATCAATACGGCCGTTCACGCCGCTGTCGAGGGTATCGGTGTTGATTCCGCCGAGGCTCACGCCCACTTCTTTATGGTTGACGTTATCGTCATACCAGGTGCGCGACAGGTTCCAGGCCGTCTGGTCGCTACTGTTTTTGCTGGTGCGATAATCAGCGCCGATGGTGGTGCTACGGCTACGCGCATTATTATCCTGACGCGGTATCTCGCTGAAGGTAAACATCAAATAGGCACCGTTATCATTGCCGGTGCTGTCATTGTTGTCGCGAGTGAATACTCCGAGGTTGGTGTTCAGCGTCCAGTTGGTAAGGCTAAAAGAGCGAGAGGCGCTAAGCTGGACGGTATCTGACGTCGAGTTCGCGCTCGCCTGGCTGAAATAGTTATCGCTAAAGTCCTGGTTGTTGTCCCAGCGCGTGTGGTAGTCCGCGTGGTTACGGGTGCGGTTCCAGTTTAACGCCAGGTTCCAGCTTAAAACGGTTTGCGAAAGGCCGGCGCTGATACTCTCAAAGCAGTTGAGATCGTAATCTTCAGAATCGCTATCGCCGGAGCACTGACCGCCGCTGGTATCTTTGCGGTAAAAGTTCAGTGAGGGCAGATTCTCTACCCGCCAGTTGAGCTGCTGCATGTTGCCGCGGCCACCCTGGTCGTTATAGAAAAAGCCGGTTTGCAGATCCATATCGCCTAAAGCGCCGAGCGCCGGGGTGATTTGACCGTTAACCTCGGTGGAGAAATTATTGTCCACCGACGCCACGCCGAGCATCAGCTCGCTTTGTGCCGTCACCGGCACTCGAATCCCCGCCTGAGCGGAGGTAGAACCGCTGTCGCTGTAGCGGGTCGATGAGCTGGAGTCATCCGCCAGTTTCCCCGCCTGGATAAACCACTGAACGTGGCCATCGGTCATGCTACCGGTTTTGGTAAACGGCACCACTTCAGTACGGGCAAGCTGGTTGCTTTCATAAATTTTCAGCTGCAGCGTGTAGCTGCCTGAAGGGAACGAACTGGTGTCGAGCGACTGATTGCCGCCGTTTAAGTAAAACGAACCCAGCAGCTGATTATCGCGATAAGCATCGACGCGCGAGCTGCGAGAAAGCAGTACGTTTACCGGCGTTCCCTGGCCCGCCTGATCCCGGTTGAGATAGCTTAACGTCGATCCTGCGCGTACACCGTCAAAAGTATCGAGTGGCAGGAAAGAGAAATTAAAGTTGCCGCCATCAAGGTTAAACAGGCTGCGGCTGTCCATGCGCCCGCCCTGTAGGTAATAGCGGCTCATAATATCGTAGCGATAATAGAGTTCGCTGACGTCAACGTCAGTCTCGGTTTCCCCGTCGCTTTCGTTGCCATTCAGGCTCCAGTAACCGCCAATGTAGCTGTTATCGGTGATGCCTAATGCGCCCGTCCCTTGCAGATAAGCCGATTTAAAGTCGTCCTGGATGGCGACGTTAATATCCTGCTGGTGGATGAATGCGTTAACGATATCATCGTCCTGGCTCGCTTTCAGATAGAGCGCGGTTTGGGCGCTATCGGGATACCACTCTTTATTTAAGAACAGGGTAACGGCGTTCTGTTCGTCGTTATAAATCAGTGCGACGTCTTTGGTGACAAGATAACCACAGCCAGCGCTGTTGTTTACGGCCGTACAGGCAAGCTCACCGTGACGTTCAAGAGGCTGGTTGAGTTTTGCGGCGATAGGTACGATCCGGCCCCGATCGTTACCCAGCGCCATGGCGGCGATGATCTTTTCGGGTTGTTCAAACTTTACGGTATCAAGGCTAACTGTGGCATAAAACTTACCCAGATTGCGCCCCGCCAGATAGACGTCAACGTATTCCTGCTGGCCTTGTACAATAGCTTCAAACCCTGGTGGAATTGCGTCGGTGCGCGCATGGGCAATATTGAGTATGGAAAAGATTAATAGCCCAAGAATTGATTTTTTCATTACTCAATCATCTTCCTTGATATGGCAAAAAAATGAACCGAAGAGTTCTCTTCGGTTCATTGGATTTATATTGGAAAATTACGGCTGAGCAGCAGCATTCTGGTACAGGTAGATGCTAACTACGCCCTGATAGGTACCGGTAGCCAGGGTTTCCTGCTGGGTCTGTGCGATCTGCAGAGTTTTTGCTACAGAACCGGTCTTCAGTGCAGTCGTTGAGTCAGGGAACAGCTCTTTAGCTGACAGGGTAATAGCAGTGGTAGACAGCGCTTCGCCGCCCCATGAAACGGTCATCGGCACGGTAACACCGCCCAGGCTGTTAACCAGTACGGCGTCGCTGGTCAGCTGCATCATGACGTCTTTAGTCACGTCGTTTGCCCAGATTTTGGTCTGCAGCTGGTAAGGAACCAGACCGGTGCCTGGGATATATTGCATATCAACGTTTTTTGGCAGCGCAGAGTTATCAACCTGAGTCATATCCAGTGCTGAATCAACGGTTGCAGTAACGGTAATATCTTTCTGGACTGCCATAGCAGAACCCATTACAGAAACCATTGCCAAAGCAAGTAAGGATTTAGAAATAACTGATTTCATTTACTTATATTCCATGTAATTAATTACTAATTAATGAATTGAGAAGTCCAGCGAGTGCTTTGACTTATCAATCCAGTTCCAATATTGAACAACGACGCGGTCGTAATTCAATATGTTTTTAGGTGCATAGCTGGCATGTGGGTAAATATTATTGCCGACATCCTGCCACGCACAATCTTTGTCTGATTGTGCTTTCTTACACAGTCCAGTTTTTAATATTTTAAAACGCTGATTACCGGTGTTCGTAATTTTGCCATCGGCAAGCAGCTCCATTTTTAGCTGCGGATTTTCCGGTGGAACGCTGACCAGTACACCCCAGATAAGATTAATGGTGAGCTGGGTGCTGGTTTTTTGCGTGCCTTCAAGCGGGTCATCGAGCTGCGGCACGGCCTCGAACTTCACGCGGTATGTGGTCTCTTCTTTTACCGGTTCCATTGCCACCAGTCGTACCATTTTCGTGGTGCCAGCGGGGAGGGCGAATTTAGGGGGCATCACGACAATCGCGGTGGGATCGCCGTTTTTAATTTCAGTTTCTTTTTCCTGAGTGGTGCCAATACCGGTGATATTCAGAATGGATGTTTTAATATATTGCACATCGCTGGTGCGGGAAATCACGCGAACGCTGCTTTCACCTTGATCGTTCATATCAACGGACATGGGGTAGACGGACATATTTGCGCCGCACTGCGGGGCTATGCATATTAATGAAATAGCACACAGACTTAATTTTAGCGTCATATTATGATTCCCTGTTGATCACTCTGTTATTCAACGTCCTGTTGAATGAATAATACTTCATCACTATTGAATATTATTTGTGGGAAATTGAATTGAATGATCCAACTATAAATATATTTGCGTCGCAAAATAAGTTTGTTTTTCTAAATGGAGTGTTAAGTTGTGGTTAAATAATTATGTATATGAATGGAATGATGGTCTGATGTGATATTATTCTGATGGAGTAAATCATGTTATAAACCAAAAAAAATTTCTTTGATTGTTTGTGCTAAATTTATTTTTTAGGATTATATACATGTATCCATTATTTATAGGGGCGCAATGATATGAGGTGTCTGGTGAATTAAATGGTGGCTAAAAGCCTCAACCAGCGCAGAGGAAGGGCGATGTAAAGGATGCACCAGGCTTACCGTAAACGGTACTGAAACGCTAAATCGGCGGATGACGATCCCGCTACTGGCGTAGTCCATCGCCGTCAGTGGGTTCACCACCGAGATCCCCACGCCTGCGCGCACCATCGCGCAAATTGAAGCCGCGCTGTGCGTTTCCACCACCATGCGTCGCTTGACCTGATGTTCAGTAAACAGCGCATCCAACAGCTGGCGATAGCTGTCGGTACGCGACAGGCTAATATAGTTTTCACCCTGAAAATCCTGCGGCGTTAAGACCGATTTTTCCGCCAGCGGATGCCCCTGCGGCAAGACGCAGACCTCGTCGAGCGAGAGTAGCTCCGTGCGTTTGGTTCCGGCGGGCGTGTGCAGCGTTTCTGTAATCCCGAGGTCATGGCGCTGGGCCGATAGCCATTCTTCTAACAGCGGAGATTCCTGCGGCACGATCTGAATATTGACCTGCGGATAGCGTTCTAAAAAGGGTTGCAGCAGCGCCGGTAAGAAAGATTGCGAAAACACCGGCAAACAGACAATCGACAATTCCCCCTGACGGAACTCGCGCAGGCTTTCGGCCGCACTGACAATCCTGTCCAGCCCATACCAGGAGCGCTGAACTTCTTCAAACAGGCGTAACCCCTGAACGGTAGGATGCAGACGACCCCGGCTGCGTTCGAACAGCTTTAATCCCAGCACCTGCTCAAAACGCGCCAGCTCGCGGCTGACCGTCGGCTGCGAGGTGTTCAGCATCCGTGCGGCTTCCGTGAGGTTTCCCGCCGTCATAATGGCGTGGAAGATTTCGATATGGCGCAGGTTAACGGCTGGCATGGGCAATCCTCGAATAAACAGTCCATATCATTTTTGCATAGACTCAAGATAAAACGATATTTTTTATTCTCTTTGGCCTGTGGCGTAATCATAAAAAAACCACACCGGAGTTCGCCATGCCACGCCCACTCAACAATACCGACACTGATCTGACCGCCGATAACCTGCTGCGCCTGCCGGCTGAATTTGGCTGCCCGGTGTGGGTTTACGATGCGCAGGTTATCCGCGCGCAGATTGCCAAACTGAGCCAGTTTGACGTGATTCGATTTGCTCAGAAGGCGTGTTCTAATATTCATATTCTGCGGCTGATGCGTGAACAGGGCGTGAAGGTGGATTCCGTCTCATTAGGTGAGATTGAACGTGCGCTGGCGGCGGGCTTCGTACCGGGGCACGACGAGATCGTCTTTACCGCGGATATGATTGATGAAGCGACGCTTGCGCGCGTGCATGAGCTGCAAATTCCGGTGAACGCCGGGTCGGTGGATATGCTTGAACAGCTGGGTAAGCTCTCTCCTGGTCACCGGGTATGGCTGCGCGTTAACCCGGGTTTTGGTCATGGACACAGCCAGAAAACCAACACCGGCGGCGAAAACAGCAAGCACGGTATCTGGTATAGCGACCTTCCGGCGGCGCTGGAAGTGCTCCAGCGTTATCAGCTAAAACTGGTTGGTATTCACATGCATATCGGCTCCGGCGTTGACTATGGTCATCTGGAGCAGGTGTGCGGCGCGATGGTGCGTCAGGTGGTGGAGTTTGGTCAGGATCTGGAAGCGATCTCGGCGGGCGGCGGTTTGTCGATTCCGTATCGTGAAGGGGAGGAGGCGATCAATACCGATCACTACTTCGGCCTGTGGAACGCCGCGCGCGAGCAAATTGCGAAACATCTTGGGCATCCGGTGAAGCTTGAGATCGAGCCTGGACGTTTCCTGGTGGCTGAGGCGGGCGTGCTGGTAGCGCAGGTGCGCAGCGTAAAAGAGATGGGCAGCCGCCACTTTGTGCTCATCGACGCGGGCTTCAACGATCTTATGCGTCCAGCGATGTACGGCAGCTATCACCATATTTCAGCGCTGGCGGGCGATGGTCGTTCATTAGCGCAGGCCGCGCAGATTGAAACGGTAGTGGCCGGGCCGCTGTGTGAGTCCGGCGACGTGTTCACCCAGCAAGAGGGCGGAAAAGTCGAGACGCGCCTGCTGCCAGCGGTGGTGCCGGGCGATTATCTGGTGCTGCACGATACCGGGGCGTACGGTGCGTCGATGTCGTCGAACTACAATAGCCGACCGCTGCTGCCGGAAGTGCTGTTTGATAATGGAGTGGCGCGGTTGATTCGCCGTCGGCAGACGATTGATGAGCTGTTGGCGCTGGAGCTTATTTGATAGAGGGATTCCCGGCGGCGCGGGCTACCATTGGACGTAGGCCGGATAAGGCCATGGCCGCCATCCGGCAATGTGCGCGGTGATGCCTGATGGCGCTACGCTTATCAGGCCTACAAATATGCACGAATGTATTCCGGCGGCGTTTGCGCTACAAATGTAGCCCGGCCAAGCGCAGCGCCGCCGGGATCGGCACTATTTATAAAACGGCCCGGTCGTCACCGACTCGCGCAACACCAGCGTGCCGGTAAACGGTGGGATCGTCTCGATCTCTTCCCCGCTGGCAAGCTTAATCGCCTGGTCGATGGCGGTGACAATCATATTATCGATCGGCAGATAGACGGTCGACAGCCCCGGCTCCAGCCATTTCGCGCTCGGGGCGTCATCGAAACCAAACAGCGAAATATCCTGCGGAATAGCAAGCCCTGCCTGATGCAGCGCCTTTGACGCACCCAGCGCCATATCATCGTTACAGGCGAACAGCGCGCTGAATTTCACCTTCTCATTGAGCAGCGCGTTACACATCTCGTAACCGCAGTTCATGGTTGAATCCCCGTGCTTCACGCGGGCGGGATCCCACGCAATGCCGTTTTGCTCCAGCGCCCGGCGATAACCCTGCAAACGCGCTTTACCGGTTGGCGTGTGAATAGGGACGGTGATGCAGGCAATATCGCGATGCCCCTGAGAAATCAGATACTCCACCGCCTGAAATGCGGCGTCCTGCTGTTCGAAGAATACGCAGCGATCGCGCGCCTGGCTGACGTCGCGGTTAATCACCACCAGCGGCATCGGCGTCGTATTCACCAAAGCCATAATAGCTTTTTCGCTCATATGACGGGTATAGAGCACAATGGCGTCACACTGACGGTCGGCGAGCATCTGCACGGCTTGTTCTTCACGTTCAGGCGTATCATGACCGTCGGTGACGATAAGCTGCTTGCCCCAGGCTTCCGTCTGGCGCGAAGCCTGCTGGAGCAGACGACCAAAATAGAATCCATCGAAGGTGGAAACCACCAGGCCAATGCTGTTACTGGTGCGGTTAGCCAGCGAGCGCGCCAGGAAGTTAGGACGGTAGCCTAACTCTTCCATCGCCTTAAACACCTGTTGGCGAGTGCTCTCTTTAACCTGACCGGTACCATTGAGCACGCGAGATACCGTCGCTTTCGAGACACCTGCGTGTTTTGAGACATCCAGCATCGTTGCCATGATTATTTCCTGAAACTCCGTAATGGTCAGTAGTTTATCACACTCGTTCCGAGGCATAAGCGCTCAGAACGAAGCAAATAACCACCGGGATCACGCTTTTTAGCGTCACGGAGGCGAATATCCCTTTATCGCTGGCTGAGCCAGCGACCACCGTGCATTCGTATCGTTACGCTTTTGGGGCGTCGGCGGGGGCGATGACCGAGTGACGGCGCACGAGCGTCGGGCTAAATAAATGCGTGATATCCGGCAGCGGACGCTTCTCAGCCAGCGCCAATGCAAGCTCGGCCGCCTGCGTCGCCATGGTGACAATCGGGTAGCGAATCGTCGTCAGACACGGTCGAACGTAACGTGACACCAGAACGTCATCAAAGCCAATCAGCGAAATAGCCTGCGGAACATCAATTCCGTTATCGTTAAGTACGCCCATCGCACCTGCGGCCATGGAGTCGTTGTAACAGGCCACCGCCGTAAACGGTTTGCCGCGGCCCAGCAGTTCAGTCATGGCCTGCTCGCCGCCGCTTTCGTCCGGTTCGGCAAAGGTCACCAGCCGGTCATTGCAGGGTAAACCGTGCTCTTTAAGCGCATCGTAATAGCCCTGTAAGCGGTCTTCAGCATCTGAAATGGCGTGATTAGAACAGATATAGCCGATGCGGGTATGTCCCTGCTGAATGAGATGGCGGGTTGCCAGCCAGGCGCCATAGCGGTCATCCAGCGCAACGCAGCGTTTTTCAAAGCCGGGCAGAATACGGTTAATCAATACCATGCCGGGCATTTGCTTCATTAAATCGGCAAGCTCCGCATCGGGGATCAGTTTGGCGTGAACGACCAGTGCCGCGCAGCGGTGACGGATGAGCTGTTCAATCGCCTGTCGCTCTTTCACCTCATTATGATAACCGTTACCAATCAGCAAAAAATTGCCGGTGTGGTAGGCCACCTGTTCCACGGCTTTTACCATGGCACCAAAAAAGGGATCGGAGACATCGCCAACCACAAGGCCGACGGTTTCCGTTGATTGCTGCGCCAGCGCACGCGCATTGGCATTTGGATGATAGTTGAGGGTTTCCATGGCGGTGGAAACGGCCTGACGTGAGGCATCGCTGGCTTTTGGGGAGTTGTTGATGACGCGGGATACAGTCGCGACGGAAACGCCTGCAAGCCGGGCCACATCTTTAATTGTCGCCATAATGTGCCTTAATAATCATTCGTTGGGTAAACGTTTACACCATAACAGTTTTACGGAAATCCCCGGTGTATTCAAGGATGAGTCTGTGGGGAAATGCACAATATTAATGCGCCAACGGTTATTGGTGGAAAAATGACCGCACATTTGCAACTAAACGGGAACATTCAAATGTTTGCTTACACTTTGCGAGAGGCTGTTGCGAATGTCTGCTGGAGAACGCGTTACGCGAATTGCTAATCTGATTGTCCCAGAGGTATTGATAGGTGAAGTCACCCGCGAGGGTTGACCACTTGATTACACCAGCCTGCGCAGATGCGCAGGTTTTTTTTTGTTTTTTTCCCGCCTGTAACAGATACCGATAATCGCAATACCTCGTTGCACTTCCGCTTACTCTCTTGCGCTTTTTCGCTGGCTGACGAAAGGCCCGGCAGAGAGAATGGCTGTCCCAGAGGTATTGATTGGTGAATGTTTTAATATGTGCTTTGCACATACCATCACTTACACCGACCTGCGCAGATGCGCAGGTTTTTTTTTGCCTGAAACAGAGCGCCTGCTGCTTTTCCCCCGTTTTCTCGTGTACCCTGCAATCATTAAACGATGGCAAAAGGAGTTGGTATGCTTCTGGGGTTCTTCCGACAGATTTTTAAGCTGTTATTCCGGGTCAGGATGACGGGTAACACCGAGGCGTTGCGCTTGTCTAAAGTGCTCATCACGCCCAATCATGTCTCATTTATTGACGGCATTCTACTGGCGCTCTTTCTGCCGGTGCGCCCGGTGTTTGCGGTCTACAGCTCGATTACCGACAAATGGTTTATGCGCTGGCTAAAACCGTTTATTGACTTCGTGCCGCTCGACCCGACAAAACCGATGTCTATCAAGCATCTGGTGCGTCTGATTGAAAAAGGTCGCCCGGTGGTCATTTTCCCGGAAGGGCGTATTTCCGTCACCGGCTCGCTGATGAAGATATACGACGGCGCGGCATTTGTGGCGGCAAAGTCTGGCGCCACTATTATCCCACTGCGTATAGAAGGTGCTGAGCTCACCTTCTTCAGCCGTTTGAAAGGGCGAGTAAAACGCCGCCTGTTCCCGCGCATTCAACTCCACCTGCTGCCGCCAACGACGCTACCCATGCCGGAAGCGCCGCGCGCCCGCGACCGCCGGAAAATTGCCGGTGAAATGCTGCATCAAATTATGATGGAAGCGCGCATGGCGGTGCGTCCGCGTGAAACGCTGTATGAGTCGCTGCTTAGCGCCATGCATCGCTATGGTGAGAAAAAACCGTGCATTGAGGATATAAACTTCCAGCCCGACAGCTACCGTAAACTGCTGACCAAAACGCTGTTTGTGGCGCGAATTCTCGATAAATACAGTAAGAAGGGCGAAAAGATAGGTTTAATGCTGCCCAATGCCGGTATCAGCGCCGCGGTGATTTTCGGGGCTATCGCCCGAGGGCGTATCCCGGCGATGATGAACTATACGGCTGGGGTCAAAGGACTCACCAGCGCCATTACCGCCGCGCAAATTGGCACCGTCTTTACCTCTCGTACCTTCCTGGATAAAGGTAAGCTTTGGCACCTGACGGAACAGCTGACCCAGGTGCGATGGGTGTTCCTTGAAGATTTAAAAGGGGATGTCACCACCGCCGATAAACTGTGGATTTTCTCGCGCGTGCTGATGCCGCATCTGGCGCAGGTTCCTCAGAAACCGGAAGACCCGGCGATTATCTTGTTTACCTCCGGCTCTGAAGGGCATCCGAAAGGCGTGGTGCACAGCCATAAAAGCATTCTGGCCAACGTCGAGCAGATTAAAACCATCGCCGACTTTACCGCCAGCGACCGCTTTATGTCGGCGCTGCCGCTGTTCCATTCATTCGGTCTGACGGTCGGCCTGTTCACGCCGCTGCTGACCGGCGCGGAAGTTTTCCTTTACCCGAGCCCGCTGCACTATCGCGTGGTGCCGGAACTGGTTTATGACCGTAACTGCACCGTGCTGTTTGGTACCTCAACGTTTTTAGGCCACTACGCGCGCTTTGCCAATCCTTACGATTTCTATCGTCTGCGCTATGTGGTCGCCGGTGCGGAGAAGTTACAGGAGAGCACCAAAACGCTGTGGCAGGATAAGTTTGGCCTGCGAATTCTCGAGGGCTACGGCGTGACCGAATGCGCGCCGGTTGTCTCCATCAACGTTCCAATGGCGGCGAAGCCTGGCACCGTTGGGCGTATTTTACCGGGTATGGATGCGCGACTGCTGGCGATTCCGGGAATCGAGCAGGGCGGGCGTCTGCAGGTGAAGGGGCCAAACGTTATGTCGGGTTACCTGCGCGTGGAAAATCCTGGCGTGCTTGAAGCGCCGACGGCTGAAAACCAACACGGTGAGCTTGAATCCGGCTGGTATGACACCGGCGATATTGTCGCCTTTGACGAGCAGGGATTCGTGCAAATTCAGGGCCGTGCTAAACGCTTTGCCAAAATTGCCGGGGAGATGATCTCACTTGAGATGGTCGAGATGATGGCGCTTGGCGTCTCGCCGGAAAAAATGCACGGCACGGCGGTGAAAACGGATGCCAGCAAAGGCGAGGCGCTGGTGCTGTTTACCACCGATAATGAACTGACCCGCGATAAGCTGTTGCAGTATGCGCGGGCCAACGGCGTACCGGAGCTGGCGGTTCCTCGTGATATCCGCCACTTGAAGCAAATGCCGCTTTTGGGCAGCGGCAAACCGGATTTCGTCACCCTTAAAGCCATGGTTGCAGAAGCGGAAAATCCAAATGAGTGAGTCAGTACACACTAACCCATCCATCTGGTCGAAAGGCATGATGGCGGTGATTGCGGCCCAGTTTCTCTCGGCCTTTGGCGACAACGCGCTTCTGTTTGCCATCCTCGCCCTGATGAAACAACAGTTCTACCCGGACTGGAGCCAGCCGGTGCTGCAAATGGTGTTTGTGGGCGCTTACATTATCTTTGCGCCGTTTGTCGGGCAGGTAGCGGACAGCTTTGGTAAAGGCCGGGTGATGATGTTCGCGAATGGCCTGAAACTGGTCGGCGCGGTAACCATTTGTGCGGGCCTCAACCCGTTTATCGGGTATACGCTGGTGGGCATTGGTGCTGCGGCCTATTCTCCCGCTAAGTACGGCATTCTCGGTGAAATCACCACCGGCGATAGGTTAGTGAAAGCCAACGGATTAATGGAAGCCTCAACCATTGCGGCGATTCTGATAGGTTCGGTGGCGGGCGGCGTGGTGGCCGATCTTAACGTCCTGGCGGCGCTGGGACTTTGCGCCATCATGTACTGCGGCGCGGTCGTCGCCAATACCTTTATCCCGAAATTACCGGCGGCGCGTCCGGGGCAATCCTGGCGCTTTGGGCCTATGACGCAAAGTTTCTTTAAGGCTTGCCTGGTGCTGTGGCGCAACGGCGAAACCCGCTTTTCACTTCTTGGCACCAGCCTCTTTTGGGGCGCGGGCGTGACGTTGCGTTTTCTGCTGGTGCTGTGGGTGCCGGTTGCGCTTGGCGTGACCGATAACGCGACGCCAACCTACCTCAATGCGATGGTCGCGGTAGGGATTGTTGTCGGGGCCGGTGCGGCGGCGAAGCTGGTGACGCTGGAAACGGTCGCGCGCTGTATGCCTGCGGGGGCGTTGATTGGTGTCGTGGTGGCAATTTTTGCGCTACAGCATCTGGCGCTGCCAGCCTACGTGCTGCTGTTTATCATCGGTATCTGCGGCGGTTTCTTTATCGTTCCACTGAATGCGTTATTACAGGATCGCGGTAAACATACCGTCGGTTCGGGGAATGCCATTGCCGTCCAGAACCTCGGTGAAAACAGCATGATGCTGATTATGCTGGGGCTCTATTCCGCCGCGCTGGCGGTGAACGTCCCGGTTGTCGGTGTCGGCGTGGGCTTTGGTGTGCTGTTTACCCTGGCGATTGTGGTGCTGTGGCTGTGGGGAAAACGCCGCTAGTTCAGGAGCAGCTCCCGGCGGCGCTACGCTTGGCCGGGCTACCATTGTGCTCAATCATGTAGCCCGGGCGAGCGCAAGCGACCCCGGGATAATACGCTGCTAATTTGGGAGCAATTCCCGGCGGGGTTACGTTTGGCCGGGCTACCATCGTGCTCAGTCATGTAGCCCGGGCGAGCGCAAGCGACCCCGGGAAGACGCGTATTTATGGCGCCGGGTAGGTATAAACCCGATGCACCGCCTCAATCTCGGCTAACACCTTTTCACTCAACTCCAGATGCAGGCTTTCAACGTTAGTTTTCAGCTGCTCCATCGTGGTTGCGCCTAACAGAGTGCTGGCAACGAACGGCTGGCGACGAACAAACGCCAGCGCCATCTGTGCCGGGTCGAGATTGTGCCGCTTCGCGATATCCACATAGGCCGCGACGGCTTTCTCCGTCTGCTCGCCGCTGTAGCGCGTGAAGCGGCTAAACAGCGTATTGCGTGCGCCCGCGGGCTTCGCACCGTTCAGGTATTTCCCGGTCAGCGTACCGAACCCGAGGCAAGAGTAAGCCAGCAGCTCGATGCCCTCGAACTGGCTCACTTCCGCCAGCGCCACTTCGTAGCTGCGGTTGAGCAGGCTGTAGGGGTTCTGAATGGTCACGATGCGCGGCAGGTCATGTTTATCAGCCAGATGCAAATAACGCATCACGCCAAATGCGGTTTCATTAGATACGCCAATATAACGAATCTTCCCGGCTCGCTGATATTCGGTGAGCGCTTCCAGCGTTTCCAGCAGTGAAACAACCGGCGCAGAGTCCGCCCAGGTATACCCAAGCTTGCCAAAACAGTTGGTTGGACGCTGTGGCCAGTGAACCTGATAGAGATCGAGATAATCCGTTTGCAGACGTTGCAGGCTGTTATGAAGCGCATCACGGATATTTTTACGGTCGAGCGCCTGGTTTGGACGAATGCCGCTGTCATTGTTGCGCGACGGGCCGCTCACCTTAGACGCTATCACCAGCTTTTCGCGATTACCGCGTTTAGCCAGCCAGTTGCCGACGTAGGTCTCCGTCAGCCCCTGGGTTTCCGGTCGCGGGGGAACCGGGTACATTTCCGCGACATCAATCAGATTGATGCCCTGACTGACGGCATAATCAAGCTGCTCGTGGGCGTCGGCTTCGCTATTTTGTTCACCAAACGTCATTGTGCCCAGCCCAAGAGTGCTTATCTCAAGCGAGCTGTGGGGGATACGGTGGTACTGCATAAGCCGGCTTCCTTTTATTAACAGCGTCAGGAAAGAGTCCTGACAAAGGAATATAAAAATGGCAGAGGGGAAGAAAAAGGGGAAGTAAAAAAATGAAAAAAGGCCAGCAAATGGCTGACCTCTATAATTAGCGTCTGATAATCTGCGACACGTCGTCGCGATTAATCTGCATCTGATTACCCTGCTGGTCTTCGTAGCTGATAAGACCGGTATCGTCATCAACTTCCGGTTTACCATCGGTCAGAATCATCCGGCCATCTTTCGTCGCCATGACGTAATCGCTGCTACAGCCGGAAACAGCAAAAGCTAAACCTACTGCGGAAATCAATACTGCCCATTTTGTCATCGTTATCCCCTTTAACACCGCACTCTCTCTATAGTCTAGTAATAACTGACCCTGAGAAAAGCATAAAGCAGGAAAATCTTAAAAAAATCTGACATAGCCCTCAAAAAAGGGCTACGGGCAACAGATCACTGCGATGTTTTCTTATTTCTCAGCAGATTGAGGCTCTCAACCGCAATCGAGAAGAACATCGCGAAGTAGATATAACCTTTCGGCACATGGATATCGAAACTCTCCAGAATCAAGGTAAAGCCGATAAGGATCAGGAACGACAGCGCCAGCATTTTTACCGACGGATGCTTATCGACAAACTCGCCGATAGCGCGCGCGGCAAACATCATCACGCCCACCGCAATAACCACCGCCGCCATCATAATAAACAGATGGTCGGAAAGGCCCACGGCGGTAATCACCGAATCGAGGCTGAAGATAATATCAAGCAGCATAATCTGCACGATGGCACCAATAAACGAATGAACGTTGGTCTTGATGCTCTCTTCATCGCCCTCAAACGACTCGTGAATTTCCTTGCTGGATTTCCAGATAAGGAACAAGCCGCCCACCAGTAAAATCAAATCGCGAATCGAAATGGCCTGGTCAAAGACGGTAAACAGTGGATGCGTTAACCGCACAACCCAGGCGATAGAGGCCAGAAGCGCCAGCCGCATAACCATTGCGCCCATTAATCCAATGCGACGAGCGTGAGCGCGCTGGGCGGTAGGGAGCTTTGCAACAACCAGAGAGAGGAAAATAATATTATCGATCCCAAGGACTATCTCTAACAGCGTCAGAGTGCCAAGCGCGAGCCAGGCATTGGGGTCGGTGATCCATGCAAATAACATCAGATAAGTCCTGCCAAAAAAATGCGAAGTGTTAATTGATATGCGTTATGCGCTTTCGCCGTATGCGGACAAGCCATCCCCAGAAACGACTCCCTGTAGAGACGGGAAAGGCAAAGGAATGTCTGCTTCTTACCGCGGATAGCGAAGTGATTATAATCCCGCAGCGCAGCATGACCAAAAATTAATGTGCTGACGGTAAAAAGTGGCGGGCCAGCAGGGCAGAGGTAAAGTTCTTTTTCAGATAGAAACCACGCGGCAACGTCATAATGCGCTCGCCGCTCGCGCCGATGGCTTCGGTCAACGCTTTACTGTTAGCGGCTTTCGGACGCAGCTGAAGCACCTCGCCGTGGCGGGCCGTTATTCGCTCAACCTGTCCCAGCACAATCAAATCCATCAACTCTTCCCAATCCATCTGTAGCTGATGTTCCTCTTCAGCGCTTGGCGTCCACAAAAGCGGTGAGCCGACGCGCCTTTCGGCAAGGGGGATTGCCCGTTCACCTTCCACCGGGATCCAAAGTACTCGCTTGAGCTTATGACGCACATGGCTGTTCTCCCACGTCACGCCAGAATTGCCGGTCAGCGGCGCTACGCAGACGAAGGTGGTTTCAAGCGGCCTACCTTGTGAATCGATTGGGATGGTTTTTAGCTCCACCCCAAGCGTGGCGAAATCCTGTTCTGGTTTGCTACCGGCGCTTGCGCCAAGCCAGATCTCCAGCAGGATGCCAATCCAGCCTTTATCACGCTTTAAATCTTTCGGCGTCACGATACCTGCCATGGCCGCAAGCTCCCCCAGAGAATAACCCGCTAACCGCTGCGCCTGAGCGAGAAGTTCGGCTTGCGTTTTCGGCGAGGAAAGGAGTGGAGCCAGGGTGGACATAGTAATACGCCTTTTGGTTAAAAAGTGAACGACAAACTGACCGGGTGTGGATAGAGTTTAACTTTTTCTGAGTAAACATATCAACGTTATGAAAAATATAACTTTTTCTAAATTAAAACCGCGCTGAAAAACGTCCAAAAAAAGGTTAAACAAAACTGGTCACTGACAATGAACAGGATCTTACACCATGTTATCCACAGAAAAATGGGATAACTGGGGAAAAGCCCCACTACTGGTTCAATTTACAGCCTTGACGTGCGACGAAAATCGAATTTTTGCACAAAACATGCCTAAGATGTTGGCACAATCTGTGGATAAAACCGACGCTGCTCGATCTTTCATCAATTAAAGGATCGCCTATGTGATGATCATCACGTTCCAGGCTCATGCATCATTATTAACAGTAATAACATAATGAAAAATAGCGATTTACTGAAATGGGTTCCCATGCGATTATTCAGAGTACTCTGGGTTTTCCCTGGGTAAACCCCTACTTCTTCACAACTCTATCCACAGAAAAAGTGAATAAAATCGCTCGCAGCACCCCATCTCTGTTTATAACTATGATGATTACTGTGAGTTATTCAAATGTTATTCGGGATAGGAGCGTGCAATAGAGTGGTTTACCGTTTACAGCGAGTGTGAAACAATCATTCACATTGAAGCTTATTTTGAGGTAGTCCGGTGATTGATGACGATGGCTACCGCCCAAATGTTGGTATTGTAATTTGCAATCGTCAGGGCCAGGTCATGTGGGCTCGACGCTATGGTCAGCACTCCTGGCAATTCCCGCAAGGGGGTATTAATCCCGGTGAGACAGCAGAACAGGCGATGTATCGGGAACTGTTCGAAGAAGTAGGATTAAGCCGTAAGGATGTACGGATCCTCGCTTCGACCCGAAACTGGTTGCGTTACAAGTTGCCAAAACGTTTGGTGCGTTGGGACACAAAGCCGGTTTGTATCGGCCAGAAACAGAAGTGGTTTCTTTTGCAATTGATCGGCAATGACGCGGATATCAATATGCAAACCAGCAGCACGCCGGAATTTGATGGCTGGCGCTGGGTGAGTTACTGGTATCCGGTGCGCCAGGTCGTTTCGTTTAAACGCGACGTCTACCGCCGGGTGATGAAAGAGTTCGCCAGTGTCGTCATGGCGCTGGCGGAAAGCGCGCCAAAACCGCAAAGCGCACCTGCGTATCGACGTAAAAGAGGTTAAGCCACGCACATTATGCTCACGCGCTTACGCGAAATTGTTGAGAAGGTCGCGAGTGCGCCTCGTCTGAACGAGGCGCTGGATATTCTGGTTACCGATGTCTGCCAGGCCATGGAGACAGAAGTGTGTTCCGTCTATCTTGCCGACAACGATCGACGTTGCTTCTACCTGATGGCGACCCGTGGCCTCAAAAAGCCTCGCGGTCGTACCATTACGCTCGCCTTTGATGAAGGTATCGTTGGCCTGGTTGGCCGACTGGCTGAACCTATCAACCTGGCCGATGCGCAAAAACACCCCAGCTACAAATATATCCCTTCCGTAAAAGAAGAGCGTTTCCGCGCTTTCCTCGGCGTACCGATTATTCAGCGCCGTCAGCTGCTCGGCGTGCTGGTGGTGCAGCAGCGTGAACTCCGCCAGTTTGACGAAAGTGAAGAGTCGTTTTTAGTCACGCTGGCGACGCAGATGGCGGCTATTCTCTCTTTGTCACAGTTGACCGCCTTATTCGGCCAGTATCGTCAGACGCGCATTCGTGCGCTGCCGGCCTCACCGGGCGTGGCGATAGCGGAAGGGTGGATGGATGCCACGCTGCCGCTGATGGAGCAGGTTTACGAAGCCTCCTCGCTCGATACCGCGCTGGAACGTGAACGTCTGACCGGCGCGCTGGAAGAAGCCGCCAACGAATTTCGTCGCTACAGCAAACGCTTTGCCGCTGGGGCGCAAAAAGAGACCGCTGCCATTTTCGATCTCTACTCGCACTTGTTGTCCGACGCCAGCCTGCGCCGGGAACTGTTTGCCGAAGTGGATAAAGGCGCCGTCGCGGAATGGGCGGTGAAGAAGATCGTTGAGAAGTTTGCCGAACAGTTTGCCGCGCTGAGTGACGGCTATCTCAAGGAGCGCGCGGGCGATCTGCGCACCCTGGGCCAGCGCCTGTTATTCCACCTTGATGATACCACCACCGGGGCGAACGCCTGGCCTGAACGCTTTATCCTGGTCGCCGATGAACTCTCGGCGGCTACGCTCGCCGAACTGCCGCAAGACCGCTTAGCTGGCGTGGTGGTGCGTGACGGTGCGTCAAACTCCCACGCGGCAATTATGGTACGTGCGCTGGGGATCCCAACGGTGATGGGGGCCGACATCCAGCCCGCCATCCTCCACGGGCGTCAGCTGGTGGTGGACGGTTATCGCGGTGAACTGCTGGTCGACCCTGAACAGATTCTGGTGCAGGAATATCAGCGCCTTATCAGTGAAGAAATTGAACTTAGCCGCCTGGCAGAAGGTGACGTTGAACGCCCGGCGGAGCTGAAAAGCGGCGAGCGCGTCAAAGTGATGCTCAACGCGGGCCTAAGCCCCGAACACGAGCAGAAACTGGGACGCCGCATTGACGGCATCGGTCTGTACCGTACTGAAATTCCCTTTATGTTACAGAGCGGTTTCCCTTCCGAAGAGGAACAGGTCGCGCAGTATCAGGGGATGTTGCAGATGTTCAACGATAAACCCGTGACCCTGCGTACCCTTGATGTTGGGGCAGATAAACAGCTGCCGTATATGCCGATAAGCGAAGAAAACCCGTGCCTGGGCTGGCGCGGTATTCGCATTACGCTCGATCAGCCGGAGATCTTCCTGATCCAGGTGCGCGCCATGCTGCGTGCTAACGCGGCAACCGGCAATCTGAGCATTTTGCTGCCGATGATCACAAACCTTGAAGAGGTGGATGAAGCGCGTCGACTCATCGATCGCGCGGGGCGTGAAGTGGAGGAAATGATCGGCTATGCGATCCCGAAACCGCGTCTGGGCATCATGCTTGAAGTGCCGTCGATGATCTTTATGCTGCCGAATCTGGCAAATCGCGTCGATTTTATTTCGGTCGGTACCAATGACTTAACGCAGTACGTGCTGGCGGTAGACCGTAACAACACGCGCGTTGCCAGTATGTATGACAGTCTGCATCCCGGCATGATCCGCGTGCTATCGATGATTGTGCAAGAGGCGGAGCGCTATGGTCTTGACCTCCGCCTGTGCGGCGAAATGGCTGGTGATCCTATGTGCGTTACCATCCTGGTTGGGCTGGGTTTCCGTCATCTGTCGATGAATGGACGTTCGGTGCCGCGCGTCAAATACCTGCTGCGCCATATCGACCTTCAGGACGCGCAGACTCTGGCGCAGCGCACTCTTGAGGCGCAAATGGCGACCGAAGTGCGCCATCAGGTTGCAGCGTTTATGGAGCGACGTGGTCTCGGCGGCCTCATCCGCGGCGGCCTGTAGTGCCTGATGGCGCTTCGCTTATCAGGCCTACCGATTTATGTAGGCCGGATAAGGCGCAGCCGCCATCCTGCAATCTACACGATGTTCTACCAATCCCCACCATCCGGCAATCTCTGTGGTAGCGATGTGGCCTCGGCGGCCTCATCCGCGGCGGCCTGTAGGCCGGATAAGGCGTAGCCGCCATCCGGCAATCTACACGATGCTCTACCAATCCCCACCATCCGGCAATCTCTGCGGTAGCCCGGACGAGGCGTTTACGCCGACTCCGGGGAAGCTCCGGCGCTTATACATATCTTTTACATCTTCCCCACATCCCCTCTCGTCGTCCTTGTGCTATCATTCGCCACTTTGGAGCGTCTGAAGCCTACGACGCGCATCTCTACCGCTGTCCACTTTTTCGGCGGAATAACAAGCACTTGTGGTGACAGATGAATAGTGGTTATCTGCGTTTCCCGGACTTTGATCCGGTAATTTTTTCCATCGGACCGGTTTCCCTGCATTGGTACGGCATGATGTACCTTGTCGGCTTTATCTTCGCAATGTGGCTGGCCACGCGCCGCGCCAATCGCCCAAACAGTGGCTGGACGAAAAACGAAGTTGAAAATCTGCTGTACGCGGGCTTCCTCGGGGTGTTCCTCGGTGGGCGTATCGGCTACGTCATGTTCTACAACTTTGACCTGTTCCTGCAAGACCCGCTCTATCTGTTCCGCGTCTGGGACGGTGGCATGTCGTTCCACGGCGGCCTGATTGGTGTCATCGTGGTGATGATTATCTTCGCCAGACGTACCAAGCGTACCTTCTTCCAGGTCTCCGACTTCATCGCACCGCTGATTCCGTTCGGCCTGGGCTGCGGTCGTCTGGGTAACTTTATTAACGGCGAACTGTGGGGCCGCGTTGACCCAGGCTTCAAGTACACCATGCTGTTCCCGGGCTCTCGCGCGGAAGATATCGCACTGCTGCCATCGCACCCGGAATGGCAGACCCTGTTTGATACCTACGGCTCGCTGCCGCGCCATGCCTCTCAGCTGTATGAAATGGCGCTGGAAGGGATTGTGCTGTTCATCATCCTGAACTTCTTTATCCGCAAACCGCGTCCGACGGGTTCTGTGTCTGGCCTGTTCCTGATTGGCTACGGTATGTTCCGTATCATCTGTGAATTCTTCCGCCAGCCGGATCAGCAGTTCACCGGTGAATGGGTGCAGTACATTAGCATGGGACAGATCCTTTCCATTCCAATGGTGCTTGCGGGTATCATTATGATGGTCTGGGCGTTTCGCCGTCCGCAGAAACAGATTTCCTGAGGAAGCATGAAACAGTATCTCGAACTGATGCAAAAGGTGCTCGATGAGGGCACCCCGAAAAACGATCGCACCGGGACCGGCACGGTCTCGCTGTTTGGCCACCAGATGCGCTTTAACCTGAAAGACGGTTTCCCGCTGGTGACCACCAAGCGCTGCCACCTGCGCTCCATCATTCACGAACTGCTGTGGTTCCTGCAGGGCGATACCAACGTCGCTTACCTGCATGAAAACAACGTCAGCATCTGGGATGAATGGGCCGATGAAAATGGCGACTTAGGCCCGGTCTATGGCAAACAGTGGCGCGCGTGGCCGACGCCTGACGGTCGTCATATCGACCAGATCACCACCGTCGTCAACCAGTTGAAAAATGACCCGGACTCACGCCGCATCATCGTTTCGGCGTGGAACGTTGGCGAGCTGGACAAAATGGCGCTGGCGCCATGCCATGCGTTCTTCCAGTTCTACGTGGCGGACGGCAAGCTCTCCTGCCAGCTCTACCAGCGCTCCTGCGACGTGTTCCTCGGCCTGCCGTTTAACATCGCCAGCTACGCGCTGCTGGTGCATATGATGGCGCAGCAGTGTGACCTTGAAGTGGGTGATTTTGTCTGGACCGGCGGGGATACTCACCTGTACAGCAACCATATGGAACAGACCGCGCTGCAATTAACCCGCGAACCGCGTGCGTTGCCGAAACTGATTATCAAGCGTAAACCCGACTCCATTTTCGACTATCGTTTTGACGACTTCGAAATTGAAGGTTACGACCCGCATCCCGGGATTAAAGCGCCAGTGGCAATTTAATCCAGCGGTGATGAAAAAACCGGTGCCCTCAAAAGCACCGGTTTTTTTATGTGTCTGGTAGCCCGGCCGAGCAACGCGACGCCGGGAACCCACCGCCCCATTTTGCGTAACGCGTTCCAGTTCTCCCGCATCATTGCTGCAACCCGTCACTCTTTCCCCGAGGCTTCACGTAAAACCAAAATCACGTCCTCGCCATGCGATTTTGCGCCCACCATACTCGCCGCCATGAACAGACAACGTGGCTACACCCTTATCGAAACCTTAATCGTGATCTCGATGGTGCTTATCCTTAGCGCCTCCGGCCTGTACGGCTGGCAACGCTGGCAGCAATCACAGCGCCTTTGGCAAACTGCCAGCGCAATACGTGATTACCTGCTCTATCTAAGAAACGATGCAAACTGGCATAACGCCGACCGCCGTGTGCGGGTTAACCGCACGGCGCAGCGCTGGTGTCTGGTCGCTGATGATTCGATTCTGGCCGACTGCCCGTCGGGCAACCCTGCGGTTTTTCAGCCGCTATGGACAGAGGTGAGTCTTAGCAAAATAACACCAAATCTGACCTTCTTTGGCGTGCGCAACACCGCCTGGGCGGGAAGTGTCGCGCTTTCAAGCGCGGCGGGGAGCTGGAACATCGTGATATCAAGCTGGGGGCGTATTCGCCTGTGTGAGGAGTCAACATGCTGATGCGGGGTTTTTCACTGCTGGAGACGCTGATTGCGATGGCTATCAGCAGCATTCTTCTCCTGGGCGCCTCCCGCTTTCTCCCCTCGTTACAGTTCGGCATTATGCAGCAGATGCGTCAACAAACGCTGGAAGATGATCTTTGGCAGCAGCTATTCACGATAGCGAAACATCTCCAGCGCGCGGGCTATTGTGCGGGTGATCATTGCCGTGGAGAAGCGGTGTATCTTGCCCCCAAAGGGGATTGTCTTATTGTCCGCTGGGATGGCAATAGTAACGGTCAATGGGAGACATCTCCCGCCGATAAAGCCGACAGTATCGGTTTTCGACTGAACGCCGGTGCGCTGGAAACGCTTCGGGGCACGACAACCTGTGAAGGAAAAGGCTGGGATAAAATGAGCGAACCTGCGGCGATGACGCTCACCGGGTTTCAGGTGACACGCACGGTGCACAGCGGCTTCCCGCCGGAGTTTGCCATTAAGCTTTCGGCGTCTACCGGACGCGGTGAAACGGCAAATGCTCAGTACAGCGTGACCGGGTATAACCTATGAATCGTCAACGTGGTATCTCTTCTCTGGCGATGGTTCTGATGCTTCTAGTGTTAGGCAGCCTGATGCTGCAAGGGCTTAATCAAGCACAGTATCAGCAACGGGCAATGGTCAATGATGAGACGCCTGTCCTGCGCAATCTGGCAAGCGTGCACTCGGCCCTGCAATGGGGGAAATTTCAGCCGTGGACGCTGGCGGCAGGGCAGCAATGCCTGGCCTACGATGAGGCCAGCCGCGCCTGTCTGCGGCTATTTGCTGACGGCACGCTGCTGCTGGTAGCGCAAAACCAGACGCTTCGGCTGTGGCAGTCCGGGAAGTGGACGGCGGCAGGTTTGCATTTTTCACCGCACGGCTGGAGCGATTTTTGTCCCTTAACGGAGGCGGCGCTATGTCAGGCAAATTAACACCGCGCGGCTTTAGCCTGCCGGAGGTCATATTGGCGATGTTTCTGATGGTCAGCGTCGTGACCGCGCTCGGCGGGTATTACCGTGTGCTGGCAACCAGCAGCCTACAGCTTAACCAGTACCGTCAAATGTGGCGCTATAGCGTTGGACAAACGCAGTTACAAGAGATGGCCTTGCCCGAAGGCTGGCATAGCCAGCGTCTAAAGACATCATCACCACCTTGTGTCAGCATCAATGTTATTATTACCACCCCTCTGGGCAAGCAGGGGCGCATAACGCGTCTGCATTGCCCGGTCAGTCAGTAGTCAGGAGCGAAAATGTTACGGGTCTACCACTCTAACCGTCTGGATGTGCTGGAAGCATTGATGGAATTTATCGTTGAGCAGGACCGGTTGGCTGATCCGTTCGAGCCTGAAATGATCCTTGTGCAAAGTACCGGCATGGCGCAGTGGCTACAGATGACGCTATCAACGCGTTTTGGTATTGCCGCTAACATTGACTTCCCGCTGCCCGCGAGCTTTATCTGGGATATGTTTACCCGCGTACTCCCGGAAATCCCCGGCGAGAGCGCCTTTAATAAACAGAGTATGAGCTGGAAGCTGATGACCCTGCTACCGGGCATGCTGGATAACGAGGCTTTCACTCCGCTACGCCACTATCTGACTGACGATGCCGACAAGCGCAAGCTCTTCCAGCTAGCCTCGCGCGTGGCCGACCTCTATGACCAGTATCTGGTCTACCGCCCGCAGTGGCTTACCCAGTGGGAAGCCGGTGCTTTCGTTGACGGCGTGGGGGATGCGCAGCAGTGGCAAGCGCCGCTGTGGAAAGCGTTGGTGCAGCATACTGCTGAACTGGGGCAACCCCTGTGGCACCGTGCCAATCTGTATCAGCGTTTCATCAACACGCTCGAAAACAGCAGTGAACCGCCTGCGGGATTACCGTCACGCGTGTTTATTTGCGGTATCTCCGCCTTGCCGCCGGTCTATCTGCAAGCGCTACAGGCGCTGGGCAAGCATGTCGATATCTACGTGCTGTTCACCAACCCATGTCGTTATTACTGGGGTGATATTAAAGATCCTGCCTTTCTGGCGCGTTTGCTGGCCCGTCAGCGCCGCCACTACCGCGAGCAGCGTGAACTGCCGCTGTTCCAGGACACCACCAGCGCGCCCGGTCTTTTCAACGACGACGGCGAGCAGGACGTGGGCAACCCGCTGCTGGCTTCGTGGGGCAAGCTGGGACGGGACTACATTTATCTGTTAGCTGGGTTAGAGCGCTATCAGGAACTGGATGCGTTTGTTGATATCGAACCCGACAACCTACTGCACAATGTGCAATACGATGTGCTGGAGCTGAAAAACGGTGCCGTCGCGGGGCGCACCGCGGAAGAGTTTATCAGTAGCGCCGCTAAGCGCCCGCTGTCGCCAGACGACCGCAGCCTCACCGTTCACGTCTGCCACAGCCCACAGCGTGAGGTGGAGATATTGCACGACCGGCTGCTGGCGATGTTAGAAGCCGACCCGACGCTCACGCCACGCGATATTATCGTGATGGTGGCGGATATCGACAGCTACAGCCCGTTTATCCAGGCCGTATTCGGCAGCGCTACCGGCGAACGTTATCTGCCGTACGCTATTTCTGACCGTCGGGCACGCCAGGCGCATCCGGCAATGCAGGCGTTCATCACGCTGCTATCGCTACCGGACAGCCGTTTTACCAGCGAAGATGTGCTGGCGCTGCTCGACGTTCCCGTGCTGGCGGCGCGTTTCAACATCGATGAAGCCGGGCTACTGCACCTGCGTCAGTGGGTTAATGAGTCCGGCGTGCGCTGGGGCATGGACGACGATAACGTCCGCGAGCTGGATCTCCCGGCGACCGGGCAGCACACCTGGCGCTTTGGCCTTACGCGTATGCTGCTGGGGTATGCCATGGAGAGCCGCGAAGGTGAATGGCAGGATGTCCTGCCGTATGACGAATCCAGCGGTCTGATTGCCGAGCTGGTCGGCCATCTGGCCTCGCTGCTGATGCAGCTTAACCGCTGGCGGCAGGTGCTGACGAAGTCGCGCACGCTGGAAGAATGGTTGCCGGTATGCCGCGACATGCTCAACGACTTCTTCCTGCCCGATCAAGATACCGAAGCCGCACTGACGCTCATTGAGCAGCAGTGGCAGGCGATTATCGCCCAGGGCGTACAGTCGCAGTACGCCGGAGAAGTGCCGTTGTCGCTGTTGCGCGACGAGCTGGCGCAACGTCTGGATCAGGAACGTATCAGCCAGCGATTCCTGGCGGGGCCAATCAATATCTGTACCCTGATGCCGATGCGTTCTATCCCGTTCAAAGTGGTCTGCCTGCTGGGGATGAACGACGGTATCTATCCCCGCGCGCTGCCGCCGTTAGGTTTTGACCTGATGAGCCAGAAGCCGCTGCGCGGCGACCGCAGCCGTCGTGATGATGACCGCTACCTGTTCCTTGAGGCGATGATGTCGGCGGAAAAAGCGCTCTACATCAGCTATATCGGGCGTTCAATTCAGGATAACAGCGAACGCTACCCATCAGTCCTGGTGCAGGAGCTACTCGACTATATTGGCCAAAGCCACTGCCTTAAAGGCGACGAAGCGCTCAACTGCGACGAGAGCGAGCAGCGGGTTAAAAACCACATTATGCACCTGCATACCCGTATGCCGTTTGATGCTGAAAACTACCGGGCGGATGAACTGCAAAGCTATGCCCGCGAATGGCTGGCGGCGGCAAGCCAGCAGGGGGAAGCACACGCTGATTTTATCAAGCCGCTGGCACCGCTTGAATTCACCACCCTGACGCTTGAACAGCTCCAGCGCTTCTGGCGTCACCCGGTGCGCGCTTTCTTCCAGATGCGGCTGCAGGTTAATTTCCGCAGTGAAGAGAGCGATATCCCCGATACCGAGCCGTTTACTCTCGAAGGTCTCACCCGCTATCAGCTTAACCAGCAGTTACTCAACACGCTGATTGAGCAACAAGAGCCGGAACAGATGTACCGCCGCTATCGCGCGGCAGGGGAACTCCCGTATGGCCCATTTGGTGAAATTGCCTGGGAAGCGCAGCGTCAGGAGATGTCTGCGCTGGCTGACCGAGTGATTGGCTACCGTCGGCCCGGACAAAGCATGGAAATCGATCTTGAATGCGACGGCGTTAACATAACCGGCTGGTTACCGCAGGTTCAGGACAATGGGCTGTTGCGCTGGCGTCCCTCTTTGCTTAGCGTTTCGCAAGGAATGCAACTTTGGCTGGAACACCTTGTCTACTGTGCAAGCGGCGGCACCGGTGAAAGCCGGCTGCTGCTGAGAAAAGAGGGCGAGTGGTCGTTCCCGGCACTTTCTGTCGATGAAGCAAAAGCTTACCTTGCACAGTTGGTTCAAGGTTACCGTCAGGGCATGTGTCAGCCGCTGTTGTTCTTGCCTGAGAGCGGCGGCGCATGGATAAAAGCCTGTTACGATGTCCAAAATGATGCCATCTTAAGGGACGACGATTCGCAGCAAAAAGCCCGCAGTAAATTTTTGCAGGCGTACGAAGGTAATATGGTGGTCAGCGGGGAAGGGGCCGATGTCTGGTACCAGCGCCTGTGGCGCACTCTGGAGCCCGCACAGTATGAGGCGATTATCGAACAGACGACGCCCTATCTGCTCCCCGTATTCCGCTTTAACCAGTCGGCATGATTGTATAAAAATTGCGCAATGTGAGCCGTTCAATTACTATGCGCAACGCGTCACGGACTGATGAGAGGTAGCCCGAGCAAGGCCGTTTGCCAGCGCTCGGGGGATCCCGGAGAGGTGCGCTCGCCGGGTTATCCGCATGAGCATAAAGAGTTGTCAGTCGTATTTGTTAATGATGAGGTCCGTGAATGCCCCGCAGTGTCTTGTTGAGTATGATTGTTTTCGTCACCGCCTTTTGGGCCACCGTCGGTCAGGCTGACACCGGATGGCAACCGATTCAGGAAACCATCCGTAAAAGCGAAAAAGATCCCCGTCAATATCAAGCTATTACGCTTGCTAACAACATGGTTGTTCTGCTGGTTTCCGATCCGCAGGCAGTGAAGTCGTTGTCTGCGCTGGTGGTGCCGGTGGGCTCGCTGCAAGACCCGGACGATCATCCCGGCCTTGCGCACTACCTCGAACACATGACGCTGATGGGCTCAAAGCAGTATCCGCAGCCTGACAATCTTGCTGAATTCCTGAAAATGCACGGTGGCAGCCACAACGCCAGCACCGCGCCGTATCGCACCGCTTTCTATCTGGAAGTGGAAAACGACGCGCTGCAAGGCGCCGTTGACCGCCTGGCTGACGCCATAGCCGCACCGCTGCTGGATAAAAAATATGTCGACCGCGAACGTAACGCGGTGAACGCCGAACTGACCATGGCGCGCACCCGTGACGGCATGCGCATGGCGCAGGTTAGCGCCGAAACCATTAACCCGGCGCACCCGGGCTCGCGTTTCTCCGGGGGCAACCTCGAAACGCTCAGCGATAAACCGAACAGCCCGGTATACGACGCGCTGCGGGCGTTTCGTGATAAGTACTACTCCGCCAATCTGATGAAGGCGGTCATTTATAGCAACAAACCTTTGCCAGAGCTGGCGAAAATTGCCGCCGAGACCTACGGTCGCGTGCCGAATAAATCAATTGAACGCCCGGAAATCAACGTACCTGTTGTGACCGATGCTCAAAAGGGTATTGTGATTCACTACGTGCCCGCGCTGCCGCGTAAAGTGCTGCGCGTAGAGTTCCGTATCGACAACAACTCTGCCCAGTTCCGTAGCAAAACTGACGAACTGATCACTTACCTCATCGGTAACCGAACCCCGGGAACGTTATCCGACTGGCTGCAAAAGCAGGGGCTGGTTGAGGGGATTCGTGCCGACTCTGACCCGGTTGTGAACGGCAATAGCGGCGTGCTGGCTATCTCCGCGACGTTGACCGACAAAGGCCTTGCCCACCGCGATGAAGTGGTGGCGGCAATCTTTAGCTACCTCGATTTAATGCGTCAAAAGGGCATCGACAAAAAAGACTTCGACGAGCTGGCGCATGTGCTGGATCTCGACTTCCGCTACCCTTCGATTAACCGCAATATGGACTACGTTGAGTGGCTGGCGGACACCATGATCCGCGTGCCGGTTCAGCACACGCTGGACGCGGTCAACATTGCCGATCAATATGATGCCCAGGCGGTAAGAGACCGGCTGGCAATGATGACGCCGCAGAATGCGCGCATCTGGTACATCAGCCCAAAAGAGCCGCACAATAAAGTGGCTTACTTTGTCGATGCGCCGTATCAGGTTGATAAAATCAGCGCCGACACCTTTGCCAAATGGCAGAAGGCGGCAAGCGGTATCAGCCTGAGTCTGCCGCAGCTGAACCCGTATATTCCAGATGACTTCACGCTGATTAAAAGCGACAAAAGCTATGCGCAGCCGAAGCTTATGATTGATGAGCCGAACCTGCGTCTGGTGTATATGCCGAGCCGCTATTTCGCTCGCGAACCGAAAGCTGATATCACCATGATCCTGCGTAATCCACAGGCGATGGACAGCGCCAAAAGCCAGGTGCTGTTTGCCTTAAACGACTATCTGGCGGGTATCGCGCTTGACCAATTAAGCAACCAGGCCGCCGTCGGCGGGATCGGCTTCTCGACCGGTGCCAACAACGGTCTGATGCTCAATGCCAACGGCTACACCCAGCGTTTGCCGCAGCTTTTCGACGCGCTGTTACAAGGCTACTTCAGCTATACGCCAACCGAAGAACAGCTGGAACAGGCCAAATCCTGGTATATGCAAATGCTGGACTCTGCCGAGAAAGGCAAAGCCTACGAACAGGCGATTATGCCGGTGCAGATGCTGTCTCAGGTACCGTATTTCCAGCGTGAAGATCGTAAAGCGCTGCTGCCAGCGATTACTTTAAAAGAGGTGATGGACTACCGCGACCAGTTGAAGGCCGGCGGCCGTCCTGAGTTTATGGTGGTCGGCAACCTCTCCGTTGAACAATCGACAACGCTTGCGCGTCACGTTGAATCACAGCTTGGCGCTCACGGCAACGAGTGGTGCCGCAATAAAGATGTGGTGGTCGACAAACAGCAAAACGTTATCTTTGAAAAAGCCGGTGGCAGTACCGACTCGGCGCTTGCCGCGGTGTTTGTGCCGCCAAACGTCGATGAATTCTCAAGCTCGGCGGCCAGCGCCATGCTGGCGCAGATCGTCCAGCCGTGGTTCTACGGTCAACTGCGTACCGAAGAGCAATTGGGCTACGCCGTATTTGCCTTTTCGATGAACGTGGGTCGCCAGTGGGGCATGGGATTCTTGCTGCAAAGTAACGAAAAACAGCCGGCCTTCCTGTGGGAACGCTTTAAGGCCTTCTTCCCGACCGCTGAGCAAAAACTGCGCACAATGAAACCGGAAGAGTTCGCGCAAATTCAGCAGGCGGTAATTGCCGACATGCTGCAAGCACCGCAAACGCTCGGTGATGAAGCCTCGCAGCTGAGCAAAGATTTCGATCGCGGTAATATGGCCTTTGATTCACGTGCTAAAGTAGTGGCCCAGATTAAGCTGTTAACGCCGCAGAAACTGGCCGACTTCTTCCATCAATCGGTGGTGGCACCGCAGGGCATGACGATACTGTCGCAGGTTTCGGGTAGCCAGAATGGCAAAGTTGATTACGCGCACCCTGAAGGCTGGAAGGTGTGGCAGAGTATTACCGCGTTGCAGCAAACCTTACCTTTGAGACGAGAGAACGAATGACCGACACCGCCGAGTCCCTTGATCCCCTGCGCTTACCCCTCTTTGGTGAGCGCCTGATTGAAGCCTCAGCGGGCACCGGAAAAACCTTCACCATTGCCGCACTCTACCTGCGGCTTTTGCTGGGGCTGGGCGGCGAGGCCGCTTATCCCCGCCCGGTGAACGTCGAAGAGCTGCTGGTGGTGACCTTCACCGAAGCGGCGACCGAAGAACTACGCGGGCGTATTCGCAGCAACATTCACGAGCTGCGCGTCGCCTGTCTGCGTGACGCGACTGACAACCCTCTCTACGCCAGCCTGCTGGCTGAAATCGACGACCTTCAGCAGGCGGCAAGCGTTCTGCTGCTGGCTGAGCGGCAGATGGATGATGCCGCCGTCTTTACCATTCACGGCTTCTGCCAGCGTATGCTCAGCCTCAATGCGTTTGAGTCGGGTATGCTGTTTGAACAGCAGCTTATCGAAGACGAATCCCAGCTTCGCTACCAGGCCTGCGCCGACTTCTGGCGACGCCACTGCTATCCGCTGGAACGCGAGATTGCGCAGGTGATCGTCGAGTCCTGGAAAGGGCCGCAGGATCTACTGAAATCGATCGACCGCTACCTGCAAGGCGAAGCGCCGCAGCTAAAAATGCCGATAAGCGCCACGGAAACGCTGGCGTCGCGCCATCAGCAGATCCTCGCGCAAATTAACGAGATCAAACAACGCTGGCTTGCGCACGTGGGGGAACTGGAGGCGCTGCTGGAAAATTCCGGCATCGATCGCCGCAAGTTTAACCGCGGCAACCAGGGCAAATGGATCGACAAGATAAGCCTCTGGGCACAAGAAGAAAGCAAAAACTACCAGCTCCCCGATGCGCTGGAAAAATTCAGCCAGTCGTTCCTCGCCTCGCGTACCAAAGCGGACGGCGAAGTGCCCACGCACCCCCTATTTAGTGCCATTGAACAGCTGCTGGCCTCGCCGCTCACCTTAAACGACCTGGTGATAGCGCAGGCGATGACGGAAATCCGTCAGGCGGTGGCGCAGGAGAAGCGTCGTCGCGGCGAGCTGGGCTTTGACGATATGCTCAGCCGTCTTGACGAAGCGCTGCATGGCGACAGCGGCGATGCGCTGGCCGCCGCCATTCGCCAGCGTTTCCCGGTGGCGATGATCGATGAATTCCAGGACACCGACCCGCAGCAGTACCGTATTTTTCGTCGTATCTGGCGGCAGCAGCCGGACACCGCGCTACTGTTGATTGGCGACCCAAAACAGGCGATCTACGCCTTCCGTGGTGCCGATATCTTTACCTACATGCGCGCGCGCGGCGACGTGGCGGCGCACTACACTCTCGACACCAACTGGCGTTCTGCGCCGGGCATGGTCGAGAGCGTGAACCGCCTGTTTGGGCTGGTTGATAACCCCTTCATGTTCCGTGATATCCCGTTCCTGCCGGTGAAATCAGCAAGCAAAAATGCCTCGCTGCGTTTTGAAGTCGACGGCGAAAATCAACCGGCGATGAACCTGTGGCTGATGCCCGGCGAAGGCGTTAGCGCAGGGGATTATCAGAACTTTATGGCCGCGCAGTGTGCGGCGCAAATTCGCGACTGGCTGACCGGCGGCCAGCGCGGGACGGCGCTGCTGTGGCGCGGCGACAAGGCCAAACCGGTACAGGCTTCTGATATTACCGTGCTGGTGCGTAACCGCCAGGAAGCGTCGCTTATCCGCGACGCGCTGAATGCGTTGGCGATCCCCTCGGTCTATCTCTCTAACCGCGACAGCGTATTTGAAACACCGGAAGCACAGGAACTGCTGTGGGTTCTGCAAGCGGTGTTAACGCCTGAACGTGAAAACGCGCTGCGCAGCGCGCTGGCAACGGCGATGTTTGGCCTCAGCGCGCAGGACATCGACGGGCTAAACCAGGACGAAAACGCCTGGGATGCGCTGGTGGAAGAGTTTACGGAATACCGCAATATCTGGCTGCGTCGTGGGGTAATGCCGATGCTCCGCGCCCTGATGAGCGCCCGTTCGATTGCGGAAAATCTGCTGGCGACTCACGGCGGCGAGCGGCGTCTCACCGATATTCTGCATCTGAGCGAACTGCTGCAAGAGGCGGCCACCCAGCTTGAAAGCGAACATGCGCTGGTGCGCTGGCTCAATCAACAAATTGCCCAACCGGATACCAACGCCTCCAGCCAGCAGATGCGTCTGGAGAGCGACAAACACCTGGTGCAGATTGTCACCATCCACAAATCAAAAGGGCTGGAGTATCCGCTGGTCTGGCTGCCGTTTATCGCCCGCTTCCGTAAGCAGAATCAGGCGTTCTACCACGACCGCAACTCTTTTGCCGCCGTGCTCGATCTTAACGAAAGTGATGAAAGCCTTGAGCTGGCTGAAGCCGAGCGCCTGGCGGAAGACCTCCGACTGCTGTACGTCGCACTCACCCGCGCCATCTGGCACTGTAGTTTAGGTATCGCGCCGCTTACCGCACGGCGCAGCGATAAGCCCACGGATACCGAACTCCACCACAGTGCGCCGGGGCGATTACTGCAAAAAGGCGAAGTTCTTAATGCCGCAGGCCTTGAAGATTGCCTGCGTGCGCTGTGCGATGAACATATTGCGCTGACGCCAACCGCGCCGCCGGATAATACCCGCTGGCAGCCAACGCAGGCCGCCATGCCGGATCTGACCGCGCGGCAGGTATTGCGGCGCATCATCGATGACTGGCGCGTGACCAGCTATTCCGGCCTACAGCAGCGTGGACATAGCGTGGCGCAAGATCTGCTGCCGCGTCTGGATATTGACGCCGCCGGTGTCGGCGATGAACCGCTGGAGCCGGAACTGACGCCGCACAACTTCCCCCGCGGCGCCTCGCCCGGCACGTTCCTGCACAGTCTGTTTGAAGACCTCGACTTCACGCAGCCGATTTCAGCACAGTGGATGCGCGAGCAGTTACAGAACAACGGCTTTGGCGAGCACTGGGAGCCGGTGCTCACCGCCTGGATTTCGCAGGTGCTGGCAGCACCACTGGCTGATACCGGCATTGCGCTAAACCAACTGAGCGCGCGGGATAAACAGGTGGAGATGGAGTTTTATCTGCCGATTGAAAAGACGCTTGATGCCCAGGCGCTGGACGCGCTGACCCGCCGCTACGACCCGCTCTCGGCGGGCTGCCCGGAACTAGATTTCCGTCAGGTACGCGGCATGCTGAAAGGTTTTATCGATCTGGTGTTCCGTCATGACGGGCGATACTACCTGCTGGACTACAAATCCAACCATTTAGGTGAAAATGGCGAAGCTTATACTCAGCAAGCGATGGCAAAGGCGATGCAGTCGCACCGCTATGACCTGCAATACCAGCTTTATAGCCTGGCGCTGCACCGCTATCTGCGTCATCGCCTGGCCGATTATGACTATGAGCGTCACTTTGGCGGCGTGATTTATCTGTTCCTGCGCGGCGTCGACGGCGGCGCGGGGCAGCAGGGGATATTTGCGACCCGGCCCGATCCCGAGCTGATTATGGCAATGGATGCGCTGTTTGCTGGCGTTGAACAGGAGATGGATGCATGACGCTGGAACAAGGCTTACTGGAAGCCGTAGAACTCAAGCTATTACGCCCGCTGGACGTGCAGTTTGCGCGGATGGTGGCGCAGAATGAACACCCGGCGGTCATGCTCGCTGCCGCCATGCTCAGCCGCGATACCGGCGAAGGCCACGTCTGTTTACCTCTCTCTCATCTGACGCCAACCCTGCAACCAAAAGGGCGCGCGCGGGAATTATGGCAGCAGCTTTTTGCCGCTGTGGGCGAGCCTGAGGACTGGTCAGCATTGCTGCTTGCCTCACAGGCGGTGAGTGCGGGGGAGCGTCCGTCGCCTCTTCTTTTAAGCCGCCAACGCCTCTATCTGAACCGCATGTGGCGCAACGAAATGACCGTGGCGCGTTTCTTTAGCGACACTCAGTCGCCGTTTGAGATTGACGTGCCGCTGCTTGCCGCCACGCTGAACGCGCTGTTTCCGCCCGCTGACACGGTCGATTGGCAAAAGGTCGCCGCCGGTGTGGCGCTGACGCGACGTATTTCGGTGATCTCCGGTGGCCCCGGTACCGGAAAAACGACCACCGTCGCCAAACTGCTGGCAGCGCAGGTGCAAATGTCCGGCACGCAAAAGTGTCGTATTCGTCTCGCCGCGCCAACCGGTAAGGCCGCCGCGCGATTAACCGAGTCCCTCGGTGCGGCGCTGCGCAAGCTCAACTTAACTGATGAACAAAAAGCGATGCTGCCGACCGATGCCAGCACGCTGCACCGCCTGTTGGGTGCGCAGCCCGGCAGCCAGAAAATGCGCTATCACGCCGATAACCCGCTGCACCTTGACGTTCTGGTGGTGGATGAAGCCTCAATGATTGACCTGCCAATGATGGCGCGACTGATTGATGCGCTGCCGCCGCATGGGAGAGTGATTTTCCTCGGCGACCGCGATCAGCTCGCTTCCGTTGAAGCTGGCGCCGTACTGGGCGATATCTGTAGCTGGGTGAACAACGGCTATACCGCCGAACGCGCGCGTGAGCTCAGTCGCCTGGTGGGAACGGAGATTCCAGCCGGTGAAGGCGACGCCGCAAGCGCGCTGCGTGACAGCCTGTGTCTGCTGCGCACCAGCTACCGTTTCGGCAGCGATTCCGGCATCGGGCAGCTTGCCAGCGCGGTCAATCGAGGGGATAAAAAAGCCGTCAGCGAGGTCTTCCAGCGCGGGTATAGCGATATTGAACTCAAGTCGCTCAGCACAACGGACGATTACGCTGCGATGCTCGAGGATGCGCGCACAGGCTACGGTCATTATCTTCAATTACTACGCGACCGCGCCAGCCCCGCCGATGTGCTGGCGGCATTTGGCGAATATCAGCTTCTTTGCGCGCTGCGGGAAGGGCCGTGGGGAGTCAGCGGGTTAAACACCCAGTTTGAACTGCTGCTGGCGCGCCATCGACAGATTGTGCCGCAGCGCCATTCACGCTGGTATGAAGGTCGCCCGGTGATGATTACCCGCAATGACAGCGCGCTGGGATTATTTAACGGCGATATTGGTATTGCGCTGGATCGCGGGCAGGGGACGCGCGTCTGGTTCCCGATGCCGGACGGCACGATTAAATCGGTACAGCCGAGCCGCTTGCCCGAGCACGATACCGCATGGGCCATGACGGTGCATAAATCGCAGGGTTCGGAGTTTACCCACGCAGCTCTGGTGCTGCCGACGCAGATTGTTCCGGTGGTGAGTCGTGAACTGGTTTACACGGCGATCACCCGTGCAAAAGCACGGCTATCGATGTACGCCGATGAGAACCTGCTGGCGCAGGCGATTGCCACCCGTACCGAGCGGCGTAGCGGGCTGTCGGCGATATTTGCCGAGATGTCGTAGCCCGGGAAGACGATACCGGGCGGTTCCCTCTCCCAATGGGGAGAGGGTGAGGGGAAAAACGCTACGGCTTACGGAAAAACTCGTTATACAACATATACAAATGCGCCGCGCTCCATGAGAAATTAGGCGCTCCCTGCTGCGCGCCGGTCAACGGATTATAGTTCTCCTGAATTGGGCCGTCGGAGGTTAACCCTTTGGCATGTTTGAAGAAGGCATCGGCCATCTTCAGCGCTTCTTCGCGGTGACCGTAGCGTTCCATTCCTTTCAGGCCAAACCACAGTTGATCCACCCATACGCGACCGCGCCAATAAATATCTGCGCCAAACGCGGGATTGGTCAGCGCAGCGGTGCCCAGCGGCACGAAGGTGTTGAACTCTTTGTTATCCAGCATCACCGAAATTACCTCATCGGCGTGGGCCTGCGTTGCCGCGCCGTTAAACAGCGGCGACCAGCCCTCCGGGCCTTTGCCGCGCTCGACGATAGGCTTACCGGCACAACCGTTAGCCAGCGGTTGATCTTCAATACGAATGTCGTAATAGAATTTTGTCTGCGGGTCGAACATGCAGGTATTGATGTAGTCGGCGAGCTTTTTCGCCAGCGCCTGGTAGCGTTTCGCCTCTTCCGGCTTGCCGAGGAGGGTCGCCATTTCCGCCAGATAGTGATTGTCGCTGTACATATAGCTGGCTTGATCGACCGACTCCTGCAATAACGAATAGCCGAGCAGGTTGCCGCTCTGATCGCGGTTTTCGGCGAATTTTACCGTCCAGTCGCTGCGTTTCCCGCCGTTGGCGATGTATTTATCCAACTGCGCTTTATCGATAAAGCCAAACACCGCCGCGTCATCGCGCCCGGACTCCCAGGAGGCAGCCACCTGAGCTGGGATCTCCAGGCTGTCGTACTCGCCCTTCGCCGTCACTTGCTCATAAGTTTTGAGGCCAGAGAGCGTCTCTTCTTTATCGCCCTTTTTCACGGTAAACAGCATCGCGCCGTCGGCGGTATTGTGCGCTTTATCGCGGGTCGCGCCGTACTCCGGCACGCCGTTGCCGTTGTGGTCGCGGTTGCGTAGCCACCAGTCATGGTAGGCCACCAGTTTTGGGTACATCTCCTCAAGCCAGGCTTTATCTTTGGTGACGTTATAGACCTCCATCACCGACCAGGCGGCCAGGCTTGGCTTGGTATTGCGCTCGTTCCAGTTGCTGCCGTCACCGCCGCGCTCCGGGCTCAGGTTCCATGCGATCAGATCCGGCACGAAGCCGGCATCCTGCGGACGCACTTTATCGTTGGCGGCAATCTGCCAGGAGAAGACGGCGCGAATGTTCTCTTTGGCGATCTCCGGGTTGAAGTGGGCCATAGCGTAGGCCTGTTTCCAGGTATCCCACGGCCAGGTCTGATTGCCGGAGAACCAGCGTCCAGTCACCGACGGCGTGACGGTATTGTGCTGCACCGCACCGCCGGGGGCGCGCCAGTTGCCGTTCAGGGTTTCGATGGCTTTCACTGCCACCCGGGTTTGTTCTGCGGTGGCGTCAGGATTGGTCAGCCCCTTTTGCAAATAGCCGTTCCAGCGCTGCTCGGAAGCGCTCAGGTAGTGGGCCGGGCGCGCCAGAATATCGCGGATTTGCGCCTTCTCAAGACGCACCTGTTCGGCAGTCAGCAGGTGTGAGTAGGTGGTATAGATTGTTGTAGAACCGTTTATCTGCGCGCTACTGGTAAAACGATGGCCGTCGATTTTGGTGGCCGTCGGCAGGGAGCGATGCACCTGATACTGCGATTCGCCGGAGGTCATCAAATCAGAGTCGGAGCGGACTTTGCCAAAGCTCACCGTCAGACCATCGCGGGTTGCACTCAGATGACGCTGATAGCTCGGGAAGGCTTCATCAATGGTTTTAGTCGTCAGCAGTTTGCCCTCTTTCGAGGTCATTTTCTCCAGCAGTTCACCGTCCCAGACCAGTTTGAGCGGCGTATCGCTGGTGATTTTTGTCTCCAGCAAAGAAGTGTGCGCGCTGGCGAAGCGCAGAGTCATTTCAACCTGCACGCCGGGGGCGGAGAGTGTCTGAACCAGCGCGCCGGGCAGGCTCCACGCCTGCATGGTGAAGGCGACTTTTTTACCGTTCTGGTACACCGTCAGGCGATCAAAATTGGTCGCCATAAAGTTGATGTACTCTTCAGTCAGTAGCGCAGGACCAGGAAAACCGCCCATAGTGGCAGGGCCGTCCGGCAGCAGGTGTCCATGCCATGCGCCAAGATCGAAAAACGGGTTGAAGCGCTGGTGGTCATCGTAATCAAAATCCTGCATAGACTGCGGCGCGCCGCTACGGTTGATGACGTTTTTAAACTCATCAGCGGTCACTGCATGGGCGGAAAAGCTTAGCAGCAGGGCGCAGGCCAGCGGCGTAAAAGTGGTGGTTATTTTCATGGTATTTCTGTCCCTTGTTACCAATAGAAATATTGCATCAGGAAAACCTGGTCGCTCGGATCGCCAGAGGCGTTTTTCATGTAGAACCGGCTGTCTGCGGCGGTTGCAAAACGCCCATCGCCGTATTCGTACCAGATACCAAACTGCATAAATGAAGTGGTTTCCTCCGCGGCGTTATCCGGGCGATGTTTGGCGTAGCTATAGGCGGTGGAGAGATAAACGCCTTTGAGCGCTTCGTACATGGCGCTGGCCATAAAGCCGGTTTCGGTACCCGGAACGTTTTTCCCGCTCGCGCGTCCGGTGTGGTGCCAGGCGCGGGCGGCGAGGTTGGGGGAGAGGATACCGGTTAGAAACAGCTGCCCAGTGCCGTCGGTGACTTCCAGACCGTTCATCCAGGTGACATCTTTAGCGATATCGTATTGGATGTAGCCATTGACCATCGCCGGATAGGTATATTTATCGTCGTAGCGGTCGTACTTACCGAAATGCAGCCAGGCTTTGCCTTCGTCATGATGTCCGGCAGGCGTGGCGGTCACGCTATAGCGGAAGTCGCCCGCCAGGTTTTGCACCTTGAGCGCGTACATAATGTCGCGCGTATTGGGGATGACGTAGCCGAGGTCAGGGGTGAAATCGCCCCACCATTGCAGGTCATCGAGCGATGAGTCCTGGCGCAGACTGAGCATGATCTCGGTACTGTTGTCGGTTTTATATCCACCATAGAAGCGGTTAATTCCGCCTTCAAATCCGCCCCAGCTGTGATCCGGGACCCAGGCATTACCCTGATTATCGGCCTGAACCGTCCAGCCTTCGCCATAAATTAAGCCAAACCAGTTGCCGTGCTTTATTTCCAGACCGCCTTCAATATAGGTTCCATCGCTATATTTGTGCTTATCCTCGCCTTCTAAATCCATATATCCACCAATGCCCAGCTCGCCGTAAAACCGGTATGAAGTCGTGCCGATTTCTGGCGTCTTCATATCATCATGTTCCGCTGGTAGAGCGGTTTCGGCGGCGAGCGTGGGTGCGCAAAAAGCCAGGGCGGCCAGCGCCCAGTAAAAAATGTTATTATTTTTCATAGGTTCATTTAGAGGTAATGTAGTTTGTTTTTTTTAAGAAAAAATCATCTCATGGAGCATCAGAGGCTGGCGCTGCTTCAATTATTTTTTCTTCCTGAGTTAATCCCCTCACATATTTGCTGTATTTCCACCAGGCAAATCCGAGGAAGATAACGATCCCACCAACGTTATAGAAAATAATCGTCAGAATATTGCCGCCGGTTGGGAACGTTGAGGCAACGAAGCCGATGGCAAAAATGGTAATAAGCATAGAAACCACCGCAATGCCGGTCGTGCGCGAGCCCATCTTAAAATCTCGCGGCAGATGATCGAGCTTACGGCGCAGGTTGAGATATGCCAGCATAATAAACAGCGGCGGTAGCATAGAAGCGGCGGCGGTCATATTAATGATGGTATTCATTAAATCCTGCACCGTATTAGAACCCATCATCGGGATAATCATCAGTGGAATGACAATCAGGAATTGAATCCATGCGGCACGTGCCGGTACGCCGTTCTGATTAAGCTCGACGGTTTTTTTGCCAAATATCCCCGCCGGAATTTCGGAGAAAAAGATTTTTACCGGCGTGGCGGTCCACATTAATAACGAACCGAACATGGCGGTAAAGGAGACCAGGCCAACAAATCGGTTAATTAAAATTTCCGGCAAACCAAAGTATACCGCCATCCCATGGAAGACTTGTACCGATCCGCCGGTAAATTTCAGCTCTTTACTGCTGATGAATACGTTAATCAGCACTGAAGATATCGAGTACAGCACGCCGATAACAATACCGGCCATGATGATGACTTTCACGAATGACTTTGATCCGCCTTTGACGTCATTCACATACACCGCGACGGATTCCGCGCCGCCAGCCGCCATAAAGATCCAGGTAGTGATGCCCAGAAACGCCCAGTTGAAGTTCGGGATCATCGCATCCACGGTAATGGGATCCGCGGGTTGAATACCGCCCACCAGCGCGCTGCCTGAGAGCAGGATGTAGGAGAGGGTCAGGAGCAACATCAACGATGATGTGACCGAGGTAATCGGGCCGAGCATTTTTGCGCCGTTTGTTGATACCCAGGTGGATAAAGCAAACAGCGCCATGCTTAGCACCGTTGTGGCAATCGGAGTCAGGATGTACTCATAGCCGAGAAAAGCGTAAGAGGCATAGGCAATGACGCGCGGCAGCAGCGAGGTGAAAAAGAACAGATTCACAAACCAGTAGGTGTAGGCGGTAATAAACGCCCAGCGTCCACCCAGTGAGCTTTTAACCCAGGCGTAAACGCCCGCTTCTGAGTTTTTATTGAGTGAAACAAATTCCGCAATAATCAGGCAGAAAGGGATGAAGTAGAACAAGGTGGCGAGGAAGAACATCGGCGCTGACGCCAATCCTAGCTCAATATTGTTATTGATAACGTTGTTAAAACTGAAGACGGCAGCGAAGGTCAGGGACAGCAGGCCAAACTTGCCGATGGTATTACGTTTGGTATCAGACATAACACATCTCCACACATTATCCTTCGCAGAGTAGTTGAAGGGATTGTGTTGTTTGTAGGGTAGAGGCAGTTAAGTATCACAGTTAATTTTAGTAAAATATTTAGTAAATAAAATAAGTAAAACTGAATTGCTTTAACTCGATCACGAAAAAGGTTGAGGGCTACGACATTGCTTTCAGGTCAAAAAAATCCCGCCTGCCGAAAAGGGAGGCGGGATAGTGGGTTGCTTATTTAGCCGGATTCTCCGCGCCATTCAGCGCCGCCTGCTGGCTATTGCGCTGTTTTTTCTCAAAGCGGGTTATCCACCACCAAGCCAGACCAGAAAAAACGGCGGTCATAAAGACGTTGATAAAGAAGGCATTTACCAGGTCGACGCCCGGAGGGAACGCTGAGGCGGTCATGCTGACCAGGAAAATGACGATCAGCATCGATACCACGGCCATGCCGACCTTTCTTGAGCCCATGCGGAAGTCGCGCGGGGTATCATCGTGCTTCCAGCGGAAAACAAAGTAGGCGACCATAATAAACAGCGGCGGCAGCATGGCGGTGCCTGCGGTCAGGTTGATGGCGGTATTCATCATCTGCTGAACGCTGGCGGAGCCGAAGCCGTTGACAATAAGCATTAAAAAGACAAAAACAAACTGCCACCAGGCGGCGCGTACTGGTACGCCGTGAGCGTTGAGTTCGGTCGTTTTTTTGCCGTAGATGCCCGCAGGAATTTCAGAGAAGTGAATTTTTACCGGTGCGGCAGTCCACATCATCATGCTGCCGAAGATGGCGATAAACAGAATAATGCCGACGAAGCGGCCCATCAGCGCTTCCGAAATATGGAAGTAAGCGCCAAGGCCGGTGAAGATCTCCACCATGCCCGCCGCGTAGGTCAGATCTTCACGCGCCACAAAGACGTTGACCAGCAGTGAACCCAGCGCATACATCCCGCCTATCAGCACTCCGGCGGTGATGATCACTTTAATAAACGATTTCTGACCGCCTTTGGTGTCGTTCAGGTAGGCGGCAACGGTTTCAGCCCCGCCCGCAGCCTGGAAAATCCAGCACATGATGCCAAGCGTAGCCCAGTTAATGGTTGGGGCCATGGCGTGCAGCGTAATCGGCTGCGCGGGTACGTGACCCGAGCCCAGTGCAGTAAAGGCGCCGACAACGTAAATCGCAAACAGCGCGAAGACGCCATAGGCTACGCATTCGGAGATTTTCCCAAGCCAGGTCGCGCCTTTGGTGGAGATATGGGTGGCCATGGCGAACAGGACGATGGAGATAAGCGAAGTGACCATCGGCGAGAAGGGAATGGCGTAACCCATAATCGCGTACGACGCGTAGGCCACCACGTTCGGCAGCAGCGACAGGAAAAAGAACAGGTTTACAAACCAGTACAGGAACGACCCCAGATAGGCTGCGCGGGTGCCTAAAGGCTGTTTCAGCCAGGCGTACATGCCTGACTCAGAATTTTTATTCGCTGAGACGAATTCGGCGATGATAAACACAAACGGGATAAAATAAACCACCGTCGCGAACAAGAAGATAGGCGCGGAGCTCAGACCTAACTCAATGTTATTGTTGACGATATTTCGCACGTTAAACACGGCGGTAAACGCCATCGACAGCAGGGCGAATTTACCTATTTTGGCACGAATTGATTCGGACATATGTCCTCCGAAAAATCATATAGCCCGGATTTGGGGCTGGAACCGGGACGGCCAGCGGGTGTACCCGCTGGCCTCTTGTTGCTTAACGCAGGCTTACTTATTCAGGAAGTAGCCATCTTCAATCGTGACTTTAAGCACCACTTTTTTGACCGGTGAATCGCAGATAAAACGGTAAGCTTCGTTGGTATCGCAAATCACCATTTGTCCTTCATGTACCTGAACGGTTTCACCTATGCCTTTCAAATATTCGCGGTCGGTTTCATCGCGGTAGCAGGCGACGGTCTGGAGCTTATCTTTGGCGGCAAACTCAATTTTTTGCTGACCTTGCAGATAATAATGCACTTCGAAATAGCGGCGATTACCGACAAACAGCGCATCCGTCGTGCTATCGCTTTCCACGCGATAGGTGAGCGAATCGCCGATGGAGTGGGCGACGCCGGGCCGGATATTGTCGATGTTATTGATGGCTTCCATGCAGCGCTGCCATTTACGTCCGCTGTGATAGACCTGCTTAAATTGTTCTAAATTATCGAGAATTCTCATTTTTCAGCCTCGCTGTGTGAATCGGAGGAAAAGAAACCGGCGTCAAAGCTATGATTCGCCAGCCTCTGCGAGGAAGCGCACCCGCCTTCCAGCGGCAGCAGCGTAAAGCCATAGTTGAACGGTTTGAGCCAGACGCGCCAGCTATCCAGCACCTCGCTGCCCCAGGAGTTCGATCCCAGGCCGAGCAGTTGGGCGTCGATATTCAGAGTGATGTCATCGCTGCGTCGCAGTTCGTTACAGTGCTGCGCGGCGTGCAGATTTTCCGCCGTATAGTGCCAGGCGCTGACGTTGAGCGGGCTGCGCGGTACCACCATCAGGCCGCTGCCGTGACGGTCAGTAAAAGAGGCCCAGCGTACGTGCTGGCGGTTGCCGTTGTTCTGCGGGAACGGATAGTTCACAAACATGTCGTCGACGGTGGTGCGCCAGACGTCGATGATGTTGCTTTGCTGGCTGTCGGCGTAGTTTTCGCCCGGCCCGCGACCGTAGTAATTGACCTGCTCAAACTGACCGTTAATACCGAGCATAAAGCCGATGCACGGTACGATATGCGGGTAATCACCGTAGCGTTCGCCTTCAAGCTCAACGTTAATATGGCCCTGCGGAGTTATCTGCCAGCGATAGGTGCAGCGCATACCGAAATCGAAAACCGGCGGGGCGATAATGCTGCGGGTGGTGATAATCACCGTGTCACCGCACTGCTCGGCGCTGAATTCACGCAAATGCTCCTGCATAATTTGCAGATGATTTGGCTGCCACAGCCCTTCGTATTCCTGTTTATGGTTATCAATCATCGGCTTGAAGAAGTTAATCTTCGGCTCGCGGGTTACCTGGTCGATGCCGTTCACCTGCCATTCGCTGAGCTTGCCGCTGACTTTCGAGAACACCACGCGGAAGTTGTGCCCGGTGATGCTGTAGCTCAGACGTTCATCGGCGATGTGCAGCGGGGTGGCGCTGGCGTTCACCAGCGGCGTTTTTGCTGCAGTCTGCTCTTTAAGCTGGAACTGGTAGACGGCGATTGGGTGGTTGGCTTCGCTGTAGAGCGTGCGGGAATCTTTGGTCACCATGATGTTGACGAAGGTCTCGCGATCGTCGAGCGCTGGCAGGTCGATTTTGATATCGCGGCTGCTGTTTGCCGAAAGCCCCGCAACCTTAAGCTGTTGGGTCGCCAGCGTGGCCCCTTCGGCACGTACTTCAACGCGCAGGGTGTAGTCGTCCAGCGTGGAGAACCAGAGCTTATTATCGACGCGCAGCTCGCCCCGGGTGATATCGGTCGCCTGCACTTTTACCGGCGCGATAACCTGCTTGTACTCTCTGAGCCCCGGCCCTGGGGTCTGGTCGGAGAAAACCAGCCCATCGAGGCAAAAATTGTAGTTATTAGGATAGTCACCGTAGTCGCCGCCAAATTTGTACCATACCGCGCCGCTGTCGTCGGTGGCCTGGATACCGTGATCGCACCACTCCCACACGTAATGACCCTGAATGCTGTCGTGCTGATAGAACACGTTCTGGTATTCGCTGAGCCCGCCGGGGCCGTTGCCCATCGCATGAGCGTATTCGCAGATAATGCGTGGTTTTTCATGCGGATGCTCACCGAATTCGTTCATCAGCGGCACGCGGGTATACATGGTGGAGATGATATCCACCACTTCGGCGTCGCGATCCTCTTCGTAGTGCACCAGACGGGTATCATCCAGCGCTTTGGTGGCCTGATACATCGCGCGGATGTTGCAGCCGTAGCCGGACTCGTTGCCCAGCGACCAGATGATGATCGACGGATGGTTTTTCTGCGCGTGAACATGGCGCACGATACGCTCGACGTAAATGTGCTCCCATGCCGGGTCGTCGGTGATGGCGCTCAGGTTGCCGACGTTGGCGAAACCGTGGGATTCGACATCGGTTTCCGCCATCACGAACAGGCCGTAAATGTCGCACATCTCATAGAAACGCGGGTCGTTCGGGTAGTGGGCGGTGCGCACCGAGTTAATATTGTGCTGCTTCATCAGCAGCAGATCTTTCTCCACGCGGTCCATTCCCACCGCACGACCTTTCAGATGGTCGTTATCGTGGCGGTTAACCCCGTGCAGCATCACGTAGCGGTTGTTGATGTAGAACAGACCATCGCGCACTTTGATATCGCGGAAGCCAACGCGCTGCGGGATAACTTCGATAATTTCCCCGGCGGCGTTTTTCAGCGTCATCACCAGGTGGTAGAGGTACGGATTTTCTGCTGACCACTGCTGCGGCGCTTTCACATCAATAGCAAAATCGACGTTCAGCTGCTGGTTGACGGTCAGGCGCTGGGTTGTGCCTTCATATAGCGCTTTTTCACCGTCGAACAGCGCATATTCCAGCGTGACTTCACCCGCCTGGGCGGCGAGGTTTTCCAGCACCAGCTGGCAGGAGAGAGTGGCGTCAATATAGTCGTCATTAAAATCGGTGCGCAGGGTGAAATCCTGCACATGCAGCGGATTTTTCCCGACCAGGTACACATCGCGGAAAATACCCGCTGACCACCACATATCCTGGTCTTCAATGTAGGTGGAGTCGGCCCACTGCATCACGCGTACGCACAGCAGGTTGTCGCCGGTGTTTACCGCGTGACTGATATCAAACTCTGCCGTCAGGCGGCTGCCTTTACTAAAACCAATGTACTGACCGTTAACGTAGACTTCGAAATAGGTTTCGACGCCATCAAATTTAATAATGGTCTGCTGATCCTGCCAGCCGTCGCTGAGGGTAAAGATGCGCTGATAGGCGCCGGTTGGGTTATCGGTCGGAACGTAGGGTACGTCAATCGGGAAGGGAAAACCTTCATCGGTATATTGCAGCTGACCGTGGCCTTCCATCTGCCACATTCCCGGCACGGTGATCGGCCCCCAGTCGCTAAGGTATTGCGAAGTGAACGCTTCTGGTACCAGCAGCGGGTTGGTGAAGAAGCGGAAGTTCCATTGTCCGCTGAGGGACAAAAAGCGGCTGCTGGTTTCACGGGCGAAGGTACGCGCCTGGGCCTGCGAATCGTAAGAGAAGAAATAGGCCCGTGGCGGCAGCCTGTTTTCATGAGTGAGTTGAAGATTTTCCCAGCGATTCATATCGCCTCCCTGAACGGACTAAACGGATATGATGCATTTTAGTAAAAGTTTTACTAAATAAAACCGTCGGAGATGATTTACTTTAACTCGATCACAAAATGAGCGTTACCGGGCGCCTGTGGTTGGCGTCGGGAAAGGGACATTCCCGGAGGCGATGCTGCGCATCTGTCCGGGCTACTGTTGTGCAGACGGCGGTGAACCCGTAGCCCGGGCTGCCGTTTTGCAGACGGTGCTGAACCTGTAGCCCGGGCAAGGCGCGTCAAGCGCCGCCCCCGGGAGCCGAGCGCAGAGGATTTCGCGTCAGAAACGCAACTAGCGGGTAGTACCGCGCAGTTTTAGCACGCTCGGAACATAGACGTTTAGCGGCAGCGCGCGCCCATCGCGGGCTTTTTCAAACAGCAGGTTCACGCCCTGGCTGCCCATCATTTCTGAGTGAATGCGCACGGTGGAGAGTGGAGGGAAGGTAAAGCGTGCGGTGGGGATATCATTAACGCTGATAAGCGAGATATCTTCCGGGATAGCGAGTCCGCGTTCGTGGATAGCGCGCAGTACGCCGATGGCAATTGAATCCGATGCGACAAACAACGCTGTGGGGAAATCCGCTTTCGCCAGCATGATTTTTGCAAGCTCATAGCCAGAAGAACTGGAAAAACCACCGCGCCAGATGTCATCTTCCGACACCACCCCTTTAAGACGGCCGTACTCAGCGAAGGCCACTTCACGGATATCAGCTTTGCCGGGTTCATCCTGGCCGCCGATAAACCCGATGCGCGACGCGCCCTCGGCGATAAAAAAGTCGATAACTTCTTTTGCGATACGCACCAAATCGATATCCACGGCATCATAGTTGCTGCCAGGTTCATGGAAATCGATAAAGCAAATATTATCCGTTAACGCAGTGGCCGCGTCACGAATGGCGAGCGACGGCTGCCCGACAATCAATACGCCGGTGATTTTTTTCAGTTCCGGTAGCGCGTTGTTGAAATAGCAGTTTGTTAGCTCAATGCCGAGCTTTTCGCATTGCGTTTCAATGCCGTGGCGAATCGCCAGATAGTAAGGATCGTTGATTTCAAGATCCTGCTGATAGCTGTAAATCGCCAGAATATGATGGTGCCCAACCGCGTGTGCCTGGGTCTTACGCGAGCTGGTGCTCTTATATTCCAGCTTCTCGGCAATCTCCAGGATACGGTGCTTTGTCTCTTCTTTCACGTTCAGGGTGGGGTCGTCGTTTAATACCCGTGAAACCGTTGCCAGCGAAACGCCCGCTTCGGTCGCGATATCTTTCAGTGTAGCCATTTTTTCTCTTCTCTGACGTTGCCCCATTGATGCAAACCATTGTAAAGCAAGCGAGGGCTCCTGCATCTTTTTTCAGTAAATTGACGCGGTATTATTCAATACCCACCCGACATTTTCTCTGATGTAAACAGTGATTGACCTAACATTGTTGTCAATATTATGCGGAAAAACTGATGATTTTTGTTATTTTTTACTAAAACTTTACTAAGGTGGAGGGAGAAGATGGAAACGGTAGTTTATGGTGATTTTGCCAAACTGGAGATGCGTACCGGCAAGATTGTCGCCGTAGAGCGCCATGCAAACGCTGACAAGTTATACATTGCTCAGATTGATGTTGGCGAACGTACCTTGCAGACGGTGACCAGCCTGGTGCCGTACTACAGTGAGGAAGAGCTTCTGGGAAAAACCGTGGTGGTGCTGTGCAATCTGGCGAAAGCGAAAATGCGCGGGGAAATCTCCGAGTGCATGCTTTTGTGTGCAGAAACTGATGATGGCAGCGAAAGCGTCCTGCTCACACCGGAGAAGCTGATGCCAGCGGGTGTACGAGTGGTATAGCGGTAGATGGAGGGTAGGCCTGATAAGCGTAGCGCCATCAGGCGCAACGGTGCCGATTGCCGGGTGGCGGCTTCGCCTTACCCGGCCTACACGGGCTGGAATGCACCTAACCCTCTCAAAAGGGTAGCCCGGCCGAACGCAGTGACGTCGGGATTGGTTGCGAGCCACCCCGGGGGCGGCGTAAACGCCTTGCCCGGGCTACCGGTTTACACCAGATCCGTCATCAACACCTTCGACCGACGCTGGTAGTTATACAGCAGCTTTTTACTCTCCGGCAGCAGCTCCACATCAACCGGCTTAAACCCGCGCTCCTGGAACCAGTGAATGCTGCGCGTGGTCAGCACAAACAGATGATTAAGCCCCATCTGTTTTGCCTGCGTAGCAATACGCTCCAGCAGCACCTCGCCGCGCGATGAACTCCGGTAATCCGGGTGCACCGCCACGCAGGCCATTTCGCCGATCTTTTCCTCCGGGAACGGATAAAGCGCGGCGCAGGCAATGGTGGTGTTATCGCGCTGAATAATGGTGAACTTGTCGATCTCCATCTCCAGCTGTTCGCGAGAACGACGCACCAGAATCCCCTGTTGCTCCAGCGGGGCAATGAGATCCAGAATCCCGCCGATATCGTTAATGGTGGCGCGGCGAATTTGCTCGGCGCTCTCCATCACAATCTGCGTACCAATACCGTCGCGGGAGAACAGTTCCTGCAACAGCGCGCCGTCTTCCTGATAGCTAATCAGGTGGCTGCGACGCACGCCGCTGCGGCAGGCTTTTACCGCGCCGCGCAGGAAACGCGCGGTGCCGGAAAGGTAGTCGCCTTCCTGCTCGAGTTCTTCAATACGCGCCTGTGCTTCGTTCGGGAACAGCTCCGGGACAATCTCGCCCGCCTCGTTGTAAACCCCTTGCGACGAGCAAAAGCCGATCATCTTTTCCGCTTTGAGCTTAATCGCCAGTTGGGTCGCCACTTCTTCGGAGGTGAGGTTGAAGCTCTCACCGGTCACTGAAACGGCAACCGGCCCCATCAGCACAATCGCCCCGTTGTCGAGCTGGCGGTGGATCGCTTCTTCATCAATACGACGAATACGTCCGCTGTGGCAGTAGTCGATGCCGTCATCCACCCCTAGCGGCTGGGCGATAATAAAGTTGCCGCTCACCACGTTGATGTGCGCGCCCTGTAGCGGGGTATTGTTAAGGCTCATCGACAGCCGTGCGGTAATATCCAGCTGCAGAAGACCCGCAGCCTGTTTCACCAGCTCCAGCGTTTTAGTATCCGTAACACGAATATGTTTATGGTAGGTCGGCTCATGGTGGTGCTCAGCCAGATTGGCATCGATTTGCGGGCGCGCGCCGTAGACCAGCACCAGGCGAATGCCCAGGCTGTGGAGCAGACCAATATCGCTGACGATGCTGGAAAAGTTTTCATGCTCAATGGCTTCACCGCCGAGCATAATGACAAACGTCTTCCCCCGGTGGGCGTTAATATAGGGGACAGAATGACGAAACCCCTCTACCAGTTCGGTTCTACGTTCCTTCACCACGGCACAACCCTCAATGCATGACTATTCGTAATTAATGTATTTTTATTCTGTTTTCGGGCGAAACGCAAGCCGGATTTTGCCTAAATAACGCAATAGCCTGCTGCCAATTGTGTTGATCCTACGAATGTTTACCCTTTTATAGATGACAGCTTATCCACCTTTGGTTAAAGTTTTCGGTCAATCGTAAAATGCGTAAATTCAAATTGTCTTTTTTTGCCTGGGATGGAGCATGTCGGGAAGTCAGTCGTTAAGTCGTCGTCGCCTGTTAAAAGGGGCGGGCGCCATGTGGTTGTTGAGCGTGAGTCAGGTGGGTTTAGCTGCCGTTAGTCAGGTGGTGGCTGTGCGTATCTGGCCGGCGTCCAGCTACACGCGCGTCACGGTGGAGTCTAACCGTGTGCTTAAGTACCGACAGTTTGCGCTAAGCAATCCTGACCGTATGGTGGTGGATCTCGAAGGGGTTAATCTGAACTCGGTGCTAAAAGGCATGGGGGCGCAGATTCGCGCCGACGATCCCTATATTAAATCGGCGCGTGTCGGGCAGTTTGATCCGCAAACCGTGCGCATGGTATTTGAGCTAAAACAAGATGTTAAACCGCAGCTCTTTGCCCTGGCGCCGGTCGCCGGTTTTAAAGAGCGCCTGGTCATGGATCTCTATCCTTCCAACAGCAATGACGTGCAGGATCCGCTGCTGGCCTTGCTGGAGGAATACAATAAAGACGGCCTCGAAAATCAGGTTCCGCCAGCGCAAAGCGGCCCGCAGCCGGGCAAAGCCGGGCGTGACCGTCCGATTGTCATCATGCTTGACCCCGGTCACGGCGGCGAAGACTCCGGCGCGGTGGGGCTGCATAAAACGCGGGAAAAAGATGTGGTACTGCAAATTGCCCGTCGCCTGCGCGCGCTGATTGAGAAAGAAGGCAATATGAAAGCCTACATGACGCGCAACGAAGATATTTTTATTCCGCTCAAAGTCCGGGTGGCAAAAGCGCAAAAGCAGCGCGCCGACCTGTTTGTCTCCATTCATGCGGATGCGTTCACCAGCCGCCAGCCGAGCGGTTCCTCGGTGTTTGCGCTGTCGACCAAAGGGGCCACCAGTACCGCGGCCAAATACCTCGCGCAAACCCAGAACGCCGCTGACTTAGTGGGCGGCGTGAGCAAGAGCGGCGACCGCTACGTTGACCACACGATGTTTGATATGGTGCAGTCGCTGACCATTACCGACAGCCTGAAGTTCGGTAAAGCCGTGCTGCAAAGGCTTGGTAAGATCAACAACCTGCATAAAAATCAGGTCGAACAGGCCGGTTTTGCGGTATTAAAAGCGCCGGATATTCCATCAATCCTCGTCGAAACCGCGTTTATTAGTAACGTTGAAGAAGAACGTAAGCTGAAAACCGCGGCCTTCCAGCAGCAAGTCGCCGAGTCAATTCTCGCAGGCATCAAAGCCTACTTTGCCGACGGCGCGACGCTGGCAAGGCGCGGGTAATTTACCGTGTCGCGACTCAAAAGCGTCCACGGCGGCAACACCCGTGAAGCAGCGGCGCTGCTCGGCATCTCTGCCGACCAGTTGCTGGATTTTAGCGCCAACATTAACCCGCTAGGTATGCCGGAGAGCGTAAAGCAGGCCATCATTGCCCAGCTTTCATGTGCCGAGCATTATCCCGACGTAGACTATGCGCAGCTGCACGCGGCGCTGGCTGCGCATCACGGGGTGCCTGTTTCGTGGGTATTGGCGGGCAACGGTGAAACCGAATCTATTTTCACCCTTGCACGCGGTTTAAAGCCGCGTCGGGCGATGGTGATTGCTCCGGGCTTTGCCGAGTACCGCCGGGCGCTGGACACGCTTGATTGCCAGGTAGAGACTTTTGCCCTGCGCGAAGAAGACGGCTGGCAGCTGACCGAGCGCATCTTACCGGCGCTAAGCGCAGAGCTTGACTGCCTGTTTTTGTGCACGCCGAATAACCCGACCGGGCTGCTGCCCGAGCGCACGCTGCTGGAGGCGATAGCCGAACGCTGCCGGACGCTCGATATTACGCTGGTCTTAGATGAAGCATTTATCGACTTTATCGCCGACGAACCCGGTTTTATCCCGCATCTTGGCGAACATCCGCACATTTGGGTGCTGCGCTCGCTCACCAAGTTTTACGCCATTCCTGGCCTGCGGTTAGGCTATTTACTCAACGGTGACGCCGAGGCGGTGGCGCGACTGCGTAAGCATCAGATGCCGTGGTCAATCAATAGCTTTGCCGCGCTGGCAGGTGAAATTGCCCTGTGCGATGACGCTTATCAACAGGCAACCCGGCGATGGCTGGCGCAGGAAGGCCCGCGATTTTATCAGGCGCTGTGCGACATTGATGGGCTGACAGTGTATCCGGGGCAAGCCAACTATCTGTTTTTACGCTGTGAAAGGCCGGATGTTGAATTGCAGTACGCGCTGCTGCAACACCATATTCTTATCCGCAGTTGTGCCAACTATCCGGGGCTGGATGCGCGCTACTTCCGCGTGGCAATTCGCAGCGAGGCGGAAAACCAGCGGCTGCTGGCGGCGCTTCGTCAGGTGCTTAGCTGAACTCCGCCCGACACCTTACTTACCAGGTGCTGTTTCGGCCACCAATCGCTGAGTTTTTGCTGTGCCAGCGCCCATCTCAAATATTCCACATCGTGGCGATGGCGGTCGAGCATTAACCCGACCACGCTGCCGCTGTGCGCCACGTTTATTCCGTATAATCCGCAAGATTCAACCAGCGACAGCAACGTCGTAAACTCCGGTTTGGGCAGCAGCGCCTGGCTGGCGATCGCGCTGAGCGTTGCCGCCTCGCCTAACCGTTCCGGGCTATTGCTGGCGCAGCCTGCCTGCACCTTTTCCCACGCCTGATGCAGTCTTGCGGCGCTGGCCTGTAATGCCGCTTCACGCGGTAAACGGTGATAATCTGCGGTGCGTAGAATGACGGGGCTTTCGAGCACCAGCAGGTCGAATTCAGGCGAGGGGCCACAGCCAATTTGAGTATGCGCGTCATGATGATCAAACAGGGTTAACTGATCGAAAAGCGTGCTGTCCGTTGGCTCAAGCGACACGCACAGCGCAGCCAGAATTGATTCATTCAATGAATACCCCAAGTGATGCGCTGTGGCAACGGCGGTGGCGGCAATGTCGGCGGTGCTGCTGGCCATGCCTTTGGCAATCGGGATTGTCGAGTGAACCTCAACCTGTAGCGTCTGGCTTAGCGCCGGTGGATAGCCAAAGTGTGCCAGCACGGCCTCAAGCGTTGCGCGGGTGAGCGGGCGCTCGTTGGCTAAGGGCGAGCCGTCACGCACCTCCACCGTGCTGTACCAGTCTATCGGGCACGAGATGAGCTTTTCACTGCCCAGAATCCAGCCCTGAATAATTTCCCCGCAGGAACCGGGGCAGCGTGCCACGCTCATGATATTCCTTGCTTTAGCCTTCAAAATATAACTACCGTAAATATACCGGTATTGTCATAGCGCAACGAAATCCTTTATTTGACGCGCTAGAGTAAGCTGCTTTTATTTTATGCGGGCGCGGTGCCGGCATAAATCTGCAACCAACAGGTCAGGCACATTATGTGCCAGGGAAGGGGGTGAATACACGCGTGTATAAATCCCCCGCAGCCCCCGCTGCTGTGATGCTGACGACCCCGTAAACACCACTGATCGCCGGATCGGGAAGGACGGGTGAGGATGACGCTAAGCCAGAAGACCTGCCTGTTGGTCATTAACAACAACTTCGGTGGGAAGTGGGTTGCTTTGCGTTGCACGGTCGGCTGATCGGGCAAGCGCACGGCTATACTCGTCCCTCGGCAATAGGGTCAGGGTATGGCAGCCAGACAGCACGCATTTGTTCTTGCAGGTACCGGCAGCGGCTGTGGTAAAACCACGGTGACGCTGGGCTTGCTGAAATTGCTCCAGCAGCGCGGGCTGCGGGTTCAGCCGTACAAGGTTGGCCCTGACTATCTCGACACCGGCTGGCATACCGCGCTGTGCGGCGTCCCTTCGCGTAATCTCGACAGCTTTATGCTGCCCACCTCGATTCTCAACGCCCTGTTTTGTGACCATTTGCAGCACGCGGATATCGCCGTGATTGAAGGCGTCATGGGCCTGTACGACGGTTACGGCACTGACCCCAATTATTGCAGCAGCGCGGCGATGGCCAAACAGCTGGGCTGCCCGGTGATTTTACTGGTCGATGGCAAAGCGGTCTCCACCTCGATTGCCGCAACCGTCATGGGCTTTCAGCACTTCGACCCCAGCCTCAACATCGCCGGGGTGATTGTTAATCGGGTCAACAGCGACAGCCACTTCCAGTTGCTGAAAAGCGCCATCGAACGTTACTGCGCTATTCCGGTGCTGGGCTACGTTCCGCGCGTGGAAGGCGTGGCGCTGCCCGAGCGCCATCTTGGGCTAGTCACCGCCCGCGAATCAACGCTTAACGCCAAACCGTGGCAGGATTTTGCCGCCACGCTTGAACGCACGCTGGATATTGACGCGCTGCTCTCGCTCAGTGAACTGAACGCCTTACCGGTTGGAGAATGGCCGACGACGCCGCTTGCCGGTGAAGGCTTAACGCTGGCGCTTGCCGATGATGAAGCCTTTAATTTTTACTACCCGGATAATCTGGCGCTACTGGAACGCGCGGGGGTGAACATTGTGCGCTTTAGCCCGCTGCACGACCGGGAGCTTCCAGCGTGCCAGATGATCTGGCTGGGCGGCGGCTACCCGGAATTACATGCCCGAACCCTTGCCGCCAACACCTCCATGCTGGCGCAACTGCGTGAAGCGCACCGGCGCGGCGTGGCTATCTACGCGGAATGCGGTGGCCTGATGTATCTTGGCAGCACGCTTGAGGATGCGCAGGGGGAAATCCATGCGATGGCGGATATCCTCCCCGGTGACAGCAAAATGGGCACCCGGCTGACGCGCTTTGGCTACTGCGAAGCCGAAGCCCAACGGCAAACGCTGCTCGCCGCTCCCGGCGAGGTGCTGCGCGGGCATGAATTCCACTACTCCGATTTTACCCCCCGGCTTCCGGCGGTGATGGCCTGCCGTAAAACCCGCGATGGCGCAACCCTCCAGCAATGGTCTGGAGGCTGGCAGTGTGGCAACACCTTTGCCAGCTATCTGCACGTCCACTTCGCGCAACGTCCCGCCATGCTAAACCATTGGTTTGCCGCCGCAAGGAGCGCCCAATGACGCTGCTCGCGTGGTGCCTGGCATGGGCGCTCGATTTTGTGATTGGCGACCCGCAGCACTGGCCGCATCCGGTACGCTGGATGGGCAACCTGATAAGCACCGTACAACGCGTGGTGCGCCGCCTCTGCCGCAGCGATCGGGCTTTACGTCTCGGCGGCGGGGTGATGTGGCTGGTGGTGGTAGGGCTAACCTATGGCGTGGCGTGGGGCGTGCTGGCGCTGGCGGCGAAAATTCATCCGTGGCTGGGCTGGGGCGTGGAGGTGTGGATGATTTTCACCGTGCTCGCCGGACGCTGCCTGGCGCGCTCCGCGCAGGATGTTGAACGACCGCTGCGCGAGGGCGACATTGCCGAAAGCCGCCGCAAGCTGTCGTGGATTGTCGGTCGCGACACCTCCCAACTTCAGCCTGAGCAAATCAACCGCGCGGTAGTGGAAACGGTGGCGGAAAACACCGTCGACGGCATTATCGCGCCGCTGTTCTTCTTGCTGCTTGGCGGCGCGCCGCTGGCAATGGCCTATAAAGCGGTCAACACCCTCGATTCGATGGTCGGCTATAAGCATGAAAAATACCGCGCTATCGGTATGGTCAGCGCCAGATTAGACGACGTCGCCAACTTTATTCCCGCCCGCCTGAGCTGGCTTTTTATCAGCGCCGCCGCGTGGGTTTGTCGCTTTGATGCTGGACGGGCGCTACGCATCGGCTGGCGCGATCGCCGCAACCACAGCAGCCCAAACTGCGCGTGGCCGGAAGCTGCGGTTGCCGGGGCGCTGGGCATTCGTCTGGGCGGCCCGAACGACTATTTTGGCGAGCGCGTTGAGAAGCCGTGGATAGGCGACGCCCGTCGCGCTATCGAAATTGATGATATTTCCCGAACGATTCGACTGATGTGGGTGTCGTCCACGCTGGCCCTGCTGCTGTTTATGGCGGCAAGAGTCTGGCTGGTGGGCATCGCTTAAGGAGCAGTGCATGAACTATATCCAGCAACCGCAGGCTATCGAGCGTAAAAGCTTTGAGATCATAAGCGACATTATTGCCGATACCCGCCCGGAATATTGCTTCGAAAGCCCGCTGCACGAGGCGATTATTAAGCGAGTGATTCATACCACCGCCGACTTTGAATGGCTGGATATTTTGTGGTTCGCGCCGGATGCATTGACGTGTCTGACCGAGGCGTTAAGCCGCCCGTGTACGCTCTATACCGACACCACCATGGCGCTCTCCGGCATTAATAAAAATCTGCTGGCGACCTTCGGCGGCGAGTGCCGCTGCTATATCAGCGACCCGCGCGTGGTGCGCGAGGCGAAAGCGCAGGGCATGACCCGCTCGATGGCGGCGGTAGACATTGCCGTGCAGGAAGCGGGTGACAAGGTGTTTGTTTTCGGTAATGCGCCGACCGCGTTATTCCGCCTGCTGGAGCATAAAGAACTTGATATCGGTGGCGTAATTGGCGTACCGGTGGGCTTTGTCGGCGCGGCGGAATCCAAAGACGCGCTCAGCAAAAGCGGCCTGCCGGGAATTGCCGCACTGGGACGCAAAGGCGGCAGCAACGTCGCCGCCGCCATCGTCAACGCCATTCTCTATCATTTGCAGGCCGCAAAATGAGTGAACCCGCTTTTGATGCCCCGGTATGGCATAACGGCAAAGCGCTGCGCAAAGGCTACACCACCGGCTCCTGTGCTACGGCGGCGGCCAAAGTTGCCGCGCTGATGGTCATGCGCCAGCACCTGATTCATCAGGTGTCGATTGTCACCCCTTCTGGCGTAACGCTGAATCTGAACGTTGAATCGCCGCATGTTGAAGGCCAGCAGGGAATTGCCGCCATTCGCAAAGACGGCGGCGACGATATCGATGCTACCCACGGGATGCTGATTTTTGCCCGCGTCACGCTTAACGACAGCGGCGACATTACCCTGCGCGGCGGTGAGGGCGTTGGCACCGTCACCCGCAAAGGCATCGGGCTCCCCATCGGCAGTTCGGCAATAAACCGCACCCCGCGCCACACCATAGAAACCGCCGTGCGTGAAGCGATTGGTCCCGCGCGCGGCGCGGAGGTCGAAATCTTTGCCCCGGAAGGCGAGGCGCGGGCGCAAAAAACCTATAACGCGCGGCTGGGCATCGTGGGCGGCATCTCGATTATCGGCACTACCGGCATCGTCACGCCGATGTCTGAGGAGAGCTGGAAACGCTCGCTGGCGCTGGAGCTTGAGATGAAGCGCGCGGCGGGGCTTGAGCGGGTGATATTGGTGCCGGGCAACCACGGCGAACGCTTCGTGCGCGAGCAGATGGGCATCGACTCGCCGGTGGTGGTCACCATGAGCAACTTTGTCGGCTACATGATTGAGGAGGCCGTACGGCTGGGCTTTCACCAGATAGTGCTGATAGGCCACCCCGGCAAGCTGATTAAAATCGCCGCTGGCATTTTTCACACCCATAGCCATATTGCCGATGCGCGGATGGAAACGCTGGTCGCCCATCTGGCCTTGCTCGGCGCGCCGCTGGAGCTGCTGACGCGGGTCAGCGACTGCGATACCACCGAAGCGGCGATGGAGCATATTGACGCGTTCGGTTTCCAGCGCATCTACAACCATCTTGCCGAACGCATCTGTATGCGCGTCATGCAGCGTCTGCGCTTCACCAAAACGCCGCCGCAATGCGACGCCATCATGTTCTCGTTTGATAACCAGATCCTCGGCAGTAATCGCCCGGTCAGTGAAATTGTCGAGGCGATGCAATGCTGACGGTGGTGGGCATGGGCCCGGCGGGCGTGCAATTGATGACGCCGCAGGCGGTACAAGCCGTGGCGAAGGCCGATGCGCAGGTTGGCGCGGCACGTCATCTGGCGCAGTTCCCGCATTTCAGCGGCGAACGTTGCCCGCTGGGCGCCAACATTGGTGAGGTGCTGGCATGGATTGCGGCACGCCCCACGCAAAACGTGGTGGTGCTGGCCTCCGGCGACCCGCTGTTTTACGGCATCGGCACGCGGCTGATTGCTCATTTTGGCCGCGATAACGTGCAGGTGATCCCCGGCGTCAGCGCCGTGCAGTATCTGTGCGCGCGGGCGGGTGTCGACATGAACGAGATGTGGCTCACCAGCAGTCACGGGCGCGAGGTGAACTTTGACGCCATCGCCCGCCATCTCAAGGTGGCAATGGTCACCGATAAGCGCTGCGGGCCGAAGCAAATTGCCGCTGAACTGGTGGCGCGCGGTAAAGGGCATCGCTGGATGGTGATTGGCGAAAATCTGGCGCAGGACAACGAACGCATCCACTGGCTGCCGGTCAGCGCGGTGGAGAACGACTATGAGATGAACACGGTGGTGATCCTCAATGAAAGATGAACTGTTTTTGCGCGGCGAAAAAGTGCCGATGACCAAAGAAGCGGTGCGCGCGCTGGCGCTGTCAAAGCTGGAATTGCATTGGGCCAGCCACCTGATTGATATCGGTGCGGGAACCGGCAGCGTGTCGATTGAAGCAGCATTGCAAAACCCCACGCTTGCGGTGACGGCGATTGAGCGTAACCCGGCAGCGCTGCGCTTACTGGAGGAGAACTGCCAGCGCTTTGCCTGCGGCAATATCACAGTGATAGCCGCAGAAGCGCCGGACGTCGCGGTTGAGCAGGCTGACGCCGTCTTTATCGGCGGCAGCGGGGGGCATCTTTGCGCGCTGATTGACTGGTCATTGCAGCATTTGCGCCCCGGTGGACGCCTGGTGATGACGTTTATCCTCCAGGAAAATTTGCACGCGGCCCTCGACCATCTCCGTCTGTCGGGCGTCACGGCGATGGACTGCCAGCAGTTAACCATCTCCGCGCTCACGTCGCTTGGCAGCGGGCACTATTTCAAGCCGCATAACCCCATTTTTGTCATTGCCTGTCAAAAGGAAGATGCCCATGTCTGCACGCTTTGATAACCGCTGTGTCTGGTTCGTTGGCGCAGGCCCCGGCGACCGCGACCTGATTACCTTAAAAGGCTACCGCCTGCTGCAACAAGCGCAGGTGGTTATCTACGCCGGTTCGCTTATTAACACCGAACTGCTGGAGTACTGCCCGCCAGATGCCCAATGCCACGACAGCGCTGAACTGCATCTGGAACAAATTCTTGCGTTGATGGAAGACGGAGTGAAAGCCGGGAAAACGGTGGTGCGCCTGCAAACCGGCGATGTTTCGCTGTACGGCTCGGTGCGCGAGCAGGGCGAAGAGCTGACGCGTCGCGGCATCCCCTGGCAGGTGGTGCCGGGCGTCAGCGCGTTTCTCGGCGCGGCGGCGGAACTGGGCGTTGAATACACCGTCCCGGAAGTGTCGCAAAGCCTGATTATCACCCGTCTGGAGGGGCGCACGCCGGTGCCAGAGCGTGAACAGCTGGAGTCGTTTGCCCAGCATCAAACCTCCATGGCGATTTATCTCTCCGTTCAGCGTATTCACAAGGTGGCGGAACGGCTGATTGAGGGCGGCTATCCGGCAAATACGCCGGTGGCGGTGGTTTACAAAGCGACCTGGCCGGAAAGCCAGACGGTGCGCGGCACGCTTGTGGATATCGGCGATAAAGTGCGTGATGCGGGGATCCGTAAAACGGCGCTGATTCTGGTCGGCAACTTCCTCGGTGAGGAGTATCACTACTCGCGTCTGTACGCGGCGGACTTCAGCCATGAATACCGTAAAGCCTGACGGCATTGCGCTGTTTTGCCTCACCCCCGGCGGCGTGGCGTTAGCGAAACGGCTCAGTGCGGCGCAGCCGATGACCTGTCTCACCCGCGAGGCGCTGGTGGAAGAGGGCTTTTCGGCGTTTGACGGCAGCTTTGCGCAAAGCGTGCAGCAGGCGTTTAGCCGCTATTCGGCGCTGATTTTTATCGGTGCCACCGGTATTGCCGTGCGCGTGCTGGCACCGTTGCTGGTGGACAAATTTCACGACCCGGCGGTGGTGGTGATTGATGAGCGCGGCCAGCACGTTATCAGCCTGCTCTCAGGCCATATCGGCGGCGCGAATACGCTGGCGCGCCATCTGGCGAGCATTCTTGGCGTTGACCCGGTGATCACCACCTCGACCGACGTCAACGAGGTGGCTGCGCTGGATTCGTTAGCCTGCCAGCTGAATGCCCGAATGCATGATTTTCGCACGGCGGTGAAAACCGTGAATCAAATGCTGGTCAGCCAGCAGCGCGTCGGGCTGTGGTGGGATGAATCGCTCGCCGATGAGGTAAGCCGCTGCGACCGCCGTGGTTTTATCACCGTGACCTGTCTTGACGCCTTGCCTGAACTGGACGCGCTGGTGTGCATCACCCTGCGCGACACGCTGCCGGAACTGCCGCTGCCGCACTGGAAGCTGGTTCCGCAACGGATTGTGGCGGGCATTGGCTGCCGTCGAGATACCCCTTGTGCCTTGATCTCACAACTTCTGTCACGGCAGTTCGCGGCGCAACGGCTCGACCCGCTGGCCCTGAAAGCCATTGGCAGCATCGTCGTCAAACAAGATGAACCGGGGCTGATTGAGCTTGCCCGCGCAGCCGATGTGCCGTTTGAAATTTTTAGCGTCGCCGCCCTGTGCGAGCACCAACACCGCTTTCCCGCTTCGCAATTTGTCAAACAAACGGTGGGCGTCGGCAGCGTTTCCGGCCCGGCGGCGTGGCTGATGAGCGACGGGCATCTTATCGGCGAGACCCTGCGTGAACAGGGCGTCACTATTACTTTGGGAGTTACACACTGATGTTAAGCGTAATCGGAATTGGCCCCGGCTCGCAGGCCATGATGACCATGGAAGCCGTTGAAGCCTTGCAGGCGGCGGAAATCGTCGTCGGCTATAAAACCTACACGCACCTGGTAAAAGCCTTTACCGGCGACAAACAGGTGATCAAAACCGGAATGTGCAAAGAGATCGAGCGCTGCCAGGCGGCGATTGATCTGGCGCAGGCCGGACACAACGTGGCACTGATTAGCAGTGGTGATGCCGGTATTTACGGCATGGCCGGGCTGGTGCTGGAACTGGTCAGCAAACAGAAGCTGGACGTGGAAGTGCGCCTGATCCCCGGCATGACCGCCAGTATCGCCGCCGCCGCGTTACTGGGTGCGCCGCTGATGCATGACTTCTGCCATATCAGCTTAAGCGACCTGCTCACCCCGTGGCCGGTGATTGAAAAACGCATTATCGCCGCCGGAGAAGCCGACTTTGTTATCTGCTTTTACAACCCGCGCAGCCGCGGTCGTGAAGGGCATCTGGCGCGCGCATTTGAACTGCTGGCCGCCAGCAAAAACGCCAATACGCCGGTGGGCGTGGTGAAAGCCGCCGGGCGTAAAAAAGAAGAAAAATGGCTGACCACGCTTGGCGAAATGGACTTTGCGCCGGTCGACATGACCAGCCTCGTTATCGTCGGCAATAAAACCACCTACGTGCAGGACGGCCTGATGATTACGCCAAGAGGCTACGTGCTGTGAGCCACGGCGATGTGCTGGTATTGGGCGGAACCAGCGATGCGCGGGCGATTTGCCAGCAGCTGGACGCCGCCGGGGTGCGCTACACCGTGTCGGTGGCGACGCCCACGGGGGAAGCGCTGGCGGGCGATATTCAGGGCAACGTGCGCTGCGGACGACTGGATCTGGCGCAGATGGTGGCCTGGCTTGTCGAGCACCAGACCCGCTGGGTAATTGACGCCTCGCATCCGTATGCCGAAGTGGTCAGCCGCAATGCGGTTGCCGCCTGCGCGCAGACCGGCGTGCTGTTAAGTCGCTACGAGCGCCCGGAACAGCTGAGCTCATTAACGCATCCGCAGCTGTATTACGTCAGCAGTATTGCCGAGGCCTGCGCGCTGTTGAAAAACATGGGCCAGCGGGTGCTCTTGACCACCGGCAGTAAAGACCTGCCGCAGTGGCGCGAAGTGTTGCCGGAGAAAACGCTGCTTGCCCGCGTGTTGCCGGTGCCAGAGGTGGTGCAGCAGTGTGTCGACTTAGGCTTTGGCGTCGGTGAGATTTTTGCCCTGTGCGCGCCGTTTAGCGCCGAATTTAACGCCGCCTTCTACCGCCACTGCCGCGCCGATGTGATGGTCACCAAGGCTTCCGGCGCGGAAGGGGGCTATCAGGAAAAGGTTCAGCCCTGCCTGGAGGCGGGAGTTCCCTGCATCGTCATTACCCGCCCGGCACCGCTTGTGACCGGCGATGAACGCATTGAAAGTCAGGCCGCCTTTGCCGAGCGCTTAGCGCGCTGGCAGGCCACGGTCTAAGGAAAAGAAGATGAAAAAAGCCCTGTTAGTGGTGAGTTTCGGCACCAGTTACCCCGAGACCTGTGAGAAAAATATTGTCGCCTGTGAGCGTGCGCTGGCGGCAAGCTGCCCTGACCGTGACCTGTTTCGCGCCTTTACCTCCGGGATGATTATCCGCAAGCTCAAACAGCGAGACGGCATTGATATTGATACCCCGCTGGAAGCGCTGAAAAAGCTGGCCGAGCAGGGGTATCAGGACGTGGCGATTCAGTCGCTGCATATTATCAACGGCGATGAATACGAGAAGATTGCGCATGAAGTGCAGAGTCTGCGCCCGCTCTTTAACCGTCTGACTCTCGGTAAGCCGCTGCTGAGCGGTCATCAAGACTATGTGCGCTTGATGCAGGCGCTGGAGCAGCAGATGCCCGCGCTTAACGCCAATGAGAAAGTGGTGTTTATGGGCCACGGCGCCAGCCACCACGCCTTTGCTGCCTACGCCTGCCTCGATCATATGATGAGCGTCCAGCGCTTCCCGGCGCGCGTTGGCGCGGTGGAAAGCTATCCCGAAGTGGACGTGCTGATTGACAGCCTCAGCCAGGAAGGCGTGCGCGGCGTACACCTGATGCCGCTCATGCTGGTGGCGGGTGACCACGCGATTAACGATATGGCCTCTGACGAAGACGATTCGTGGAAAACGCAGTTCAACGCCGCGGGGATTCCGGCCACGCCGTGGCTTAATGGGCTGGGCGAGAACCCGGCGGTGCGGGCGATGTTTGTTGAGCATCTGCAACAATCGCTGGAGGTGGCATGAGCGGGAAACTGTATGCCTTAAGCACCGGCCCTGGTGCGGCGGATCTTATCACCGTGCGTGCGGCGCGCATTCTCGGCGCGCTCGATATTCTCTATGCCCCGGCGGGTCGCAAAGGCGGCGACAGCCTTGCGCTCTCTATCGTCCGGGAATATCTGGGTGAGCACACCGAGGTGCGCTGCTGTCACTTTCCGATGAGTGCCGACAGTGCTGAAAAAGAGGCGGTGTGGGACGACGTCTCCAGCGCGCTGGTGCGCGAAGTGGAGGCCGGTAAGCAGGTTGGCTTTATCACGCTCGGCGACGCGATGCTGTTCAGCACCTGGGTCTTTTTACTCAAACGCATTGGCAGCCCGCAATGGCTGGAAATTGTTCCCGGCGTGACCTCGTTCGCCGCCATTGCCGCGCGCGCGCAAACGCCGCTGGCGATGGAGCAACAATCGCTGGCAGTTGTCGCCTGCACCGCGCCGGAAGCGGAAATTGAACGCGCGCTGGCACAGCATGACAGCCTGGTGCTGATGAAGGTTTATGGTCGCTTCGCCCGTATCAAAGCGCTGCTGGCTAAAGCTGGCCTGCTGGAGTGCGCGTTGATGATGGCCGAGGCTACGCTGCCCGGCGAACAGTGCTGGCACAACCTTTCGCAGGTGGCTGATGACCAGCCGCTGCCGTATTTCTCGACCATTCTGGTCAACAAACAGTGGGGAGAGACAAAATGAAATTAGAGCAACAGCTGAAAAAGCTGTCGTTAAGCGGCCTTGCGGCGGCGCTATTGCTGCTGGTGGTGCCAGAGCAGGCGTTTGCGATGCACATTATGGAAGGGTTCCTGCCGCCGCTGTGGGCGCTGGCGTGGTGGCTGCTGTTCCTGCCGTGCCTGTGGTATGGGCTGGTGCGCTTGCGCCGCATCGTGCAGGAAGATAACAACCAGAAGGTGCTGCTGGCGCTGTGCGGGGCGTTTATTTTTGTGCTCTCCGCGCTGAAGATCCCCTCTGTCACCGGAAGCTGTTCGCACCCCACCGGCGTGGGGCTGGCGGTGATCCTCTTTGGCCCCGGCGTGGTGGCTATTCTCGGTGCCATTGTGCTGTTGTTCCAGGCGCTGCTGCTGGCGCACGGCGGGCTGACCACGCTTGGCGCAAACGGCATGTCGATGGCGGTGATTGGGCCGATCGTCGGCTATCTGGCGTGGAAAATGGCCTGTAAAGCCGGTTTTCGCCGCGATATATCGGTGTTTCTGTGCGCGATGCTGGCGGATCTGGCGACCTATTTTGTCACCTCACTCCAGCTGGGCGTCGCGTTCCCGGATCCGCAGGCGGGGATCGCCGGTTCAAGCCTGAAGTTTATGGGGATCTTCTGTCTGACCCAGATCCCGATCGCCATTGCCGAAGGGTTACTGACGGTGATGATCTACGACCAGCTGACCAAGCGTCAGTTGATCCCTGCACGAGGACGCTAAAATGAAAAAGACATTGATCCTGCTGGCGATGGTTATCGCGCTGGTGATCCTGCCGTTCTTTATCAATCACGGCGGTGAATACGGCGGCTCTGACGGCGAAGCGGAAAGCCAGATCCAGGCCGTTGCCCCGCACTATGAACCGTGGTTCCAGCCGCTATATGAACCGGCCAGCGGTGAAATTGAAAGCCTGCTGTTTACCCTGCAAGGTTCGCTGGGCGCGGCGGTTATTTTCTATATTCTGGGCTACTACAAAGGCCGCCAGCGCAATGATGACCGGGCTTGATAGGCTCAGCTACCAAAGCCGTTGGTTCCATTTGCCGCCGGAACGGAAATTTCTGTTCTGGCTGCTGTTGATGGTTCTGGCCTTCAGCCTGCCGCCGCTGGGGCAGGCGCTGCTGATGTGTTTTACGGCGGCGCTGACCTGCTGGCTGCTGCGCATTTCGCTGTGGCGGTGGTGTCGCTGGATGGCGCTGCCGCTGGGCTTTTTGCTGGTGGGCGTGGTGACGATTGTGTTTAGCGTCAGCCGCGACCCGCAGGCGCTGCTGGTCAGCATGCCTTTCGGATCGTTTCGGCTGGGTATCACCTCGGTTGGATTAGCCACCGCCAACGACACCTTCTGGCGCAGCCTGGCGGCGCTGGCGGCAACATTCTGGCTGGTGTTGAACCTACCGTTCCCGCAGCTGATTGTCCTGCTCAAACGCGCGCACGTGCCGCGCCTGCTTGTCGAACAGATCCTGCTGACCTGGCGCTTTATCTTTATCCTGCTCGACGAAGCGATGGCCATTCATCGGGCGCAAACGCTGCGCTTTGGCTACCGTAACGTGCGGCTGGGCTACCGCTCGCTGTCGATGCTGGTCGGGCTGCTGTTTACCCGCGTGCTTATTCGCTATCAACAAATGAGTACCGCGCTGGATATCAAACTGTATCAGGGTGATTTTCACCTTTAAGGACCCTCATGCTTGCCACCCATGACCTTTGGTTTCGCTACCAGGATGAACCGACGTTAAAAGGGCTGACGCTGGATTTTTCACGCCAGGCGGTGACCGGCCTGGTGGGGGCGAACGGCTGCGGAAAATCGACGCTGTTTATGAACTTAAGCGGACTGTTGCGGCCGCAGCAGGGCGCGGTATTATGGCAAGGCAAAGCGCTGGATTACAGTAAGCGCGGGTTGCTGGCCCTGCGTCAGCAGGTTGCCACGGTCTTTCAGGATCCCGATCAGCAAATCTTCTATACCGATATCGACAGCGATATCGCCTTCAGCCTGCGTAATCTGGGCGTGGCGGAAGAGGAGATTGCCCACCGCGTTGATGAGGCGCTGACGCTGGTCGACGCTCAGTATTTTCGTAAGCAGCCTATCCAGTGCCTGAGTCACGGGCAGAAAAAACGCGTGGCGATTGCCGGAGCGCTGGTGCTGCAAGCGCGCTATTTACTGCTAGACGAACCCACCGCGGGGCTCGACCCCTCAGGACGAGCGCAGATGATTGATATCATCAAGCGCATCGTTGCGCAGGGCAATCATGTGGTGATTTCCAGCCATGATATTGATTTAATTTATGAAGTCAGCGACGCGGTGTATGTATTACGCCGGGGTGAAGTGCTGGCAGCGGGAGCACCGGGTGAGGTGTTTGCCCAGCGCGAGTTGATTGAGCAAGCGGGTTTAAGCGCGCCGTGGCTGGTTAAGCTGCATGCGGAGCTTGGGCTGCCACTGTGTAAAACCGAGGCGGAGTTTTTCCGCCGTATGCGTGAAAAAGGAATCCAATGACTCAGGCCATTATGTTGCAGGGCACCGCATCCGACGTCGGCAAAAGTATGCTGGTGGCGGGGCTGTGCCGAATCTTCTATCAGGATGGCCTGCGCACCGCGCCGTTTAAATCGCAGAATATGGCGCTCAATTCCGGCATCACGCCGGACGGCAAAGAGATGGGACGCGCACAAATTTTCCAGGCTGAAGCCGCCGGTATTGCGCCGGACGTGCGCATGAATCCAGTCCTTCTCAAACCGACCAGCGACCGCAAAGCGCAGATTGTGCTGATGGGAGAAGTGGCCAGCAATATGGATGCCGTCAGCTATCACGACTACAAGCCGAAGCTGCGCGAACAGATCCTTTCCGTTTATCAAAGCCTGGCGCAGGAGTACGACGTGCTGGTGCTGGAAGGGGCAGGCAGCCCGGCGGAAATTAACCTCCGTGACCGCGATATCGTCAATATGGGGATGGCCGAGATGGCGCAGTGCCCGGTAATTCTGGTGGCGGATATCGACCGTGGCGGCGTTTTTGCCGCCATTTATGGCACGCTGGCCTTACTGCAAGACCATGAGCGTGGGCGGGTGAAAGGCGTCATTATTAATAAATTCCGCGGTGACGTGGCGCTTTTATATTCCGGCATCGAACAAATTGAAGCTCTAACCGGCGTGCCCGTACTGGGCGTAATGCCGTGGCTGGACGTTGACCTCGAAGATGAGGACGGCGTGGCGCTACAAAAGGGAAAATACCGCCATATTGCTCAACGTGAGATTGACGTGGCGGTGGTGCAATTACCGCACATTTCGAACTTTACCGACTTCAACGCGCTGGCGGCGCAGCCGGACGTGCGCGTGCGCTACGTGCGTCACGCCGAGGATTTAGCCGGAGCCGATCTGATTATTCTGCCGGGCAGTAAAAATACGCTTGGCGATCTACTGTGGCTTCAGGACAGCGCGCTGGCGCACGGTATTTTGCAGGCGCAACGCCAGGGCGTACCGGTACTTGGCATTTGCGGAGGTTATCAGATGCTGGGCGATACGCTGATTGATGAGGTGGAGTCCGGGCTGGGAACGCTGCCCGGTTTAGGGCTACTCAATACCGTCACCCGCTTTGCGCCGCAAAAAACCACCACGCAGGCGACGGCGGAGCTTAATGGCGCGCTGCCGGGCTTGCTGGCGTCAGCCTCCGGGATGGCGCTACGCGGCTATGAAATTCATATGGGCGAGACCACGTTGCAAGAAGGCGCTCAGGCTTTGATGCTGCTTTGCAAAAACGGTAAGTACAGCGCGGACGGTGCGGTGAGTGAAGATGGTCTGGTGTTTGGCACCTATCTTCACGGCCTGTTTGATAGCGATGCGTTTACCCGCGCGCTGGTGAATGCTCTGCGTGAGCGCAAAGGGCTGGCGGCGCTGGACGCTGATTTCCATTACGCCCGTTACAAGATGCAGCAGTTTGATATTCTGGCAGAGTCAATGCGTCAGCATATTGATATAAAAAGGATTTATGAGATTATGCGGGAACATCAGGAGGCGTAGTGACCGGCGGAGCGCCACGCTTTGGGTGTGGCGTAAGGTCTTGAGACGCTGAATGACGGGCAAAAAAAAACACCCTCGTGGGTGTCATTTTAATTGGTTGCGGGGGCCAGATTTGAACTGACGACCTTCGGGTTATGAGCCCGACGAGCTACCGGGCTGCTCCACCCCGCGTCCGTCACTACTCTTACATCGAGCAATGCTTACTGCTTTTACTGCTTAGTTGGTTGCGGGGGCCAGATTTGAACTGACGACCTTCGGGTTATGAGCCCGACGAGCTACCAGGCTGCTCCACCCCGCGTCCGTCATTACTCTTCCATCGAGTAATGTTTGCTTCTGTTACTGCTTAGTTGGTTGCGGGGGCCAGATTTGAACTGACGACCTTCGGGTTATGAGCCCGACGAGCTACCAGGCTGCTCCACCCCGCGTCCGAGCACTACTCTTCCATCGAGTAATGTTGACTTCTTTTACTGCTTAATTGGTTGCGGGGGCCAGATTTGAACTGACGACCTTCGGGTTATGAGCCCGACGAGCTACCAGGCTGCTCCACCCCGCGTCCGTGGAAGCGCACTATACTCCGCTGAACATTTGTTGCAACCCATTTTTGATATAAATCACTCATTTTTTTACAGGTTGTCTGGATTTGGCGTGAATTGCGTTTTTTTTGTGCAGATTTATTGCAAGCGGGCGTTCACGCATTTCAATACCCCTGGCGGTTTGTTATCTTCATCGGGCACTTTCGATTATGCGGAAAATAGAAGACACCATGAAAGGACGTTGGGCAAAATATGCAGTAACAGGGGCAATGCTGGCGATGCTGGCGGCCTGTTCGTCAAAACCGACCGATCGCGGTCAGCAGTATAAAGACGGGAAATTCACCCAGCCTTTCTCACTGGTCAATCAACCTGATGCCGTGGGCGCGCCAATCAATGCCGGCGATTTCGCCGAGCAGGTTAATCAGATTCGTAACGCTTCTCCGCGCCTGTATGGCAATCAGAGCAATATTTATAACGCGGTGCAGAAGTGGCTGCTTGCCGGGGGCGATACCCGCACCATGCGCCAGTACGGCCTGGACGCCTGGCAGATGGAAGGCACCGATAATTACGGTAACGTGCAGTTCACCGGCTACTACACGCCGGTCGTGCAGGCGCGCCATACGCGCCAGGGCGAGTTCCAGTATCCCCTTTATCGTATGCCGCCGAAGCGCGGGAAGCTGCCGTCACGTGCCGGGATTTATGCCGGACAGTTAAGCGACAATTATGTTCTGGCCTACAGTAACTCCCTGATGGATAACTTCATCATGGACGTGCAGGGCAGCGGATATATTGATTTTGGTGATGGCTCGCCGCTGAATTTCTTCAGCTACGCGGGTAAAAATGGCTGGCCGTATAAAAGCATCGGTAAAGTGCTTATCGATCGCGGCGAAGTGAAACGCGAAGATATGTCGATGCAGGCTATCCGCCACTGGGGTGAAACACACAGCGAAGCGGAAGTGCGGGAATTACTTGAGCAGAATCCGTCGTTTGTGTTCTTTAAACCACAGTCTTTCGCGCCGGTGAAAGGGGCGAGCGCCGTGCCGTTGATTGGCCGTGCGTCGGTGGCCTCTGACCGCAGCGTGATCCCGCCGGGAACCACCTTGCTGGCCGAAGTGCCGCAGCTGGACAATAACGGTAAATTTAACGGGCAGTACGAGCTGCGCCTGATGGTCGCGCTGGATGTGGGCGGGGCGATTAAAGGCCAGCACTTTGACATCTACCAGGGTATTGGTGCGGATGCCGGGCATCGCGCTGGCTGGTATAATCACTACGGACGCGTGTGGGTGCTGAAATCAGCGGGCAACGCGGGTAACGTATTTAGCGGTTAAGTACGGGGTTTCCCCGGCGTCGCGTTGCTCGGCCGGGCTACTGTTCCGGTGATGCGTTGCCTGGCCGGGGGACTGTGCCGGTGTTTCCCCGGCGTCGCGTTGCTCGGCCGGGCTACTGTTTCGGTGATGCATTGCCTGGCTGGGGTACTGTGGTGGTGTAGGCCTGATAAGCGTAGCGCCATCAGGCAATGCCGCACATGCTGCCGGACGGCGACGTAACGCCTTATCCGGCCCACGATGTTTTTTTTGATGTAGCCCGGCCGAGCGTAGCGACGCCGGGAGCGCTCGATATCAATCTATTTGAGGTTTTATGTCTGTGGTTATCAGTGACGCCTGGCGTCAGCGTTTTGGCGGCACGGCGCGTTTATACGGCGAAAAAGCCCTACAGGTTTTCGCCGATGCGCACGTTTGCGTGGTAGGTATTGGCGGTGTAGGGAGCTGGGCGGCGGAAGCGCTGGCACGTACCGGCATTGGCGCGATCACGCTGATTGATATGGACGATGTCTGCGTCACCAACACCAACCGGCAGATCCATGCGCTGGGCGGCAACGTCGGGCTGGCAAAAGCGGAAGTGATGGCGGAGCGTATCCGACTGATAAACCCCGAATGCCGCGTTACCGTGGTGGATGATTTCGTCACCCCGGAAAACGTCGCGGAGTATATGGGGGCGGGCTACAGCTATGTCATCGACGCTATCGACAGCGTGCGCCCTAAAGCGGCGCTCATCGCCTACTGCCGCCGCTATAAGGTGCCGCTTGTGACCACCGGCGGTGCGGGCGGACAGATTGATCCGACGCAGATCCAGGTCAGCGATTTAGCGAAAACCATTCAGGATCCGCTGGCGGCTAAGCTGCGCGAGCGGCTGAAAAGCGAATTTGGCGTGGTGAAGAACAGCAAAGGAAAACTCGGCGTGGACTGCGTATTTTCAACCGAAGCGCTGGTCTATCCGCAGTCAGACGGTTCCGTTTGCGCTATGAAAAGCACCGCGGAAGGGCCAAAACGCATGGACTGTGCGTCAGGTTTCGGTGCGGCAACCATGGTCACCGCCACCTTTGGCTTTGTGGCGGTCTCGCATGCGTTCAAAAAAATGCTCGCGAAAGCGACACGTCAGGCCAGCGTCTGACGCGCTGCATCCACCATCGCTTCGCAAAGGGCCGTCAGGCCCTGAGTGCGTGAGGCGCTAAGCTGCCCGCGTAGCCCCAGCTCATCAAACAGGTCCAGCGGATCGTTTTCAAGGATCTCCGCTGGCCGTTTGCCTTCCACGGCGGTCAACAATACCGCCAGCAGCCCGCGGACAATTCTCCCTTCGCTATCGCCAAAGAAGTGCAGCGTGCCATTGTCTTGCAGCGCGTACCCCAGCCAGACGCGGTTTTCGCAGCCGGGGATCTCTTGCGCCTGCGCTTTCAGCTCGTCCGACAGTACAGGAAGCTGCTTACCCAGAAGAATCAGCTGGCGGTACTTATCTTCCCATTGAGAAAGCGCGCCAAACTGCTGACGTAACGTTTCTGGCGTTACGGTAGTGCCGAACGGGTGTCCGGCAAGCAAAGAAGTTGTCATCAATCCACCAGAAGTTCGAGTGCACGGTCGACGGCGCTGACAAGCGCCTGAACATCGTCCTGCGTATTATAAGGGGCGAACGAGGCGCGTAGCGTACCGCTGACGCCCATCGCTGCCAACAGCGGCTGGGCGCAATGTTGACCGGCGCGTAATGCAATGCCGTACTCTGCCAGCAGCGTGACCATATCGCTGTGATGGACGCCCGCGAAATCAAAGGCTAGCAGGCTTGAGTCCTGACAGCGAAACGATCGAAAGCCCGGGCGTTTTGCTAATTCGTCCTCTGCAAGCGTGGCTAAGCCACGGCTCCAGGATTCGGCCTGCTGAATATCGATATCACTCAGCCATTCGAGCGCCGCGCTCAGCCCAATAACTCCCGCCACGTTAGGCGTCCCGGCTTCCAGTCGGTACGGGACTGGCTGGGTAGTAAAGCCGTCAAAGGTCACTTCACTAATCATCTTACCGCCGCCAAGCCAGGGCGTCATGGCATCCAGCAGCTCGCTTTTACCATACAGCGCGCCAATGCCGGTTGGCCCGTAAAGTTTGTGGCCGGAAAACGCGTAAAAGTCGATATCCAGCGCCTGAACGTCCGCCGGGAAATGCACCGCGCCCTGCGCGCCGTCGACCATCACCACCATCCCTGCCTGATGCGCAAGCGTGATGGCAAGCGCCAAATCCGGGCAACCGCCGGTCACGTTGGACATTTGCCCCAACGCCAGAATGCGGCTGCGGGGAGTAATAAGCGTGGTGAGTTGCGCAACGTCCGGCACATGATCAGCGGCTAAGGGCAGCTGTACCACCTTCGCCCCCGTTTGCTGAGCCACCATCAGCCACGGCACCAGATTTGCATGGTGCTCGGCGACGCTCACGATAATCTCATCGCCGGGTTGCAGGCGAGGGCGCGCGTAGCATTGCGCCACCATATTGATGGCCTCGGTGGTGCCGCGAGTCCACACAATATCTTTGCCGCTTGGGGCATTGAGTAAACTCGCTACCTGCGCACGGGCGGCCTCGTAGCGCGCGGTTAAGCGCTGTGCCTCGGCAAACTGGCTGCGATGAACGTTACCTGCGCTTAGCGAGTAGAAATGATTTGTCGCCTCAATAACCGCCTGCGGTTTTAGCGCCGTGGCGGCGCTATCAAGGTATACCCCGGCATCGTGCAGGGCGGGAAACTGTGCGCGAAACTGCGCGGGAGAGAACGCGTTCATGAAATTCCTCATATCGATGGGCCGATCGTCGCGCAAATCAGGGCTGGATACAAGGTCTGTACTAACCGTAAGAAAATTCTGTTTTTTCTGGCGAAATCCGACCAGTGTCTTATGCTATTTAATGTTAGGCAAATGTTTATGCCTGTTACCGAATATGAGTTTAATAGTATAAATCGCTTAAAGGAGTATGAAGATGAAAAAGACTGCCGCAATTATTTCTGCCTGTATGCTGACTTTCGCCCTGAGTGCATGTTCTAGCCCGAACTACGTAATGCATACCAATGATGGTCGTAGCATTGTCTCTGAGGGTAAACCGCAGACGGATAATGATACCGGTATGATTTCGTACAAGGACGCTAACGGCGTTAAACAGCAGATTAATCGTAGCGATGTGAAAGAGATGGTCGCGCTGGGTAAATAGCGATATCGCAGGCAAAAAAAAGCACCGCAATTTGGCGGTGCTACATTAATCACTATGGACAGACAGGGTAAATGTACAGGAAGTGAAAAAGGGTAGCCTTGCTACCGTGATCTGAATTGCAGACCAATTGCAAACACAACAACACAACATCACAACCGTAAGCCAAAAGCCCACCAGAACACGCATTCCGATAAAACTTTTCGTTCCGGCTCAGGAAGTGCCGCCATCATAGGTATTTGCTGGTAGAAGCTCAACGGACAAATTATAATGTCTCAGATAAAAAAAACTAATAGGTTAAAGAGTGTTTCCTATTTGTTAAAATCAATTAACAATTGAGTTCTGGGACTATGTCAAAGCGTTTGCCACCCCTTAATGCATTACGTGTATTTGATGCTGCAGCACGGCATTTGAGCTTCACGCGCGCGGCCGATGAGCTTTTTGTGACGCAGGCCGCAGTAAGCCACCAAATCAAGTCTCTCGAGGATTTCCTGGGGTTAAAGCTGTTTCGTCGGCGTAACCGTTCGCTGCTTCTCACCGAAGAAGGGCAGAGCTATTTTCAGGACATCAAAGAGATCTTTTCGCAATTAACTGAGGCAACGCGTAAACTACAGGCACGCAGTGCGAAAGGTGCGTTGACGGTCAGTTTATTGCCCAGTTTTGCTATTCAGTGGCTGGTGCCGCGCCTCTCAAGCTTTAACTCAGCTTATCCGGGAATCGATGTCAGAATCCAGGCTGTCGACCGTCAGGAAGACAAGCTTGCGGACGATGTCGACGTGGCCATTTTTTATGGTCGCGGGAACTGGCCGGGGCTACGCGTGGAAAAACTGTACGCTGAGTATTTACTCCCCGTTTGTTCTCCGCTGCTGCTCACCGGTGAAAAAGCATTGAAAACGCCCGCCGATTTGGCAAAACATACGCTGCTTCATGACGCTTCCCGTCGTGACTGGCAAACGTATACGCGCCAGCTCGGGCTAAACCACATTAACGTGCAGCAGGGGCCAATTTTCAGCCATAGCGCCATGGTGCTACAGGCTGCCATTCATGGACAGGGCGTTGCATTGGCGAATAACGTCATGGCGCAGTCTGAAATTGAGGCGGGTCGCCTGGTGTGCCCGTTTAACGACGTCCTCGTCAGTAAAAATGCTTTTTATCTGGTTTGCCATGACAGTCAGGCAGAACTGGGTAAAATAGCGGCCTTTCGTCAGTGGATTCTGGCGAAAGCGGCGCATGAGCAAGAAACTTTTCGTTTTCGATACGACCAATAATTGAATTTAGGGTAATACCATGACCAGCCGTTTTATGCTGATATTTGCCGCCATCAGTGGCTTTATTTTTGTTGCACTGGGCGCGTTTGGCGCGCACGTGCTGAGTAAATCGTTGGGCGTTGTAGAGATGGGCTGGATCCAGACCGGTCTGGAGTATCAGGCATTTCATACATTAGCGATTTTTGGCCTTGCGGTGGCGATGCAGCGCCGCATCAGTATTTGGTTCTACTGGAGTAGCGTATTTATGGCGCTGGGAACCGTGCTGTTCAGCGGTAGCCTCTACTGCCTGGCGCTCTCCCATTTACGCCTGTGGGCGTTTGTGACCCCGGTGGGTGGCGTGAGCTTCCTCGCCGGTTGGGTTTTGATGTTAATTGGTGCTATTCGACTTAAGCGTAAGGGTGTTGTTCATGAATAAGGTTGTGCTGTATTGCCGCCCTGGGTTTGAGAAAGAGTGTGCTGCGGAAATTACCGACAAAGCCGGGCGTCGTGAAGTTTTTGGCTTTGCGCGCGTGAAAGACAATTCAGGCTATGTGATTTTCGAATGCTATCAGGACGGTGATGCGGATAAGCTCGCGCGCGACCTGCCGTTTAGTTCGCTGGTCTTTGCCCGCCAGATGATTGTGGTGGGGGAGCTGTTAAAAGATCTGCCGCCGGAAGACCGCGTTTCGCCTATCGTCGGCATGCTGCAAGGCGTGGTGGAGAAGGGTGGCGATTTACGCGTGGAAGTGGCGGATACCAACGAAAGCAAAGAGTTGATGAAGTTCTGCCGCAAGCTCACCGTACCGCTGCGTTCCGCGCTGCGTGAAGCTAAGGTGTTAGCGCCGTATGAAACCACCAAGCGCCCGGTGGTACACGTGTTCTTTATTGCGCCGGGATGCTGCTATACCGGTTATTCCTATAGCACCAACAACTCGCCATTCTATATGGGCATCCCGCGTCTGAAATTCCCATCCGACGCGCCAAGCCGCTCGACCCTGAAGCTGGAAGAGGCATTCCACGTCTTTATTCCTGCCGATGAGTGGGACGAGCGTCTGGCAAACGGCATGTATGCCGTTGACCTGGGGGCTTGCCCGGGGGGCTGGACCTATCAGTTGGTGAAACGCAACATGTGGGTATCGTCTGTGGATAACGGCCCAATGGCGCAAAGCCTGATGGATACCGGCCAGGTGACCTGGCTGCGTGAAGATGGTTTCCGCTACCGCCCGACGCGTAACAACATTTCGTGGATGGTGTGCGATATGGTCGAGCGCCCGGCGAAGGTTGCCGCGCTGATGGCGGAATGGCTGGTTAACGGCTGGTGCCGTGAAACGATTTTCAACCTGAAGCTGCCGATGAAAAAGCGTTACGAGGAATTGTCGAGTAACCTGGCGTATATCCAGGAGAAACTGGACGAGAATGGTATCAACGCGCAGATTCAGGCGCGTCAGCTGTACCACGATCGTGAAGAAGTGACCGTTCATATTCGCCGGTTGTGGGCAGCCGTTGGTGGTCGTCGCGACGAACGCTAATCCCTGCCATCCCGGCGGCGCTGCGCTTGGCCGGGCTACAATCGTGCTCGAATGTGGGTATTGACAACCTGTAGGCCTGATAAGCTACGCGCCATCAGGCATCACCGAGCACATTGCCGGATGGCGGCTACGCCTTATCCGGCCTACGCCAATTGGTAGCCCGGGCGAGGCGTGTATGCCGACCCCGGGGAATTAACGTCCCGCCAGCCGTAGCTGCTGCAAATTGCCGTCGATATGCAAATCCGTCTGTAGCCGGGCAATGTCCCGGCATAAAAACGCCATCTCCCGATGCGCTTCCAGTTTTTTGCGCCACTTGTCCGGCACTTCATCTAACCGCGCATACAGTTCTTCCAGCGTGCCAAATTGTACGAGCAACTGCGTAGCACTCTTCGCGCCAATACCCGCGACCCCCGGTACTTTTGAACTGCTGATTCCCGCCAGTCCCCAGTAGTCGGGCAACTGCTGCGGGAGCACGCCAAACTCTTTGTCGATAAACGGCGCATCGAGCCAGCGTTTCTGGAAATAATCGCGAATCTGCAACGTGGGGGAGAGTAGCTGGCAGTAGCCTTTATCCGTTGAGACAATCGTTGCCTGGTGCCCCGCTTGTGTGACCTTGACCGCGAGTGTCGCGGCTAAATCATCGGCCTCATTACCGGCAGAAACCCAGCAGCCTACGCCGCGCTGTTCAAATGCGGCGCGTAGGGCGGGCATTTCAGCATGTAGCTCGTCAGGCATGGGCGCGCGCCCCGCTTTATAGTCCGGGAGTCGCTGGTGTCGCCAGCCGCTATTGCGCGCCTCATCATCGAATACCGCGACCGCATGCGTCGGCTGGCTGTGAACAATCAGCAGATCCAGCGCGTGTTGGCAGGTTTCTACGCAGGGGGAGCCCTGCACGGCATGAATGCGGCGGATTAAGTTGAGTGCGTCAACGATGAGCAAATGAACGGCCACGCGGTGTTCTCCCTAACAAATTAGACGCTAAGGGTAACATTGCTGGCAAAGTGAGGCTATTGGCGGGGAGTAAAACGGGAAGAGGCCTCGCAAAACGAGGCCTCTGGGGAAGTGCTTAGTCGCAGGAGACTTTCATTGCCAGACCGCCGCGAGAAGTTTCGCGATATTTGGCATTCATGTCTTTACCCGTTTCGTACATGGTTTCAATGACTTTATCGAGGCACACGCGCGGCTCGCTGGTGCGGCGCAGCGCCATACGTGCGGCGTTTACCGCCTTCACGGAGGCGATTGCGTTACGCTCGATACACGGAACCTGAACCTGACCGGCAACCGGGTCACAGGTCAGACCGAGGTTATGTTCCATGCCGATTTCCGCGGCGATGCATACCTGCGCTGGGCTACCGCCCAGAAGCTCCGCCAGACCGGCTGCCGCCATCGAACAGGCTACGCCCACCTCGCCCTGGCAGCCAACTTCAGCGCCAGAGATTGACGCATTCATTTTGTACAATGAGCCAATGGCGCTGGTGACCAACAGGTAACGAGCCAGTGAGTTGGCGTTAACTTCACGGATAAACTTGTCGTAGTACGCCAGCACCGCCGGAACGATACCGCAGGCACCGTTCGTCGGCGCCGTCACGACGCGGCCACCGGCCGCATTTTCTTCGTTAACCGCCAGCGCGAACATGTTGATCCAGTCAACGACCGCCATCGGATCGCTGTTTACTTTGTCCTGGCTGACCAGCATACGGCGCAGCGCGGCAGCACGGCGAGGAACGCGCAGCTTACCAGGCAGAACACCCTCGGTGGTGGTGCCGTGCTCGATACCGCCTTTCATCACCGCCCAGACGTCGGCAAAGTGTTTTTCCAGCGCTTCTTTGCTGTGCAGGGCCAGTTCGTTTTGCATCATCAGGCCTGACAGTGACAGACCCGTTTCGCTGCAATGACGCTGTAAGTCCGCCGCGTTTTTATACGGATACGGCACGGCGACCGGCGCATCGTCCTGCTGGCCGAAATGCTCTTCATCGACGATAAAACCGCCGCCGATGGAATAATAGGTTTTGCTGTAAACCGCTTTATCACCCGCCAGCGCGGTGATACGCATGCCGTTTTCGTGCAGCGAGAGGTTGTCCGTGTGGAAGTTCATACACTGGTCAACCGGGAACTCGACTTCGTGTTGCCCGTCCGCCAGCAGCAGGCGACCGTGAGTGTTCACGTCCTGGATAAATGACGGAATAGCATCGATATCGACCGTATCCGGCAGATTTCCTGCCAGACCCATAATAATGGCGATATCCGTATGGTGACCTTTACCGGTCAAAGAAAGTGAGCCGTATACATCGACGACCACGCGAGTGATATCAGCGAGGATCCCACGCGCAATCAAGTCGTCCGTGAATTGTTTGCCTGCTTTCATTGGCCCGACGGTGTGCGAGCTGGAAGGACCAATGCCGATTTTGAAAATATCGAATACGCTAATCATGAGGCGTCCATTGTATTACGAGGTGCGCCGCCCGAAGGCGGCGCCGGGGAATTAACTGACCAGAGAGTAGGAGATTGCGGAGATAGCGATAAGACCCATCAGAACAACAAACACGTTGCTGATGTGACCGCTGTACTTACGCATTGCCGGTACTTTCTGAATGGCATACATCGGCATCAGGAACAGAATCATCGCGATGATTGGGCCACCCAGGGTCTCAATCATACCGAGGATGCTTGGGTTCAGCGTCGCCACGATCCAGGTGGTGATCAGCATGAATGCCGCAGTGATTTTGTTCAGCTTACCGATTTCAATGGTTTTGCCTTTACCGCGCAGAGACTTGATAACCATCCCGTTAAAGCCTTCACGTGCGCCCAGATAGTGGCCCAGGAAGGATTTGGTGATAGCGATAATCGCGATGATTGGCGCCATCCAGGCAATCACTGGCGCGTTAAAGTGGTTAGCCAGGTAAGACAGGATAGAGATGTTCTGCTCTTTTGCCGCAGCCAGGTCCGCTGGGGACAGGCTCAGTACGCAGCTGAAGACGAAGAACATTACGGTCAACACCATCATGATGTGAGCGCGAGCCAGGATTGAAGAACATTTCTTCTCTGCGCCTTCGCCGTACTCTTCACGCTTGGCAACTGCAAACGAGGAGATGATTGGTGAGTGGTTAAAGGAGAACACCATGACCGGGATTGCCAGCCACAGGGTCATCCACAGGCCGTTGCCGGTAGACGCTGCGCTGCTAAAGGACAGGGTTTCCAGAGCGGCACCGCTCCACTGAGGGATCAGGTACAGCGCCAGCACCATCAGGGCGATAACAAACGGGAACACCAGGATGCTCATCGCTTTCACGATCATCTGCTCACCAAAACGCACGATGGTCATCATACCCACGATAAGAATCAGGGACAGGATGGCGCGCGGTGGCGGCGTGATGTGAAGCTGGTGGCTCAGGAAGCTATCAACGGTGTTGGTGATAGCCACGCTGTAAACCAGCAGGATTGGGTAGATAGCGAAGAAGTAGAGCAGGGTAATCAGTTTACCTGCGCCAACGCCGAAGTGTTCTTCTACTACTTCCGTGATGTCTTCGCCCGGATTTTTACCCGACAGCACAAAGCGGGTCAGACCGCGGTGTGCAAAGTAGGTCATTGGGAAAGCCAGGAGCGCCATGATGATAAGCGGGATCATACCGCCGACACCGGCATTAATTGGCAGGAACAAGACGCCTGCGCCGATTGCAGTGCCGTAAAGACCCAGCATCCACATTGTATCTGTTTTACGCCATCCGCTAGCAGAATCTGCTGTGACGATGGTGCTGGTTTGTGTGTTTTCCATCTGTATCTCCTGGAGGAAGGAAAATGCTAATTTTTTAGACAAATAAAGTAAAAATAACGATAAACATAATATTAAATTTTATACGATTCGGTTTTTTTGTGATTTTTACCCGAAGCCGTTTTTGACGAGCGCAAATGTACATTTAACTGCTAAATGTATCAGTGATCAGGATCCCAATTGTAATAATCCACTTTTGAGGAGGGTTATTGCAGGTCTTTACCCTGTGATCAGCTTTTATGCGAAAATTAATGGTCGCGAAGGCTAACATTCGTAGTATGAGTGGTAAATGGGGATGGGGGTAAATACGATGTTTTTGCTGATAAAAATGAAGAAACTGGCGTTTTTTAGCGCTCAATCATAACTATTGGTGATAATGTCTGGTTACCCATGTCACGCAAACGATTGGCTATGGCCGTGAAAAGTGAGATTTTAGTGCTGGAATTTTGAATTCCCGGCGGAGAATACCGCCGGGAGCGTAGAGGAATACGCTAAGTGTGTTTCTTAAGCGCAGATTTCGTAGCAAGGAATATAGGCCGAGCCCGGCAGCTTCATACGGTGCTGGGCGACAAATCCCTGAAGCAGCTCGTCCATCCGGCGCATCATCTCTTTATCGCCGTGGATTTTAAATGGCCCGAACTCTTCAATGGCGCGGATACCCACTTCTTTCACGTTACCCGCGACAATACCGGAGAAGGCACGGCGCAGGTCTGCCGCTAACACTTCAATAGGCTGGTCAGGGTAGAGCTTCAGATTCGCCATATTTTCGTGCGACGGTTCGAACGGCATTTGTAAATCCGGGGCAATGCGAATCGACCAGTTAAAGCTGTAGGCGTCTCCGGTATCACGACGGTTTTCTTTGACCAGCGGCATCGCCTTTTTCATCTCACGTGCCACTTCCACTTCATCGTCAATGATGATTTTGTAATGGCGGCGCGCCCCTTCACCCAGCGTATGCACCACGAACTCATCCAGCACGCGGAAGTAATCGGCGCTCTCTTTCGGGCCGGTGAGGATAAGCGGTAGCACCTGATTTTTGTTCGCTGGATTCATCAAAATACCCAGCAGATACAGCAGTTCTTCCGCCGTACCTACGCCGCCTGGGAAAATGATAATCCCATGGGCAATACGCACGAACGCTTCCAGACGTTTTTCAATATCTGGCATGATGATCAGTTCGTTGACCAGCGGGTTAGGCGGCTCGGCGGCAATGATTGATGGTTCGGTCATCCCGATAAAGCGGCCTTCTTTGTAGCGCTGCTGAGCATGGCCGACGGCCGCGCCCTTCATTGGCGCTTCCATCGCGCCCGGGCCACAGCCGGTACAGATGTTAAGCTCGCGCAGGCCCAGTTGGTTACCGACCCGGCGGGCATAAAGATATTCGTTTTCGTTAATGGAGTGACCGCCCCAGCATACGACCATGCTTGGCGCTTCACCCACGTGCAGCGCACGGGCGTTACGCAGGATGGAGAACACGAGGTTGGTGATATGCGTGGAGCTTTCTAAATCGATATTCGGGAAGCGCACGGCATTATGCAACTGCCCGTAAACAAACAGAATATCGCGCAGGACAGCAAACAGGTTGGCCTGTAGCGAACGAATGATCCGCCCGTCAACGAAAGCCTCTTCCGGTGGATTGATCAGTTCAAGCTTCACGCCGCGTTCGCGGCTTAGCACGTTGATATCGAAGTTTTCAAAGCGCGATAGCAGCTCTTTGCTGTTATCGGTCAGGCTACCTGAGTTGAGTACAGCCAGTGAACAGTTGCGGAACAATTGGTACAGGTCGCTGCTGGCCGTGCGTTTAAGCATGTCCACTTCCAGCTGCGACAACATATCCATTGAGCCTAGCGGGCTAATATGTGTAATCAAGGGAACTCCTTACAGGACGAAAATCGCCTTCCTTAATGATTACAATAGCCTCGCTGGCAACCTTTCTACAACCTCATGCGCGGAACAATGTGCACAACATTGATAAATTGTTCAGGTTATTGGCGTACCAGACGACCAATGGCAGGAACAAATTCGGTATTTGAGCGCCACGGGTTGATGTCCAGACCGCCTCGACGCGTATAACGCGCATACACGCTCAGGCTTTCCGGCGCGCAAAAACGCAGAATGTCGTTGAAGATACGTTCGACGCACTGCTCGTGGAACTCGTTGTGATGGCGGAAAGAGACCAAATAGCGCAGCAGTTTTTCCCTGTCAATTTGTGGGCCACGATACTGAATCTGCACTGAGCCCCAGTCAGGCTGATGGGTGATAAGACAGTTCGATTTCAGCAAATGGCTGACCAGCGTCTCCTGCACCACTTTTTGACCGGCGGCACCGTCAAGGTAGTCGGCATTAAACTGATAGTTATCGATTTCAATATCCTGGTCGTCAATGCAGCTACCGTGGAAGTGGGCGATAGGCTGGCCTTCCACTTCATCAAGGCGATAAAGCGCCACGGTGACATTACCCTGCGCACAGGCGCTAAGATCGCGCTCGAGCGTCTCCTGTACCGCTTGCCAGCTGGCAAATCGTGTCTGGTTAAAGCTATTGAGGTAGAGCTTGAAGCTTTTAGACTCGACCAGGTTTACCGTAGCGTGGCTGAGTTCGACATGACCCACGGCCACCTGCGGAAGCCCTTTAGCATTAAGCCAGGACAACTCGTAAAGCGTCCAGATATCCGCCCCGTGAAACGGCAGAGAATCGGCATGCAGACCTAAAGGATCGCGGTTTAAACTGCGCGGTACGCCCTGAAGCAGCGTGGCATCGTAAGTATCGCGGTAGTCGGTGGTTTTACCCAGCGTGAGGCCAGAGAGCGCCTGATGGTTCTCGTAAGAAGACATGTTTCACCATTATAAAGCAGGTACACTATTGCCTTTATTGTATCCTGGCTAACCTGAAGAGAGAAATTCGTGGATAAGCAGACCGCAGAAGCACTACACGCCTTTACCCAACGTTATTGCGATGCCTGGCAGCGTGAGCACAATAGCCTGCCGCGTAGCGAAGAGCTCTACGGGATCCCGTCGCCGTGTCAGGTATCGACCACCGACGATGCGGTGTTCTGGCAGCCACAGCCCTTTGACGGCGAGCAGAATGTAAATGGCGTTGAACGCGCAATGGATATTGTGGTACAACAGCCCATTCACACTTATTATACCACTCAGTATGCCGGTGATATGCAGGCGCTGTTCATGGGGGAGACCCTGACGCTGCTACAGGTGTGGAGTGACGACGATTTCCGTCGCGTGCAGGAAAACCTGATTGGTCACCTGGTCATGCAGAAACGTCTGAAGCTTTCGCCAACGCTATTTATCGCCACGCTGGACAGCGAACTAGACGTCATCTCCGTGTGTAACGTGACCGGAGAGGTAGTTAAAGAAACGCTCGGAACGCGTAACCGTCTGCCGCTAGCCTCATCTCTTGCGAGTTTCCTTACTCAACTTCATCCGATTCTGTAAGACAGTTTGCCCGTCACTTTGTGAGAGATCTCTTACACGCACTGTGAGAGATCGCCAGAAGATAAGTAAGACACCCCTCCTACCCGTTCTATAATCCCCTTAAGATTCAATGAAGTGATGTATATCATTGGCAAATAATCAGACTGTAAGCCTTAAGGGTTTGCCTGACAGGCTCTTGTAAGACGAGGCGGAATAGTGGATTCTATCTACGTCGACAGGGAGTCGCACAATGAAGTGAACATCAGGATGATGACTCTTCATAGGACACACCGGGAAGGTGATACAAGGATAGGCTTCAGGATGAAGCGCAGGATCACGCAGGAACGCGTTAAAGGACACCTCCAGGACGGAGAACGAGAGCCAGACAGGATATCTGGTGGATCAGGAAGATCGGGACACACTCAAGGATTGGGTGAAATCACATCGGGGTGGTGTGATGCAGGAAGCAACCGTTTATGGATGAACAGGTCAGGAGACCACAGGAAAAGTTGTCACGGACGAGCAGGGAGCACCAAAAGTAGCTGGATTGCTGCGAAACGAACCGGGAGCACTGTTTTTACAGTGCTCCCTTTTTTTGTTTCCTGCTAAGTAGTAGTGGTATCCTGCGCCCGATTTTGTTTCCTCTGAGGTTTCCATGACACACAACGAACGCCTACGCGATCAACTCCTGCATATTGAAGCTCTGCTCCGTCAACACCAGCACTGGCAGGAAACGGCGCCGCACGACAGCGCCTTTGCCAGCGATCAACCGTTCTTCATGGACACCATGGAACCGCTTGAATGGTTACAGTGGGTGCTGATCCCCCGTATGCACCAATTGCTGGATAGCGAAATGCCGCTGCCAAAAGATTTTGCCATCGCGCCGTATTATGAAATGGCGCTGGATGCCGCTCATCCGCTGCGGGAAATCATTTTGCCGCCGCTCGCCGCGCTCGATACCCTCTTTGTCGGCGAAGCCACCTGATGCTGGAAATTATCTACCAGGATGAATGGCTGGTGGCGGTCAATAAGCCATCGGGTTGGCTGGTTCACCGCAGTTGGCTCGATCGCGATGAAAAAGTGGTGGTGATGCAGACGGTGCGCGACCAGATTGGTCAGCATGTGTTTACCGCCCATCGCCTCGACCGTCCCACTTCGGGCGTCCTGCTAATGGGCCTTTCAAGCGAGGCGGGCCGCCGCCTATCGCAACAGTTTGAGCAACATCTTATCCAAAAACGCTATCACGCGGTTGTGCGCGGCTGGCTTACCGACGAAGCCGTGCTGGATTATCCGCTGGTGGAAGAACTGGATAAAATCGCCGATAAATTTGCGCGCGAAAACAAAGAAGCACAGCCTGCGGTAACCCATTATCGTGGCCTGGCGACCGTTGAAATGCCGGTGGCAACCGGTCGTTATCTGACAACGCGCTATGGGCTTGTGGAGATGGAGCCGAAAACGGGTCGCAAACATCAGCTTCGCCGCCACATGCGTCACCTGAATCATCCGATGATCGGTGACACCAAACATGGTGATTTACGCCAGAACCGCAGCGCGGCCGAGCATTTTGGCTGTAACCGGCTGATGCTGCACGCCAGCCAGCTCTCGTTAACTCACCCGTTTACCGGTGAACCGCTGGTCATTCGTGCCGGGCTTGACGATGTCTGGATGCAGGCTTTATCACATTTCGGCTGGCGCGGGCTTCTCCCTTTAAATGAAAGGGTTGAGTTTGTTGCCGACTGCGGTCAGGATGAAGCTATCCAGAAGTAAACAGGGAGTTAAATCATGGCTGAAATCGGGATTTTTGTTGGTACCATGTACGGCAATTCGTTACTGGTGGCAGAAGAGGCGCAAACTATTCTTGCGGGCCTCGGTCATCAGGCAAAAGTATTTGAAGATCCGCTGGTGGCCGATTGGGAAAGCTACACCGGGAAGTACGTTCTGGTGGTGACTTCCACAACCGGGCAGGGGGATTTGCCAGACAGTATTATGCCGCTGTTCAAGGATCTTCAGGATATGTATCAACCGCATTTACGCTACGGCATCATTGCGCTGGGTGATAGTACCTACGCCAATTTCTGCGGCGGCGGTAAGCGATTTGATACGCTGCTCCAAGAACAGGGCGCGCAGCGCATCGGTGAGATGCTGATGATTGATGCCTCTGAAGACCCGGAGCCGGAAAGCGTGTCGAATCCGTGGGTTATGCAGTGGGCGACGTTGCTTAAATAACAGGGTAGCCCTCTCCCTACGCAGAGGGCCTCCTTGCTCTTGCTGATAGCCAGTCCGTTGCAACAACGACGGTTTATCATACCAGGCCATCCTCGCTTTCCCTTCGGGCTTATGCCTGTAATGCGCTTCTTCCTATGACTTTTTCCCGGGCGTTTCCACAACGTCAAGTGAGCGCATTCACGTTCTTTCTCCAAAGGGTTAATAACTGGTGACCGTTTCAATTTCCGTGAGCCATTGCCCAGTACCCTGGACATATGTCGAAAAACACCGGTAAAAACCACTAAAATAATGTGCGTTTGAACGGTGAGTCTCAAACCTCCTCTTTTTATACTTTCCCTGCCAGTAACAAAAAAAGCAGTCGCATCATGACTGACTGCTAAAAACACAAATACGTCATTCTGATTACCCTACAGGTTGTGCTGTTCAGAATAGATGTAGCGAAAAGCTATATTTCAGGAGTACAACAATGAGTTCATTAAGTCATTCGGCGAGCGCCGTTGAAAAACGGACTAATGCTCGCTACTGGATAGTGGTGATGTTGTTTATCGTCACGTCATTCAACTACGGCGACCGCGCGACGCTCTCGATAGCCGGTTCGGAAATGGCCAGAGATATCGGGCTTGACGCGGTGGGGATGGGTTACGTTTTCTCCGCGTTTTCATGGGCCTATGTTATCGGCCAGATCCCGGGCGGCTGGCTGCTTGACCGTTTTGGTTCAAAACGCGTCTATTTCTGGTCAATCTTAATCTGGTCCGCATTTACCCTGCTACAGGGCTTTGTCGATATCTTCAGCGGCTTTGGCATCATTATTGCCCTCTTTACGCTGCGCTTTTTGGTCGGTCTTGCCGAATCACCTTCCTTCCCGGGTAATAGCCGCATCGTCGCCGCCTGGTTCCCGGCGCAGGAAAGGGGAACGGCAGTGGCTATCTTTAACTCCGCACAATACTTCGCCACCGTTATTTTCGCGCCAATTATGGGTTGGCTGACCCATGCCGTAGGCTGGTCGCATGTCTTCTTCTTTATGGGCGGACTGGGCATTATCATCAGCTTTGTCTGGCTGAAAGTTATCCATGAGCCTAACCAACACCCTGGCGTCAATAAGCAGGAGCTGGAGTACATCGCCGCCGGTGGTGCGCTTATCAATATGGATCAGAAAGGCACGGTCACTAAGGTGCCGTTTAGCCAGAAGTGGGGGCAGATTAAACAGCTGCTGGGCTCCCGTATGATGATCGGGATTTATATCGGCCAGTACTGTATTAACGCCTTAACTTACTTCTTCATTACCTGGTTCCCGGTCTATCTGGTACAGGCGCGAGGAATGTCGATTCTGAAAGCCGGTTTTGTCGCATCGGTTCCGGCTATCTGCGGCTTCGCGGGCGGCGTGCTGGGCGGGATTATCTCCGACTGGTTAATGCGCCGTACCGGCTCGCTCAACATTGCGCGCAAAACCCCTATCGTACTGGGCATGCTGCTGTCGATGGTGATGGTGTTCTGCAACTATGTGAACGTCGAATGGATGATCATTGGATTTATGGCCATGGCGTTCTTCGGTAAAGGCATCGGCGCGCTGGGCTGGGCGGTGATGGCGGATACCGCACCGAAAGAGATTAGCGGTCTATCCGGCGGTCTGTTCAATATGTTCGGTAACATCTCCGGTATCGTGACGCCTATTGCTATCGGCTACATTGTCGGAACTACCGGCTCTTTCAACGGCGCGCTGATTTATGTTGGTATCCATGCGCTGGTGGCGATTTTAAGCTACCTGGTGCTGGTCGGCGATATTAAACGCGTAGAGCTGAAACCGGTGACAGGAGCCTCATCATGAGTATGCAGGCAAGCCCGATTATTACCGATATGAAGGTGATTCCCGTCGCCGGACACGACAGCATGCTGATGAATATCGGCGGCGCGCATAACGCCTGGTTTACCCGCAATATTGTGGTGCTGACCGATAATGCCGGGAATACCGGCGTAGGTGAGGCGCCCGGCGGCGAGGTGATTTACCAGACGCTGGTCGACGCCATTCCGATGGTATTAGGGCAAGAAGTCGCGCGTCTTAATAAAGTGGTTCAGCGCGTGCACAAAGGCAACCAAAGCGCCGATTTCGATACGTTCGGCAAAGGGGCGTGGACGTTTGAGCTGCGGGTCAATGCGGTGGCAGCTCTGGAAGCGGCGCTGCTCGACCTGCTAGGCAAAGCGCTGAACGTTCCGGTTTGTGAACTGCTTGGGCCTGGCAAACAGCGCGATGCGGTCACGGTGCTCGGTTACCTGTTTTATATTGGCGATCGCACGAAAACGGATCTGCCTTATCTGGCGAGTACGCCGGGCAGCCACGAATGGTATCGCCTGCGTCACCAGCAAGCGATGACCAGTGAGGCGGTGTTGGATCTGGCGCAGGCCTCTCAGGATCGTTACGGCTTTAAAGATTTCAAACTTAAAGGCGGAGTGCTGCCGGGCGAGCAGGAAATTGAGACGGCTAAGGCGCTGAAAAAACAGTTCCCGGATGCGCGGATAACCGTCGACCCCAACGGTGCCTGGCTGCTGGACGAAGCCATTGCACTGTGTAAAGGGCTCAACGATGTGCTGACCTACGCGGAAGATCCGTGTGGCGCCGAGCAAGGTTTTTCAGGCCGCGAAGTGATGGCGGAGTTCCGCCGGGCGACCGGTTTGCCCGTCGCCACCAATATGATTGCCACTAACTGGCGGGAAATGGGCCACGCGGTGATGCTTAATTCGGTCGATATTCCGCTAGCTGACCCGCACTTCTGGACACTCTCCGGCGCGGTGCGCGTGGCGCAGCTGTGCGACGATTGGGGGCTGACATGGGGCTGCCACTCCAACAACCACTTTGATATTTCACTGGCCATGTTTACCCACGTGGGCGCCGCAGCGCCAGGAACGCCAACCGCCATTGATACCCACTGGATTTGGCAGGAAGGCGACGCGCGCCTGACCAAAAATCCATTAGAAATTAAAGACGGCAAAATTGCCGTACCGGACGCGCCCGGGCTGGGCGTAGAGCTGGATTGGGAGCAGATACATAAGGCTCACGAGGCCTATAAGCGATTGCCGGCAGGCGCGCGTAACGACGCCGTACCGATGCAGTATCTAATCCCTGGCTGGACATTTGACCGTAAACGTCCCGTTTTCGGCCGTAACTAATTAATGAAAGGATTGAAAGATGACGATGCAAACTTCAACGCCAGTAGTCACCTCAATGCAAATCGTACCGGTCGCCGGTCACGACAGTATGTTAATGAATCTGAGCGGGGCGCATGCGCCGTTCTTCACGCGTAATATTGTGATTATCAAAGATAACGCGGGTCATACCGGCGTGGGGGAAATTCCGGGCGGCGAAAAAATTCGCCTGACGCTGGAAGATGCTATTCCTCTGGTGGTCGGGAAAACGCTTGGTGAGTACAAAAATGTGCTGAGCAGCGTACGCACGACTTTCGCCGATCGCGATGCGGGCGGCCGTGGTCTGCAGACTTTTGATCTGCGTACCACCATTCACGTTGTGACCGGTATTGAAGCGGCCATGCTCGACCTGCTGGGACAGCATTTGGGCGTGAACGTGGCGTCCTTGCTGGGAGACGGTCAGCAGCGTAGCGAAGTGGAAATGCTTGGCTATCTGTTCTTTGTCGGCAACCGTAAAGCCACGCCGCTGCCGTATCAGAGTCAGCCAGATGAAAAATGCGATTGGTATCGCCTGCGCCATGATGAAGCGATGACCCCGGACGCCGTGGTGCGTCTGGCGGAAGCCGCGTATGAAAAATACGGCTTCAATGACTTCAAGCTTAAAGGTGGCGTGCTGGCTGGTGAAGAAGAAGCAGAGTCTATCGTGGCGTTGGCAAAACGTTTCCCGCAGGCGCGCGTAACGCTCGACCCGAACGGTGCATGGTCGTTAAATGAAGCCATCAGCATTGGTAAATATCTCAAGGGCACCCTGGCCTATGCGGAAGATCCGTGTGGCGCTGAGCAGGGCTTCTCCGGGCGTGAGGTGATGGCCGAGTTCCGTCGGGCGACAGGTCTGCCAACCGCGACCAATATGATTGCCACCGACTGGCGTCAGATGGGCCACACGCTATCGCTTCAGTCGGTAGACATTCCGCTTGCCGACCCGCACTTCTGGACCATGCAGGGCTCCGTCCGCGTCGCGCAGATGTGCCATGAATTTGGCTTGACCTGGGGCTCACACTCCAACAACCACTTTGATATTTCGCTGGCGATGTTCACCCATGTTGCCGCTGCGGCGCCGGGGAAAGTCACGGCTATCGATACCCACTGGATCTGGCAGGAAGGGAATCAGCGTCTGACCAAAGAGCCGTTTGAAATCAAAGGTGGCATGGTTCAGGTGCCGAATAAACCCGGCCTCGGCGTCGAGCTGGATATGGATCAGGTGATGAAGGCCAATGAACTGTATAAAAAACACGGACTTGGTGCGCGTGATGATGCTATGGGAATGCAGTATTTGATCCCAAACTGGACGTTCGATAATAAACGTCCTTGCATGGTGCGCTAAGATTAATGCCGGTTCCTCAGGGAACCGGCAGTGTTGTGCACATCACGGTGTGCACAACACTGCCGTCAACTCGCATAAGGACAGCCTATGAAAATCGTGATTGCCCCGGACTCGTATAAGGAAAGCTTGAGCGCACTCGACGTGGCCTGCGCCATTGAAGCGGGTTTTCGGGAAATCTATCCCGACGCCGAATACGTTAAGCTGCCGGTGGCTGACGGTGGAGAAGGCACGGTGGAAGCGATGGTCGCTGCCACGAACGGACGCGTGATCCCGGTGGAGGTAACCGGCCCGTTGGGTGAGCCGGTAGCGGGTTTCTACGGCGTGTCAGGCGATGAGCAGTGCGCATTTATAGAAATGGCTGCCGCAAGCGGACTTGAGTTATTGTCTCCAGCACAACGTAACCCACTAAAAACGACCTCATGGGGCACCGGCGAACTGATCCGCCATGCGCTGGATCTGGGCGTCAGGCGGATTATTATCGGTCTGGGCGGCAGTGCGACCAATGATGGCGGGGCGGGCATGGTTCAGGCGCTGGGCGCAAAATTGCTGACGCAAGACCATCAGCAAATCGCTCAGGGTGGCGCAGCGCTGGCCGGGCTTATGAAGATTGATATCAGCGAACTGGATAGCCGCCTGGCGGATTGTCAGATTGATGTAGCCTGTGATGTCACCAACCCGCTGACCGGTGAGGAAGGGGCATCAGCCGTATTTGGCCCACAAAAAGGCGCGACGCCTGAGATGGTCGCGGATCTTGACCATGCGCTGACGCATTACGCCGCCTGTATTAAGCAGGATTTGGGGATTGACGTATTATCGCTCGAGGGCGGCGGCGCAGCCGGTGGCATGGGCGCGGCGCTGTTTGCGTTTTGCGGTGCTAAGCTGCGTCCCGGCATTGATATTGTGACGGAAGCGCTACATCTGGACGCGCTGGTGGCCGATGCCTGTCTTGTGATTACTGGCGAGGGGCGCATGGATAGCCAGACCATTCATGGCAAAGTGCCGGTCGGCGTGGCGCGCGTGGCTAAGCGCTACCACATCCCGGTCATTGGCATTGCCGGAAGCCTGACGGCAGATGTCGGCGTGGTGCACCAGCACGGTATTGATGCGGTGTTTAGCGTGCTGTACCGCATCTGTTCTCTCGACGACGCGCTGGAGCACGCGGGAGAGAATGTGCGGATGGCGGCACGCAATATTGCGGCGGTGATGAAGGTGGGGCAGGGTTTGTAATCGTCTTTATAAGAATGGGTTTCCTATAGATTAACATTACCCGTGATTGCAATGGCGGGTAATGTTAATCTTTCCTGATATTTTCCATATTCCCTTCTGGTAACAAAGCGACAGTGATGATTTGATTATCAATAATAATTAATAGATATATTATGCTGGTTGTTTTTTATTAAATTTATTTTTCAATGTCGATTCATTGTGTATTATTCCCTCTCTACTGCGCGCTCCATTATTTAAAAATAAAAACATCCATCCGGTTTATTTAATGTGTCGGAATCATTTTTTGTTTCTATTATTTATTTGATTCAAAAATCTTATCAGGAATTTTGCATTGATAATGCATCGTGATTTATATTTAATTTCAACTAAACACCATTTAGTTATTGATAAGTAGTTGTTTTTTTAACTGATACTCATTTGTTTTTTGTATGGTTCTGGTGGCGTTAATAAAAGTGTAAATATATATCTGCACCTTATTATTCTGTTGCCACGTCTTTAACTCTGGCGAATTCGTCGGCGGTAGTGTGTCATAACGTCAGCTTTTTTATTCATCATTTCTATTGTTCTGTAATGCAGGGAAATTATTAATGTCTACAGGATTACGTTTCACACTGGAGGTGGACGGCCTGCCGTCGGATGCGCTGGTCGTGACGTCCTTTCATCTGAGTCAGTCCTTCTCCGAACTTTTCTCCCTCGATATCTCGCTGGCAAGCCAGCAACTTCTCAGCATCGATTTCTCTCAGGTACTGGAAAAGCCGGCGCACCTTAAAATCTGGCAGGGCACGGAGATTCAGCGCCGGGTGAACGGCATTGTGACCTGGTTTGAGCAGGGAGAAAACGACGGGCACCAGATGCTGTACAACATGAGAGTGCGTCCGCCGCTGTGGCGCGCCCAGCTGCGCCATAACTCCCGAATCTTCCAGAATGAGGACATTAAAAGCATCCTCGGGACGATACTTCAGGAAAACGGGGTCACGGACTGGAGTCCGCTGTTCAGCGAGGCGCATCCGGCAAGGGAATTCTGCGTGCAGTACGGTGAAACGGATTATGACTTTCTGGCGCGGATGGCCGCGGAGGAAGGGCTGTTCTTTTACGAAGAACACTCACCGGACAGCGATGACCAGAGCCTGGTGCTGTGCGACACGGTGCGCTTTCTGCCGGAGGCGTTTGACATCCCGTGGAACCCGAACACCCGCAGCGAAGTGAGCACGCCGTGCATCAGCCAGTTCCGTCACAGCGCACAGATACGCCCCTCTTCTGTTATCGGCAAGGACTACACCTTCAAACGTCCGGGCTGGGCGGGCCGCTTTGAGCACCAGGGTGAACATCAGGATTACCAGCGCACGCAGTACGAGGTGTTTGACTATCCCGGACGCTTCAAGGATGCACACGGGCAGAACTTCACCCGCTGGCAGATGGAGGGATGGCGCAATAATGCCGAAGAGGCCCAGGGGAAAAGCCGTTCCCCGGCAATATGGCCGGGACGGCGTATCACGCTGACGGAACATCCGCAGGCGAGTCTGAACCGGGAATGGCAGGTGGTGAGCAGTGATTTGCAGGGGAGCCAGCCGCAGGCAGTGGCAGGACGTTCCGGCGCAGGCACCACCCTTGAGAATGATTTTACGGTGATCCCGGCAGACAGAACGTGGCGGCCGGTTCCCCAGCCCAAGCCGTCGGTGGACGGCCCACAGTCGGCGGTCGTCACCGGCCCGGAAGGCGAGGAGATCTTCTGCGACGAGCATGGTCGCGTGCGGGTGAAATTCAACTGGGACCGCTATAACCCACCAGACCAGGACAGCTCATGCTGGATCCGGGTGGCGCAGGCGTGGGCGGGGCCGGGGTTCGGAAACTTAGCCATACCGCGCGTGGGCCAGGAGGTAATCGTCGATTTTCTGAACGGCGACCCGGATCAGCCGATCATCATGGGTCGAACCTATCATGCCGAAAATACCCCGCCGGGTGGGCTGCCGGGGACGAAAACTCAGATGACTATCCGCTCAAAAACCTATATGGGCAGCGGGTATAACGAGCTGATGTTTGAGGATAAAGCCGGGCAGGAACTGCTGTCGATGCATGCGCAGAAAGACATGAAGACTGAAGTGCTCAATAACCGGGCCACCGACGTAAAGGTTAACCATATCGAAACGATAGGCGGCAGACAGGATGTAGCGGTGACGGGAGTGCAGAGCACCATCGTCAAAGCTGAGCAATTCACGCATGTGGAGAGCCTACGACAGGTGGCGGTTCAACAGAATCACACGTCACTGACCGGAGGGGATCATAACATTGCCGTACAGGGCATCCTGAATCTTGCCGCAGGAAAGGCCATTAATCTGCAATGTGGCGAGTCTGAGTTGGTGTTGCTGGCCAATGGTACGGTCGCCCTGTCATGTAAAAATTTCAATATCTACGCGTCTGAGCGGGGACAGCTCACCGCAGCCCAGATTCTGGATTTGAATATGGATGGTGCCAAATCGGGTATTGAACAGCCAGGCCCGCTGACGCCGTCAACGATTTCTAAGTTCATCACCGCCGAATTTCCCCCACCGAAACCGGAGAATAAATAATGCCAGTTTATCATTTTAATGAAGGTCAGCTCACATTACCGGCTTCGGGTCGGGACTGTACCACGCATATTGTGCGTATGCCGGATTTACAGGCTGTGCTGACGATTTCGCGGGACCTTCTGGCGAAAAGCATAACGCTGGAAGATTACGTCGCCGAGCAAATTGACAAAATTAAGCATGATGCGCGTGATGTGCAAATCCTGGCACTGCAGTTTACAGAGATGCATGAAGGAAAGCGTATCTGCCAGTTCCACTGCGAGGCCAGGATTGCCGGACAGGTTCATTACCAGCAGCAGCACATCATTCAGACCGGGCAGGCATTGCTTGCTCTGGCATGGACGCTTAATCATTCGTTCACTGAGCAGGATTGCCTGAGCTGGCAAAACATAGTGGACAGCTTCACCCCGCGTGAGATTTCAGTGGAGTAATATCATGGGAACGGATTACCTGGCCGCTAAAAAGGGTGATCCCCTGGAGCATTCCTCTGTCTGGGGCGATTTTTTTGGTGGCCTGGTGGAAGGTGTCTGCTACGGAGCGCTTTTTTTGGCTGCAGCGAACCCTGTTGGGCTGGCTGCAGGTATGGCCGCCGCATTTGTTTTAAGTGATGTCATTTCCGAAATAGGTGACACCGTCAGCAGCTGGTTTACGCCGGATGTTGCTGGAACGATAACCTCCGGTGCAGAAAATGTTCATATCAAATCCCTCCCGGCTGCGCGGGCGGCAGGCGTTGTTCCGGATGACATACTGCTGGCGCTGTTGCAGGCAGAGGCTGTTAATCCACCGGACGGTAAGGGAATGCGGCTTCTGAAAGGCGTTCTGGTAAAAAGCGCTATGGTTGCCAGTATTCCGTTTCTACCCGTGGTTCTGGGAAAGATGGCGGGAGAAAAAATTGCGGCTTACTTCAGGGGAGAAGAATCTCCTCCTGCCCCGGAAAATGAGCAGGGATTCTGGAGCAGGGTCTGGGAGGCTATCAGTAACCCGGTGGAGGATGGTCCTGATCCGGCGTTGCATGTCGATCCCCGGTTGCTGGATACAATTAAATGTAGCAAACATCCCCATCCACCGGGGCCTGAACAGTATCTGGCCGAAGGCTCAGAAACCGTGCGTATCAACAGCCAGCCAGCCTGCCGTAATGGAGATCGCAGTACCTGTGAGGCTGTAATCGCCCACGTGCAGACCGGTGCAAAAGTCCGTATTGGTGGGCGCAGCCTGGTGGTAAAAGAAATTCATACCGGCAAAAATATGCTCGCCTATTACCTCGGGTTAATTACCGGGGGATTACTAGTCAGTTCGGTGCAGGCATTGATATGCCGAACATCTGCCAAAGCCTTTGCCAAGGAGCTCCCCTGCCTGATTGCCGGTTCAGTGCTGGGTAATACCCTGGGGATTCTGGCCGGTGGAGTACTCTCTTCTGTTTTATCCTCCCTGACTTCGGGGCAGGCTGCCTCATCGCAAACAGCCCGGCCGGTACATATTGCTTCCGGGATAAAAGTCCTGGCGGGTGATGAAGAGCTGGATTTTGTCTGCGACGGATTACTTCCGGTGATGTGGCAGCGTGTCTACAGCAGCCATAACCGCAACGAAGGCATACTGGGGCTGGGGTGGTGCCTGCCGTTTGAAGTGTTCCTGCATCGGGAGTTTACTGCGCTGGATCAAGGAGACAGCGCCCAGATATATTTTCATGACCTGTCGGGCCGGGAACTGGGACTGGGAGATGTTCCGGTCGGGGGAGCCATGTTCTATGTGGACGAGGGATTCCGGCTTTATCACCCTCTGCCAGATACATTTGTGCTGGAAAGCGCACAGGGTGGATACCAGGTTTTTGAGGCCTGTCCGCAGCAGGAGGGGCGCTTTCGTCTGACACAGGAGTATGACCGCCATCTGAATGGCGTCCGTTATCATTATAATGACCGGGGGCAACTGCTAAAGATTGAGGATGATCTTCAGGCCATCTGTCTGCATCTGGAGTATCACCCACAGCATTCTCGTTTGCAGGCAGTCTACCAGCAGTACCGGCAGGAAGACGCCCGACCGGGCGCATTGCGTATTTGTTATCATTATAATACGCGGGGGCAACTCACTGGTGTGGTGGATGCTGATGGTGTTGTCCTGCGCCGTTTTGCCTGGGGTGCGGATCATGGGCGCCTGACGATGCACCAGACGGCTGACGGTATACAGGCGCATTACCGCTGGCAGTCTTTCTCCGGCGAGCCTGATCGTTACTATGTTCTCCGGCACTGGATGCAGGAGGGAGAACAACGTAGCGGAGAGATCCTGTTTGATTATGATCCTGGCGGACGCAGGGCCACGCTTCATTATGGCGATGGCAGACCAGACAGCGAGCACGAATGGGATGACCAGTACAATATTATTCGCTATCAGCCAGCGCCGGATATCGTCTGGCATTACGAATGGGGCGAAAACCGGGAACTCAGAAGAGCAGTCGATCCTGCACAGGGCGAGTATCGGTTTAAGTATGATGAGCGCGGCAATCTTGTTCAGGCCGTCGATCCCATCGGTCAGAAATATACGGTTGAATGGGATCGGGATTTTGCCTTTCCACTGGTAGAAGAATACCCGGAGGGACTGGTTTTACGCCATGTTTACAATACGTTTGGCGACCGTATTAAAACCATTGATCAGGCGGGCCTGATCACCCGTTTTGACTACGACGCCGCCGGACTTATTGACAGCGTGCAGGATCCGCGGGGCAACCGCTACCGTTACGGCTGGAATAACCGGGGTCAGTTAACGCACCAGACGGACTGCTCCGGGCATTCCACGTATCTATATTACGATGAGCAGGGACGGCTGAGTACCGTCACGGATGCGCAGGGTAACAGCACCCGCCAGTCATTTTCGGCGGCAGGACGACTGGAAAAACAAATCCGGCCTGACGGCGGGGAAACCACTTACCGTTATAATGCCCGTGGGCAGCTGGCGGGCATGACCGATCCGGCCCGGCAGAGCAGTCTGTTTGACTATAACCTGCGCGGGCAGGTTATCCGACACACCGATCCGCAGCAGCGCCAGCTACGCTTTGAATATAATGCTGCCGGGCAACTGGTGGCGTTATATAACCAGAAAAATGAAGCATACCGTTTTGGCTGGGACAGTCTGTCCCGGCTGGAGGAAATCTCTGATCTGACCGGCAGCCGGGAAGTGTACCGGTATGACAGCCTGGATAACGTCACCGAAATAACCCGCCATCCTGCGCCCGGCGTGTACAGCCGGGAGGTGCCTGCGCAGATAACGCGGCTGGCGTATGATGCAGCCGGACGCGTGCTGCACAGGGAAAACGAGGATGGCACGGTCATCTGGCAGTACGCGAAAAATACCCTGACCCTGCAGCGCTTTACGGCGGAGGACTGGCAGAAGAAACGGTGCGGGGATGAAAATGTCACCGTGCAGGAGACGCTGCGCCTGGTGACGGACGAGTATGGCAGCCTGCTGGAGGAACACAACCAGGCCGGGGTGTTCACGCACCGCTATGATGAACTTGGCAACCGCACGGAAACGCAGTTGCCGGATGGCCGTCGACTGAAGCGGCTGTATTACGGCAGCGGTCACCTTCAGCAGCTTAATCTGGAAGATGAGCACGGGCAGCAGACGGTGCTGGCTGAGTTTGAGCGTGACAGTCTGCATCGTGAAATCAGCCGTACGCAGGGTAGCCTGACACAGCGAACGGAATATGATGCGGCAGGGCGGATCACGGCCCGGCTGACACAGATGGCGCAGCAGCATGGCACGCCATTACTGGAAAGACGTTATGCGTGGGATCAGCGGGGTTTTCTGATCAGCCACTGGCACCGGACGCGGGATGCAGATGCCCTGCTCTCTGCACAAACCCGCAGCGGCAGCACGTACTACCAGTATGACTGTGCCGGGCAGATCCTGAGCGCACAGCAGGACATCATGGTATGGCAGTACTGTGATCTGGCCGGAAATCTGATGCGGGAGGGCGATCCGGCGATCCGCAATAATCAGCTGATGCAGTACCAGGGGTATTGTTATCAGTATGATGCTTTCGGACGAATGAAGCGTCGCACAGATGCACAGGCGCAGCGGCAGGATTACCGGTATAACAGCGATAACCGGATGGTGGAAGTACGGTTTGCGGACAGGGCCAGTTCCCGATGGCAGCGGGTGGAATATGATTACGATCTGCTTGGCCGGAGAACAGGCAAGCGGTTATACGGGTGGCCTGGCCCGGATGAAGCGGAGCCTGCCCCGGAAAGGGTGCATTTTATCTGGGACGGTATGCGGCTGCGGGGAGAATACAGCCCGGGTAAAATGACGGATGTCATGTATGTGTATAACGGTGAGGGCTATGAGCCACTGGCGCGAGTGGACAGGCTGGATTTTCGGGTGCTGGAGCCGGAAACGCCGCGTCAGGCGGAGACAAGGATTTACTACTACCACACAGGGCTGAACGGACTGCCGGAAGCGATGACCAGTGTCTCAGGAAAGCTGGTGTATGAGGCGCGTTACGCGCTGTGGGGAGAAAAAAGAGAGAGCAGAAGCGCACATACGGTGCTGACGGCCGAACAAAATCTGCGTTTTGCGGGACAGTATTTTGACGCGGAGACGGGGCTTCACTACAATACGTTCAGGTATTATGCGCCGGAGTGTGGGCGGTTTACCCAGCCGGACCCGATAGGGCTAAAGGGGGGGGTAAACCTGTATGCTTATGCACCTAATCCTCTGTCATCCATTGATCCACTGGGATTATCCCCTGTTAGTCCTAAAACGGTTTTATTCTCACAAGATAGTATTAATGCTGTCTTTGAGGACGGAAGAAACGTTAATGGGTTAATACATAGGCTTATAAATGACCCTTCATATATAAATGAAGTTGAGCCAATTAGAAAAGTCAGGATGCGGGATTTACCCGCAAATGTTCAAGAGCGTTTATTGTCTCAAGGAGCACATAAGGATTCAGTATTTAGTTTGGATAATAGACGCCTGTATGCAGCTAAGGAAGCTGGAGTACCTAAAATCCCATCCAGATGGGCAACCCCAGAAGAGTTGTCAAAAATTAATCTTGACCGAAGATTTTCAACTAGTGATGGTGGTAAATCAATAAGAACAAGAGGTTGTGGCTGACATGAATGTGACGGCAATAGAAACAAAATATGGTCTAATTTACGGGCGAGATGCTTTAATTCTATCAGGGACTGAATTAATACTCTATCCTTTTAATTTTCTCATTAAAGCGTCGTTATCTTTGTCTTCTTGTAAGCCAATTATTACAGATGCTCCTGATGTTAATATTGGATTTTTGTTTAGTAATATCAAAAAAATGTCTATATATAAAGCGGATGATTCTCCATATGAGAAATATTCTCTTTCAAGCTTTGACTTGATAGAAAATACAGATGAAGACGAACTTCAACATATAGTTCTTAGTACTTATGATCATGTTTTTGATATAGTCGGGAAGTGTGAAATTAAATATTCGTAAATAAAGTCGTTTTTTCAATAAACCGGGAAATATCTTCTGATTTTCCCGGTTTTTATCCCTGCATAAACACCACCTCCTATGGAGGTGGTCAGCAACAGGTTGGCACTGCCAGAAATGCTACTCATGGGAAAATCCGAATCTGTTATCCCCATAACTGATAAGGATTTAACCATGAGTAGATTCCAGAAAGCATCTCATGTGCTTTGGTGTTGTCAATACCATATCGTATGGACACCCAAGTACCGATTTCGCATCCTGAGGAACAATGTTGGCAAAGAGGTCTACAGACAAATAAGGATCTCAAGTGAACAGCTCGGGATAGAAGTAGTTGAGCTGAATGTGCAGGTTGATCATGTTCATTTACTGGTAAAAGTACCACCGCGTCTTTCCATTTCACATGTGATAGGCCATTTGAAGGGCAAAACAGCTCTTCGTTTGTTCAGTAAATTTCCTTACCTGCGAAAGAACAAGCTGTGGGGAAATCACTTTTGGGCCCGGGGTTATTGCGTAGATACCGTAGGTATAAATGAAGAAATGATAAGAAAGTATGTGAAATATCAGGAAAAGCATGAAGTTGAAGAGAGCCAGCTTCCACTAAAAGAGGTGTGAAGGGAAGGCTCTCAGAGTCTGGACTTAGCACGCCCCTATGGGGCGTTATCAATGCCACCTGCTATGCAGGTGGTTTTTTACTATCTAATATCAGTATGGCTGTGCCGGACAGATCCTGAGCGCACAGCAGGACATCATGGTATGGCAGTACTGTGATCTGGCCGGAAATCTGATGCGGGAGGGCGATCCGGCGATCCGCAATAATCAGCTGATGCAGTACCAGGGGTATTGTTATCAGTATGATGCTTTCGGGCGAATGAAGCGTCGCACAGATGCACAGGCGCAGCAGCAGGATTACCGGTATAACAGCGATAATCGGATGGTGGAAGTGCGGTTTGCGGACAGGGCCAGTTCCCGATGGCAGCGGGTGGAATATGATTACGATCTGCTTGGCCGGAGAACAGGCAAGCGGTTATACGGATGTCCTGGCCCGGATGAAGCGGATCCTGCCCCGGAAAGGGTGCATTTTATCTGGGACGGTATGCGGCTGCGGGGAGAATACAGCCCGGGCAAAATGACGGATGTCATGTATGTGTATAACGGTGAGGGCTATGAACCACTGGCGCGAGTGGACAGGCTGGATTTTCGGGTGCTGGAGCCGGAAACGCCGCGTCAGGCGGAGACAAGGATTTACTACTACCACACAGGGCTGAACGGACTGCCGGAAGCGATGACCAGTGAGTCAGGAAAGCTGGTGTATGAGGCGCGTTACGCGCTGTGGGGAGAAAAAAGAGAGAGCAGAAGTGCGCATACGGTGCTGACGGCCGAACAAAACCTGCGTTTTGCGGGCCAGTATTTTGACGCGGAGACGGGGCTTCACTACAATACGTTCAGGTATTATGCGCCAGAGTGTGGGCGGTTTACCCAGCCGGACCCGATAGGGCTGGTTGGCGGGTTAAATCTCTACGCATATGCGCCGAATCCTCTCACATGGATAGACCCATTCGGATTATCTAACAATCCTATTTATGGCACTCCTCTAGGCGATGTATTAGGCCCAGTATCAGCAAGGACGGGGAAAACATATCAAGGGCAGCAAATCTTTAAAATAACATCGAAAACAAATGTCGGTGGAATAAAAGTTAAACCGGGTGATTATTATTATCTTGATGGTATGCACAAAGATCATATCGAGCTTTTTGCCAAAGATAATTCAGCTAAAGGTGTATTTAATTTAGATGGCTCGCTAAACGAGGCGAAGACAGCAAAAGCAAGCGGCAGACGAGGTCCAGGATGTTGAATATGATAATTGATAAAATATTGAATAATAGAAATGATCTTATTGAAGGTACTTTTTGTTATGAACTGTTTGAAAATAGAATATATAATAATTTTCTTTTCACTGAGTTGATAAAAAATATTGAGTCTAGTTTAATCCAGAAGAGTTCTCTAAATGAAAATGATGTCAATGCATTATTGGATTTTATAGTATGGTTCGTGATGAATACGATGCATTGCATAATATGCCATAATGATAAAAATGATTCTTATTTTATCGAAAATATGGATATGGATTTATGGTATGAAAGTCATGAGAATATGTTACGTGATGTACTTAGTACAACATTAAAGAATAAATAGCTATTATATGCCGGGAATTATTGAATATTTCCGGCTTTTTATTATTCAATCCCCGTTAAATCCACTAAACCAGCACATCCTTCACGCCGCGCCCAGTCTCTAAGCCTGCTTCGTCCAGCCAGTTGCTCTTGAAGTGCAGGCTGGGATGAACAGCAGGTATTAGCTATATTCCGACGGTTTTCGTGGCGGACTCTGTCATAGCTGACTTTGTAGCGGCGCTGTGCTTTGGAAATCCCGTCTTTGGGCTTAGAATAGCTCGGTGCAGATAAGGGACTATCAGGGTGGGGCGGTAGTATATTTGTATGGTGTGTTTTTGCGGATCACGGTGAAAGCGAACGGTACGCTAGCAGTAAGTGTGGTTCCGCATAGGATCCAGCAAAGTGAGTACCATAACTCACCTCCGATGATGCCAGAGTATTACAGTTTGATTATGACATGCCGGTCAATAGCTTCGGCTGGTGCAGGTCGGTAGGGGAGAGAGCTTTTGGTGTTGGGTGAGTTCTAATGCAGACTGAAACGCCCAAGAATGGCGGTATTACTCTGCTGACTCGCTTTGAGTACGATGCGCAGGGTCGACATACGGCACCACTGCGCTGCATTTTGATTACCATCGCCGAACGGCTGCTTGCCGATCGTAATCATAGCGGTATTTACCGCTATGATTACGCCCCGCCAGGTAACCGTGCCGCCAGGCATACACTGAAATTAGCACCTACCCCAAAATCTTCCGGGTTTCCCGGGTCACATTATCCATCTCATCCAGCAGTTCCAGCAGCTCAGGCTCAAGTTCTTCCGCTGGGGTGCCGCTACGCAGTTGCCCTTCAATCAACTGGCACAGATGCTTCAGTCGTGGCACGCCGCTGTAGCCGCAGCTGCCGTGCAGCTTATGGATAGCATCGACCAGATTGTCGGGATTTTCACCCACCAGCTGTTCTTCCACTTTGTTGCGGATCTCAGGCAAGAAGGTCACCAGCATTTGCAGCATTTCACGCGCCAGGTCAGGCTTATAGGCGGCCTGTCGCAGCGCTAGCTGCCAGTCGAGCGTCGCGTTATGGTCGATGGCGGGCTCTGCCGCTTCCGGCTGTAGCGGTCGTGGCAGTGGATTGAGGCCGGGCTTATAGCGCAGCAATAAATCATGCAGTCGATACTCTTCAATCGGCTTTGCCAGATAATCATTCATACCCGCGGCGAGCAGCTTTTCACGCTGTCCGGCAAGGGCGTGGGCCGTCACAGCGATGACCGGCGTTTGTTGCTGGTGCGGCAGTTGACGAATTAACTCGCAGGCGCGCAAGCCGTCGATGTCCGGCATCTGGATGTCCATCAAAATCAGATCGAACTTCATCTGCTTCGCGCGTTCAATGGCCTGCTGTCCGCTTTCGCACAGCTCAACGTGCTGTACCTGATCGTCTAGCAATGCGCCAATCAACTTCAGGTTGGCGGGGTTATCATCCACGGCCATGACCGTCATCGGCAGACGGTGCTCGGTATTTGGCAGCGGCAGAGGAGAGGATGGCGTACGGCTAAACTCTAGCATGACGGGCAGCAGCCGCGTCGTGGTCAGCGGCTTAAGCAGACACGCCGCCGCGCCGTTTTTCTTCAGCGACTCCGCATCGACGTGCGCATGACAAGGTAGCGCTAGTATCAGCAGGTCTGTCATGGCCAGTGCGGCGCTAAGCTTATCGCGATGCACGCTAAGATCGCGTACGGATACCGGAACGGCAACCAGCAAAATATCGTATTTCTCGACCGGCAGGGCGGCAATGCTCACGGCGTACACCACTTCAAGCGGCGTTGTGGCCAGCATATCCAGGGTCGCCTGGGCCGCAGCCGCATTGGCTTCAACATACGCAATACGTTTGCCCGCCAGGCTGCGAGTATCCAGGCTGTCGGATACCACGTTGAGGTTCAAATCAAGATTGATATTAAACCAGAAGGTTGAGCCGCGATTCGGCTGGCTGTGGAAGGAGATATCCCCGCCCATCTCACGCACCAGTTTTTGCGTGATAACCAGCCCCAGCCCGGTACCGCCATGGCGGCGGGAGATACTCGCATCGGCCTGGCGGAAAGCCTGGAACAGGCGTGACTGATCGCGCTCGGGAATACCTATCCCGGTATCGCGAATCTGGACTTCAATCTGCACTTTATTGTTGCTGATAGCGCGTTGTTCAACCAGCACATCAATGTTGCCATTCTCGGTAAACTTGATGGCATTGCCGACCAGATTAGTGATGACCTGCTGTAAGCGCAGCGGGTCGCCAATCACGTTATCCGGCACGTCATTTTTAATGTTGAGAGTGAGCTCCAGACCTTTATCGTGAGCGGAATGGGCCAGTAATGTCACCACTTCATCGAGCGAATTGCGTAGCGGGAACGGAATGCTTTCCAGCAGCAGCTTCCCGGCCTCAAGTTTAGAGAAATCGAGCACGTCGTTAATAATCGCCAGCAGGTTGTTGGCCGAGCGTTCGATGGTGCTCAGGTGATCGTGCTGAGTGGGTGTGAGCTCGGTTTTTAGCGTCAGACGGGTAAAGCCAATAACGCCGTTTAGCGGTGTTCGCAGCTCGTGTGACATATTGGCGAGGAATTCGGATTTAATACGCGCGGCTTCCTGCGCGCGTTTTTTAGCCAGATCCAGCTCAACGTTCTGGATCTCCATCTGCTCAAGCGTCTCGCGCAAATCAGACGTGGCCTGATCGACGTTATGCTGCATCTCTTCATGATAGGCGGCAAGGGACATGGCCATCGAGTTGATGCCGTTTTTCAGCATATCGAGTTCGCCAAGCATAAAGCCTTCGACGCGGCTGTCGAGCTGACCGCGACGAATGCGGTCAACGGTATTCACCATATTGCGAATCGGCCCGGTGACGTCGCGCATCAACCGCCAGCCGAAAATCAGCGCGATACCGATACAAAACAGCATCATTACGCTTGAGATGAAAATTTCTTTGTACTGCTGTAAACGCACCGATTTGAGATCCAGCTCCAGCGCAACGTAGCCCAGCATATTGACCGGCGTTTTAGCGTCGGACTGGGGAGACTCATCGGGTGAATAATGTTCAGAAATAATAGGCGTACGCAGGATCATGATATCACCCTGGCGCGTCACGTTAAGCCTTCGCGGGAATGGCATACCGCGTGGTAACTGTAATTCCCCGGGATCGAGCTGATAATTCGAGGTGACGAACAGCCTGTTGTGTTCATCATACACGGAGATGGCGCGGACAATATCGGAGTGGCGGCGATGCAGAACGCTTATCAACTGACCGATCGACTCACGGTTTTGTAAATTCATACCGTATTCGCTGGAGACGGCCAGTGGCTCAATAATGCTGGCACCGGCGTCTTCCAGTTGACGCTGCAGGTCGTTATAGCGGTGTACGACGAAGAAAATGCTGAGCAACAAACCGATCAAAACGGTTGGCGCCAGGATTAAAATCATCATTCTTGCACGAAGGCTGTAGTTGGTCATGGAGGTCCGTTGTGGGAGAATTAGGGCAATATATTTTTTTTGAGAAAAATCTCTACGATGGCGCAATTCTACTCTGCAAAACGACGCGTGACGACGCGCCAGATCATAACCGTGACGGTCAGCGATCTTGATCCCTTTGGGCAAGGTGTCGCAAAACATCATGGGAAAACACTATTTATCAATGGATTACTGCCAGAAGAAACGGCGGAAATTACCCTCACTGAAGATAAAAAACAGTATGCACGCGGCCAGGTTAAACGTCGCCTGAGCAGCAGTTCGGAACGGGAAACGCCCCGTTGCCCGCATTTTGGCGTCTGCGGCGGCTGCCAGCAGCAACATGCGTCGGTTGCACTACAACAGCGCAGCAAGCGTGCGGCGCTGACGCGGTTAATGAAACGAGAAACAGACGAAGTGATTGCCGGCGAATCGTGGGGTTACCGCCGTCGTGCGCGGCTCGCCTTGAATTATCTGCCAAAGACACAACAATTGCAGATGGGCTTTCGTAAAGCCAATTCCAATGAAATCATTGATGTGGTGCAGTGCCCCATTTTGGTGCCCACTCTTGAGGCGCTGCTGCCAGCCGTGCGTGAATGTTTAAGCAGTTTAAAAGGCCTGCGGCAGCTAGGCCATGTGGAGTTAGTCAGCGCTGACAACGGTCCGCTGATGGTACTGCGCCACACGGCGGCATTCACGCAGGAAGATAAAGAAAAACTGGAACGCTTTTCGCATTCTTCCGGCGTGGCGCTTTATCTGGCACCTGAAAGCGAGATACTGGAACACGTTACCGGTGAAGCGCCCTGGTATTCCTCAGACGGTCTACGCTTAACGTTCAGTCCGCGCGATTTCATCCAGGTCAATGACGGTGTGAATCAGCAGATGGTTGCAACGGCGTTGTCGTGGCTGGATGTACAGTCAACCGACCGAGTTCTGGATCTATTCTGCGGCATGGGGAACTTCACGCTGCCGCTCGCTCAACGTGCTGCCAGCGTGGTGGGCGTTGAAGGCGTACCGGCGCTGGTCGCGAAAGGCCGCGAAAATGCAGCGCACAACGGTCTGCAAAACGTGACTTTTTTCCATGAGAATCTGGAAGACGACGTCACGCTGCAATCGTGGGCGAAGCACGGTTTTGACAAAGTTTTACTCGATCCTGCTCGTGCGGGCGCACCGGGCGTGATGCAGCATGTTATAAAATTAGCGCCAACGCGGGTGGTTTATGTTTCCTGTAACCCAGCGACGCTTGCGCGCGATAGCGAGGCGTTGCTGGGGGCAGGTTACCAAATTCAGCGTCTGGCAATGCTTGATATGTTCCCGCACACTGGGCATCAGGAATCTATGGTGCTGTTTGAGCGTAGGTAATTATAGTGGCTTGTCGACTTCGACAGGCCGGTCCCGGGAAGGAGAGGACAATGGTTGCGGTAAGAAGTGCACATCTAAATAAAGCTGGCGAATTTGACCCTCAGAAATGGATCACCAGTCTGGGAATTTCCAGCCAGCAGTCGTGTGAACGCTTAGCCGAGACCTGGGATTATTGTCGTCGCCAGACTGTGGGGCGCTCAGATGCCGAGCTGATGCTGTGGCGCGGCGTAGAAATGGTTGAGATCCTGTCAACGCTGAGCATGGATAACGACACGCTGCGTGCGGCGCTGTTGTTCCCGTTAGTTGACGCTAACGTGGTGAGTGAAGAGGTGCTTAGCGAAAGCGCTGGGCAGTCCGTTGTCACTCTGATCCACGGCGTGCGCGACATGGCGGCGATTCGGCAGCTCAAAGCCACGCATACCGATGCGGTTTCTTCTGAGCAGGTGGATAACGTGCGCCGGATGCTGCTGGCGATGGTGGATGATTTCCGCTGCGTGGTCATTAAGCTTGCCGAACGTATCGCCCACTTGCGTGAAGTCAAAGACGCCCCGGAAGATGAACGCGTGCTGGCGGCGAAAGAATGTACCAACATCTATGCCCCACTTGCCAACCGCTTAGGTATCGGCCAGCTCAAATGGGAGCTGGAGGATTACTGCTTCCGCTATCTGCATCCGGCAGAGTATAAGCGTATTGCCAAGCTGCTGCATGAACGCCGTATCGACAGAGAATCCTACATCAACGATTTTGTCGGCCACCTGCGCAGCGAAATGAAAACCGAAGGGGTAAAAGCCGAGGTTTATGGTCGCCCGAAACACATCTACAGCATCTGGCGCAAAATGCAGAAAAAACATCTCGCCTTTGACGAGCTGTTTGACGTGCGCGCGGTGCGCATCGTGGCGGAACGCCTCCAGGATTGTTACGCCGCACTGGGGATAGTACACACTCACTATCGCCACCTGCCGGATGAGTTTGACGACTACGTCGCCAACCCGAAACCGAACGGCTACCAATCTATTCATACCGTGGTTCTTGGGCCAAACGGCAAAACGATTGAAATCCAGATCCGCACCAAGCAGATGCACGAAGACGCCGAGCTGGGCGTGGCCGCGCACTGGAAGTATAAAGAAGGTGCGGTGAGTGGAATGCGCTCTGGTTACGAAGACCGTATCGCCTGGCTGCGCAAGCTGATTGCATGGCAGGAAGAGATGGCCGACTCCGGCGAGATGCTGGACGAGGTGCGCAGCCAGGTCTTTGACGACCGGGTGTATGTCTTTACGCCGAAAGGTGACGTGGTGGATCTGCCGGCTGGCTCTACGCCGCTCGATTTTGCCTACCACATCCACAGCGATGTGGGGCACCGCTGTATCGGGGCCAAAATCAGCGGTCGCATTGTGCCGTTCACCTACCAGCTGCAAATGGGTGACCAGATTGAAATTATCACCCAGAAACAGCCGAACCCAAGCCGTGACTGGTTGAACCCGAACCTTGGCTATGTCACTACCAGCCGTGGGCGGTCGAAAATCCATGCCTGGTTCCGCAAGCAGGATAAAGACAAAAACGTTATTGCCGGGCGTCAAATTCTCGACGACGAGCTTGAGCACCTGGGAATCAGCCTCAAGGAAGCCGAAAAACATCTGCTGCCTCGCTACAACTTTAACGACGTGGAAGAGTTGCTGGCGGCCATCGGCGGCGGTGATATTCGCCTCAACCAGATGGTGAATTTCCTGCAAGCGCAGTTTAACAAGCCTAGCGCCGCCGAGCAGGACGCCGCCGCGCTGAAACAACTGCAGCAGAAAAGCTATACCCCGCAGAACAATCGCAGCAAAGACAATGGTCGCGTGGTGGTCGAAGGGGTCGGCAACCTGATGCACCATATTGCGCGCTGCTGCCAGCCGATTCCGGGCGATGAGATTGTCGGTTTTATCACTCAGGGGCGCGGGATTTCCGTGCACCGTGCCGATTGCGACCAGCTTGCAGAACTGCAATCGCACGCGCCTGAACGTATTGTTGATGCGGTTTGGGGCGAGAGCTATTCGGCGGGATACTCGCTGGTGGTTCGCGTACAAGCCAACGATCGCAGCGGCCTGTTGCGCGATATCACCACCATTCTTGCTAACGAAAAGGTGAACGTGCTGGGCGTAGCCAGCCGTAGCGATACCAAGCAGCAGATGGCGACCATCGACATGACGATTGAAATCTACAACCTGCAGGTCCTCGGGCGCGTGCTCGGCAAGCTTAATCAGGTGCCGGACGTCATTGACGCCCGCCGTCTGCACGGCGGCTAATACGTTTGTAGGCCGGATAAGGCGTCAGCCGCCATCCGGCCATTTCATAACGCCGGAGGGCGGCTGACGCCTTATCCGGCCTACTTCTTCAGGATTTCCAAATGAACCAAATCGATCGACTGCTCGGGATTATGCAGCGTCTGCGCGACCCGGAAAACGGCTGTCCGTGGGACAAAGAGCAGACTTTCAGCACCATTGCTCCCTATACGTTAGAAGAGACTTACGAAGTGCTCGACGCCATTGCGCGCGAAGACTTCGACGATCTGCGCGGTGAACTCGGTGACCTATTGTTCCAGGTTGTCTTTTTCGCGCAAATGGCGCAGGAAGAAGGCCGCTTTGATTTCAATGATATCTGCCAATCTATCAGCGATAAGCTCGAGCGCCGTCACCCGCATATCTTTGGGGAGGCCAGCGCCAGCAATAGTGAGGAAGTACTTACACGCTGGGAGCAGATCAAAACCGTAGAGCGAGCGGAGAAAGCTCAGCACTCCGCGCTGGATGATATTCCTCGCGCTTTCCCGGCGTTGATGCGCTCGCACAAAATCCAGAAGCGCTGCTCGGCGGTGGGCTTTGACTGGAAAACGCTAGGCCCGGTGCTTGATAAAGTGTACGAAGAAATTGACGAAGTGATGGATGAAGCAAAGCAGGCCGTCATTGATGAAGCTAGACTAGAAGAAGAGGTTGGCGATCTGCTGTTCGCCACGGTCAATTTATCGCGTCATTTAGGGGTCAAAGCCGAGACTGCGCTGCAAAAGGCGAATGATAAATTTGAGCGCCGTTTTCGTGAAGTTGAGCGTATTGTCACCGCGCGTGGCCTGGAAATGACCGGTGTGGATCTGGATGTCATGGAAGAAGTTTGGCAGCAGGTAAAACGCCAGGAACATGATCTCTAAAGAATTTTTGCGGGAAAGGGCGAAAAGTGCGAAATCTTAAATGACAAGCGCTTGATTTGCGTCAAAAACATTTACCCAAAAGGGGCTATTTTCTCACTCCCCATGTTTGTTTCTGCGGCGATTGAGGAGCGAGAATGAAAGTTTGTGGCGCTCGCCATGTTCGGGTATACTACTTTCCCGTCTTGGTTATTCCATCGTTTCACCCTAACTTCTCAGGTCCAGCATGACAACGAACTATATTTTTGTGACCGGCGGGGTCGTATCCTCTCTGGGTAAAGGCATTGCCGCAGCATCCCTGGCAGCCATTCTTGAAGCCCGTGGCCTCAACGTGACCATGATGAAACTGGATCCGTACATTAACGTCGATCCAGGTACCATGAGCCCGATCCAACACGGGGAAGTGTTCGTTACAGAAGACGGCGCTGAAACCGACCTGGACCTGGGTCACTATGAGCGCTTCATTCGTACCAAAATGACTCGCCGTAATAACTTCACCACTGGTCGTATTTACTCAGACGTCCTGCGCAAAGAGCGCCGTGGCGACTATCTGGGCGCGACCGTTCAGGTTATCCCGCACATCACTAACGCGATTAAAGAGCGTGTTCTTGCCGGCGGCGAAGGCCACGACGTGGTACTGGTCGAAATCGGCGGTACAGTTGGTGATATCGAATCCTTACCGTTCCTGGAAGCGATTCGTCAGCTGGCTGTGGACATTGGTCGTGAGCACGCGCTGTTCATGCACCTGACCCTGGTGCCTTATCTGGCTGCGGCGGGCGAAGTCAAAACTAAACCGACTCAGCACTCCGTAAAAGAACTGCTGTCCATCGGTATTCAGCCCGATATTCTGGTCTGCCGTTCCGATCGTGCGATTCCGGCCAACGAACGTGCAAAAATTGCATTGTTCTGTAACGTGCCAGAAAAAGCCGTTATTTCAATGAAAGATGTCGATTCCATTTATAAAATTCCGGGCCTGTTGAAATCACAGGGGCTGGATGATTATATTTGTAAACGATTCAGCTTGAACTGCCCGGAAGCGAATCTGTCCGAATGGGAACAGGTTATCTACGAAGAAGCGAATCCGGGTGGTGAAGTCACCATTGGTATGGTCGGCAAGTACATTGAACTGCCAGATGCTTACAAATCGGTGATTGAAGCGCTTAAGCACGGCGGCCTGAAAAACCGTGTTAGCGTAAATATCAAACTTATCGACTCGCAGGATGTCGAAACGCGTGGCGTCGAAATTCTGAAAGATTTGGATGCTATCCTGATCCCTGGCGGCTTCGGCTACCGTGGTGTAGAAGGTAAAATCGCGACAGCGCGCTATGCGCGTGAAAACAAAATTCCTTATCTGGGTATCTGCCTGGGTATGCAGGTTGCGCTGATTGAGTTTGCGCGCAACGTTGCGGGGATGGACAACGCCAACTCTACGGAATTTGTGCCAGACTGTAAGTACCCGGTTGTGGCGCTCATTACCGAATGGCGTGATGAAGATGGCAATGTCGAAGTTCGTAGCGATTCAAGCGACCTGGGTGGCACGATGCGTTTAGGCGCACAGCAGTGTCAGCTGGGCGATGACAGCCTGGTTCGCCAGCTGTACGGCGAACCAACCATTGTTGAACGTCACCGTCACCGCTATGAAGTCAACAACATGTTGTTGAAACAGATTGAAGCTGCAGGTCTGCGCGTTGCGGGCCGTTCCGGTGATGATCAGTTGGTCGAGATCATCGAAGTTCCGAATCACCCATGGTTCGTTGCTTGTCAGTTCCACCCGGAGTTTACTTCCACACCGCGTGATGGGCACCCGCTGTTTGCAGGCTTTGTGAAAGCCGCAAGCGAGTACCAGAAGCGTCAAGCGAAGTAAGAAAAGTTAGAACGGCAGCGCCCCACGAGGGGCGTTGTTTGTCTGGAGTTTTAGTTTAACTTGTACTGAGGAAAACCTAATGTCCAAAATCGTTAAAATCATCGGTCGTGAAATCATCGACTCCCGTGGTAACCCGACTGTTGAAGCTGAAGTTCACCTGGAAGGTGGTTTCGTTGGTATGGCTGCTGCTCCATCAGGTGCTTCTACTGGTTCCCGTGAAGCTCTGGAACTGCGCGATGGTGACAAATCCCGTTTCATGGGTAAAGGCGTACTGAAAGCTGTTGGCGCTGTTAACGGCCCAATCGCTCAGGCTCTGCTGGGTAAAGATGCTAAAGATCAGGCTGGCATCGACAAGATCATGATCGATCTGGACGGTACTGAAAATAAATCCAACTTCGGTGCTAACGCCATTCTGGCTGTGTCCCTGGCTAACGCCAAAGCAGCAGCGGCTTCTAAAGGCCTGCCACTGTACGCACACATCGCTGAACTGAACGGCACTCCAGGCAAATACTCTATGCCGGTTCCGATGATGAACATCATCAACGGTGGTGAGCACGCTGACAACAACGTCGACATCCAGGAATTTATGATTCAGCCAGTTGGCGCTAAATCCCTGAAAGAAGCCGTACGTATGGGTTCTGAAGTGTTCCACAACCTGGCTAAAGTTCTGAAAGCTAAAGGTATGAACACTGCAGTTGGTGACGAAGGTGGCTACGCGCCAAACCTGGGTTCTAACGCAGAAGCTCTGGCTGTTATCGCTGAAGCTGTTAAAGCTGCTGGCTACGAGCTGGGCAAAGACATCACCCTGGCGATGGACTGTGCAGCATCTGAATTCTACAAAGACGGTAAATACGTTCTGGCTGGCGAAGGCAACAAAGCGTTCACCTCTGAAGAATTCACTCACTTCCTGGAAGAACTGACCAAACAGTACCCAATCGTCTCCATCGAAGATGGCCTGGACGAGTCTGACTGGGATGGTTTCGCATACCAGACCAAAGTACTGGGCGACAAAATCCAGCTGGTTGGTGACGATCTGTTCGTAACCAACACCAAGATCCTGAAAGAAGGCATCGAAAAAGGCATCGTTAACTCCATCCTGATCAAATTCAACCAGATCGGTTCTCTGACCGAAACTCTGGCTGCGATCAAAATGGCGAAAGACGCTGGCTACACCGCTGTCATCTCTCACCGTTCTGGCGAAACTGAAGACGCAACCATCGCTGACCTGGCGGTAGGTACTGCTGCAGGCCAGATCAAAACGGGTTCTATGAGCCGTTCTGACCGCGTTGCTAAATACAACCAGCTGATTCGTATCGAAGAAGCGCTGGGTGCACAGGCTCCGTACAACGGTCGTAAAGAGATCAAAGGTCAGGCATAAGCCTGTTCTTGCTCTGATTTGAAAATGCCAGCCTGCGGGCTGGCATTTTTTTTAGCCGTAACAAAATCCCACCCCGTGTTTGTTAACGCCAGTAAGTCCCCGGTCTTAAATCAATCTTTCACCAACGTGCTGAATGACGCCTTTAACAGCCCTTTACCACTGAGCAAGAAGTGCGAGGGATCGTTGGCGCGAAATATGCAATAATAACGGTTTACCACTACTGAAGAGTTAATGATGCAGTACCCGATTAACGAAATGTTCCAGACCTTACAAGGTGAAGGCTACTTTACCGGCGTTCCCGCAATTTTTATTCGTTTACAGGGATGCCCGGTGGGCTGCGCCTGGTGTGATACCAAACATACCTGGGAGAAGCTTAGCGATCGGGAAATTTCGCTGTTCAGTATCCTGGCAAAAACCAAAGAAAGCGACAAATGGGGCGCGGCGAGCAGTGACGATCTGCTGGCGATTATAGGTCGTCAGGGATGGACCGCGCGCCATGTGGTGATTACCGGCGGTGAGCCCTGCATCCATGATTTAACCCCATTGACGACGCTGCTGGAACAAAACGGCTACAGCTGTCAGATTGAAACCAGCGGCACTCATGAAGTACGTTGCAGCCACAACACCTGGGTCACCGTGTCGCCGAAGGTGAACATGCGCGGCGGCTACGATGTGCTGTCACAGGCGCTGATTCGTGCTGATGAAATTAAGCATCCGGTTGGTCGTGTACGTGATATTGAAGCGCTCGACGAACTGCTGGAGACGCTCTCAGACGATAAGCCGCGTATTATTGCGCTACAGCCGATAAGTCAGAAAGAGGACGCCACGCGTCTGTGTATTGAAACCTGTATCGCGCGCAACTGGCGTCTGTCGATGCAGACGCATAAGTATCTGAATATCGCCTAATCCCGGCGTCGCTTCGCTCGGCCGGGCAATTTATTGATGTAGGCCGGATAAGGCGAAGCCGCCATCCGGCAATGGCGGTCTATTCAGCCGCCTCGTTCATCACCTTCGAAAACGTCTCCATCGGGCAGAAGCCATCGGCATCCACCGGACAACCTTTAAGCGCAAGCGTCACGCGCTGCGGCGGCGTTTTCAGCGTTAATGTTTCAGCGTTGCGCAGCTGGTCGGCGCTTTGATAAACATACTCAATCTTCATCAAATCCCGATTACCTTTCACATCATGCCAGCGCTGGAACACGATTTTTCCGCCGATTGGCGTGCGTTCATACTGCCCCGGCAGCGTATAGGCATCAAAATCGAGCGCTTTCAGGAGCGAGGCAATATTCGAATCATGCCCAACCAGAACGGTAATTTTCGGCGTTTTTGTCGCCTCGGTGACCAGCGCATTATCGATGTATTTCACCAAAGGTTTTGCCACGTTACGCGCCACTTCTGATGAAGTGAAAAGACTATCCTGATAGCCGTTTTTCAGCTGAGACAGCACGCGCCACTGCTGATCGGTTTTAATTTCTCCCCATGCCACCTGATCGAGCGGGAAGCCTTCGTAATATTGCAGCGTAAATGCGTCGACCAGTGAATTACCAATAGCCAGCGGCCCTTTAACGCCGGGCTCTTTCTGATAGCTGGCGCTAAAGTCGTCTTTGGCATCGCTCAGGGAACATTGCTGCTTCTCTTTACAGGCCGGGGAGTCCTGATAGCTGACAATCTGTGAGAGCAGCTTATAGCTTTCATCAAGCTGTTTACCTTGCCGCTCTTTTTCCATCGCCTGGATGGCTTTATCGCGAAACTCGGGGGACTCATCGGTGATCACCGGATTAAAGGTGGGATCCATCGTCCCCATTTTATCCTGATGGTGAACCACGATATCGCAGCCCGGGAATGCGCCGGTGATAAAGAATTGGGCGGTGGCGACGGTGCGTTGCAGGCTATTGGCATAGGTATAAACCGTTTCCGGTGCCGGACATTCGCCGCTTTTGACCATCCCCTGCTGTGCCAGCCATTCGCGCATATAGTGGCCCATGTACACTTCCAGCACGCCGCCTTTGGTAGTCAACTGGCCGCCCGGGACATCCCATTCAGGCCAGCTATTAGGTGTTGATTGTTGCAGCACGCTACCGTTGGTGGCAAGCGGAGCGCGGAGGTTATGGCGACTCATCATCAGCACCTGCTGAAGCTGATATCCTTCCAGTGGAGTTTGCGCCTGGGCGGCACTTGAGAGTAATAACAATGCGGGCAGCATCGCCGCGAAAAGCGTTTTCTTCATCCCTATTTCCTCATTATGTATTGACCAACCCAATGAGTCTGGCACAACTCCACGCTTTTTCCGCGCGGTGTACCGCATAATGAAAAATCAGGGAAATGAATATGATAGTGAGATTAAGAAAGGGCGGGGGAGTCCGTGATTGGCCTCCCCGCGTGCGGGACAAAATTACTCGCCGCGATAAACGCAGCCTGCGGTGCAGGTTTCTTTCACCATCACCGCGCTCAGCAGCGGAACAACCGGCTTAACCTGTTCCCAGATCCAGCGTGACAATACTTCGCTGGTTGGATTTTCTAAGCCCGGAATATCGTTCAGATAGTAATGGTCCAGACGATCGTAAGTTGGCTTAAACGCGGCCTTTAGTTCGGCGAAATCCATAATCCAGCCGGTATGGGGATCAACATCACCGGTAATCTCAAGACGCACCATGAACGAGTGACCGTGCAGACGCCCGCATTTGTGTCCTTCCGGTACGTGCGGCAGGTGATGGGCGGCTTCGAAGGTGAAATCTTTAAACAGTGTGGTGGACATCATGAACTCTCAGTCTTGCGGAAAAAAACGCCGCATAGTAACGGAAAGCACATTTTTCTGCATTAACTAAAACGATCAAATAGGCAATGAGTATAAAAAATACTCGCACTGATAATTATTTTGCATATATATCAATGGTTTATTTAATCTGTTTTATTGCTATTAACTACCAGGAAAAGAGGTTAGTCCATTTGGTTATTTGATATTTCCAACCCTTCTTTAATTGTTATTATCCACATCGTTAACCTTACATTCAGTTCTGTTTTTCCTGATTAGAAAACAGCTTTGCTACTGGAACATAATAACGCATGACAACACAGTCTCCCCCTCAAGCTTTGCTTCCGCTCAATACGGAACAGCTCGCTCGCCTGCAGGCGGCAACTACGGATTTAACCCCCACCCAGCTTGCCTGGGTTTCTGGCTATTTTTGGGGCGTGCTCAATCAGCAGCCTGGTGCTACGGCCTTAACGCCGGCGCCCGTTGCGGCAGAAGTTCCGGCCATTACGCTTATTTCCGCATCGCAAACCGGGAATGCCCGTCGCGTAGCTGAAGCGCTGCGCGATGACCTGCTGGCCGCAAAACTGAACGTGAACCTGGTCAATGCTGGGGATTATAAATTCAAACAAATCGCGTCAGAAAAACTGCTGGTCATCGTGGCTTCTACGCAGGGGGAAGGGGAGGCGCCGGAAGAAGCGGTTGCACTGCATAAGTTCCTGTTCTCGAAAAAAGCGCCGAAGCTTACCGACACCGCTTTTGCAGTATTGGGTCTTGGCGACACCTCCTATGAGTTCTTCTGCCAGGCCGGTAAAGACTTCGACAGCAAGCTGGCTGAGTTAGGCGGTGAACGCCTTCTCGACCGCGTGGATGCCGATGTGGAATATCAGGCCGCGGCGGCAGAATGGCGTGCCCGCCTGGTCGACGTCCTGAAAGCGCGCGCTCCAGCAGCCCAGTCCGTGCAGGCAGTGGCAAGCGGCGCGGTAAACGAAGTACACACCAGCCCGTACACCAAAGAAGCGCCGCTTGTGGCATCACTTGCGGTTAATCAGAAAATTACCGGACGTGACTCGGAAAAAGATGTTCGCCACATTGAAATCGATCTTGGTGACTCTGGCCTGCGCTATCAGCCGGGCGATGCGCTCGGCGTCTGGTATCAGAACGATCCCGAACTGGTAAAAGAACTGGTTGAACTGCTGTGGCTGAAGGGCGACGAGCCCGTGACGGTTGAAGGCAAAACCTTGCCGCTCGCCGAAGCGCTACAGTGGCACTTCGAGCTGACGGTCAACACCGCGAACATCGTGGAAAACTACGCGACCCTGACCCGCAGCGAGTCGTTGTTGCCGCTGGTGGGGGACAAAGCGCAGCTGCAACAGTACGCCGCGACTACGCCAATCGTTGATATGGTGCGTTTCTCCCCGGCACAGCTGGATGCAGAAGCGTTAATCGGTTTACTGCGCCCACTGACGCCGCGCCTGTACTCCATTGCCTCTTCTCAGGCTGAAGTCGAGAGTGAAGTGCACGTGACCGTCGGCGTCGTTCGTTATGATATCGAAGGACGTACCCGGGCGGGCGGTGCTTCCAGCTTCCTCGCGGAACGGGTGGAAGAAGACGGTGAAGTGCGCGTATTTATTGAGCACAATGATAACTTCCGTCTGCCAGCTAACCCACAAACGCCGGTGATTATGATTGGCCCGGGCACTGGCATCGCGCCGTTCCGCGCCTTTATGCAACAGCGCGCCGCCGATGGCGCAGAAGGCAAAAACTGGCTGTTCTTTGGTAATCCGCACTTCACCGAAGATTTCCTCTATCAGGTGGAGTGGCAACGGTACGTGAAAGACGGCGTATTAAGCCGCATCGATCTGGCCTGGTCTCGCGATCAAAAAGAAAAAGTCTACGTACAAGACAAACTGCGCGAACAGGGTGCTGAACTGTGGCGCTGGATTAATGACGGGGCCCATATTTATGTCTGCGGCGATGCCAATCGCATGGCGAAAGATGTCGAGCAGGCACTGCTGGAAGTGATTGCTGAATTCGGTGCAATGGACATTGAATCAGCGGATGAATTTTTAAGTGAGCTGCGCGTTGAGCGCCGTTATCAGCGAGATGTCTACTAATGAGCGAAAAATACCCAGGGCCTTTAGTGGTCGAAGGCAAACTGACTGACGCCGAGCGCATGAAGCGTGAGAGCAACTTCCTGCGCGGGACTATCGCAGAAGATCTCAATGATGGCCTGACCGGCGGCTTCCACGGCGACAACTTCCTGCTGATCCGCTTCCACGGAATGTACCAGCAAGATGACCGCGACATTCGTGCAGAACGCGCCGAGCAGAAGCTTGAGCCGCGCCATGCGATGCTGCTGCGCTGCCGTCTGCCCGGCGGGGTGATTACCACCACCCAGTGGAAGGCTATCGATAAATTTGCTGCGGATAACACGATTTACGGCAGCATCCGTCTGACTAACCGTCAGACCTTCCAGTTCCACGGCATTCTGAAGAAGAACGTGAAGCCGGTTCACCAGATGCTGCACTCCGTGGGGCTTGATGCGCTGGCAACCGCCAACGACATGAACCGTAACGTGCTGTGCACCTCTAACCCTTACGAGTCGCAGCTACACGCTGAGGCCTACGAGTGGGCGAAGAAGATTTCAGAGCATTTGCTGCCGCGTACCCGCGCCTATGCGGAGATCTGGCTCGATCAGGAGAAGGTCGCGACCACCGATGAAGAACCGATCCTCGGGGCGACCTATCTGCCGCGTAAGTTCAAAACCACGGTGGTGATCCCGCCGCAGAACGATATCGATCTGCACGCCAACGATATGAACTTCGTGGCGATTGCCGAAAACGGCAAGCTGGTGGGCTTTAACCTGCTGGTCGGGGGCGGCCTGTCTATCGAACACGGTAATAAGAAAACCTACGCCCGTACGGCGAGCGAGTTTGGCTTCCTGCCGCTGGAGCATACCTTAGCGGTGGCCGAAGCGGTGGTGACCACCCAGCGTGACTGGGGCAACCGTACCGATCGTAAAAATGCCAAAACCAAATACACTCTTGAGCGCGTCGGCGTCGAGACGTTCAAAGAAGAAGTTGAACGCCGTGCGGGGATCAAGTTCGCGCCGATTCGTCCTTACGAATTCACCAGCCGTGGCGACAGAATTGGCTGGGTGAAAGGGATCGACAATAACTGGCACCTGACGCTGTTTATCGAAAATGGTCGTATTCTTGATTATCCAGGGCGTCCGCTGAAAACCGGCCTGCTGGAGATCGCGAAGATCCATAAAGGCAATTTCCGCATCACCGCGAACCAGAACCTGATTATTGCCGGCGTACCGGAAAGCCAGAAAGCGGCTATCGAGAAACTGGCGCACGACCACGGATTGATGAATGCGGTGAAGCCGCAGCGTGAAAATTCGATGGCCTGCGTGTCATTCCCGACATGTCCTTTGGCGATGGCTGAGGCCGAGCGCTTCTTACCGTCGTTCACCGATAAAGTTGAAGCGATTTTAGAAAAACACGGTATTCCTGATGAACATATCGTGATGCGCGTAACCGGCTGCCCGAACGGCTGTGGCCGTGCGATGCTAGCAGAGCTTGGGCTGGTGGGTAAGGCGCCGGGTCGCTACAACGTGCATCTTGGCGGTAACCGCAGCGGGTCGCGGATCCCCCGGATGTATCGTGAAAATATCACCGAGTCGGAAATTCTCGATTCGGTCGATGAGCTGGTTGGGCGCTGGGCGAAAGAGCGTGAAGCGGGTGAAGGCTTCGGCGACTTTACGGTGCGTGCGGGCATCATTCGCCCGGTGCTCGATCCAGCGCGTGATTTCTGGGAATAACCTGAATTGCCGGATGGCGGCATAAATGCTTTATCCGGCCTACCAACGGCGTAGGCCTGATAAGCGCAGCGCCATCAGGCAAGGCAAACAGCGAGGAACTTATGTCCAAACTCGATCTCAACGCGCTGAACGAACTACCGAAAGTCGAACGCGTACTGGCTCTGGCGGAAACCAACGCCCAGCTGGAAAAACTGAGCGCAGAAGAACGTGTTGCCTGGGCGCTGGAAAACCTGCCCGGCGAATATGTCCTTTCCTCAAGCTTTGGTATTCAGGCGGCAGTAAGCCTGCATCTGGTGAATCAGATTCGCCCGGATATCCCGGTGATCCTCACCGATACCGGCTATTTGTTCCCGGAAACCTATCAGTTTATTGACGAGTTAACGGACAAACTCAACCTCAACCTTCAGGTCTTTCGGGCGAAAGAGAGTGCTGCTTGGCAGGAAGCGCGCTACGGCAAGCTTTGGGAACAGGGCGTTGAAGGCATTGAGAAATATAACGACATCAACAAAGTCGAACCAATGAACCGGGCGCTGACAGCGTTAAACGCACAGACGTGGTTTGCCGGACTTCGCCGTGAGCAGTCGGGCAGCCGCGCCACCTTACCGGTGCTGGCGATTCAGCGTGGCGTATTTAAAGTACTGCCGATTATCGATTGGGATAACCGCACAGTCTATCAATACCTGCAAAAGCACGGGCTGAAATATCATCCGCTGTGGGACCAGGGCTATCTGTCGGTAGGCGATACCCATACTACCCGTAAATGGGAGCCGGGTATGGCGGAAGAAGAGACGCGCTTCTTTGGGTTGAAGCGTGAGTGTGGGCTGCACGAAGGGTAATATTTTTTTAGGTGGGCCAGCATTGCACGATTGCTGGCCCACGTTTATCGGATCCCTCCTGTCTGTTTATCGCAATAAACAGTTCTGAAAATGTCAGTTTATTCACAAATCTCTCCTCTCCATTTATCCGTATGAATTAATAACCTATGCCATTAGCAATTTAAATATTCATTCAGTTGTCTTATGGTATTTAAGTTTATAAATTCCGAATCAGGACTTACCCTTAAGAAACAATTTGTTGTCACACTTGAACTCTGCATAATTACTCAGGCTCGTTACAGAGTATTTTAAAATGGTTTTACAGTCATAATTCAGTGTTCTGAATATGATTGATATGTCCAATATGCAAGGAGTATATGTGAAGGAATATAAAGCAATCATTTACCAGGAAGGTATGCTAGGGAGTTTGTTCTTTGGTGCCTCTAAAGTGAATCCTGTCAGGTTTTCTGAGTTCCTCAATAAAAATGCGCGCGAAGGATGGCGGGTGGTCACAATGGAGAAAGATATCCGCCGCATGCTGCTGTTTTTTGCACGTGAAGCCTATCTCGTCATTCTTGAAAAAGAAGTATGAAACTAACCGTAACGCTGTGTCTGGGAATACTGGTTTTTTGGGCCGTGGTTGCGCTTTGTCAACTGTGGTTCACGCCGCTGAGTGCGCTGGCATTTGTTAAGTTATCCATCACCGCAGGTATTCTTGATATCGTTATTCTGGTGATAGGTTTGTGTCGCCGGGAGTACTGTGAAGATAGAGATATGAAGAAAGGCGGCTATCTCGATTAGTTAACGTAGAAAACGACAAGACCATATTTCATTTATACTCGTCGTCTTTCAAGTTGCAGGTGCGTTGGCTGCGTTCGCTCACCCGAATCACTTACTACAGTAAGTGATTCGGGATTCACTCGCTTGTCGCCTTCCTGCAACTCGAAATCCATAGAGTATATACATGTTTATATTGGGAAATAACATAAAGCCCGACAACCCGCGCCCTTGCATCACGGCTTCAGAACCCACATTATCCCCGCCTATTTTGATGACGTTTTCTTCTCCGCTTTCGCTAACTCCTGCACCAGCGGCATCATTACGCGTACCACGTCATGACCACGGCGTTCAATTCGCCCGGGCAGGGCTTTATCGAGATATTGCAGGCTGTCGAGATGGGCATTATGCCAACTGGTGCCGTCCGGGAAGCTTGCCGTTTTAGCGCGCTGCTGGAAGCCGTCTTTTTTGCCCAGTGACCAGTTTGTGGCTTCCACCGAAAGCACGGGGATCCCGGCTTTATCAAAAACTTCCGCATCGTTGCAGCAGCCCGTCCCCTGCGGATATTGAGGATTAAGCCCAGGGTTAGTCGCCGCGGCAATCCCCCGGCTGTGGGCGAGGGTCAGCGCGCGGTCGCGTGTGAGCTTACGCACCGAGGCTGGCGTTTTAACGCCGCTGTTGAAATAGAGTTTGTCGCCGACGACCAGGTTATCAAGGTTAATCACCAGCAGCGTGTTTTTCTGCTCGGCGCTGCTCATGCGTTTAAGCAGATTCTCCGCGCCAAGCTTGCCTTCTTCTTCACCGCTGGTGGCGATAAAACGAATACCGTACTGGGTCGGGATATTTTTAAAGCGCTCCGCCAGCTCCAGCATGACGCCAAGCCCCATCGCGTTATCATCGATGCCCTGAAGCGTCAGGCCGCCGAGGTTTTTCTCCACGTCGCTATCGCTATGGGGCGCGTAGGTATCAAGATGCGCCATGATAATAATCTGCTGGTTGGACTTGCCTTCATGCGCCGCAATCACGGTGCTGCCCTGCACATTATGCCAGTTTTGACGGTTATCTTTGGTGGTGTAGATATAACGGCTACTAAAAGTGCGGATATCGCTTTGATAGCCCATCTGCGAAAACTGCTGGCGAATATAGTCAGCGGAGAGCATTTCAGCCGGTGTCCCGGTAATGCGTCCTGGGAAATAGGTGGCGATATAACGCGCTTGAGTGTTGGCGATGGTTCCCAGTGAAGCGGTGGCTGCGTGTGCCGGGAGGGAGATACAAACGCCGAGCGCCAGGGCTGTCATGCAGCGGCGCAGTGCCCAGAACATAGATATTCCTTACAACAGAGCAAAAAATTAGACGTGCCTAGTATGAAACTGTGATGTTGATTACACAATTTCAAATGCTCTTAAATCCCAGAAAAATAGCGCGTTAAGCACTTTTTGGACTTTGCTTTTTCAGCGCGTTATTCCTTTGAGTAACAACTCATTCCTTTTAGTAATTTCATTTGCTCTAAGCCTCCCCCTATAGTCCCTGTATTGCTGATTGTTAGCGAGTTGTAGCACAACGACCCGAACAACAAAGAGATACGTGCAGACGACGCTATCAAGCCCCAACACACAACAGACATGCAATAAATCAGGCTTAAGGAACGGTTATGGACCAAAAACGACTTACTCACCTGCGGCAACTGGAGGCGGAAAGCATCCATATTATCCGTGAGGTGGCCGCCGAATTCTCTAATCCGGTGATGATGTACTCCATCGGTAAAGATTCCAGCGTCATGCTGCATCTGGCGCGCAAGGCGTTTTATCCAGGCACGTTGCCGTTCCCGCTGCTGCATGTTGATACCGGCTGGAAATTCCGTGAGATGTACGAGTTCCGCGACCGCACCGCCAAAGCCTACGGCTGTGAGCTGCTGGTACATAAAAACCCGGAAGGGGTGGCGATGGGGATCAATCCCTTCGAACACGGCAGTGCCAAGCACACGGATATTATGAAAACCGAAGGCCTGAAGCAGGCGCTGAATAAATATGGTTTTGATGCGGCATTCGGCGGCGCTCGCCGTGATGAAGAAAAATCCCGCGCCAAAGAACGTATCTACTCCTTCCGCGATCGCTTCCATCGCTGGGATCCGAAAAACCAGCGCCCGGAGCTTTGGCATAACTACAACGGCCAGATTAACAAAGGTGAGAGCATCCGCGTCTTCCCGCTGTCGAACTGGACCGAGCTGGATATCTGGCAGTACATCTATCTGGAAAATATCGATATTGTTCCACTGTATCTGGCCGCCGAGCGCCCGGTGCTGGAACGTGACGGTATGCTGATGATGATCGACGACGATCGTATCGATTTGCAGCCAGGAGAGGTTATCGAAAATCGTATGGTGCGCTTCCGTACTCTGGGATGCTGGCCGCTGACCGGTGCGGTAGAGTCCGACGCGCAGACGCTGCCGGAGATTATCGAAGAGATGCTGGTCTCCACCACCAGTGAACGTCAGGGGCGGATGATTGACCGCGACCAGGCCGGCTCCATGGAGCTTAAAAAACGTCAGGGTTATTTCTAAGGAGCCGCCATGAACACCACTATTGCACAACAAATTGCCGATGAAGGCGGGGTTGAGGCGTATCTGCACGCCCAGCAGCACAAAAGCCTGCTGCGCTTTCTGACCTGCGGCAGCGTGGATGACGGCAAAAGTACGCTGATTGGCCGTCTGCTGCACGATACCCGCCAGATTTATGAAGATCAGCTTTCATCGCTGCACAATGACAGCAAGCGACACGGTACGCAGGGTGAAAAACTGGATCTGGCGCTGCTGGTGGATGGTCTACAGGCCGAGCGTGAGCAGGGCATCACTATCGACGTGGCCTATCGCTATTTCTCCACCGAAAAGCGTAAATTTATTATTGCTGATACCCCAGGGCATGAGCAGTACACCCGCAATATGGCAACCGGCGCTTCCACCTGTGACCTGGCGATCCTGCTGATTGACGCGCGTAAAGGCGTGCTGGATCAAACGCGCCGCCACAGCTTTATCTCAACGCTACTGGGAATCAAACACCTGGTGGTGGCGGTGAACAAAATGGATCTTGTTGATTACAGCGAAGAGACGTTTAACCGTATCCGCGAAGAGTATCTGACCTTTGCCGAGCAGCTGCCGGGCAATCTGGATATTCGCTTTGTCCCACTTTCTGCCCTTGAGGGCGATAACGTCGCAAGTCAGAGCGCGAATATTCCATGGTACAGCGGCCCAACGCTTTTGGAAGTGCTGGAAACGGTCGTCATCCAGCGCACCGTTGATACCCAGCCGATGCGTTTCCCGGTGCAGTACGTCAACCGTCCGAACCTGGATTTCCGCGGCTTCTCCGGTACGGTGGCCTCAGGCCGTGTACAGGTGGGCCAGCGCATTAAAGTGCTGCCGTCAGGCGTTGAGTCCAGCGTGGCGCGGATTGTCACCTTTGATGGCGATCTCGAGGAAGCGGGCGCAGGCGAAGCCGTGACGCTGGTGCTGAAAGACGAAATCGATATCAGCCGCGGCGATCTGTTGCTGGACGCGCAAGATACGTTACCGTCGGTGCAGCGCGCCAGCGTGAACGTGGTGTGGATGGCAGAGCAGCCGCTGTCGGCAGGGCAAAGCTATGACATCAAGGTGGCCGGTAAGAAAACCCGCGCCCGCGTTGATGGCATTCAGTATCAGGTAGATATCAACAATCTGACGCAGCGTGAAGTGGACGTTCTCCCGTTAAACGGTATCGGCCTTGTTGACCTGACCTTTGATGAGCCGTTGGTGCTCGACAAGTATCAGGAAAACCCGGTGACCGGCGGGATTATCTTTATCGATCGCTTAAGCAACGTCACCGTCGGTGCAGGCATGGTACATGAACTGAATACCGACGCGGTGGGGCTGAGCACCGATTTCAGCGCTTTTGAACTGGAACTTAATGCCCTGGTGCGTAAGCACTTCCCACATTGGGGCGCGCGTGATTTGCTGGGAGGCAAGTAATGGCTCAGCATGACGAAAACGTCGTCTGGCACGCCCATCCCGTTACCGCACAGCAGCGCGAACAGCTCCACGGTCATCGTGGGGTTGTCCTGTGGTTCACCGGGCTTTCGGGTTCGGGGAAATCCACCGTTGCCGGTGCGCTGGAAGAAGCGCTGCATCAGCTTGGCGTGAGCACTTATCTGCTGGATGGTGATAACGTCCGTCATGGCTTGTGCCGCGATCTGGGGTTTACCGATGTAGACCGTAAAGAAAATATTCGTCGCGTGGGTGAAGTGGCTAAACTGATGGTCGATGCGGGGCTGGTGGTATTGACCGCATTTATCTCACCGCACCGTGCAGAACGTCAGATGGTGCGGGAACAGGTGGGGGACGATCGCTTCTTTGAGATCTTCGTCGACACCTCTCTGGCAACCTGTGAGGCGCGCGATCCGAAAGGCTTGTATAAAAAGGCCCGTGCCGGAGAGCTGCGGAATTTTACCGGGATTGATTCAGCATATGAATCTCCAGAGCGACCGGCGATCCACCTTAATGGTGAACAATTAGTAACAAATTTAGTGGCACAATTATTAGATCTGCTCAGACAGAGCGATATTATCAGATCCTGAAAAGGTGCCGGAGTTTGCCTACTCCGGCCTAACAGGATTATTTATGCGCAATACTCAGAACATCGACGTGACCCACCCCGAGTCGCTCGCCCCCGCTTATGATGAAGCCACCTGGTCTTTGTCAGGGGCGTTTGTCGGCTTTGTCGCGTGGTTGATGGCGCTGGGTATCCCCTATCTGCACTATGGCAATAACACGCTATTCTTCTTCCTGTACACGTGGCCTTTTTTCCTCGCCCTGATGCCCGTTGCCGTGGTTGTCGGCGTGGCTTTCCACTCGCTAGTGAAAGGAAAACTGGGTTACACCATTGTTGCAACGTTGGCTACCGTCGCCATACTGTGTGGCTTGTTATTCATGTGGATTATGAGTTAGTGCGTTCGTACTAGACATTCTGCGCAATTTTGCCTGCGACAACGCATGCCTCTGGGCCAGGGAAATGTGGTACATTTCAGTCTGTATGCGGTATCGCCTGCGGCCGGAGTGGAGTATGACGGCAAGTTATGGGATGATAGGGCCGTTTTTCAGGGGGCAGGATGGGTAAATTAACGCTGCTATTACTGGCATTGCTGGTATGGCTACAATATTCCTTATGGTTTGGCAAAAATGGTCTGCATGACTTTAGCCGGGTCAATGATGATGTATCTGTACAACAGGCAACCAACGCAAAATTAAAAGCGCGCAACGATCAGCTTTTTGCCGAAATTGATGACCTCAATGGCGGCCAGGAAGCTATCGAGGAACGTGCTCGTAACGAACTTAGCATGACCCGCCCGGGCGAAACGTTTTATCGTCTGGTGCCGGATGCGTCTAAACGCAACCAGAATGCGGGGCAAACGCAAACTAATCGCTAATCAGTTCCAGGATGACGACATGGCCGTAACTTCTCCGGGCGTATGCGCCGTGGTACCGGCAGCCGGGTTTGGCCGCCGTATGCAAACGGAATGCCCGAAACAATATCTCTCAATCGGTAACAAAACGATTCTCGAACACTCGGTGGATGCGCTGCTGGCTAATGCCCGCGTCCAGCGAGTGATAATCGTCGTCTCCCCTGGCGACGAACGCTTCCAGCAACTCCCTCTGGCGCAGCATCCCCAAATTACCGTCGTTGATGGCGGCGCTGAACGTGCCGACTCGGTGCTGGCTGGCCTGCGCGCGATTGATGATGCCCAATGGGTAGTGGTACATGATGCCGCGCGCCCGTGTCTGCATCAGGATGATTTAGCGCGGCTGCTGATGTTAAGCGACACCAGCCGCGTGGGCGGTATTCTGGCCGCGCCCGTTCGTGACACCATGAAACGCGCAGAAAGCGGAAAATCGGCCATTGCCCACACCGTCGAACGCAATGATTTGTGGCACGCGCTGACCCCCCAGTTTTTCCCGCGCGAGCTGCTGCTGGCGTGTTTAACCCGCGCATTGAACGAAGGCGCAACGATTACCGACGAAGCATCAGCGTTAGAGTATTGCGGCTTTCATCCCGAGTTGATTGCCGGACGTGCTGATAATATTAAAGTGACGCGCCCGGAAGACCTGGCGCTCGCCCAATTTTACCTCACCCGCTCGGGTAACCCGGAGAATGCATAATGCGAATTGGACACGGATTTGATGTACACGCCTTTGGTGGCGTTGGCCCGATTATCATTGGCGGCGTACGTATCCCTTATGAAAAAGGGCTGCTGGCGCACTCCGACGGCGACGTGGCGTTGCATGCATTAACCGATGCTTTACTCGGAGCGGCAGCACTGGGTGATATCGGCAAGCTGTTCCCGGACACCGATCCGGCCTTTAAAGGCGCTGACAGCCGCGCACTGTTGCGTGAAGCCTGGCGTCGTGTACAGGCGAAGGGCTACACCCTCGGCAACGTTGACGTCACCATTATCGCCCAGGCGCCAAAAATGCTGACGCACATCCCGCAAATGCGCGTGTTTATTGCCGAAGATCTTGGCTGCCATATGGATGATGTTAACGTCAAAGCCACTACTACCGAGAAGCTCGGCTTCACCGGTCGCGGTGAAGGCATCGCCTGTGAAGCGGTGGCGCTGCTGAATAAGGCGACCTCATGATTCAGTTCGATGCACTGACGTATTTGCACGGTAAACCGCAAAGTTCGGGGCTATTAAAAGCCAACCCGGAAGATTTTCTGGTGGTTGAAGATTTAGGTTTTGAACCGGACGGCGAAGGCGAGCATATTCTGGTACGCATCCTGAAAAATGGCTGTAATACCCGTTTTGTTGCCGAAGCGCTGGCGAAGTTTCTGAAAATTCACGCTCGTGAAGTCAGCTTTGCCGGGCAAAAAGATAAGCATGCGGTCACCGAACAGTGGCTATGCGCGCGCGTTCCTGGCAAGGAAATGCCAGATTTAAGCCAGTTCCAGCTGGAAGGGTGTCAGGTGCTGGAATATGCGCGCCATAAGCGTAAGCTGCGATTAGGCGCGCTTAAGGGCAATCAGTTCACGATAGTTTTACGCGAAGTGAAAGGCCGTGATGAGGTTGAGTCCCGTCTACAGGCGATTGTTGACGGCGGCGTGCCGAACTATTTCGGCGCTCAGCGCTTTGGCATGGGTGGCAGTAACCTGCATGGCGCTCTGCGCTGGGCGGAAAGCGGCGCACCGGTTCGCGACCGAAATAAGCGCAGTTTTTGGTTGTCGGCGGCACGCAGCGCGTTGTTTAATCAGATTGTGAGTGAACGCCTAAAAAAAACGGACTTTAATCAAGTTGTTGACGGCGATGCGCTACAATTATCCGGGCGTGGCAGCTGGTTTGTGGCAAGCCCTGAAGAACTGACTGAATTGCAAGCTCGCGTCGATGCGCGTGAACTGATGATCACCGCAGTCCTGCCGGGAAGCGGTGACTGGGGAACCCAGCGCGACGCGCTGGTATTTGAACAAACCGTGCTGGCTGAAGAGACCGCGTTGCAATCCCTGTTGCTGCGCGAAAAAGTCGAGGCCGCTCGCCGCGCAATGCTGCTCTATCCGCAGCAGCTTTGCTGGAACTGGTGGGACGACGTGACCGTCGAACTGCGTTTCTGGCTCCCGGCGGGCAGTTTTGCGACCAGCGTGGTAAGGGAACTTATCAATACAACAGGTGATTATGCGAATATTGCTGAGTAACGATGACGGGATCCATGCGCCAGGCATTCAGACGCTGGCCAGAGCCTTACGGGAATTTGCCGAGGTTCAGGTAGTTGCACCCGATCGTAACCGCAGTGGCGCGTCGAATTCGCTGACGCTGGAGTCTTCGCTTCGTACTTTCACTTTCGATAACGGCGACATTGCCGTCCAGATGGGCACGCCTACGGATTGTGTCTACCTTGGCGTCAATGCGCTGATGCGTCCGGGGCCGGACATCGTCGTTTCTGGCATTAACGCCGGGCCGAATCTGGGCGATGATGTTATCTATTCCGGCACGGTGGCGGCTGCGATGGAGGGCCGACATCTTGGTCTGCCCGCGCTTGCGGTGTCGTTAAACGGTCATCAACACTATGAGACCGCCGCCGCCGTCACCTGCTCGTTACTGCGCGCGTTAGCGCGTGAGCCGCTGCGTACCGGACGTATCCTCAACGTCAACGTTCCCGACCTGCCGCTTGACCAAATCAAAGGCATTCGCGTGACGCGCTGCGGTAGCCGCCATCCGGCGGATAAAGTCATTCCGCAGCAGGATCCGCGCGGTAATACGCTTTACTGGATTGGCCCGCCGGGTGAAAAATGCGACGCCGGCCCGGATACTGATTTTGCCGCCGTCGATGAAGGATATGTCTCCGTGACGCCGCTGCACGTCGATCTCACGGCACAGGGCGCGCGCGAGGTGGTCTCCGGCTGGCTTGAGCAGGTGAGGGTAGACACGCAATGGTAGTCAGTAAACGTATTCAGAGCCTGCTCGATCAGCTTCAGCAATTGGGGATCCGCGATGAACGGGTGCTTGATGCGATAGCGAACGTGCCGCGTGAAAAATTTATTGATGAGGCGTTTGAACACAGCGCGTGGGATAACGTTGCGCTGCCTATTGGGCAGGGGCAGACCATTTCGCAGCCTTACATGGTGGCGCGAATGACCGAACTACTCGAGCTGACGCCCGAGTGCCGGGTGCTGGAAATTGGCACCGGTTCGGGTTATCAGACGGCCATCCTGGCACATTTAGTTCATCACGTCTGTTCCGTTGAACGTATAAAGAGCCTGCAATGGCACGCACGGCGTCGCCTGAAGCAGCTTGATTTGCATAATGTATCGACCCGCCATGGCGATGGTTGGCAGGGGTGGCAAGCGCGCGCCCCGTTTGACGCCATTATCGTGACGGCGGCTCCGCTGGAAATCCCGGTTGCGCTGATGTCGCAGCTGGATGAGGGCGGTATTCTCGTTTTACCCGTAGGCGATGATCAGCAGTATCTGAAACGCGTTCATCGGCGGGGAGGCGAATTCATTATTGATACCGTCGAGGCCGTACGCTTCGTTCCCCTGGTGAAGGGGGAGCTCGCCTGAGACCCGGATTTTTCTGAAGGTTTTCGGCACAATTGGGCGTATGGTAAACACGTTTTCCAGTGTTTACGACGCGCGTTGCGCGGTATTAAGTCACTGGCAGTTAACCTATTCCTGGGGGATAAATGAGCGCGGGAAGCCCTAAATTTACCGTTAATCGTGTAGTGGCATTGTCACTGATTTCACTTTGGCTGGCAGGTTGTTCTTCATCGAATGATACCCCAGCGCCAGTCAGCTCCGTTAATAGCAATGGATCCAGCAGCACCAATTCCGGCATGCTGATTACGCCGCCGCCAAAAATGGGCACCACGGCGCAATCAACACCTCAGATTCAACCGGTACAGCCGGTTCAGACGCAGCCGGTTCAAACACAGCCTATCCAGACCCAGCAGCCCGTCGCGCAGCCGGTAGCACAACAGCCGGTGCAAATGGAAAATGGACATATCGTCTACAACCGCAAATACGGTGATATTCCAAAAGGCAGCTATGCAGGCGGCAGCACCTATACCGTTAAACATGGTGATACGCTGTTCTATATTGCCTGGGTGACCGGCAACGATTTCCGTGACCTTGCCCAGCGCAACAATATCGCTGCTCCTTACGGGCTGAACGTCGGGCAGGTTCTGCAAGTCGGCAATGCTTCCGGTCAGCCAATTACCGGAAACAACCCGGTAGCGGTAGCCAGCGCGCAAAGTAGCAACGCTAATTCCGGATTAGTCTCAAAACCTGCACAAAATTCCATCACGCCTGTTGCGTCGACTACCACAATTACGTATTCTGAGGATTCAGGTGAACAAAGTGCTAACAAAATGTTGCCTAACAACAAGCCTGCGACGACTACCGTCACAGCGCCTGTAACCGCACCAGTTGCAAGCACAGCCGTACCAACCGCCAGCAGTACATCAACCAGCGCGCCAATTTCCGCATGGCGCTGGCCGACTGACGGCAAGATTATCGAAAACTTTAGCGGCACCGACGGTGGCAATAAAGGGATTGATATCGCGGGCAGTAAAGGACAGGCAATCGTCGCAACCGCTGATGGGCGCGTCGTGTATGCCGGTAACGCACTGCGCGGTTACGGTAATCTTATTATCATCAAACATAACGATGATTACCTGAGTGCCTACGCTCATAACGATACGATGCTGGTAAAAGAGCAACAAGATATCAAGGCGGGGCAGAAAATCGCTACCATGGGTAGCACTGGTACCAGTTCGACACGTTTGCATTTTGAAATTCGTTACAAGGGGAAATCCGTCAACCCGCTGCAGTATTTACCGCAGCGATAATGCGGCAAAGTCCTTCACATGAACGCTTTCAGGTGGCATCGGCAGTCGTAGAGGCCACCTGATAAGTGACATGCTAAGGTGCATTGCCTGGGGATCACGGGTAGGAGCCACCTTAATGAGTCAGAATACGCTGAAAGTTCATGATTTAAATGAAGATGCGGAGTTTGATGAGAATGGAGCAGAGACTTTTGATGAGAAAGTCCTGAATGAAGAGGAACCCAGTGACAGCGAACTCGCCGAAGAGGAGCTTTTATCGCAGGGTGCTACTCAACGTGTACTCGATGCGACTCAGCTTTACCTGGGTGAGATCGGTTATTCTCCATTATTAACCGCAGAAGAAGAAGTTTACTTTGCTCGTCGTGCCCTGCGTGGCGATGTGGCCTCGCGCCGTCGGATGATTGAAAGCAACCTCCGTCTGGTCGTGAAAATTGCTCGCCGTTATGGCAATCGTGGTCTGGCGCTGCTGGATCTTATCGAAGAGGGCAATCTGGGGCTGATTCGCGCCGTAGAGAAGTTCGACCCTGAGCGTGGGTTCCGTTTTTCAACCTACGCCACATGGTGGATACGTCAGACAATTGAACGGGCTATCATGAACCAAACCCGTACCATTCGTCTGCCAATCCATATTGTTAAAGAGCTGAACGTCTATCTGCGAACCGCTCGTGAACTGTCGCATAAACTGGACCACGAGCCGAGCGCCGAAGAGATAGCCGAACAGCTGGATAAGCCAGTTGATGACGTAAGCCGTATGCTGCGTCTCAATGAACGCATCACTTCAGTTGATACGCCGCTTGGCGGAGATTCTGAAAAAGCGCTGCTGGACATCCTGGCCGATGAAAATGAAAACGGCCCGGAAGACACCACGCAGGACGATGATATGAAACAAAGCATCGTCAAATGGCTGTTCGAACTGAACGCCAAACAGCGTGAGGTGCTGGCTCGTCGCTTTGGCCTGTTAGGCTATGAAGCAGCGACGCTGGAAGATGTTGGCCGTGAAATTGGTCTGACCCGCGAACGTGTGCGTCAGATTCAGGTTGAAGGCCTGCGCCGTCTGCGTGAAATTTTGCAGACTCAGGGGCTAAGCATCGAAGCGTTATTCCGCGAGTAAGTGACTTTTCTCAAAAAGGCTCAATCATTGGATTGGGCCTTTTCCTTTTCTATTTTCCGCCGTTACCCCTGAGCCGTTTCATGCAGATGTTGCCAGAGGGTTTTGTCGTCCTGCAGGCGAAATATCGCCGTCGACCAGCGCTGTGTTGTCGGCTTACCGGGTAAATGCTGGGTTTCCTGATAGATAACGGCTGCACCGTCGTGCCATTCGCTGAGCACAGCAGCATTATCGACAACAATCTTTAACCCCGGACGACATGCGCCAGCTCCCGCGAAAAAGGCGCTGACTGCCTGGTAGTCCATTCGTGTTCCGCCCGGCGGAATCATCGTAAAATCGTGATTAAAGCGCTGCATTAAAGCCTTTGCGCTGCCTTCACCGCGCCCCAGCCAGTTTTCGATAACCACGTGAGCGTCGAGGACTTCTTGAATATAGCGATTCATTTATTCTCCATTTTGCGGTGCAGGTGAGGGAAAAGGTTAATCTTTCGCCTCGGATGATATCAGGGTGTGGATCAGCCGCGATAAATGCTGGCGCTCATCAGCGCTTAATCGACCTAAAAACTCTTCATCAACGGCGTTACCCAACGGGATAGCGTGAGCGAGTAAGGCTTCCCCTTCGGCGGTTAAAAAGACAAATCGGCGCCGCTTGTCCGCGGGATCGTGCTCGCGGCGCACAAGTCCTCGCTGCTCCATCCGGCTTAACATTTCTGCCAGCGTCGCTTTCGTACTGACCGCGGCAGCCGTCAGCGCGACCTGTTCAATGCCGGGATGTTCTGCAATAGCGCGCATCACCGCGTACTGAGGTTTGGTGAGTTCCGGCAGTTCATGCTGCCAGCGGGCGGTATGCTGCTGGAAAAGCTGACGCAGTAGGTGGAACGCCTCGTTTCTTAATTCCATGAGAACTCCATAAAAATCATCGCTTCTATGATAGCCGTTCGCGATGCTTTTGCGCATATTTCCTGTTTTGATTAAAAATGTGATCGTGTACGAACAAACTTGCACTTCGTGAGGATAAAGGGTACTTTTATTCAAAATGTTCGTGTACGAACAAAGTGAGAGGTGATGATGAAACTGATTGTGGGGATGACCGGGGCGACCGGAGCGCCGTTAGGGGTGGCTCTACTCAAGGCACTACGTGAAATGCCGGAAGTAGAAACCCATCTGGTGTTATCGAAGTGGGCCAAAACGACTATCGAACTGGAAACGCCGTTAAGCGCACGTGAAGTGTCTGAAATGGCGGATTTCACGCATAGCCCTGCCGATCAGGCCGCCATCATCTCCTCCGGCTCCTTCCGTACCGACGGCATGATTATCATCCCATGCAGTATGAAAACGCTGGCCGGCATCCGCGCTGGCTATGCCGAAGGGCTGGTGGGGCGTGCCGCCGACGTGGTGCTGAAAGAGGGGCGTAAGCTGGTGCTTGTGCCGCGCGAAATGCCGCTTAGCACCATCCATCTTGAAAATATGCTGGCCCTGTCACGCATGGGCGTGGCGATGGTGCCGCCAATGCCAGCGTATTACAACCACCCGGAAACAATTGATGATGTCACTAACCATGTGGTGGCGCGCGTGCTGGATCAGTTTGGTCTTGAGTACCACAAAGCACGTCGCTGGAGCGGGTTACGGACAGCGAATTTTTCACAGGAGAATGCATAATGGCTTTTGATGATTTACGCAGTTTTTTGCAGGAACTGGAAGACCAGGGCCAACTGCTGAAAATCAGCGAAGAGGTAAATGCCGAACCGGATCTGGCAGCGGCCGCGAATGCGACCGGCCGTATCGGTGACGGTGCCCCGGCGCTGTGGTTTGACAATATTCGCGGCTTTACCGACGCCCGCGTCACCATGAACACCATTGGCTCCTGGCAAAACCATGCCATTTCAATGGGTCTGCCGATGAACACGCCGGTCAGAAAGCAGATTGATGAATTCATCCGCCGCTGGGATAACTTCCCGATTGCCCCGGAAAGACGCGCGAACCCCGCATGGGCTGAAAATACCGTCGATGGTGAAGACATTAACCTGTTCGATATTCTGCCGCTGTTTCGCTTAAATGACGGTGATGGCGGTTTTTATCTGGATAAAGCCTGCGTGGTATCCCGCGACCCGCTTGATCCAGATAACTTCGGCAAACAGAACGTCGGTATCTACCGTATGGAAGTCAAAGGCAAGCGCAAGCTGGGCCTGCAACCCATCCCTATGCATGATATCGCGCTGCATCTGCACAAAGCGGAAGAGCGGGGAGAAGACTTACCGATTGCTATCACCCTCGGCAACGATCCCATCATCACGTTGATGGGCGCCACGCCGTTAAAATACGACCAGTCGGAATACGAAATGGCCGGCGCGCTGCGCGAAAGCCCTTATCCGATTGCGACCGCTCCGCTGACCGGGTTTGACGTGCCGTGGGGTTCGGAAGTGATTCTGGAAGGGGTTATCGAAAGCCGCAAGCGTGAAATAGAAGGGCCGTTTGGCGAATTCACCGGTCACTACTCCGGCGGTCGTAACATGACGGTAGTGCGTATCGATAAAGTCTCTTATCGCACTAAACCGATTTTCGAATCCCTCTATCTTGGTATGCCGTGGACTGAAATCGACTACCTGATGGGCCCGGCAACCTGCGTGCCGCTGTATCAGCAGCTGAAAGCCGAATTCCCGGAAGTGCAGGCGGTTAACGCCATGTACACCCACGGACTGCTGGCCATTATCTCAACCAAAAAACGCTACGGTGGTTTTGCCCGCGCGGTTGGCCTGCGTGCGATGACCACGCCACACGGCCTGGGCTATGTGAAAATGGTGATTATGGTTGATGAAGACGTCGACCCGTTCAACCTGCCGCAGGTGATGTGGGCGCTGTCGTCGAAGGTGAACGCAGCGGGCGATCTCGTGCAGTTGCCGAACATGTCGGTACTGGAGCTTGATCCTGGTTCTAGCCCGGCGGGGATCACCGACAAACTGATTATCGACGCCACCACGCCGGTTGCGCCGGACAACCGCGGTCACTATAGCCAACCGGTACAGGACTTACCTGAAACCAAAGCCTGGGCTGAAAAACTGACCGCTATGCTGGCTAACCGTAAGTAAGGAGGAAAAGATGATTTGTCCACGTTGCGCTGATGAACATATTGAAGTAATGGCGAAATCGCCGGTAAAAGATGTCTGGACCGTATTCCAGTGCCAGCATTGTCTGTACACCTGGCGCGATACTGAACCGCTACGCCGCACCAGCCGCGAACATTACCCGGAAGCGTTTCGCATGACGCAAAAGGATATCGACGACGCGCCGATGGTGCCAAGCATCCCGCCGCTGCTGGCGGCAGATAAACGCTAATGCCATAAACTGCGATGAGATGTGAACCTCATCGCATTTTTTTATCCGAAACGCGGCTGATATCCTGAGTCTGATCTTATTTATTGTGATGCTCGATATCTCAGGATATGTAAATTTAAACATGCTTTTAAAAACAGTATTGACTCTTCTGACTAAATGAGTAAATTAGGTTTTAACAGCACAAGAAAAGTAAGTGTTTATTCAGAAGTACTGGGGTAAACCATTTTGCAATAAGGCCACGAAGTTTGTAGTTTGGGATGCAGTATGTTTTAAGGCCTCGTAGTAATTGTGCTGGAAAGCAAAATGGTAGAGTATGCGCGACGATGTAACGCCTTGTTTTAAATTCATTTTCTGCGATTATTGCATCATGATAAACGCAACGGTAATAAGGCAACGCATCAAAGAGTATATGTCGCGATGGGGATGTACTTGTTTAAGGCGCCACGCTTAAGTTCTTTTTAACGCTGGCGATGTGTATAACAGGATAACTAGAGGGAGGTTTTTTAGTTTTAATGCCCAATATTATCTGTAGTAAACGGGTGCATTTGTAAGTAGTATAAATTGTAGTAGCAATTCAATAAGTTAATTAATGTTAAATCTGAAGTTCGTAGTACCTTAAAAGCCCTTGCCGTTCCGGTGAGGGCTTTTTTTTACCCTGAGTTCGCTCCGTCGATAAATTCACCATCGAGTCATTTACGCGATGTGATTTTTTGAAGGCGCCGCTTCAGCTCAGGCGAAGCGGCGCAGATGATGAATTACACCATACCCTTCAAACGATAAATCCACTCCAGCGCCTGACGTGGCGTAAGCGAGTCCGGATCCAGATTCTCCAGCGCCTCAACGGCAGGTGAAGCCTCTTCAGGTACTGACAACAGCGACATTTGTGTGCCATCTACCTGTGTTGCCGCAGCATTTGGCGACAGGCTTTCCAGCTCCCGCAGTTTCTGACGCGCGCGCTTGATAACCTCTTTTGGCACTCCCGCCAGTTGGGCAACCGCCAGACCGTAGCTTTTGCTTGCCGCGCCATCCTGCACGCTGTGCATAAAGGCGATGGTATCGCCGTGCTCCAGCGCATCCAGATGCACGTTGGCGACACCTTCCATTTTCTCCGGCAGTTGAGTCAGCTCGAAGTAGTGGGTGGCAAACAGGGTTAACGCTTTGATTTTATTTGCCAGGTTTTCGGCGCAGGCCCACGCCAATGACAAGCCATCGTAGGTGGATGTGCCGCGTCCAATCTCATCCATTAACACCAGGCTGTGCTCGGTTGCGTTGTGCAGAATGTTTGCGGTTTCGGTCATTTCGACCATAAAGGTCGAGCGGCCCGAGGCCAGATCGTCTGCTGCGCCAACGCGGGTAAAGATTCGGTCGATAGGGCCAATCTCGACGCTTTGCGCCGGTACGTAGCTGCCAATATAGGCCAGTAACGCAATCAACGCGGTTTGTCGCATATAGGTACTTTTACCGCCCATATTCGGGCCGGTGATGATAAGCATCCGCCGCTGCGGTGCCAGATGCAGCGGGTTAGCGATAAACGGCTCGTTGAGCACCTGTTCAACCACCGGATGACGACCTTCGGTAATACGAATGCCGGGTTTGTCGGTAAAGCGCGGGCAGGTGTAGTTAAGCGTCCAGGCGCGCTCGGCCAGATTGACCAGCACGTCAAGCTCGGCCAGCGCGTTGGCGCTCTGCTGCAAATCACCCAGATGCGGCAGAAGCAGCTCGAACAGCTCGTCATAAAGCTGTTTTTCCAGCGCCAGCGCTTTGCCTTTCGAGGTCAGAACCTTGTCTTCGTACTCTTTAAGCTCGGGAATAATATAGCGTTCGGCATTTTTCAGCGTCTGGCGGCGCACATAGTTGATAGGCGCCAGATGACTCTGCCCACGGCTTATCTGAATGTAGTAACCGTGTACCGCATTAAAGCCCACTTTTAAAGTATCAAGGCCGGTACGTTCACGCTCGCGGATCTCCAGACGATCAAGGTAGTCGGTCGCGCCGTCAGCCAGCGCGCGCCATTCATCCAGCTCTTCATTATAACCTGTCGCAATCACGCCGCCGTCACGCACCAGTACCGGCGGTGCTTCAATAATGGCGCGTTCCAGCAACTCGCGCAGTTCGGTGAACTCGCCCATTTTTTCCCGCAGCATTTGTACCGGGGCGCTTTCAACATTCAGCAGCTGCTCGCGCAGTACCGGCAATTGCTGGAAAGCATGACGCATCCGCGCGAGATCGCGTGGGCGAGCGGTACGCAGTGCCAGACGAGCCAGGATACGCTCCAGGTCGCCGACCTGCCGCAGCACGGGCTGTATTTCTGCGGTGCTATCCTGCAGAGCACCGATGGTTTGCTGGCGCTCGGTAAGAATTTTTGTATCCCGCACCGGCATATGTAGCCAGCGCTTAAGCATACGGCTGCCCATCGGCGTCACGGTGCAGTCGAGGACGGACGCGAGAGTATTTTCGAAGCCGCCCGCCAGATTCTGGGTGATTTCAAGATTACGACGCGTGGCAGCATCCATCACGATGCTGTCCTGCTGGCGGTCCATGGTGATGGAGCGAATATGCGGCAGCGATGTGCGTTGGGTGTCTTTCACGTATTGCAGCAGACAGCCCGCAGCGCACAGGCCACGCGGTGCGCCTTCAACGCCAAAGCCGACCAAATCGCGCGTACCAAACTGCATATTGAGCTGCTGGCGCGCGGTATCGATTTCAAACTCCCACAGCGGGCGACGGCGCAGGCCACGGCGACCTTCAATCAATGCCGTTTCGGCAAAGTTCTCGGCATACAACAGCTCTGCCGGATTGGTGCGTTGCAGCTCGGCGGCCATGCTTTCCCGGTCTGCGGGTTCGCTGATGCGAAAACGCCCTGAGCTAATGTCCAGCGTCGCATAGCCATAACCTTTGGTATCCTGCCAGATGGCGGCGAGCAGGTTATCCTGGCGCTCCTGTAACAGCGCTTCATCGCTGATGGTGCCGGGCGTAACAATACGCACGACTTTACGTTCAACCGGCCCTTTACTGGTTGCCGGATCGCCAATCTGCTCGCAGATGGCAACGGACTCGCCCTGATTGACCAGCTTTGCCAGATAGTTTTCCGCAGCATGATACGGAATGCCTGCCATCGGGATAGGCTCACCGGCAGAGGCACCACGTTTGGTTAACGAGATATCTAATAGCTGCGACGCGCGCTTGGCATCGTCATAAAACATCTCGTAAAAGTCCCCCATCCTGTAGAACAGCAGGATTTCAGGATGCTGTGCTTTGAGCTTCAGATACTGCTGCATCATTGGGGTGTGGGCGTCTAAATTTTCTAATGTACTCATTGATTTGTGATGTCCATTTTCTTAATTTTTAATGAGTTAGTGATTGTTGTGGTTATCATTATGTTTCACGTTATCTCATTGAATATCATGAAATTCTACATTTAAGGCCAGGTTGAAATGTCCCAGGGCGTTAATCGCCTGGCGCAATAGGGCTGCCTACAGCACAACCTACATTTTTCATGACTACGTAAGGTGCATGATAACGGAGTCTGAATGCGGGGAAAACAACTGGAAAAGCCACTTTTGCCCAAAGCGTTAAAAATAATGAAATCGAACGATAAAGTTAAGGCGGGCAGGGACAAAAATCAGACTATTTGCGCCTTCAGCGATGCAAATGAAGGGCACTTTTTTCTAATCTTATACAAAACCTCATCCACGCATTATTACCGTATTGCACTGATACTGCCTTGCGATATCTCTAACCGTTTCCTGAGTAAATACGTTAGCTGCTGAGATTTTCATATTTGGCTCAATCAATGTGTTAGAGCGTTTTTTGAAATTAACCACAAATTTATTCTGCTAACTTACGCCATCAAAATGTTCTTTGAGATAATGCTGATGGAGTAATGAATTTGGTAACCAATGGGCTGGCCCTCTTAAATAAGAAATCAAGAATTCTAAAAAACACCATTTTAGGAGCCATGATGAGTTTACTGGTGACACCAGCAAGCGGCATAAGTCTACCGGTTCATTTGCAATGCGTGGGCAAACAGGATCAAGTCGTTTCCGTAAGCTGGGAGGATTATCCGCACAAACTGGTCGTGCAGAATCAACGGCTGGAGATGTACCTGGCGCAGAAAACTAAGTTTGGCCATATGCTCCGCTTTTACCAAATTCCAGACAGCGGCACGAAACTGGCACTTATTGAATCAGATGATGAAATAAAGATTATCTATGCAGAAAAGGGGCAGGAGATTGAAGTGAAGTGCTCATAGTATTAACTCAGTTTTTATTATATGGCCAGTAGTTGGTCAGGATCGTTATTGCGACAGGCTAAAGGAGTAGAGACGTGTCGTCAGATTTAAAGTTTTTATTTTCCGTTCTCAGGAAAGATTTTGTTAACTATTTCCTTTCTGTTAAATTGACCTATAAACAAGTTTTACAACTATCGCTTACGATGTTTTTTACCGGCTTAGCCGGAACCTTTGGTTTGTTTTTTTACATTTTAAGTGAGTCTGGCTTATTTGAATATTAACATCTGTCACGATGCTGTACTGAGGGATGTACATTAAACGCTAGTTTTATTACCGACTGCGCTATCAGCAGAACAAGGGTTTGCCCGAAAGTCGTACCCAGCTCTTTGCCTGAGAGTTATTGCCGCCAGGATAAAGCGGCCTCGCGTCGTGGTGTGCGCGAATGAAAATTGATCTAACCGATCTTTTACTGAAGTTGTCAGCATTCTGGATGATATATCCGCTATAATCCCCCGCTTTCCGCACCACTATCCTTCTGAGTTCAGAGGCTAATCTTTATGACCTGGCACCAATTCAAACAAACTTATCTGATCAAATTCTGGTCACCGGTTCCGGCCGTGATCGCCGCAGGTATTCTTGCCACCTATTATTTCGGCATCACCGGTACTTTCTGGGCCGTCACCGGCGAATTTACCCGCTGGGGTGGACAGCTGCTGCAGCTGGCGGGCGTAAATACCGAAACCTGGGGCTACTACAAGCTTATCGGTCTTGAAGGTACGCCGTTGACGCGTATTGATGGCATGATGATTATCGGCATGTTCGGCGGCTGCTTTGCCGCGGCGCTGTGGGCGAATAACGTGAAGCTGCGTTTACCTAAAAGCCGCATTCGTATTTTGCAGGCGATTATTGGCGGTATGATTGCCGGTTTTGGGGCCCGTCTGGCGATGGGTTGTAATCTGGCGGCATTCTTTACCGGGATCCCTCAGTTCTCGCTACATGCCTGGTTTTTTGCCCTGGCGACCGCTATCGGTTCATGGTTCGGTGCGCGCTTCACGCTACTGCCTATGTTCCGTATTCCGGTGAAAATGGTCAAAGTCTCCGCCGCATCTCCGTTAACCCAAAGCCCTGATAAAGCGCGTCGTCGTTTCCGCCTGGGGATGCTGATTTTTGTCGGTATGATCAGCTGGGCACTATTCACGGCGGCGGGTAGCCCGAAACTGGGTCTGGCGATGCTGTTCGGCGTAGGTTTTGGTTTACTGATTGAACGTGCGCAGATTTGCTTTACCTCGGCCTTCCGCGACCTGTGGATCACCGGGCGCACGCAAATGGCGAAAGCGATTATCTTTGGCATGGCGGTTAGCGCCATCGGCATCTTCAGCTATGTGCAGTTGGGCGTTGCGCCAAAAATTATGTGGGCAGGGCCGAATGCCGTCATCGGCGGGTTGCTGTTCGGCTTTGGTATCGTGCTCGCCGGGGGCTGTGAAACCGGCTGGATGTATCGTGCGGTAGAAGGGCAGGTGCACTACTGGTGGGTTGGGCTGGGTAACGTCATTGGCTCAACGATTCTGGCTTATTACTGGGACGATATCTCCCCTGCGCTTGCGACCCATTGGGATAAAGTGAACCTGTTAACCACCTTTGGCCCGCTGGGCGGTCTGCTGGTGACTTACGGCCTGTTATTGCTTGCGCTGTTGCTGATTATCGGTTGGGAAAAACGCTTCTTCCGCCGCGCAGCGACCGCTAACGTTACCGCGAAGGAGAGTGTATGAGCGCGATAGTTCCTGATTACCGTCTGGATATGGTGGGGGAACCTTGTCCGTATCCCGCCGTGGCAACCCTTGAAGCGATGCCGCAGCTGAAAAAAGGCGAAATACTTGAAGTGGTCAGCGACTGTCCGCAGTCGATAAATAACATTCCGCTTGATGCCCAGAACCACGGTTACACCGTGCTGGATATCCAGCAAGATGGCCCAACCATTCGCTATTTGATTCAGAAATAAAACGACGCTCTCGCCGCTCGGCGAGAGCGTGGCTTTTTAACTGATGTCCTGAAAATGAATTAAACGTGCTGTAAAAAACGTAAAGCGCAATCATCAATCCTAAGCACAAATCACCTCCAATTGATTGTATTTAAAGGTATTTAGATAGCATCTTTTCTTTTAATAATTACCATCGCAAATGATTTACAAATAATCATTCCTCGCACAAATAATCAATTTAAAAAAGAAACAGCTTGTTAGAATTTCCTAAATAACTTCATAACCCATACAAAATGCAACCTGCCAAACTTAAACCTCCGCTCATTTTCTTTTTTATCCTTATTATCGTAATGGGTAATAATTTCATAATAAACAACGTGATAAAAAAAGCCGATTTAGATGCTAGCCTGGCCATTAATAGAGCCATAAGCAGTATTTCAATCGACGATCGCGATAACTTATTATTAGCAACTGCGCTATCTTTCGCGATTGCTGGTAACAAGTATCCGACCCCGACGACTGGCCGGGCCTATGGCAATGGCGATTTTGTGGGAACGAAAAAAACGCTGGACTTAAACGGTAACGTCATCAATAACATTGGTGGGATATTGCAAATAGCGACAGGTTTGAATAAGAGAATCGCGTTAACGAAATATTTTGTTCCGTTAGACCATAGCTTTTTGTTTGTGTTCTCAAAGGCTAAAGGCATTAACAAGGAGAAGCTAAAGTTACTTAACAATGCCCACTATAGCTTCATTCCCAAAATTTCTGTTTCACACAACTTAACAGCAAAAAGGTATGTGAGTGAGATTTATAAGGATGCGTTTACTGCGGAGAAAACCATCAGCACAATCCAACCGGTGATTGAAAACAACACTAACGCCATGACCAATAAACTCCTTGGCTATGTTGTGAGTGATTATACGCTGGATACCTTGAAAAAAATCATGCTCACAAACGGCATGCCGATTCATGAACAGATCATATTGCACAAGAAAACAAATAACATTGATCTGGCAAAGTCGGAGCAAGGCCTTTTCACCCCATGGACATCTCATGAGTTTATTTCTGATTCAGCCGTTTTAACAAAAACATCAATTAAATATGCTATTCTTAGCTGCATTAATAAGCTAATTGTTTTTAACATGATTTGCGTTATCGCTTTCATCATTGCGCTGTCAGGCATTAATCATGTTATTTCACTCAACAATGATATTGATGTTGACCTGTTGACGGGAGCGGTCTCAAAAAGAAAGGGTATGCATATATTGAAAAGAGCCATCGGCACCAACTCCATCATTGGTGTTATTGACGTGAACTCCTTTAAATACATCAATGATACCTATGGGCATTTAGTCGGCGATAAAATTCTTATCCTGATTTCCACAATTTTCTTAAAAAATATAAGGTCGCTGGATTCATTTATTCGAACGGGGGGCGATGAGTTTATCTTATTGCTGACTAAGACGGATATCAGACAGGCTGCCATAAGAATGAATCAACTTCTGGAAAAGATAAATCAGGATCACCATGTTGATGGCGAGTTAGTGAGCACCTCAATCAGCTTCGGCTTTGCTGAGCTAACTGAAAATATCGAGAAAAGCATTTCCGCCGCGGACAATGAGATGTATCGCTACAAAAAACTCCATTACACCACCCGCAAAGATAATGAAGATGCATTCGCCTGATGAGAGAACATCGCTGGGCGCAGCGTGCCGCCCAGTGAGTTAAGGGGCCAGATAAACCTGCGGCACCGCCGCCTGCGGGTGTTGGCTTAAACTGATATCCGCGCCGTACCAGCGCTGAATAACGGACTGTTGGATTACCTCACATGGCGTACCTTCGGCGACCAGTCTGCCTTGATGCAGGAGCAAAATCGTATCCGCCCACAATGCGGCAAGATTAAGATCGTGCAGCACGATGCACACGTGCAATCTTCCGGGGCGGGTAAGCTTTTTTAACAGCCGTAGTAAATGCTGCTGATAAAATAAATCCAGCGCCGACGTCGGTTCATCCAGAAACAGCCAGCCCTGCGGGCCGTCATCACACCATAACTGCGCCAGACTGCGTGCGAGCTGCACGCGTTGCTGCTCGCCGCCGGAGAGAGCAGGGTAGAGGCGACCCGCCAGATGAGTGCAGCCTGTCTCAGCCATCACGCGCTGAATTAGCGCCGAGTCCACCGCTGTACCCCACGGCGCGCGTCCCATGGCAATCACCGTTTCGACCGGCCAGTTAGCGTTAAGCTGTGTGCGTTGCAGCATTACCGCCCGGCGACGTGACAGGGCGTTTGCCGACCATTCGCCGAGTGCGCGACCCTCCATATACTGCTCGCCGCCATCCGGGGATAAAAAGCCGGTCAACAGGCGCAACAGTGTCGATTTTCCTGCGCCGTTCGGGCCAATCAGCGCGGTCACTTCGCCACGGCGCAACTGCACGGAAACGTCGTCAATAACCTGTCGCTTCCCGAGTCGTAGCGACAAAGAACGGGCGGAGTAAAGGTTATCCATGCGTTGACCTCTGCTGACGGAAAATAAGCCACAGGAACCACGGCGCGCCGAGCACGCTGGTGAGCAGTCCTACCGGCATTTCAGCGGGCGCGGCCACGGTGCGGGCGAGGGTATCGGCAATGAGCAGCAAAATGGCGCCCGCCAGAAGCGAGCCGGGAACCAGCCCACGGTGATCGGGCCCCAACCACATCCGCATCAGATGCGGCACCACCAGCCCGATAAACCCAATCACGCCGCTAATGGCAACCGCTGCCGCCACCAGCACCGCGCTACACAGCAGCAGAATGCGCTGAAGCAGACGGACATTGACGCCAAGATAATGCGCCTCTTCATCGCCTAATTGCAGCAAGTTAAGGCGGGCTGCCAGCCACCACACCACGAGGGATGATGGGATAATCAACGTCGCGGCAACCAGCAGCGTTGACCACTCTGCCTGCCCTAGGCTGCCCATACCCCACAGCGAAAGCTGACGCAGTTGCGCGTCATTACTGACCCACGACAGCATGCCAACCAGCGCGCCGCACAGGGCGTTAATCGCAATGCCGACTAACAGCAGGCGGGAGAGCGAACCGTCTCCCGCTTTGCTGAGGACGAAAATCACCGCCATCACCGCCAGGCTGCCGATAAACGCAGCCAGCATGGGCGCATACAGCGCCACCAGCGCCGGAACCGACAGCGGCAGCACCAGCCAAAAGGCCACCGCCAGCGCCGCGCCGCTGCTGATCCCCAGCAGGCCCGGGTCGGCCAGCGGATTGCGAAACAGCCCCTGCATCACGCAGCCGGAGAGCGCCAGCGCGCTCCCCACCAGCAGTGCCAGCAGGACTCGCGGTAGACGAATGGTGAGCCAGATATGGCGCAACACTTCATCGCCGGAGCTCCAAAGATTGGCAAGCGGCAGCCGCATGGCACCCAGCGTGGTGGCGAATAGCGTCAGGCCGACCAGCAAAATCACCATCAGCCACAGTTGCCGAGAGGCGCAGACAAACATCAGGGCAGTTGCTCCGCTTTTTGCCGCAGCTGCTGTAGCGCCTGCGGCGTGCGTGGGCCAAAGCCGAGCAGCGCCATATCATCCACCACCAGCACCTGCTTATTACGGCCCGCCGGTGTCTGTGCCAGACCCGGCAGCTTCCACAGCGATGCTTCACCGCCCATGCCTTTCAAACCTTCAGCGGAGATAACCACCAGATCTGGCAGGCTGGCGATGACGCCTTCCTGCGATATGGTGCGGTAATGGTCAAATCCCTGCATGGCGTTCTGTAATCCGGCAAGCTTGATAGCGCTGTCCGCCGCCGTTTGTTGACCAGCAACCATGGCACCGGAACCCCCGTGGCTGAGAATAAACAGCACGCGTTTATTCAGCGGCTGCGTCGGGATTTTTGCCATTTCAGCGTCCAGCGTCTGGCGCAGAGTTTCGCCCTGCGCCTGTTTACCTAACGCCTTAGCAATCACGCTCACTTTGCTGTCCATTGCCTCTGCGTTATATCCCCCGGGCACGCTGACCACCTTCACTTTGCTCTCCTGCACTTTCTGCAAGACCAGTGACGGCTGTGCCTGGCTGCTTGCGAGCACCAGCGTCGGGCGCAGCGAGAGAATGCCTTCGGTATTGAGCTGACGCAGATAACCGACGTCAGGCAGAGAGGTGGCTTCCGCTGGCCACTGGCTGGTGCTGTCGCGTGCGACGAGCGCCGACTGTGCCCCAAGGGCGTAGACAATCTCAGTGACGTCGCCTCCCAGCGTCACGACTCTCTCTTGGGGGGCCGCAAAAGCCAATAATGGCAGCGCGGCAATCAGGGCAAGCAGGCGTCTCATGCAGGCTGTCCTTCTGCGGTCAGTGCGTCAACCTGCGCCCGCCACTGCGCCTGCTCCGGTTGTCCTTCCGTGCGTTGGCCAAACAGCTGGGCAATCTGCGTCCCGTCTTTAGCAAACAGCTCAAGGCTTGTCACATGACCGTCGACGGTTGGCTTACGCGTGACCCAGCTTTCGGCAATGTGCTCTTCCATCAAATGAAGGGTAAAGGTCGGGTTGAAGATGTTCAGCCAGCCTTTCATCGGCACCACTTTTTCAATTTTACCGGTGAAGATCTGCACGCAGCCGGTGTTGCCGACGAACACCATGATCTCGTTAGCCTCCTGATGCGCGGCGTCAAGAACCTGCGCCAGTGCGCTGTTTGGCACTTTACAGGCGAGATCGTCGCCGACCAGTTCAAAGGTCTGCTGGCGGGTCAGATTATGGCGTTTCATCAACATGAAGAACTGGTGAACGTCGGTCATGGCGCGCCATTCTTGATCAACCGTCTGCGCATCGGCGGTCGTCGCTGTACTCACGGCCTCTTTGGCTTTCAATACCAGCGGTGCATTTTCGGCGCTCATAAAACGCTGTAAAACCTCGTCCCAGGCAGCGTTATCAGTGTTGTCGGTAGCATAGACCTTCAGCACCGCATCACCCTGATGGTCAAAGAATTGCATGCTCTGGCGTTCGCCGCGTGCGGTGGTTTCTTTCACATGGAATGCGCTCGCCCACTGATGTAAGAACAGGCGCAGGTCGAGCGCGCGCGGATTTAGCACCAGCCCAGCATGGCCGCTCAGGTGCTGATTGGTGAACGCACCCACCTGCTCGTGCACCGCATACTCGTTACGGCAGATGCATTTGGTTTCGCCCACGGCCTCCAGCGCACCCAGAATCTCGCGAACTTCGCCCTGCAAACGCTTCGCATCGTGGCCGACGCGAGCAAACGTCAGTTCGGCTTCGCTGATATTCATTAAACCTGCGATGTCGCGGGCGTATTTGCCTGGGTTTTGTTCTTTTAGCTCAAGCCAGCGCGTGTAGTGGTTCATTGTCTCTTCCTTCCAGATAATGGCCCGGCAAATTACCGGGCCGAGTGATTACCATTGATAGCTTACGAACAGTTTGCCGCTGCGGCCGTCCTGCGGAATGCCCTGCGGTGACCAGTACTCTTTATCGAATGCGTTGCCCAGCACCAGCGTAGTGGTCATGCCTTTGAGCGCCTGCTGTCCCTGATAGCTGACGTAGAAGTCGTTCACCGCGTAGCCCGGCTGCTTGCTATAAGTGCTGCTGACGTGCGTTGAACGGTCGGCAAAGGTGCCAATCCAGCCCACTGAGAAACCGCTATGCGCGACCGGAATATCCAGTTTGCTGGTAACGGTGTCCGGGTTAATACTGGAGATGTATTCCCCTGTCTCTGTATCTTTGCCGCGCGTACGGTTATAGGCCACGTCGAGGCTGAACAGGTCGGCGGTGTATTTGGTCATCACGTCCCAGCCCCAGATTTTGGCGTCAGGGACGTTATAAGACATGGTGGTTCGGGCGGCGAAATCGACGGTGGTCGAGATATAGTCTTTCGCTTTGGTATCAAAGTAGCTGGCTTTGAATTCCAGCGCGTCGTTGGACAGCATCAGGTTGTCAAAGCGCAGGCCGAAACCGTATTCCTGAGTTTCGTTGGTTTCCGGGCGCAGATTCGGGTTAGGCACCCAATAGTTAGTGTAGAAGCTGCCGATGGAGAAGTGCTTCTCATCGTTATACATCTCACCCATGGTTGGCGCGCGGAAGGCCTGTGCGTATGAACCAAACAGCATCAACCAATCGGTTGGGCTGATGGTCATGCCGCCGCGAGATGACCATTTATCGGTATCCACATCCGCATAGCCGTCGCTGCTGCCGCGATAGTTATCGTAGCGGGTACCGCCGAGTAAAGTGATGGGCAGGTCGCGTAAGGTGATTTCATCTTGTAACCAGCCGGAGCTGAAATCGATTTTGGCATCCGGGAAGCCGGTAGCCGCACCGCTTGGGCTCTGCTCCTGGCGATAGTACTCGCCGCCGTAGGTCAGCAGGTTTGAGGCAAACGAATCGCTGAACAAGCGGGTACGGTTTTCAACTTTCCCGCCTTTGGTGGTCTGCTCGCGGTACTCATTGGTGTTATCGAGATTTTGCGCGTTGATTCGGGCTTCCGACCAGTAGACTTTGGCATCGGCATTCAGCCAGTCGTTACCCTGTGGAGCGATTTTGTACGCCAGCTGTGCATCGCGCTGAATGGTTGAGCGGTCAACCATTGGGTTGCTGGTGGTGGAGGCTTCAATTTCCTGCGGATTTTTCGGTTCTTGCGCTTTATTGTTGTAGTAGCGGAAGGAGCCGGAGAGCGATTGCGCCTCGTCCATCTGCCACGTACCTTTCGCCAGCATATTGTTGATGGCTTCATCGTTAGGCGCGGTAGAACCGTCACTTTGTTTAAGATCGCCACGATCGCGGCTGGACCAGGCGACTAAACCGTCGAGGTTATCAGTACGACCAAAGGCGCTGGCGCCCATGCCCAGGCTATGATCGCCGGTAGCCCCCATGCCAAACACGCGGAAACCGCTGCTCTGGCCTTCCATCAACAGATCTTTCGCATCCACCGTGTCGTAAGAAATCACCCCGCCCAGCGCGCCGCTGCCGTAGAGCTGTGCCGATGGCCCGCGCACCACTTCAATACGCTTAATCAGCGCCGGATCGAGGAAGGTGCTGTTGAGGTGACCGGTATCGGTTCCCTGGCGTACGCCGTCGACCAACACCAGAACCCCGCGACGATCGTAACCGCGCATGTTGATGTCCTGACCGTTGGTGCGGCCCGTACCGCTGAGCATAATGCCCGGCACGCTACGCAGCAGATCCGCCGCCGAACTGGCGGTCTGGTTTTCAGGCGCAGAGGTATCGATAACGCTCACCATCATCGGCGCTTCAAAGGTACTACGCGCGTTGCCCGTCGCGGTGACGGTAAGGGTCTCTGTTTGAGCAAAAGCGCAAGCCGGGAGGAAACTACTGATGGTCAGCGCTAACAGTGAAGGGCGCAGCGGGGCGTATTGCAGGCGTAACATAACAACTCTCCATGAGAAATTGAAAAGCGCTTGCTGCCTGGGATAACCTGGGTGGCTGGCGGAATTGAAAACGTTTGAGTCTTTATTTAGTCAAAATGAGCTTGCCGGACTGCGTCTGACGAAGCAGATAGTGCTGATCGTTATGTTCAATTAGCACCCATCCTTCCTCACCAAGCAGCGCCTTACTCTTTATCATCGGCTTGGATCGAGAAGGGGAAAGCGGCGCATTTTCTTTTTTTATTGCTGCCGGGGATTCGTGCATATTGTCGTCACTCGCCATAAAATGATGATGAAATGTAACTATCGAGAATGATTATCGTTAGGATAAGCATTCGCATCAAGAACTTTTTCGTAAATCTGTGTCTAAGGCGAAATTAGCGATGAACAAGCAAAATTTTGCTTTAAAACTCGCGGTTTTGTTCTGATTTGTTCTTTTAACTGAGGCAGTAAATTTCGCTTAGAGAGCGACGATGCTGCGATTATCGACCGATCGAGCATCACGGGATGCTCCCCGGCAGCGAAATTTTGCACAGTGCGTTACATGAAGTTAACAATTGTGTCGGCAAGTCGTGGGATAATGCGCCTGCATTTCGCGCTTTAAATGTGTATTATTAATGCATCTTTATTGGTGAGGAACAGGCAATGGCAGGCAAACGCATCGACCGTGAAAAACGGACAATCCGCAGCATGGTGAAACTCTATCAGCACCGCTGCCCGGATGCGCTGGCGGATGCCGCACACTATCAGGCGCTTAACGACTACGCCGATAAACGGCTGGATAAATGTGTGTTTGGTGAAGACAAGCCCGCCTGCAAGCAGTGCCCGGTACATTGCTATCAACCCGCTAAGCGTGAAGAGATGAAGCAGATCATGCGCTGGGCGGGGCCACGAATGCTCTGGCGCCACCCGATCCTCACCCTGCGCCACCTGATAGATGACCGCCGCCCCGTTCCAGAATTACCGGAAAAATATCGGCCGAAAAAATAGCGCTTACACGGTGCGGCAGTGGCGTCGATATTCCGAGGGCGACCGGGCCGTATGCTTGCGAAAAATTCGGCAGAAATAGTTGCTGTCCTCAAAGCCGCAGTGGTGGGCAATTTCTTTGATTTTCATCTCATAGCCGCGCAGTAATTTCTTCGCCAGCTCCAGACGCACGGCGGTCAGATACTCGTTAAAACCCACGGTGCTGGACTTCTGAAACAGATGGGACAGGTAGTTTGGCGTGATGTGGAATTTCTTCGCCACCGTCTCCCGGCTTAACGCTTCGGCCGCATGCTCATCAATATATTCCCGAATCGCCATAAACAGCTCTTTACTCTTGCTGACCGTATCTGCGAGATGCGTGAGCTGGTCAATGCAGTGGCTCAGTAAACCACTCAGCACTATCTGCGCCGTGGGCATTACCGGGCGGATCGCCAGCTCGTTCATCGCCAGCAGCAGATACGACCCGACCCGTGGCCCCAGGCGCGCGACGTGCTGCTTGCGGATCTCAACAAATTTTTCGCCATCAAAGCGTTGCAGGCTAAAGCCCAGTTTTTGTTTGCTGAACAGAATGCTTAATGTGCTCGCTGGCCCCTGCCAGTGCGGGGCGTTCCAGCGGCCGCTGGGGATATACAACGCCTGGAGTGGGGTAAGCGGTGCGCTCAGACAACCATCCGCCAGTTCGCCCTCCAGCACAATCTCAAGCCGTGGAAACGGTACGCTCATCGCCAGCTCGGATGCGGGCTGGGCGGTTTGTGGAAAACGAACGACAAGGTCACCTTGCTGAGCCAATAACTGCTCTAACACGGCAACCAGGGAGTGCTCTGACATGCTCATGTCCTGGTTATTATTCTGGATTATGAATCTCATCACACTTTATTTTGCTGCACACAAAAATCCAGTGTTGTGTAGCTATCTCATACAGAAAGCCACTCCGCTGTGCAGTAACTTTTCATACATGTTGTGAAATAGTTAACAAAAGAGAGGCGATATGGACAAGCAAGCGGCATTCTGGCTGGAAGCATTGGGCGCCAACGGCGAACTGTCAGCCACCATGAAACATGAACTCGACACTCAGGGCTACACCATTGTCCACGGCATTGCCGATGCCGACTGGCTGACGGCAATACGTGAACGAATTGATTATCTGGTCGAGAAAGAAGGGGAGAATCTGGCGGTTGAACACCATCAGGAGGAGACGGCGACGCGGGTCGCCAATCTGGTGAATAAAGGCGTGGTGTGGGAAAAGGTGTGGGCGCATCCGCTGGTGCTATCAGCGTGTCGCTATATCTTCGACGGTGAGTTCAAAATCTCCAGCCTTAACGCCCGTGAAGCGCTGTACAACGGCGGCCACCAGCCGCTGCATGCCGACTGGAAAAAGCCACGCCCGGACTTTCCCAAGGTTCACCTGGTCAACACCATCTGGGCGATTGACGATCTGTACGCCGCCAACGGTGCGCCACGGATCATCCCCGCCACCCATTTGCGCCCGGAACTGCCGGAAGATGTGTTAGACGATGTGGGTCTGCCGCACCCGGATGAGGTGATTTTTGAAGCCCCGGCGGGCAGCGTGATGATCTATAACGCCCACGCCTGGCACGGCGGCACTACCAACCGCGAAGGCTCGCGCCGCCGCGTGCTGCACGGGTTGTATATCGACCGGGCAGATACCGCCCAGCAAGACCAGCGCCGCTGGCTGACGCCAGAAACGGCGAGCCGTTTAACGCCTGCGCAGAAGTGGTTGCTGGATGTGGAATAACGCCATGCATTAGCGTTTTTTGTAGGCCCGATAAGCGTAGCGCCATCGGGCAATTTGTTGCGCCGTGCCGGATGGCGGCGTAAACGCCTTATCCGGCCTACCGGTTTTATGCAGGTCTAGCCTCCTATTACTACCCGATACCCCGCCCGCTCCACCATCGCCTGAATCGGCGCAATCTCCTCGGGCTCCGGCGCTTTTATCCCCGCCATTGCCCACTCGCGCTCCAGCAGAGAATACTTCGGCTCGCCGTACTGATGGAACGGCAGCAGATGCACTTCCTCAACCGCTAGCGGTGCCAGAAACGCCAGAATCTGCGCGACGTTCTCGGTGCTGAGGGTGTAACCGGGGATCAGCGGCAGCCGCGGAATGACCTTAATCCCTTCCGCGACCAGCAGACGAAAATTCTCCAGCACCCGCGGCTGATTCATACTCAGCACCTGCCGCGCTTTTTCTGTCTCCATGATTTTTAAATCAAACAGCACCTCGTCGCAGGCCTGTGCCAGCGGCAGCAGGCGGCGAGGGGAGGTGTCGCCGGCGGTTTCGATGGCGGTGCGGATCCCCCACTGCTTCAGGCGCTGTAAAAAGCGGGTCGCAAACTCGGCCTGCATCAGCACTTCACCGCCGGAAAGCGTCACGCCGCCGCCGGATGCGCGAAAAAACACCTCATCTTTCAGTACTTCCCGCTCCAGCTCATCCAGCGTGACATCGCGACCGATTTGTTCCCACGCCCCTGACGGGCATTCGACCGCATCTTGTTGGCAGGTGGCGCAATGTAAGCATTTACTCTCCCGGCGCACGGTCTCAATTTTCGGCGACAGGGATTCCGGGTTGGCGCACCACGGGCAGGAGTGTGGGCAGCCTTTGAAAAAGACCACTGTGCGGATACCGTGACCATCGTTTAACGAATAGCGCTGGATATTGAAAATGCGCGCCGTGTCGGCGCGCGTCTCAATCACCTCACAGCTGATGCGCGGTGCGGCGGATAATGTCATCCTGAATCTCCTTCGACAGCTCGACAAAGAAGGCGCTGTAGCCCGCGACGCGTACCACCAGCCCGGCGAAATCCTGGGGACGTTGCTGCGCTTCGCGCAGGGTCTCGGCGTTTACCACGTTGAACTGAATATGCTGCAATTTCAGCTTGGTAAAGGCGTGCAGGAAGTCCGCCAGTTTATTGAGTCCGCTTTCTCCTTCAAGCGTTGCCGGGGTGAACTTGACGTTCAGCAGCGTGCCGTTGGAAAGCAAATAGTTATCGAGCTTACTGACCGACTTTAAGACCGCCGTCGGCCCCTGACCATCCTGACCGACCATCGGTGACAGGCCGCCATCTGCCAGCTGTTCCCCGGCAAATCGCCCGTCCGGCGTCGCGCCGACGACTGAGCCCAGCGGTACGTGGGCGGAGACGGTATATGACCCCGGCGTAAACTGGCCGCCGCGAGGGTTGCGGTAGTTCTCCACCTCTTTGCAGTAAAAACGCAGCAGATCGGCGCTGATATTGTCGACATCGTCAATATCATTGCCGTACTTCTCAAAGCGGTTAATCAAACGGGCACGAACCTTTTCGCCATCTGGCGTGGCGAAGTTGGCTTTCAGCACCGCCAGCAGTTCGTCAAAGCTCATGCGCTGTTGGTCAAACACCATGCCTTTCAGGGCGTGGAGTGAATCGCTGAGGTTAGCGATACCAATTCCCTGCACACCGGAGAAGTTATAGCGCGCGCCGCCTTCGGTAATGTCTTTGCCGTTAGCGATACAGTCTTCAACAAAAGAGGAGAGCAGCGGCACCGGTGCCCAGTCGCGGTGGCCGATATCGCAGATATTGCTGCCTTCGACCATCAGCTTAATGTAGTGACGAATTTTGTCGCGAATGCTCGCCAGCAGGCCATCATAGGTGATTTGGCTATCACCTTCGTGCTCCAGCATCACGATTTCCATCACCTTCAGCAGGTTAAACATCGCGATGTCGTGCAGCCCATAGGTGCGACCGGGAATCGACAGCTCCACGCAGCCCACCACCGCGTAGTCGCGGGCATCTTCCAGCGACACGCCGCGGTTGAGGAACGCCGGAACCACCACCTCATCGTTGAAAATCTGCGGAATGCCGGTGCCGAGGCGCACGGTTTCGGCGGTTTTACGCAGGAACGGGCGGTCAATCAGTTCGTTAACGCGAACGCCGAGATTCGGCTGCGGCAGGCGCACGTTCTGATAGGCATCAAGGCAGGCGAAGGAGAGGACGTTGACCGCGCTGCGCCCGTTTTCGGTCAGGCCGCCGAGCAGGGCGGTATAACCCGTCGGGAAACCGGCAAAATAGCGCGCACTGCTGGTGGAACGCAGCAGTACGATATCGTTGCACTTCACCCACAGCGATTCCAGCAGCTCCTGCATAAACGCCGGGTCTTCCCCGTGGTTCAGCGACGCCTGCCAGAACGGCAGCATGTACTGGTCAAAGCGGCCAAGCGAGATGGAACTGGCGTTGGATTCGTATTGCAAAATGATGTTCATGTACCAGAAAAGCTGGCAGGCCTGGCCGAAATTCTGCGGTTTTTGTCCGGCGTTGTGGCGGGATATTTGGGCGATAGTTTCCAGCTCCTGACGGCGCTGCGGGTTATCGCAAACGGCCGCCATCTCATCGGCAAGTGCTGCGTAGCGCAGAATATGGCGCTGGGAGGCTTCGAGTAAAATCAGCACCGCCTGATAAAACACGTTTTCCGGCTGCTGGCGCAGGTGATCGCGCATCTCGATAATCAGCGCATCCAGGCCGTTACCCAGCAGGCGAGGGTAGTCGATGATGATGTGGCCCTGGCCTTTATCGGTCTGGTTGACGCTAAAAATCTGCGTGCTGACGGCGGCTTTCACCTCGTCGGTCATCTGCGCGTTGATGAAATCCTTCATCGAGCGCTTTTCCCAGTAGGGGAACAGCTCCTCGCGGTACAGTCGGCGATCGTCATCGCTGATGTTAAAGCGATCCTGCGGACGGCTCGCAAACTGGTCCAGCTCTTTTAGCAGCCAGTATGGGTCCATCTCGGGAGACATAATTCCGGCGCGCGGCTTGATGGTGCGGTTCCCGGCAATCAGTTCGTCGTCGCGAATGCTGATGGCGACGTTATCGAGAATATGGGCAGTCGCTTTGGCGCGGCGAATAATCACCGGCTCGCCTTCGGTCTGGCGATGGCTTTCGGTATAGAGCACGGCGCGCTCAAGCGAGATTTCACGCGGATTGGCAAAGAGGGCGTCTTTCAGGCGCTGGATTCGAGTCGTCATTGTGCGGGCTCCCTATGGATTAACCTGACGTTTGTTATGGGATCTACGTTAGGCAAATGCGCGGGCGGGAGACAGTAGAGAATGGGGTGATTTACTGGATTATTGTGATCAAAAATGAAAAATGGGGTCTAAGTTTTGTCTGGGTGATATTCCCGGCGGCGCTGCGCTTGGCCGGGCTACGCTTGTGGGGATGATTTCGGCGGCGCTGCGTTTGGCCGGGCTACTCTACTGGGGATAATTTCGGCGGTGCTGTGTTTTACCGGCTACGTTTTTTATGTAGCCCGGCCAAGCGCAGCGCCGCCGGGAGTGCTCACGGGTAAACTACAGCACCGTGTCCTTATCAATCCCCAACCGCTTCATTCTCGACAGCAGCGTCGTGCGTTTGAGCCCCAGACGCTGGGCCGCGCCTTTGGCTCCCGCCACCACGCCGTTGGTTTCTTTCAGCACGCGGACGATCAGTTGGTATTCGTCTTCGCCCTCTTTGGCCTCAGCGGTCGCCGGGGCGGGATCTGACTTCTCGCTGGCAAAGGTGAGCTCCGGCATTGAAAGCTGCAGCACGCTGCCGCGGGTCAGGAGTACCGCGCGCTCAATCACGTTCTCCAGCTCGCGCACGTTACCCGGCCACTCCATCTGGCACAGGGTGCGCAGCGTTTCGGCGGGAATACTGTCGATATTGCGCCCCAGGCGGCGAGCGATCTTAAAGGTGAAAGCTTTCACCAGCAGCGGAATATCTTCCGGGCGCTCGCGCAGCGGCGGCAGGTGGATCGGGAATACGTTCAGGCGATAATAAAGATCGCTACGGAATTCGCGATCCAGCACCATTTGTTTGAGATCGCGGTTCGTCGCGGCGATCAGGCGCACATCGGTCTGGATCAGCTTATTGCTGCCCAGACGTTCGAACTCCTGTTCCTGCAACACGCGCAGCAGCTTCGGCTGTAGCTCCAGCGGCATATCGCCCACTTCATCGAGGAACATGGAGCTTTTATCAGCCAGTTCAAAGCGACCAATGCGCTGCGTGCTGGCGCCGGTAAATGCCCCGCGCTCGTGGCCGAACAGATCGCTTTCCAGCAAACCGGCTGGCATCGCGGCACAGTTCATCTTCACCATCCGACGGCTATTACGCCCGCTCAGATTATGAATCGCGCGGGCAATCAGCTCTTTACCGGTGCCGGTTTCGCCGAGGATGAGCACGGTACTGTCGCTTGGCGCCACCATCTCAACTTGCTTAAGCACGTTGAACATCGCTTCGCTGCGACCGATGATTTCGCCAAACTCACCGTCTACGTTGTTCAACTGCTCGGTCAACGCCAGGTTTTCATCCACCAGACGTTCTTTCAGACGGTGAATTTCCTGATAGGCGAGGGCGTTATCGACGGCGATAGCCACGCGCTCGGCAATCTGTTTAAGCAGCTTGAGGTTTGCCGCGCAGAAGACTTTTTCATCACACTGGGCAAGCTTCAGCACACCAAGCATTTTGTCGCCCGACATCAGCGGCAACAGGCACAGAGTCTGGATTTTATCGTCCCACATCTCAAACAGCTGACGCTCGTAGGGGGCCAGATTGTCCTGCTTATTAAGATTAAGCAGCAACGTCTCTTTGCTCTTAAATACCCGCTCGCTCAGCGTGCCGGCCTCATTGACCTCACTTTGATCGTGTACCGGATCGTTGACGTCAATATAGTGCGTTGAGTAGATATTGAGTTTGCCTTTGCGATTGCTGTGCAGCACCACGCTAATGGCATCAATATCGAAATAATAGTGGATCTCTTTAGCCACCGAACTGACCAGCTCATCCATATCCAGACGCGACAGCACGGCGTTGGTGATAGCCACCAGAATGCGGAAATTATCGCGCTCGCGGCACAACAGATCGTAGTCGACGTTATTGGTGACCCGGCTTTGAATTTGCTCGGTGACGACCGCGACAATCTGGGTGAAAGTATGCAGGCGCTGATACTCTTTTTCCGTCCACGGCTGGTCATTCTGACGAATAAACTCGCAGCCGCCGAAAATGCGTCCTTCGGCGGCCAGCGGCAGCAGGCAATAGTGACCAAAGGGTGGGTACAGCTCACTTTTGGCAAGTTCTGGCCACGCTTCGCTAAACTCGCTGTAGCTGCAATGTAGCGCATCAGGACGCGATAACAAACGTCTCACCGGGCCGTTGGCCAACAGGTTGTCGTCCTCATAGGCCAGCGGTTGTCCGGCCTCGCGCGTGGCGTGGTAACCCGCCCGCAGGTTGCCCGGCTGCAACAGGATTATCGCCGCGCTATCGGCCAGCGCAGAGTGTTTTGCCAGCTGCGCCAGCGTTTCGCTGAGCGCAGCAAGATCGGGTTGTTGGAGAAGCGTCCGGGTAATATCAAACAGCCCTTGCTGTGCGAGATCGCCCATCGGTGTATACGACATGTCACGTGCCCATAAATGCACCTTATTCGGTGCGATAAATAATAATAATAAATTTCAGACCTTACGCGGTCTGTTAACAAATTCGCGGCAGCGGCTCCGCGTGAGGGAGATCTAATGTACGTTTTACGCCGTACAATCCGGCAACGCGTACCCCACGGCGCTCCGTCATTTCACCAATGATAGACGCATCGCGTCCTAACGGATGGGCGCGCAGTGCTGCCAGCACCTCATCGGCCGCTTCGCGATTAACGCCAATCACCAGTTTACCTTCATTGGCAAAGTTAAGCGCGTCAAGCCCCAATAATTCGCAAACGCCGCGCACCGCGTCTTTGAGCGGCAGGTTTTGCTCGCTTAGCTCCACGCCGTATCCGCAGGCGGCGGCAAACTCGTGGGCCACGGCATTCACCCCGCCGCGAGTGGCATCGCGCAGGGCTTTCACGCCGGTGAGGCTGCGTAGACGCTGAATCAACGGCGTTAATACCGCGCAGTCGCTTTGTAATTCCCCATCCAGCCCCAGCTGTTCGCGCAGGTTGAGAATGGTGGCCCCGTGGTCGCCCAACGTGCCGCTGACGATAAGCACATCACCCGGTGCTAGCGTCGCCGCACCCCAGTGAATATCCGCCGGAATCGCGCCCATACCGGCGGTGTTGATAAACAGCTTATCCGCAGCCCCTCGTCCGACCACCTTGGTGTCGCCGGTGACGATAGCAATATCGGCGGCTTTTGCCGTCGCCGCCATGCTGTTAACCACCGCTTCCAGCGTCTCCATCTCCAGCCCTTCTTCAATAATAAACCCGCAGGAGAGATAGCGAGGGATAGCGCCGCTGACCGCTACGTCGTTGGCGGTGCCGCAAACGGCGAGCTTACCGATATTGCCGCCGGGGAAAAATAGCGGGTCAATCACGTAGCTGTCGGTGGAGAAGGCGAGACGGTCGCCGTGCGCGGTGAGTGAGTCCAGCGAAATTCGCGCCTGATCTTCCTGCTCTGCCAGCCACGGGTTGGCGAAAGCTTTCATAAACAGACTGTCGATTAACTGCTGCATCGCCAGGCCGCCGCTACCGTGGGCTAATTGAATGCTTTTCATACTTCTGCCTCCTGACTGCGATATTGATACCAGGCGGCGCAGGCCCCTTCGGTGGAGACCATCAGCGCGCCGAATGCGCTCTGCGGGTTGCAGGTAGCGCCAAACAGCGGACACTGATGCGGTTTACAGCGCCCGGTGAGCACGTCGCCACAGCGGGCGCGCGGGTCGTCGCAGACGCGCTGCGGCTGCGGTTTGAAGTGCGCTTCGGCATCAAAAGAGTGATAAGCGGGCGTCAATTGCACGCCCGAGTCGTTAATCAGCCCCAGACCACGCCATTCGCTTTCGCCTTTGACTTCAAAGACCTCGGCAATCGCTTTTTGCGCAAGCCGGTTACCGTCGTCTGGCACCACGCGACGGTACTGGTTTTCGACGCTGGAATCACCGGCAATCTTCTGCTCCACCAGCATATTCACGCCCTGTAGCAAATCGACCGGCTCAAAACCTGCCACCACCAGCGGACGCTGATAGTCGCTGGCGATAAAACCGTAGGCGTGAGTACCGATAACCATGCTGACATGCCCCGGCGCCAGGAAGGCGTCGATGCTGTTGTCCGGCTGGTCAAGCAGGCTACGCAGCGTGGGAATTAATGTAATATGCTGGCAGAAAAAGAAAAAGTTACTGACATTCTGCGCTTTTGCCTGTTGCAACGTAATGGCGGTGGTCGGCATGGTGGTTTCAAAGCCGAGACCAAAGAACACCACTTTACGCTGCGGATTCTGCTGCGCCAGCTTTAAGGCATCCATCGGGGAATAGACGATGCGAATATCCGCGCCGCGCGCTTTCGCCTGCATCAGCGAACCATTTTTTCCAGGAACGCGCATGGCGTCGCCGAAGGTGCAAAAAATCACCTCGGGTTGGTCGGCGATTTCAATACAGGTGTCGATGCGTCCCATCGGCAGCACGCACACCGGGCAGCCCGGCCCGTGGATAAATTCGATATTTTCCGGCAGCAGCTGGTCGAGCCCGAATTTGAAAATCGCATGCGTGTGGCCGCCGCACACTTCCATAATGCGCAGCGGACGTTCGGCGGTATAGGCCAATAGCGATGCGCGAGACTTCAGGTGTGCAATCAGCTGCATCACCTGCTCTGGCGCACGGTACTCATCAACAAAACGCATTACCGTTCCTCACCGTACAGCAGCGCGCCGACGTCCGGCTCGACTTCAAACATATTTTCCAGCGCCGCGAGTGTATCGCGCGCTTCCTCTTCGTTAATGATGCTCATGGCAAAACCGACATGCACCAGCACCCATTGACCGATACGCGACTGACCGTTTTCATCCGTCGCGCCAACCAGCGTCAGGTCAACGTCGCGCTTAATGCCGCAGACATCGACTTTCGCCTGTACGCCGTCAATGGCCGAAATTTGTCCTGGAACGCCTATGCACATCGTTGTGTCTCCAGCCAGTTCAGCCACTGGTCCATCCCTTCACCGCTGGTGGCGGAAAGCAGGATGATTTCAATATTCGGGTTTACTTCACGCGCGCAGGCAATGCACTGTTCCACATCGAAATTCAGGTACGGCAGCAGGTCGATTTTGTTGAGCAGCATGACGCTTGCGGCGGCAAACATATGCGGATACTTCAGCGGCTTGTCTTCGCCTTCGGTGACCGATAGCACCGCCACTTTATGGCGCTCGCCGAGATCAAAGCTTGCCGGGCAAACGAGGTTGCCGACGTTTTCAATAAACAAAATGCTGTTGCTTTGAAGCGGCAGGCGCGGCACGGCGTCAGCAATCATCTGCGCATCAAGATGGCAGCCTTTGCCGGTATTCACCTGAATGGCGGGTGTGCCGGTGGCGCGAATGCGCGCGGCATCGTTGACCGTTTGCTGATCTCCTTCAATTACCGCGCAAGACACACGCTCTTTCAAGCGCATCAGGGTTTCGGTGAGCAGGGTGGTTTTACCGGAGCCGGGGCTGGAGACCAGATTTAACACCAGCTGTTCGCGGGCGGCAAAGCGCGCGCGGTTACGGGCGGCAATCTGGTTGTTTTTATCCAGCACGTCGATTTCCACTTCCAGCATCCGCCGCTGGCTCATGCCCGGCGCGTGGGTACCGGCTTCGCCGTGACCATAATGCAGATCGCCATTGTCAGCCGCTTGCGGCTGGAATTCCTGGGTTCGGACGCCGGTAATCGACAGGGCCGGACGGCCTGCCGGTGCGAAAGGGGCGCTGCGGAACAGGGAATGCGGGTTACGTTCATCGCCCTCTATATAGAGGTTGCCTTCGGCACAACCACAGGTGCTACACATACTTTACTCCTGATCAATTTCAATTCGCTGAATCTGTAAACCGTCGTCGGCGACGATGCGCAGGTTATCGCTATGACACTGCGGGCAACGGCGCACATGGATGGACAGCAGCTGGACATACTGCTGGCAGGATTCACACCAGCACTCCGCTTCTTGTTCCTCGACGTGCAGTTCACAGCCTTCAGCCAGCGTGCCGCGGCACACCAGGTCAAAACAAAAGGTCATCGCGCTGGTCTCTACGCAAGAAAAGGCGCCGACCTTGATCCAGACGCCGGTCACGCGCGTCGCGCCGTTTTGTTGCGCCTGTTGTTCGACAATCTCCAGCGCCCGCTGGCAGAGCGTAATTTCGTGCATGATGCCTCCGGTTTTCATTACTCGCAGGAGTAATGCAATAACAATGCCAGAGATGGATGCTGGTGCCTGAGGACTGTCGATGACGATGTCATTCTGACGAAATGACATGTCACGCCCGACGTGTCATTTCAATAAAACTCATATTAATCAGCAAATTAAAAATATGGCATGAAATGTGCTTAGAAGGCTTGTTTCTATTAACCGGGTAACCGACATGACTATTTGGGAAATTAGCGAGAAGGCCGACTTCATCGCCGATCGTCACCGCCGCCATCAGGATCAATGGCGTGTGTACTGTAACTCACTGGTTCAAGGGATAACGCTGTCAAAAGCGCGGCTGCATCACGGTATGAACTGTGCGCCGGAAAAAGAGCTGAGCTTCGTGCTGTTCGAACACTTTGTGGTGTCCGTATGCCTGTCTGACGGCTTTAACAGCCACACCGTTGAGTACCACGTGGAAACGCGCGATGGCCTGAATAAAGAGTGCATTGCACGCGCTGAGCTCAGCAACAGCGGCTTTATCGATGGCACCGTCAATATCCGCGACCGTGAGCAGGTGCTGGAACACTACCTGGAAAAAATTTCGCCGGTTTACAACACCTTGTATGCCGCGCTCGAAAGCGACAGCCCGGTTAATTTCGGCCAGCTGGCTCGCGCTCCTCAACGGGCAAATAATGCCTGAATAATGGGTGTGTCGACGGGTGTCGAAATGACACCTGCTCTGCATGATTTCGTCAAAAATGACTATCACCTGAGGAAGACCTGGTGAATCGTTTTGTAATTGCTGACTCTACCGTCTGTATCGGTTGCCGCACCTGTGAAGCGGCGTGCGCGGAAACGCATCGCCATCACGGCCTGCAATCAATGCCACGGCTAAAAGTCATGCTCAATGAAAAAGAATCCGCGCCGCAGATGTGTCACCACTGCGAAGACGCGCCGTGTGCCGGGGTTTGCCCGGTCAATGCAATCAACCGTGTTGATGGCGCCGTACAGCTTAATGAAAGCCTGTGCGTAAGCTGCAAACTGTGCGGCATCGCCTGCCCGTTTGGCGCGATTGAATTTTCCGGCAGCCGCCCGCTGGATATCCCGGCGAATGCCAACTCCCCGAAAGCGCTGCCGGCACCTCCGGCCCCGGCGCGCGTCAGTTCGCTGCTGGACTGGGTTCCGGGCGTGCGTGCTATCGCGGTGAAATGCGACCTTTGCTATTTCGACGAAGAAGGCCCGGCCTGTATCCGTACTTGCCCAACCAAAGCCCTGCACCTCGTGAATAACATGGACATCGCCCGCGTCAGCCGTCGTAAACGTGAGCTGACCTTCCATACCGACTTAGGCGATCTGTCGCTGTTTCAAGCGCAACAAGGAGAGTCGAAATGAGCGTGATGACGTTAATCAATAGCGCAGTGGCCTGGTTTGCCTTTTCTGCGGTGCTCTCCTTTTTACTGTCGTTTAAAAAACCGCTGAGCGGTTTTGTCGCCGGTATCGGCGGCGCGGTGGGCAGCCTGTGCGCGACTCTCGCAGGCGTTTGGGTGTTAGTCCACGCTTTCCCGGTGATGGGAAAGTTGTCGCTGGTGCATTTGGGCGTATTGGTCACCCCGCTTAACGCGGTCTGGCTGATTGCGCTGGGGCTGTGCGGTCTGTTTGTCAGCCTGTACAACATCGACTGGCATCGTCACCCGAACGTCAAAAATAACGGCCTGTTGATGAATGTCCTGCTGGCCGCGGCGGTTTGCGCGATAGTCGCCAGCAGCTTTGGTTCGCTGGTGGTAATGGCTGAAATCATGGCGCTGTGCGGGGCGTTCCTGACCGGATGCGTATCGTCCGGCAAGCTGTGGTTTGCGCTGGGGCGTCTGGGCACCATTCTGCTGACGATTGCCTGTCTGCTCATGTGGCAGCGTTACGGCACGCTGGATCTGACCATGCTAAACGAGCGCGCGCAGGCGTTGCCAATGAGCTCAGATATCTGGGTGCTGTGCGTGTTGGGCTTTGGCCTGCTGGCAGGGATTATCCCGCTGCATGGTTGGGTGCCATCGGCGCACGCTAACGCCAGCGCACCGGCTGCCGCACTGTTCTCCACCGTGGTGATGAAAGTGGGGCTGCTGGGCATTCTCACCGTTTCGCTGCTGGGCGATGTGCAACCGTTGTGGTGGGGCATTGCGCTGCTGGTGCTGGGCATGATCACCGCGTTTGTTGGCGGCCTGTATGCGCTGATGGAGCACAATATTCAGCGTTTACTGGCGTACCACACGCTGGAAAACATCGGCATCATCCTGCTGGGCCTTGGCGTCGGTGTGACCGGTCTGGCGTTACAGCAGCCGGTGATGGTGGCGTTGGGTCTGGTCGGTGGGCTGTACCATCTGCTCAACCATAGCCTGTTTAAAACGACGCTGTTCCTCGGCGCGGGCGCGGTCTGGTTCCGTACCGGTCATCGCGATATCGAGAAGCTGGGCGGTATCGGTAAACGTATGCCGATGATTTCGCTTGCGATGCTGGTGGGGCTGATGGCGATGGCTGCACTGCCGCCATTAAACGGCTTTGCCGGTGAGTGGGTTATCTATCAGTCCTTCTTCAAACTGAGCACCAGCGGCGCGTTTATCGGTCGTCTGCTCGGGCCGTTGTTGGCGGTGGGCCTGGCCATTACCGGCGCGCTGGCGGTGATGTGTATGGCGAAAGTTTACGGCGTCACCTTCCTTGGCGCGCCGCGCACTAAAGAGGCGGAAAACGCCTGCTGCGCGCCGCTGCTGATGGCGGCATGTACCGTGGCTATGGCGCTGCTGTGCATCATTGGCGGGGTAGCTGCACCGTGGTTGCTGCCAATGTTGAGCGCGGCCGTACCGCTGCCAATTGAAACCGCACATACCGTGGTCTCTCAGCCGATGATTACCCTGTTGCTGATTGCCTGTCCGCTGCTGCCGTTCATTATCCTCGCCTTGCTTAAAGGCAACCGCCTGCCAAGCCGTTCACGCGGTGCGGCGTGGGTGTGTGGTTACGATCATGAACAATCAATGGTCATTACCGCGCACGGTTTTGCCATGCCGGTAAAACAGGCCTTTGCGCCGGTGCTGAAATTGCGCAAATGGCTCAACCCGGTCTCTCTGGTTCCGGGCTGGCAGAACGCGGCGGCGCCGCTGCTGCTCGCCCGTCTGGCGCTGGTTGAACTGGCGGTGCTGGTCGTGATTGTCATCTCTCAAGGAGCCTGAACATGACGGTCTTATTTGCTTTATTGCAGGCGCTGGTGCTGTTTGCCGTCGCGCCGTTGCTCTCCGGGATTACCCGCGTGCTGCGCGCGCGGTTACATAACCGTCGCGGGCCGGGCGTGATGCAGGAGTATCGCGACATCATCAAACTGCTGGGCCGTCAGAGTATTGGCCCGGACGCTTCCGGCTGGGTGTTCCGCCTGACGCCGTTTGTGATGGTGGGCGTGATGCTGACCATTGCGACCGCGCTGCCGGTGGTGACCGTCGGGTCGCCAATGCCGGGTTTAGGAGATCTGATTACCCTTATCTATCTGTTTGCGGTGGCGCGTTTCTTCTTTGCCATCGCTGGTCTGGATACCGGGAGTCCGTTCACCGCCATCGGCGCAAGCCGTGAAGCGATGCTCGGCGTGCTGGTTGAGCCGATTCTGCTGCTCGGCCTGTGGGTGGCGGCACTGGTTGCTGGTTCAACCCATATCAGCCATATCACCGACACGATTTACCACTGGCCGGTCAGCCGCAGCATTCCGCTGGCGCTGGCATTCTGCGCCTGTGCTTTCGCCACCTTTATCGAAATGGGCAAACTGCCGTTCGACTTAGCGGAAGCGGAGCAGGAATTGCAGGAAGGCCCGCTGTCTGAGTACAGCGGCAGCGGCTTCGGCGTGCTGAAGTGGGGCATCAGCCTGAAACAACTGGTGGTGCTGCAGATGTTCGTGGGGGTGTTTATCCCGTGGGGACAGATGACCAGCTTTAGCGTCAGCGGCCTGATTTTTGCGATGGTTGCCGCCATCGTCAAGCTGGTGGTGGGTGTGCTGATTATCGCCCTGTTCGAAAACAGCATGGCGCGTCTGCGTCTGGATATTACGGGTCGCGTGACCTGGGCCGGGTTCGGTTTAGCCTTTTTAGCCTTCGTCTCCTTGCTGGTGGCGTGATAAGAGAGTTTGAGCATGTCTGAAGAAAAAGTGGGTCAACATTACCTCGCTGCGCTGCACCAGGCCTTTCCGGGCGTGGTGCTGGACGAAGCCTGGCAGACCAAAGACCAGTTAACGGTGACCGTAAAGGTCAACTATCTGCCGGAAGTGGTCGAGTTTCTTTACTACAAGCAGGGCGGCTGGCTGTCGGTGCTGTTCGGCAACGATGAGCGTAAGCTGAACGGTCACTACGCGGTCTACTACGTGCTGTCGATGGAGTCCGGCACCAAGTGCTGGATCACCGTGCGCGTGGAAGTGGATCCTAACACCCTCGAATATCCGTCCGTCACGCCGCGCGTACCGGCTGCCGTATGGGGTGAGCGCGAAGTGCGCGACATGTACGGCCTGATCCCGGTGGGGCTGCCGGACGAACGTCGTCTGGTGCTGCCGGACGATTGGCCGGACGAGCTGTATCCGCTGCGTAAAGACAGCATGGACTACCGTCAGCGCCCGGCACCGACCACCGATGCGGAAACCTACGAGTTCATCAACGAGCTTGGCACTAAGAAAAACAACGTGGTGCCGATTGGCCCACTGCACGTCACCTCCGATGAGCCGGGCCACTTCCGTCTGTTCGTTGACGGCGAGAACATTATCGACGCCGACTACCGTCTGTTCTATGTCCACCGCGGCATGGAAAAACTGGCGGAAACCCGTATGGGTTATAACGAAGTGACGTTCTTGTCCGACCGCGTGTGCGGCATCTGCGGCTTTGCCCACAGCACTGCGTACACCACCTCCGTCGAGAACGCGATGGGCATCGTGGTGCCGGAACGCGCGCAGATGATCCGCGCCATTCTGCTGGAAGTTGAGCGTCTGCACTCGCACCTGCTGAACCTCGGCCTCGCCTGTCACTTCACCGGTTTCGACTCCGGGTTTATGCAGTTCTTCCGCGTGCGTGAAGTCTCCATGAAAATGGCGGAGATCCTCACCGGCGCGCGTAAAACCTACGGCCTGAACCTGATTGGCGGCATCCGCCGTGATTTCCTGAAAGACGACATGATCCAGACTCGTCAGCTGGCGCAGCAGATGCGTCGTGACGTGCAGGATCTGGTCGATATTCTGCTGAGCACGCCGAATATGGAGCAGCGCACCGTCGGTATCGGTCGTCTGGATCCGCAAATCGCCCGTGATTTCAGTAACGTAGGCCCGATGGTTCGCGCCAGCGGCCACGCTCGCGACACCCGCGCCGATCACCCGTTTGTCGGTTACGGTCTGCTGCCGATGGAAGTGCACAGCGAGCAGGGCTGTGACGTTATCTCGCGTCTGAAAGTGCGTATCAACGAAGTGTTCACGGCGCTGAACATGATTGATTACGGCCTCGATAACCTGCCGGGCGGCCCGCTTGCGGTAGAAGGTTTCACCTACATTCCTAACCGCTTTGCGCTGGGCTTCTCGGAAGCGCCACGCGGTGACGATATCCACTGGAGCATGACCGGCGACAACCAGAAGCTATACCGCTGGCGCTGCCGCGCGGCGACCTACGCCAACTGGCCGACGCTGCGCTACATGCTGCGTGGTAACACCGTGTCGGATGCGCCGCTGATTATCGGTAGCCTCGATCCTTGCTACTCCTGTACCGACCGCATGACCGTGGTCGATGTGCGTAAGAAGAAAAGCAAGGTTGTGCCGTACAAAGAGCTTGAGCGCTACAGCATCGAGCGTAAGAACTCGCCGCTGAAATAATTGGGGTATTGCGTGGGGGGCGCCCCTCACCCCGACCCTCTCCCCAAAGGGGCGAGGGGGAAGGGCAGACAGAGTGCGTACTTACTGACGACGCCGTTCTGTCCCCTCTCCCCAAAGGGGCGAGGGGGAAGGGCAGACAGAGTACGTACTTACTGACGACGCCGTTCTGTCCCCTCTCCCTTAGGGAGAGGGCTAGGGTGAGGGTAAAACCCCCACGCAATCCGGGAGACACTATGTTTACCTTTATTAAAAAAGTCATTAAAACCGGCGTGACGACCTCGTCTTATCCGCTGGAACCCATGCCGGTGGATAAAAACTTCCGCGGCAAACCGGAACACAACCCGCAGCAGTGCATCGGCTGCGCGGCATGCGTTAACGCCTGCCCGTCGAACGCGCTGACGGTTGAAACCGACCGCGTCAGCAATCAGCTGGCGTGGCAGTTCAATCTGGGTCGCTGCATCTTCTGCGGTCGCTGCGAAGAAGTGTGCCCAACGGCGGCGATTAAGCTGTCGCAGGAGTACGAGCTGGCGGTATGGAAGAAAGAAGATTTCTTGCAGCAGTCACGCTTTGATATCTGCAACTGTCGCGAATGCCAGCGTCCGTTTGCGGTGCAAAAAGAGATTGATTACGCCATCGCGTTGCTAAAACACAACGGCGATAGCCGCGCGGAAAATCACCGCGAAAGCTTTGAGACCTGCCCGGAATGCAAGCGTCAGAAATGTTTGGTGCCTTCCGACCGTATTGACCTGACTCGCCACATGAAAGGGGCTATCTGATGAGCAACTTAATCGGGCCACGCGATGACAACGGCATGCCGGTGCCGATGACGGTAGAAGAATCTATCGCCAGCATGAAAGCGTCGCTGTTAAAAAATATCAAACGTTCTGCCTACGTTTACCGCGTTGACTGCGGCGGCTGTAACGGCTGTGAAATCGAAATTTTTGCCACTTTGTCGCCGCTGTTTGATGCGGAACGCTTCGGTATCAAAGTGGTGCCGTCGCCGCGTCATGCGGATATCTTGCTGTTCACCGGTGCGGTCACTCGCGCCATGCGCTCTCCGGCTCTGCGCGCCTGGCAGTCGGCGCCCGACCCGAAAATCTGTATCTCTTACGGCGCCTGCGGCAACAGCGGTGGTATCTTCCACGACCTGTACTGCGTATGGGGCGGCACCGACAAAATCGTGCCGGTAGACGTTTATATTCCGGGGTGCCCACCGACGCCTGCGGCAACGCTGTACGGTTTTGCCATGGCGCTGGGGCTGCTGGAGCAGAAAATCCACGCGCGTGCGCCGGGTGAACTGGATACCCAGCCTGCTGAAATTCTGCATCCTGATATGGTACAGCCGCTGCGCGTCAAGATTGACCGTGAAGCGCGCCGTCTGGCGGGCTACCGCTATGGTCGTCAGATTGCCGATGACTATATGGTGCATCTGAACCAGGGCGAAACTCAGGTTCAGCAATGGCTGGCAACCGAAAACGATCCGCGCCTGACGGAAATCGTCACGCATTTGAGTCACGTAGTAGAAGAGGCACGTATTCGATGAGCGAACAGGTGGTGTTCAGTCAACTGAGCCGTAAATTTATTGATGAGAACGATGCGACGCCATCGGAGGCGCAGCAGGTTGTCTATTACAGCCTGGCGATTGGCCACCACCTCGGGGTTATCGACTGTCTCGAAGCCGCGCTGACCTGCCCGTGGGACGAGTATCTCGCATGGATTGCGACGCTTGAGGCGGGCAGTACGGCGCGGCGTAAAATGGAAGGTGTGCCGAAGTACGGCGAGATTGTTATCGACAGCAATCATGTGTCGATGCTGGCGAACGCCTTTGATAAAGCGCGTGTCTCACAAACGCCGCAGCAAAAAGAGTGGAGCCAGGCGATGCTCAATATGCTGCACGCTATCCATCAGGAGAGCGCCATCTATCTGATGGTGCGCCGCCTGCGCGACTGATTTTTAAAGATTGAGGAATGAACATGACTGACGTTTTACTCTGTGTCGGCAATAGCATGATGGGCGACGACGGCGCTGGCCCGTTACTGGCAGAAATGTGCGCGGCCCAGCCGAAAGGGGCGTGGGTTGTGATTGACGGCGGCAGCGCGCCGGAAAACGATATTGTGGCGATCCGCGAGCTGAACCCGGCGCGGCTGTTGATTGTTGATGCCACTGATATGGGGCTGAACCCGGGCGAGATTCGCATTATCGACCCGGACGATATCGCCGAGATGTTTATGATGACCACCCACAATATGCCGCTGAACTACCTGGTCGATCAGCTGAAAGAAGATGTGGGTGAGGTGATTTTCCTCGGCATTCAGCCGGATATTGTCGGTTTTTATTACCCGATGACCCAGGCGATTAAAGACGCTGTTGAGGTGGTTTATCAGCGTCTTGAAGGGTGGCAGGGGAACGGCGGGTTTGCGCAGTTGGAAGCCGAGGACGAAGAGTAGGCGCCGTTTGTACCCTCACCCCGGCCCTCTCCCTGGAAGGAAGAGGGAGAAAATAGTCCCCTCGCCCCTTCGGGGAGAGGGTTAGGGTGAGGGGAAAAACCGCACCTACGCCAAATCTTCCCCGTTGCTGGCAATCACCTTCTTATACCACCAGAACGACTTCTTCCGCGTCCGCGCCAGCGTCCCATTCCCCGCGTCATCGCGGTCAACATACACAAACCCGTACCGCTTACTCATCTCACCGGTTGATGCCGACACCAGATCGATGCACCCCCAGGTGGTATAACCGATAACCGGGATCCCATCCTCAATCGCCTCACCCATCGCCTGAATATGCTCGCGCAAATAGCTGATGCGATAATCGTCGTCAATCTGCCCGTCGGCGTTCACCACGTCCTTCGCCCCCAGCCCGTTTTCCACCAGGAACAGCGGCTTCTGATACCGGTCGTACATCATATTCATGGTGATGCGCAGGCCGAGAGGATCGATGCCCCAGCCCCATTCGCTGGCTTCGATATACGGGTTTTTCAGCGATTTGACGATATTCGCCGCGTTGGTGTTGTTGGCGTTCATCTCCGCCGACGCACAGCGCGAGGCGTAGTAGCTGAACGACACGAAATCCACCGTGTGCTTTAACACCTCATCATCACCCGATTCTTTAACAATCGTGACGCCTTTGTCGCGGAACACCCGCGCCGAGTAGGCCGGATACGCACCACGCGCCTGCACGTCAATAAAGAACAGGTTCTCCCGGTCTTTCTCAAGCGCCGCCCACACGTCCTCAGGTTTGCAGGAATACGGGTAGAAGTTGCCGCCAGCCAGCATACAGCCGACCTGATTTTGCGGGTTGACCTCATGGGCAATTTTCGTTGCCAGCGCGCTGGCTACCAGCTCATGGTGCGCGGCCTGATACTTCACCTGATCCTGATTTTCGCCTTCCTCAAACACCAGCCCTGCACCAGAGAACGGGCTATGCAGCATGATGTTGATTTCGTTGAAGGTCAGCCAGTACTTCACCAGCCCATCGAATGCTTCAAAGCAGGTGCGCGCGTAGCGGGTGAAAAACTCCACCATTTTGCGGTTGCGCCATGAACCGTATTCGGTGACCAGATGCATCGGTACATCGAAGTGGCAAAGTGTTACCAGCGGTTCGATGCCGTACTTTTTGCATTCGCTAAACAGGTCACGATAAAAGGCAATGCCTTCCTCGTTTGGCGTTAATTCATCGCCGTTCGGATACAGGCGGCTCCAGGCGATTGAAGTCCGAAATACGCTAAAGCCCATCTCAGCCATCAGCGCGATGTCTTCTTTATAGCGATGATAAAAATCAATCGCCTGATGGCTTGGGTAGAACTCATCGTCACGCAGGGCAAAGCGTTTCTCCTGACCGAGTTTGACCGGCAGACGGTTGACGCCGTGCGGGATCATATCCACGGTGGTCAGCCCTTTGCCGCCCTCAAGATAAGCCCCTTCGGCCTGGTTGGCGGCAATAGCGCCACCCCAGAGAAATCCTTGCGGAAATGTCGACATGCGTTACCTCGCTTACAAAAAAATCATTAAATTTGAGCGGCTTTTACGCCAGCGGTTGGCGTGGCTTGACGCTTGCGGGCCTCAGCGGCGGCATCTTCAACCGGAATATCCTCAAAGCCCAACAGCAGCGTCAGCACAAAGGAGATCACCACTGCCAGCGCCATCACCCCAAACACCCACACGATGGTCATCGGATTGGCCGGATCGAAAAACTGCACGCTGGTGAAAAGCCCTGGTGCTGCCATCGAGTGGCTGGCAAGCCCAACGGCACCGGCAATACCGCCGCAAATAAAGCCGCTTATCAGGCTGGCAATCAGTGGACGTTTCAGGCGGATCGCCACGCCGTACAGCGCCGGTTCGGAAATGCCGGCCAGAATGGCCGAAGCGGCGGCCGCCAGCGCGGTCTGGCGCAGCTCCGGGTTTTTGGTTTTCCATGCCACCGCCAGCGATGAGCCGCCAAGCGACAGATTCGCACCGATTTCCGACGGCATCACCATGCCTTCTTTGCCGGTTTCGGCGATGGTCTGGATGATGGTTGGGGTAAAGACGCGGTGCATCCCGGTCATCACCAGCAGCGGCCACAGCGCCCCCATAATGGCGACGGACAGCCAGCCCAGATAGCCATGGATGGTGTAGACCAGCGCAGAAATGGCGCTACCAATCCAGATACCAATCGGGCCTATCAGCAAGATCGCCAGCGGTGCGGCAATCAGTACAATCAGCATAGGTTTAAGGAAGTTTTTGGTGACCGCAGGCGTGATGGCATCAACCCAGCGTTCAATGTAGGAGAGGCACCAGGTCATCACCAGCGCCGGGATCACCGTGTAGGTGTATTTCACCGCGGTGACCGGAATAAAGGCAAATTCGACGTGCTCGCCCTGGGCCGCTTTCGCCATCAGTTCAATAAAGCTTGGGTGAACCAGCACGCCTGCGATGGCAATCGCCAGCGACATATTGGTTTTGAATTTTACCGCCGCAGAGGCGGCAACCATCAGCGGCAGGAAGAAGAATGCGCCATCGCCAATGACCGTTAAGATGGTGAGCGTCGGCGCACCCTTTGGCAGTACGCCGGTCATCTCCAGGATCATCGCCAGCAGCTTAACCATCGATCCGCCGATAATTGCCGGGATCAGCGGCGACATCGTGCCGATCAAGGCGTCGAGGATCCCCGCACCTATACGGCGCAAAGTCAGCTTCGGTTTGCCAACCGGCGCGGCGGGCTGCATCTCGTTTGGCAGCAGGCTGACCACCTCGCGAAAGGCCTGTGAAACGGTATTGCCAATAATCACCTGACACTGGTTGTCGTTACGTACCACGCCCATGACGCCGCTGATGTTCTTAAGCGTGGCGCTGTCGATTTGCGCGTCGTCTTTCACCACGAAGCGCAGGCGTGTCATGCAGTGGGTGACGGCGGCGATGTTGTCGACCCCGCCCAGTGCACCGACGATAGATTGCGCCAGAACCGCATAATTTTTAGACATCGGATTTTATCCTGTTTTATCAGTAGGGTACTTATCGTCCCTCGCCAGCAAGTCTGCGGGGATGAAACGCTGCATAGGAAACCGGTTCCACATAATCATCTTGTGTTTATTTTGTTGCATCAAGATCTAAATTTTGTTTTTAAATGATTCGTGAAACCGATCACAGGAAAGCGCGTGGCTGAAAAAATGAGCGCCACCGCAAATGCTGAAAATAGCCAAACGGTGCAGTACACTGCTGCCAAATAGAATTCTCAAGGATAACCATCATGACGACGATGCTGGAGGTGGCGCGACGGGCAGGCGTCTCGAAAGCCACCGTCTCCCGGGTGCTGTCGGGGAACGGCTATGTCAGCCAGGAGACCAAAGACCGGGTATTTTTGGCGATTGAAGAGAGCGGATATCGGCCGAATCTGCTGGCGCGTAATCTGGCGACCAAAAAGACGCAGACCTTAGGACTGGTGGTGACCAACACGCTTTATCACGGCGTCTACTTCAGCGAGCTGTTGTTTCATGCGGCGAGCATGACCGAAGCGCAGGGGCGGCGGCTGATTCTGGCAGACGGCAAGCACAGCGCCCAGGAAGAGCGTGAAGCGATACAATATCTGCTCGACCTGCGTTGCGACGGCATCATTATTTATCCACGCTTTTTAAGCGTCGACGAAATTGACGATATTATCGAACAGCAACAACGACCGGTGTTGGTGATTAACCGCAGGCTTAGGCGCAACAGCAGCCACTGCGTTTATTGCGATCAGAAATCCGCCAGTCAGCGGGCCGTGGAGACTTTAATTGCCCAGGGGCATCGGGACATTGCGTTTATTACCGGTTCACTGGATTCCCCAACCGGTATCGAACGCCTGGCGGGATACAAAGATGCGCTGGCAAAACACGGTATCGCGCTTCGTCATGAGCTGATTGTTGAAGGCAGGTGGACGCCGGCGACCGGCGCGGCAGGCGTCGATTTGCTGCGCGAGCGCGGGCTCGTCTTTAGCGCGCTGGTTGCCAGCAATGATGATATGGCCGTCGGGGCAATAAAGCGTCTGCATGACCACGGAATCAACGTCCCAGGGCAGGTGGCAGTGATTGGTTTTGATGACATCGCGCTTGCGCCCTATATGATCCCGTCGCTTTCCAGCGTGCGTATTCCGGTGACGGAAATGATTAAAGAGACCATCAACCGCCTTATTTTTATGCTCGATGGCGGTGATTTTAAATATCAACAAACCTTCCCCGGCGAGCTGATTGCGCGCGACTCGATTATTCCCGGCCCGCACGCCTGATCTCGTCAGCTGTCATCGTCATTTGTGTCGATGACAGCGCCATTCTTTGCTGACCTCCAAAAAAATCATTAAAAATCAGCCAACTAAAAGTTGGCTCGAATAATGCATTCTCTCGCACAATTCATTGTCATTGCTGGAGAAGTTGATGAACCGTTTCATCATTGCTGATGCGAGTAAATGTATTGGCTGCCGGACATGCGAAGTCGCATGCGTGGTTTCCCACCAGGAAGAACAGGATTGCGCCGCGCTGACGCCGCAATCTTTCCTGCCGCGTATTCACGTTATTAAAGGAATGGATGTATCTACCGCCACCGCCTGTCGTCAGTGCGAGGACGCCCCGTGCGCCAACGTCTGTCCGAACGGGGCGATTATTCGCGATAAAGGCTTTATCCACGTCATGCAGGAACGCTGCATTGGCTGTAAAACCTGCGTGGTGGCATGTCCTTACGGCGCGATGGAAGTGGTCGTTCGCCCGGTTGTCCGTAATAGCGGCGCAGGTTTGAAAGTCCTCGCCGAAAAAGCGGAAGCCAATAAGTGCGACCTGTGTTTCCACCGTGAAGCCGGCCCTGCCTGTATGGAAGCCTGTCCAACCCACGCGTTGTTCTGCGTTGACCGCGACAAGCTCGAACAGTTGAGCGCGGAAAAACGTCGTCGTACGGCGCTGGACGTAGCAACGTCTTTATCTTTCTAAAATCCCTTAATTTCTCTTTTAACAGGTCTGTTACTGATGAAAAAAATCACGAGTGTGTGCCCTTACTGCGGCGCAGGTTGCAAAATGAAGCTGGTTGTCGATAACGGTAAAATTATCCGTGCCGAAGCCGCTGATGGTAAAACCAACCAGAACGAGCTGTGTCTGAAAGGCTACTACGGCTGGGACTTTCTTAACGATACCAAGCTACTGACACCGCGCTTAACGCAGCCGATGATCCGCTATGAAAAGGGCGGCAAACTCACTCCTGTGAGCTGGGATGAGGCGATTCGCTACACCGCGAAACGTCTTGGCGATATCAAAGCCAAATTCGGGCCGCGCGCCATTATGACCACCGGGTCATCGCGCGGCACCGGCAATGAAACCAACTATGTGATGCAGAAATTTGCCCGTGGCGTACTGCATACCAATAACGTCGACTGCTGTGCCCGCGTGTGCCACGGCCCGTCGGTCGCCGGGTTGCAGGAGGTATTAGGCAACGGCGCGATGAGCAACAGCATTGGCGATATTGAAAACTCGCGCTGCCTGCTGGTGTTTGGCTACAACTGTGCGGACTCGCACCCGATTGTGGCGCGCCGCGTTATTAAGGCCAAAGACAAAGGCGCCAAAATTATCGTCTGCGACCCGCGTCGTATTGAAACCGCGCGGATCGCCGACCAGCATTTACAGATGCGAAACGGCAGCAATATGGCGCTGGTGAACGCCTTTGCCCACGTGCTGCTTGAAGAGAGTCTGTATGATAAAGAATACGTTGAACGATATACCACCGGGATTGAAGCATTACGCGACGTGGTAAAAGACTACGCGCCGGAAGCGGTAGAAACGCTGACTGGCGTCCCGGCGCAGCAGGTTCGTCAGGCCATGCGTACCTACGCGGCGGCACCTTCCGCCACCATCATGTGGGGCATGGGTGTCACCCAGTTCGGCCAGGCGGTGGATGTGGTGAAAGGGCTGGCAAGCCTGGCGCTGCTGACCGGCAACCTGGGGCGTGAAAACGTCGGCGTCGGCCCGGTGCGTGGGCAAAACAACGTGCAGGGCGCGTGCGATATGGGCGTGCTGCCAAATCAGTTCCCGGGTTATCAGGATGTGGTGGACGCTGCCGTGCGCGAGAAATTCGCCAAAGCCTGGGGCATTGACGCCAGCCTGATGGACGACAAAGTCGGCGTGCGTATTACCGAAGTGCCGCATCTGGCGATGGATGGGAAGGTGAAAGCCTACTACATCATGGGCGAAGATCCGCTGCAAACCGAGGCTGACTTAGGGCTGGTGCGCAAAGGTTTTGAAGCGCTTGATTTTGTGGTGGTGCAGGACATCTTTATGACCAAAACCGCCGAGCAGGCCGATGTGCTGCTGCCTGCTACCTCGTGGGGCGAACATGGCGGCGTCTTTACCTGTGCCGACCGCGGCTTCCAGCGTTTTGAAAAGGCCATTGAGCCGACCTATAACGTTAAGCGTGACTGGGAAATTATCAGCCTGATCGCAAGCGAGATGGGCTATCCGATGCACTACGACAATAACCAGCAAATTTGGGACGAAATGCGCGAGCTGTGCCCGCTGTTCTACGGCGTCACCTATGAAAAAATGGGTGAAATGGGCCACGTACAATGGCCGTGCCCGACGCTCGATCATCCCGGCACGCCCTATTTGTATGAAGGCAGCCAGTTCGACACGCCGGACGGCAAAGGCCATCTGTTCGCCGCGCCGTGGCGTGCGCCCGCTGAAACGCCGGACGCCGATTTCCCGCTGGTGCTTTGCACCGTGCGTGAAGTCGGGCACTACTCGTGCCGTTCAATGACCGGCAACTGCGCGGCGCTGCAATCGCTGGCCGATGAGCCGGGCTTTGTGCAAATCAACCCAACGGACGCGCAACGGCTGAACGTTCGGGATAAACAACTGGTATGGGTCTCCTCACGGCGTGGCAAGGTGATAAGCCGCGCGAGCGTCAGTGAGCGGGTTAACCACGGCAGCGTTTACATGACCTATCAATGGTGGGTGGGAGCCTGTAACGAACTGACTCAGGACAACCTTGATCCCATCTCCAAAACGCCGGAAACCAAGTATTGCGCGGTGAAGGTTGAGGCGATAGAGGATCAGAACTGGGCCGAAAACTACGCGCTGGAAAGCTATCAGTCGATGAAAACGCGTCTGAAAGTTGCGGCAATCGGGTAATCAAAATGAGCGCAAACGGTGTACAGATCCGCATCTGCGGCAAAGTTCAGGGAGTGGGGTTTCGCCCCTTTGTCTGGCAACTGGCCCAGCAGCGAGGCTGCGTCGGCGATGTCTGTAACGACAGCGCCGGGGTATTGCTGCGTCTGTACGGTGATGAAGTGGACTTTATCGCCGCGCTATATCAGCACTGTCCGCCGCTTGCGCGCATTGATAGTACCCACGTTGAGCCATTTGACTGGCCGACAATTCCTGTAGATTTTGTTATCCGCGAGAGTGGCACCGGGGCGATGAGTACGCAAATCGTCCCGGATGCGGCAACGTGCCCGGCCTGTCTTGCTGAAATGAACGATCCTTTAGAGCGGCGTTACCGCTACCCCTTTATCAACTGCACCCACTGTGGGCCGCGTTTTACCATCATTCACGCCATGCCGTATGACCGACCGTTGACGGTGATGGCGGCATTCCCGCTGTGTCCCGACTGCGAGGCGGAGTATCGCAATCCTTACGACCGCCGTTTTCACGCCCAGCCTGTGGCCTGCGCCAAATGCGGCCCGTGGTTAATGTGGCAACAAGGCGAGCAGCATTTAGAAAAAGAGGCGGCGCTTCAGGCGGCCATTTCCATGCTGAACGCAGGCGGCATTGTGGCGGTGAAGGGCATTGGTGGCTTCCACCTGGCCTGTGATGCGGGCAACCCTGACGCAGTGGCGCGTCTTCGTGCGCGTAAGCATCGTCCCGCCAAGCCGCTGGCGGTAATGCTGCCGGGCATCGACGCCGTCACGATGGATGCCCGATCGTTACTGCAAACTCCCGCCGCACCGATTGTGCTGGTGGATAAGCACTGTGTTACCGGCGTGTGCGATGGCATTGCGCCAGATTTAGCTGAGGTTGGGGTGATGTTACCCGCCAATCCGCTGCAGCATTTGCTGATGCAGGCGCTTAAACGCCCGCTGGTGATGACTTCCGGCAATCTCAGCGGCAAGCCGCCAGCGTTAACCAACCACCAGGCGCTGGCGGATCTCGTAGAGATTGCCGACGGTTTTCTGCTGCATAACCGCGAGATTGTCCAGCGTATGGACGATTCGGTAGTACGCCAAAGTGGGGAAATGCTGCGCCGTTCGCGAGGCTATGTCCCGGACGCGCTGTCGCTTCCGCCGGGATTTCAGGACGCGCCACCGATGCTATGTCTCGGCGCGGACATGAAAAATACCTTTAGCCTGACGCGTGGTGACCAGGTGGTGGTGAGCCAGCACTTTGGCGATCTTACTGATGACGGCGTCGAAAATCAGTGGCAGCAGGCGCTGCGTTTGATGCAGTCAATTTATGATTTTACGCCGCTGGCGGTAGTGGCTGATTTTCATGACGGCTACCGCTCATCGCAATGGGCTGCGCAAAGCGGTCTGCCCATGCAACGGGTGCTGCATCATCATGCGCATATTGCGGCCTGCCTTGCGGAACACGACTGGCCGCTTGACGGCGGTGATGTTATCGCCATGGCGCTTGATGGTATCGGCATGGGCGAGCAGGGTGCGCTGTGGGGCGGCGAGTGCCTGCGCGTCAGCTACCGCGATTGTGAACGCTTAGGCGGGCTGCCCGCCGTCGCGCTGCCGGGCGGCGATCTGGCGGCGCGCCAGCCGTGGCGTAACCTGTTAGCGCAGTGTCTGGCTTTTGTGCCGGGCTGGCAGGATTTTGCCGAAACTCAAAGCGTACGGCAACAAAACTGGCCGCTACTGGCGCAGGCGGTTAATCGTGGGATCAATAGCCCGCAGGCTTCTTCCTGTGGTCGCCTGTTTGATGCCGTAGCCTGTGCCGTTGGCTGTGCGCCGCAGACGCTCAGCTATGAAGGAGAGGCCGCCTGTCGTCTGGAAGCGCTGGCGGTAACCTGCCCTGGCGTGGCGCATCCGGTCACGATGCCGTTGGCGGACAATCAGCTCGACCTTACCACCTTCTGGGCGAGTTGGCTGCGCTGGCAGGCCACGCCTGCTCAAAAAGCGTGGGTGTTTCACGATGTGCTGGCACAGGGTGTCGCGAGGTTAATGCGCCATCATGCCGCAATTGCCGGTATGACCACGCTGGCGTTTGGCGGCGGTGTGCTGCATAACGCGCTATTACGCGCTCGTCTTACCCACTATTTATCCGATTTCACCTTGCTCTTTCCCAAGCGTTTACCCGCCGGTGATGGGGCGATTTCTTACGGGCAGGCGGTGATTGCCGCCGCTCGCGCTCAGATTTAAGGAGTTCTCATGTTGTTGAATGCGCTTCGTCAGCAGCCGCGTGCGACGTTGCTGGTGCTGGTTTTGCTGTTAGCCAATCTTCTGGCCTGGGGCTGGGCGTGGCAGGCGTTTGGCCATAACGGTGCGCTGATGGCAGCCAGCCTCCTGGCGTGGGGCTACGGCTTGCGCCATGCGGTAGACGCTGACCATATTGCGGCAATTGACAATGTCACCCGCAAAATGATGCAGCAGGGCAAGCGGCCGTTTGGCGTGGGCGCGTGGTTCTCGCTGGGGCATTCATCGATTGTGGTGCTGGCATCGGTGGCGATTGCCGCCACGGCAACGGCGTTCCAGAGCAAGATGAGTTGGTTCCACGATACCGGCAGTATTATCGGCACCGCCGTGTCGGCGGTATTTCTGCTGGCGATGGCGCTGGTGAATCTCCTCATCCTGCGCAGCGTGTGGCGCAGTTTTCAGGCGTTAAAAAAAGGGGAGAGAGTTTCAGCCGACGTCCCGGTCACCGGTGGGGTGATGAACGCGCTGTTTAGCCGCACGTTCCGTTTGATTGGTAAGAGCTGGCACATGTACCTGGTGGGCTTCCTGTTCGGCCTGGGGTTTGATACCGCTACGGAAATTGGCGTGCTGGGGATCTCGGCCGCCAGCGCCTCCAGCGGGATGTCGATGTGGTCGATTATGGTGTTCCCGGCACTGTTTGCCAGCGGTATGGCGCTGGTGGATACGCTTGATAACATTCTGATGGTCGGCGCCTACGGTTGGGCATTCAATAAACCGCAGCGTAAGCTTTATTACAACATGACCATTACCGGCGCATCGGTCGTGGTGGCGCTGTTTATCGGCGGGCTGGAAGCGCTTGGGTTAATCATGGATAAGTTCGGTCTGAGCGGTGGCCTGTGGAGCGACGTGGCGCTGTTGAGCGATAATCTTGGCAACGCGGGTTTCGTGGTGATTGGGCTGTTTGCGCTGTGCTGGCTGGTGTCGATGGTGAATTATCGCTGGCGTAATTATGACGCGCTGGTGGTGCGGTAGGTTGGAATTGTGCCGTTCCCGGCGGCGCTCCGCTTGGCCGGGCTACAAATGACCCCACACGTTGCCTGAACGTAGCCCGTCCAAACGCAGCGCCGCCGGGGATACCGGTGACAAAGCCCCCCGCCTGCATATAAACGTAGCCCGGCCAAGCGAAGCGCCGCCGGGGAATACCGCTGACAAATCCAAAAAAAAAGCCCCGGGGCAGCGGGGCAAAAACCATGAGAGTTCGCGCTTCCTTGCGCTTTGGATTAAATCAAACAGTGGACAGAGACTCGACTTCTTAACTCACAAGCGACTTCAACAAACCAAAGGCTTCTTTCATCCGCTCTTCACTTACCACGAACGCCCGTAACTGCTGGCCTTCGTCGTAACCTTGCGCCAGCATGCCGTCGGCGCGCGTTTCAATCGTCCAGTTCAGATCCTGACGACGCGTTTCACCCGCCAGGTGCAGCGGCAGATCCGGTGTTTTCACCTTCACCAGCATATTCGGCAGCTTCAGCTCGCCAGACTGGCCGAGGATGTTCTTCGCCAGACACATGGCGCTCATCAAAATCGGTTGCAGGAAGGGCATCACCGTGCCGTTGATCTCCGCGCAATCACCCAGCGCATAGATATCCGGGTTGCTGGTTTGCAGCATACTATCGACTTCGACCCCGCGATTGATCTTAAGCCCCGCCATGCGGGCCAGCGCGGTTTCAGGGCGCAGACCGGTGGCGGCCACCACCGCATCAACTTCAACGTGGCGATTGCGGTCAAAGCTGGCACGAATTCCGGTGGCGGTCTGTTCCAGCGCCTGCAACTGACTTTTGAGCAGCAAATGAATGCCCATATCGGTCAGCCGATGTTGCAGACGACTGCTCACCTCCGGTGGCATCAACGACGCCAGAATACTGGCGGAATTATCGACTACCGTGACCGCTTTATCCGCGCGGCAGAAATCCATCGCCAATTCGCTGCCAATCAAACCACCGCCGATAATCAATACGCGTCTGGCATCCCGTAGCGTGCTCTGCGCGGCACCGAACTCCTGCTGGCTGTTGAGGGTCAGCATCAGCTCCTTGCCCGGTACCGGCGGGATGATTGCCGCCGCACCCGTTGCCAGAACCAGTTTGTCGTACTGCCATTGGTGATTCTGACTTCTCACCACATGGGCCTCGGCATCAATGCCGGTGACCCAGGTTTGAGGAAACAGGTTCAGGTTATACTGCTCGGCAAACTCGCCTGCGGTCTGCAAGGTGAGGTCGGCAGCGGTTTGCCCCCGGCTCACCACGTGGCTTAAATCCGGTTTGTTGTACTCGTCGATACTGTCGGCGGCGATGAGCGTCAGTTTGACGCTCGCATCCTGTTTACGAATGTTTTTCACCAGCTGGCGGGCGGCAAAGCCCGAGCCGATGATGACGATACCGTGATTCATTTTGCCTCCGTTGCCATCACATCAAAGACATCTTTACCTAATGAACATTCCGGGCACAGGAAGTTATCGGGGACTTCGCTCCACGGTGTACCCGGCTGAACGTCCTGGTTTGGTTCACCTTTCGCTGGGTCATAAACCCACTGGCAAACGCTGCACTGCATGCTTGGGCCGAGGTCGGCTGCGGCTGCGGCGGCACAAGCGCAGGCTTCTTTTACCGCGTCCGCTTTTGCCGTGGCTTCTGGCAGCGGCGCTAACGCCCACTGGCGCGCAATTTCACGACCGTGCTGACGGCACACTTCCAGCGCGTCAACGTCAGGGCGCCATTTGGCTTTCAGGCTCAGAGACATTTCCAGACCGGCATCCTGCAAACGCGTGGACAGACGGTCTACCGCACCGCCGCTCCAGCCGTGGGAACCAAAGGCGCTGGCGCGTTTGTTACGAAAACGCAGGCCGGTAATCTCCTCAACCAGACCGGCGATTTTCGGCATCATTACGTTGTTCATGGTAGACGTGCCGACCAGAACCCCTTTAGAACGGAAGACGTTGGTCAGAATTTCGTTTTTATCGCTGCGGGCAACGTTAAAGATTTTCACCGCCACGTTCGGGTCAACTTCGTTGATCCCTTGCGCAATCGCATCCGCCATCATGCGGGTATTATTGGACATGGTGTCGTAGAAGATGGTGATACGGTCTTCCTGATAATCCGCCGCCCATTTCAGATACAGTTCGACGATCTGAGTTGGGTTATCGCGCCACACCACGCCGTGGGACGTCGCAATCATGTCCACCGGCAGATTGAAGCCGAGGATTTCAGTAATTTTTGGCGTGACCAGACGGCTGAACGGGGTCAGGATGTTGGCGTAGTAGCGCTGGCACTGTTCGAACAGTTCGGTCTGGTCAACTTCGTCGTTGAACAGACGTTCGTCGCAGTAGTGCTGGCCGAAGGCGTCGTTACTAAACAGTACCGCGTCGCCGGTCATATACGTCATCATGCTGTCAGGCCAGTGCAGCATGGGCGTTTCAACGAAGATCAGCTGTTTGCCATTGCCAATGTCCAGAGTGTCACCGGTTTTTACCACGTGGAAGTTCCATTCCGGGTGATGGTGGTGACCGTTGATGGAGTCAATAGCGTTGGCGGTGCAGTAGATTGGCGTGTCCGGGATCTGCGACATTAACTCGGTCAGCGCACCCGCATGGTCTTCTTCGGCGTGGTTAATGATAATGTAATCGATATCCGCCAGGTCGATTTCACCGCGCAGATTCTGCACGAATTCGCGGCTGAATTTGTGGTCGACGGTATCAATCAGGACGTTTTTCTCTTCACGGATAAGGTAGCTGTTGTAGCTGCTGCCGCGCAGCGTTTTGTATTCGGTACCGTGAAAATCACGAACTTCCCAGTCACGTTGGCCAACCCAATGAATGTTATTTTTAACCAGAATAGACATAGCAACCTCAATATTTAATTCAGCGTTTTTCAAAAAAGATGTTTTGCTTATTGCAGGTGCTGTGCCAACTTTTTAATTTATTGATTTTTATAGATTAAATAAATTTTACCGCTTTAGGGTTAGTCAAAATGACTATGCTTAATATTGTCAATATGACATCATGTATTGTCAAAATGACTGTGAGGTAGCCATGAGCTTTTCCGTTGATGTGCTGGCAGGCATCGCCATTGAATTACAACGCGGTGTTGGTCATCAGGACCGTTTTCAGCGTTTAATCACCACGCTGCGCCAGGTGCTGGAGTGCGACGCCTCGGCGCTGCTTCGCTATGACGCGCGGCAGTTTATTCCGCTCGCGATTGATGGGCTGGCAAAGGACGTGCTCGGCAGGCGCTTTACGCTGGAAGGGCATCCGCGGCTGGAAGCCATCGCCCGTGCGGGTGATGTCGTGCGTTTTCCGGCCGATAGCTCGTTGCCCGATCCCTACGATGGCCTGATCCCCGGTCAGGAAAGCCTGAAAGTTCACGCCTGTATTGGCTTACCGTTGTTTGCCGGGCAAAACCTGATTGGCGCGCTGACGCTCGATGCCATGTCGCCGGATCAGTTTGACGTTTTCAGCAATGAAGAGCTGCGGCTCATTGCCGCACTGGCAGCTGGAGCGCTCAGCAATGCGCTACTCATCGAAAAACTGGAAAGTCAGAACATGCTTCCCGGCTCGGCTACCGACTTTGAGCAGGTGAAAGAAACGCAGATGATTGGCCTGTCGCCGGGCATTATGCAGTTGAAAAAAGAGATTGAGATAGTCGCCGCCTCTGATCTTAACGTGTTGATTAGCGGTGAAACCGGCACCGGGAAAGAGCTGGTGGCGAAGGCGATTCATGAAGGTTCGCCACGGGCGGTGAGTCCGCTGGTCTATTTAAACTGCGCCGCACTGCCGGAAAGCGTGGCCGAAAGTGAACTGTTTGGGCACGTCAAAGGCGCGTTTACCGGCGCCATCAGCAACCGCAGCGGCAAGTTTGAAATGGCCGATAACGGCACGCTGTTCCTTGATGAAATCGGTGAGCTATCGCTGGCGTTACAGGCCAAGCTGCTGCGCGTGCTGCAATACGGCGATATTCAGCGTGTTGGTGACGATCGCAGCCTGCGCGTTGATGTGCGCGTGCTGGCGGCCACCAACCGTGATCTGCGGGAAGAAGTCCTGGCGGGTAACTTCCGCGCCGATTTATTCCATCGCCTGAGCGTGTTTCCGCTTTCGGTGCCGCCGTTGCGTGAACGTGGCGACGATGTGGTACTGCTGGCGGGGTATTTCTGCGAACAATGTCGGCTACGTTTGGGATTGTCACGCGTGGTGCTGAGCGCTGGCGCTCGTGCACATCTGCAAAGCTACGCCTGGCCGGGGAACGTGCGCGAACTGGAGCATGCGGTGCATCGCGCGGTGGTGCTGGCGCGGGCGACGCGCAGCAGCGGTGAAGTGGTGCTTGAAGCCCAGCATTTTGCTTTTCAGGAAGGCGGGGCGAGCGCGGTGACGGCGCACGCGCCATTACCCGTTGCCACGGTAGGCAATCTGCGTGATGCCACCGAGCATTTCCAACGGGAGATGATTCGCAGTGCGCTGGAGACGCATCATCACAACTGGGCGGCTAGCGCGCGGGCGCTGGAGACAGACGTCGCCAACCTGCATCGGCTGGCGAAACGTCTGGGGCTGAAGGATTAAAGAATCCCGGCCTGGTAGAAGTTTTGCAGGTTGATTGCGCCCACCAGGCGGTGATTACCATCCACGACCGGGGCTGCGCTGATTTTGGCTTTCATCAGCTGTTCTTTGGCGTCAATTGCGCGCGCCTCGTCATTGAGCGTCACGCCGCCCTGAGTCATGGCTGCGGTGACGTTATCGGCAAGCGTGCCGCCGCCAACCAGCCAGCGACGCAGATCGCCATCGGTAAAGATCCCCTGCACTTGAGATTGGTCGTTGCAGACGGCGACCATTCCCATCCCGGTACGGCTAAGCTCCAGCATAGCGTCCATGACGCTTGCATGAATGGTCACCTGCGGCGTTTCAGCGCCCTGACGCATCAGATGGTGAACGCGGTTCAACAGGCGTGCGCCAAGGGCTCCGGCTGGATGTGAACGCGCAAAATCTTCTTCGTTAAAGCCACGGGCCTGCATCACGGCAATGGCCAGCGCATCGCCCATCATCAGCGTGTTGACGGTGCTGGAGGTTGGCGCCAGATGCATCGGGCAGGCTTCACGTTCAACGCTGATATCCAGTACGGCGTCTGCCGCCAGCGCCAGCGGTGAGTTGGCTTTACCGGTCATTGCCAGCAGTACGACCGATTTCTCTTTAAGACGCGGAATAATATGGTCGAGCTCTTTCGCACCACCGGAATAGGAGATGAACAGCATGACGTCACGGCTTTCCACCATGCCTAAGTCGCCGTGTAGCGCTTCTGCCGGGTGAACAAAGAAGGCAGGGGTGCCGGTGCTGGCGAGCGTCGCGGCAATTTTTTTGCCGATATGGCCTGATTTCCCCATACCGGAGACAATCACTTTGCCTTCGCAGTGGATAACGGCTCTGGCGGCGCGAACAAAATCATCACCCAGACGTTCAGGCAGACGGCTTGCTTCCTGCAACTCCAGTATTAATGTCTGGCGGCCAGCGTTCAGTAGTGCATCACTCATGACTTTCTCCGGTTATGATTACGGTAATCCCTTTTTCTTCCAGTGCCTGACGAAACGTCGGGTCGATCCCTGAGTCGGTAATCAGCTTATCGACGCTTTCCAGACTACATACAACATTGTTGCTCTCGCGCCCGAATATAGTGCATTCAGCGACAGGGGATCATGTGGAAAGATCACATCCGGCTGTCATTCATCGAGATATTTTCCTTTATTGCTCCAATTTTCATTGGCTTCGGTGCAGCAAAAGAATATCGCTCAACCTGCCGGTTAACATCTCAGCACCTTTCTGGAACCTGTGCCGTGAGAAATTCTTGTTACCTTACCAGACGGTGTAGTGTTTTCATCAAAACGAAAGTTTTAAACGTATTTGTTGGCTTTCAACATGAAAAATAAGTGTTTTTGCTGGAAGGTCTTTGCGAGAAGGGCCGTAAAGTTTGCTGAAAAAATGATAAGTGAGGAGAAATTATGCGAGGGAGCACGACAACCGCTTTCTTGTGTAGTGGCGGATGCTTTACCATATTTAACTCTTGCTGATATTGTTAAATGGAAGTCTCATGTTGAAGCGTCGTGTTCTGGCTTTACTCCCTTTGTGTGTCCTGCTCGCTGCCTGTAGCAGCAAGCCTAAAACGGCTGAATCACCGGCCACTACCTCCGGCGGTTTTCTCCTTGAACCCCAGCACAATGCGTTGATTCCGACCGGTGATTTTGCCAATAACCCGGCGGCGGAGCAGTTCATCGACAAGATGGTCAGCAAGCATGGCTTTGACCGTCAGCAACTGCACGACATTCTTTCGCAGGCCAAACGTCTGGATTACGTTTTACGTTTGATGGACAGACAGGCACCGACCGGACAGCCGCCAACAGGCCCGAATGGCGCCTGGTTGCGCTATCGCAAACAGTTTATCACCCCGGATAACGTGCAAAACGGCGTTGCATTCTGGAATCAATATCAGGATGCCTTGCAGCGTGCGCAGATGGTCTATGGCGTACCGCCGGAAATTATCGTCGGTATTATCGGTGTGGAAACGCGCTGGGGTCGGGTGATGGGGAAAACCCGGATTCTCGATGCGCTGGCGACGCTTTCGTTTAACTATCCGCGTCGCGCCGCGTACTTCTCCGGCGAGCTGGAAACCTTCCTGCTGATGGCGCGTGACGAAAAAGATGATCCGCTGGATCTGAAAGGTTCCTTTGCCGGGGCGATGGGGTACGGGCAGTTCATGCCATCGTCTTATCGTCAGTATGCGGTGGATTTCAACGGTGATGGTCACATCAACCTGTGGGATCCAGAAGATGCGATTGGCAGCGTGGCGAACTACTTCAAACAGCACGGCTGGGTGACCGGCGATGCGGTTGCGGTGCAGGCGATGGGCCAGGCGCCCGGGCTTGATAACGGTTTTAAAACCAAATACAGCGTATCGCAGCTGGCGGCGGCGGGATTAACGCCAATGCAGCCGCTGGGCAATCATCAGCAGGCCAGCCTGCTGCGCCTGGACGTGGGCACCGGCTACCAATACTGGTACGGCCTGCCTAACTTCTACACCATCACGCGCTACAACCACAGCACCCATTATGCGATGGCCGTCTGGCAGCTTGGGCTGGCGGTAGCTCAGGCTCGCGTACAGTAACGCCTTTCTTCGACTCCCCTTCGCCCGAAGGGGAGTCAGTTACATTTTGCATCATTTCCTGCCGTTTACATCTTACATCTAATCTCATATTGTTATGTTATAACATATTGTAATGAGGTGGGGATGTTGACTCCTGTTTTTATGGCTTCCAGCCTGTCGCGGGCTATTTGGGCCTGCATATTGCTGGCGGCGTTATGGCTGGCAGTCTGGTGGGCGGTGTCGCTGCCATGATTGAACTCGACAACCTGGTTGCGGGCTATGAAGGGATGGCCATTACACCGGCGCTCAGCGGCGTTATTCATCAGGGAAGCATGACGGCGATTATCGGGCTGAATGGCTGTGGTAAATCGACGCTGTTAAAGACGCTAGCCGGCTTTATTCCGCCGGTGAGCGGGGTTATCCGTTGGATGCCGACGCGCCCGGTAATTGGCTGGCTGGCGCAGCGTCATGCGCTGGAGTCGCAGTTTCCACTCACCGTGTTGGATGTCGTCAGCCAAGGAGCCTGGCCGCAGGTCTCTTTGCTTCGCGGTCTTCGCGGGGATGTTCGGGCGCGCATTTATTCGGCCCTTGAACAGGTTGGGCTGACGACGTTTGCCAAAACGCCGATTGAAGGGCTTTCCGGCGGCCAGTTTCAACGCATGCTCTTTGCCCGCGTGCTGGTACAGCAGGCGCCGTTGGTCATGCTTGATGAACCCTTCACGGGCATTGACGAAGCGACCATCCATGACCTGATGGCGGTCATGCAACAGATGCACCAGCAAGGGCAAACCCTACTGGCGGTGCTGCACGATAACCAGCGCGTGGCGGAATACTTCCCGGAAACTCTGCTTCTGGGGGCAAAAAACTCCTGCTGGGGCGCGACGGCTGACGTTTTACCGGCCTTTCAATCCGTGAGGCGGGCATGATCTGGCATACCTTCTTCCAGCCGTTTATTGAATTCGGCTTTATGCGCCGCGCTCTGGTGGTTTGCCTGGCGCTCTCGCTTAGCACCACTGTGCTTGGCGTCTTTTTACTGCTACGTCGTATGAGCCTTATGGGGGATGCGTTATCTCATGCCATTTTACCCGGCGTAGCGGTGGGCTACCTGGTGAGTGGGATGTCGTTGCTGGCAATGACCGTCGGCGGGTTTATCGCAGGGATTGTGGTGGCGCTGGTGGCGGGGTGGGTCAGCCGACGCACCCCGCTTAAAGAGGACGCCAGTTTTGCCGGTTTCTATCTGGGGTCGCTGGCGTTGGGCGTCACGCTGGTGTCGCTGCGTGGATCCAATGTCGATCTGTTGCATCTGCTGTTTGGCTCCATTCTGGCCGTGGATAACGACGCTGCGCTCTTCGTGGCGGGCGTTGCCAGCCTGACGCTTATCTGCATTGCGCTGTTTTACCGCGGGTTAGTCAGTGAGGCGTTCGACAGCGCCTGGCTTCAGGTGAACGCCCGCTGGCTTCCGGCGCTGCTGCATGGCCTGTTTCTGGCGCTTCTGGTGCTTAATCTGGTAGCGGGATTTCAGGTATTAGGCACGCTGATGGCGGTGGGGGTGATGATGTTACCTGCCGTGGCGGCACGCTGCTGGGCGCGCACGTTGCCTGCCATATTACTGCTGGCGGCGGCGATAGGCAGCGTTTGTGCCTGGATGGGGCTTAGCCTGTCCTGGGGCGCTAATCTACCGGCGGGGCCGTCCATAGTCCTTACCGCCAGCGGCGTTTTTGTGATTTCGGTTTTTTTTGGCACGCACAGCCGGTTAACCGTCGGCTGGCGAAAGTTAATAGGGTGAGGAAAATAATGCAAAAACGTATGGGCATGATTCTGGCGGTCGCGCTGGCGCTCGGGTTGACCACGCAAGTGGCGGTAGCAAAAACGCTTAACGTGGTCAGCAGTTTTTCGGTGCTTGGCGACATGGTGCAGCAGATAGGGGGCGAGCATGTGCACGTCGATACGCTCGTCGGGCCGAACGGCGACCCGCACACGTTTGAGCCATCGCCTAAGGACAGTGCGTTGCTCAGCAAGGCGGATGTGGTGGTGGTGAACGGTCTGGGGCTAGAAGGCTGGCTTGACAGGCTGATTACGGCCTCGGGATTTAAAGGTGAGCTGGTGATAGCCTCGACGGGCGTGAAAACGCATACGCTTGATGAGGACGGAAAAACGGTAACCGATCCCCACGCCTGGAACAGTGCTGCGAACGGCGCGCTCTATGCACAAAATATTCTCAATGGGCTGGTTAAGGCAGATCCTGAGGATAGCGTGGCGCTAAAGGCATCCGGCGAACGCTATATCGGTAAGCTTAATGAGCTGGACAGTTGGGCGAAAAACCAGTTTAGCGGTATTGCTCCTGAGAAACGTAAAGTGTTGACCAGCCATGATGCATTTGGCTATTTCTCACGGGCCTACGGTGTGACGTTCCTCGCTCCGCAGGGGCTGTCATCGGAAAGTGAAGCCAGTGCTGCGCAGGTGGCGGCGCTGATTAAGCAGATTAAGGCTGATGGCGTACACACCTGGTTTATGGAAAATCAGCTCGACCCGCGTCTGGTAAAACAAATCGCGACGGCGACCGGCTCACAGCCTGGCGGTGAACTGTATCCTGAGGCGCTGTCGAATCCGGGTGGCGTTGCGGATAGCTATGTGAAAATGCTACGCCATAACGTGAAGTTAATTGCGGCCAGCATGCGCTAATCAGTAACCGGCCCCAGGGCCGGTTATCCTTTCGATTGCGCCATTCGTGGTATTGGTCATCCTTTTGCGAAAATGGCGATTCACGCGGTTGACGCCATTTTCTGAATGCCCCTCGTAAAATCGTTATCCCGTCCCCATATCTCTTCTGAAAGTGCTATCTTTGATGGCCTCTTTATCTGGCGAGTCGGAGCGATAATGACAGATAGCGAATTAATGCAACTGAGTGAGCAGGTTGGGCTGGCGCTGAAGGCGCGCGGCGCAACGTTGACGACAGCGGAGTCCTGTACCGGCGGCTGGATTGCGAAAACCCTCACTGATATTGCCGGGAGCTCGGCATGGTTTGAGCGCGGTTTTGTCACCTACAGCAATGAAGCCAAATCGCAGATGATTGGCGTGCGTGAAGCGACGCTTATGCAGCACGGCGCGGTCAGCGAACCGGTGGTGGTTGAAATGGCGGTTGGTGCTCTGCGGGCGGCGCGGGCCGACTTCGCGGTTTCGGTTAGCGGTATTGCCGGGCCGGACGGGGGGAGCGCAGAAAAGCCGGTGGGAACCGTGTGGTTTGGCGTAGCCAGCGCCACTGGGCAGGGCATTACGCAGTGTGAATGCTTCTCCGGCGACAGGGAATCGGTACGCCGACAGGCGACAGCATATGCGCTAAATCTTCTCTGGCAACAATTTCTACAAAATACTTGATACTGTATGAGCATACAGTATAATTGCTTCAACAGAACAGAATTCACTTTCCGGTAACACCCGGTATGACAGGAGTAATAATGGCTATCGACGAAAACAAACAGAAAGCGTTGGCGGCAGCGCTGGGCCAGATCGAAAAGCAATTCGGTAAAGGCTCCATCATGCGTCTGGGTGAAGACCGTACCATGGACGTGGAAACTATCTCTACCGGTTCGCTTTCACTGGATATCGCGCTGGGCGCAGGTGGCCTGCCAATGGGCCGTATCGTCGAAATCTACGGGCCAGAATCCTCCGGTAAAACCACGCTGACGCTGCAGGTTATTGCCGCGGCGCAGCGTGAAGGTAAAACCTGTGCGTTCATCGATGCTGAACACGCGCTGGACCCAGTTTATGCTCGCAAGCTTGGCGTTGATATCGATAACCTGCTGTGTTCTCAGCCGGATACCGGTGAACAGGCGCTGGAAATTTGTGACGCACTGGCACGTTCAGGCGCAGTAGACGTTCTCGTCGTCGACTCCGTGGCGGCACTGACGCCAAAAGCGGAAATCGAAGGCGAAATCGGTGACTCCCATATGGGCCTTGCGGCACGTATGATGAGCCAGGCGATGCGTAAGCTGGCCGGTAACCTGAAACAGTCCAATACGCTGCTGATCTTCATCAACCAGATCCGTATGAAAATTGGCGTGATGTTCGGTAACCCAGAAACCACGACCGGTGGTAACGCGCTGAAATTCTACGCCTCTGTCCGCCTCGACATCCGTCGTATTGGTGCCGTTAAAGATGGCGATAATGTCATCGGTAGCGAAACCCGCGTGAAGGTGGTGAAGAACAAAATTGCTGCACCATTCAAACAGGCTGAATTCCAGATCCTCTACGGCGAAGGCATTAACTTCTTCGGTGAGCTGGTCGACCTGGGCGTGAAGGAAAAGCTGATTGAAAAAGCCGGTGCCTGGTATAGCTATAACGGTGACAAAATTGGTCAGGGTAAAGCGAACGCAATTTCCTGGCTGAAAGAGAACCCGGCTGCGGCGAAAGAAATTGAGAAGAAAGTGCGTGAACTGCTGCTCAATAACCAGGACTCAACGCCAGACTTCGTTGTGGATAACAACAGCGTTGAAGAAACCAAAGAAGACTTCTGATAATCTCGGAACTCAGAATTGAAACAAAGGGCTGCTTATGCAGCCCTTTTGCATTTATTACGTTGGTGGGAAAACGATGACTGAACAATCACCACGCCGTTCCGCCTATGCCCGTCTGCTGGACAGGGCTATCAGGATCCTTGCGATGCGCGACCATAGCGAACAGGAGCTGCGGCGTAAGCTCACCGCGCCGGTGATGGGGAAAAATGGCCCTGAACCCATTGATGCGCCGCCGGAAGACGTTGAGAAAGTGGTCGCCTGGTGTCATGAAAATCGCTATCTCGATGATGGCCGATTTGTACAACAGTTTATGGCTGGGCGTAGCCGCAAAGGGTATGGGCCTGCGCGTATTCGTCAGGAGTTAGGACAGAAGGGCATTGCGCGCGAGGCCATTGAGCAAGCGATGCGCGAATGTGATATTGAGTGGGCGCAGCTGGCGCGCGATCAGGCGCTGCGTAAATATGGCGAGCCGCTGCCAACCACCTTCCCGGAAAAGGTCAAAATCCAACGCTTTTTGCTCTATCGAGGCTACCTGATGGAAGATATCCAGGAAATATGGCGAAATTTTGCGGATTGAGCGCACTCGGGATTTTACTTCCCTCTAAAGAAAACTTATCTTATTCCCACTTTTTCCGTCCGACGCGAGTCGTTTTTTCCAGAACTCGCGTCTGCGACGAACGTCCCTTAGCTTGATTTCAGGATAATTATGAGCAAGAGCACCGCTGAGATCCGTCAGGCGTTTCTCGACTTTTTCCATAGTAAAGGCCATCAGGTTGTTGATAGCAGCTCCCTGGTGCCACATAACGACCCAACGCTGCTGTTTACCAATGCTGGGATGAACCAGTTCAAGGATGTGTTCCTTGGCCTCGACAAGCGTAATTACACGCGTGCGACGACCTCGCAGCGCTGCGTACGTGCCGGTGGTAAACACAACGATCTGGAAAACGTCGGCTATACCGCCCGTCACCATACCTTCTTCGAAATGCTGGGCAACTTCAGCTTTGGCGACTATTTCAAGCACGATGCCATCCAGTTTGCATGGGAACTGCTGACCGGTGAAAACTGGTTTGCGCTGCCAAAAGAGCGCCTGTGGGTGACCGTGTATGAAACCGATGATGAAGCTTACGAAATCTGGGAAAAAGAAGTCGGTATCCCGCGTGAGCGCATTATCCGTATTGGCGACAACAAAGGTGCTGCGTACGCATCCGATAACTTCTGGCAGATGGGCGATACCGGTCCTTGTGGCCCATGTACCGAGATTTTCTACGATCACGGCGATCATATCTGGGGCGGCCCTCCGGGAACCCCTGAAGAAGATGGCGATCGTTACATTGAGATCTGGAACATCGTCTTCATGCAGTTCAACCGTCAGGCTGACGGCACCATGGAACCGCTGCCTAAGCCATCCGTCGATACCGGTATGGGGCTGGAGCGTATCACTGCCGTACTGCAGCACGTTAACTCCAACTATGACATCGACCTGTTCCGTAAACTGATCGACGCGGTTGCCAAAGTGACCGGCGCGACCGATCTGGGCAACAAGTCACTGCGCGTGATTGCTGACCACATCCGTTCTTGTGCGTTCCTGATTGCCGACGGCGTAATGCCATCCAATGAAAGCCGTGGCTATGTGCTGCGTCGTATCATTCGTCGCGCAATCCGTCACGGCAACATGCTGGGCGCGAAAGATACCTTCTTCTACAAGCTGGTTGGGCCGCTCATTGACGTGATGGGTTCTGCGGGTGAAGAGCTTAAGCGTCAGCAAGCTCAGGTTGAACAGATTCTGAAAACCGAAGAAGAGCAGTTCGCCCGTACGCTGGAGCGTGGTCTGGCGCTGCTTGATGAAGAGCTGTCAAAACTGTCTGGCGACACGCTGGATGGTGAAACCGCTTTCCGTCTGTACGACACCTACGGTTTCCCGGTTGACCTCACGGCGGACGTTTGCCGCGAGCGTAATATCAAAGTTGATGAAGCCGGTTTCGAAGCGGCTATGGAAGAGCAGCGCCGTCGTGCGCGTGAATCCAGCGGCTTTGGTGCTGACTACAATGCCATGATCCGCGTTGATGGCGAGTCTGAGTTTAAAGGCTACGACCATCTGGAACTGAACGGTAAAGTCACCGCGCTGTTTGTGGATGGTAAGCCGGTGGATTCTATCGCTGCTGGTCAGGATGCGGTGGTTATCCTCGATCAGACGCCATTCTATGCAGAATCCGGTGGTCAGGTTGGTGATAAGGGTGAGCTGAAAGGCGCGGGCTTTAGCTTTGCGGTCAACGATACTCAGAAATATGGTCATGCGATTGGTCATCTTGGTCAATTGGCTAGCGGTTCGCTGAAAGTGGGTGATGCCGTGCAGGCTGACGTTGATGAGGCACGCCGTGCCCGTATTCGTCTGAACCACTCTGCCACGCACCTGATGCACGCAGCGCTGCGCCAGATTCTGGGCACCCACGTTGCGCAGAAAGGCTCATTGGTTAACGACAAACTCCTGCGTTTCGACTTCTCCCATAATGAAGCCATGAAACCGCAAGAGATTCGCGCGGTTGAAGATCTGGTTAACGCGCAAATCCGCCGTAACCTGCCTATCGAAACCAACATCATGGATCTCGACGCGGCGAAAGCGAAGGGCGCAATGGCGCTGTTTGGTGAGAAATATGACGACCACGTGCGCGTACTGAGCATGGGCGACTTCTCAACCGAACTGTGCGGCGGTACTCACGCTTCACGTACGGGTGACATTGGTCTGTTCCGCATTGTCTCTGAATCCGGTACAGCGGCAGGCGTGCGTCGTATTGAAGCCGTCACTGGCGAAGGTGCAATGGCGACCGTGCATGCGCAAAGCGATCGTTTAGGTGAGATTGCCCATCTGTTGAAGGGCGATAGCCATAACGTGACCGAAAAAGTACGTAGCGTAATGGAACGTACTCGTCAGTTAGAAAAAGAATTACAGCAACTTAAAGAGCAGGCGGCAGCACAAGAGAGCGCTAATCTTTCCAGCAAAGCTGAGATGATTAGCGGTGTTAATCTATTGGTAAGTGAGCTTGTTGGCGTTGAGCCAAAAATGCTGCGTACCATGGTTGACGATCTCAAGAACCAGCTAGGTTCTGCCATTATCGTCCTGGCGACGGTTGATGAAGGTAAGGTTTCTCTGATTGCAGGCGTGTCTAAGGATGTGACAGACCGTGTGAAAGCAGGGGAGCTGATTGGTATGGTTGCTCAGCAGGTAGGTGGTAAAGGGGGCGGACGTCCAGACATGGCGCAAGCTGGCGGTACCGACGCATCTGCACTTCCTGCTGCATTGGCCAGCGTGAAAGCCTGGGTAAGCGCTAAACTGTAATAACGATAACGGCATACGGGCGCCTTAGCGTATTCGGATAAGGCGCCTTGCATATGCGGTACTGATAACGATAAAGTCAGGTTGAAGTCATGTAGATCGGCTAGACTTACATCTAACAGAATGTGATGCCGTGACTGCTTACACATAAGGTGTTTGTCATCGCTGACCTTTTGGCGTTATATGATGGAGAATGCCGGGATACAGAGAGACCCGACTCATTTAATCTTTCAAGGAGCAAAGAATGCTGATTCTGACTCGTCGAGTTGGTGAAACCCTCATGATCGGAGATGAGGTCACTGTGACTGTTTTAGGGGTAAAGGGTAACCAGGTACGCATCGGCGTTAATGCCCCTAAAGAGGTCTCCGTTCACCGTGAAGAGATCTACCAGCGTATCCAGGCTGAAAAATCCCAGCAGTCCAGTTACTAAGTTATCGCGTCTCACCCAGTGGGTGAGACGCAACTCCCCTCGGTTTTTCGTTTTACCCTCTCATTTTTCCCCTTTTTCTTTCTGTTGCCTCATCCTATGCCATTATTTTGTTATGCCAGTTTGTGGTGTAAATCGCGTTTTGTCTGTTGATAAAATGCCCGTTTTGTCTTTTTTAACACCTTATTGCGCGTGAATTGTGCAAACGAAAAAAAACTGCGGAAAATTGTTTGACTTATAAGTCCCAGAAAGTAATATGTGCGCCACGCAGCGACGAAGAGCAACTAACAAGTTCTTCGAAGCACTCGCAAGAGGCGTGTTGGTGAGGTGGCCGAGAGGCTGAAGGCGCTCCCCTGCTAAGGGAGTATGCGGTCAAAAGCTGCATCCGGGGTTCGAATCCCCGCCTCACCGCCATTTGCATCCATAGCTCAGCTGGATAGAGTACTCGGCTACGAACCGAGCGGTCGGAGGTTCGAATCCTCCTGGATGCACCATCTTTATCAGTGTTGCGGCTTGTTGAGCGACATTGAATCGGTAGTAAAGCAGTAAATCCTGATGCATCCATAGCTCAGCTGGATAGAGTACTCGGCTACGAACCGAGCGGTCGGAGGTTCGAATCCTCCTGGATGCACCATCTTTTATTCTGTGCGGCTTTTATGCGGTACAGAGTATCGGCAGTAAAGCAGTAAATCCTGATGCATCCATAGCTCAGCTGGATAGAGTACTCGGCTACGAACCGAGCGGTCGGAGGTTCGAATCCTCCTGGATGCACCATCTTTTATTCTGTGCGGCTTTTATGCGGTACAGAGTATCGGCAGTAAAGCAGTAAATCCTGATGCATCCATAGCTCAGCTGGATAGAGTACTCGGCTACGAACCGAGCGGTCGGAGGTTCGAATCCTCCTGGATGCACCATCTTTTATTTTGTGCGGCTGTTATGCGGTACAGAGTATCAGCAGTAAAGCAGTAAATCCTGATGCATCCATAGCTCAGCTGGATAGAGTACTCGGCTACGAACCGAGCGGTCGGAGGTTCGAATCCTCCTGGATGCACCATCTTCTTATTCCCTCTCTCGTGTAAAACTTCTCAGTTCAGCCCTTTTATTCTCACTTTTCTTCTCAGCAACTCATTCTTTCTTCTATAATTTATCCTTGTTTACGCCCTTATTCCGGCGATATCACTGCAAGGAAAGAAATCCATGAAATGGTTCAAAGCAATGGCCGCTGCTAGTGCAGCGCTTCTGGTGGCTATCTCGCTGTCCGGCTGTGCGGGCTCGTCAACCAAAGAGAGTACCGGTGGCTATATTGATGACACTGTCGTCACCACCAAAGTCAAAACGGCGCTGTTTAGCGACAAAGAGATAAAATCCAGCGAAATTAATGTGCAGACCTTTAAAGGCCGCGTGCAGCTGAGCGGTTTTGTATCGTCAGCTGACGACGCAAAGCGGGCGGTAGAGGTAACGCGTAAAGTACAAGGCGTTAGGATCGTTGAAAACGACATGAAAATTAAATGATTTTCTGCATGCTGCAGAGACCAGGGCGCCTTCGGGCGCCTTTGTCGTTTCCGCGGCTTTCAGCGACAACCCGGGCCTTTTGCGATAAAGTAACATGACATTATCCGATGGGTGAGAAGACGATGTACGAGCGCTATGCTGGATTGATTTTTGATATGGATGGCACCATCCTTGATACGGAACCTACGCATCGCAAGGCCTGGCGGGAAGTTCTCGGGCGTTATGGTATGCGCTTTGACGAGCAGGCGATGGTTGCGCTTAACGGCTCTCCAACCTGGCGTATTGCACAAGCAATTATCGAAAGTCATGAGGCGGATTTAGATCCTCACTTTCTGGCGCGTGAAAAAACGGATGCCGTGAAAGCGATGCTGCTCGATTCTGTTACGCCATTGCCGTTGATTGAAGTGGTCAAAGCGTGGCACGGTCGTCGCCCTATGGCGGTTGGCACCGGGAGCGAAAGCGCGGTTGCTGAGGCTCTGCTCGCGCATTTAGGCCTGCGACACTATTTTGCGGCCGTGGTCGCCGCCGACCATGTTCAACAGCATAAACCTGCACCGGATACCTTTTTACTCTGTGCTGAACGCATGGGCGTTGCGCCTGAGCGCTGTGTGGTGTTCGAAGACGCTGATTTTGGTCTTCAGGCCGCCGCCGCCGCGGGGATGGATGCCGTTGACGTTCGCTTGCTGTGAGTGAACTTCTGGCGCTGGGATCGCTGTTTGCGAGCAGCTTCCTCAGCGCGACGCTGCTGCCAGGAAACTCTGAAGCGGTATTGGTTGCATTGCTACTTTCCGGGGCCAGTCAAGCCTGGCTTTTAGTCGCAATAGCAACAATGGGTAATAGCCTTGGCGGGGCAACTAACGTTATTCTTGGTCGTTTTTTTCCACTACGCAAAACATCGCGTTGGCAGGAGAAAGCAGTGGGTTGGTTACGCCGTTATGGCGCTGTCACGCTACTGTTGAGTTGGATGCCTGTTATTGGCGATTTGCTGTGCCTGTTGGCAGGGTGGATGCGTATGTCATGGGGACCAGTACTCTTTTTTTTATGCCTTGGGAAAGCGTTACGCTACGTTGTTGTGGCGGCGCTGACGCTCCAGGGCATGACGTGGTGGCACTAATTGGATGGCTTGTGGACTCTTTTTCATCATCCACGATGACAATTATGCTTAATACAATAAATTCGACAGGCGGGAGGTCAATTTGATCCCGGACGTATCACAGGCGCTGTCCTGGCTGGAAAAACATCCTCAGGCTCTGAAAGGGATCCAACGTGGTCTTGAGCGTGAAACTTTACGCGTGAATGCCGATGGCTCATTGGCAACAACCGGTCATCCTAAGGCGCTTGGCGCCACATTGACCCATAAATGGATAACCACCGATTTCGCCGAAGCGTTGCTGGAGTTTATTACGCCGGTCGACGGCGATATCAACCACATGCTGACGCTTTTACGCGATGTGCATCGCTATACCGCACGTCACCTCGGTGACGAGCGGATGTGGCCGCTGAGCATGCCGTGCTACATCGCGCCGGGCCAGGATATCGAGCTTGCGCAATATGGCACCTCGAATATTGGCCGTCTGAAAACGCTGTACCGTGAAGGGCTGAAGAACCGCTACGGCGCGCTGATGCAGACCATTTCAGGCGTGCACTATAATTTCTCCCTGCCAATGGCATTCTGGCAGGCGAAGTGCGGCACTGATGATAAAGAGGCGATTTCAGCGGGATATTTCCGACTGATCCGCAACTACTATCGTTTTGGCTGGGTGATCCCCTATCTGTTTGGCGCCTCTCCGGCTATTTGCTCCTCGTTCCTGCAGGGCAAGCCGACGACGCTGCCGTTTGAAAAAACCGAATGCGGGATGTATTACCTGCCTTACGCGACCTCTTTGCGTTTGAGCGATCTTGGTTATACCAATAAATCGCAAAGCAATCTCGGAATTACGTTTAACGAATTGCACGAGTATGTGGCAGGATTAAAACGGGCCATCAAAACGCCATCGGAAGAGTATGCGCGCATTGGCCTTGAGAAGGACGGTAAGCACCTGCAAATCAACAGCAACGTTCTGCAAATTGAGAATGAGCTGTACGCGCCGATTCGTCCAAAACGCGTAACCCGTGATGGCGAAACGCCGTCTGATGCGCTGCTGCGCGGCGGTATTGAGTATATTGAAGTGCGCTCGCTGGACATTAACCCGTTCTCACCGATTGGCGTTGACGAGCAGCAGATTCGCTTCCTTGACCTGTTTATGGTCTGGTGCGTGCTGGCCGATGCGCCAGAGATGAGCAGCGAAGAGCTCAGCTGTACGCGCACCAACTGGAATCGAGTGATTCTTGAGGGGCGTAAACCGGGTCTGACGCTGGGTATTGGCTGTGAAACAGCACAGTTCCCGCTGAGCAAAGTCGGTAAAGATCTGTTCCACGATCTTAAGCGCGTAGCCCAGACTCTGGATGGGATGAACGGTGATACCGAGTATGAGAAAGTCTGCGACGAACTGGTTGCCGGTTTTGATAATCCAGATTTGACCTTCTCAGCACGCATTCTGAGTTCTATGCTTGAGAGTGGGATTGGTGGTACTGGCAAAGCGCTGGCGGAGCAGTATCGTTCAATGCTGCGTGAAGAGCCGCTGGAAGTTCTGAGTGAAGAAGATTTTGCGAAAGAACGAGATGCGTCGATAGCGCGTCAGCGTCAGATTGAAGAGGCGGATAACGAATCGTTTGAAGCACTGCTGGCGAGACATGCCTGATACAAAAAGAAAAGGCCACATCACTGTGGCCAAAATATACATCTCTGAATCAGGGATGATGATAACAAATGCGCGTCTTTCATATAGTAAGACTGGCATTGAGACAAAGAGTTCAGTTTATTTTCAAAAAAATCACATCACCCAGTAGCGGAACGTGGTGAATCGCATAAAGTTTATTCTATTCAAATGGTTAAGTGTTTAACTGGATAGAAAAAAGTGCAGCACCCGGGAGCATAAAGGTGATATCGGAGGTAATGAAATGCCGTTGTTAGATAGCTTCACAGTTGATCATACCCGTATGGAAGCGCCAGCCGTTCGCGTAGCGAAGAAGATGAACACCCCACACGGTGACGCCATCACGGTTTTTGACCTACGTTTTTGCGTACCAAACCAGGAAGTCATGCCAGAACGTGGGATCCACACTCTGGAGCATCTGTTTGCTGGCTTCATGCGTGACCATCTAAACGGTAACGGTGTGGAAATTATCGACATCTCACCAATGGGTTGCCGTACCGGTTTCTACATGAGTCTGATTGGCACGCCTGATGAACAGCGTGTGGCCGATGCCTGGAAAGCCGCGATGGCCGACGTGCTCAAAGTTCAGGATCAAAACCAGATCCCGGAACTGAACGTCTATCAGTGTGGGACTTATCAGATGCACTCGCTCACCGAAGCGCAGGATATCGCGCGCCATATTATTGAGCGTGACGTGCGCATTAACAGCAACGACGAGCTGGCATTGCCAAAAGAGAAATTGCAGGAACTGCATATCTAGCCGCTCATCTGAGTTTACGCTAATACAGTTAATAGGCCCCGGAAGCACGCTTTCGGGGTCTATTTATTTGTTATTTGAATAAGTGTATTTCATGTATTTTTTATTTGTATATTTTAATTTTGTGAGCCGCTGAACAAAAAATATTTCATTGCATATGCTTACCCCTTTTGCGATCACATAAAAGGAAAAACATAATTCGATAGCCGAAAAACATAATAGATCCCTTTTTCAGACCTGTAAAAATACCTCCCGCAGAAACCGGTTTCATTCAGAAAATCAAAACGGGAGTTTATATGTCTTCAGGGGATAGAGTTTCTATTAGAGAAAAGATTGGCTACAGCCTGGGTGATGCAGCCAGTCATATTGTGTTCGATTCTTCAGTGGCCATTCTTGCCTATTTCTACACCGATATTTACGGTTTGCCACCGGCAGTGATGGGCACCATGTTCCTGCTGGTTCGCCTGCTGGATGCAATTACCGACCCCATCATGGGGGCGATTGCCGATGCGACGTCAACTCGCTGGGGACGTTTTCGTCCGTGGCTGCTGGCGATATGCGTCCCGTTCGCGGTCAGCTGTGTGCTGGTCTACTCTGTCCCTTCATTTGGCGATACCGGCAAAATTGTCTATGCGGTGGCCGCCTATATCTTTATGACGCTGATGTACACGGCAATTAACATCCCTTACTGCTCGCTGGGCGCGGCCCTGACTTCCGACCCGCGCGAAAGTTTGTCCTTACAGTCATGGCGCTTTGCCATCACCCCTATTGGCGGTGCGCTGGGTACGGCGCTGATTCTGCCGCTGGCGGACTTCCTCTATCCCGGCGATCGTGCGACCGGTATTCAGGTCTCTATGGCAATCTTCGGCCTGATTGGCTGCCTGATGTTTGTTGTCTGCTTCTTCACCACAAAAGAGCGCGTCCAGCCGATAAAAGAGGAAAACCTCAACATTGCGCGCGATGTGAAAGTTCTGTTCAAAAATGACCAGTGGCTGATTCTCTCGGTCTACAACTTTATGATGCTGGTTGCGGTGGTATTGCGCGGTGGCGCAGTGGTGTATTACATCAATACCGTACTCAATAAAGGGGCCGATATTATTACCCTGTTTATGCTGGGCGGGATGTTTGCCTCTATGGCGGGTTCCGTGCTGGCAAAACCTTTTGGCACTTGTTTTTGTAAAGTTAAACTTTCATTCTGGATTAACTTATTAACCGCAGCATTTGGTGTGGCTTGCTTTATAGTGCCGCCACAGATGTGGATTGTCATATTTGTTATCCATATTATTATCTCAATTATTCAGGGCGGTAATGGCGCACTGCAATGGTCAATGATTACCGATGCAAATAATTATGGTGAATGGAAAACGCAGCGTCGAATTACTGGTATGAATGTCGCAGCCAATATATTCGTCATTAAGCTGGGCGTTGCCGTCGGTGGTGCCATTCTGGGTTGGGTGCTGGCGTATTTCAATTACGAATCCGGCGTGGCGACGCAATCCGCTTCCGCGTCTCAGGGCGTAATGCTGCTGTTTACGCTGGTTCCTGCGGTGTTCTATGTGCTGACGGCGTTCTCAATCAAGTTCTATGGCTTGAACGAAGCCAGAATGGATCGTGTGGTAGATGACCTGAAAAAAGGCACATTTTCTCGCTCGTAAGCTAAATGGCCGCAAGGAATAATCAATTATGCATCAGCATCTGGTAGGCAAACCCCTGGAGGGGTTTGCTGAGTTCGCGATGGCTGTCGCGGCACAAGGCGCGGTATTACTGAAAAACAGTCCACAGGCCCTTCCTTTGGATGAGTCGGATACCGTGGCTATTTTTGGTCGCACACAAATTAATTACTACCGTAGCGGCACCGGTTCCGGCGGCGCGGTTAACGTAATGTCTAGCTGTAACCTACTGGATGCGATGCGTGCCCGCTGCGGTACGCGGGTCAATGAGGGGTTAGCGCAGCACTACGCGCAGTGGGTCAGTGCACATCCGTTTGATAACGGTGGCGGTGGCTGGGCGCAGGAGCCGTGGTTTCAGCAGGAAATGCCGCTTAGCGACGAGGTGGTCCGCAAGGCCCGGCTGACGTCGAATAAAGCGGTGGTGGTTATTGGGCGCACCGCCGGGGAAGATAAAGATAATGCCGATGTACCCGGCGGATATCGCTTAACCCAGCAAGAGCTCGACATGCTGGGCGCGGTATGTCTGCACTTTAACCATGTCATTGTGGTGCTCAATGTTTCCTCAATTATCGATATGTCCTGGGCTAACGCGCCGCAGCTGCGCCCGCATATTGGTGCGATCCTCTATGCCTGGCATGGTGGGCCGAATGGCAGCAAAGCGGTGGCATCTCTGCTGTGTGGTGATATTACGCCTTCCGGAAAGCTGACAGACACCATTGCCTGCTCACTGGATGATTATCCTTCAACCCCTTGCTGGGGCGATAGCGCGCAGAATATCTATCAGGAGGATATCTACGTTGGCTATCGTTATTTCGAAACCTTCCGCCCGCAGCGGGTTCTGTATCCTTTTGGTTTTGGCCTTTCCTATACGTCTTTCGCCATCCATTCACTGAGCATGAAGCGGGATACTGACAACCCTTTATGCTTTCAGATTACGGCCAGAGTGGACAACGTGGGGGCAAAATATGCGGGCAGTGAGGTGGTACAAATCTACCTCGAAGCCCCGCAAGGGCAATTGGGTAAGCCGTCACGGGTTTTGGTGGCGTTTGCTAAAAGCCGGGTGTTGCAGCCAGGGGAACATGAAACGCTCACGATGACGGTATCGCTTGAGCAATTGGCATCATGGGATGATAGCGGCGCGACCGGTAATCCCAACTGCTGGGTGCTGGAGGCGGGACTTTACCGTTTCTGGGGCGGCAACAGCGTGCGTCACCTGCAACCCATCACCGTGGAGGGCGAAGCGGGTTACACCCAGCCGATGTTGCGGATCCTCTCCTGTCACGAAGAAGCCCTCGCGCCAACCGTGCCGTTTTCACGACTGCGCCCCGGTAAACGCTTGCAGTCAGGCGTCTGGCTGGAAGAGTGGGAGGAGGTGCCGCGGCGGAAAACGTCACTGCGCGACCGCATTGTTGCGCGGCTTCCTGCGGCGCTGGAGGTTGTCGGCGATAAAGGCATAAAACTGGATGATGTCGCGCAGGGTCATGCCGCGATGAACGATTTTATTGCCCAGTTGAGCGTAGAGGAGTTGGCCTGTCTGGTTCGTGGTGAAGGGATGTGTAGCCACAAAGTGACCCCCGGTGTGGCATCCGCGTTTGGCGGTACCGGGGATAGCCTGCTGGAGAAGGGGATACCTCTGGCGGCGACGGCAGATGGGCCGTCCGGTATTCGCATGGACAATGGCGCCTATGCCACGTTGATGCCCAGCGGCACGCTTTTGGCCTCCACCTGGGATCCGGTGCTGGTTGAGCGTCTGTACGTGATGGAAGGCAAAGAGCTGCAGCAAAATCAGATAGACCTTCTGCTAGGCCCTGGAATGAACATCCATCGCCACCCGCTTAACGGGCGCAATTTTGAGTATTTCTCAGAGGATCCGCTAGTGACCGGTACGATGGCGGTGGCCATGGTTAACGGTATCCGCAGCGGCGGTGGCATTGCCACGTTAAAGCACTTCGCCTGTAATAATCAGGAACATGCGCGGGCACAGGCTGACCCGGTTGTTTCCGCGCGAGCCCTGCGAGAAATCTACCTTAAAGGTTTTGAGTATGCGGTGAAGCAGGGCGGAGCGCTGGCGATAATGACCGCCTATAACCCGATTAACGGGCACTGGTCTGCGTCCAACTATTGTCTGAATACCACCATTTTGCGCGATGATTGGGGATTTCGTGGCATCGTCATGACCGATTGGTGGGCCAAAATGAACGATGCTATTAATGGTGGAATGGCAACGGTTAACAACACCGCGGCGATGATCCGGGCGCAAAATGACCTGTATATGGTCGTCAATAACAATGGTGCGGAGATAAACTCTGGCGATGACAACACCGTAGCGGCTCTGGCTGACGGCACGCTGACGCTCGGCGAACTCCAGCGCTGCGCGCACAATATTCTGTCGTTTATGCTGCATACTCAGGTGGTTAAGCGCGGTGATAAACCGCAGGTTAATGTGCCGACCATTGCCGCCGACAGGACGTTATTTATTGCCGAGGCGATTAAAATCGCGCCGGAATCACGCTTACGGTTTAGCGATACGCTCGCTATCTATATTGAAAATGACGGCGTGTTCGATCTGTTAGTGAGCGTTAACTCAGCGGCGATGCCGTTGGCGCAAACGGCGACCAATTTATTGTTTAACGGCAAGTTTGTGGCAACCGTCCAGACGCGTGGCACGCTGGGGCAAAGAGTCACGCAGAAGCTGTGTCGCGTGAGGCTTGAACCGGGCTACTATCGGGTCGAGACAGAGGTAATTAATCCGGGATTGAATATCGATTGGCTGGAATTACGCAACGTGGGGGCGTCGGTATCCCGTTAGCAGATGAATTCAGCGAGGATAAAAAAAGCCAGCTCTTAGAGCTGGCTTTTTACTAGTGAGAACCACCGCCGCCGCCGGCGCTGAACGGCGGTCTGGCAAACCATACGAGACCGAGCAGTAGCAAGAAGATCCCCGCAGAAACCCAGAAGATTTCGTTGGCGGAGATAATCAACCCCTGGTTGGTTATCTGCTGCGCAATCCAGCCGGAGGCCTGCTGCTGGCTCATTCCCATGCCCTGCAACTGATCGTAAATCTGCTGGGCGTTAGGGTTAAATGGCGTTACGGACTCCGTCAACTGCGCATGGTGCAACGCTTCGCGGTTAGTCCAAAGCGTCGTGGTAATTGACGTGCCGATGGAACCTGCCAGCGTTCGCGTAAAGTTCGACAAGCTCGATGCGGCCGCCAGACGCTCAGGCGGTAGCCCGGAGAGCGTGATTGCGGTCAACGGCATGAAGAAGCAGGCGACGGCAAAGCCCTGAATAAACTGCGGCCAGGCCGATGCGCCGAAGTCCATGCCCGGCTCGAAGGTATAGGCGCGCCAGTAGAAACAGACGGCGTACATAATAAAGCTGAAGGTGACCAACCGGCGCATATCCAGCTTATGCGCAAAGCGACCGATGATGGGCGAAAGGATAACCGGAATCACCCCCACCGGTGCCGACGCCAGACCTGCCCAGGTGGCGGTGTACCCGTAGACCTCCTGCAATAGCTGCGGCAATAGAACAATCGCGCCGAAGTAGAGCATGTAGGCCAGACTGATACACAGACAGCCGATGGTAAAGTTTCGCGACTTGAATAACGACAGGTCGACGATGGGGTTGTCATCGGTTAATTCCCAGACAATCAGGAAACTCAGCGACACGACCGCCACTACCGTCAGCACGATGATTTCGGTCGAGTTAAACCAATCCAGTTCTTTACCCTGGTCGAGCATCACCTGCAGGCTACCGATCCCCAGAACCAATAGCGCCAAACCAATCGCATCGATTCGCCGCTGTTCGGTTCGCGTTTCACGTCCGCGCAGGGTTTGCAGGCTTAACATCACCACCAGCGCACCAATCGGGACGTTGATGTAGAAGATCCAACCCCAATGGTAGTTATCGCTAATGTAGCCGCCAAGAATCGGCCCACAGATAGGCGCCACAATCACCGTCATTGACCACAGCGCCAGCGCCACGGAGCGCTTTGCCGGTGGGTAGTTACTGAGCAGCAAACTTTGTGACAGCGGGATCAGCGGCCCGGCGACAATCCCCTGGATGACGCGGAAGAAAATCAACATGCCCAGGCTGTTGGACATCCCGCAGGCCCATGAGGCAACGGCGAAAGCGACGGTTGACCACATGAACAGCTTCACTTCGCCAACGCGTTTTGCCAGCCAGCCGGTAATGGGAATGGAGATGGCGTTTGCCACCCCAAACGAGGTAATTACCCATGTCCCCTGGCTCAATGATGAGCCAAGGTTCCCGGCAATCGTGGGGATAGCCACGTTGGCGATAGTGGAGTCCAGCACCTGCATGAATGTCGCCAGCGACAGCGCAATGGTCATAATGACCAGCTGCGCGCCTTCGAGCGGTTTTTGCGGTTGCATTACACGCACCCCAGCATTAGTTGGCGTTAGCCTGGACGATATCGTTAATCAGCTTGTTCACCGGTGTGAGGCTTATCTCACGCGCGTTACTTTCGTAAACCGGGCTGGAACGGAGCTGGTTTGCCAGTATCTGCCCGTCGCGGTTGGTGGTGTCCACTTTCACCAGCGTCGACAGTCCGATACGCAGCGGATGTTTAGCTAACTGATCGGCGTCCAGCTCAATACGAACCGGCAGACGCTGCACCACTTTAATCCAGTTACCGGTGGCGTTTTGCGCCGGCAGCAGGGAGAAGGCGCTACCGGTACCCATATCGAGACCGACCACTTTACCGGTGTATTTCACATCATCGCCGTAAATGTCGCTGACCACGGTGACCGGTTGGCCGATACGCATATGTGCAAGCTGCGTTTCTTTAAAGTTGGCGTCAACCCACAGGTTGCTGGCGGGAACCACGGCCATGAGCGGAGTTGTCGGGCTAATCTGCGCGCCCGGCTGTACGGAGCGACGGGAGACATAGCCGCTCATCGGACTCACAATTTTGGTACGTTGCAGCGCAAGCCACGCGTTACGCACATCGGTTGCGGCCTGGCGCACGGTTGGCTGCTCTTCAAGTTTGGTCCCCAGAATCATCGCCTGGTTGGCGTTGTATTGCTGGATTGCGACGTTTAGCGCAGCCTGGGCGCTGGCGACAGCGTCTTTGGCGTGCTGCAACTCTTCGCGACCAATCAGGTTAGCGCTGCCCAGCGGTACGCGGCGGCTCAGGTCAGTTTGCGCCTGCGATAGCGTGGTTTTACGAATGTCGATATTGGCCTGGAGCTGCTTGTTGTTGATCATCAACTGGCGCATTTGACGCACGCTTGAGGCAAGCTCAGTCTGCGCTTTTTCAAAGGCCTGCTGAGCATCGGTCTGATCCAGCGTCACCAGCACATCGCCTTGCTGAACATAGTCGGTGTTATCGGCCCAGACTTTCGTCACACTGCCGGACACCTGAGACATGATTTGAACCTGGTTACCGGCTACGTAAGCGTCATCGGTTTCCTCGAAGTGACGCAAGACTAAGAACCAGTAGCTGCCATAAGCCACACCAATAATAACAAAGAGCAAGGTCAACAAGATGAGGGCGCGTTTACGCTTGCCTTTCTTGTTGGCGGGTTGCTGCGGGGCTTGAGTCTCCGCATTTGTGCTCATGTGATTCTCCACATTCTTATTATGTAAATCGACTTATGCCGACCTGTTTATCACAAAAGGCCAGCAGGGGTTATCTGCTGGCCTGTTCGTTTTCTTTTCAAGCGCGGTAGTTTTAACGCACGGCGCTAAGCACTGTGCCATCCTCTTCCATCTGGTCCAGACGGGTAAGAAGTTTGCGGGTGATATGTTCGAGCTGATCTTTCTCGGCCAGACTTAATGATGACCAGAGTTGATGCAGGCAGTCATGCTGCGGAGGCAGCACTTCGTTCAGGAACTGATGACCTTTCTCGGTGAGCTGCAAATGCAGGCAACGGCGGTCATTGTCGCTTTCACGACGTTCAATCCAGCCGCGCTTTTCCAGCTCATCGGCAATGCGGGTCGCATTGGTACGCGATGAGCCCAGCGCGCAGCTGAGTTCAGAAGGCTGAATACTGTGATTTTCCTGAGACTCCAGCGTGATTAGCGCCATAAACAATGTCTCGTTGATTCCCTGAGCTTTCAGCATCTTATTGCGATTATCCAGCAGCTTGCCCTGCATGTGCATGCAAAGACGAGTCAGAAGAATTTCCTGAAATGGGAAATCTTCACTGCGGCTGGCGCGGAATTTCAGCATTTGTTCAATGGGCGTAAAAGAACTATCCATCTGGCGTTACCTCATTAGTTACAGTCGATATAGTAACGACGGTGACAAATAAAGTAAATGAATTATTGACCGTAATTTATGTGGCTAATCTATGACATAAGAATGACGGGTACGTATACCCGTCATTGTCTACCCTATTCGGCCTGCTGACGATGATAGCCTGACCACCACACCAGCAGGTTGACGACTGCGACCAGGCCGCCCGCCAGACAGACGCCCATCCAGCCCGCGTGCTGCCACGCCGAAGCTGAAACCAGAGAACCTGCTGCGCCGCCGATAAAATAGCTGGTCATGTAACCGGCGGTGAGACGGTTACGCGCATCGGGCTGCACGCGGTAGATAACGGTCTGGTTGGTAATGTGGACGCCCTGCACCATGAGGTCGAGTACCACAATGCCGATAATTAAAGCGAGAGCGGAGGTGTGCCCGAACCAGATGGCGACCCAGGAAAGCAGCAACAGTAGCAATCCCCAGGTCGTGGTCAGATGCGACTTACCTTTATCCGCTAAACCGCCAACGGGCCGCGCGCCGAGCGCGCCTGCTGCACCGGCTAAACCGAACAGGCCAATGGTTGCTTCGGAGTAGTTAAAGGGCGCGCTGGAGAGCAAAAACGCCATGGACGTCCACAGAATGCTGAAGTTAGCAAAGGTCAGGCAGCCGAGCAGGGCGCGGGTACGCAGCACTTTATCCCTTGCAAACAAGCTGAAAATTGACCCAAGCAGCTGACCATAATTGAGATGATTTTCCTGCTTGAGCTTTGGCAGTCCTCGCCATAACGCAAACGCCAGCAGCACCATCAGCACGGTCGCCACCCAGTAAACGGTGCGCCAGCCGCCAAGGCTTGCCAACAGACCGGCGACGGTTCGTGCCAACAGTATCCCAAGCAGCAATCCGCTCATCACCGTTCCCACGACTTTACCGCGTTTTTCCGGGGCGGCGAGCGTGGCGGCCAGCGGAACCAGTAGCTGCGCGACGACCGAAAACAGCCCGGTAAGCGCGGTGCCGAGGATCATCATCGCTAAAGAGTGGCTGTTGGCGGTAATCAGCATCCCGCCCGCCGCGAGCAGCGTCATGGTGACGATAAGCCGACGACGTTCGAACATATCCCCCAGCGGCACGAGGAACAAAAGCCCGGCGGCATAACCCAGCTGCGCCGCGGTGACGATAAATCCGGCCTGACCGGCGGTTAGCGAGAAGTGGCGGGCGATGGTGTCCAGCAGCGGCTGGGCATAGTAGTTACTGGCAACCGCGAGGCCCGTAGCGACGGACATTAAAGCGATCAAAGCTGGGCTAAGCCCGTGAGCAGGTTTAGTCATGATATTGAGAGATCGGGGAAAGATGAGCTCGATAATAACGAAAGGCGTGGCGGAGGGGGAAAATGATGCGTAGCGGATTGTGCTTTTTATCTGGAGACGTGCCTTCATGGCCTCTCATTTCTCCCCCAGCCTACCAACGGGGGGAACTCTACCGTAGCCCGGCCAAGCGCAGCGTCGCCGGGAAGCGGTGGTCAGGGATCGGCGATAATCCCGGGGTCGCATGCGCTCGCCCGGGCTACCAATGGATGCATGCACTCTACCGTAGCCCGGCCAAGCGCAGCGCCGCCGGGAAGCGGTGGTCAGGGATCGGCGATAACCCCGGGGTCGCATGCGCTCGCCCGGGCTACCAATGGATGCATGCACTCTACCGTAGCCCGGCCAAGCGCAGCGCCGCCGGGAAGCCGTGGTCAGGGATCGGCGATAATCCCGGGGTCGCTTGCGCTCGCCCGGGCTACCAATGGATGCATGCACTCTACCGTAGCCCGGCCAAGCGCAGCGCCGCCGGGAAGCAGGGGGGCAGGGATCGGCGCTAATCCCGGGGTCGCTTGCGCTCGCCCGGGCTACCAATGGATGCATGCACTCTAACGTAGCCCGGCCAAGCGCAGCGCCGCCGGGAAGTAGGGGGGCAGGGATCGGCGCTAATCCCGGGGTCACTAGCGTTCGCCCGGGCTACCAATGGATGCATGCACTCTACCGTAGCCCGGCCAATCGGAGCGCCGCCGGGAAGCGGTGGCAAGGGATCGGCGATAACCCCGGGGTCGCTTGCGCTCGCCCGGACTACCGATTGGCATAGACCAGATAAAGCAAAGCCGCCATCCGGTAACCGGTGGCGGCTTTGCTGTTAGCCGGCGTTAACCGGAGGCATTACAGGTTATTTTTGTGCAGCCAGCGCTTCTTTAATCCAGCCGTCAAATACCTGCTGGTGGGCCTGAACCCAGCCATCGACCTGACCCTGCACGTCCGCTTCAGATGCTTTACCATCATGCATCATGGCGTTCTGGGCGTTAATGTCGGTCAGCGGCAGTTTCATAATGGCAAACAGCTTCGCTGCGGCTGGGTTTTTCTCAGCCCAGGCCTTGTTGGCAACAATGTGCATGGTGCTGACAGGGAAACCGTAGTTTGCGCCGTTAGACAGCTTGGTATCGATATTTTTCTGCACGCCTGGCAGGGAAGAGAACGGCACCTGCAGCCAGACCACATCTTTACCCGGTTTCAGCACATCGCTCACCCAGTAAGGCGTCCAGGTATAGTACAGAACCGGCTTACCTTCCTTAAAGCGGGTGATGGTATCGGCCATCATGGCAGCATAGTTACCCTGATTGTGCTCGACCGATTTGGTCAGCCCATAGGCATCCAACTGGTGGTTAATCACCGCTTCACAGCCCCAACCAGGGTTACAGCCGGTGAGATCGGCTTTGCCGTTACCGTTGGTATCAAACAGCTTGGCAATCTTCGGATCTTTAAGCTGCTCAATGTTAGTGATGTGATATTGATCGGCGGTCTTTTTATCAATCAGATAACCCTGCGCCGCGCCGTTAACCAGCGTACCTTCACGATAGAATTTCTTGTCGCCACCCGCTGCGGCATACATATCATCATGCAGCGGGATCCAGTTGACGGCGGTGAAGGTGGCATCACCGGCGGCAAGCGAGGTGTAGGCAACGTTGTAGTCTACTTCGTTAGGCTTATCAACGGTGTAGCCCAGTTTTTCCAGCGCGCGGCTGACCAGCAGGGTCTGGAAGGTTTCTTCAGAAAGGGTGCTCTGAATCGGTTGAACGGTAATGCCTTTACCCGGCAGGTCGGCGGCAAATGCGCTGGAGGAGACCAGGGTGGCAAAAGCGGTAGCAAAGACGAATGAGTGTCGCATCGTTGTTCCTTTAATAGTGATTGTTGCGGAGCATTGGCCCGACGTGCGCCGGGCCAATACGATGGTTACTTAGAGAAGGGGCGCATCAGAAGGCCTACCGGGCCGGTATTGAACCAGCGACGGTTACCTTTACTGCGAGAATCGCGGCCCACGGCCTGCGTCAGGCGGTCGAGGATAATCGCGAGGATAACGATCCCGACGCCACCGACGGTAGCAAGACCCATATCCAGACGACCAATACCACGCAGAACCATCTGGCCCAGACCACCCACGGCAATCATCGAGGCGATAACCACCATAGACAGCGCCAGCATCAGCGTCTGGTTCACGCCTGCCATAATGGTTGGCATCGCCAGCGGCAGCTGGACTTTAAACAGCATTTGTCGCGGACTGGCACCGAATGAACGTGATGCTTCAATCAGGTCTGCCGGCACCTGGTTAATCCCAAGGATGGTCAGGCGCACAATTGGCGGCAGGGCGAAGATGATGGTGACCACCACGCCCGGCACGTTACCGATACCGAACAGCATGACGATAGGAACCAGATACACGAACGCCGGGGTGGTCTGCATAGCATCAAGCAGCGGGCGAATAATTTTCGCCGCCCTCGGGCTACGCGCAAGCCAAATACCTAGTGGCAGTCCAATCACCACACAGAACAACAGCGCGGTCAGTACCAGTGCCAGGGTGATCATCGCCTGTGACCAGGCACCAATGGCGCCAATCGCAATCAGCGAGATTAAAGTGGCAATCCCCATACCGACGCTGGAAATCTGCCAGGCTATCAGGGCGAAGACAATAATGGCCACCGGTGCTGGCATGCCCAGCAGCAATTGCTGAAAGGCGCTGAGGATGTAATCGATTGGAACTCGAATCCCCTGGAACACCGGACGGAAGTGGGTAACGACCCAATCAATCCCTTCAGTTACCCAGCTATCGAGCGGGATAAGCGTCTTATGGAATGGATCCATAATATCGAAATGCTCTGGCTTCGGTGCCGGTGCATTGTGAAGCCAGTCGCTGCTAGCGGGTGCAGATGAACCGCCCCACGCATCGGCAGAGTTTGCCGCACTGTCTGCGGCCGGTGTGGTATCCCACGGATTAGTTTGATCAGCCATTGTTTGCCCCCTCGCGATCTAATGCCTGTAACAGCATTCTTTTTGAAATTACGCCGACGTACTGCTGTTCTTCTCCAACAACCGGTACGGCGCAGGGGGCCTGGCCCACCTGAGAGAGCAATTCGCTAAGCGGGGTCTGCGCATCGACAGCCACAGGCTCATCAATGAGTGCCGCCTCAATGCCTTGATTCGCTTTTAACGCTTCTTTCAGCGAATCAATTGACACCGTGCCGACAAACATATTACCGCGCTCAATAACGTAACCGTATTCACGGTCATCATCTTGCAATAATTTCAAAGCCGAACGAGGGCCGAAGCCTGGGGTTTTACGGATAAGCGCATCGGGATTACGACGAGCAATATCTTTCGCGCTAAATACCTGGCTGATATCTACGCCACGGAAGAAGGTGCGGACATAATCATTCGCCGGATTATTCAGAATTTCGTCTGGCGTTCCGACCTGAACCACTTCGCCATTTTGCATAATGGCAATACGATCGCCAATTCGCATGGCTTCATCGAGGTCGTGGGAAATAAAGACCACGGTACGCTGATGTTTGGCCTGTAATTTTACCAGCTCATCCTGCATCTCGGTGCGGATTAATGGGTCGAGTGCCGAGAAGGCTTCATCCATTAATAGAATGTCGGGGTTAATTGCCAGCGCGCGCGCAAGACCGACGCGCTGACGCATCCCGCCGGAGAGCTCGTCCGGGTAGGCATGAGCGTAGTTTTCAAGCCCAACCTGACGCAGCGCATCCAGGGCTTTTGCCTGGCGCTCCTGAATTGGCACACCGGCGAGATCCATCCCGAAAGCGGCGTTATCCAGTACGCTCATGTGCGGCATTAGCGCAAACGACTGGAAAACCATCGCAATTTTCTTGCGACGAACTTCACGCAGTTCAGCATCGGATATTTTTGCAATATCGATACCGTCAATCAGAACCTGCCCGCGAGTGGGTTCAATCAGACGATTGAGAAGGCGTACCATGGTGGATTTGCCGGAGCCAGATAACCCCATGATGACAAATATCTCGCCTTCTTCAATGGCCAGACTGGCGTCTTTTACGCCAAGAGATAACCCTGTTTTATCAAGAATTTGTTCTTTGTTGAAACCCTTCTCGATATATTTAAATGCTCGCTGTGGATGCTCGCCAAATATTTTATAAAGATTCTTAACTTCTAATTTAACTGCCATGCAATATGAGATTTCCTGTTTTTGTTTATGTCGATATGCTACCTGATGAAAATAGTGACCTGTTTATACCCTAGCATACTGAGTCGATGTGACAACCCTCTCTGTGTATACAAAAGAAATATGATACATGCAGAATTATGCTGAATTTCCCATGATATAAGGGCTGAGGGCGAATTGACGGCGGCAGAATTTTTTATGAAATTAATTGCCCCTGTCGGCATAAATCCAGGATTTGCCGGGAATAGAGCATGAGAATGCACACAAATTTCTTACGGATTATTTGTATGATGATGGCAATTTTCCAGGAAATATCGGGGCGGAAAATTAATAGATATATTTGATAGGAAACATTGAATATTCTTAAATTATATACGCCCGCAACCGGTAATTATTTGCGGGCGAGGGCACTACATTCGCATGCTGACAGCCAGACGATTGAAAGCGTTCATCATGCTTATGGCAAAGGTCATATCACTGATCTGTTCAGCGCTGAAATGCGCCAGCAGCGGCTCATAAACCGAGTCTTCGGCATGCGTCTGTGCAATATGCGTCAGGTCTTCGGCCCACGCCAGCGCTGCCCGCTCAGCTTCACTGAAGTGATTGCTTACACGCCAGCCTGCCAGCGCATCCAGTTTAATCTGCTCAACGCCGGATTTACGTAAGGCTTTGCTGTGCATTTCAAGGCAAAAAGCACAGCCGTTTATCTGTGATACGCGCAGATAAAGCATTTCCAGTAGGGGGCGCTCAAGCGAGCTTTTTTCCAGCGCGATGCTTGCCTGAACCATGCCCGCGTACACGGTTGGGCTCAGTTCACTATAGGGTTGGCGTAATGCAGTCATAATGTCACTCCTCGTTCAAGATGAAAGCAAAATAGCACTATAATGGTCTTAAAAAGATAGCCATATTGAGCGTAATAAATAAGACCATGAAAGCAGAAAGCCTACCGCGTTATCAGCAAATTGCCCGACAACTCAAGGCGGCAATCGAAAATGGAGAGCTAAACGCCGGCAGACGTTTACCCTCAAGCCGGATGTATGCGCAGGAGCTGGGCGTTTCCCGAGTGACGGTAGAGAACGCTTACGGTGAGCTGGTGGCGCAGGGTTGGCTTGAACGGCGTGGGCAAGCGGGGACATTTGTAAGCGATCACTTAACGCTGCCGCCTGTGGCCGCGCAGCCGCTGGGTTTTGGGGGTGAACAACCCCAGCCTCAACCTTTCCAGCTAGGGTTACCTGCGCTGGATCTCTTCCCCAGAGGTCTGTGGACGAGAGTGATGGGGCGGCGGCTGCGGACACAAACCCGATTCGATCTTGCGCTTGGCGATGTTTGCGGTGAATTGGCTTTGCGTCAGGCGCTGGTCGAATATTTACGCCTGTCGCGCAGTATCGAATGTCAGGCTGAACAGGTATTTATTACGTCAGGTTACGCGGCGTCGATAAGCCTTATTTTTCGATCGCTGGGCGGGCGCGGCGAGTCAATGTGGGTCGAAGACCCGGGCTTTCCGCTGATTCGTCCAGTGGTTCAGCAAGAAGGTATAACGCTCTCCCCCGTACCGGTTGATGCGCAGGGTATGGACGTCGAGTGGGCTATCCAACACGCCGGGGACGCGCGCTTTGCATTGCTGACACCGGCTCACCAAAGCCCGACCGGCGTGTCGCTGTCGCTCCCCCGACGTCGGCAGCTGCTTGATTGGGCGGCGCATCATAAAGCGTGGATTATTGAAGATGACTACGACAGCGAATTTCGCTATCAGGGAAAGCCGCTGCCGCCGCTGAAAAGCCTGGATGCACCGCAGCGGGTTCTCTACGCCGGCACGTTCAGTAAATCGCTTTTCCCCGCTTTGCGCACCGCCTGGCTAGTCGTGCCTTTGCCGCTGGTGGAGATATTCCGCCAGCAGGCGCAGCATCTCGCCTGCCCGGTGCCGCTTCTGATACAGCAAACGCTGGCCGATTTTATGCTCGAGGGCCATTTCTGGCGACACCTTAAGAAAATGCGCGTGCATTATGCCCAACGGCGTCGCTGGCTTGAGGAGGCATTAGTGGCACACGGTTTTCAGGTGGTGGAACAATTGGGCGGCATTCAGCTGCTAGTCACGGTGGCAGGTGACGACCGGGAAATGGCGCGAAGGGCAAGAAAGGCAGGGCTCGCGGTGCAGGCGATAAATGACTGGCGCATGGGCAGTTCCGGGCCCGCGGGGCTAATTATGAGCTTCACTAATATCATGACCCGGCAAATGGCCGAGGCGCAGGTCGCCGCATTAAGTGTGGCCATAAAATAAAGCCCCGGATTATTGGGATAATCCGGGGCAGACGCGTTTTTATTATCTACATCGTTGTGGTGATATTATCGACGGCATCCTAATAATATGCCAACAAATATCCCCACTGCCGCGGCAGCGCTCACACTTTGCCACGGTTTATCGTGAATATAGCTGTCTGCCGTATCGGCGACATCATGCACGCTTTGATGCAGACGGCTGCGACCATTGATGCGAGCGCGGGTTTCACTCAGCAGTGATTTTGCTTTGCGGCGTGCGGTCTCTACTTCATCTTGATTATCGCTGGCCCAGCTCTTTAGAACATCCTCAAGGCTGTCGGCTAATTGACTGACGTCACTCTGAATATCCTGAATTTCGTCATCAGCGTCATTGCGATTTAGTGACTTAAACATTCTAGCCTCCACGAATTTTGATAGAAAGTTAAGTGTAGGACATCCCGAATAATTTGCCGTTAATTTATGTGTTTATGGAATTATCTGAAAGCGAGGCGAATGCTGATTACGGTAAGGTGGCGATGCAGTAAAAGATGACGAGGATAAAATATGTATTTACGACCTGACGAGGTGGCGCGTGTTCTTGAAAAGGCGGGCTTTACCATGGATGCGGTAACCACGAAGGCCTACGGCTATCGCCGTGGTGAAAATTATGTTTACGTTAACCGCGAAGCAAGAATGGGGCGTACCGCGCTAATCATTCATCCGGCCCTGAAAGAACGCAGCTACAAATATGCTGACCCGGCTTCTGACATCAAAGCCTGCGATCATTATGAGCAATTCCCGCTCTATCTTGGCGGTGCGGTTGAGCAGCATTACGGTATTCCACACGGATTCAGTTCGAGGCTGGCGCTGGAGCGTTTTCTGGATGGACTGTTTGGCGAGAACGCATAAATAAATGACTGGCCTGGCCAGTCATTTATTTTACTTCGATCAGGCTTTTACCTGCGTGTACTGTGCAACCCGGAACAGGCGGCGACAAAAATCGAGGAAGTAGCCGTATGCGGCACCCATCACCAGCGAAACTACCGCATTAGAACTGACTGCTGCCACAATCTGGTGCCAGTCAGCCCCAACGCTCAGCAGAATTAACACGTACACCGGCGACTGGAAGGTCACATAGGCAACGGGGTCGGCTAACCGCTTCATCCAGCCAGCAGGGCTAATACGCCCGGCCTGTCGCATAATAAAGTCACGATAGATACCGTATGGCCAGGCAATAATAATGTTGACTGGGATAGCGACCAGACGGGATGAAAGTGACTGTTCAAAGGTCATTCCTGAGAGAAAAATTTCAATCATCATGTTCACGACGGAACAGTAGACCACCATGGCGAAAGTGTCTGCTGCCGCATGACGCAGGCGTGACTGCGCAGAGAACATCGGTATGCTCCTCGAAAATGAACGGTTAACACAAAGGTAAGTGTGTTTTCTGGCGTTTTGGGTTGGTTTAATTGACGTGTATAGATTATCCATCTGCATTAAAACAAACAACTAGTGAAACATTTTTATTTAATGCGTTTTTGTCAATAAAATACTCTGTTTGTGAGTGAATTATCGCCGCTGCGCTATTTTTGTTTTCATTCGGTGTTTTTTTCATGAAAATCATGTCGTTGTAATTTGTTTCGGCGGGATGAAAAAAGATGAGTTATGGTGTTTTTGCGGCGGAAATCTGGCGGGCGATTTTTTATTGTGAGTTTCGTCACGTTTGGTTTTTTAAACCGGGTTTTCGCGAATTAATTAGCATTTAATTCCGCTGAAATGATTTTGAGAGTATGCGCTATTTATGGGTAATCATGCACTGTAAAGGGAGAGTGCGGTGAGCGATGCCCACCGCTGAAGACGATCAGCAGACGCCAAAATCACCCTCTTCCTGATATGGCGCAACGTCCGCGTTTTCCAGCGTGTATTGCTTACCGTGTTCATCGCTAGCCTGCACGGCCACAATGCTCTCTTCATGTACTTCAATGACTTTTAATTTTGGTCCGCCATTTTTTGGTTGAACCAGATCGCCAGGTGCAAACATTTCCGTGCTCCATTGTTATTCAGTGCATTAATACCTTAGCAGGGATGACGATAAATGGCTGCAAGCATCAGCGTCGATTCCACGGCATGACGGCAAGCAGGCGTGCCATGCCGCAAAAACCGGTAATGCCCGCAAAGGTCAAGCCAGCGCCGACGAACGCGCTTAACAGGAAGAACGCGCTGGATATGCTATAGCCAAGCACGACGCCCAATAAAATGAGCACGCCAGCGGCAATCTGTACCTGACGCATCAGGGGTAGAGGGGCGGAGGTGTCTTTTACCGTCACCAGACCGGCCTGTCGCCAGGCATCAATGCCACCGTCGACGATTTTGATCTGCGCTGGTGCGGCTGCTGCGATGAGTCGTGACAGATTGTTGCGGGTGCGATTCCCCGACTGGCAGTGAAAGATGACGACGGAATCGACCGTTGCCTGTAGCGTCGCTCCTTGTTCCATCGCGCTAAGCGGAACCAGACGGGCTTCAGGAATATGTTCACGGGCGTATTCATCGGCATCGCGAATATCAATCAGGGTGGCACCTTGCTCAATGAGAGCAAAGGCCGCTTTGGGGGCGAGGTTCTCGGCGGTCAAAATATCCATCCTTAGGGCTGGCGGTATCGGGCAAATTATTGCCAGTCTACTCCTTTTTCCCCAACAGGGCGCGCGCGAAACCATCAGGCTGGCGGCTGCGCGCGTAAGATCCGCTGCGCCTCGTCAACGGTGAGCGGGTAATTGAAAAACTGGCGATAAAACGCCTGCGTCACTTTTACCATGTCCACCTCAGTGAAACGCTCTGGATGCAGTAGCTTTGCGGCCCACTGAATTTGTAATGCGCTTTCGGTTCCGTAGCGATCCCATGGAAAAACGCCTGCCGGATTTTGCCGCACGTTGCCATTTTTCACCGCCTTGAGGCCAGCGAACAGCTCTGCGTAGGGGGAGTCAGCCAGCGTGCCGCTGTGGGCGCCGAGAATAATCACATCGGGTTGCCAGGCAAGCACCTGCTCCGGTGAAATCTCTTTCATGTTTCCCTGGATTTCTGCCGCGACATTTATTCCTCCTGCGAGCTTAATCCAGGTGTCGATTAACGTATGGCTGCCATCCACTTTTAGCGGTTTCAATGACTGAATATGCAGGACACGCGGACGCTGTGCGGCGGTCAGATTTTGCGTTTTGCGCAGCACCCCCTCCAGCGTCGTTTGCAGATACTGGTTATAGGCTTTTGCGCGGGCGCGCGCATCGGCAGTTCCCAGAACTTCTGCGGTTGTCGTCACCGATTTCATCAGTGATGGATAATCGGTAAAGGCCATTTCGAGCGTCGGCAAACCCGCCTGGCGATAGCTTTCCGCTTTATCATTGCCCTTTGAGGTAAAGACCACATCCACCCGCTTTGCCAGCAGGCTTTCGGGGTTAAAGGTGGTGCCGCGTACCTGCAACGCTTGATGTAACGTTGGCGTAATCTTAAACATCCACGGCTGACTCTCGGGATGGTTAACGGTGGCGACAATTTGCCTGCCTGCACCCAGCGTCATCACTACAGAATGGTGAGCGAACCAGCCGTCGGCAATGGCGTGAACCTGGTCGGGAACGGTCACGGTGTGGCCGGCATCGTCCACCACCTGGCGCGCGGCCAGGGCGGGGAAGGCCAGCCACGCGCAGAGTAACCACGCATGGCGACGTTTCATATTATTGACTCCTTAAAAATCAATCTGCATGGAAAGCTGGGCCTGACGCGGTGCGCCTAACTGGGCGCTGGCGTTACCCGCGCCGGTATAACCGGTTAGCGCGCCCGGCACCACGTTTGTCCAGTAGTGGCGGTTAGCCAGGTTGGTGACGTCCAGTCGGAAGGTTACCGGCGTATCTGAGATACGCGTGGCATAACTGCCGCCAATATCTACGGTGGTATAGCTGCCAACCCAGCTGTCATTGGCATTATCGGTGGCGCGACGGCCCACGTAGCGCACGTTGGTGTCGATATCGACACCCGGCAGTTGTTCAATGCTATAGACCGCCAGCATACTGGCGGTGAAGCGCGGCAGGCCGACCACCTGTTTATCGTTCGCGCTGGCGCTGGCGGTATCGTGAAGACGAGGATCAAGCCAGGTCGCGCCGCCGAACAAACGCAAATTACGGGTGACGTGACCGTCTGCCATCAGTTCCAGCCCGCGATTTTTCTGCGTGCCGTCGTCGGCGAAGTTGCCGTCTTCGTTGGTGTAAGCGAACGGGCGTTCGGCCTGGAATAACGCCGCGGTGAGCAGCAAATCATTCATTGGCGCATATTTCGCGCCGACCTCAATTTGATGGCTGCGATACGGATTAAGCACCTGGCCTGCGTTGTTCGCGCCCGCAGGCGCGGTATCACCCTGCTGCATGCTGTCAGCCCAGGTGGTATAAAGCGTCACGTTATCGACGGGCTTATACATCAGGCTGGCGGAACCGCTGGCGCCGCTGTCTTTGTTATCGCTGGTCTGTTTGCCCGTTTTATTGTAATTGCTGACGGTAAACAGGTTTTCGCTTCCAGACAGCAGCAGGCTCCATTGCGGACTGAAATGCAGCGTATCGCTCAGCAGGAAGGCATGCTGAGTGGTTGTTGCGGATTGATAGCGGGTATTAAAGTCGGGATACGGTGGGCGCGGATAAACCGGATTATCATCGAGCGAGGATTTACCCAGGGTAAACGTCCCCCCGTTGACCGGGTTGTAGTTCTTCCAGACAAAACCACGCACTCCGGCGCTGATATCGTGGCTTAACCAGCCGGTATCGACGCTGCCGGTCAGATTTGCCATATAACTGTTGATGGTAAAACGGCTGGCCGCAGAGTTAGCGGTGGTGGTGGTGTAATTACCATGATTATCGGTCAGCGTATTGGTCACCGTAGTGGACTCACGGTCGGCAATCTGGCGCAGTACGCCAATATCCAGTAACCAGTTACCGTCAAAATCGTGCTTCAGGTGCAGGCTGGCGGTGGTCGTTTCATCATCGTTTCCCGCATAGCTCTGACCGTATTTCGATTTTGTTGGGTCAAGCGGAGAGGGGAAATGCACGCCTTTTGCCAACGCAAACGATCCGGGCATCCCTTTCTCATAATAGTGGTAGTAGCTGAAGTTACTCTCCAGCACCGTTGTATCGGTGAGCTGGAAGTCCAGCCCCAGGCTGGCTAGCTGGCGGCGTTTATGGCTGCCGCTGGTGTAGCCGTGACCTTCATCGTTGAGCAAGTTGAGGCGGTATTTTATACGGTCGCCTGCATCAATCGGACCGCCAAAATCCAGCGCGGTTAAGGTGCCATTGCCGGTACTGCCGCCAACGGTAAGTCGGTGAAGCGGCGTATCCGTCGGGCGTTTTGAGACCAGGTTAAACATTCCGGCGGGGTTTGCGGGGCCATACAATGAGCCGGCAAGACCGCTTAATACCTCCACGCTCTGAAATTGTTCGGCGGCGTATTCGGTGGTGGAGACGGCATTCAGGCCGTCAATCATGTGGTTTTGTACCACGCTTCCCTGCATCCCGCGCGTTTGGGGGCGCACGCCATCACCTTGTACCGACGGCATATAGCGATAAACGTCCTTCACGCTTTTTAGCTGCTGCTGGCTTATCAGTGGAGTAGAGAGTGTTTGCACAGACCAGGGGACATCAATCACTGCGCGTTTACCCAGATTGCCGAGGGTGGCCTGCTTTTCAGCCGCCGGAGTTTCCTGCGAGATGCCGTCGGCAGTTGGGCTGGCGGAAACCACCATGGTGTCGTCGGCGTAGCCCGCTTTGCTGATGGCCAGGCACGACAAGGCGAACAACCCGGTGGCTAAGGGTGTTTTTTTATGATTAAACATTTTTAAATTCAGTTCGTTAACAGAAAGACTGGTGGTAACGGCGTTACCATCTACGCATGAGGGGAACAGCTATTATTATTTGTGTGATGAATATCATGCGAGTAATCGTTATGTATGTCAATATATAGCGAGGTGGTAAAAGATGGGCTGGAAAGGGGTAGCGGAGAGCTAAAATAAAAAAAAGCCGGGTATTTCCACTCGGCTTTTTTATTGAAAATTAACGAATTATTCGCTGGCTTTCTTCTCAAGTGACTCAGCGCCGGCTTTGGTTTTATCCCAGCCTTCCTGAGCGCCTTTTTTAGTGGCATCCCACCCTTTTTGGGAGGTCTCTTTGGTTTTATTCCAGCCTTTCTGAGTACCTTCTTTGGTGGCATCCCACCCTTTTTCGGTTCCCTCTTTGGCTTTATTCCAGTTTCTCTGAGCGCCTTCGCTCACCTGGCTGCCTACGCTGTCACTTTTACCTTCCGCTGCGTGCTTAGACTTCAGCTTCAGTTCTTCACCCTGGTTTTGGGCCTGATGTAATTTCTCTTTTGCAGTATTAGCATTGGCCTGTGCGGCAGCAACCGTTTCATCTGTAGCGTGTGTGGTCGCGGCAAAAACAGGAGAAGCCAGCAGAAGAGCGGAAAGTGCAATTGTTGTTGTTTTCATTAAAAATCCTCATCAGTTTGTGAGCATGAGAAAGCATGACACAGACATTCTGATGAGGCTTTAGGAATAAACTGTAATTGAATCATGGCGTTTCAAAGGCTCTTTCCCGGCGTTATCTGTCCAGCACAATTAATGGCGCGCGATCCGCTGTGCGGGCAATGCTGATTTCAGCCTGATAAAGACGGCGTAGCGCCGGTTCGGTTAACACCGTCTCCGGCGTGCCGTTATCCACCACCTGACCGTCTTGCAATAAGATGATGCGGTCAGCGTAGCGCGCCGCCAGGTTAAGGTCATGCAGCACGCAGCAGACGCTAAACTGCCTCTCCCGCACCAGCTGGCGTAGCAGGCGAAACAGATGTTGCTGGTGGTGGATATCGAGCGCCGAAGTGGGTTCATCCAGAAACAGCCACTTTGGTGACGGTTCTGGCTCCCACAGCTGAACCAATAACCGCGCCAGCTGTACCCGCTGCTGCTCGCCGCCTGAAAGGTGACGATAGTCGCGGGAAGCCAGTTCGCTACAGCCGCACAGCGCCATAATGTGTTCCGTTTCATCGCGCGGATGACGCGAACGATGAGGGTGGCGGCCCATGCGCACCACCTCCATCACGCTAAAGGGAAATGCCATATGGCAGTTTTGACGCATCACCGCCCGCGTTTTTGCCAGCTCCGCCGTCGGCCAGTCGCTTAATGGGCGACCAAACAATGAACAGTCTCCGCTATCCGGCTTGAGATAACCGGTTAGCTGTCGCAGCAGCGTCGATTTTCCTGCGCCGTTTGGCCCGAGTATCGCCACAATTTCACCGCCGGGGAGCGTCAGCGAGACATTGTGGGTCAGACGACGACCGTTAATGCTGAAGGTCAGATTCCGGGCGTTAATCATAGTGCTCTCCGTGTGCGCAGGATAAGCCATAAAAAGTAGGGGCCGCCAATCAAGCTGGTTAACAGACCCACCGGCATTTCGGCTGGCTGCACCAGAGTCCGTGCCAGCGTGTCCGCAACCAGTAACAGGCTGGCACCGGCAAGCGTTGAACAAGGTAGCAGCCAGCGGTGATCGGCACCGATGGTCATGCGGATAAGATGCGGGACAACAAGGCCAATAAAGCCAATAACCCCGCTCACTGACACGGCCGCCCCCACCAGAAGTGAGCTCAGCAGTAAGAGTTGCTGGCGCTTACGTTTGACGTTAACGCCGAGGTAGTGTGCTTCTTCATCGCCAAGCTGAAGAAGATTTAAGGTATTTGCCAGCCAGCCGGTGGCAACCATGGCTGGAAGGGCAAAGGAGGTGGCGACCAGCAGCGTCGGCCATTGCGCTTGTCCGAGGCTGCCCATCATCCACAGCGTCAGCTGCCGCAGCTGTTGCTCGTCGCCCACATAGCTCAGCACTCCGATAGCGGCGCCGCATAGGGCGTTAATGGCGATACCGGCAAGCAGAAGCTGCATCATTCCGCCGTGGGTATGACGCAGGCTAATCAGGAAAATCACCGCGCAGACCACCAGGCTGCCCACTACTGCGAAAATCATCTGTTCATACAGCAGGAAAACCGCCGGCAGCGAAATGGGAAAAACGATCGCCACACCAACCATCAGCGCAGAACCGCTGCTGACGCCAAGCAGGCCGGGGTCGGCCATCGGGTTACGAAACAGCCCTTGCATAATCACGCCCGCCGTTGCCAGCGCGCCGCCGACCAGCACCGCCAACAGGACTCGCGGGAGGCGAATGTTGACCCAGATATCGAAATATTGGGCGTCTCGTAAAGAAGCGAAGCTAATTTTGAGCGCACCCTGACTGGCGCCAACCAGCACAAGCGTCGCCAGTATTAATAGCAGGCCAATAAAAACGCTCAAGGAAGACAGAGAATCCTTAAACACGCAAATCTCCAAAGACATCATTGCGACGCCGTTTGCCAGCGCCGCATGGGGATCAGACTGGTTTAAGCTCAGGCTCAACCAGGCTATAAACCTGCTGGTTAAGCGCCGGGGCGCTCGCCAGCGCCTGAATGTGCGCGGCGACGTCTGCGCGCTGCACAAAACCGTGCACTTCCTGCTGCTGGATGCGCTGCGCTTTACCGCTGGCCTCGCCATTCTGCAAGCCACCAGGACGGAGGATAGCGAAGTCCAGCGTGCTGGTTTGCAGCCAGCTTTCCGCCAGCGATTTTTCTCTGACGGCCTGGCCAAACGCGGCTTTCGCGCGCGCCGACAGGAAGGGCCAGCTATCGCCGCAGCCTAACGAGGTGACGAGGATCATGCGGCGGATACCCGCTTTTTCTGCCTCATCAATAACCGTGCGATGCGCCAGATAATCCTGTGCGCCGCCCATGGTGGAGATAACGGTAGCCGCCGCTCCGGCAGCCTGGCAGGCCTGGGCAACGATATGGCAGTCGCAGGCGTCACCGATAAAGACATCGACGCCTTTGGCCTTCAGGCGTGCGGCTGCTTCGAGATGACGCACCAGCGCCACCACCGGACGGTTTTCGGCCAGCGCCAGCTCGACGGTTAATGCGCCGACACCGTTGCCGCCCGCGCCAAAAATCAACCACGGGTTCATCAGGCATCTCCTTTCAGCACGGTTGCCAATGTGCGGAAGGCATCAACCTGTTCACCCAGCAGTTGGCGGTGGTCATCGCGTCCGAGGAAGATTTTAAACATCGCGCTCCCGGCGGCGTTAAAGAACAGGATTGAGGCCGTGTCCATCGCCATAAATTTGCGCTCTACCAGCGCGATGTGGGTGCAGTTTTCCGCTTTGATGTGCCCGGTCATGCCTTTTTTACCGCGCAGGTTAAAGTAACCGTGGCGGTGGAAGCCGGACGGCAGTTCGCCGGTAAATTCCAGAATCACGTCAGCGGAATGCACAAGCGTCGTCACTTTGCCCCACTCGCAAACGGTATCCCAGACGAGGTCGAATTTGTCGCCCGTCACAAGCGTATGGGAAGGCAGGTTTTTGACCACCTCCAGCAGCGTGGTGTTGTACTGTCCGGCGATAGCTTCCAGCGTGCCGTCCGGCTCAGTTTTTAAAAATTCAGCTAAGGAAACGTTGCTCATCATCAACTCCTGTTATGGGGTTTCTACCGCAATGCGCGGCGCGTTAAGCTCCTGAATAAGTTCATCAAGAGACTGTAAAATATTGCTCGCCCAGAAGCGACCTTCATTGGTCAGCCGCAGGCAGGTTGTCTCGTCCTGCGTTAATCCGGCCCGGTGCCACTGTGCCAGCAGCGGCGCGAGTCTGGCAGCGTGTGGGGTTAACGCATCCAGCGGGACACGCGCGGTTTCCACCCCGGCCTGCAAGGTGTGGCGCCACTGGAAGTGACCCCCTGCGGTACGCATCATCATCATCAGCGGCTTTTGTCCGTCGGCGATGGACTGGTGCCATTTTTCGAGATTGCGCTCCACCATCCAGGAATAGCCGTTGATTGAGCCACCGGCCCCTGAGCCGATTGCCAGACAATCAGCGCCTTGTTTAATGAGTAAATTGTAGAGGTTGCGCTCGCGCGTCGTGCGTGCCCAGTGGCTGTTGCTAATGCAGCGCCAGCCCGCTTGATCCATAAAATCACACCCCTGAAGATACAGATCGCGGCGCTCAGCCGGTTGCGGCACGGCGGTACGTCCATTTTCAACGGCTTTGCCGAGCGGCGTGTTGGGCAGCAGGTTGAGGGCGTAAAGATCAACGCCGTCGAGTCCGATATCGCGGGCAATCGCCAGATCCTCGCCCCACAATCTGGCGTCCTGACCCGGCAGGCCGAATAGCAGGTCACAAACCACGGCAGCGCGATCCCGGCGCACCAGCCCTTCCATAAAGGCGATAGCGGTGGGGCCATCGGAGGTGCGGGCCATCTTTTTACGGATTTTGCTGTTAAACGACTGAATGCCAATAGAGAAGCGGTTGGCCCCGGCGTCCAGACAGGCGTCAATACGCGAATCGTCGAAATTCAGCACCCGGCCTTCAATGGTGATTTCACAGTCCGGGGCCAGCGGCAGGCGTTCACGCAAAGTGGTAATGATCCGCGCCAGACTGCGAGCGCTGAGGGCCGATGGCGTACCGCCGCCAAAATAGACGGCGTGAATCGGCGCGGACTGATGCAGCACGCTATCGGCTTCCATCTCAATTTCCCGCAGCAGCGCGTCGGTGTAGCGTTCACAGCGATCTTCTTCATAACGGTTCTGATAGAAACCGCAGAACGTGCAGTGGGTCGCACAGAACGGAATATGCAGATACAGCAGACGTTTACGCGGTGGCGTGGTCTGACTGAGAACCTCCTGCCAGGTTTGCGCCAGCTGTTCTTTGGCAATCGGAATAGCGCCGCGCCAGGGCATGGTTGCCCGGCGATCCTTAAAGGGTTGACCGCCTTCCAGAGCAAAGTGAGGCGTTAAATCCAGTTCGTTTGTCGTAGTGTCTCTCACGGGTATATCAACGTCCTTTAGTGTGGCCAGAACTGGCGATGCAATGTTTCAACGGCGTCGGCGACGCGTGGGCCCATCCCCAGGATGAGCGCCTGATCGATGATGACGATCCGCTGATTTTTCCATGCGGCGGTGTGGGTGATCCCCGCAATCGTGCTCAGGCGGTTGAGATCGCCGCCGATCATTTGCGAGGTGACGATAATGACTTCCGGGTTGGCGGCAATCAGGGCTTCTGCGCTATAGCTGCGGTATTGCGGGTGCTTCGCCACGTTTTGCGCTCCGGCAAGCGTCATCACGGCGTCGGCAACGCTGCCTTTTCCCGCTACCTGCGGTGCACTGCCGCCTGCGCTTAAAATAAACAACGCTTTAACCGGTGCCGGTTTGCTGGCGCTGCTTTGCGCAACTTTTGCCAGACGTTGGCGAAGATCGTTTATCAGGGCTTTTCCCTGTTCTTGCGCGCCAAGGCTTTCTGCCAGCGTATCAATATTGGCGTACATCTGATCGACGGTAGCCGGGATGCGCGGCAGAGTAATCACCTGCACTTTCTGCGCCCGCAGTTGGTCAAACACCAGCTGCGGCCCGGCATCCTGCCAGGTGATAAAACTATCCGGGCGCAGTGACAAAATGCCTTCGCTGCTAAGCTGCTTCCAGTAGCCGATATGCGGTAGTGCATCGGTTTGCGGCGGGAATGACGTGGTTTCATCCACCCCGACCACGCGGTTGCCTGCGCCTATGGCATAGATCAATTCGGTAAGCGAACCGCCGGCAACCACTATCCTCTGTGCCGCCTGCACGTTGAATGCGCAGACCAGCGCCAGTAATCCGAGAGCCAGTTTTTTCATCATCAGAAGTTCCACGCAAAGCCAACAGCCGCATTAAAGCCTGCCGCAGGAATGGATTCATGCGCCGTGCGATAGCGTTTGTCGGTGAGGTTGTTGAGGGCCAGATTGACTTGATACTGGTCGTTCGCCCCGAATTCGGTATTCACCGCCAGGTTTAGCGTCGCCCAGCCCGGCGAGCGGACTTCTTTTGTCCCCGTGTCATCTTTGGCGCTGGAGGCCGCGCGGATGTAAACGTCAGAGGTGACGTTCGCGACGTTTAGCATCAGCGTGTGCTTGAGGCCTACGCGGCCGTTAACGCTGGGTTCACCGGTGTTAGTGGTTTTTAGCGTCTGGCCTTCATACTGACGACGGAGAAGGTTGCCGCTGATGTACGGCGACACGGCCCAGCCGTTGTACTCTGCGCTCAGCTCTACGCCCCAGGTTTTGGCGCGGTCGATGTTGTCGTAGTAGTAATAGCCCCCGCGCGAGGAGGTGCTGTTTCCGTTGCACACTGCCTGGCCTGAACAGGCGAGGCTGGCGATGTAGTCTTTGGCTTCTGAGTAATAGACCGCGCCATCAACCATCCATAAATTGCCGTTGTAACGGGCGCCCAGCTCGTAGTTGTTGGAGTGTTCGGCTTTGAGCTCCGGGTTGCCATAGGTGGTGCCGCCTCCGGCTGCGGTTTGCATAAACAGCTGGTTGAGCGTGGGGAAGACGTAGCCTTGCGCAAAGGCGGCGCGCAGTTCTACGTTGTCAAAACCGGCGTAGCGCAGGCTGGTGGCGGTGACCAGTTCATTATCATGTGCTGATTGTTCGGCGAGAGAGGTATCGGTAGTGATGCCTTTGGTGGTGGATTGCGCATCGCCGCGCGTGAGTTTTGATGATAGCCAGTACTGGCGAGCCCCCAGCGTCCACGTCCAGTTGTCGGCAAAACGCCAGTCATTTTGGGCGAACAGCGAGGTGTTGCTTTGTTCAGACTCATTGTAAGCGAGGGTACGCGTTTCGACGTTTACCAGGCCTGTGAGTGATTTCTGGCTGGTGAAGCCGTTGGAAGTCTGGGATACCCGGTCGCGTTGGTACTGCGCGCCCAGCACGAGGTCGTTATTGGCGGGCAGGGTGAAATTACTCTGTAATGTCACGCCCTGGGTGTACTGCTTATCATGCGTCTGGGTCTGGTTATGTACCGTCAACGCCTGGATCATCGGGCTTGGGATAATCTGGGTAGTGGCGACTTCGTTTTCAAATTTCCGGTCGATAGTTTGTTCGTAGGCGTCGATATGGATTTTTTTCAGGTAATCGCCGTCGACATCAACGTCGTAAAACAGACCGATCTTCTCACGCTCAAGTTTCGGGATCTTAACGCTAAAGGCATCGTATTCACCGTCTGGATCCTCAAAATAGGTTTGCGTGCTGAGCTTATAGCGGTCCAGCGATAAGCCAAAATGCTGGTTATCGAGGTTGTAGCCAAGCCAGACGCCCTGACCATTATTGCGGAAGTGGGTATTGGGTAAACGGCCATCCGGCGTATCGCGATCGCCCTGATCGGAATAGCTACCGTTAATGCGGTAATCCAATTGCCCGATGTTACCCCACGCTGCGGCGGACTCTTCCCAGCCAGCATTGGCCGAGTTGTAGACCGCTTTTACCGTCCCGGCGAGCGGCTTGTCGCCACCTTTTTTGGTAATAAAGTTCACCACGCCGCCGATAGCCTGCGAGCCATACAGTACGGAGTAGGGCCCTTTTACAACCTCAATACGTTCAAGCGATGATTCATCAATTAGCAGGCCACCGCCATAGTTCTGCCCAGCGCGCTGGTAGGTCACTTCCTGCCCGTCGATAAGAATCAGTACGCGCGATGAGGCCTCGCCGCGGATGCGGATTTGCTTACGACCGGCCAGCGCATTGTCGGTCACTTCCACGCCCGGAATGTCCTGAAGATCATCAGCAATGGAGGTGTTGGTCGAGTTTTTAAGCGTCTGCTGGTCGATAACCTGCATGGTTGCCGCGCTTTCCCAAAGGCTGCTCTCTGAGCGGCTGGCGGTAACCACCAGCGTTTCATCTTTCTGGGAAGCGGAAGCCGTCGCGGCGCAAACGGCACCAGAGATAAACAGTGGCAGGGCGGAGAGTACCCATGATCCCCGGGTAATGGAGTGCTGCATCGTTAACCCTATGAATAATTATTGAATGATAATAAGAATTAATATCAATAAGATTCTCATATGAAGATATTGGACGTCTAGCAAAGAAGGTATAAACGAAATGCATCTTTGATTTGTATCAATTTATGAATGAGACTGGGCAGTGAATTGTGATGTCGATCACTGCAATAGTGAGGATAATGAACGGGTTATTGGGGGAAGTTTAATGTCAGAGGGAGGCGGTAATAAAAGATAAGACAGCAGTACCCGGATTGAGTCACCCGGGATCGCGGCAGGAGAGCTTCATTCGTTTTCAGTTAACCACATTTCTGCTTCTTCAAACATCTCCTGAACGGTGCGGCTGATTTGCTCTTTCTCGTGCTTGCTGGCATCGGTGTTAATGCCCGGCAGCGTCATCATCGGTTTAACGCGTACGTCTGCATCCGGGAAAATGCGATGCACTCGTTTGGTTAATTCATTGAGAATAGTTTCTTTGGCGCCGGGAAGACCTTCAAAATTACGCTTGTCATAAACGAGCTCGACGAACATGTTGCTTGCATCCTAAGGTTAAGTAATCACGGGATATTTATACTGTGTTTTTATCCAGTGTCAAGCGCGATGATACGGTTTAGGATGGTGTGCGGTTGGGAGGGGCGGTATGGAGACATGGCACAGGCCTTTATTGCTTCCTGGAGCCACACTGTTGAAAGCTCTCAATGTCCTGAATCACAGATATTGCATTCAATAACTCATTTGATAAAAGCTTTTGAGCATATAAATGTATACTCTTATGAGAATAAAATTTTGCCAGTCGTCATGAACTCACCGTTGTGTTGATCTGGCACTCTTAAGGATAAACATCATGCCTAAAACATCAGCGTCCTCTCGCTGGCAACATTCCGATCCTCGCTATATCTATTCCTTAGTGGCCAGACGCTATTTTGCTGAGATGAAAACCAAGGTTGAAATCGCCGAAGAGCTGGGAGTTTCGCGCTTTAAAGTTGCCCGACTGCTTGATGAGGCCATTGAACAGGAGTATGTCAAATTCCTCTTCCCGAAACAGCAGGCGCTTGATGAAGAAATTGCCCGTAATCTTTGCGATAAATATCAGCTGACAGAAGCGGTTGTGCTCCCGGCTTCGGAGATGTGGTCCACACAAGAACAGCTAAATGTGAAGCTGGGTGGGATTACTGCACATTATCTGAGTGAAACGCTCAAGGAAGGGATGAAGTTTGGTATGGCCTGGGGGAGGGTATTGTCCAGCACCGTCAGCCAGTTGGTTTCTTTGCCGTCACTGGATGTCGTCCAGCTTTCTGGCGTTCATCCGGGTATTGAGTTTAGCCAGGGGCCTGTGGATCTCATTCATAAAATTGCCGCTATCTCTCATGGTAAAGCGCACCCCATGTATGTGCCAATGTGGGTTGATGATGAAGTTCTGGCCGAAAAATTGGCAGGCGATCAAGCCGTGCTGGATACGCAGAAATTTTATTCCAGTATGGATGTGGTTATCACCGGTATTGGTGCCTGGAAAACGGGTTCCTCCAGCTTATGCGATATTTTCCCTGCTTCCTGGCGAGATGCGCTAATGCAGCAGGATATTGCTGCAGATATCTGCGTCACTTTAGTCAGCAGTGAGGGGGAGATCCTGAAAAGCCCGATGAACCGATTGGGCTTTGGGATTACCACTGAGCAGCTGAGGTCAACTAAGAAGTTGATCGGTGTGGCGGGTGGGGAGGAGAAGTTTGAAGGCATTGTCGCTTCGCTAAAATCCGGGCTTCTGAACGTGCTGATCACAGACTTTGATACGGCCATTAAATTACTTGATTAATGGCCGCTCCAGATGCGTTCTGCGCCGATGTTATTCAATATCGGCGTGGCGGGCTTTCATTGTCTGATTCGTCTCGTTAAGGTTTTCCATCAGCGCTAATACCATGCTGTCATACGTCAGCAAGCAGGCTTGCTCAAACAGCGAACCCATAGGCTGTACGCTATCAGCGGCCGGAATCGTCAGTATGCGGTCTGCCAGACCTGCCAACGTGGAGTGGGGTGAAGTGGTCACCAGGACTATCTGTACGCCATTTTTCCTGGCAATATTAACCTGATTAATCAGACGCTGAGTTTCACCTGAGCCGGAACCCACAATCATCAGATCGCCAGGCTTTGAATGTGGCGAGCTGATTTCCCCCACAACGCTAACCGACATTCCCAGGTGCATCAGTCGGTTAGCCAGCGCATTGATCATCTGACCGGAGCGACCGGCACCCGCGAGGAAAATATGGTTGGCGGTGGTAATGGCATCAATAACCGCGTTCAATTCCTGCTCATCGATTTTGTTATTGAGCGCTGCGAGTTCGTTCAGAACGAGTGAGTAATTTTTCATCTTGTCATTCTTCTTTGAAAAAAGGCAGATACCGGAGTATCTGCCTTTTATTTATCAGGATGCAGAAAGCATCTCTTCGACGTATTTCCCGACTTCGTGCGTTTTAAGATGACGACACGATTCAATGAAAGAGAGATCCTGGAAAAGTGTGAACAGGCGACGCAGTACAGACATATGCTGGTCGCTAGTCGCGAAAGCCAGGTTGAACATGATGCTGCATTCAACGCTCAGATCAGCGTCTTCCATTTGCCCGAACGTTACGCCTTTGTCAAAACGCACAATGCTAATGCTGTTGGTCTTCACCAGGGTGTAGTCAGCATGTGGGATAGCAATCCCCTGACCATTGGCCATCATTAACCCCGTTGGATAGGTTTTTTCACGCACCAGGCAAGCCTGAATATACTCCGGCGTGATGTAGTCCTTATCCAGTAGCTTCTGCCCAGCAAATTCAATAGCCGTCTGCCAGTCAGTGATGGTTCCTTCAACGTCGTTGACCAGAATTTCGAGTTTCATCATCCACCTACTTCAGCATTTCTTCTTTAACAGCATCAAAGATTTCATCTTCACCAAGACCCGTTAACAGGCCAGCACCAACGATAACGCGCGTGGTGATGCCTGGGTTATCCAGCTTGGTGGAAGAGACGACCAGGTCGTACCCGTTAAAGGTGTCGGTGGTACACGCCATCAGCGATGACTTATCAACCTGAGCTTCAATTTTCTGCTCCTTCAGAAAGTCCTGTAGTACGGAAACCATGATGGAGGAGGAGGCAATACCGTTACCACATACGACTAAGATCTTTTTCATTTTCAATTCCTTCTAAAGGGTTTAAGCCGTTTTTTCTGCTTCAGTTTTTAACTGACGGCGTGATTTCTGTTTAAGCAAGTATCCCACTGATAACAGCAGAATTGCTGCGAGGACATAACCGAATATGCCGACATGGCTGAGTGCGGCAAAGAGACCTGTGAATGGGTTGGCTGACGGGTTGAGTGATGAATACATCACGCTAGCGTCTGGATTAGTACCAAACTTCTGGAATACTTCGTTGGTTGCCGGTGCCATCCAGGAAGCAATATAGAGGCCGCCACCGAACAGGATGATTGAAGTGACCCAGGTACGGATGATGTTGCCGTTAAATACTGGAACCATGCAGGCAATAAAGAATACGAACTGCGACAGGTCACCTAATGGCATCACGCGGTTACCGGGTAGAACGACTGCAAGGATAACAATCACCGGGATCAGAAGCAGTGCAGGAGCAATGACGGATGGATGGCCAACGATCAGTGCCGTATCCATACCCACGGTAATTTCGCGATCCGGGAAGCGTTTTACCAGTTTCTTACGGGCAACGTTTGATAATGGAACCAAGCCTTCCATCATAATGGAGGTCATGCGTGGCAGCAGAAGCATCACGGCTGCAAGATACATCCCCAGCTGAAGGCTGGCGATAATGGTGTGGTACGGAGACTCCCAGCCATAACCGCAGAAGCCCAACAGGATACCGATGATAAAACCAACCATCGTCGGATCACCGAGAATACCAAAGCGTTTCTGGATGCTCTCGGCGGTCACGTTCAGATTACGGAAGCCCGGAATGCGATCGTAAACCCAGTTAAACGGGTAGGCGAACAGCAGGTAAGTATTCGCAACTGGGTGCGAGATGGCCACACCTTTTGGCAGATTGAAGAACTCTTCATTCTTTTTCGCGCCCAGGTCCGCTGCAATCAAAGCCCAGACGTGGAACAGTGCTGCGGTCAGCACACCGTAAAGGAAGCTGCCGGAATAAGCGCCGACGATAGCACCCATGGAAGCATTCTGGTGCAGGTTAAACACATCAACGTTTACGCAGTCGGTCAGTCGAGCGACCAGCATGGCAATGTTTACCGCTACGCACAGGGGGATGATTATCGCTCCCATGCTCGAGCCAAAGCCCATTACCGCTGTGGCTGCACCACCCACGTCAATGGCGCTGAGTGACGATCCAGTGGCTTCAGCCAGACCGGTTACCGCGGGCTGCATTTTCTCCAGCATCAACATGATGGTCATGGTTAATGCAATAAAGCCAATACCGACTTTAATGGCAGATGAAATACATTCGGACAGAGGACGGCCCAGAAGTTTCATCAGTACAAGGAAAATGATGGGTATAAAAATAAAGTTACCCAGGTCATTGATAAACTGTGTGATCAGTTCCATTTTTTAGCCCTCAGAGCGCTCATCATCTGGTCTGAAACCCATATTCCAGCGAACATTGTCCGGTTTTGTCAGTAACGCGTTGTCGCTGCGTTCAGCTTCCAGCAGGTTCTTTTTGGAATTCTCTCTTGCTGTGGCAAAGTCGAACGGATTGTCATACCACCCGTCTACGATCATTTTGGTGTATTCAAGGTCGTTAACCCGGCATCCCAGACCAATAACCTGCGCATTGTTGCTCAAACGTGCACGTTTTGCTGAGTATGGATTGGTGACCGCAACTGCGCGGATACCCCAGTGCTTATTCACCTGACAGGTAAACCCAATGCCGGTCCCGCAGATATAAATCCCTAAGCGGCATTCGTCACGCTGGATAACCCCTGCCATTTCATCAGCCAGACGGGCGAAGTTATTGACGCCGTCTTCTTTGGTTTTTACCGGATCGTACACAATCTCCGCGTTTTTCTCTTCAACGAGATATTTTTTGATTTCCTCCTTGCGATCAAACCCCACGTCGTCGCACGCAATTGCAATTTTCGTTTTCATCTCAACCCACCTCATTAGTAACTTAAACCAAGTATGGGGTTGGTAAATATTGGTTGTCAACTGAGATCAATATCACAAAAATCGTATCTATCTGATATTTAAGCAATTAAAAACCAATAAAAACAAATAAAAGCTAATAAATGGCAATGTATGAATAATCTGGAATAACCAATAAAACGCTATCTGTCTTACAATTTATACTATGAATTTTGTTTTAAGTGATTAAATATCAGTTGGTTATATCACTACTGGTCGTTGTCTATGAGGGATAGTTCTTCGGGGGGATTTGGCTTTACAACTCTCCAGGGTTTGCTTTTGTTTGCATATTCTGTGCTATGATCTCAACAAAATCACTCGCAATGCTGTTCAGGAGGAAGGATGTACCTGGTTGAAGAAAGGAGGAAGCTGATCCTTGAAGAGATCATGTCGGCAGGTACCGTGTATGTCAGCGACCTGGCGAAAAAGTACGAAGTTACCTACGAGACGATAAGAAAAGATCTGACAAATCTTGAGAAGAAAGGGCTGCTGGTCAAAAGTCATGGTGGCGCAACGCTTAGACAAGGTGCGATTGAACATACCTTTCAGGTCAGGGAAAAAGAGAACAGTACCTTCAAACAGGCGATTGCCAGGAAAGCCCTTGAGTACATTCCGCCAAACAGCTCGATGATAATTGGCACCGGTAGCTCCAACTATGAACTGGCCAATTTGTTGTGCATGAAATCTGGCTTCAAAATCTTCACTGACTCATTACCCGTGGCCAGCGTTCTCATCGAATCAGACAATCAGGTCTTTCTCTTTGGCGGGGAGTTGAGGAAAAAAAGTTCTTCTGTATTTGGTGGATGGGCTGTTTCGATGATCAACGATATCAACGTTGATTTATGTTTTATCGGTACAGACGGCTTTAGCAAAATGGGGGGGCCATCGACACCTTCATCCTCTGATGCCTTCCTGGACCGGACGATCATCGCCCGCTCCGAGAAAAAATACATATTAGGCGACTATACCAAGTTCCAGCGGAGCAGCTTGTTTAAGATTTGCGACTGGTCGGAAATCACTGCGCTCATTACCAACGACATTGCTGATAAAGACAGTGTTGCAGAAGTATCGAAGTTCACTACGGTCGTAACGTGTTGAATTTTTCCACAGACGGCGTCCATCAACGCCGTCATCACTCTATTTACGCCATCTGATTGCTCATACGAGCAAAAGCTGATGACTTGAAACCTTCAGTTATCTCTAACGTCATCATTTGACTAATCTTCAATAAAATCAATGTGTTAATTTATTTATCATTATTGAACTTTCTTTTATTGCTCGTTTGAGCGTTATTATTTTTGCGCTTATGTGATTTATTGTGATCGACTTCTACCTTTTGAAACCTCTTTAGTTCACTTCATATGCGATGTGCTATAAATGCTCATATGATAAATCAAAGGCTCACATGAGCAATTCATGTGTGGTGAGGAGAGGAAGACGTGAGCAAGATTACGGTCAATGTCGCGGATGGTGCCAACTTTCAAAATTATGATGAAGTTCTGCAGCACATCCATGCAACGCAGACAGCCGCAGGAATTGTTAAGGAAACCTATCTTAGTGGGCTTCGTGAGCGTGAAGCTGATTACCCAACCGGTATTCAACTCGATGGATATTCTGTAGCTATTCCACATTGTGATAGCAAGCACGCTATTAATCCGGCCATCTATATCATCCGACTACCAGAAGCTATTGAAGTCAATGAAGCTGATGGGGATGGAAAATTGTGGGTGAATCTGGTGATTAATTTAGTTGTCACTGACCCAAGCGATCAGCTGCAATTGCTGAAAGCGCTTTTTAACCATCTTCAGATGAGTGATTTTTACGAGAAGTTGCTTTCGCTTCCGAAAGAAGAAGCTAAAGCCATGTTCATCAACACCATAATTAAATAACAAACACCCGGAGTATTATTATGATTACTATCCTCGTAGCCTGTGGTAGCGGCGTAGCAACATCAACATTAGCAGCTGACGAAGTGAAATCAGTCTGTGCCGAATATGGTATTGCAAACTTTAAAATCAACAAATGCAGCATGTCTGAATTATCTTCAGAAATGCAAAGTGCAGATGTTGTACTCACTACCAATAACTATAAAGGTGATATTGGTAAACCTCACATGAGCGTTGCTGGGTTTATTACCGGAATTAACGAAGCCGCTCTCCGTCAGAAATTAGGCGCGTTATTAACTGATATCGCCAGGAACTAAAGTCTACTCAATGACGGGGATGGTTAAATGGAAATGTTAAAAAGCATCATGTTTACCATTACAAGCATGGGCGCTACCGCAATATTGCCGCTTGTTATTTTCCTTTTAGGTTTGGTTTTTCGGATGAAAGTCGGTGCTGCCATAAAATCGGGTATCACCGTTGGTATTGGTTTTATCGGTCTGGGGCTGGTTGTCGGGCTTTTAAATACCTCTTTGCATCCAGCAATTGAGTACTACTCTAAAGTTGGTAGCGGTTTTACCGTTGCTGATATTGGATGGCCAGCCGTAGGTGCTGCCGCATGGGTTGCTCCTTTTGCTGCGATGGTTATTCCTATCGGTATCATCCTTAACCTGATTCTGGTGCGTCTTAAACTGACCAAAACACTGAACGTGGATATCTGGAACTATATGCACTTCCTGGTTCCTGGTGCGCTGGCGTATTTCGTGTTTGACAGTTTTTTCCTGGGGCTGGGTGTCGCGGTAGCGTTGAGCGTTGTCGCGTTATTTATTGGTGACCTGATTGCGCCAAGATGGCAGAAGTATTACGGGCTGGAAGGAACGACATGTACCACGATGATCCATATTGGCTGGACACTTCCATTCGCCTGGGTGGTTAATAAAATCATCGATTATATTCCAGGTCTGAACAAGCTGGATGTCGATCTGGAAAGTGTCCAGAAACGCCTTGGTGTATTCGGTGAACCAGCCATTATTGGCGTCATTGTGGGTTGCCTTCTGGGCTTATTAACCAAGCAGCCAATCACCACTATCGTACCGATGGCTATGGGGGTTGCGGGCGTTATGGTACTGCTGCCAAAGGTGGTTGGTGTCCTGATGGAAGGGCTCAATCCAATTGGTAAGAGCGCCAAAGAAATTATGCAAAAGCAGATGGGTAAAGATGCTGAGCTTAATATCGGTATGGACTGCGCTTTGGCACTGGGTGATCCGGCAACCGTAACGGTCACCGTTATCACTATTCCGCTGACTATGCTTTGCGCGCTGGTATTGCCTGGGATTCAGATTTTCCCAATCGGCGTACTGATGTCAATTATTTACATGACAACCATGACCGTTATGGTCAGCAACGGCAACGTCATCCGCTCAATTATCTCAACCTTACTTTTCTGTGTAGTCGTTATGTACCTGGGTGGGTATGTAGCACCGGGAGCAACTCAGTTCCTGAATGGCGCTGGTGTTGGTCTGAATGGACAAGGTACTGACTTCGTATTAACTGGCCCGTGGGAGATCCTGACCTACTGGTTGAGCACGATTACTCACTAATTCATGGAGTTGACTACAATGGTACAAATTCTACCCTCAATTTTTGGCGCAAACCTTTTACGTTTGCAGGAAGAAATTCAGTTTCTGGAGGCGGAGAAAACAGAGATTCTCCATGTGGATCTAATGGATGGAACTTACGTCAGTAATATCGCATTCGGCCCTAATCAGATTGCTGCGATGAAAAAAGCGAGTTCCATGATATTTGATGTCCATATGATGCTGGCAAATCCAGAAAGACATATAGACGAGGTCATCAAAACTGGTGCTGAAATGATTTCAGTTCACTATGAATCCACACCGCATGTTCATTATATTCTGCAGAAAATCAAAAAGGCAGGGCGTAAAGCCGGTGTCGTTTTAAATCCGGGCACTCCTGAAAGTGTAATTGAATATCTCCTCGATGATATCGATTATATTCTTATTATGACAATAAACCCAGGTCAGCCTGGACAGACATTCATTGAAAAAAGTCTGGAAAAAATAAGAAACACTAAAAAATTAATTGCCGGGCGTAACATCCAGATTGAAGTGGATGGTGGCGTGAATACTGAAATTGCGAAAAAAGTTAAAGACGCAGGCGCTGATTTAATTGTGGTAGGTGGCGCGTTATTTAACGGCAATCCAAAAGAAAGCTATGAATCATTAAGAGCATCAGTTCAGTAAATAATAACAACCGAAACGCCTGCCAGATTTATTTAATAGTCATTTTAATTACCAACGTGGGGAGGTAAGCCCTCCCTTTGTTATAAGCTTCAGGAGTAGATAAAAATGAGTAATTTTGAAGGTAAAGTCGCATTAGTCACAGGCGGGGCACATGGCATTGGGAAAGGTATTGCCAAACAATTTGCAGAGCGTGGTGCACATACTGTCATCGTCGATTACAACGAAGAAAACGGAAAGAAAACCGCTGCCGAACTGACGTTTGGCAATGTGAAGTCCTTATTTGTTAAAACAGATGTATCTGACCCACAGGCGCTGAATAATGTGCGAGAAAAAGTCTTCGAGACTTTTGGTCGTATCGATATTTTAGTGCTTAATGCAGGCGTAGCATTCGCGAACAAGGTCAATGATATTACCTTTGAAGAATGGAATAAAACTATCGCCATCAACCTGACCGGACTGTTCAATACCGTGAAGGCGTTCTACAACGATTTTACGACTAACAACGGTTCTATCGTTTATATCTCTTCTGGTTCAGCTCTTTCTGGTACGGGTGGTGGGGTGAGTTACCCGGCAAGCAAAGCCGGTGGTGAAGGGTTGATTCGTGGCCTGGCCAAAGAATTAGGGCCAAAAGGGGTGAATGTGAATGCCATTGCACCTCGACTTATTGATACCGGCGAAATGATGCGCGTGAACTACCCAACTCAGGCAGACCTTGATGCGGTATTGCAAAAAATACCGGTGCGACGCCTCGGTACCATCGATGACGTTGCCAATCTGGCAATCTTCCTGGCTGACAAAGATAACTCCTACATTCAGGGCCAGACTATTTTGATGGATGGTGGTCGTACCATCGCATAACAGGGAGAAGATGACATGAGCGTTCAACAGAACACCTTCGATATTCTGCGCGAGCTGCAGCAAAATGCATCAAAAATTGACGATGCTCAGGCAGCGCAATTTGTTGCTCAGATTAAAAATGCCAGACATATATTTTTGCAGGGGGCAGGACGAAGTGGTATCGCCATCCGTGGGTTTGCAAACCGATTACTGCATCTTGGATTCTCAGTGAGTGTCGTTGGTGATATTTCATCGCCCCATACTCAGGCAGGGGATCTGGTTATCATTGGCTCCGGGAGTGGAGAAACAGGCAGTCTCGTCAGTCTGGCGCAAAAAGCCGTTTCCTGTGGTGTAAATGTAGCCCTTGTCACGATGAAAGCGGAATCTACGATAGGCAAATTAGCCAATAGCGTCCTTGTGCTGCCCGGCACGGTGAAAGAAGACAATAGCCGTGAAGAAGGCTCATTTTCCCAACCAATGGGTTCTGCTTTTGAGCAGCTATGCTTCATCACTTACGACGCCATCGTGCTTGAGCTAATGTCCCAGCTCGGCGAAACGAGTGATACGATGTTCAAGCGACATGCGAACCTTGAATAACCATAAGAAAACGTCCCGTTAGGGACGTTTTCTTTTTGTGATTAACGTTGTCAGTACTATGAGCGATTAGAGGCTATTGAACTCAAGAAAGTCTGCTTCTGGCCGGCCAGGTAATGCCCAAAGGAATAAGGTTTTCTCAAGGAATATGAGGGAGCATGTCGGTAGGTCGCTTGCTGAGGTTGGGGGCCCATTATTAGGGGGATAAGCGGTAATCCTGAGTAGAGGATAATAGACACAAAAAAGCCCGCAGGGCTTGCACCGTGCGGACTCTCAGGACTTCATCGGATGACTCTGGTAATCACCGATGGAGAATTTTGGTGCTGGCGTCCTTGTAATTGGTGGGGGAGGTGGTTGAGTTTGTTAGGGATTTTGATTTTTTGCGGGGAAGGGAAGGCGCAAAAAGAGTGGCGATGATGTTGATATGGAAGGCATTTTTGTAACATCATGATTTTTAAGTTGATTGTTGAGGGCTGTGTTTTGCGTGTTGGTTGAGGCTTTGGTGGACGTTGTATAACAGATCTGACTGGTCTTACAAACAGGCCGCTCTGTGCCAGGAGCGGACCTTTTTAGACTGTCATTCAATCTTTCAGAGAGCTCAATTCTTCAGAGAGCCATTGTCTTAGAATGCTTATTTTAAATACTGAACGGTAGACTAAATCGTATCCTGGCTCAGCCTTAAGTTTGTACTGTGGAAACGCAACAACAAGCCTTCCTGCAGCCACATCATCCGCAATCTGAGATCAAAAGCGCTTATGACAACGCAAAACGAGCACTGTCGGGCGGACTGGTGAAAATCAAAGAACAGATGAACAAAGAGGCCCGAAAAGCTTCAGGTGGAGGTAGATCGCCTCAAGGCCGAGCTAGAGGCCTACAAGGGAAAGGAAGAACAATGGCTACGCCGCTGGCAGCAAATCGCCTTTCATGTGCGGCAGAAAGGCATACAGATGGCTAGTGTGGATAAAACCTCTACTCAAAGGGCTGAGCTGCCTTATAATACTGAAACCGCGCAGACACACCGGCCTTTTGATAAAGAAATTCCACCTTCAGGGAGAATATAAAATGAGTCTAGAAATAAAAAAACAAAGTAACCCGTTTTCTACTGGCGGTGGGGGAGTTAATTTTGAAACAAGAGTTCAAGCAGCTTTCGCACTATCCTTATTGACTAAATCTTGTGTTCCTTGTTTGAGTAACTACATGAGGGCTAAAGAGTTAAAATTCCAGAACAAATATGATGGTGTAAATACTGATGATTTTGTATTGACTGCCACAGACAACTCAAATAATGAAAGTAAGATCTTTGCTCAGATTAAACATGAAATAACTATTAGTGGCTCATTAAACTCAGTATTTGCAGAAGTTATAAATAGTGCTTGGGCGGACTTTAAAAGTGTGGGCTTTAAGTCAGAAAGAGATTCTATCGCGTTAATAACAGGTAATTTACCAAAAACTGACATAAATAATACTTTGCCGTTACTTGAATGGGCTAAGTTTTCATCGAACTCAGAAGATTTTATAAAGAAATCTCAAACCCAAGGATTTACCAGTGAAGCAAAGCTCGAAAGATTAGGGATATTTAGAGATCAGCTTACTCATGCGAATAACGGGGTAGCTATCTCAGAAGAAGAATTGTGGTCTTTCTTAAAATCGTTTCAGATTTTACCTTTTGACTTAGATGCAGAACATTCAATCGTAGCAAACTTACTTTGCTCATTGATTCAGTGTTACTCAGACGTATTACCTTCTCTAGTCTTAGCTAGACTTGTTTCCTGCGTTCAAAGTTTCAACCAGAATGCGGGGGTTTTAACTCAAAATAATATACCAGAAGACGTTAAAGGATTATTTAATAAATCAAGCCACTTATATTTCGAGAATGACTTGATAAAGCTTTATGAGCGCAGTCAGCATATTTTTGAAGGTATTTCTACAACTATAAATGGACTCCATGTTGATAGGACAGAACAACTAGCAGCACTATCTAACTGCTATAGCGATAGTGAGTTTGTATTTGTTACCGGTGCAAGAGGGGCTGGAAAGTCAGGCGTTGTTAAAGATTTTATCACAACAAAAAATTTAGATATTCCAGTCTTCTACTTAAGAGCTGAAGATTTAGATAAAAGTAACTTAAATGAAGTTTTCACTTCCATGGGAATTACATCTTCTTTGGGAGAAATTGAAAGTCATTTCTCATTGCTTCACGAAAAAGTACTCGTAATAGAGTCCCTAGAAAAAGTTTTAGAGCTAAATTATCCAAATACTTTTGTTGAGTTATTGCAATACATTAGAAAACAGTCTGGTTGGACTATCATTGCAACTGGCCGGGACTATGCTTATCAACAATTGTTATTTAATTTCCTACAGCCTTGCTCTATAAATTTTAGCAGCATGAATATTGAAGGGCTTGAAGATAGTCAAGTCGAGCAAGTTTGCGAGCATATTCCAGAGCTAAAATCTTTAGTATCTAATAACTCATTAGTAGAAATACTAAGAATACCATTTTTTATTGAGATTGCTGTAAGAGCTATAAAAAATGGCGCTCAATTTGGGATTGGAGATACTGAAGAAGACTTTAGGGATACAGTGTGGCGGACTGTCGTTGCAAAAGAAGCTGATAGAAAGTCAGGGATGCCAGATAGAAGAAGAGCAACCTTTATTAAAATAGCAATAGAGAGAGCTAAAAAGATGCTTTTTGGTGTCAGAGCAAGCGGTTTTGACCCGGAAGTAATCGCAAAGTTGGAAGAAGACAATTTGATCTACAGAGATCAAAAATCATCTTGTGTAAGTCCTATGCATGATGTTTTGGAAGATTGGGCTTTAGAGGAGTTCATCGATAGAGAGCATTTTGATAATTCTCATAATGTTGCAAGCTTTTTGTTAAATATAGGAAATGAACCTGCGATAAGTAGGGCATTCAGGTTATGGCTGTATAGGAAGCTAAAATTTGATGATACAACTAATGAATTCGTAGAAGGTTTATTATCTTCGGACGAGATAGAGAGTTATTGGAAGGACGAGGCAATTTCTGCAATCATGCAGCATGACTCTCCCGGGATATTTCTTAATTCACTCAAACGCCAACTTCTTAAAGATGATTGTGCTCTTTTGACACGGTTTTGTTTTATTCTCAGAATAACGTGTCAAAGACCAATATCTCTACACAACGGACTATTGATAAAAGATAAAAAATCGGGATTGCTCAAATCCCTTTTCCTGAAACCATATGGAGAAGGTTGGGGAGCACTATTCCATTTTATTTATCAGGAAAGAGATAATTTGAGTAGTCTTGTGCGCACTCAAGTTATTGAATTAATAGATGAATGGACTGGTCTCATTAATATACATGATGAGTTGCCAAAAGCGTCTGAAAAGGTTGGTTTTTTAAGTTTATGGCTCCTTGAAAAGGTTAAAGATTCATATAGTGGTGAGGGGCAAAGAAAAAAAATATTAAATGCTTTATTAAAAGTTTCAACGGCTATTAAAGATGATTTTGATGAATTGATGAAACAGGACGTTTTCACCTCAAAGATAAAGCCTAGACGATTAAGTTATGTTGATGAACTGAGTAGTTTGGCACTTATAGGCTTCAATGTTCCTATGTTGTGTAAGTTTTATCCTGACTTCGTAGTTAAACTTTCAATGCATGAGTGGCTGTTGGAAGAATCCGAAGAGAACGATTATGGCTACGGGTCATATCGAGTAGACGTAGAGGAATCATTTGGGCTAGATACAGAACGAGATTTTTTCCCTGCAAGCGGTGCCAAAGGCCCTTTCAAATATCTTCTTCAATTCAAGCCAAGGCTAGGCTTGGATTTCATTATTAGATTGTGCAATTTGACAGCACAAAAATACTCAGAATCGGATTTTTCTAAAACTCAAGACAATGAAGAAGACACTATTTACGCCTTCGAAACAGTAGCTAAACAAGTCGATATAACCCTGAATGATGGCACAGTAGTTAAACAGTATGCATCTCCCCACCTCTGGAAGGGATATAGAGGACAGTCTACGTTGCCCTACTTATTACAGAGTGCTCTTATGGCATTGGAGAACTGGTTAGTTGAGTACGTTGAAAATTGTGGTAAGAATAATGAAATAGATTGGATTTTTGATTATGTTCTTCGCTCTAGTAATTCAGTAATGCCTACATCTGTTTTATCTTCTGTGGCCACAGGCTTCCCTAATAAAGTAGGTAAAGCAGCCTTTCCTTTGCTTAAAACTGCTGATTTATACCATTTAGATTTGATTCGAATGACACAAGAAATGGGTGGAAATGAGATGCATTTCTTTGGTCTTAATAGGGATGCATTGTCGAAAATATACCTAGAAGAGAGAAGAGAAGCAGCACTTCGACCATGGAGAAAAGAGTCATTAGAAACCTTATTAACAAGGCTTCAGTTCGTAAATGAGTTAAGGGATGATATTTTAAAAATTGTTGATGAACTGAAAAATGAAGCTACTGCAAGTAATGAAAAAAGCCTTCGGTATATGGTGCACAGAGTCGATACAAGGACTTGGAAAGTAGTTGAAGACAAAGAAAATGACAGAGTATTGTTTCAAAGCTCATCAGAGCTTCCGGAAGATTTAAAGCTGGATCAACAAGAATTTAATGAAAAGCACGCAATGGATAACACCGTAACTAGTTTAAACTTATGGGGTAAAAAACTATTCGATGAGCAATTACTAGAAGAAAAATACTTCTCTTCATATCAGGATGCATTAATAGCTACTAAGGGATTGCTCAGCGCCCTCCAAAAAGGTGAAGTACACAACTTTGCTGATATGGCGGTTGGCACAATCACAACTGTTGCAGCGGTTTGTGTTCGTGATGTTCTTTTAGAATTGAGCTATGAAGATAAAAAGTGGTGCTTAGAAATCATCCTAGAATCAATATTCATGCACGCAGACAATATGAATGGGACAGCTGCACATGATAAGACTGATTATTATGGCTCTGGAGCATGCGCATTTGTCTTACCTAAGTTATTTGATTTAGATCTAGATTCAGAACAAATAGAATATTTGAAGTTTGCGTTAGCTACAGCATTAACGCATGAGAACCTAAACGTTAGTGCTTGTGCTGCTAAGGGAGTAAGAGAGTTTCTTTGGTCTAGAGACGCTGAATTAGCATCCCGTTGTATAGGTGGAATAGTTGAGTATGCCAGATTACGAAGGGAAGATAGTGAGGTACGTAGGTTTTATCATTTACAAGGTGCTGAATTGCAAGCCGCACTCGAAAAATGGAATGATCTTTTAACAAGTTTTCGTAACGACTTGATTGAGGGAAAGTTTAATCTTTCAGTTAACGATATATCTTTGGAAAGCCACTGTTCGTGGTTTATTCATTTACCAATGCTAATGGTTCCTTACTGTACTAAGGATGAGATACAAATTCAGTTGGTCAATAGGTTAATGAGTTTTGTATTTGATACGGAGTATCAAAACCATCGTTCGAGTGATGATGAAAAAATAAATCATGAAATTAAAAAGCAGATTCAAGACTGTCTCTCTGAACATGTTGTTTCTTCAAGAAAAAATAACTTCATGCCCTTTAAAGATCTATTGGTGTTAGGGTGTACAAAAGCTCCCGGCTTCATTTATTCTTTAACACTCTCCTATCATGTCGCTGTAGAAAAAGAAGGTGATTATGATGCTATATGGGCACTTTGGTGCCTGTTAGCACCAGAAGCACACAAGATAGCTTTGAATGATGTTAATGATCGTTATATCGGTTTACAGAATGACCTAAATCAGCTCCTGCGTGGAATGATGTATGCGGATTGCCCTTGGCAAGGACATGAGAATGAAGAGAAAGATATGAAGCGAGGTGCTAAATATTTGCTCGATTTTGCTAGGCAATCTGCACATAATAGCCATGTGTTTGAAGCCTTGTCTTCATTGATTTATAACTTCTACAACGTATTCTTCGAAGAAGGCATTCTGATTTTAGCTGAGCATTATAGTGCCAATCGACATATTATCGGGAAGCAAGTCAATACAGCATTTTATATAGAAATGGTTGTTGGAAGATTTTTGCAGATAGAAAATCGCGGAACTCTCAATAGAAAAATGTACGATATATGCCTGCTTCTCTTAACAGGAATTGTAGAAACTGGCTCTGCTAGAGCTTATTACTTACGTGAAGAATTGATTCGTTCTCGAAAGATTTCAGCCTAGAGGGTAACAGTGACAATTTTTTAAAAAATGGTGATGGCTCAGCTGAGTATAAAGAAGCGATTCTTCGATCTTTTATTAGTCAATGACTAGATCAAAAGTTCAGTATGCTCAGACAGATAGGTTCATTGAGCTTTGATGGATTTGCACTGGAAAAGAGGCTAGTCCATCACATCAATGCCCAATGGTATCTCAATAACCACCAAACTGTATCGAGATTAAGGTGATGAGCGAAATTCTGACCTTCGGTTTGATGGTAGGCCAACCGGCATTGCGTAATCTGTGCCTCGCGGGTTCACCTAGAACGCTGTTAGCAATGTCCGCTCTTCGCTCACAGCGGACCTTCATCTTAGGTAACTTGCTCGCTTCGTGCCTGGAGCGGACATTGCTAAAATCAACGAGATATATGCAACCTTAATACGGAGCTCTTGATGGTCACCACACATGTTTTCATCGCGGTCAGTCTTGATGGTTATATCGCCCGACAAGATGGCGATATCGACTGGCTGTTGAAGCGCGATGACCCGACAGAAGACCATGGCTATGCCGCATTCATCGCGGACAAAGATTGGATCACTATGGGGCGAGGCAGCTTTGAGAAGGTGCTGACTTTTGACGAATGGCCTTATGATCGACCCGTGCTGGTACTTTCCCGGCAGCTAACCAATACCCCGGTGCCTGAGGCGCTGAAGGGCAAAGTGCAGTTTTCATGCCGCACGCCCAGGGAAGCTCTTACTGACCTGATGGAGAAGAACGTGCACCGGGTCTATATCGATGGTGGGCAGTTAATACAGTCGTTCCTGCGCGAAGGTCTGGTCGACGATATCGTTATCACTACCGTTCCTGTCCTGCTCGGTTCGGGAAAACCGCTGTTCGGAGTGCTGCCCCATGATATCGATTTGACGCTATTATCCAGCCGCAGCTTCCCTTCGGGTCTGGTGCAGTCGCACTATCGGCTGACGTCATAAGCTGAATCTAAGCACAGTGGTAGAACGAGAAAATGCCTCAGTTGCCAGCGATACCGTTTTACTTCTACAACCTTGCTTCAGTTCGCTGAAAAAGCAGTGCATCAGAAAACGGTCCTACAAAACCCAGGATCTGGATCATGCAGATATCTTCGATGACATTGACCTGTTCAGCAATCGGAGCTGGAGGTAAAGTTTTCTTGGGGCGTAAGTACAGAGGCCTTTGAACAGTCTCCGTCGTGAGGACATTGCCAATGCAGATGACCAAACGTTCCCCGAACCCAAATCCCGCACTTCCCTCCCTTACCCTTAAAGGCCCTTAAAGGCCCTTTAGCGAGCTTTTGCGGGCGTAGCATTATTCGAGCCAAAGTTGGCTAAAATCCGGCCATCCCAGCGTATTTAAATCCCGCCAGGTAAATGACTTCTCGGTCGCAAATTCCATCCAGTGATGCAGCAAAGGAATGACATATCGCTGATGGGTCATCTCATGGAAAAAGGCGGCAATGGTTGCGAACGCCTGTTCATTATCGCTGTTCAGAATGGTCGGCAACAGGGTGTTCAGGTTTTGTCGCTGGGCTTCAGGCAGTCGCGTAAACAGCGTGGTGGAAGCCAGCCATTCCAGAAACGCCGGAACCGAAAGGGTATCGAGCATAAAGTTGCTGAGCCAGATGTCCGCAGGCAGGCGCGGCTGGCTGTTGAAGTGGTCAAATGGGTCGATCCGTATTTCGGCGCGAATATGCCAACGCTCAAGCAAGATGCGAATCGCCCCGGCAAGTTCCACCAGTTCCGGCTGCTGAAAGGTGCTGATGATAACCCGCTGACGCAGGTTAAACGGCGCGGTGATCCCGCCATAATCCACCGGGCGGTGGTTCCACTGCGGTAGCATACCCTGAGCCACGGAGAGGATGCGCGCATATTCGTCGGGAAGCTGCGTCTGGCTGAGGAGTTCGACAGGTTGTAGCAGGTAATTGATAAACCGTCTTCCGGCCTCATCTGCAAAGGCCCCGTCACTGTCGAGCAGCACAAAGCAGCACCCCTGCTCCAGACTGCGCTTGTTGAGCGGGCGGTCATCCTGCGCCTCTTCGCCCCGCAGCAGGGGAATAAAGCTCATGCTGATATGCTCCGGAGCCCAGGTGAAAATGGTGATCTCATCCAGTCCGGGCCGCGCCTGGTGCCAGTGTTGATTGCGCCGCAGAACCATAAAGTTGTCGCTGTGTTCCTGCAGGTGGAAAGCGCCGGTACAGCGGATGTGTCCGTGCTGGTAATCGAACAGCATCGTCGGCTGAGTGGCGAGCAGGCAGTCGAGACGTCTGACCGGATGATGCGTTTCAATCACCAGATGCCAGGGGGCGTCAGCGGTGATGGTTTTGATTGGGCTGAAAAGCGGGGCGAATTGCGGGCTCTGGCTGGCGGCGAGCAGGCAGCGCTGAACGGTGCTGGCATCCAGTTCGCTGCCATCGGCAAAGCGGGCGGTGGATTTCAGCCAGAACTCCCAGCGGGTAAAGTCCTCGTTGTGGGTCCAGTAGTGGGCGATATCGGGGACGACCCTGCCCTGCACGGCGTCATAGCGCGTCAGACCGCTCAGGCACTGGCGCAGGAGATGACGTTCGGTCCGCCGCAGGGGAACGAGCGGATTAAGCGGATCCAGATTGCGATAGTAGGGGATGCGCACCCGTGTTTCACTGCTTTTATCCTGTACCCCAAAGCGCCACAGGCTCAGGCGATCCAGCAGATACTTGTCGTTGCCGATAAACCGCAGCACGTTGCCGTAATCCTGCTTCTCCAGCAGCTTATTGACGTTCTGGCTGAACAGCTTTTCCGGCGAGGTTAACAGATGGAGTCGTGAGCGCTTGCCGCGTCCGCGCTGCGGCTGCCAGTCGAGCCATTTTTCCTGGTGCATCTTTTTCAGCGCAATTCGGCAGTTACGCACCGAACAGCCGAAGATGGCGGCGATCTCGTGCATCTGTAATTCGTGCGTCTGACCTGCGCCGTAGCGGGCGTGTAGTCTGCGAAAATGCGCCTCGAAGATACTCATGTGATGGCCTCCCACCGAACGCGATTTCCTCTTTTATCCCTTTCTGATGGCTTCTGGCGTGATTGTCCTCATAAATTTTCCGGTTTTAAGCGAAAACCGGAAATAACTTTCGTCTTCGATTGCTGTTTTTTTAAGCATCTCGGGTTCGGATACTGAAGGTGTTCGGAGCAGAACCTGCTGTTGTGCGAATCCCTGTCATAAAGACGCGCTCAGGAGATCGAGATGAAAAGATTCAACCTTCTGCAAATGTTACAAAGCATCGGGCGATCGTTAATGATCCCCATTGCCATGCTGCCTGCCGCCGGTATTTTGCTGGCCTTCGGCGTCAGCTTTCAGGATCTCAATATTGTCGCCAGCCTGCCGTTTCTCGGCGCTGACTGGCTGGTTCACGTGCTGAAGCTGATGGCGGAAGCGGGCAGTGCGATTTTCGCTAACCTGCCGCTGCTGTTTGCGGTCGGCGTGGCGGTAGGGCTTAGTGACGATCAGGGGATTGCCGGGTTGTCGGCGATCGCCGGTTTTCTGATTATGAACGTCACCATCGGCCAGTTTCTTGGGATCACGCCCGAGTCGGTGGCGCAGGTGCGTGACTACACGATGGTGCTGGGCATCCCTTCGCTGCAGACCGGCGTGTTTGGCGGCATCATTATCGGGATTATCGCCGCCTGGCTGTATAAACGCTATTACCGCATCCAGCTTCCGTCATGGCTGGAGTTCTTTTCCGGCAAGCGATTTGTGCCGATAGTGACCTCCTTCGTCGCGCTGTTTGTCGGGCTGGTGATGGCAGTGGTCTGGCCGCCGGTTCAGCATTTGATTAATGGCCTGTCGAATACCATGACGGTGCAGGGGCCGGGCGTTTCCGCCTTCCTGTTCGGTTTTGTCGAGCGGCTGCTGATCCCGTTTGGTCTTAACCATGTCTGGTGGCCGACGTTCTGGCTGCAGTTTGGCGAGTACGTAAACAAGGCCGGGCAGGTGGTACATGGCGACCAGCTTATCTTCTTTGCCCAGTTGAAAGACCAGGTGCCGATTACCGCCGGAACCTTTATGGCCGGGTTGACGCCCATCAAAATGTTCTGTATTCCGGCGATTGCGCTGGCGATCTACCGCTGCGCCAGCCCGGAAAACAGAGCGCGGGTAAAGGGTATTATGCTCTCTGGTGCGATCACCTCCATCGTCTGCGGTATCACCGAGCCGATTGAGTTCTCCTTCCTGTTTGTTGCGCCCGTGCTGTATGGCATTCACGCCGTCCTGGCGGGACTGGTATTCCTGCTGATGGAGTGGTTCAGCGTGCACATCGGGCTCTCTTTCTCCGGCGGGCTTATCGACTATCTCTTCTTTGGCGTCCTGCCGCGCGCGCCTCACTGGTACATGCTGTTCCCGGTCGGGCTGGTGATGGGGGCGCTGTACTACGTCCTGTTTACCTTTGCCATTCGCCGCTGGAATTTGCTGACGCCGGGGCGTGAAGTCGAAGAAAGCGCAGTGACTCAGGAAAGCGAACAGAACGACCTGGTGAGCGGCATCATTCTGGCCTATGGCGGGCTGGAGAATATGACCAGTATCGAAGCCTGCATGTCGCGTCTGCGCATTGACGTGACGGATAAGACGCTGGTGGACAAAGCGCTGCTGAAACAGCTTGGCGCGGCGGGCGTCGTTGAGGTCGGGAACAACATTCAGAGCGTCTTTGGCATGAAATCCGATCGGCTGAAAGAGGCGATCCGCGCAGCTAACGCGTATACACAGGAGGCAAAATGAAACAGCTACACCACAGCGGCCTGCCGCTTTATCTCGATGACGATGGCGTGATGGCGCTGAAACCGCCGCTGAACTATCTCGGCTTTGGCCGTAAAAGCGCCGGGCAGATGGCGGTGGTTTTACCGGAGTTCACCGAAGCGCAGCGTGATGAACTGGCTTACGATGTCTATCGCGGGCTCAGCTTTGCGGAGGATCAGGAACGGCTTGCTGCTGACCAGTATCAGTACGACATCACCATCATCATGCCGGGAACAATTGGCAAGGAGCGCAAGAAAACCAGCGGTCACTATCACGGCTATAACGACACGCGGCGCAACACCCATCCGGAAGTGTATGAAGTGATTAAGGGCACGGCGGCATATATCCTGCAAAAGTCGCCGGATTTTGCCGTCGCGCCAAAAGATCTGCTGGTGGACGATCTTATCGTGGCGGTGGTGAAGGAGGGGCAGAGCATTATCGTGCCGCCGAATTACGGCCACTGCTCCATTAATATCGGCGACGGGCCGCTGGTGTTCAGCAACCTGGCCTATAAACCCTGCGCGGTTCACTACGACACGGTGCAGTTTTACCACGGTATGGCCTGCTACATCGTGGAAGAGAACGGGCAGCTCTGCGTGCGCAAGAATCACTACTACCCGCGTATTCCGCGCATCAAATTCGCCACCGTCAAAGAGAACCCGCATCTTGGCATCACCTTCGATACGCCGCTTTACCTGCGCTACCGCGCCGCACCGGAACGTTTTCATTTTCTGGGGCATGTCGATAACTATGTCCGGGAAATCACGGGGATGCTCCAGTATGAGGATGATTTATTCCCGCTCTTTCAGGAGGACGCATGATGGAAACGCAATCTGTTGCAGGCGTTGCCTGTAGCGACCTGAATCAGGCGATGTCGCGGATTGATGGCGCTGCGCTGGCGCGTCTGGAGCAGGCCATCGCTGAAGCGAACGCGATATTTGTTTTTGGTGCAGGGCGTTCGCTGTTGATGCTGAAAGCTTTTGCGATGCGCCTGATGCATATCGGCCTGAAGGTGCATGTGGTCGGCGATGTGGTGACGCCTGCGCTGCAAGAAGGCGACCTGCTGCTGCTGGCCAGCGCATCGGGTGAAACGGCTTCGCTGGTGAATGTGGCTACAAAAGCGAAGAAGCTGGGCGGCACAGTGGCCCTGCTGACCATTTTCCCCGAGTCCACGCTGGGGAAACTGGCGGAGGTGGTGGTCAGGATCCCGGCCTATACAGACAAACTCCCGGATGGGCCCGATAACGTGAAAGGCATTCTGCCCGGCGGCAGCCTATTTGAAGAGGCCGTCATGGTGCTGGGCGACGCCATGATAGTGAATCTGGCGCAGTCGACGGGATATCGTTTAACCAAAGGTTTTGCGCTACACGCCAACCTCGAATAGTCATTCGACACAAGGAAACCAACATGAAATTACAGCTTGCCCTGGACGAGTTAACCCTGCCTGAAGCGCTAGCATTTATCGATAAGGTGGTTGACGACGTTGATATTATTGAAGTGGGCACGCCTTTTCTTATTCGGGAAGGCGTGAATGCAATTAAAGCCATTAAAGAGAAATATCCGCATAAGGAAGTACTGGCGGATGCGAAAATTATGGATGGCGGCCATTTTGAGTCGCAGCTGCTTTTCGACGCTGGGGCAGACTATGTCACGGTGTTAGGTGTGACCGACGTGCTGACGATCCAGTCCTGCATCCTCGCGGCAAAAGAGGCCGGAAAGCAGGTGATGGTGGATATGATCTGCGTCGACGATCTCCCAGCGCGGGTCCGAATGCTGGAGGAGGCGGGGGCAGATATGCTGGCGGTACACACAGGCACCGACCAGCAGGCAGCAGGGCGCAAACCGATTGATGATTTGATAACGATGTTGAAGGCGCGCCGGAAAGCGCGGATTGCCGTGGCAGGCGGTATAAGCAGTCAGACTGTGAAGGACTACGCACTGTTAGGCCCGGATGTGGTGATTGTGGGATCTGCGATCACGCATTCGGCGGATCCGGCGGATGAAGCGAGGAAGATTTCACAGGTGTTGTTGCAGCAGCACTGAGATGAAGGCGCAGGTGACTCTGCGCCTGATTTCACACTTTTAAAGTTATGAGCCGGAGGTTGTCGAAACTATTAAGCAGGTTCTTCCAGATCGAACCTAACAACGTAAGCACAAGGGGACATTTCACTCTTAGTGTAAAGATCTTGAGCATGTTTTACATATAGATTGCATGGCTCTCCATCTTTCCCATACTGTACAAGATAAAAATAATAGTTTTTACGGTGGTTACTTAAATTAGAAACGGTGAGTTCATTTCCTGAGAGGAAAAAACGGAATGCTCCCTCTTTTCCATCTCGGCCAATTGATTTAACTTCGATGTATCGCTCATCACCTGGGGCATTAAAAGAAAGAAAGTCGTAACCATAAGTTGGACGATTACGGCGATCATCTATTTCCTCAGCTAGTTTTGAATAGCCGAGACCGATTAGGCGGTTTTTTTCCCAGTTTAATGCATATTCTTCGCTTTTTTTGCCTATTAAATCACGATTGTCCGTTATTTCTTCGAAATTGACTTCGGGATGGTTTCTTTTTTGTGGTTTTTTAACTATCACAGCAGGAGTACTGCTAAGATCCTTACGTATGAACTGGGCATAAAGGAAGGACATATATTTTGGATTGCTCCAGTTTCGGGTGATTTTATGCTCTAGTTTTTTCTTGAATAACAAATGTTGATATTTACTAATAAACTGTTGCTCTTTTATACCCATTTCCATAGCAATTTCTTTAAGATGATCTTTGCTGCAAATGTTTATAAAGTGTTCTGGAAAGTAAAGGCTCAATATTTTAGCCTTAAACATCTGGGATAGGGGGTTCTCGTCAATCGCTCTAAAATCTAATTCTTTCCCTGACTGTATTAGGTCTAGTAAAGCGTCTTTAACATTAGCGAAAACTTCTTTATTAGTACTATCATCATCGCCAAATTTCTGAGTAAAACGATAGCGGACGGTTGGATCTGATTTTGATTTTCCATAATAAATACCAAATTTGAGAGCCGTCGCACCTTGCATATTTGCCCATGTTCTGGTTTTTACTTCAACACAAGCACAAAATGAGGCCGTGCCTTTGCCGATGACATAGTCATCAAGCGTCATTTTTTTTAGGCGATTAAGGGGGTAAAGTTGCAGAAATTGGCCGCGTGCACTTAAGGCATTATCTTCTTTGGCTGTATCGTAATCTTTTTCAAAAAGACGAAGAATATCATTAAAATTTGTAGGGAGGGACATAATAGCTCTTCTTAAAATGGTTTTTAAAGGGACATTATGAAACTCCAGCATTATAATTTGCTTGGGACTTTTTTGAAATACTTGTTGACTATTATTGCCGCAATAAACATAGATGAGAGGTTTAGCATGATACTATTGGCAGGAAGGTGAAAAAGGTCATAGCCATAAAATACCTCTATTCACCTTGATGACTAAAAAACATACAATCGTGTGTGGGGTTTTGTTGCGGCAGGATGGAAAACATTAATATATCTGCGGGCCAAAGCCTAACGAGTGAATATACCAGTGAGTAGAATTAGCAAAATCATATGGAACTGGCACAGGGAGCTACCCTGCGCCGTTTGTTTAAACATCTTCAGGTTTCCCGCTCTCCAGACTGCGGTGCACCGCCTCGCAAATCCGGCTGACCGCCAGCCCGTCCTCTGCCGTCACCGGGTACGGCGAACGGTTCCTGACCGCGCGAACAAAGTCGTTTATCGGATCGATACCGAAACCGCTGGCGACACCGTTGCGGTAGTTGATGAAGTAGCTGTTGGGCGTGAGCGTCATGCCTGGCGTGGTGATTTCCAGCCCGCGATGCTGCGAGGTGCTGCGGATATACGTTGCCTCACAGAGAATATCAATGCGCCCGTCGTTGTCCTTCGGGAAGCCCTCCGGCAGCACCCACGAGTTTTCCACCACCCACGAACTGCCGTCGGCCATCGTCAGCAGGCTCTGCACGCTGTCGAAGGTGTCGAGGCCGCATTCAGCCATCAGCCGCTTCTGCCCGACGGCGTACACCGACACCACCTCCTGTCCGGAAAGATGGCGCACCAGGTCAAAGCAGTGCGAGCCGAGAAACCACACCGGGGAGCTTGCGCCCGCCCAGTTCAGCCACTCCGTCGGCACGCTGATTACGTCATCCATGCTGATATGGCCGCGCAGGATGCGCCCGGCTTCCGGCTTCTCCAGTTCAGCTTTGATGCGCATCACCGCCGGGTCCCAGCGCTTGTGGAAATCGACGCCGACCAGCAGGTCCCGCTGCTGCGCCATCTCCACGATAAGCTCGCACTCGCGTACCGAGGTGGCGAGCGGCTTTTCCGCCAGCACATGCTTGCCTTGGCGCAGGGCAGTGAGGATGGATTCGGTGTGGTACGGGTCAGGTGTCGCCACCGAAACCACGTCGATGGCTTCCTCCTGCAGCAGGGCATCCAGCCGGGTATAGCCGATTACGCCGTAGGCCATGGCAAGGTCGTCACAGCGTTCTGTGTCGGTGTCGCAGATGGCGACCAGCACCGTGTCCGGGTTGTGGCGGTACGCGTTCATATGATGTCTGCCGTAGATACCTGCGCCGACCACGGCGGCTCTGATTTTGTTCATCATTGAGTCCTCAGAATAAGCCCAGGGAAAACAACCAGCCGACTATTACCGCCAGCGGCCCGGTTAACTGACGCGAGAGCAGAAAGGCGGGGACACCTTTCGCGATGGTCTCCGGCTTTGCCTCCTGCATCGAAAGACCAACAGGCACGAAGTCGCAGCCGACCTGCACGTTAATGGCGAACAGCGCGGGCAGGGCGAAGGCCGGAGATATCGCCCCTGAGCCAATCTGTGTGCCTATCATCACGCCAATCACCTGCGAGATGGCCGCGCCCGGTCCGAGCACCGGGGAGAGGAACGGAATGCCACAGATGAGCGACAGCAGCACCAGCCCCCACAGCGAGTTCGCCAGCGGCGTCAGGGCGTGGGCAATCAGGCTGCCGAGTGCGGTCTCCTGCACCAGGGCTATCAGCAGCGAGACAAAGGCCATAAACGGGATGATGTTGCGCAGGGACACGTCCACCGCTTCACGGCTGGCGGCAAACAGCAGGGCGATAACGTGACCGACGGCGGTGCCGGTCTGCTCGACCATGCGCACCAGTTTTTCCGCGCCACGTGGAGGCGGTGGCGTGCTGATAACCTGTGGCGCAGCGACAGGCACGGATTCCGGTTCACCGTCCGGGGCTTCGGCGGTATCCACCAGAACCAGTTGCTCCATCGTCACGCCGGAGACGTAGTTATCCTCGTTAATAAACTGCGCCAGCGGTCCGGCCCGCCAGGTGGGGAGCACGTTGATGGTCGGGATGCCCTTCTGCGGGTACAGGCCGCAGCGCAGGGACCCGGCGCAGTTAATTACCACGCACAGGATGTCGTTATCCGGTGGGATATCAGCGAAGCCGTTGACGATTTCCGATTCGGTGAGTGCGCCGATTTCGATGGCGACGGGATGGATTTCGCGCCCGGTTAGCGACAGCACCTTTTTGCCGCTGCCAACGGGCAGCCACAACCCTTTACCGTAGCCACCGGGACCGGGAGGAATAAGCACCGTATTCATGGCCGCCCCTCCTCTATCACCAGATTGCCGTGCAGGTCATGGAGTTTCGGCACCGGGCCGGAGAGATGAACCGCGCCGACGTGACAGGGATTCAGATCGCCGTTGAACACCAGCGTCAGGTGGCCGAGTTCAAAAAGCGCCTGCTGTGCCCCCTTGCCGACGGCAGTCACCAGATAATCATGCCCTGCCAGCAACAGGCGGTCGCCAGGGAGTATCATCAGGCTCTCTTCCCGGAACGACGGCTCCAGCGACAGGGAGTAATCGAGGCAGTCTTTCGGCCCGTTGCTGTCGAAGGTGATGAGCATCTTGTCGGTCAGGCCGTCGGCGACAAACAGCCCGATAGCAGTAATACGTGCGCAGTAAATCATCATGGCGCATTCCCCCGTTTGCTGAGCCGCAGGAACAGGTACTCGGTGATAATCCCGCGTATCAGGCCAATCAGCATGGCGGCGGCGATATAGCGCAGCGCCAGCGAGGTGACGGGCAGGCCGAGCGCCTTAACCCCGGCGGCCACGCCGAGCCAGACGAACAGCTCCGACGGCACCACGTGGGGAAACAGGCTGGTGAGGGGATGGGCAGTGGTGCCGAGCGCATCCTCATAGCCGGGCTTGCTCTTTTCGGGCAGGAGTTTGCCTAAAGTGAGCGCACCGGGGCTGCTCATAAAAAACCAGCCGAGCACCGGCAGCACGCCGTAGGTGAGGATGCGCGAGCGGCCGAGCAGGGCGGCGATTTTCTCTATCCGTACGGTGCCGACCAGCTTCATCAGGAAGTTGATGGCCAGCAGCAGGCAGATGAGCATCGGGATAAGCCCGGTCATCATGTCGAGGAAGATTTTGCCTGCGGCCTGGAACAGGTGGATAAAGCCTTCAGCCAGGGAGACCAGAAACATGGCGGCCTCCTGTACTCAGTGCGATGGTGCATGGTTGTGGTTCGGTGTGCATAAACAACTCTCCTGTCAGGTGTCGTTGGTTAATGCGTCCTGCCACTCACAGCGCGGGTCGTTATGTCCCGGAGTTGTCGGTTGTTGTCACGGTTCATATCAAAAGCTTTTTTCTCGTTTCAACAGCGATAAATCATGTAATTCATGAATTTTGCTCTTTATTTACCCTTAATTCAAGTAATTCATTAATTTTCAATGTAAGTCTTGAAGATGGGTTTAGCTAAGAAAGGGATAATCTTGGTGTGTTTAATCGGGTGGATTGTAGCTGTGATCGGTAAAAGACTTAAGATTTCAAGGGTTAATGCAGGCCTGACACAGACGGAGTTGGGGGTACGAGCTGGTCTTGAGGAAGATTCTGCAAGTGCTCGCATAAGTTCTTATGAAAAAGAAGTTCATGCGCCGGACTTTAAGTTGGTCTGTAAATTTGCAGCAGTACTTGATGTGCCTGAGGCTTATTTTTACACAGTAGATGAAGACCTTTCTGAATTAATACTACAATATCATAGATATAAAAAGAGTAATCCTAACTCTACCATTATAATATCCTTTCAATGACTATGTTTTATTAAGGAGGGAGCGCTGAACTCCCTCCGATAATACTCTATTCTCGTAATATTCTATCATAATCAGAACGAACACCGCTAGAAATACTGGCTGGATCGAGTGTTCTTAAATACTCTTTAAATCGTTCTCTTCCCCTGGAGTATGTAGCTATACGATATCCTACAATATTTGTTCTATCGGAATAGAGTCTAATCATAGTCGCTATTTCTCTAGGGGAAAATGTTCTAATCATTTCAGTGTAATATGATAATGCACCATGCGATACACCATATCCATTCCCAATCGCACATGCCACTACAACCTGAACAAAATATTCCTGTACTGTTTCAGGTACTGCTCCGTGAGTTGCTAGCTCACAAAGCCTTTCAGCGAAGGGGGGTTCATTATAAAAGTTATTCATTCCATTATGAGCATTCCAAAGTCTTTCTATTGCTCGATAGAATATGATGTGCTGATCGGCTTCACTTAGGTATCTTATCTGACCGAGTTTTTCAAAAAATTGAGTAGATGCTGTGTGGCGTTGTTCATCTCCTTTAGCAGCATATTCAGCATGTTTGTTGATCAAGTCAGAGCGAATTGCCGCAGTGAACTGTTCACTGATAGCGGAGCATAAATCAATTGCATTTAATCTGGCTGGTTCTGATGTATTGGGATCGCAATATATGCCATGAACCATTCCAATAAGAATTTGCCTCTGTGCTGCATGTGTATCATTAATTCGCTGAATCCAAATAGCACATTGTTGCCCTGTAAAACGAGCACTTTTTATTGATGCTATGAAATCTGCAACATTTACTCCTCTTGGAGAAGAAGCATCAGCCAAGGCATATCTAACACATCGATTTAGGAATGTTGTGAATTCTCTATCATTAATATTTCCGATAGTTGGGTGAGCGGCAGAGAAATTATTCCTCATTTCTCTGCAATGATCTAAGAAGAAATAACCATCTTCATTTACTAAATTTAATTTTAATGCAAGTTCTAAAAGTTTACTATCTTGTAAGTCGATCAAGTGCTTCTCTTCAAAGTCGGATTGAAGCATCTGACTTACGATGGGCAAACCAAAATTCCTTACCTTTTGTCTGATTTGTAAAATTGCGGCATTCCATATGTAATTCATTGCGCCATCAAATAAGCCAGCGCTTACTGCAACACACATACGGGCGACGAGTTCACCTCGAAGATCCGAAGGAATTAGTCTTAGTTCCCTTGGTAAATCCTGCCAAGCAAAGCTTATTTCTTCATCACTAGCTAATACATTTCTTGGGATTCCCAGTGCAGCGGTAAGTTCGGCAATTGCAGGTAGAATTGTTGTTGGAACACTGGGAAGTTCAGGAAGTGAAGGAACCGAAGGAGTTGTAGCCATAGACACGATCTCTTATCCTCAACGATGGGTATGATGTATCCATCATAGCGAAAATTACTGATATAACCATGTTGAATTTGTTGTTTTTTTTCAAAAAAAGCTTTGTTATTTACTTATCTCAAATATTTCTCAAAATAATGCTTGCTGCGCCACTTTAGTGCAAAAAATCTCTCCGGCAAGCTGTATTCTCACCATTTCCTAAACTTTTTACACACCTAGTACCAGATATAGTGCTGGTGTCATTACCTAAGATAAATCTTCCACCCATAGAGTAGGGTTTTGTATTGCTCTGCCGTCTTATGTGGATTTGTCGAGGTACTTGTTGCAACCAATTGAAAATCTGCCTCCTTTTTTTGATCCTTTCAGGGCAGGCCCGTTCCCCTTATCCCCCCATTCCTTTCAGCCTTTGCAGTCCCTTTTCGCCATTTTCATTTCTTCTTTTTTTGAGGTGGTACAGGTGGGACAAGTGGTACAACCGCGCCAGCCATGGCTTTGCGCTGTACCATCTGAAAAATGTCAGCCTGAAAAGTGGGACAGACTCAGCAACGGCTGTCCCACCCTGTACCACTTTTTTTAAACTAGATTCTCTAAGGTGGGACGCTGTAACCCGCACCAGCCCTGCGTGTACCACTTGTCCCACCCTGTACCACCTTTTTTTGAAACACGCGAGACCGCACTCAGATACTGAGGATGCGGGAGGTGAGCCGATAGACCCTGGTTTTGCCGATCTCCGGCAGGCGAACCTGCGACTGGTATTTCCCGTCGCTGCCGGGCAGAAGGCATTCCGCTTCCAGACATAATCTGGCTGCTCTGGCGGGACTGAATCCCCGGCACATTTCCCGCCAGCCCTCCGGCAGGATGAAGAACAGTGTGTGCTCTTCACCCGTCAGAGGATCTTTTTCCACCCGGCGAAAGCCCACCATATTCAGCGGGCGGTCCGGGCCATCCCACGAGGCAAAGCGGCTGTACTGGTGCGCGGTGATAAACCGTTTGATCTGCGCCAGCACGCCTTCATCCTCCTGGTTGGCAATATGGCCGCGCTCGTTCAGCCAGGCGTGCAGGCAGATCTGCACCGCCTCATATGCCGTGCCTTCCTGCCAGCCCGTGATACCCTGCAGCGTCGCCATCTCTCCGGCCACCGCCAGCAGGGCAAATCGGGCCACGATGCGCTGCACCTGGTTTCCGGCATTCTCCGGCGTCAGGGCGGTCTGGTAGCGGCGAAGTAACTCTCTTGCTAGGGTGGTGCTGGCGTCCAGGTTGCTGGTAAGGAAGGCCAGCCAGGCACGAAAAGCGGTGCCATGGAAACGGGCCACCCGGTCGCAGAGGGCATCGGCGAACTGCTGGCCGCTGGCAAACCCGTGCAACTGTTCAAACGCACCATGCTGTCCGGTGTCGCTGGGGATTTGTACCATGCGCACGTCCATCCCGGCGTAGAGGCGCTCCCCGGCGCGTTCGGTATGTTCCGCCAGCGACAGCTCCCCGGTGGAGAACAGCAGCAGCGTCCAGTGCCTGCGGTTACGTACCTCGCCGTCGGTGCGGGCGCGCCCCTTGCCCTGACCGTTCGCCAGCATATAGGCAATCATCCCGGCCTCACGCGGGTCCACTTCGCGCAGTTCATCGAGCGGCAGCAGGGCATCGTTGTGGCGGCTGGCAATTCCTTCCAGCGCATTCCCGGTGGCCCGCCAGGAGTGCCAGTAGTCCGTGCCGCCACAGACGGAGGCGGCCACCTTCATCACCGTGGTTTTGCCGTCGGTGGACTCACCGCGCAGGTGAAAACCGCCACCGCCCGTTCCGGTCAGGCGCAGCAACGGGGCGGCCAGCGCACAGCAGACGGCAAAGACCAGCCGTGAATTGCCTGCACAGAGTGCGGCGACCTGCTCCTGCCACTCTGCCAGCGTCCCTGCCTGCGCAAAGCCACCAGTCAGGTAGTGGCTGCCCTGAAGGATAACGCTGTCGCCATCCGGACCGATAACCTCATCCGGGAGCACGTAAACCCCGTTGTGCCAGCCGGTTTTCTCCACGCAGGTGACCCGGCGTCCGGGGAGTGACCGTGAGATGTATTCGCACAGCAGGCTGCGCAGGGCGGGGCGGGTGGAGATATAGGTCAGGCCGTTTTCCAGCAGGATGCGCCGCAGCTCCTCGCCGTTGCCGCTGAGCATTGCCATTGGCATGGCCCAGCGCCGTAACTGCCCGGTGGTGGTGTGCCATTCCAGCAGGCGGCCATAGCTGCCGTCATGGCTGTCGCAGGTGATAGCGGTAACGCGCAGAGGGGAGCAGATGCGCTGGGGCTGGATGTCGCTTTCGCCGTCGCGTCGCTCGGTCAGCTTGTCAAACCACAGTGCCTCTTCATCGAGACGAAAGTGATCCGGCAGGATGTCGGAAGGCCTTTCCTGTCGCAGGCGTTCAAGCTGTCCGGTCCAGTTCTCCAGTACCTCACCGTCAGGGGTCATCAGCCGGGCCATCTGCACACCCGCGTGCGCCAGTTTTACGGCGATTTTCAGCAGATCTTCTTCGCGGATATCGCCGGTGCGGAATACGCGGGCGTAGAGTGTGTCGGGCCTGATAATGGTCAGGTTGTCCAGATCGGCCAGTTCATCCGGGCCGAGTACCACTGGAGGTACATCATCTTCTTGGTCGGGATCTTTTCGCCACTCGCGTGAGGTCTCCCATGCCAGGCTTCCGGCAAGGATTACCACCTCGAGCGTGCGGTCCGGAGACTGCTTACAGAGAAAGGGGGCGCGTTTCATGATGAGGTATCGGTCGGCTCATCCCTGAGCGTGGATTAGCGGATGGCGGTGCGGCGCTGCTGCCACTGACGGATTTCAGCAGCATCGAAAACCACCAGTCGGGAAGAGAGGTGGACGGGGCGGGGAAAGTCGGTGTTTTTAATCAGGCGGTAAACCGACGATTCACTCATCGCCAGAAACTGGACCACCTGCCGCATACGCACATTGCCGCTTTCGGGAAAAGCATCGTTGCTGTCAGCACGGGTTTTCATGATTGCACCTCACGGGAACAGAGTGTCGAGGCGGTTATAGCGCGGAAGGGTGGGGAGAGGTATAGGTCCGGATGAAAAAGTGAAGTCCGGATAGAAAGTAATGAGTCCGGAAAGAGTTTCTTTGCAATCAAAACCGATGGCGTTAGATTAATTTATTGAAAATAAATGGTTTTTATTCAGTTGAGTCCCGTCGAGATAAGATTTGCTATGGTTAACGAATGGCAACGCACGACCACAAACGCTTCACAAAAGATGTCGCTATCTCACCGTCAGCTCTGAGCGCAGGCTGTGTGAAAACGTTAGCGATCGTAGAAAGGGTGTAGAACAGAGTCGAAAAATGCACTCCTACGTAAAATTTGACGTAGGTTGACCAGTCGATCGACTCCAGATTTTGCATAACCTCACGCACTTCGGTTTTTAGGTAGGGTTTTCACACAGTCTGAGCGATTAACCGACGGACTAAGCGTGTCGGTACTTGTAGATCGGTTATCCGCAATCCCCGGGGTAGCTGTTACTTCCGGTTTTTGCGGTTTTCAGATCTGCGGCGCAGAATAAAGAACTTAATTCGATAATAGCAATATAATTTAACTGCAATTGGCTTCATAAACATATTTGATAACAAAAACAAACATTCTATTTCATATATAAATCATGTGGATGTAGGGAGAGCGAGTCGGTAGTGGATTTGCGGTATCAGGAGTAAACTACTCAGGTTCTACCTTAGCGTTGAAGTATTTAACTATGCGTCAGCGCCCCGAACTTTCTGCATTAAAAACCAAAGGACTGAATATGGTCACTACAGTAGTAGCTGCCTTTAACGAATTTATGAAAGATACTGTGAATCTCAGAAAGGCAGATACCGATGACGCGCGTGCAAGTCGCGACTGGCTTATCGGTAAGATTAATGATTTTGAGAAGGACAATGCATTTCCTGTGAGTTATCCCGCGATCCATATTGCCTTTGGATCGTTTGCCAGAAGAACTAAAATCCGTCCTCTGGATGATATCGATCTGATGTTTGGCTTATCTGCGCAGGGGGCCACCTATAACATTCTGAGTGACCGAATCACACTGACCTCTTCCGGAGAGGGATCGCGGCTGCACGGGTATCGACACTCGGGAGCTGATACTATCTGCTCCGTCAGAATTCTGAATGCCTTTAAAAGCCACCTGCAGGATATTGTCCAGTATGCCCAAGCTGATATCAGGCGTAACCAGGAAGCCGTCACACTGAAGCTGATCAGCAAGGACTGGAATTTTGACATCGTGCCCTGCTTCATGACCAGCGAAGACGTTTTTGGACGGACTAACTACCTGATCCCCGACGGCAATGGACACTGGAAGTTTACCGATCCCCGCAAAGACAGGGACAGAGTAACAACTATCAATGTGCAGAATGACGGCAATGTGCTCAATGTCATCAGAGCTGTCAAGTACTGGCAGCGGCGACCAACGATGCCCTCCATGAGCTCCTACCTGCTGGAGACGCTGATTCTGGACTATTACGCCAGCAGGACATCCTGTTCATCGTTTGTCGATATAGAGCTAGAGGCGCTTTTCCGCCATCTTGGTCTATTCGTGCAGTTCTCCGTCAACGATCCCAAAGGTATACAGGGAGATATCAACTCTCTTTCAGCCGAGGCACGCCAGGCGATTTCGGACAGATGTTATCTCGATGCGCAGAAGGCTTCGGAGGCGAGATGGTTTGAAAAGGGTAAAGAGTATGAAAAATCCATCAACAAATGGCGCGACGTGTTCGGGCCCTTCTTTCCGATTTACGGGTAAAGCATGAATACCATTTATACAAGCCAATCGACCAGGGAAAACCTAGATTTGCTTTATGCGCAGGCCTGCATTTACGACAATGTGAAAAACTGGAATAAGTTAAATTTCACCTTCAGTATTATCATACCACTCCTACTTTCGGTCTTGACGGTTTACAACCGAAGCCTGAAATTTGTCGATATAGAGCTGCTATCTTCCCTGTTGGGACTGTACGGGTTGCTCGTGCTCACTTTGAACATTGCCGTCAGTAGTCACATTGCGTCACTACGCAGAAAGGCCGCGTCGGTTCAGGAGATGTACGACTGTCGGGTGCTTGGCATACGGCGTAATGAACTGAAAGTGGAGGAGATCCCCCGGGACGAGATCTGCAGGGCAGCTGAACGTTTCAAAAATAATCAGGCAAAAGCAAATAAGCGATTTGGCGATGAGGGATGGTACGTCAGTAAGGTGTATGACGCGCCGCATAGTGTGATGGCACTCCTGTGTCACGGGAAAAATCTCGGCTGGGACAGGTCGCTTAGGGAAGTAATGCATGTGTTTTATCTGTCAGCTTTCATTATCGCTCCAGTGGCCATGATTATTTACGGCATAGTAATGAAATCAGGAATGAATGAAATCCTTTTCTATATAGTGTTTACGATGCCGGTTATCCGCTATTTTTTGCTTCAGTTTCTGGATAACCGCAGCAGCATGAAGAGAAGTGAAAAACTGAAAAAGTATGTTGAGAAGGAAATATCCAGTATCAGAGTGTCTGGCCGCATTGAAGAGGAGAAGCTTGGATATACACTCAGGAATATTCAGGATGAAATTTTTTCCTATCGAGTTTCATGTCCACCCGTTCCGAACTGTATCCAGAGGCTGATGAAGGGCAAAAATGAGCGGATTTATGACGATTATTTCGAGTCAAATCTGAAAATGATGCACCTGTCAGACTGATCGCAATCCCTCCGCTCCGGTGTAACATCACTTAAACCGGAGCTAATCAATATATACAATCAAAGGTGCGAAAAACCACTAAACACTGCCGATTCACACACAATTAACACTTAATCTTCTGAACCGGTAGCAATTTTCCGAGTTTACCTTTTTTGGATCTTCGCAGACAAAGAATGGAAGATCCGGACGCCGCATTACAACAGATGTACCGCAAAGTTATGCCTGGCCGGACCTTCGACTTGCTGCAGGTTATTGCAACCAACGCCGTATTGGTGTGGACTGAGCCCACCACGGTAGACAAATTCTGTCCTTACGACGAGGCCTGTTCAAAGGCTATCGGACTGATACACAAGCTCTCCATCGTTTAAAAAATTTCCGCTTTTGGCACGAAGCGGACCGCCTAAAGCGCAGCAAGGTCTGCTTTGATCGAAGACCTGAATTGTATTCCGCATAATCGTGCCATTCACATTTAGAGATTATATGCATTCAAATCTAATTATATTTGTTCTGTAGCAACGAGCATATGTTCCATATTCATGATTGTGTCTATGAATTAAGGCTTCAAGCTCGTCGCTAATAAAGAAATTAATTTAAAATAAATGGAATGTCCTTTCGAAGCTTATGCGAAAGCTCATGTTCGGGATAATACGCCACAGCCAACTTCCAGACGCGACTTGCTTCATCATAATTTCTCGAATTCCAGTAAAGACCTCCAAGGTTGAATAATGCCAATTCATTTTTATTATTTATTGATAAGCATTTTTCATAAGAGTCGATTGCCTCTTGAATATATCCTTGAAATTCGTAGGCAACAGCGACCTGGAACCAGCTAAAATCATCAGGTTGGATTTTTTCAGCTTGCTCAACCAAAATAGGCAAGCTTTCCTGGAAGCGACCAAGATGATTCAGAGCTACTCCAAGACAATATCCATATTCGCCACCCGCAATTTCATATGCTTTACGGAAATGCATCTCTGCATCTTCCCACTCGTCTTCATCTTGTGCCCAATGACCTATACGATCCCACAAGAAAGCACTATCTTCATTACTAACATTATTTATTCGTAATTCAAACTCCTTCTTAAAATCATGGTACGAATATTTAGTTAAATTATCATTAACTCTTAAGTAATTTTTCGCCAATAGAATCTCTCTAGATGCATCAGGGTGATTAGGGTAGAATTCTAAAAAACGAGCCCAAAAAGGCAAGCTAAGCTTAGCAGACGCAGTCGAAGTTCGACAGAACGATGCAACTAGCATTAAGCACCATTTCCATAAGTCCTCTTTATTATCATTCCGAGTTAATAGATTATTTATCTCTCTATATGCCGAACGATAATCCCCTATATTGAAAAGAGTGTTTATTCTCCATTTATCAACATAAATTATTTTATGTTGATAATTTCCCGGGAAAAGCACTCTATCTAAATATTCTAATGACAATTCATAATTACCCCTACGATTATGAATTACTCCCAAAGCCAAATTAGCTTCACTTAAGTTTGGTTCTAACTCAAGAGCCTTCTTATAGCATTCATATGCTTCATTTTCATTCCCTAGCCTTGAGTAACTACTACCCATATTTTTGTAGCATTGCGCAGCTAATTTATCTGCTTCGATTATATGCTCAAGAGCAGTTTTATACTCTTGAATAGCTTCTTTGTCCCTGTCAAGTGCCGTAAATCCATTACCTATTGAATAATATAAACTTCCCTTTGTTATATTACCCTCTTCCAATCTATCTCTAAGATATTGTATCCCATTTAAAACCCTTGCTTCATTGCCATTAACTCTATCCATAGCTTTATTAATTTCCGACATATATGGAATGATCATCGCCGGATGGTCAGGGCCGAAAATAGCCAAAAACTCATAAAAATTAGCACTTATTACATCATCATGGTTATTTTCATACAATGAATTAAGCAATTCATAAGCTAATTTTTTATCCTCTGGTATATGTATCTTCGGTATGGCTTTATTAATAACATTGCTAACATTTGAAATATGATTTGTTATCAACTCGATTCTAGCATTACGGTCATTCATGGCATTAAATCTAGCCAACTCTGCAATTTCATGCAAACGAGAGTCAGAAATATTCTCAATGAATCTTACTGTGAGTGTTTCTTGCTCTATCCATTGTTTTTCAGACTGTTCATAGCTTCGAATTACGCTTTCAGCGAATGTTATTTTTAGACTATTACTTGGTGCATGGAAACACACATAAAAAGAATAAGGGTGCATTAATAAATAATTCAGGTTGGCTCTATTAACAGATATACTGACCGATCCATCATTATTCAATTCTTGCTCAGTACCTTTTAGTTGAACAAACAATCTAATATTAGTTGCTTGACCATTTGTTGTGATTTCGAGTTGATAGTCTACGCCGTAATCATTTATATCCTGACTTTGAATGAAGAAATCATTTGAATCTCTAAGAAAATTTTCAAAAGCGGATATCGCAAGTCTTTCAATCCTGTGGTTTCTATCTCTTTTGGGGAAATCATTTAAATGATGCATTTTGTGTCCCTGTATACTGTTTGCTGAGATATCATCCCCCTATTAAACTCGATTTAAGTATTTTGGCAACTATTTGAAGCAACTGTAACTTAGAGTGCGTAAACTTAAGAATCTCCGATGGAGATGGTCGCGGGCGACAACTTTTGACAACTCACTCCCATCACCAAATGACTGGCATGCTCCGCGTTGATAGGTGTAGTTATGTCAACTTTGTCCGCTTCTGGCACGAAGCCGACTATACGCCCAAGGTTTCAGAGCTTAATCGGTTCGCTGTATGGCGGTACAGGCAGTAACTACCTACGTTCCCTTTTCCCGCCCCATCTTTAACACCTCATAAAAGGTCCCTCGCCCAAGCCCGTCTGACGGCAATTCCCGCTCCTGCAGCAGTGTTTTCAGCTTACGAAGTATCCGATCCGAAGCCGGTTTATCAGACGTGCCATACCGTCCGTCAGTCTCCTCAACCAGGAGCTGAACCAGTAGCCAGCAGAGTCGGGCAGTATTCTCCCGTGCCTTGTCGCGTTTATGCATCCCACGCTGGGAAGGTTGTGCTGAAGCAGTGAGATCCGGTAGAGCGTCGTCACCGAGCGTCTTCAGCCACTTGCGGCCACGGCTGTTACACGACAGTTTCATCACCGCCTTCAGGCTGCGGGCCTTAATTTCTGGCGGCGTAAGTTCGTCATCAATAAGTCGCCATGCCAGGGCGAACATCTCATCGGCATAGAACATGCGTTTATTAGCCGGGGCGCTGACCATGCCTGTAGCTTTGATGGTGCGGCTGATGGCGTCGTGCAGGATACGGTAATTTTCCTGATGTTCTTCCGGCAGGGCGTTTGCCGGTTGGGAAGCATCGAGGCCGAGAAGCAGAAGGGCGAGATGCCGCGCTTCCAGCAGCGGCATATCACATTCCCGTTCAAACAGATTCTGACGAATGGGACTGGTCACATTATTCTCCTTCCACGATCCGCAGCGGTTCTTCTGCACCGAGCAGCGCCTGCCGTCTGGCGGCATCAACGTAGTTTCCCCACCACTGCATGAGCGGCCGCCTTTGTTCCAGGTAGTCGCTGCGGTTATAGGCCGCTTCGATCTCGTCTTCTTTCTGGTGCGCCAGCGCAGACTCCAGGACTTCACGGGGGAAATGACCTGCTCCCGCCGTTCTGGCAATGCTGCGCATACCATGGGCAACCAGCTCACCGCCGAACCCCATACGGATAAGCGCGGCGTTAGCGGTCTGCTGATGCATATGCTCCAGCGGTTTGCGGATGCTGGGGAAGACCCACGGGCGATGGCGGCTGACTGGCTCCATGATCTGAAGAACGCGCAGCGCCTGTTTGCTGAGCGGCACCGTATGCGAACGGTTCATCTTCATAAAGGTGTCAGGGATACGCCATTCCGCTTTTTTCATATCGATATCGCACCAGCGGGCGCTGACGGCTTCGCCGGGGCGAACCCAGGTCAGTAGCTCCCATTCGATAAGGCAGCGTGTTTCCTTGCGGATAGAGGCGTTCTGTAGCGCCAGCATTAGCCTGCCCAGTTCGCTGGGGGGAAGGGCGGGCATGTTCTGCTTTTTCGGTTTCTTGAAGCGGGCGACCAGGTTGTCTGCTGGGTTAAACTCGATAAGCTCTTCGGAGATGGCGAAGCGGAAGATTTCATTGAGCCGTGAGATAACACGCCGCAGTGTTTCGAGAATGCCTTGTTCTTCCAGTGGTGTGAGGTGCTCCTTGAGCATCTTAGGACGGATCTCGGTGACGGGCGTACTGCCCAGAGAAGGGAAGACATGCATCTCCAGCGAGCGCCAGACATCTTTGGCGTGATCTTCGCTAAGATCGCTGGTCCGTTTTTTCTCTTTGAGCCACTGTTCCGCAACTTTTTCCAGCGTGCATTCATTCTGGATGCGTTTTTCTTCAGCTATCCCTGCTAAGTGTTGACGGGGATCGATGCCCTGCCAGAGCAGTCGTCTGTATTTCGTGCGAGTTTCGCGAGCCATGGCCAGTGTAACGACCGGGTAAGGGCCAAGGCTGGTTTTGGTGCGCTTTTGGTGACGGGATGATAATACTCGAAATGCCAAGCCTTCCTCCCTGAAGTCTTAACCAGCAAGTACAGGCCTTCACCGTCCCGCAGCTCATAATCCGTGCTACGGGGCTTCGCGCCAGCGATCTCCACATTTGTTAAGGGTTTCAGTTGCTTAGGCATGTTTTAGCACCACGCTTTTTTAGCCCCACGATACCGTGGTGCTAAACATGGTGCCAAAAGGTTAAGATTCATACAGAGATCATGACCACACATGCAACAAAAAAGCCTGCAACTCGTTGAAGTTACAGGCTTTTTTAAGGTTCATGATGCATCATGAATGAATGTTTGGTGGAGCTGGGGGAGTCTGAATTGGTTTTGTAACTTGTTGTTTATCAGCTGATAACCTTCAGTTCAATTATCATTTTGGTCCCATTGTTGGTCCTAAAAGAAAATGTCAGGTTTTTTGCAGGGGAGGGGAGGTTACAGTAGAAGTCTCTTCGTCTGTGAGATTAACATTTTGCTTTCCTTTGGTCTGCTCTGTATGTAAGCGTTCATTTCACGTTAGTTTTTAGCAAGCCGGTAGAGCGCCTTGCTCGCAAAATATCCACTACGGAAAGATACGGGGTCTGCTCTTGCCACGAAAATCCTTTCCGATCGATACGGACAAGCCCGTATTTTTCTACCAGAAAGTTCACCGCATCGCTGAGCGATATTCCTGCATCAATATGTTCTCGTATGGTGGTTTCATTACTGAACGATGTGTCATTAAGCGTCAGGCCATAGTGCGGCGACAACAGATGAGTTAGCAGGCACTGCCAGATTTCAATGGGTGACAGGCAGGGCTGAGCCGCCTGCGTCGGGTGTGATGATAAGGTTTGCATGATGTTTACTCTATGATGTTTAGGGAATAAGTGGTGAGTTAATGCGGCTCAGTCTGCTCAGGATAGATAGCAATGTAGACATAGCCACAGGAGCCGAGTGTGTCGGCTTCGCAGGTGAGTCCGTTGTGGTAAAGCGTGACGCAGTGCTGATAGCGGGGATTGAGCTCGCTGCTAATCAGCATCAACTCCAGTTGTTTGAGCATCAACGGAAAGGCCTGGTCGAGGCGCAATACATCGTTGTCACTGAAAGCACCGTTAAACCCGGCACGGTCAGCGAGAAAATGTACCCGATTGCCTTCCTGTACCAGACGAGCCCCAAAACAGGGGGTAATAGCACGTTTAAGTCCCCACAGCTGGCAGGCGGGACTCTCCGGCTTAGTACCGGATTCGGAGTGATTGTTCATTATTGTTCCTGATAAAAGGGAAGGATTAATTGAGAGTGACGCTACGAAGAATCACATAGGGACCATTGCGGTCCTGACGACGTTCAGCAAACACGGCCAGAACGCCACGTATGTCCTGAACTTCCCGGCCAGCATAATGGCAGATACTGCCAGACCATTTATATTTGCCGGTACAGAAGCGAAACAGCCGGGAGCCTGGATGCTGTCGGTACAAGGCCATTGCCTGGCGTTTACTGATGATTTTCATATCCACCCTCGCTCCGCAAACGACACAATACCCTCCTGGCCGACAATCAGATGATCGAGCGTTTTCACATCAACGAGCGCCAATACTTCTTTTAGCCTGCCCGTAATATTGCGGTCGCATTGGCTGGGCTCCGGATCACCGGATGGATGGTTATGCGCCAGCACGACAGCTGCAGCATTGAAGCGAAGCGCTGACTTCACTACCTCTCGAGGATGGACCTGGACATGGTTAATCGAACCGGCAAACAGCGTTTCGCTCTCCAGTAAACGATGCTGATTATCAAGATAGAGCACCATAAACACTTCCCGTTCTTGTCCTGCCAGCTGTAACCGAAGCCAGTCACGGGCAGCAGCACTTGAGGTAAAAGATATACCGGGCTGACGCAGATATTTATCCAGCAGATTGATAGCCCGGCGAATGGTCTGTTGGGCATAGGGTGTCAATCCGGAAGTCGCGGGAAGTAGGCAACCATGTTGAGCCATAACCGACAGCGGAAAGAGTTCAGGCTGTGATGACAATGGGGATAACGCGGTACTCATGCTTGGCTCTCCTCAGTCGATGAGATGCATAATGGAGTTGCACTCTGGATGGTTCAGCGCGAAGTCGCGTAAGCGATAATAGTGCTCAGTCATCGCATCACACTCGGTGCGACAGGCGTGGTGACTGTATGTCATCAGACAGGCGACTATTCCTGCTGCTTCACTGGTGAGTTCTGCTCCATTGCCGTTCATGCTGTTAAACAATGCCCACTTTTCATCATCCTCCGACTCAGGAGACATAAAAACGCCACCGTTGCTGAGCGTCGAAAAGTTCCAGATACCGCCGTGATAGTCAGTGCACAGGCGGTCCATCCAGGCAAATATTCGGGGTTCAAGGGTTATCCATTGCGGGATGGAGCCAAAATGTTTCGGCCAGAAGCTAATGCGTAACTCATCAGGGACCACTGAGGCGGTAATTGCTGTCAGCTCAGCGAACTGATGATTTTGTGTATCCATTAAATTATCTCCCTTATGCCGGAAATGTTGTTTAACGCCCGAAAAACTCGAGCATGTTTTCTGCCATAACCCACAGGGCGCGATTGAGCTTCACATCGCCATCAATACCGGTAACGGCACGGGTGCGGTTGCTTTTCCCCTGTGCAGTTCGCCCTGACAGACCACCTTTCATCAGGTTCTCTTGCACGCGCTGGTAGACTGTCCACAGGTCGTCGCTGTAGTCCTCCCGGCGACGTGGGGTCAGCAACTGCGATACCGTGACCGGCTGATGGTCCTCACCAAATCGATACTTCAGTGCGGCATTTGCCAGCGCGTGACGGGCCGGGGCTGGCAGCGCCAGCGACTGCATTGCATCGCGTTTCTCATCCACCCGGTCAAAGACCCCGAGCACTTCGTAAGCTCCTTCAATTACCTTCTCGACGACATTGCCTTTATGCGGTACCCGCACTTCTCCGAATGACTGGCCGCAGACCAGACCATTGGTACAGACGCCTCGAAATAGCCCCGGCAACATCTGGTAGCTTGATGAGCCGTCATGGCTGTTAAGTAGAATGATTTCCGGCACCTGATGTCCTGTCAGTTGACCGGCACGACGCAGGCGAAGCATGTGTTTGGTGTGTTCCCGCTTGCTCTGGTCACGAACCTTTGTCTGACAGGCAAAGAACGGTTCAAAGCCTTCACGCTGCAGGCTTTCGAGGATGGTGATGGTAGGGATGTAGGTATAACGTTCTGAACGAGATTCATGCTTGTCGCTCCCGAACACGCTGGGGACATGGCTCATCAGCTCTTCGTGGGTCAGAGGCTGGTCACGGCGTATCTGGTTTATACGGCCAAAGCGGCTGGCTAATCGCATAGGTAACTCCTTTAAATTGGGCATAAAAAAACCACTCCGAAGAGTGGTTCTGGCTTGAGAGGAAGTTTTCAGGGCAATGACGTGGGTTGTTGCTGTTCGGCCGATGCATTCTTGGGTAATGCAGAGGAATTTTCAGTGTGGGCTCGAAGATTCTGTAATCGTCTCAGAATTATGGGCTTACTGTACTGCAGATATTGAAGACACCATTCACACTTAACGACTCTTCTGATGGGCAGCGGCAAGCGACGGTAGACTTTAGTGCATACGGATAACATAAAGACATCATCATTGAGTGTTTTCTCCGCAACGACGGAAAGTCCGTCGATAGTAGCGAGTTGCAACCAGCGTTGATATTTCATCAGCGATTGAGTTTTAGACACAGATATAGACCGCTTGCCTGAAAACGAATTTGTCAGGCAAGGGTGGCGAGTTTTTTTATAAGTCTTATCAGGCTGAGCGTTGTCAGGGTTGCGCCGAGCATCTGGCATACAACTGATTTGCTTCGCAGCAGCGTGAGTCCGGCGACACTGAAAACAATGGGCCAGGTCAGATCCAACGATTGATCTTCTGGCACGGCATCGCCCGGCGATTTTGCGTTTTTCATTGGTAAGTCCATAAGACGTCCGGCATCGCAGGAAGCGTATACCGGACAGGGTGAGTGATTAGGGAAGATCTGCGGAGGCTATTTCCTGAGAAGCGTTAGTGGGGCCACTGTAAACGCCGACGTATTCATTTTGGGTAAAGATGATGACTGCATTGGTCTTTGGATCAAACGTGCACCCGTTTAGTCCTGCAATTACAGCGCTTTTCCCCGAGCTTGTATTTTTCACAATGAGCTTGTTGTCTGCGCAGTTGCTGGCTTTTACAAAACTCACCACATAACCGTCCTGCTCTGTAACGGTTTCCGCAGGCGTTGGTTTTGGCTCAGGATTATGTTCTTTCTGCCCATTCATGCGTTCGCGGTTGTAAGGAATATATTGAACAGTATCGTTACGCAGGGTTGGCGGGTCGTTGTTCATGCTCAGGTAAACAGGGCAATCAGCAGCGCCCACGGCACAGCTCTTACTGAAAATAGTGCGAGACGGCCAGCCTTTAGTGCCAATGTAGGCCGCACCAGTTTCATCCAGGCAGTAGGTTTCCTCCCATGCATAGTTTTTGTTCTGGCCCGGCATGGTGCGGGTGGTGATGAGGCAGGTCAGGGCTTTTACAGGCTTTCCGTCGTAGCGGATAAAGTTCTGTTCAAGCGGTGAGGCGGCATACAGCAAGGGAGATATATTTGCCGCCGCAGCCTTACTTTGTGCCTCAGCGTTGAAACCGGCTTTATTGTTGAGTTTGACGCTGACTGCCTCATTGTTCATATCACGCAGCATTTCACCGCCTTTCTCCGTCAGAAAGAAGGTGAAGCGCTCAGGATGAATATTGCCTTGAATGGTGATGGCAAAGCTGAATGCCGGAAATGAAAGAGCACAGAATAAAATCATGCGTGAAATTAATGTCGTCATAAAGACATCCTTATTCATTATTGTTAACGGCACGGGTGAATTTGTAGTGGGGGAGAGGATTAATGGCTAATGCAGTCTTCCCAGGTCAGGTCCTGCAATGCGTCATGCAGTCCTGTAGTTTTAAAGGGGTGAGATAAAGGCTCGTTCATCTGGGTGACTTCAATTCGACCATCATCATTTGTATTTTTAAGCGCCATAAAGGCCGCCTCGCCAGGCTGGTAATGTACTGCGTTGATATTCAGTCCCACCGTTTTTTGTCCGTCGTCGGGCGTTTCCGCATGAGCTTTATCTGGTGCGCTGTAACCCACGACCAGCTGATTGTCTTGGCAGGTCAGAGTCATGCGTTCGCCTGCGCTGTTATCGGTGTTAAGTTCAAACTCCATCACATTGATAGTGCCAAACCAGCTACCCCATTGCTGCTCCCGACCCATGGCGTGCGAAGCGGCGCTGAACAGCGTGGCACTCAAGAGCAGTGCAGTGGTTATCTTCAACATAAAAAATCCTTACTGAGTGTTTTATAAGATAAAAATGGCCTTTGAGCTTTGTCTGAGGCCATCCAATCGTATGCATTTGGCAGGGGATGGGATAATCGTTAATACAGATCGATTTGCTGAAATTGATCGCTTTTATCTATCATAAAAACGATCAATAATATTTAATTGATAGTCAGTGACTATCTTAATTTGAGTATCGATCGGAGTTGCAGATCAACAAGATACAAGCTGGAAACGAATATCTGTTGTGGTTCGTTTTAGTGATATAGGTGTGAAATTTATTGGGATACGTATTAATCGAGATATTAAGAATCAACAAGATTAATACAGGTTTGTATTAGTTGTTTTAGATGTTCTAACTTCGGAGTAATTACGTACTATATTATGCAAGTTAATTGACGTTTTTAGATGTTTCCTTCTTCTATTGCAAATTTAACATGCAGAAGAATAACTGTGGTTGATTGGTATTATAATAATAAAGAAGTATTGTGTTTAGTATTATCACGCTCCCATGGCAATGATACCAAATATAAATAACAGTAATAAATTACATATCCAGTCTATTGTATTGAGATGATTAACATCAGGAGCTAAACGTGAAAACATTCATCAGTCCTTTTGGACTGAGTAATCAGCATCATATGGATCGTATTCGTGAAACACTTGATAAGTCTTTACAGGAATACCCAAGGACGTTTGTGTTAAATGTCATACTAAGATTGCCTGATGAGAATTATGAACATTACAAGGCAGACCCTAAATTGATAACCCGGTTTATTGAATCTTTAAAATCTCAGATTGAACATACGCAGAGACGTAAAGCCGCAGAGGGTAAACGTATTCGCTCCTGTAATGTTCGTTATGCCTGGTCGAGAGAGTTTGGTGAAGAAAAGGGCAAGAAGCATTATCATGTGGCATTGATGCTGAATAACGATGTGTACTGCAATGCGGGTACCTATTACCCCATACAAGGCCTGTATATCCATAATCTGGCATTAATGATTATGGAAGCCTGGGTGAGAACGCTGAGTCTCAATGTCACGCCTGATTATCAAAAGTATTACCCGCTGGTGCATTTTGTTAAGGAAGGGGATTTCAGGCTGGATAGGAAGGGTAAAAACTTTGAGTACTATTACAGTCAACTTGATCGCAGTTTGTCATATTTAACAAAGCTCGCTACCAAAGACAGTTCTGATGGTATGCGTAATTTTGGTTGTAGTCAGTCCTGATTATTTACTGTATCGGCTTACTGTGATTTGAAAGAGGGTGTAGCAGGGTTGTAGCGGTTCCAACGGTGAGCTGTCGCACTGTGTCACAGTCTGGTATCTGGATGTCTGATTAGCGACAAGGCTGGCTGATTTATGAGCTGATTAGGGTGTTTTATTTTACCTTGCAAGCATTTAGCCTGCTACACCCGCTACAGGTAGCAATTGTAGCGGGGTAAATGAAGTTGTCGATGTACATTTTTGAGACTCCAGTGTGCTGCATTCAGCATACCGGAGAGCCAGCTTGGGTCAAAAGCCAGCCGGTCGAGCAGGCTGGTATGGTGGCAGTATGACAAATTGCCCCAGTGGTGGCATATCTGGCGGTGGAAGGATAATACCCGCAGCGTTCGGGGCTGAAATATACACTGGATTGTTAGGATGACTCTGAACACTGCACACCAACCCGTTGCTGGCTAAAAAGCCGAGCAGAGAATCCAGCTTATCACTTTTACGCAGGCGGTTTGGGCCGTATTTCAACACGAAATTCTTTTTGACAGGGACGCCGTTATTATAATGGATTTTCTCGTAGATCCACATCTTGAGTTCCTGTGCATCCAGCTCAAACTGATACTCAGGCGTAAACTCATAAAAAATAGATGCGGCATGATTGAGATACCACTCCATAATGCAGGCAGCACGCTCCATGGTTGCAAGCGTAATAATCGGACTGCTGGAGTTGCAGTAATAATGGAACATTCCGGCAATGCGGAGCGCGTTTGTATTTGCCTTTTGGACCATGTCAGATATGTATGACCACTGCTGATGAGGTTTCGACATATTAACCCAATGCTCGCGTTTCATTTCCCAGAAGGCACAGGCCTCAGCATCGAGAGTTAATTGTGTTTTGTCCATTTTCCCTGATTCGATCTGGGCTTTCTGTGCTGCCAAAAATGTATTGATCTTATTATGAAACCCGATGAGCACAGTTTCATCGTTGAAGTGAGGAGTGGCATTATAGCGATACCCGAAAGCAACGGTTTGATGCTGCGAAGGCACCCGGATAAACAATATCCTGGATAAAAAACCGCTGGCTTTGGCCGTAGTACCCTGCTTTTTCAGGTAATCAAAACAGATAGCAGGTTGCACCATCAGCAACATAGTGAGTATAGGTGCGATGCTACAGCTCTCACGATTGCCCCGGCTGTAATTATAGATGCCGCCATCCCAGGCTGAATTCAGGAAACGAATGAAATCTTTGAGGTTGTTGCTAAAGAAGGTGATGGCTTCGTCGGTAATCAAACCCGCACTGGAATAACGACGCATTCCCTCAATCAGGGCCACTGGGGAGACATCGTTGAAGATAATATCTGGGTCCAGGGGTTTTTTCGGGGCTTTTAAACCATGCAGTTTCAGTTTTGTCTGCTCGTCGTCGACATTGCCACCTTTTTTTATGGCGGCACGAAGGTTATTTCTTAACGCCTGGAGGGTGGTATTCCAGACCTCAAATTCATGCTCATAAGCTGCAAACTTAGATTTGTAATCCTGCTTGATTGCTGCCGCAAAAATGTAAAACGGAGCCATCACCTGATCCTTGATGGTCGTTTTACCCATGCCTGATTCTGCAAGTGTCGCCAGATACAGCGCACAGGGTTCTGTTTTGAAGTTCCATGGGTTTTTGACTTCAGCCAGGGACTGACAAGCGAGAGATATAGATGCCAGCAGGATGTTCGCAATGAGTTCAGACGGAACTTTATTCCCGCCCTGAAGAAAGCGAAAAACATCTTGCAGGTCGGCTGGAAAAGCATCAATGGGAAAGGCAGACGTTGGGACTTGAAGGCCTATTTCGGCCAGCGTGGTGGCAGGTTTCTGAATCATGTGATTTATCCTTTTAAAAATGTAGGTACGAGTGAATGCCCTTACCCGGGCAGGTAAGGGCATTCAATGGTTGTTGATTTCGGGAAAGTGAGGGCTCTGAACAGCAATTGCTGTGAAGACGAGGTCAGGCTGCTTTGCGTCGCAACACCCATTCATCCAGCTCGGACTCGAGCCAGCCAACAGATTGTCTGCCGAGGGGGTAAGGCTTTGGGAACGCCGGATCGTGACGTGGTGATTTGGCATTAAGCCAGTCGTAGATAGTCGATCTGGCGATGCCGAGTTTGGCCGCAACGGCTCGCATGCGCAGGATTTTTACCGTCTGGGTGTAGGTGGTCATCTTTCTACCTCATTGAACTGTAAGGATGTAAGTTATTTGTTTAATAACGGCTCTCCGTTATTCAATACCTGGGCCGAATGGCTGGTATGCGATGGATTGTAATGAAGTCGAATGGTGTCTAAAATTGGCAATTACTATCTACTTTTTTTGACACTAACTTATGCCAGCCACAACATCCGTACAGAAAGCAGCGTTTGATGCTATCGACAGTCTTCACTTCAGTCAGGTGGTGATGAGTCTCATATGCGCAGACCCCGTTGCAGAAGAGTGGTATCGTCGTATTTTTGGCAGAATCAACAGTATCCTTCAGAAGGCAGGGATAACTGGAAAACAGGCCCAGATAGCCAAGCATTATTTACTGAGTGCTCTTGAAGTCCACTTGTCTATTGATAGCAACTATTTTTCGGATACAGTTGAGCACAATAATAAAGATGTTGATGGTGGTGCACCTTATAACAGAGAACTTCTCGAGCAATTTATTGAACACAACCGAAATTATAGTGTCGCTTTACTTTGCAATATTGCTGATTTTAATGGTGTCGACAGAGAGTTCTTTTTTCAGGCAACGGAAGAGTTATTTAATGATAAGATGTTATCTGCCATGCCGCGTTTTATCAGATATCGTCTTACCGAATGTTGCTATGCGCTTGAATATCCTGACGCTCCTCTCTTTTTTTATCGGGAGTTGGTGAGTCTGGGTATTGTTTTGTGTGGGAAATACTCACATCATCGTGACCAATTTGTGAAAAAGTCTGATTCAGAATTATCACTTTTGTTCATTCGTGCAGGATTACTTTTTGAGTTTAAGATGCTGCAAAGAGCAGTGCAGGTGATAACCTCCCTCAATAAAAATGGTACTCTTGTTTTACCCGCTGCAGATCTCCGAATGTCCTTTACAGAGCGCAAGAACATTGCTGATTACTATAAAAGACTTGTTGATGTGTGGTTGCTGGAAGATAAGCCTGGCTCCTTTGTGGTTTTTAAGTGTAAAAGCGATGTTTCGGATTTAGATGTTAAAATACTTCTTAAAAATATGAACAAATTTTATTTTCATAAACGAATGTTTGATGGTACACAGGGAAGCTGGCTGGGAACACTGGGAGCATTTGATATTGAGGTTAGCCGTTGGATAGAACCAGAGTTGGCGATTTATTACGAGGGTAATAATAGTCTTACAATTTCAGAAAAAATTAGATCTAAGTTTATGGGGTTTGGTTTTAGTGTATCAGCTAGAAATTTGTATTTGCGGCATAAAGCGGTAAGAAAAAATAGTTACCCTAAAATTCGATATTATTATACCCATTTATTGAATCAGCCATGCATATTCCCTTGGTATCTTAATGACAATAGTTGTTACGACATGGCTCTGGAGTTTGATGGTTATCAAGACTTTGTTGGATAAATAAAATTTAAGGCGAGTCCACTGTAAAAGATTCTCGTTCAGGCGATACACAGGCCTTCAGGCATCCCCGTCTTCGTCATTTTGCTCGGCGCACGCATCATGGCCAAAGCCTCTGCAGCCTTACCGTCGTAGTCATGCAACATCAGTGTTCCGTCGAATAACTGTTTTATGTGTCTGTTGGTACTTATCAGCGCCTTCTGGCGCTGGGGTAGGATCACTCTCAGGAAGGATTTATATTTGAACATAGTTCTTAAACAAGTGGGTTTACGTCATTACGCGAATCTACAGGCCATGCCGATTGCTAACCCGATGCCCAAAAAGACTGTGACATGAATCAGTTAGAGTATATTTAAGGATTGGCATTTTTTAGCGAAGCGGTAATATGACTTGCCGTGTCAATTCTTTCTAATTGTGTCTCAACAGCATCAAGGTGGAAGGACTCGAGCTTACGGCGTGGCGCTAAGCTGCTACAGGTTGGCGCATCCCTATACGGATTGAGAGGAGCCACAATGTCAGCAGCAGACGCCACCACATCATTAACTGGGCAGATATCCCTTCGGTTTGTTGAGCTTCGCCAGTTCCGCCGACTTGGTAAGGTCCAGCTTGAGATTGATCCAAAGACTACTATTCTCGTCGGTGCTAATAATAGCGGCAAAACATCAATTCTGGCAGCGCTGCGCCATTTCCTCGCAGATGGCTCACCATTTAGTGCTTTCGATATCAGTATTTCTCAATGGCCAAAATTGCGGGAACTTGGAAGAGCTTGGGACGCATTAGGGGAAGATCCGTTTACGTCTGGCGTATCCGAAGATGAATGGGGAGAGCAACTTGGAACCTTACTTTCGGCGATGCCAACGCTAGATCTATGGTTCGATGCTAAGGCTGGTATGTTCCACTACGTCTCCCCGTTCTTGTCAAAATTCAGTTGGAAGGGGGGCGGGGTAGGTGTCCGATTGCGTCTGGAACCTGCTACGAACATTGAGGATCTGAAGCATCTGGCTTGGAAGTATCACTTGGCGAGAATACCTGTGAAGGATATGGGAAAGGATTCGCTTGCGTGGCCGATTGATCTTCTTGATTTTTGGCTGCGAGAACCTTCTCTACTCGGCCAAGTTCGGGCCTATAAGTTGGATGCAGATAACAACCCTTTGGACGGAATAAAGACCTATGTTAGCCAGATACTTGATGCTGACTCCAGCCCAATTGATCGTAAACATCTGCAGAAACTCATAAAAGTAGACTTTGTGGCTGCACAGCGTGGTCTTGGTAGTGAGGAGGCTGATTCCCGGTCTGCTTCTGGCCCCCATCGCGTAGGTTTATTCTCCAATCAGCTTCTCAAATTTGCTCGACAGCATCTAAATGTGGCAGCAACAGGTCATGGGCATCGAGCTGACCTCATAAAAGCGGTTGCTGATGCCCAGCAGGAACTAGATAAAAAGATTCATGAGGCTATTGGACCATCCGTAGAAGAGGTTAAAGAGCTTGGGTACCCCGGCTTGCATGACCCCCAAGAGATTCGTTTCCGCACGCGCATACAGACTGCCGAATTACTCGACCATGGGACAGCTGTTCAATACAGCATGCAGAAGGATTCATTAGAAGAGCTTCTCCCGGAATATTCCATTGGTCTCGGTTATCAGAATTTACAGTCCCTTAGTTACCAACTAGTTTCTTTCAAAGCTGCTCGCCTAAATCCTGAAAAGGGCGCTCCAGCACCTGTTCATCTGGTTATGATTGAAGAGCCCGAGGCTCATTTGCACGTACAGGTACAACGTATTTTCCCGGGTAAGGCACATAAGCTAATCAGTCCTAACGATAGAGATGAGTCAGGTCTTAAAAGCCAATTGATTATCAGTACTCATTCTAGTCATCTAGCACATGCTGAGAATTTTGACCGGCTACGATACGTTCGCCGCATTGCTAAGAGTGAAGAACAAAACATGCCTACCACTGAGGTGGTTAATCTTGGGCAAGTTTTTGGTGATGACAAAACGACCCGACAATTCGCTGAGCGTTATTTTCGCGTTCAACACACAGATCTTTTATTTGCCAATGCAGCAATCTTTGTCGAGGGGGTTGCTGAGCGAATGCTGTTACCTCTTTTCATTGAAAGAGATTTTGCAACACTCAACAGCCGCTATCTGTCCTTCCTTGATATTGGTGGCAGCCATGCTCATCGGCTAAGATCTCTCGTTGAAAGACTCCGTATTCCAACTGTAATTATTACTGACATCGATCCAGTTGAAGAAAGACCAGGTAAGCCTAAAAAAAATGGGGACCCGACTACAACCTTAGTTGCTGTAGCTAATACAGGACAACCCGGCCTGCAATGTGGAAACCCGACTCTTTGCGGATGGCACCCTAAGCTGCGACAGCTTGATGATTTCAAGAACCCGAAAAATGAGCATCTTGTCTGGAACGAAATTGCCGAATGTTCTGTACGTTTCGCATGGCAATTGCCTGTAGCCGAAGCTGGTGGTCAATGGCCAAGTACTTTTGAAGACTCTCTAATTCTTAGAAATATCCCTTGGTTTAAGCAACTTAATGATGAAAAAGTCGATGGCGATGGGAAGCAAATCAAACCGCCGAAGGGGGCGCTGGGCTCAGTAGCAAGACAGGTCGCTGAAAATGAGAATATTCCAGAACTGCTCGCGGCTCTGCATAAATTAATGCATGGGTCTTTTAATAAAGGAGACTTTGCCGCAAGCATCTTTGAAATGGTCGCTGCGGAAGAGCCGATTGTCTGTCCTAAATATATCGAGGATGCATTGGAATGGCTCCAGACACAGCTTGAGCCAAGCAAGGAGGTGATGCCATGATTAATTCACTAACTCTTGACGGCAATGAGCGCGATTCAGGGGTAGTAGAAGAGATTTGCGGCTACCTTACGGACATTCCACCTCGTAACTACTTCCTTTTTGCGGGGGCTGGTTCTGGTAAAACACGAACATTGGTAGAAGTTTTACGTCGCCTTACTGGTGTGACCGAGCATAAGAAGGGGGGACAATTGGCACGGTCCCTGAAGATGTATGGGCGTTCGATTAGAGTTGTGACCTACACAAAGAATGCTGTCTCCGTAATTAACGGACGTCTTGGGGACAATAGCTTAGTCAGTGTATCTACCATCCATTCATTTTGTTGGGAGTTGATTAATGGGTTCAACGATGACATTCGCGAATCCCTAATAGCAGTAAAAGAAGCTCAACTAGCTAAAGAGACTGCAGAGGCACAAGCGAAACCTAAGGGTATTACTGCAGCAAAACAGCGTGACCTTGACGAAATCACGCATGAAATCGAGGTTCTTCGTACAACTGAAGTATTCAAATACCATCCTGATCGCAATACATATGGACCAGGTGCATTACCTCACAATTACGTACTCGATGCGACAGCTTGGTTGCTTCAAAATAAGCCAACACTCCAATCCATTCTCAAAGATCGACATCCAATCATACTTATTGATGAGTCGCAGGACACGATGAAAGGTGTATTGGACTCCTTGATGTTACTAGTCAAAAAGCCGGAGAGAGATTTGACTCTTGGTCTGCTGGGAGATCATCGACAACGAATTTATATGGATGGTCATGCCGATCTTCCAAGCATTGTTCCTGAAAATTGGGCAACGCCTGAGTTACAAATGAATCATCGTAGCCAACGACGTATTGTCACTCTGATCAATAAAATCTGGGAAACTGAACTGGAAGGGAGGACGCAACCAGCAAAGGGGTCAGCACAACATCCCCGAACAGAAAAGGCTGGTGGAACGGTTCGGCTCTTCTTGGGGGATACATTGCAAAGTCCAGACGATAAAGTGCTCAGCGAACGCTGGTGTGCTGAACAGATGTTCGAAGTTAGTGGTTCAGTAGCCTGGAATCAAGAGCAATATAAGCTGCTTGCGTTGGAGCATAAGCTCGTTGCCACTCGTGGTTCGTTTCTTGATGTGTATGAGGCAATGTTTCTGTTAGATCCCCACGCCGCAGCGCCATCTGGCAGTGGGGACAACAAGGGGCCTTCAACAGTACAAATTTTGCTTAATGAGCTTGCGCATTTAGAAGCTTGCGTCAGTAATGAAGGAATTGTGAATGAGTTCAAGGCAACCGAGGTTTTACGGCGTTATGGCGCTTTAGACAATATGCCTGAGGACTCAGAAGCAAGAGCTGAACGTACTGATGAAATGCTCGAGGCAATAGCTATATTTGCAATGGCTTGCGCCAACCCTGAGTCAACGGTCGCGGAAGTATTAGCACCAGTGTTAAGTGCAAAATTATTTGAAGTAGATCATCGCCTTCAGGAGGCTTATGCCGACAAGTCACCAGCCCCGCAAGTTCCTGGACGAGGTGAGGATGAGTCAAAGCAAACAAGAATGCGCCGTGGATGGTGTGCACTGTTTGCTGCTCCATGGAAACAGCTTAAGTGCTATCGAAATTACCTTGCTGGGATTTCAGAGCTCGCAACACATCAGGTAGTTAAAGGCTCTGAGTTCAAGCACGTCATGGTTGTAATGGATGATGCTCTTGCTGGTGGGACTCGCTTTAAGTACGACACGATTTTTGGTGGTACGCAGTTAAGCCCAAATGACAAAAAGAATGCAAAGTCTGGTAAGGAGACAACCATCGACCGGACTTTACGTTTGCTGTACGTGACTTGTAGCAGGGCACAAGAATCGCTCGCTTTAGTGCTTTGGTCGTCCGATCCTGCTGCAGCAATGGCTCGAATCAAGGAGAGTCAATGGTTTGCTGAAGATGAAATACAAATAATCACATAATGCTACAGACATAATTGATATTAGTTGGCAGATATCGTACCTAACGACTGGTTTCGTTGTAGCTTTTTCCTGCTATGCGGGATGTGAAGATTAAAGGATTGATAATGGTAGGAATTGAAGATGTGCCTCAGCTCGAAGGAATGTGGGCACCACTCGATGTCCGTCGTGGGCTCAGGCAAATGTTTAGGCTAGCAACGATTCAATAATGCCTGTAACTCTAATTTTTTGTATAATACATACTAGGGAAACATATGTTTAGCCAAAGTTGGTTAGATACTGAAGCCTAATATTCATGCTCTATGGGGGGCGAATGTTCACACGTTTAAGATTGACTAATTTTAAAGCTTGGTGGGATACAAATTCTATAAATTTGAAACCTATTACGATGTTACTTGGGACAAATTCATCGGGTAAATCATCTCTTATACAAAGTTTACTTTTGCTTAAACAAACAGCCGAGTCACCTGATCGTACTGTACATCTTAATCTTGGTGGGGACGAAGTAAATGATCTCTTTAGTTTTGGCTCTTTTGAGGATGTGCTTAACCAGCGACCAGAATCTCAAAGGCAGTTTACTATAGAGTTTGATTTTGAAAGAAAAGTATCCGCCAGAGTGGGAAAAGGTGAGTTTTTTTGTTCATACGGTCAAACCTCCTCGAAAAGTGTTGCAATAGAATCGCTTAAACTTAGCACCAATTCGCGCACATTCCGAGCTACACGGAGAGAAAAGGGGGCTTTTTCTATATTCTTGGATGAGCATTCCCAACCAATCTATAAAGGGCGAAATGGCGCACCAGAGAGATCTATAGCTTTTTCTGTTGAGGCTATTTCCGCTATGGGCCAGGATGGACAGTTAGTTGAAGACCTAAGCTTGTCTATTCGACGAGAGCTGGAGGAAATTAGTTATCTTGGACCATTAAGACGAAAACCTGAACGTGATTATCCTTGGAATAGAACAAAGCCTGGAGATGTAGGCATTGATGGGAAGGGCGCAGTTGATGCTTTACTTGCAAGTGCACTGCTCAGAGGGGAAGAACAAAACTATATCCTGAATGGTGTGTCAAAATGGTTGGCACGAATGGGAATAGCAGATCGTCTTGTGGTGCATCAGCAAGGAAGATCTAATAGATATGAACTCATTGTTGAGAGAGGCGAAATAAAAAGTAATCTGAGAGATGTGGGAATTGGAGTGTCTCAGGTATTACCTGTTTTGGTTGTTGCATATTTTTCCCCACAAGGAAGTACTATTATTTTAGAGGAACCAGAAATTCATCTTCATCCACTTGCTCAGGCTGTTTTGGCCGAGTTTTTCGTGGAGGTTAGTAATGAACGTAATATTCAGTTTATCGTCGAGACGCACTCCGAGCATTTATTTAGGCGAATGCAAACATTGATCTCTAGAGAAACGATTAATCCGGAAGAAGTTGGGATGTACTTTGTGGAACGTGGAGAGGAGGCGACTCTGCGTAGGTTGGAAATTGATGAATTTGGTCGACTTCACAACTGGCCTCAGGACTTTTTCGGGGATGCTTTGGGTGAAACAAAAGAGCAGGCAAAATTATTCTTTGAGCGCAAGAAGGCTTCAATTAAATGAAACAGAGATACATTGTTGATACTAATGTTCTGATTGCTGCGAGTGCTGGTGACCCGAGTAATATAAGAGGAATTGATGCGACACCTGAAGATCCTGGACAGAGGAAAATTGTTTGGGAGTGGGTGAATCGTTTTATTGAAAGTGAATCTAACATGGTGCTTGATAAAGGATTAAAAATTTATGATGAATATAATAACAAGCTTACATTTAATGATTATGGCATACAAGCTGTTATGCGGAAGTGGGATAAAGCACAAGTTGATAATGTTGACATAGGGTATGATGAAAATGGAAATGGTAAGATTCCAGAAGCTTTAGAGTCAGTGGTTCATGATTTAGCGGACCGGAAAATGGTTGCTGCAGCGATAGCTTCAAAAACACTATATGATGAGGGTTGTATTGCTTTTGCTGGTGATACAGATTGGCATGAATGGGAAAACGATCTACTAGGGCATGAAATATTGCTTGAACCCATTATTGAGGATTGGTCTCGAGCTAAGTTTAGAGAAAAGCAAGCGCGAAAGGCAGGTAATTAATGTCAGATTTTTTTAGATTCCCTTCTACTCCCCATTTAGCTTGGCTAGGCCATTCTCGCGTCCCTCGGGAGGATAAGATTTTATCTCCAGAGTCGATGCGTGATTTTCTATCTGGTGAGGTAAAAATTGAAGAGAAACTAGATGGGGCTAACCTGGGAATATCAATAGGAAATGATGGCAAACTGCGAATTCAAAATCGTGGTCAATACCTAAAAGAACCATATGCGGGGCAATTTTCTCGTCTTTCTCGGTGGCTTGATCTGCACTCTACGGCCCTGATTTCTGTTCTAACTCCAAATCTAATTATTTTTGGGGAATGGTGCGCTGCTCGTCATTCATTAGAATATTCAAGATTACCAGATTTTTTTTTGATGTTCGATGTCTATGATAAAAGCGAAGGGCGTTTTTGGAGTTCGCCAAAAAGAAACGACCTTGCACAGCAAGTTGGATTAATTACTGTACCCCAAATTGGCATCTATTCATCCATATCTCTTACCGCACTTAAGAGTTTAATTACAACAAAATTGAGCAAATACAGAAACGGACAGCCATTAGAAGGGATTGTATTGCGAAAAGAATCATCTGAGTGGTGCGAAAGTAGAGTAAAGCTTGTGAGACCTGACTTCACTCAATCAATAGTTCTACACTGGAGTAAACGTGCTATAGAATGGAACCAAATTGATTATTCGAGCCCTGATAGGCGATGATGTTTACAGTTTAAAGCTGACTATTAAAAAATAGCGTCTAATCGGACGCTATTTATAATTACGTAGGTAGAGTGAATCATTATCCAGCCAATCGCATTCCTTTCATCCCACCTTCAATCGTACTTCCACGATCCGCAGCTATCACAAAATCAGCCCACCACTGCATCATTGGGCGACGCTGTTCAAGGTAATCGCTGCGGTTGTAAGCGCGACGTACCTCATTTTTGTCTACATGAGCCAATGCTGCCTCAATAACATCAGACGGAAATCCTTCCTCATTGAGTGCCGTACTAGCGATAGAACGTAAACCGTGTGATACGAGTACGCCTCCTAAGCCAGCACGTTTGAGCGCTGCATTCACTGTTTGGCTATTCATCGGCTGGGTTGGTTTGATGCGACTGGGAAAGATAAACTCCCGGCCACCACTGAGTGACTTCATCAATTCCAGAATAGTGAGAGCTCCATCAGATAATGGAACTGTATGGTCCCGATTCATCTTCATTCGAGCTGCTGGAATTTTCCATTCGTTAGCATCAAAATCGATCTCATCCCATCGAGCTTCAGCAGCTTCGGCAGGGCGTGTAATGGTGAGAAGCTGCCACATGAACAGGCATCGTGTGGACAGGCTGATACTTGCCGTGCGCATAGTCTGCATTAGTTGTGGTAGTTGATCCGGGCGGATACTAGGCATGTTTTTCTTCTGCGGTTTCTCGAACGCTTTCCCTATGTTTACGCTGGGAACTGCATCAATCAAGCCTGTGTTCTGCGCATAAATCATGACTTCGTTAATACGCTGACAAAGGCGGCGAACAGTCTCTAATGCACCTCTTGCCTGAACCGGCTGAACTGCTTTAACCAGAGTATGAGCCTTAATCTCAGTGACACTGATATCACCGATTGCCGGGAAAACATCTCTCTCAAGCGAGCGCCAGATATCGTCGGCATAGTCCTCTGTTACGCTGGCTTTCTTCACATTCCACCAACGTTCGGCGACTAACAGGAAAGTGTTGGTTTTGGCCTCTTGAGAATTTCTTACCTGTTCTTTCTGATGTTCCTGCGGATCAATGTCTTTCGCCAGTAAAACTCGAGATTCAGCTCTGAGTTTACGCGCATCAGAAAGTGAGACGGCAGGGTAGGCACCGAAGCTCTGTTTGGTTCGTTGCTTGGTCAGAGGGCGATAGTAACGGAACTGCCAGAGCTTACTACCGCTGGCCTTGATTAGCAGAGTAAGCCCGTCGCCGTCATACAGCTGGTAATCGGCATCTTTAGGTTTGGCGGCTTTGATTTCCGTATCGGTTAACGGCTTAGTTTTTCTTGCCATGGGGAGTCTCCATGCGTTTAGGCCCAACGAAAAGCTCTATTGTTTTCGTTGGGCCTATCAATGGGCCTAAAAGGTTCGGATTTAATTAGTTCTCTTCGGACTTCGCGGAACAAATTGAGGGCACAAAAAAGCCCGCAGGGCTTGCGCCGTGCGGGCTCTTAGGACTTCATCGGATGACTCTGGTAATCACCGATGGAGAATTTTGGTGGAGCTGGGGGGATTTGAACCCCCGTCCGAAATTACTACATCCTCAGTACTACATGCTTAGTCAGTCTTTACATTCGCACGCCAGCTGCGGACAGACACGCCACTAACGAACTAGCCTGATTAGTTTTAGCACTTCAGCCCCAGGCAGGACATCCATGCGATCTCTTTTGGGTTTGACCTCTCTTTATCCCCGTCTTAAGAGCGGAAGCTAGGGAGAGAGGGCTCTTAGCAGGTTATTAAGCTGCTAAAGCGTAGTTTTCGTCGTTTGCGACTATTTTTTTGCGGCTTTTTACGAGGCAAACCGCCCCTCGGCATGCACCTTGGGTTTCGCAAATCCCGTCGAATCCAGAATCAGCCCCAATAGCGTTACATCAAGTATAACAGAGTTACGTTATTCGTTACCAGTGAAAAACGTGCCTCAACAAGCCGTTAGCTGTGCGTTTATTACCCATACAGCCGTACCGGGCATCATTCTGTGACGCCTTGTGCGTTCGTAACAGCTTAATGTTGATTCAATGACCAACAAAATACGGCTTAACGTCCAGCGTGTTTCATAATACGAGCTTTGTCGACCTGCCATTCACGATCTTTAACGTCATCACGTTTATCGTGCTGTTTCTTACCTTTGGCGACACCGATTTTGACTTTGCACCAGGCGTTCTTCCAGTACAGAGAAAGCGCTACGACGGTGTAACCTTCGCGGTTAATGCGACCGTAGAGGTTATCCAGCTCGCGCTTATTCAGTAACAGCTTACGCGTACGGGTTGGGTCGCATACGTAGTGGGTGGAGGCCACCGCCATCGGCGTGAAGTTAGCGCCAAACAGATAGGCTTCGCCATCTTTTAGAATGACGTAGCTATCGCCAATGTTGGCTTTACCGGCACGCAAGGATTTGACTTCCCAGCCCTGGAGAGCGAGACCCGCTTCAAACTCTTCTTCAATAAAGTATTCGTGGCGGGCGCGCTTGTTCTGCGCAATGGTGGCTGATCCAGGTTTGTGTGCTTTTTTCTTTGTCATATTATCCTGAAATTATCGCTTATCTGATAAAGATAGCCTCAAGCTCCCGCGAGGCGTAATAGGTTATCTTAGCATGATATAGACAGTGTCCGTTTTTTTTAACAGTAGATAAATGATACTATTTACGTCGTGTTCGATCATGGAAATTGCTATGCCTCAGATTAGCCGTACTGCACTGGTTCCGTACAGCGCAGAGCAAATGTATCAACTGGTGAATGATGTGAATGCCTACCCGGATTTTATTCCCGGTTGTACTGGCAGCCGTGTTCTGGAGTCGGGGCCGACGCAAATGACGGCGGCGGTCGATGTCTCTAAGGCGGGTATCAGCAAAACCTTTACCACGCGCAATACGTTAACCGATAACCAGAGCATCCTTATGCATCTGGTCGATGGCCCGTTCAAAAAATTGATCGGCGGTTGGAAATTTACGCCGTTGAGTCAGGATGCCTGCAAGATTGAGTTTCAGCTCGACTTTGAATTTACCAATAAGCTCATTGAGCTGGCATTTGGTCGCATCTTTAAAGAATTGGCGCTGAACATGGTGCAAGCATTCACTATGCGTGCCAGAGAGGTTTACAGTGCCGGGTAACATTGCCGTTGAAGTGGTTTATGCGCTGCCGCAAAAACAGTATTTGCAGCGGGTGACGCTCGAGGAAGGCGCGACGATTGAGCAGGCCATTCTGGCAAGCGGTCTGCTGGCGCTGCGTGATGATATCGACCTCGATAAAAATAAGGTCGGTATTTATAGCCGTCCGGCTAAGTTACAGGACGTTGTTCACGACGGCGATCGGGTTGAGATTTATCGCCCACTAATTGCTGACCCGAAAGAGCTGCGGCGTAAGCGCGCTGAGAAGTCGGCGCAAGAAAAAGAATAGTCCTTACCGCCAGCTGTTCAGATAATAAAAAAGCGCTCATTGAGCGCTTTTTTTGTCGCCGCTGATCTTACTTGGTCAGATTCGGCTTGTTATCAATGTTTGTCAGAATGCCGCTGCTGTTGAAGGTCAGGGTCAGCGTTTGCTGAGTGACTTTCTCATGCCCTGGCTGCTGGCGGAAAACGTAGAACCAGGTGCTGGTGCCGAACGGATCGGTCATCATTGGTGTGCCCAGAGTATAGGCAACCTGTTGTTGCGTCATGCCGGTATGGATTTTGGCAATATCGTTAGGTACCAGGTAGTTCCCCTGACTAATATCAGGACGGTAAACCACTCGCTCCAGAGTGGAACAGCCTGCAGTCATCATCAGAAGAACCGCTGCGGCGGCAGTCAGCGTTTTACAGCGCATAGTGATTTGATTCCTTTTCGTGCCCGAACAGTACGCGGCTCATAAGTATATGCCGATGATAATAGACCTGACGTGACTTGGAAACCTTTGCGATCGGGTCTTACGGCGTTTTATTGTGAACTGAGACTCCCGGAAACCCAAAAAGTTTATGCAGCCAGCAACTCTTTCGCATTCGCAAGGGTGTTTCGCGTGACTTCGCTGCCACCAAGAAGACGTGCCAGTTCTTGCAGACGAGCGCGTTTGTCGAGCGGCTGCATGTGCGTTTCGGTCATTTCACCATCGGTTTCTTTACTGACGTAGAAATGGTGGTGTCCGCAACCCGCTACCTGAGGCAGGTGGGTGACGCACATGACTTGCGTCGATTCGCCTAACTGACGCAGCAGTTTACCCACTACCGCAGCGGTAGGGCCGCTAATCCCGACATCGACTTCATCGAAAATAAGCGCCGGAGTTTCCATTTTACGTGCAGTAATCACCTGTATGGCTAAGGCAATACGTGACAGTTCACCACCAGAGGCGACTTTGGCGATGGCTTGCAGTGGCTGTCCTGGGTTTGTGGTGACGCGGAATTCAATGCGGTCTGCACCTTCTGCCGTCAGATGCTGCTCTTCAAAGCGGACGTCGATATCAAAAACACCGTGCGGCATAGAGAGCATATGCATACTGTCGGTAATGAGCTGTGCTAATTCGTTCGCGCTTGCCTGACGCTGGGCATGTAGCTGCTGGGCCGTTTCAAGCGCCATTTGATGGTAGCGCGCAACGGAGAGCTTCAACGTCTCAAGCGAATCCGTTTGGTCATCAAGCTGCTGCTGTTCGTCCAGCAACGACTGGTAATATTCCGGCAGTGCTTCCGGTGAGATCTGGTGCTTACGCGCCAGCGAGATTTGCTTAGACAGACGCTGCTCAAGTTCATACAGTCGGTTTGGGTCAAGGTCGAGACGATCGCAATAGTGGCGCAGTTCATCGCTGGCTTCACTTAACTGAATGGCCGCTTCTTCCAGCATATCGAGTACGCCGGAAAGCTTTCCATCCATACTGGCCAGCTCACCGGCAAGCTGGCGGGCGGTGTAAAGCTGACTCTGCAGGTTAACGTCATCGCCGTCGGCCAGAATCGCTAAGGCGTGCTGGCTGGTGGTGATTAACTGCCCGCTGTTGGCGAGGCGTTTGTATTCTTCATCAATTTGTTCGTATTCCCCCGGCAAAGGGTGAAACTCAATCAGTTCTTTAAGCTGATATTGCAGGAGTTCGGCACGGGCGATGCGTTCCTGACTCTGCTGCTGATGCATGGCGAGATCGCGGCAGCTTTGATTCCACAGGCGATAATGCTCTGCCATTTTCTGCGCAAGGTCACTTTCGCTGGCATAGGCATCAAGCAGGCTTTTTTGATGCTCAGGTTTCACCAGTTGCTGATGCGCGTGCTGCCCGTGGATTTGGATAAGCAATTGCCCCAGTTCGCGAAGCTGCGAGAGAGGGACAGCGGTGCCGTTGATAAAACCGCGGGAACGGCCGTCGCTGCTGATTACGCGGCGCAGCAGACACTCGCGGCCATCTTCTAGTTGGTTTTCTTCCAGCCAGCGCAATGCCGCGGGGGTGTCTTTTAATGCGAAGCGAGCACAGAGGTCTGCACGGCTGGCACCAGCACGCACCATGTCAGATTCGGCGCGGCCACCCAAGCACAGACCAAGCGCATCAATAGCAATAGATTTACCGGCACCGGTTTCCCCGGTGATTGCCGTCATGCCACTGTTGAAGTCGATCTCAAGTTCACGAACAATCGCAAAATTACTGATGGTCAGTTGTGCCAACATAGCCGCTTTCCTGTATGAAAATACATAACTGGTTTTTCATACAGTATAGACTGGTTTTTTATACAGTAAAGAGGCTAAGTTAAATTTAGAATAACTTTTTTGACCATCCGAGCTTAGTGCTTAATGTATTGAAATAGCTGTAGTCTTTAGGATGAATCAGGTTGAGATGGTATTCGCTGCGGCGAATTAAGACATCCTCGCCCTCCTGGATAGGCAGCGCAATCTGGCTGTCACAGCTGATTTCCAGATCGTTACGACGATGGGAGAAGCGCAGGCGAATGGTGCTGTTGCTGTTTATCACCAACGGACGCGCCGACAGCGTGTGCGGAAACATCGGCACCAGCGTAATGGCATCGAGTGATGGCGTGAGAATTGGGCCACCCGCCGAAAGTGAGTAGGCCGTTGAGCCGGTAGGTGTTGAGATAATCAGCCCGTCAGAGCGCTGCGAGAAGGCAAAGGTCTCATCGATATAGACTTCAAATTCAATCATGTGCGCAACTTTGCCTGGGTGTAGCACGACCTCATTAATGGCGGTGCTGATGCGTTTCTGGCAATTTTGCTGACAAACCTGCGCTTCCAGCAGGAAACGTTTTTCGGCGATGTAATTGCCCTCCAGAACGTCGGCAAGCTGCTGGTGAGCATTATCCGGGTCGAGGTCGGTCAGAAAGCCCAGGTTGCCACGGTTAATACCGATAACGCTCACGTCGTAACGGGCAAGCGTGCGGGCAGCCCCGAGCATATTGCCGTCCCCTCCGACAACAACGGCGAGGTCTGCTTTCTGGCCTATTTCCGCCAGCGTACCGGTTTTGACGTTATCAAGCTTTAGCTCCTGGGCTATCTGGCGCTCAACAATCACATCGTAGCCTTTGGTGCAAAGCCAGCGATAGAGCATTTCATGTGTCGTCAGGGCCGTCGGGTGCCGCGGGTGTCCTACAATACCGATACACTTGAAATGATTGTTCATTTTCTGAATGTCCTTGTGCCGAAGATTGGTGACAATGTGAGAGCTTCCCTTGAAACCTGGAATCTGATCCCCATAATAATCCAGGTTAGCGAGATGATTGTGAAAAAACGCGGAGAAATTCATGAGTAGTAAAGAACAGAAAACGCCTGAGGGGCAATCCCCGGAAGAAATTATCATGGATCAGCACGAAGAAGTTGAGGCGGTTGAACCAAACGCTTCTGCTGAGCAGGTGGATCCGCGCGACGAAAAAATTGCGAACCTTGAGTCGCAGTTAGCGGAAGCCGAAACCCGCGAACGCGAAAGCGTACTGCGCGTGAAGGCAGAAATGGAAAACCTGCGTCGTCGTACTGAGATTGACGTCGAGAAGGCCCACAAATTCGCGCTGGAGAAATTCGTCAACGAACTTCTGCCGGTGCTGGATAGCCTGGATCGCGCCCTGGAAGTTGCCAACAAAGACAATGAAGCAATGGCGGGGATGATTGAAGGTATCGAATTGACCCGTAAGTCTATGCTGGATGTAGTGGCGAAATTTGGCGTGCAGGTCGTTGCGGATACTAACGTTCCGATGGACCCGAACGTTCACCAGGCTATTGCAATGGTAGAGTCTGACGAAGTTGCTGCTGGCAACGTGCTGATGGTGATGCAAAAAGGCTATACCCTGAACGGTCGTACCATTCGCGCGGCGATGGTTTCCGTTGCAAAGGCGAAGGGCTAACCTTTGCCTTTAACCCTCTCCCCGCCAGGGGAGAGGGGATTGATTATTCCGCCACGCTTTCGCGAAGCGGCCTTATTGGGCTCACCTGAACCTGCTTAATCACATTATCCTGCACGTCGAGAATATCGATATCGTATTGCGCGATACGCACCCGCGTACCTGCCGCTGGGATCTCTTCTAACGCTTCCACAATCATACCGTTAACCGTCCGCGCTTCATCTTCCGGCAGATGCCAGTTAAAGGCTTTATTGAGTTCACGAATATTGGCGCCACCGTCGATAATGACCGAACCGTCGTTCTGCGGATTAACTTCTTCAGCAAGGGAAGGGGACATGGAGGTGGTAAAGTCGCCGACGATCTCTTCCAGAATATCTTCGACGGTAATCAGCCCCTGGATATCGCCGTACTCATCCACTACCAGGCCGACTTTTTTCTTATTGCGCTGAAACTTGACCAACTGGATGCTCAGCGGGGTGCCTTCAGGCACAAAGTAGATTTCATCCGCCGCGCGGAGCATCACTTCTTTAGTGAACTCCTTTTTCTCGGTCATCAGGCGGTAGGCTTCGCGCAAGCGCAGCATGCTGATGGCGTCATCCAGGGAATCGCGATACAGAACGATGCGGCCGTGTGGAGAGTGCGTCAATTGGCGGACGATGGATTTCCAGTCATCATTGATGTTGATGCCCACGATTTCGTTGCGCGGCACCATAATGTCGTCAACGCTCACCTTTTCTAAATCCAGAACCGAAAGCAGCATGTCCTGATTACGGCGCGAGATTTGCGTGCGCGATTCGTTCACGATAGTGCGCAGTTCATCTTTGCTAAGGGCGCTGCTAATCGTGATATCCGTTTTGATGCCCATCATACGCATCAGGATGCGGGTAATAATGTTAAGCAGCCACACCAGCGGCATCATGATAATTTGCAGCGGTGCCAGCAGGAAGCTGCTGGGATAGGCGACTTTCTCCGGGTAGAGCGCGGCAATGGTTTTCGGCAGAACTTCCGCAAAAACCAGCACCACGAAGGTCAGGACCCCGGTAGCAATCGCCACACCCACATCGCCATACAGGCGCATGCCGACAATCGTCCCCAGCGCAGAAGCCAGAATATTGACCAGGTTATTGCCGATAAGCACCAGGCTGATTAAGCGGTCAGGCTTTTTCAGCAGCTTCTCGACGCGACGAGCCCGGCGATCCCCTTGTTTTGCCAGATGCCGCAGACGGTAACGGTTAAGCGTCATCATGCCGGTTTCAGAACCGGAGAAATAGGCGGAGATGACCACCATGATGATCAATGTGACGATCAGCGTGGTAGTTGAAATATGTTCCAAGAGAAGTCCTTAGTCCTTAACTCACAAATTGTTGGATGATACGGCTACCGAAATAGGCAAGGGTCAGGATGCCGGCGCCAGCCACGTTAAACCAGACGACTCGACGTCCGCGCCAACCTTCATGATAGTGGCCCCACAACAATACGATATAGACAAACCAGGCGATGATAGAAAGGACGGCCTTATCAATATTTTCCATGCTAAAGAGATTATGCATGTAAAACAGACCGGTGCAGAGCGTGAGGGTCAGCAGTACGACGCCAACCTGGGTGATGTGAAACATTTTGCGTTCGATAACCATCAGGGGCGGCATTTCATGACTGAACGCCAGCTTTTTGTTCTTCAGTTGATAGTCTATCCACGCCAGCTGTAGCGCGTATAAAGCGGCGATAATCAACGTGGCATAGGAGAACAGCGACAGGCCAATATGCACCAGCATCCCCGGAGTGGCCTCCAGATGAGTGATGAATTCATTGGGCATAAAGGTAGCGAACGCGAGATTAATCAGCGCAAACACATAAACGATGGGCAACAACAGCCAGCCGCGATTCCGTGAGGCGACGATGGTCATCACCGTACAGATCATCAGGCTCACCAGTGAACCGACGTTTAGCAGGCTGAGATTTTGCCCAGCCTCACCGCCCGGCAAAATACGCGCCTCCAGCGCAAACGCATGGCACACCAACGCGACGGTGGCGGAGAGAATAGCCATACGCCTCCAGCCGCTGTTTTTTTGCAGCAGACCGGGGATAATCAGCGCAAGGCTGATGGAGTAGGCAACAAGCGCGAGCAGGGCAAAAACAGGCATAAAGTGTCGGCGGTCGTCAAATAGAAGAAAGAGATGCAGTATATACGCAAATTCCTTCGAGTTGTATCAGGCGCATAGCCAGCATGTGTTGCGTTACGTGACGTCAGTGTCAACCGCAGCCTCACAACTCGCTCTGTGTCGTGTTATACTCCCGCAAATTTCCGTTTTTTGGTCGCGTTAGCGACTCACCGTTTCCACCCCAGGCGAGAGACAATGTTTGATAATTTAACCGATCGTTTGTCGCGCACGCTGCGCAACATCAGTGGCCGTGGACGCCTTACTGAAGAGAACGTCAAAGAGACGCTGCGCGAAGTGCGTATGGCGCTGCTGGAGGCTGACGTTGCGCTGCCGGTAGTGCGTGATTTTATCAATCGCGTAAAAGAAAAAGCGGTTGGTCACGAAGTAAACAAAAGCCTGACGCCGGGCCAGGAATTCGTCAAAATCGTTCGTAGCGAACTGGTTTCGGCGATGGGCGAAGAGAACCAGAGTCTGAATTTGGCCGCTCAGCCTCCAGCCGTTGTGCTGATGGCGGGTTTGCAAGGTGCGGGTAAAACCACAAGCGTTGCGAAGCTGGGTAAATTCCTGCGTGAGAAGCACAAGAAGAAGGTGCTGGTTGTCTCTGCCGACGTTTATCGTCCAGCGGCGATCAAACAGCTGCAAACTCTGGCTGAGCAGGTTGCCGTTGATTTCTTCCCGTCAGACGTTGGCCAGAAGCCTATCGACATCGTTAACGCGGCGCTCAAAGAAGCGAAGCTGAAATTCTACGACGTGCTGCTGGTGGATACCGCCGGTCGTTTGCACGTTGACGAAGCGATGATGGATGAAATCAAGCAGGTTCACGCGGCGATTAAGCCGGTTGAAACCCTGTTTGTGGTCGATGCGATGACCGGTCAGGATGCGGCAAATACCGCTAAGGCCTTCAACGAAGCGCTGCCGCTGACCGGCGTGGTGCTGACCAAGGTCGACGGTGATGCGCGCGGCGGTGCGGCGCTCTCAATTCGTCACATTACCGGTAAGCCAATCAAGTTCCTCGGCGTCGGTGAAAAAACCGAAGCGCTGGAGCCGTTCCATCCCGATCGTATCGCCTCCCGTATCCTCGGCATGGGCGACGTGCTGTCGCTTATCGAAGATATCGAAAGCAAGGTTGACCGCGCACAGGCTGAAAAGCTGGCGACTAAACTTAAGAAGGGTGACGGTTTCGACCTGAACGACTTCTTAGACCAACTCAAGCAGATGAAAAACATGGGCGGCATGGCGAGCCTGATGGGCAAACTGCCGGGCATGGGGCAGCTTCCAGACAACGTCAAATCCCAGATGGACGATAAGGTGCTGGTGCGTATGGAGGCGATCATCAACTCGATGACGCTGAAAGAGCGCGCGAAGCCGGAAATCATCAAGGGTTCCCGCAAGCGTCGTATCGCTCAGGGCTGCGGCATGCAGGTTCAGGACGTTAACCGTCTGCTCAAGCAGTTTGATGATATGCAGCGCATGATGAAGAAGATGAAGTCGAAAGGCGGCATGATGAAAATGATGCGCGGCATGAAAGGCATGATGCCCCCAGGATTCCCGGGTCGCTAATCCCTTTGGCCGGGGTGTGCAGGCTCATGAACTGCATACCCCGGAGCTGACAAACACATCGACTTAACGCTGTCTATTACGGTAACGCCCCGGTTATCGTGCGGTAAAAGACAGATGTTGATTGCAATTCCCCCAGAAATGAGTAAAATTTTCGGGCTTTTAATATGACACCGGGCCCCCTCCCTCGATGGGGCCCGGTTGTTCTATTCACACAAGAGGATGTTATGGTAACTATTCGTTTAGCACGTCACGGCGCTAAAAAGCGTCCGTTCTACCAGGTTGTTGTCACTGACAGCCGTAACGCACGTAACGGTCGCTTCATTGAGCGCGTTGGCTTCTTCAACCCGCTGGCAAGCGAAAAAGAAGAAGGCACTCGCCTGGATCTGGATCGTGTAGCTCACTGGGTTGGCCTGGGCGCTACTGTTTCCGATCGCGTAGCAGCGCTGATCAAAGCCGCTAACAAAGCAGCTTAATCTGTCACGGTGGTCATGATGAGCAAACAACTCGCCGCAAAAGCACCTGTTGATCCGATCGTATTGGGCAAAATGGGTTCTTGCTACGGTATCCGTGGTTGGCTCAGAGTGTTTTCCTCCACCGAGGACGCCGAAAGCATTTTTGACTATCAGCCCTGGTTAATCCAGAAGGCGGGTCAGTGGCAGACCGTTGAGCTGGAAAGCTGGCGCTACCACAATCAGGATATCGTCATTAAGCTGAAAGGCGTTGACGATCGCGATGCCGCGAATCTGCTGACGAATTGCGAAATTATCGTCGATTCATCGCAGCTGCCGGCGCTGGATGATGGAACCTACTATTGGAAAGACCTTATGGGCTGCCAGGTAGTGACCACAGAAGGCTACGGTCTCGGTAAAGTCATCGATATGATGGAAACCGGGTCGAATGACGTTCTCGTCATTAAGGCAAACCTGAAAGATGCATTTGGCATCAAGGAACGTCTCGTACCGTTCCTCGATGGGCAGGTTATCAAGAAAGTCGATCTCACTACTCGTACTATCGAAGTAGATTGGGATCCTGGTTTTTAAACCTCCGGATAAACGGTAAAAGACGGCGCTATGTGGATTGGCATAATTAGCCTGTTTCCTGAAATGTTCCGCGCAATTACCGATTACGGGGTAACTGGCCGGGCAGTAAAAAATGGCCTGCTGAACATCCAGAGCTGGAGTCCTCGTGACTTTGCTCATGACCGGCACCGTACCGTGGACGATCGTCCTTACGGCGGCGGACCGGGGATGTTAATGATGGTGCAACCTTTGCGGGACGCCATCAATGCAGCAAAAGCCGCGGCAGGTGAAGGCGCGAAGGTGATTTATCTGTCACCTCAGGGACGCAAGCTTGATCAAGCAGGCGTCAGCGAGCTGGCCACGAATCAAAAGCTGATTCTGGTATGTGGTCGCTACGAAGGCATAGATGAGCGCGTGATTCAGACCGAGATTGACGAAGAATGGTCAATTGGCGATTACGTTCTCAGCGGTGGTGAGTTACCGGCAATGACGCTGATCGACTCTGTTTCCCGGTTTATTCCGGGAGTTCTGGGTCATGAAGCTTCAGCAATCGAAGATTCGTTTGCTGATGGATTGTTGGACTGTCCACACTATACTCGCCCTGAAGTGTTAGAAGGGATGGAAGTACCGCCAGTTCTGCTGTCGGGGAACCATGCCGAGATACGTCGCTGGCGTTTGAAGCAGTCGCTGGGCCGCTCCTGGCTTAGAAGACCTGAACTTCTGGAAAACCTGGCTCTGACTGAAGAGCAAGCAAGGTTGCTGGCGGAGTTCAAACAGGAACACGCACAACAGCAACATAAACATGATGGGCTGGTTTAAGACCCCCAAATATCAGTTTACCCAGGATAAGAGATTAAATTATGAGCAACATTATTAAGCAACTTGAAGACGAACAGATGAAGCAGGACGTACCTTCATTCCGTCCGGGTGATACCGTGGAAGTGAAAGTATGGGTTGTTGAAGGTTCCAAAAAACGTCTGCAGGCATTTGAGGGCGTGGTTATCGCTATTCGTAGCCGCGGTCTGCACTCTGCATTCACTGTTCGCAAAATTTCCAACGGCGAAGGCGTTGAGCGTGTCTTCCAGACTCACTCTCCAGTAGTTGACAGCATTGCTGTTAAACGCCGTGGTGCTGTACGTAAAGCTAAACTGTACTACCTGCGTGAGCGCACTGGTAAGTCTGCTCGTATCAAAGAGCGTCTTAACTAAGATTCGCGCAAGCGACATCCTGTTAGAAGGGGCTGGCCGAAAGGCTGGCCCTTTTTTTATCTTCTAAAGCACCTCTCGTTAACATCTGACTGATAAATCATTTACAATGCCCCCGGTTATCGGGAGGGTAGGGTGAACGGAAAAACCGTCAGCATAGCAGCATTGAAACAGCGAGCCGCCTGGCTTGCGCTGTTTGCTATGGCGCTGATTATCTTTGCTCCGCTGGTCTCCATTTCGTTACAACAGCCGCCGATGAGCGCGATGCCGGGCATGCACCACGATATGAGTATGCCGATGCCTGGGCACCACTCGACACCGGAAAGCATGCCCATCGATCACGGTGAGGCCTGCGGTTACTGCGTACTGTTAGCGCATGCCCCGGGTCTGATCCTGGCGCTGTGTATCCTGTTGTGCGCATTACTGCTGCGCGTGACGATCGTGTCTTTGCCGCCGGTGGTGAACCACTGGCGTTATTTCCCCTGGCTATTCCCCGACACCCGCGCACCGCCGCAACGTTCTGCTTTACCTGCTTAATAACGATAAATGACGCATCAGCGTCACACCTCTTTTCGTAAAGATGAAGGAAGAGTATGACAACCTGCACCTCGCGGGCGGCATGGGTGCACCTGCTACGCCGCCTGCACTTTTTTATCGGCCTGTTCGTTGGGCCATTTATCTTCGTGGCTGCGCTTACCGGCACGCTGTATGTGGCAACACCGCAACTTGAAAACCTGATGTATCGACAGGCATTACACGCTAACGTGGAGGGCGAGCATCATTCGCTGGCGGACCAAATCGCGGTGGCGGAGCGCGCGCTTGCGACACCGCTGCGGCTGAATGCGGTGCGCCCGGCGCTGGAAACGGGTGAAACTACGCGGGTTATGTTTGCCGATCCTGCGCTCGGGGAATCGGAAAACCGCGCGATTTTTATCGATCCGGTTACGCTTGCGGTCAAAGGCGATATGACGGTGTACGGCACCAGCGGAATATTACCGCTGCGCCAGTGGATTGATTATGCCCACCGTTCGCTGCTATTAGGTGATTTTGGCAGGCTTTACAGTGAACTGGCCGCATCATGGATGTGGATTGCAGCGCTAGGCGGGATTGTGTTGTGGGTCTTCACCCGCCCGAAACGACGCATCAAAAACCGCCTGCAGAATACTCGCCGGGTTCACGTTACCCTGGGCTGGTGCCTGCTGGCCGGGATGCTGCTCTTCTCCGCGACCGGGTTAACCTGGTCGCAATGGGCGGGGGCCAATGTCGATAAAATGCGTGCGGCAATGAGCTGGATGACGCCGCAGGTGAATACGCATTTGCAAGGTGGAAAGAAGGTGCTGGATCCGCATGCCGAGCACCACGAGCATCATAGTGAGATGACGATGGGCGAGCCGCCGAGTGCCACTGATAAGATTGATGCTGTGCTGAAGGCCGCGCAGCTGGCAGGGATTACCGCCACGCATCTGGAGATCCGTCCGCCGCGAAGTGACGATCGTGCGTGGACGGTGACGGAAATCGACAGACGATGGCCAACGCAGGTTGATGCCGTTGCGGTTGATCCTCACTCGCTAGCGATTCTTGATAAGACACAGTTTGCCGATTTTCCGTTGATGGCGAAATTGACGCGCTGGGGCGTGGATTTTCATATGGGCGTGTTATTTGGTCTGCCGAATCAATTATTGTTGATCGCGTTCGGCGTTGCCTTGTGCGTCGTAATCATCATGGGGTATCGCCTGTGGTGGATTAAACGACCGGGTCAGTCCTCGGTAAACCCGCTGCAAACGCTAACGCAAAGCTGGCTGGCGCTTGCCTGGCCTGCCCGCATCATCACGCTCTTGCTTGCCGCTGCATCAGGAGTGGCTATGCCGGTGATGGGCGTTAGCCTGGCGCTGTTTGTGGTCATTGACTGGCTGCGCTGGCGTAATGCGCTGGTTCGCGCGGTAGCACCAGAATTTAGATAAGCCAGTACAACCGAAGCGATATCTGAGGGTGAGCGCGTAAGCGTTCGCCCTTTTTTTGGTTTAAATTTGCAGGTGTAATTATAAGTTTACGGATTTGGCGCATTTATTTTGCTATGAATGGGCATGTGTAAATAATAATTTACGGATTTTGGATTGAAATCTTTACTGATTATGATATTGTGACTTCACCTCATTGAGGAAACCACTATCGCAAACGAGCCATAACAGGTAATGCCATCATGCAAAAAGACGCGCTGAACAACGTAAATATCGCCGATGAACAGGTGTTGATCACCCCGGATCAACTGAAAGCTGAATTCCCGCTTACCGTACAGCAGGAAGCGCAAATCGCCCAATCACGTAAAACGATTTCTGACATTATCGCCGGTCGCGATCCGCGCCTGTTGGTAGTGTGTGGGCCTTGCTCGATTCACGATCCTGAAGCTGCCATCGAATACGCGCGTCGATTTAAAACCCTTGCGGAAGAGGTCAGCGATAGCCTCTACCTGGTTATGCGTGTCTATTTTGAAAAGCCTCGTACCACTGTTGGCTGGAAAGGGCTTATCAACGATCCGCATATGGATGGCTCGTTTGATGTTGAAGGTGGTTTGAAAATTGCGCGTCGCTTGCTGGTTGAATTGGTCAGCATGGGGCTGCCGTTAGCCACCGAAGCACTGGATCCAAACAGCCCACAGTACCTGGGCGATCTGTTTAGCTGGTCAGCGATCGGTGCGCGTACCACCGAATCCCAGACTCACCGCGAAATGGCCTCTGGCCTGTCGATGCCGGTTGGTTTTAAAAATGGCACCGACGGCTCTCTGGCAACGGCCATCAACGCGATGCGTGCGGCGGCTATGCCTCACCGTTTCGTCGGGATTAACCAGGCTGGTCAGGTTTGTCTGCTGCGCACTCAAGGTAACCCGGATGGCCACGTGATCCTGCGCGGCGGTAAAAAGCCAAACTACGGCCCGGAAGATGTGGCGCAGTGTGAAAAAGAGATGGAACAAGCAGGACTGCGCGCATCGCTGATGGTAGATTGCAGTCATGGTAATTCCAATAAAGACTACCGCCGTCAGCCTGCGGTGGCGGAATCCGTTGTCGCACAGATCAAGGACGGTAACCGTTCTATCATTGGTCTGATGATTGAGAGCAATATTCACGAAGGCAATCAGTCTTCCGAGCAGCCGCGCTGTGAGATGAAATACGGCGTGTCTGTCACCGATGCGTGCATCAGTTGGGAAGCGACGGATGCGCTGCTGCGTGAACTCGACAAGGATTTACGCGGCCATTTGGCGGCTCGTCTGGCGTAAGAGGATTGTATGGTTGCTGAACTGACCGCGCTGCGCGATCAAATTGATGCTGTAGATAAAGCGCTGCTGGATCTGCTGGCAAAACGTATGGAACTGGTGGCGGAAGTTGGCGAAGTCAAAAGTCAGTATGGCTTGCCCATTTACGTTCCAGAGCGTGAGGCTTCAATGCTGGCCTCACGCCGCAAAGAAGCTGCGGCGATGGGCGTACCGCCTGATTTGATTGAAGATGTTTTACGCCGGGTGATGCGCGAGTCCTACTCCAGCGAAAACGACAAGGGATTTAAAACTCTTTGTCCTTCGCTGCGTCCGGTAGTGATTGTCGGCGGTAATGGGCAGATGGGGCGGCTATTTGAAAAGATGCTGACGCTATCTGGCTATCAGGTTCGTACGCTGGAAAAAGAAGATTGGGCGCGCGCGCCGGAGCTGGTTGCCGATGCGGGCATGGTGATTGTGAGCGTACCGATTCACGTTACTGAACAGGTGATTGCGAAACTGCCACCGTTGCCGTCAGACTGCATTCTGGTGGACTTGTGCTCGGTGAAAGCCGGGCCGTTGCAGGCGATGCTGTCGACGCACTCGGGCCCCGTTGTTGGGTTGCACCCGATGTTTGGCCCAGACAGCGGCAGCCTGGCGAAGCAGGTCGTCGTTTATTGTGATGGCCGCCAGCCGGAAGCCTACCAGTGGTTCCTCGAACAAATTCAGGTTTGGGGGGCGCGCTTGCACCGTATCAGCGCCGTTGAGCATGACCAGAACATGGCGTTTATTCAGGCATTGCGTCACTTTGCGACCTTTGCTTACGGATTGCATCTGGCGGAAGAGAACGTGCAGCTCGAGCAACTGCTGGCGCTCTCATCGCCAATTTACCGTCTGGAGCTGGCGATGGTTGGGCGACTGTTTGCTCAGGATCCGCAGTTGTACGCTGATATTATTATGTCATCAGGCAACAATCTGGCGCTGATTAAACGTTATTACCAGCGTTTCGGCGAGGCGATAAGCCTGCTGGAACAAGGCAACAAGCAGGCGTTCATCGATAGCTTCCGTAAGGTTGAACATTGGTTCGGCGACTACGCGCAACGCTTCCAGAGTGAGAGCCGCGTCCTGTTACGTCAGGCGAATGATAATCGGCAGTAGCTGAAAACTGTATATACTTGAAAGCCAGGGGAAATCCTCTGGCTTTTTTTATGGGATAACGATGATGGCTGAAGCAAACGTGTTGTTTGATTACACCGGACATTTGCCGGAATGTCCGACCTGGAGCGAAAGCGAGCAGGCGCTGTACTGGGCTGACATTCTGGAGTGCGAAATCCACCGTTATGAGATTGCCAGCGGTGAACATCAGATTCTCCAGTTTCCTGAAGAAGTCGGCTGTTTCTCTTTGCGGGAAAAGGGCGGGTTTGTCGTCGCGCTGCGCAGTGCCATCTGGCTTGCCGACAGCCGCGGCCTGCTGGTGCATAAAATCTGTGATAACCCAAGCAACCCGCAGCTGGCGCGTTTTAACGACGGCGGGACGGACAGAGACGGGCGCTTTTACGCCGGCACCTTCTGGGGGCCAGGTGATTACAACGGTGCGCTGCTGGTCCGTGTTGATAACCAGCTCAAGCCGAAGGTTATTCAGTGCGATATTCATGGCGCTAACGGTCTGGCATTTAGCGACGATAAACGCTGGATGTATACCTCCGACACGCCGAATGCGGTGATCTATCGCACGCCGTTGAACGCGCAGGGTGAACCGGGTTCGCGTGAGGTGTTCCGCCAGTTTAAGGCCGGTGAGGGGATCCCGGACGGCGCGGCAATGGATGAAGAGGGTTGCTACTGGAGTGCGATGTTTGATGGCTGGCGGGTCGCGTGTTTCTCGCCTGAAGGTGAGCAGCTTGCTGAATATCGACTGCCGGTGCGTTGTCCGACCATGGTCTGCTTTGGCGGGGCGGATATGCGCACGCTGTATATCACCACGACCCGTGAAAATATGTCGGCGGCAGAAGTGGCGCAGTATCCGCTATCTGGCGCGCTCTTCACCCTGCCAGTGGATGTGGCAGGCATGAAGAAAAGGCCCTTTATCGAGGCTTAAATCGGATCAACCGGGACCACGTTTTCGCTCGGGTAGCTTCCCAGCACTTTCATAGAACGGGTGATCCCGGACAGTTCTTTCAGCGCCTTTTGCATTGGCAGTGCTTCCAGGTTGGCCTGGATATCCAGGTAAAACATCTCTTCCCATGGATTGCCGTGGATAGGGCGCGATTCGAGTTTGGTCATGATCAGTTTATGGTTACGCAGAACCAGCAGAGCTTCTACCAATGCCCCCGCCTGTTGCCCGGTGGCAATTAACAAGGTGGTTTTTGCCGGAACCTGATCGGAGACATTCACGGCTTTACGTGCCAGCACCAGGAAGCGAGTGATGTTCTGTGACTGATTGGCCTGGCAGTGTTCCAGTACCTGTAAGCCGTAAAGCTTGCCGCCCGCTTCGCTGCCTAATGCCGCGACGGTGGGCGAGTTGGCTTGCGCCACTTTTTCCATTGCCGCTGAGGTGCTTTCCGTGTACTCAATTTTCCACTGCGGATAGTGGCTCAGGAATTGGCTGCACTGCTGGAAGGGCTGTGGGTGGCTGTAGACGGTTTCAATGGTATCCAGCGTGCTACCGCTATTGGTCAATAAGCAGTGGTCGATAGGAACCGTCATCTCGCCGACAATCGACAGGCTGGTGTGCTGCAACAGGTCGTAGACGTCATTGATCCCGCCGGAACTGGTGTTTTCGATAGGCACAACGGCATAGTCAGCCTGACCGGTTTCAACCTGATTAAAGATATCGGCAAATTTTAGACATCCACTTTCAATAAACTGCTCGAAATGGCGAGCCGCGTACTGACGGGCAGCAAGGTGTGAGTAAGAGCCTTTTGGGCCGAGGAAAGCAATTCGGGCAGAGTGAGGATTGATTTGATTCAGGTGCTGCTGAAGCAAGGTTTGCTGGGTGAGTACGGAATCTTCAATAATGAGCTGGAACAAACGCGTAATGTAGTGCGCATCAAGCTGGTGCGTTTTGCCAATAGTAATCAGCCGCTCCAGCAGGTCACGTTCACGGTCGATATCACGCACCGGCCGATGAGACGCAAGCTTTGCTTTACCCACCTCGATGGCAAGGCCGCGACGTTCTGCCAGCAAGCTCACTAATTTTTCATCCAGCGCGCTTATTTTATCGCGTATCGCCAGTAACGGGTTTTCCGAAGTCATCATGTTTGCCTTTCTTGTTATCAATAAAAAAGGCCTCCCGGTTGGGAGGCCTTAATGTTCGTCTTCGCATTCTTTATCACACGACGAAACGCCTCCCAATCAGGGGAAGGTAAAAAAGAATGCGAAGAAAAACGGCAGTAATTTCACGGTTGGCTAAATCTCTATAGTGACGAGGTTTTACAGTACCCGGTCTGTTTTCACTCTGTCAATAAAAAACGCGCCCGAAGGCGCGTTGGCGATACACATTAAAGTTTAAAGTTCGGTTTACTCTTCTTCTTCAACTTCCACGAAGCTTGCGTCTTTCACGGACGTTGCTGCGCGGCGGGCTTCCCCTTTGTGCTGCACCTTATTGAGCTGCCGTTCCAGCTTGTTGATCAATTCATTAATGGCAGTATACATATCTTCATGTTTGGCGCTGGCGACGAGATGCCCATTCGGGGTGTTCATCGTGGCATCAGCAACAAAGCCCTGTGGCTCTTTAGAGAGAATGATATGTGGGTTGATTAGCTGAGTTTGCCATTTTTCCAATTTGGCGAGACGGTCTGCGACATGCTGGCGAATAGCCGGAGTAATTTCCATTTGTTTACTGGTAATGTTCATTGTCATAAATTTTACCTCTTGTCTTTCCGTCTTGGTGATTCCAGCATACCTCGGATTTAACTAAAATGTGTGATTTAGATCACATTATTTTGTCACTTTTTGTCAGCGCCCTCATTTTGTGAGTCAGGGCAGGAAGAAGCGATTTAATACTTGTCGAATCGCAAAAATGCAGCCATATTTGACAGGATGACTTGCGGCTAAACCGCTTCAGCTTTGATGAAAAGAATAAAAAAACGGCAGCCACTCGGCTGCCGTTTTGCTTTGGGTGAAGTCTGTATCAGGACTGCGTGTTTTTGCTGTTGGCGGCAATAATCTTCGCCACTTTGTCAGCCTGCGCGGTCATCTGCATTTCACGATAAGCATTTTCCATCTTAGGCAATGCATCACGGGTTGCCTGGGTATCCGGGTAGTTACGCATCATGTTTTCTGTGCGGTTAACGACGGCAACCCACGCGCCACGCGCGGTATAGTAATCAACAACGGAAAGCTCATATTTCGCCAGACGGTCTTTTAAGAAGACCAGACGTTTATTGGCATCGGTCACATACTGACTATTCGGGTAGCCGCGCACCAGCTTCGAGAAGTCATTAAATGCGTCACGGGCATGCTGTGGGTCACGGTCAGAGCGATCAACCCCGAAGAAACCCTGCAGCGCGCTATCATCAAGCGCCATGTTCGTCAGGCCGCGCATGTACATCACATAGTCGATGTTAGGGTGCGTTGGGTTCAGACGGATGAAGCGGTCAATAGCGGCCTGAGCCAGCGGCAGATCGGCATTTTTATAGTATGCGTAGATCAGATCCAGCTGAACCTGCTGGGAATAAGGTCCAAATGGATAGCGGTTATCCAACGCTTCCAGTTGCGTTATGGCCTGTTTCCAGTTACCGTCCTGGAGCTTTTGCTGAGCAGTTGCGTAGATTTCATTAGGCGGATTATCAGGAACCTCGTCCTTTGAACCAGAGCACCCCGCCAAAGCCAGGCTCAACGTGGCCGCTGCCACCAGATATTTCATGCGCGTCATGACGTTTTGACTTTCCTCAAAATGTTTATACGGGATATTCACAGTTCCTGTTCCCGACTAAGACCAGCTACAATAGCACACTATATTAAACGGCAAAGCCGTAAAAACCCAACGTTAACGAAGAAGCTGTCTATGGCACAACAAGTACAACTCACCGCAACGGTGTCCGAATCACAACTCGGTCAACGCTTAGATCAGGCTTTGGCCGAAATGTTCCCTGATTATTCGCGTTCGCGAATAAAAGAGTGGATTTTGGACCAGCGCGTCCAGGTCAACGGCAAGATTTCAGATAAGCCGAAAGAGAAAGTCATGGGTGGCGAGACTATCGCTATCGATGCCGAAATCGATGAAGAGATCCGCTTTGAAGCGCAGGATCTGCCGCTCGATATCGTATATGAAGATGAAGATATTTTAGTCATCAACAAGCCACGTGGTTTCGTTGTGCACCCAGGCGCCGGTAACCCGGACGGTACGGTGCTTAATGCGCTGCTACATTATTATCCGCCAATTGCCGATGTACCGCGAGCGGGCATTGTGCATCGTCTGGATAAAGACACGACCGGTTTAATGGTGGTTGCGAAGACCGTTCCTGCTCAGACACGTCTGGTGGAGTCACTGCAATTACGCGAAATCACCCGTGAGTATGAAGCCGTGGCGATTGGTCACATGACTGCGGGCGGTTCCGTTGAAGAGCCTATCAGCCGTCACCCGACTAAACGTACGCACATGGCGGTACACCCGATGGGTAAACCGGCGGTGACGCACTATCGCATTATGGAACACTTCCGTGTGCACACGCGTCTGCGACTGCGTCTGGAAACCGGACGTACGCACCAGATCCGCGTGCACATGGCGCACATCACCCATCCGCTGGTGGGCGATCAGGTATACGGTGGGCGCCCTCGTCCGCCAAAAGGCGCATCTGAGGCGTTTATCGCCACGCTACGTAAGTTCGATCGCCAGGCACTGCACGCTACCATGCTGCGTCTCTATCATCCGATTTCGGGTATTGAGATGGAATGGCATGCGCCAATTCCTGAAGATATGGTTGAGCTTATCGCCGTGATGCGCGATGACTTTGAAGAGCACAAGGATGACGTAGACTGGCTATGACCAAAATCATTGTTCCGGAATGGCCGCTGCCGGAAGGCGTGGCCGCCTGTAGTTCAACGCGTGTGGGTGGCGTTAGCCTGGGAGCGTGGGATTCACTGAATCTTGGCGCTCACTGCGGTGATAATCCAGAACACGTTGAAGAGAACCGTAAACGCATGTTCGCGGCAGGTAAACTGCCCTCGAAACCCGTGTGGCTTGAGCAGGTACACGGAAAAGATGTGCTGCATCTGACCGGTGAACCGTATGCCTCGAAGCGTGCCGATGCGTCCTACAGTAATACGCCCGGAACGGTGTGTGCGGTTATGACGGCTGATTGCCTGCCGGTGCTGTTTTGCAATCGGGCAGGCACAGAGGTTGCCGCAGCGCATGCTGGCTGGCGCGGCCTGTGCGATGGCGTGCTGGAAGAGACGGTGGCTTGTTTTAACGACCGTCCTGAAAATATCCTCGCCTGGTTTGGCCCGGCGATTGGGCCACTGGCGTTTGAGGTAGGCCCCGAAGTGCGTGAAGCGTTTATGGCAAAGGATATTAACGCGGTGGATGCTTTCCGTCCGGTTGGCGAAAAGTATTATGCTGATATCTATCTGCTGGCACGCCAGCGCTTGGCAAATGTGGGTGTAACCAACGTCTTTGGCGGTGACCGCTGTACCTTCAGCGAAAAGGATGATTTTTTCTCATATCGTCGTGACCGTATTACGGGTCGTATGGCAAGTTTTATCTGGCTGATATAACCTATAGAATCAAGGCGATCCAGAACGCTGATATTTTTTTCTCATTGAATAGGTCAATTAACCTTGAATAATTGAGGGATGACCTCATTTAATCTCCTGTAGCAAATTTGACCTATTATGGGAGGAGTCATGCGTCTGGATCGTCTTACTAATAAATTCCAGCTTGCTCTTGCTGATGCCCAGTCGCTCGCACTTGGGCAAGACAACCAATTTATCGAACCTCTTCATTTAATGAGTGCCTTACTGAATCAGGAAGGGGGCTCTGTACGTCCTTTATTAACGTCCGCGGGCATTAATGCCGGGCAGTTACGCACAGCTATCGATCAGGCATTAAGCCGTTTACCTCAAGTTGAAGGCACCGGCGGCGATGTGCAGCCGTCTCAGGATCTGATTCGCGTCCTGAATCTTTGCGACAAACTGGCACAAAAAAATGGTGATAACTTCATTTCGTCAGAGCTGTTTGTTATCGCCGCGCTTGAGTCCCGAGGCACGCTGGCTGAATTATTGAAAACAGCTGGTGCGACAACTGCCAATATCACTCAGGCAATTGAAAAGATGCGTGGAGGAGAAAGCGTGAACGATCAAGGGGCCGAAGACCAACGTCAGGCCTTGAAAAAATATACCGTTGATCTTACCGAGCGTGCCGAACAGGGCAAACTCGACCCGGTTATTGGCCGTGATGAAGAAATTCGCCGTACCATTCAGGTATTGCAGCGTCGTACCAAAAATAACCCGGTATTAATCGGTGAACCCGGTGTGGGTAAAACGGCCATTGTCGAAGGGCTGGCGCAGCGCATTATTAATGGTGAAGTGCCTGAAGGCTTGAAAGGCCGTCGGGTACTGGCACTGGATATGGGCGCGCTGGTGGCCGGGGCGAAATACCGCGGTGAATTTGAAGAACGTTTGAAAGGTGTTCTGAACGATCTGTCGAAACAGGAAGGTAACGTCATTCTGTTTATCGACGAACTGCATACTATGGTGGGCGCGGGTAAAGCCGACGGCGCTATGGATGCCGGTAATATGCTGAAACCTGCGCTGGCGCGTGGGGAACTGCACTGCGTCGGGGCGACTACGCTTGATGAGTATCGTCAGTACATCGAAAAAGATGCTGCGCTGGAGCGTCGTTTCCAGAAAGTGTTTGTGGCTGAACCGTCGGTGGAAGATACCATCGCCATTCTGCGTGGGCTTAAAGAGCGTTACGAGCTGCATCACCATGTGCAGATTACTGACCCGGCTATTGTAGCGGCGGCGACGTTGTCCCATCGCTATATCGCTGACCGTCAGTTACCGGATAAAGCCATCGACCTTATTGATGAAGCAGCTTCCAGTATTCGTATGCAAATTGACTCGAAACCGGAAGAACTGGATAGGCTCGATCGTCGAATCATTCAGCTGAAGCTGGAACAGCAGGCGCTGATGAAAGAGTCTGACGAGGCGAGTAAAAAACGTCTCGATATGCTTAATGAAGAGCTGGAAGATAAAGAACGCCAGTACTCGGTATTAGAAGAAGAGTGGAAAGCGGAAAAAGCCTCGCTCTCGGGAACGCAAACTATCAAGGCTGAACTGGAGCAGGCGAAGATTGCCATTGAGCAAGCGCGGCGCGTCGGTGATCTCGCGCGCATGTCTGAGCTACAGTACGGTAAAATTCCAGAACTGGAGAAACAGCTGGAAGTGGCTACTCAGTCCGAAGGCAAAACCATGCGCCTGTTACGCAATAAAGTAACGGACATTGAGATTGCTGATGTGCTGGCTCGCTGGACGGGTATCCCGGTTGCCAGAATGCTTGAAGGTGAACGCGATAAACTGCTGCGTATGGAGCAGGATCTTCACAGCCGCGTGATTGGCCAGAATGAAGCGGTTGAAGCGGTATCGAACGCCATTCGCCGTAGCCGTGCAGGGCTGTCGGATCCAAATCGTCCTATCGGTTCGTTCCTGTTCCTGGGGCCAACCGGTGTCGGTAAAACCGAGCTGTGCAAAGCGTTGGCTAACTTTATGTTCGACAGCGATGACGCGATGGTGCGTATCGATATGTCCGAGTTTATGGAGAAACACTCCGTCTCTCGTCTGGTGGGGGCACCTCCAGGATATGTCGGTTATGAAGAGGGTGGTTATTTGACGGAAGCGGTTCGCCGTCGCCCATACTCGGTCATCCTGCTGGATGAAGTGGAAAAAGCGCACCCGGATGTTTTCAACATTCTGTTGCAGGTTCTTGATGATGGTCGTTTGACTGATGGTCAGGGTAGAACGGTCGACTTCCGTAATACGGTCGTAATTATGACGTCTAACCTGGGGTCCGATCTTATTCAGGAACGTTTTGGCGAGTTGGATTACGGTCATATGAAAGATCTGGTGCTGGGCGTGGTCAGTCATAGTTTCCGTCCAGAGTTCATTAACCGTATCGATGAAGTCGTTGTGTTCCACCCGCTGGGCGAATCACACATTGCTTCTATCGCTCAGATCCAGCTGCAACGTCTTTATAAACGTCTGGAAGAGCGTGGATATGAAACGCAGATTTCCGATGAGGCTTTACTGCTTCTGAGTAAAAACGGCTACGACCCGGTATATGGTGCACGTCCGTTGAAACGCGCTATTCAGCAGCAGATTGAGAACCCACTGGCACAGCAGATTCTCTCAGGCGAGCTGATTCCTGGAAAAGTTATCCATCTGGAAGTCAAAGACGACCATATTGTGGCAGTGCAGTAAGTCACAAAAACACAAAAACGGGCCTCTCGGGGCTCGTTTTTGTTTAAAAAATGATCAAACATAAGCGTTGTGGATGAAAAGTAAGCTAATAGAAAGTTTTTTTCGATTTATGCTTGCCACTTCTCAGTTTCTCCCTATAATGCGGCCCCACTGAGACGGAACAACGGCAAACAAGCCGCCGGGTCAGCGGGGTTCTTAAGAGAACGCCGGCAGAGAAAAGCGAAATTAAACGCTTGACTCTGAAAGAGGAAAGCGTAATATACGCCACCTCGCAACAGTGAGCGAAAGCCGTGTTGCACTGCTCTTTAACAATTTATCAGACAATCTGTGTGGGCACTCGAAGATACGGATTCTTAACGTCGCAAGACGATAAATGAATACCAAGTCTCAACGAGTGAACATACGTAATTCATTACGAAGTTTAATTCATTGAGCATCAAACACTTTTAAATTGAAGAGTTTGATCATGGCTCAGATTGAACGCTGGCGGCAGGCCTAACACATGCAAGTCGAACGGTAGCACAGAGAGCTTGCTCTTGGGTGACGAGTGGCGGACGGGTGAGTAATGTCTGGGAAACTGCCCGATGGAGGGGGATAACTACTGGAAACGGTAGCTAATACCGCATAACGTCGCAAGACCAAAGTGGGGGACCTTCGGGCCTCACACCATCGGATGTGCCCAGATGGGATTAGCTAGTAGGTGGGGTAATGGCTCACCTAGGCGACGATCCCTAGCTGGTCTGAGAGGATGACCAGCCACACTGGAACTGAGACACGGTCCAGACTCCTACGGGAGGCAGCAGTGGGGAATATTGCACAATGGGCGCAAGCCTGATGCAGCCATGCCGCGTGTATGAAGAAGGCCTTCGGGTTGTAAAGTACTTTCAGCGAGGAGGAAGGC